>NZ_JBITKV010000016.1:0-192546 GCF_044461365.1 Amycolatopsis sp. NPDC049868 | reverse complement strand
TCAGCGCGCGACAACCCCGCCACATCCGCAAGCCAGCTCGCCGCACTGCCATACCCATACAAATCCTTGGCACCACGAGACTCGATCTCCGCCAAAAACCGCCCCAAACAAGCAGTCGCCACCCTGATCACCCGCAGAGACTGCTCCACGCCATGCGCAAGCTCCAGCTTGCCAGCACGCCACAGCTCCTGCGGCAACTCGGGAAGGAAGGTCTCGGACACACCTCCATAATACCGCAATTCCATCGAACATGTGTTCGTAATTTTGAGCAACAAGCAAAACGCACTAACAACACTGAAGAGTGAAACGTTCGCCAACGCCGAATCACCCTGGGCAACCCTCGCAGTTAGTCGACTAAGCGCGCCCAATAACGGAAACTCAATCAACCGGCTTTACGTATCGCCGACAAGGCACCGAAACCGCCCCATCCGGCCCGTCGACCCGATTGTCGAACTCGCCTTCATCGGCCCATCCGCACCGCTCGTAAAACCGCCGCGCCCGCGCGTTCCCCGGCGCCACCGCGAGCCAGGCGCGGGAATGCCCGCCCGTGCGCACCAGCCGTTCGGCTTCCGCGAGCAGCGCCCCGGCCACTCCGCTCCCGCGATGGTCCGAGGAAACGTAGACCTGTTCGACCTCGTCGCCGACGACCATCACGAAACCCGCCACCTCGCCGTCCGACACGGCGACGGTCGTGTCGCCGACGCGTTCCGCGGCCCGTTCCCAGAACGAATCGCGGGTGCGGATCCGGACGAGCGAGTCGGGCACGTTGCCGAGATGGCCGTCCTGCCAGCCGTGGTACCAGATCTTCGCGACGGCGTCGGCGTCCGCGGAGATGGCCGGTCGAAGTGTCAAGGGCATGCCCGGAGTTTAGGAAACCAGCGCGCCGATCCGCCGCTCCACTTCGTCGGCGCTCGCGTTCCCGGCGACCAGGGTCACAATCCGTTCTCCGGGAAAGGCGGCCAGCAGGGTCGGATAGCCCGTGACGCCCAGTTTCCGCGCCCGCCGGAAGTCGTCCGCGGCGGAAACCCGGTCCAGTGCGGCCTCGACGGCGTCCCCGTCCAGTCCCGCTCGCTGCGCGACCACGCGATAGGTCGAGACCTCGGAAAGGCTCAGTCCGTCGAGGTAGAAGGCTTCCTGCAGCAGGGCCGCGAGCCGCACCGCACGGTCCGGCGCGACCTCGCGCAACGCCGCCATCCCGCAGGCGGCGGCCTCGGAGTCCATGACGAACTCGCCGTCCGCGATGAGCCGTTCGTAGCTTTCGCCGAACGGCGCGCCGGTGCGGCGGGTGATCTCGGCGTTGGCTCCCTGGACGTAGCCGAACTGCCGGATCGGCACCCGGCGCCCGCCCAGGAACAGGCCGCCGGAAACCACTTCGACCGGCAGGTCCGGATGCCGGTGCGCGACGTCGGCCATGGTGCGGGCGAACCCGTACGACCAGCCGCAGTACGCGTCGAAGACATAGATGAGCTTCATGACGAGACCCAACGATGTCTGACTGGTCAGATATTCCTACTTGAGCTTGGGGAGTGCGTCACGTGCCGAGTGGCTCAGCGTCCGCAGGTCCTGGGCGAACCGTTCGCGGTGGTCCGCGGGCAGCGGGTCGAGGAAGAGCCGCTGGATGTTCTCGACGTGCACCCGCGCGGCCCGCACGGTCGTCTCCTCGCCCCGGGCGGTCAGCCGGACGAGTTGCACGCGGCGGTCCTGGGGATCGGAGGAACGCAAGACCAGGCCGAGCGTGGTCATCCGGTCGACCAGCCGGGTCGCGCCGCCGGTGGTCAGCACCTGCTCCTGCGCGATCGCGCGCATGCTCATCCCGGCTTCGCCCGACCTGCCGACGATCAGGAGGACTTCGAACATCAGGTGCGAGATCCCGCATTCGACCTCCAGCGCGCGGCCGAGCAGGTATTCGAGCCGGTTCGCCGCGCCCATCAGCCGGCCGAAGGCGAGCACGCGCGGGTCGTAGGCGGCTTCTTTCGCCGTGGTGATACCCATTTCAGCTCCCTGCCGACAAGGCCAAATAGACGTCGAGCTGTTCGGTGAACTCGGTCAGATCGGTGCCGAGCAGTTCGCTCGCGCGCCCGATCCGGTACCGCAGCGTGTTGACGTGGACGTGCAGCGCCCGCGCGGCCCGCGTCGGTGAGCCGGAGCATTCGAGGAAGACGCGCAGGGTGTGCACCAGATCGGTGCCCTGCTCGGCGTCGTAGCTCAGCAACGGGCCCAGCACCCGGCGCCGCAACGCCGCCCGCAGGTCGTCGGGGGTGCCCGCCAGCAGCAGCCGGTGCATGCCGATCTCGCCGCCGGGGACGACCTCGATCGTGCCGGGCCGTTCCGTCGCCACGGCCAGCGCGTAGCGCGCGACCTCCTTCGCGCCCCGCAGCACGGAGACCGGGGAACGATCGCTGATCCCGATCAGCACCCGCCGGCACGGCAGCAGCGGTTCCACGCCCGCCAGAGTGGCGGTCACCGTGGCGGGCCACTCTTCCGGCCACTCGCCGTCGTCCTCGGCCACCGCCCAGGTGGTTTCCCCGGCGGGGCCGACGAGCGCGCCCGGCGGCAGCAGTTCCGTCAGGATGCCGCGCGCCGCTTCGGATCCTTCGGTGCGCGCGACGACGAATCGCAGATCGCCGCGCAGTCCGGTCGCGGTCAGGGCCGCGTGCGGATCGCTTCCCTCGTCGAGCGCGGCGAGCAAGGGGTCGAGCACCCTGTCGGTGACGGCGCGCACCTCGTCCGCCCGCGTGCGCGCGAGCCCGACCAGTCCGGCGAGTTCCTCGGCGATCTCCGCCTGTGCGGCGGTCAGCGGGCCGCCGATCGCGAGCAGCCACGGCAACGCGTGCCTGCCGCCGACGGGCCGGACGGAGACGTCGTCCGCCTCCAGGGAACGGCCGCCCGCGGCGACGAACCGCCGCACGAGTTCCGACGGCGTGCCGACGGGTTCCACCCAGCAGGGGAGACCGATCTCGGCGCGCGCCCGCTCCAGCAGCGTCTCCACGGACGCGTCTTCCGTCGCCGCTGAAAGCAAACGTTTGCGAGCGCCTTCCGCGGCCGCGGCCAGCGCCAGCACGACCCGTTCGGTGACGACCGAGAACGAGAGGTCCGCCGGCACTTCCAGCAACGGGATCCCGTGCCGCGTACAGGCTTCGACGAGATCCTCGGGTATGCCGTCGGAATCCGCCCCGGACGCCGCCAGCGCCGCCGCCCCGGCCTTCGCCAGCGCGGCGACGAAGGCCTCGGAATCACCCGCCCCGCGCCACCACAGCAACCCGCTCAGGACGAGTTCGCCCGCCGACACGTACCGCCCGGGATCGGGCAGTTCCGTGACGTAGATCCGGGACACCGGACGGTCGAGCAGAGCAGTCCCGGCGCGTACGCGCAAGCGCAGCCCGGGCAGCGCCAGCAGAGTTTTCACGGTCGTCATCAGGTTTGTAGGAAAGCACAAAACCGCCCGTCCGGGCAGGGGAGATTTCATGCTTCGGCACCGTTGCCGCCATACGGGGGCAGGGCGTCTACTGAGTCAGCCGTCACACACCTCCGCCGAACCGAGGAGCCCGAGAGTGGATTTCCTGCGCCCCAGCTCGCTGACCGAGGCGCTCGCCGTCAAGGCCGAGCGGCCCGACGCGGTACCCATCGCGGGCGGCACGGACGTCATGGTGGAGCTCAACTTCGACCACCGCCGCCCCGGCGCGCTGCTCGACCTCAACCGCGTCACCGAACTCGCCGAGTGGACCGAAACCGACGGCAAGATCCGTCTCGGCGCCTCGGTGCCCTACGTCCGGGTGATCGCTGAGCTGGGTGAAGTTCTGCCCGCGCTGGCGATGGCTTCCCGCACCGTGGGCTCGCCTCAGATCCGCAACCGCGGCACCGTCGGCGGGAACCTCGGCGCCGCCTCGCCCGCCGGCGACACCCATCCCGTGCTGCTCGTGCTCGGCGCCGTGATCGAGGCCGCGTCGGTGCGGGGGACACGGCTCATCCCGGCCGAGGAGTTCTATCTCGGCGTCAAGCGCAACGCTCTCGAACCCGACGAGCTGATCACCGCGGTACACCTGCCCGCGGAGGTCGGGCCGCAGCAATTCGCGAAGGTCGGGACGCGTAACGCGATGGTCATCGCGGTCTGCTCGTTCGCGCTGGCGCTGCATCTCGACACCCGCGAGATCCGCGCCGCCGTCGGCTCGGCGGCGCCGACCCCGCGTCGCGCGACCGCGGCGGAGGAGTACCTCAACGACGAACTTCCCTGGTCCACCAAGGCGTCTCTCACGGATTCCGTCAAACGCCGGTTCGGCGAGCTGGTGTCGGAGGCGGCGTCGCCGATCGACGACGTCCGCGGCAGCGCCGATTACCGCAAGCACGCGTTGTCCGTTCTGGCGCGGCGGACGCTGACCTGGGCGTGGAACGACTTCCAGAAGGGTGAACGCGAGTGCGCGTGAACGTGACGATCAACGGCGAGTCCCGCCAGGCCGACGACGTCTGGGAGGGCGAAAGCCTGCTCTACGTGCTTCGCGAGCGGCTCGGTCTCCCGGGCTCCAAGAACGCTTGTGAACAGGGCGAATGCGGTTCCTGCACGGTGTATCTGGACGACGTCCCGGTGTGTTCGTGCCTGGTCGCGGCCGGTCAGGTGGAGGGCCGCGAGGTTCGCACGGTCGAAGGGCTCGCCGACGGTGACGAGCTGGACCGGGTCCAGCAGTCCTTTGTGGACGCGGGCGCCGTCCAATGTGGCTTCTGCACCCCCGGCCTCGTGGTGGCCGCGCACGATCTGCTCAACCGGGTCGAAAACCCCGCCGACGAGGAGATTCGCGAGGCGCTGGCGGGGAACCTCTGCCGGTGTACCGGATACGAGAAGATCCTCGACGCCGTCCGGCTGGCCGCGACCAGGGGAGAGACCGCGTGAAGACCGTCATCGAGAACGCCGCGATCGCGACCGTCGACGGCGCGGGCACCGAGCACGCCTCGGGCCACGTCGTCATCGAGAACGACCGCATCGCGGCGGTCGGCGCGGGGAAGGCGCCCGACGGCGAGTACGACGAACGCGTCGACGGCTCCGGATGCCTGGTCACCCCCGGCCTGATCAACACCCACCACCATCTCTACCAGTGGGCCACGCGCGGTCTCGCCGCCGACCACACCCTCTTCGAATGGCTGGTCGCGCTGTATCCGATTTGGGGCAGGCTCGACGCCGAGATCACGCACGCGGCGGCCACGGCCGGGCTCACCAGGCTCGCGACCACCGGCTGCACCACGGTCGCCGACCACCACTACGTCTTCCCGCGTGACGGCGGCGACGAGGTCGAAGCCCTCGCCGCCGCCCGGATCCGCGTCGGCGTACGGCTGCACGTCGTGCGCGGCTCGATGGACCGGGGCGAGTCCCAGGGCGGGCTCCCGCCGGACAACCTCGTCGAAGAGACCGAGGCCGCGTTGCTGGGCACCGAAGCCGCGATCGACCGGTTCCACGACGCCTCCGCCGGCGCGCATCTGCAGATCGCGGCCGGCCCGTGCTCGCCGTTCTCGGTGAGCGAGCGGCTGATGACCGGCGCGGCGGAATTGGCGCGCCGCAAGGGGGTCCGGCTTCACACGCACCTCGCCGAGACGGTCGACGAGGAGAAGCAGTGCCTCGCCGAAGTCGGCTGCACCCCGGCGGAATACGCCGACAAACTCGGCTGGCTCGCCGACGACGTCTGGCTCGCGCATTCGATCCACCTCGCCCCGGAGGCGATCCGGCGGATGGGCGCCACCGGCACCGGTGCGGCGCACTGCCCGACGTCCAACGGGCGGATCGGCGCCGGGATCGCCCCGGTCCGGCAGCTGCTCGACGCCGGGGTACCGGTCGGGCTCGGCGCCGATGGCGCGGCGTCCAACGAATCCGGTGGCCTCGGCGAGGAACTGCACCAGGCGCTGTTGCAGGCACGGCAGCGCGGCGGGCCGCGCGGGCTGACCACGCGGGAAGCGCTGTGGATGGGCACGATGGGCGGCGCGCGCTGCCTCGGCAGGCAGAAGGACCTCGGCTCGATCGAGGTCGGCAAGCTCGCCGATCTCGCGGTCTGGAACCTGAACGGCCTGAACTACGCCGGGATCACCGACCCGGTCGCCGCCTTGGTGCTCGGTACGACCCCACCGGTCGAGCGGCTGTTCGTCGGCGGCGCGACCGTCGTCGACGGCGGGGCACCGCGCGAGGAATCCGAAGACGAGATCGCCCGTGAGCTGGCCGTGGCCAGTGCCCGGCTGAGGGAGACGGTATGACCACCACTGAAGTCTCCAAGCAGACCACCGAGAACGGCGTGGGGGCGAGCCCTCGGCGGCCCGACGGCACGGTCAAGGTCCGCGGTGAGTTCGCCTACTCCTCGGACCTGTGGCACGAGGACATGCTGTGGGGCGCGACGCTGCGCAGCCCGCATCCGTACGCGCGGATCACCGGTATCGACATCACCGAAGCCCTTGCCGTGCAAGGGGTGTACGCGGTGCTGACGCACGAAGACGTGCCGGGCGTGAACAAGTACGGCCTGGAGCACGCGGATCAGCCGGTGCTCGCCGTCGACGTCGTGCGCTACCAGGGCGAGCCCGTCGCGCTCGTCGCCGCGGACCACCCCGAGACCGCGCGCCGGGCGATGAAACGGATCAAGGTCTCCTACGAGGTCCTCGAACCGGTGACGGATTCCGAGAAGGCCGCCGCCGGTGAGGGCGCCGAACTGCACCCCGGCGGGAACGTCGTGCGTCACGCCAAGATCCGCCACGGTGACCAGTCGGTGAAGGCCGACGTCGTGGTGTCCGGCGTCTACGAGGTCGGCATGCAGGACCAGGCCTTCCTCGGGCCGGAGTCGGGTATGGCGATCCCGGACACCGAAGGCGGTGTCGATCTTTATGTCGCCACGCAATGGCTTCACGTCGACCAGCAGCAGATCGTCGCCGCGCTGGGCCTGCCCAAGGACAAGGTCCGGCTGACGCTCGGCGGTGTCGGCGGAGCGTTCGGCGGCCGCGAAGACCTCTCGATCCAGGTCCACGCGTGTCTGCTGGCCCTGCACACGGGCAAGCCGGTCAAGATGGTCTACAACCGCGAGGAATCCTTCTACGGCCACGTGCACCGCCACCCGGCGAAGATGTACTACGAGCACGGAGCCGACAAGGACGGCCGCCTGGTCTACGTCAAGGCGAAGCTGTACCTGGACGGTGGCGCGTACGCGTCGTCCACCGGCGCGGTCGTGGCGAACGCGGCCACGCTCGGCGTTGGTCCGTACAATGTGGACAGTGCTTCGGTCGACTGCTGGGGCGTGTACACCAACAACCCGCCGTGCGGTGCGATGCGCGGTTTCGGTGCGGTGCAGGCGGGCTTCGCGTACGAGTCCCAGATGGACAAGCTCGCCGAAGCGTGCGGTATCGACCCGGTCGACATCCGGATCCGCAACGCGATGGCCGAAGGCAGTGTCATGCCCACCGGCCAGATCGTCGACTCGGCCGCCCCGGTCGCCGAACTGCTGGAACGCCTGCGCGCCAAGCCGTTGCCGGTCACGCACGAGGAACTCGACCTGCGCCGGATGCCCGGCGGCGTCTCCAACACCACGCACGGCGAAGGCGTCGTCCGGGGTGTCGGGTACGCGGTCGGCATCAAGAACATCTGTTTCTCCGAGGGTTTCGACGACTACTCGACGGCCCGTGTGCGGCTTCAGCTCGTCGGCGGCGAACCCGCGGCGACCGTGCACACCGCCGCGTGTGAGGTCGGCCAGGGCCTGGTCACGATCATGCAGCAGATCGTGCGGACCGAACTCGGCATCGAGCAGGTGACGATCCTGCCGATGGACACCAATATCGGCAACGGCGGTTCGACGTCGGCGTCCCGGCAGAGTTACGTCACCGGCGGCGCCGTGCAGGCCGCGTGCGTCGCGGTGCGATCCGGGCTGCACAAGCATCTGGCGGGCAGACTCGCCGCGGACGGGAAGCTGAACGTCGTCGCGAACAAGGTCGTCTCGGCCGACGGCAGCGTGCTCGCGGACCTCGCCGACGTCCTCGGTGACGAGGTCTTCGACGAGACCGTCGAATGGCGGCACCGTCCGACGGTGCCCATCGATCCCGAGACAGGGCAAGGGAACGCGCACGTCCAGTACGGCTTCGCGGCACACCGCGCGGTCGTGGACGTCGACACCGAACTCGGCCTGATCAAGGTCGTCGCGCTCGACTGCGCGCAGGACGTCGGCAAGGCGCTCAACCCGCAGGCGGTACTCGGCCAGATCCAGGGCGGTTCCGCGCAGGGGCTCGGGCTCGCGGTGATGGAGGAGATCCAGACCGCCGACGGAAAGATCCGCAACCCGTCGTTCACCGACTACCTGATCCCGACCGTGCTGGACATGCCGCCGATGGACATCGACGTCCTGGAACGGCCCGACCCCAACGCCCCGTATGGTCTGCGCGGGGTCGGCGAGCCGCCGACGATCTCGTCCACCCCGGCGATCGTCGCGGCCATCCGCGCGGCCACCGGGCTCGCGCTGCCCCGTGTCCCGGTGCGTCCCGAACACCTCACCGGCACCTGAATCCGTACTTTTTCGAGCTAGGAGCACATCCGTGGGTACCCGTCTGTCCATTTCGGAGTCCGACGAGCAGAAATGGCTCGCCGAAGCCGTCCAGCTGGCCACCTCGAACGTCGAAAGCGGCGGCGGCCCGTTCGGCGCGATGATCGTCCGCGACTGTTCGGTGCTGGCCACCGGGACCAACCAGGTGACGCCGACGCTGGACCCGACGGCGCACGCCGAGGTGGTCGCGATCCGCGCGGCCTGCCAGGCGATCGGCGATTACAGACTCGACGGCTGTGTCCTCGTGACCTCCTGCGAGCCTTGCCCGCTTTGCCTTTCCGCCGCGCTCTGGGCGCGTGTCGGCAAGGTCGTCTACGCCGCGGACCGCCACGACGCGGCCGAGGCGGGCTTCGACGACCGCGAGTTCTACGACCTCTTTTCCCGCCCGCGCGAGACCTGGTCACTACCCGTCGGCCAACTGTCCCTTCCGGACTCCTTCGCGCCTTTCCAGGCCTGGCTGTCGAAACCCGACAAGAAGGTTTACTGATTCTCTTCCCGCCCCACAACGTTGTGGAGTAGGCATGACCCAATTAGGTACAGAGCGTCCCCACCTGCCCTCGTCCGAGCCGAGGCGGCTGTCCGGGCTCGACCGCTGGTTCAAGATCTCCCATCGCGGCAGCACGATCGGCCGCGAGGTGCGTGGCGGGATCACCACGTTCGTCGCGATGTGTTACATCGTGTTGCTCAACCCGCTCATCCTCGGCGCGTCGGCCGACATCACCGGCGCGCGGCTGAGCACCGAGGCGATCACCACCGCGACCGCGCTGGCGGCGGGTGTCACCACGATCCTGATGGGACTGGTCGGCAACGCGCCGCTGGCGCTCGCGGCAGGCCTCGGCGTGAACGGTGTCGTCGCCTTCCAGATGGCTCCGGCCATGACCTGGGCGCAGGCCTTCGGGCTCGTCGTCCTCGAAGGCTTCTGCATCGTGCTGATGGCCGTTTCCGGGGTCCGGGAACGGATCATCAACGCGATCCCGATGGCCCTCAAGGTCGCGATCACCGTCGGGATCGGGCTCTACATCGCGCTGGTCGGCCTGGTCAGCGCCGGATTCGTGACCAGGACACCGGATTCCGCGCAGTCGACGGTGCCGGTGCGGATGGGGATCGCCGGCCACCTCGAAGGCTGGCCGATCGCGATCTTCTGTCTCGGGCTGCTGCTGATGATCGTGCTCGTGAGCCGCGGGGTGCCGGGCGCGGTGCTGATCAGCATCGCGGTCGCGACCGGGCTCGCCGTGCTCGTCAACAGCGTGTTCCAGGTCGACGGCTGGGGGCTGGTCGAGCCCAAGGTGCCCGACCAGGTCGTGGCACATCCCGATTTCAGCTTGCTGGGGGATATCGATCTCTTCGGCGGATTCGGGTCGGCGGGCGCGGTGACGGCGGCGGTCTTCCTGTTCACGCTGGTGCTTTCCGGGTTCTTCGACGCGATGGGCACGATCACCTCCGTATCGGAGGAGGCGGGCCTGGTCAAGAACGGCAAGGTCGAGGGGATGGGCCGGATCCTGCTGGTCGACGGCGCGGGCGCGCTGGCGGGCGGCGTCACCGGATCGGCGCCGAACACCGTGTTCCTCGAATCGGCGGCCGGCGTCGGCGAAGGCGCGCGGACCGGGCTGGCGAGCATCGTCACCGGCGGGTTGTTCACCGCGACGCTGTTCCTGACGCCGCTCGCGGCCGTCGTCCCGGCACAGGCCGCGGCGCCCGCGCTGGTGGTCATCGGCGGGATGATGATGGCGCAATGCCGCCGGATCCCTTGGCAGGACCTGGATTTCGCGATCCCGGTGTTCCTGACCATCGCGCTGATCCCGTTCACCTACTCGATCACCAACGGGATCGGCGCCGGGCTGGTCGCCTACGTGCTGATCAAGATCTGCAAGGGCAAGATCCGCGAGATCGGCTGGATCCTCGGGATCCTGGCCGCGGTGTTCGGGGTGTACTTCGGGATCGAAGGGATCATGTCGTGGTTCTGATGTTCCTCAACGGCGGCGGTATGCGCGGCGGACCGCTGCACGAACAGTTGCAGGGCGCGCCGTTGTGCTGCGTGGCCCGCTCCGCGCCCAAGTACCGCTACTTCTCCGTGGGCGACCGGTTCCCGGCGATGTACGAGGGCGGTTCCGCGTCCGTCGTCGGCGAGGTCTACGACCTGCCGCTCACGGTGCTGAGGGACCACCTCGTTCCCGCGGAACCGCCGGAACTGGAGCTCGGCGTCGTCGAACTGGAGGACGGCGCGGCCTGTCTCGCCACCGTCCTGCGTTCGTCCTATGTGGACTCATCGGAGCTGGCGGACATCTCCTCCGTCGGTGATTGGCGGGCCTATCTCGCTTCCCGCTAGAGGTTCCGTGAAGGCCTCCCCGCAAGGAGGCCTTCACGGAACGTCAGAGCACGAAGACGAGGTCGCTCGCGGCGGAGTGGAACATCTCGGGCCGGCCCGCGTAGAAGGCCCGCCAGACACCGGGCTTGCGGTGCTCGGCCGAGGCCGCGAAGGCCCAGGTGGTGCCGTTCCAGGTGGCGTCGACCGTCGCCGCCGTGGTCCAGCGGTAGGTGCTGAGTGAGAAGTACTGGAGTTCGACCGGGATCGGGTTCGCGGTGTACCGGCCGGGGAACTCGATCGTGCCCGCCGCGGTCACGGCCTTGTCCACGCCGCGGCCCGCCGTGAACGACGTGATCTCGACCGGGTGGAGCACGACGATCTTCGGGGTGTCGGCGCGCGAGTTCGCGATCGACGGGTCGGTGGAGAAGAAGTCGGCGTGGTAGTTGCCGGTGCGGATCGGGGTCAGCGTGGCGCTGTAGGCGCCGGCGGCGTCGGTGACCGGCTTGGCCTGCGCCTCACCGCAGAAGCCGTTGAAGCAGAACGAGATGGCCACCTCGGCCCCCGCGATCGGGGTGGCGTCGGACTTGGTGAGTTTCCCGGAGATCGTGACGGTCTTCCCGGCGTCGATCTGCGTGGTGCTGGTGGTCGCGGTCAGGGTGGACGGCTGCACCTCGGCGGCGGTCGCGGGCATCGCGCCCGCGGTGAGCAACGCGGCCGCGGCGATGGTGCCGAGCACGAGCTTCCTGATGATCATGGGCTCCCCAAACGGATTCCGGTGTTGGCGACGGCTAGGTCGGCCGGAAGTCGTCGTCCGTTGCGGAGAAATCCCTGTGTTCAGAAGCCCGCCGTCGGTGCTTCACGCATCGGCGAGCAGCGTTCGCGCGAAGGCCACGGACGACGCCCCCGCCACCTCGAGTGCCTCGGTGTCACGCAGTGAACGGCTCAGGACGAACGCCCCTTCGAGGCTGTTCACCAAAGCGATCGTGAGCCGCCGAGCGGACTCGGGGTCGAGGCCGTACTTGCCCAGCTTCTCGGTTCCGGTCTCGATCCACGCCGTGAACACGTCGGCCGTGGCGATCCGCAGCTTCTCGTTGGTGCTGGCGACCTCCAGCGCGACGGTCGCGATGGGGCACGCGTCGGCGTAGTCGGTCGCCTTCAGTGTCTCGGCGGCGCCGGCGAAGCAGGCCTCGATACCGTGGATCAGGTCCGGCTCGTCGGCGAAGAAGATCTCGAACAGCGCGAGGTACATCATCCCCGAGGTGCGGATGACCTCCTCGCCGAGCTGTTCCTTGCCGCCGGGGAAGAAGTGGTACAGCGAGCCGAAGGGCGCGTTCGCCGCCTCGACGATCTGCTTCACCCCGGTACCGGTGTACCCGTTGCGCCGGAGCAGCTCGGCGCCGGCGTTCACGATGCGTTCCCGCGTTCCAGTCACGGCTCCATGATAGAGCGTTCTATCAAGTTCCGGTCGTCCCTTCGACCTTGGTTCACCTTCCGGCGCTACCTGCGGTCGATGTTCGCGTGGTGTGCCCGGCCCTAGCGTCGGGAGCCGTCGAGAATCCGAGGAAGACAGGGGGAAGGACATGAAGCGGCTATTGGCCGTCGGGTTGCTTCCGGTGATCGTGGGCGGGCTGCTCACCGGAGCCACCACGGCTTCGGCGAGCGTCCCGGCTCACTACGCCGGCCAGAAGCTGGATTGGCATCCTTGCGCGGCGGAGGAACTGGTCACGTTGCCGCCGGGCACCGACATCAGCGGGCTCGAATGCGCGACGTTCCGTACTCCTCGCGACTGGGATCGCGCGGACGAGCGGCAGGACCTGACCATCGCCGTCAGCAGGCTGAAGTCCACCGGGCCGTCGACGGCCTCGACGTTCACCAATCCCGGCGGGCCGGGCGGTCCCGGGCGCTGGTTCCCGGTGACCTTCCGCGGGCAGGAGAAACTGCGTGAACACCAGGACGTCATCGGCATCGACGTGCGCGGGACCGGCAAGAGCACCAACGTCACCTGCCGGGGCGCGGCAGGGCTCATCCAGCAGCTGGATCCGCGCGATCGCGACCCGCGCAATCTGAACCAGATCCTGGCCAATGCCGAGCACGTGGCCAGGTCCTGTCAGAGCGCCGGTGGCGAGCTCGGCCCGCTGATCACCACCCACCAGACGATCAGGGACTTCGATCTGCTCCGCGTCCTGCTCGGCCGGGAGAAGATCAACTGGGTCGGCTACTCCGGCGGAACCTGGCTGGGAGCGCACTACGCCCAGCAGTTCCCGCAGCGGACCGGGCGATTCGTGCTCGACTCCTCGACGGAGTTCACCACGGACTGGCAGAAGACGTTCGACCGGCAGCCGGTCGGTTTCGAGCGGCGCTGGCGGCAGGACTTCCTGCCGTGGATGGCGCGGTACGACGCGAAGTACCACTTCGGCACCAACGGCGAAGAGGTCCGGCAGACCTATGAGCGGGTCCGCTATGCCTTGTCCCGCAACCCGATGGACGGGAAGGGGCCGATGGCGCTCGACATGTCCATCATCTACCTGCTCTACAAGAAGGCGACGTTCCCGGCGCTGGCCGAACTGCTGGTCAAGGTCCGGGACGCGATGGAGAATCCAGGGGCGAAGGCCGAGGCCAAGGCCGCCGTCGAGGCCGCGGGCGACCACCCCGACGCGCAGGACGCCACCTTCTGGAACACCCTCTGTGGCGAAGGGCGTTTCATCGGCACCCGCGAGTCGCTGATCCGCGCTTCGCAGCGGAACCTGGACCGCGGGCTGCTCCTGGCGGGTGGCGGCACGCTGAACGCGTCGGTCTGCCTGTTCTGGGACAAGGAGCCGCGCCCGCTGCCGAAACTGGACGGCAAGGGGGTCCCGCCGGTGCTGATCGTGCACTCCGAGCACGACCCGGCCACGGCGATCGAGGGCGCCAGGAAGGCGCACGCGGGGTTCGCGAACTCGCGCATGCTGACCGTGACCGGTGAGGGCGACCACGGGCTCTACGCGGACGGGAACCCCAAGGTGGACGAGATCGTGAACGCCTACCTGGTCGACGGGGTCGTCCCCGCCGACCAGAGCGTCCCCGGTATGCCGCTGCCGGTGCCCTAGAAGGCGGCGAGGGTGTGCCAGGCCAGGCCGGCGTCTTCGGCGTCGTCGCGGAGGACCACGCCCTCGATCAGGCCGTACGGACGGTCGGCGGCGTAGAAGACCTCGTTGTCGTTCTTCAGCCCGAACGGTGACAGGTCCACCAGGAAGTGGTGCTTGTTCGGCAGCGAAAGCCGGACTTCGGCGACCTCTTCGCGTTCCTTGAGCACAGCCTCTCCCATCGCGTACAGCGTCTGCTGCAGGGAGAGGCTGTGCTTGTCCGCGAACGTCTCCAGCATGATCCGCCGGACCTCCGCGTGGCTCGTGGCCCAGTCGATCCCGTCGCCCTGGTAACGCCAGCGCGCGGTCACGGCGGTCGCCAGGATCCGGTCGTTCGTCTCGGCCAGCGTCGTGTACTTGTCGCGGGGGAAGCCGTGGAACTCCGAACCGGTCGACTTGAGCACCACGAGATCGTCCAAACCGGACACCACCCAGGCCTGGTCGCCCTGGACGGTCACGGCGGTCGTCCGCTTCTCGCTGCCCGCTTGGGAGAACGCGTGGTCGTGGCCCGAGATCCGGTTCCAGCCGTGTTCGTCGATGAGGATCCGGGCGCCGGTGATGTGCTCGAACGAGCCGACGAAATGGCGTCCGAGCCGCAGCGCGAAGTCCTCGATCTCGCCGACCGGGGCCTCTTTGGCGAAGGCGTAGACGGTGTTTTTCTGCGTGTCGGTCGCGACGACATCGGCGTTGTCGCCGGTGAGGTGCGTCGCCGCGAGGTCGCCGCGAAGCGACGTCGAAACGGTGAGGTCTTTGAGGTGGTGGACGGTGCCTTCGCGCTGAACGGTGACGAGCCGGACTTCGGCCTTGCCGTACTGGTTGGGGCCCAGGGTGATGGCCACGGGCGATCAGCTCCCTCGATAGGTGGAATAGGCGAACGGGCTCAGCAGCAACGGCACGTGGTGGTGCTCGGTCCCGTCGGCGATGCGGAAGGTCAAGGTGACTTCGGGGAAGAAGGAGTCCGGGCCGAGGTGGGCGCCGGTGTCGAAGACCAGCCGGTACACCCCGGGGTCCAGGGTGTCCGGGCCGAGGTCGCGGATCCGGCCGTCGGCGTCGGTCCGCCCTTCGGCGACGGGATCGCCGGCGCCGGTTTCGAGCCGGACGCCGACGTCCGCGGCGGGCCGTCCCGCGGCGGTGTCGAGGATGTGCGTGGTCACGAGGCTCATGCCGTCACCGCCTTCTCCAGCCGCAGCGCGGCGATCTTGGCCAGCTCTTGGCCGGCCACTTCGAGTTCCTTCTCGGGGCCGTTCGAAAGCCTCGAACGGAGGTTCTCCAGCAGTTCGGCGCCGCTCCGGCCGCTCGCGCAGACCAGGAAGACATGCCCGAACGTCGCTTCGTATTCGGCGTTGGCCGCGGCGAACTCGCGCGCCGCGTCACCGTCCACTCCGGACTGTTCGGAGCGCGACCAGCCCGCTTCGGTGCTCTCGCCGCCGGCTTTCTCCCCGATCCGGGGATGGGCCGCCATGGCGCGCCGGACCTCTTCGGGGCGCAACGGGGTGAGCGCCTCGGACGCGGCGAGCAGCGCGGCGAGGCCGGCGTACGGGCGCCTGGCCAGCAGGGTTTCCACCCAGCGCGGGACGTCGAGGCAGGCGGTCAGCGCCGGCCGGACGTCCTGTGCGGGAGCCTCGTTGAACTCTCGAATGGTGAGCGGCACGGGAACTGACGGTACGGCGACGCTTCGGCCGTCGTCAACATTTTGTTGAAACAGCTCTTCAGTCTTGGTCCCGGTTGAGGTAGTTGTAGACCGTGAACCTCGTGACCCCCAGTGCCTCGGCGACCGTCGAAACCGACTTGCGGAGGCCGAACGCGCCGCGTTCCTTGAGCAGTCGCACCGCGCGCTGCTTGGCGGCCCGGTCGAGGGTGTCGAGTTTCCCGCCGAGTTCGCGTTCGACGTCGCCGATTAGGCGGGCGAGCGCGCTGTGCAGTTCTACGGCGGGCTCGCCCGCGTCGTCGCCGACCTGCCGGAGCTGGAGGGTCACGCGCGTGGCGCCGCCGTCCAGCGCCGCCCTGGCGATGGCGGGAAGCGCGTCGAGGAGGGTGTCGGCGTCACCGCGGACGAGGGTGCCGAGCGGGCCGAAGTCGGCGGACAGTCCCGCGTCTTCCGCGGTGTCGCGGGCTTTGACGGCGTGTTCGGGTGGCGGACCCTCGCCGTGGAACGGTTCGCTGGTGAACTCGGCTTCTAACTGCACGAAGCGAAGGTAGCGCCGCCCGGGCTCGTTGACGAGCAGGGTGGCCGGAGTTAATGTCGGAGTGCGAAACCTCGATTCCACTCAGTGGAAGTTGGAGGCTTTTAGATGGACTTGGTGATCAAAGCCGCCCGAGCCGTGACGGCCGCCGGAGAGGTACCCGCGACCATCGGTGTCGACGGCGGCCGCATCGTCGCGGTGGAGCCCGCCGGAGCCGACCTGGACGGCGATCGGGTACTCGAACTCGGCGAGGACGTCGTCCTCCTGCCGGGTCTGGTGGACACGCACGTGCATGTCAACGACCCGGGCCGCACTGAATGGGAGGGTTTCGCCTCGGCGACCCGCGCGGCCGCGGCGGGCGGGGTCACCACGATCGTGGACATGCCGCTGAACAGCCTGCCGCCGACGGTCGACGTCGCGTCCCTGGAGGTGAAGCGCAAGACCGCCGAGGGGCGGGTGCACGTCGACGTCGGGTTCTGGGGCGGCGCGATCCCCGGTAACCTCGCGGACCTGCGTGGTCTGCACGAGGCCGGCGTGTTCGGCTTCAAATCCTTCCTGCTGCATTCCGGCGTCGACGAGTTCCCGCCGCTGGACGCGCGCGGGCTCGAAGAGGCGATGACCGAACTGCGGACCTTCGACGGCATGATCATCGTGCACGCGGAGGACTCCGACGCGATCGATCACGCGCCCGATCCGCACGGCGAGAAGTACGAAGACTTCCTGCACTCGCGTCCGCGCGGCGCGGAGAACGTGGCGATCGCGCAGGTCATCGAGCTGGCGAGGAAGACCGGCGTCCGCGCGCACATCCTGCACCTGTCCTCATCGGACGCCCTGCCGATGGTCGAGAGCGCGCGGCGTGACGGTGTCCGGCTCACCGCCGAGACCTGCCCGCACTACCTGAGTTTCACCGCGGAGGAGATCGGCGACGGCGCCACGCAGTTCAAATGCTGCCCGCCGATCCGCGAGGCCGGGAACCGCGAACTGCTGTGGCAGGGTCTCGCGGACGGCGTCATCGACTGCGTGGTGACCGACCATTCGCCGTGCACGCCCGAACTGAAACGCTTCGACAGCGGCGATTTCGGGCTCGCCTGGGGCGGGATCGCCGGCCTGCAGCTCGGCCTGCCCGCCGTCTGGACCCAGGCACGGCAGCGCGGGTTCGCCCTCACCGACGTCGTCCGCTGGATGGCCGAACATCCGGCCGCGCAGGCGGGGATGCGCCGCAAGGGGCATCTCGCGCCGGGCTACGACGCCGACTTCAGCGTGTTCGCGCCCGACGAGGCCTTCGTCGTCGACGTCGCGAAATTGAAGCACCGCAACCCGGTCAGCGCCTACCACGGACGGCCGCTGGCCGGTGTCGTCCGGAGCACGTGGCTGCGGGGCGAGGAGATCACCGGTGAAGACCCGGCAGGCGTTCTGCTGACCCGGGGTGATTGCTGAGATGGAGGATGCCGTGAACGACCGTCCTGAGTGGACAGCCCTGCCCGATCTGGCCTCGCGCAAGTTCGGCGGGACCGTGATGTGGGCGACGGACGAGTTGTTCGCCGAGAAGGAGAACCTGGTCAATCCCTGGGTACCCGCGCATCAGACGGAGACCTTCGGCCCCAAGGGCCAGGTCTACGACGGCTGGGAGACCCGGCGGCACCGCGAGCCCGGCGACGACCAGGCGGTGATCCGGCTCGGCCTGGCGGGCGCGATCACCGGCGTCATCGTGGACACCGCGTTCTTCAAGGGCAACTACCCGCCGTTCGTCTCGGTCGAGGCGTGCGCCGTCGACGGTTATCCCAACGCGGCCGAACTGTCCGAAGCGGACTGGGACGTGCTGGTGAAACGTGGCGCGGCGGCGGGGCACACGGAGAACTTCTTCGAGATCGGCGGCAGCAAGCGCTACACGCACGTCCGGCTGACCATGCATCCGGACGGCGGCGTGGCCCGGCTGCGCGTGCACGGCACCCCGATCCCGGACCCGCGCCTGCTCGACCTCGGTGCGCTCGATCTCGCCGCGCTGGAGAACGGCGCGGTGGTCACCGGATGCAGCAACATGTTCTATTCCTCGCCCAACAACCTTCTCTCGCCGGGGCTCGCCGCGCATCAGGCCGAGGGCTGGGAGACCGCGCGGCGGCGGGACGACGGGAACGACTGGGTCACGGTGCGGCTCGCCGGCGCGGGCGTCGTCCGCTTCGCCGAGTTCGACAACAGCAACCTCAAGGGCAACGCGCCGGGCTGGGCGGCACTGAGCGGCCGGGACGGCGACGGCGAATGGGTCGAACTGCTGCCCAAGACGCGGTTGCAGCCCGACACGCGGCACCGGTTCGCCCTCGCCGCGGGACCCGAGGTGACCGAAGTCCGCCTCGACATCTATCCCGACGGCGGGATGGCGCGCCTACGTCTCTTCGGGGCGCTTTCGGAGCGTGGCCGCGCCGATGTCGCTTCGCGTTTCGAAGCGGCTCAGGGCTGAGCGTCGCGCCGGTTCAGGTACGCGGAGAACAACGAGAGGACGATGCCGACCGAGAAGATCGCGGTGAGCCACCAAGCGCCGCCGATGGACAGGTTCCACACCAGGGCACCCGCCATGAGCACTGCCATGACGATGTTCCTGATCTGCAGCGGCGTCGGTTTGGCCATGCCGCCACCCTCTCACGGGCCGGGGCAGGCCCTGGTCAGGGGGCGGACTGGCGACGGGAGCTGATCACGCCGGTGTTGAAACCGGCGAGGTGGAGCCCACCGGCGAACCGGGCGTGCTCGATCTTGACGCACCGGTTCATCACCACGTCCAGCCCCGCCTCCTTGGCGCGGTCGGCGACGGGTTCGTGCCACAGGCCCAGCTGAAGCCAGAGCGTGCGCGCTCCGGCCTCGACGACCTCCTCGGCGACGCCGGGGAGGTCGTCGTGCTTGCGGAACACGCTGACCAGGTCGGCCTCGCCGGGCACGTCGGCCAGCGACGGGTACACCGGCCGCCCGAGGAGTTCGTCCAGCCGCGGGTTCACGAAGTTGACCTCGTACTTGCTGGAGGAGAGCAGGTACGTCGCGACGAAGTAGCTCGGCCGCGCCGGATTGTTCGAGGCGCCGACGATGGTCACCGACTTCGTCCGCGAGAGGATGCGGCGCCGCTCGACCGCGCCGACGTCGTAGGTCATCCCGCCACCGCCTTGCCGAGCGCCTGATCGAGATCCCACAGGATGTCGTCGACGTCCTCCAGCCCGACCGACAGGCGGATCAGGTCCGCTCCCACCCCCGCCGCGTGCAACTGGTCCTCGGAGAGCTGCTGATGGGTGGTGGACGCCGGATGGATGACCAGCGTCCGCGCGTCCCCGACGTTCGCCAGATGCGACAGCAGCTCGACCGAGTTCACGAACGTCTCCCCGGCCGCGCGGCCGCCGTCGACGCCGAAGGAGAACACGGCGCCCGGCCCGGCGGGCAGGTACTTCCTCGCGCGGTCGTGGTGTGGGTGATCCGGCAGGCCCGCGTAGTTCACCCAGGCGACCCGGCTGTCGTTCGCGAGGTACTCCGCGACGGCTCGCGCGTTGGCGACATGGGCGTCCATCCGCTGCGGCAGTGTCTCGACCCCTTGCAGCAGGAGAAAGGCCGAGTGCGGTGAGAGGACGGCGCCGATGTCGCGCAACTGCTCGGCGCGAAGCCGGGTGCAGAAGGCGTACTCGCCGAAGTTCTCCCAGTACTTCAGGCCGCCGTAGCTTTCGACGGTCTCGGTCATCCGCGGGAACTTCCCGTTGCCCCAGTCGAACTTCCCGGACTCGACGACCACCCCGCCCAGCGTGGTCCCGTGCCCGCCGAGGAACTTCGTGGCCGAATGCAGCACGATGTCCGCGCCGTGCTCGATCGGGCGGCACAGGTACGGCGTCGCCAGGGTGGCGTCGACGACCAGCGGGATGTCGTGTGCGTGCGCGAGCTCGGCCAGCCCGGCGATGTCGGCGATCCCTCCGCCGGGATTGCCGATGACCTCGGTGAAGAGCAGCTTGGTCCGGTCCGTGATGGCGGCCGCGTAGTCCTCGATGCGGTCTCCGCTGACGAAGGTGGTCTCGATACCGAAGCGGCGCAGCGTCCCGGTGAGTTGCGTGACCGTCCCGCCGTAGAGCCCGCCCGCCGAGACGATGTGGTCGCCCGCCTCGGCGAGGGCGGAGAAGGTCAAGAACTCCGCTGCCTGACCACTGCCGGTGGCGACCCCGCCGATCGCGCCTTCGAGACTGGCCAAGCGCTCCTCGAAGGCCGCGACCGTCGGGTTGCCGATGCGGCTGTAGATGTTGCCGTACTTCTGCAGCGCGAACAGGTTCGCCGCGTCGGCCGCGTCCTCGAAGACGAAGCTCGTGGTCTGGTAGATGGGCACGGCGCGGGCGCCGGTCGCCGGATCGGGCGTCCCGCCCGCGTGCAGGGCGCGGGTGCGGAAGCCCCAGGTGCGTTCACTCATCGCGCCCGACGCTACCTCGCGTCCCACTCCGTGACCATCGTTCCCAGCACGTGGCTACTTGCGGTCCAGGGTGATCACGGTGCCGGGACGGTGACCGTTCCGGCGCGGGGTGACCGGACGCGGTTCACGGGACACCGCGACCCCGGCAGGCCGCTGGCGATCGACCGGCAGTACCTCTCGCGAGTTCGTCCGGTCGGCCAGCCGCAGGGACTGTGCCGAGGTCAGCCACTCTTCGGCCGGCTCCGCGATTTCGAGCAGCAGTGCCTCGAATTCGGAGCGGGTGGTCTCGAGGATGTGCGGCGCCGCGAGCCAGCGCAGCACCTGACGTCCGGTGACCGCCATCCGCTGACGTGGTGAGGACACCAGCCGCTGATCGAAGTAGCGGATCAGCACCTCGTCCACGGTGTCCCACGCGTTGGCCGCGCCGAACAGGTCCAGCACGTCCTCCGAACCGAGGATCTTGAACGCCTCGGTCAGCAGTTGCATGACCTCGACCCGCAGGACGTTCAGGTGACCGTACGAGGTGAACTTCAGGTTGTTCCGCAGGTCGAGACCGCTGCGCCGGACGACCGCCACACTGCCGAAACTCGGGTCGTACGCGCGTTCGCGGACGACGTCGGAGATCCGCTTGTCCCGCCAGAACAAGGCGACCTGGTTGCTGAACTGGGTGAACAGCTGGTGGAAATCGGTGTTCGGCCGCGAGTTCGCCGAGCCGAGCCCCTTGCCGTAGCCCAGCACACGCCGGTACGCGCTGACGCGGTCCCGCCGGGTGTAGCGCAGGACGTCCCGCCGGTCGAACCGGTACAGCCCGAACGCGCCGGGGCCGTCCGAAAGCCGGATGGCGCCGCCCTGGAACAGCTCCTGCAGCTTCTGCACCACGCGGAACACGCCGATCCGTTCGTGCTGGTACAGGTAGTACAGATCGCCGACCGCGATGACCCGTTCCGAGGCGACGGTCTCGTCGTAGGCGTCGACACCCGGTGGCATCGACGTCGCGCCGAGGTCCGCGGCCGAACCGTCGCCGAGCCCGACGAGCTGTGCGATCCCGCCGTCCGCCGGCCCCGGTTTGCCCCGCTGTTCGGCCTCGACGGCGGTGAGCATGTCGTCCAGCTGTTTGAGGACCGCGTCGCCGAGTTTCGGGTCACTGCCCAGTTCGTTCGCGAGCTTGCCGGCGACCTGGCCGCGCAAGGCCGCGACCCGGTCGAAGAGTTCCCGGTATTCCTTTTCCGTGCCCATCGTCTTCCTCCCGTACGGGTCCGGCTACTGCCCGGGCCGCTTGCGCGTGGTCCGGGGTTTCGGCGGTTCCTCCGCCTCGGGTGGTGTCTGCCCTTCTCCGGCGCCGCGCCCCTCACGGAGCTCGGCGACCGAAGGCACCGCCGGTGTCCGGCCGGGCGGCGGCGTGAGCTGCGGGGTGGGCGGCGCGGGCGGGTTCGGCTCGGACGAGGACGGTGAGCCGTCCCGCCCGATCGGCGCGGCGATCCGGACGACCTCCTGGAGGTGGTCGTCGAGTTCGTCGATGGCTCGCTGGACACGGGAGCTGAAGAACCCCGGGGGAAGCGACGCGCGGAAGTTGCCCGGCACGTCGCCGTTGGGACCGCCGGTGTTCTGCCGGGGAAGGTTCGCCACGATCCGCTGCAGCCGCTTCGCGATCTGCAGGAACGACGTGCCGACGCCTTCCTTGCCCGCCGACTCGATCAGCTTGCCGCCCTCGAAGGTGGCGAACTCGCGGATCCAGCGCAGCAGCCCGCCGAGCGACATCGTCCCGCCCTGCGGATCCGGGACGCGGAGCACTTCGAGGTCCTCCTGCTGGACGAACACCGACCGCAGCATCGCGACGACCTCGTCGACCTGCGAGGCGGTCGCCGACAGCAGCTGGGAGAGCGCGACCACGGCGGGACCGAAGAACGGCTGGCCGCCGGCCGGCTGCGAGAACGGGTCGATCTTGTCGCGTGCGTCCTGCCAGCCCCTGAACAACGAGACCACCCAATCCGTCAGCGTGATGAAGGAGGTCTGGATCCGTTCCTCTTCGATCGTGTTGACCTTGCCCGAGACCAGGCCGAACTCGTCCCGAAGCTGGCCGAGGTGCCCTTGCGTACGGTCCCCGGCGCCGACCGCGAGGCCGCCGTTCCCGAGCAGCAGCAGGAAGAGCTGATCGACCCGCGCCACGCGGATCAGCGGGTTCTCCAGCTCCTGCCGGATCTGTTCGAGATCGTGCCGGACGAGCGCGCGGAAGCCCTCCGCGTTCTCGGGATCCGCGTCCGTCCTCAGTGGACGGAGCGAATCGAGCAGTGCCAGCGAGTCCTTGACCGCGCTCCTGGCCCTCGCCGCGAGCGAGGCCTGGCCGCCGGTGACGGCGCCGAGGTCGGCCTGGATCGCGTATCCGCGCGGAGTCCATTTCGCCTCGGTGCGGCCTTGGACCTCTTTCAGCTCGAAGCTGCCGGTCAGCGCGGCGACGAACCCCTTGGTGTCGCCTTCGCGCCACTTCCAGCCGAGCATGTCGCTGATCGTCTGTTCGGCGAGTTTGCCGGGGGCCGCCGCCTGCGGTGGGTACTGCCCGGTCGACAGCGGATACGCGCTGTCGATGTCCTGTGCGCGCGGCAACGTCGCGCCGCGGTCGTCGTTGATCGTCATCGGGTCGCCCCACATCCCTTGAATTCGGCCAGTTCCACTGCTTCACGCCAGCACCGCACCATCACGTCCTCCGCCGAGGACAAGGCGGCGGCGCATTGGTCCACCCCGGCGTGGAAGCTCTTCGCCCAGCCCCGCCATTCCTGTTCCCGTCCGTGCACCGCGCGCAGCAGCCCGGAGACCGCGTGGTGCGAACGGCACTGCCCGTCCACCCGCCGCCGCAGGTTCAGCAGCGACGACGCCGTGGTGTGCAACGACTCCGCGCTCACCGGGCGCTGTGTCGCGCGTGTGGCCGCCTCGACCTCCCCGGTTCCGTCCAAGACGACCTCGGCGAGATGATCCGCCGCGGCGAGCCCGACGCCGGCGGGCCGGTCTTCGGCGACGCTGATCTCCAACGCCCGCCAGCACGCGGCCACCTGGTTCACTTCCTTGCCCAGCCGGGAGAATTCGGTGTCGAGCGTCATCTCGCCCTCCTGCCGAGCTCTTCCATGAAGAAGCCGAAAAGCCGTTTCGGGGGAGCCATCCGTTCGTCGAGCGCGAACCGGACCGCGCCGATCAGGAACCGTTCCGGTACCACGCCGGGGGAGACCCCATCGGCCAGTCTTTCCGCGGCTTCTTCGATCATCGCCTGTTCTTTGGCTTCGAACCGCAGCACCTTCGCCAGGGGACGGTGCCCCAGCGACGGGAACGAGGTGAAGCACATCGCGTCCACCACCGCGGGGATCGCCTTGTCCGCCGTCTTCAGCAGTGCCGACGGTGCGTTGATCAGCTTCGCCCGCGGGTACAGCTTGTGCCACATCGCCGCGTACGACTCCGCGTGCCGGGCGAAACCCATGCGGCGCAACAGTTCCACCGAGATCTTCGCGCGGAGGTACGGCACCGGATGCACCGCGCGCGGGGTGAACCCCGTCGTTTCGAGTTCGGTGCGCCCGATGACGTCGAACAGCGAACCGACGACCGCCGGACCGCCCAGCAGCAGCGCGGACAGGTCGGCGAACGTCTCCCGGTTCCACCTGACCCAGACGCCGGTCACGTCCCGCGGCACCCCCGCTTCGACGAGTCTTGCCGCCACCTGCAGCGGGATCGCCCTGGCGATGCCGAGGTCGTTCTGCAGGTTGTGACTCACCTCGTGCAGGACCGCGCCGAGCGTCCACGGGTTCACCAGCCGGTGGTACGGAAGCTGGATCAGCGGAAAGGGATTGAGCCGGTTCCCCAGCCGCCGCAGGGGGATCCCGCGGCGCGAGGTGGCCGGACCGGATCCGGTGCGCAGGTAGCAGAACGGTGGCGGGGTCGGGATCGACCGCCAGCGCCCGATCCCGAGGTAGGCGTACTGATAGCAGTCGAGTGCCACCCGGTCGCACGCCACCAGCCACGGGGCGAACGCGCCTTGCCGCTGGTTGAACAGATCGAGGTAGAAGTCCCAGACCCGTTCGGTGGTCGTGACCCAGCGCTGTGCCCGGGACTTCGCCCGCAGCAGCCGGGCGAGCTCGGCCCGCTCCGGCCGCGCCACCGCCTCGTCCGCGGCACGGCGAACCGAACGGGTCGCGGAGTACAACGGCTTCCGCAAGGTCGCCATCGTCTGATTGACCGCCGCGAGATGCGCCCGGCTCGGGCCGGTGGCCGGATCACCGAACTCCGACCAGCGGAACGGCCGCAGCGCCTCCAGATGCCGCTCCACGTTGGTGGCCTGGGACAGGACCCAAGCCGTCAGTTCGTCGTCCCCGGACGGCCTCGCCCGCCGGAACCCGGTGGACGAGGCCGATTCACCGGATGCCGCGGGCTGCGCCTCAGCGCGTGTTGGCGGAGCTGAAGTTCTGTCCGGGAAAGCGACCCTGCGGGTGAACCCGCCTCGGCCGAAGGCCCCGCTATGGCGGTGGCAGGGCGCCTTCAGTTCCTTCGCGACCTGATAGGCCAGGTCGCGCCCTGCCGACGTCGATCGCGGACGCGGGTTCACCAACAGAGACTCAGCGGCGGCGCGCACGGCCGCGCGCCTTGCCACGACGGGCGGCGCCCGCCCGGCCCCGGGACTGCGTCCGGCGCCCGCCGCGGGCGGCGGGGCGACGACGGCGCTGCTGGGGACGGCCGCGGCGGCGCTGCTGGTTCCGGCGGTTCGCGGGCGCGTTCTGCGCACTGTTCACGGTGTGGCCGACCAGCCTGCGCGTGATGTACCGGGCGTTGATCGGGCGGCCGTCGGCGTACCGGCGCCCGACGTCGCGCGCGGTGCGGCCGATGATCTTCGGGATATGCCGGACGGCGCGGCGGGTCGCCGGGTTCCGCCACAGCTTGCGCCCGAGGTTGACCGCGCCGCGGATCAGCTGAGGACCGTGTTTGATGATCTTCGGCGCCGCCCATTTCGCCGCCTGGAACGCCAGCGGCGCGAGCGCGCCGAGGAAGGCCTCCGCCTCGTCCTCGGTCTCGGCGTTCTCGGCCTGGAAGGCCAGTTGCGCCATCATCTCGGCGTCGGGATAGACCCGCCGCGCCGGATGCGTGAAGTCCTCGTCCTCGGATTCCAGTTCGAACTCGTCCTCGAGTTCGCGGACGACGGCCTCGAACTCGGACTCGAATTCGTCCTCATCCTCGTACTCGCCGTAGACCTCGTCCTCCAGCTCGTCTTCGAGCTCCCGGGCCAGGCCGCCGAGCTCGTCTTCGAACTCGTCCTCGTCTTCGAATTCGCCTTCCAGTTCGTCCTCGAGTTCGTTTTCGAACTCGGCCTCGAGTTCACGGCTCAGCTCGTCTTCCAGCTCGCCGTCCACTGCCGCATAGCCACGGCTCATAACCGTTCTCCTCTGCTCCGGTGAAAATCCGCGATCGCCGGCGCGGTGCGTCGGTGAGCACTGACCCGACACTGCCCGCATACCGGGGGGCACCGGTAGTCACACGTTCCTGCGTGACATGAATCGACTAGTTCGTACTTGTCACACAAACCGACGATGCGCTTTTCGTGTCGGAGGGGTTTGCTAGAGAGGGAGGGAACCTAGAGGGGGGAGGCCGGTCTATGTCCACGAGCCCGGTGATGGGATTTCCCGCGTCGTCGCTACACGACCTCGCGCGGCAGCGGGCGACGGTCGTCACGGAGGACGAAGCCGTACGAAACCTGACGAGATCACTCGTCAGACGTGTCATGGAACTGAACGACGGGGGCACCGTGCAGCGGAAACCGCTGCTCGACGTCACCGAGCACGGCGTCAGATGCCTGCTCGTCCCGGTGACGCCGGAGCCGCACGACCTGCTCAGCCCGCGCGAGCACGAAGTGGCGCGCATGGTCGGCCGTGGCTATACGAACAAGCAGATCGCCGGCGTGCTGGAAATCAGCCTGAACACGGTTTCCGCGCATATGCGCCGGATCTTCACCAAACTGGGGGTCGGTTCCCGGGCGGCGATGGTGGCCGCGTTGACCGGTGAGAATCTCGCCGCCGGATGAGGCGATCACCCACACGATGCGTCACGCGCCCCAATGGTCACAGAGCCGCGTCGCAGGGTGGGTTGGGCAGCCGAAGTGCGTGAAGCCTAGGTACATGAAGGCCTCCTTCTTGTACCTAGGCGCAAGGAAGGGGGCCTTCATGTACTTGGGTGAAGGCCGCCTACGTCGAATGTCGCGAAAGGCACTTTCGCAACGTGTCACCTTTGCCTTACAGCTCAAGGGGAGCACGACTTGCCACTCGCGATCCCGAGATCGCCAGGACCACTTCGCCTTGTCCCGTAAAGAAACCGTGCACTAACCGAGAGCGGCGCGGAGCCGCCGGTCCCGTTCCTCCGGGGTCTGCCGGGGGCAGCTGGTGCATTTCGGGTTGCCCGCCTCGTAGATCAGGCAACAGGAAGCACGGCGCACCACGGTGTTCCGTCCGATTTTGGAGAACCGAGGCTCCGGCAGCCCGAGCCCGATCGCGGCCACGAGCGGTGCCGCCAGCGCGATCGCTCGTTCGGTGTCGCCGGTCCACAGCAGGCGGTTGCCGATCGAATCCGTCGCGATGGCGCCCAGCGCCCGCGGATTCGCCCCGGTGACGGCCGAAATCGTGCGGATCGCCGTGCCCAGTGTCCCGGCGAACGCTTCACCGAGTTCGGCAAGACCACCGGCGAGGAGCCGTGACGATCGGGCGCCGGTGAAGCGGCCGTCCGGGACGAGGTCGATCGTGACGGCGTCGAGTGACGGGTCCAGGGGTTCGCCTCGCACGAGGGATTCCACCGAGGGCGCGACGAGGACGGAGGAGAGCGAGTACCACCAGATCGTGCCGAGCACCTCGGGCCGGGAGCAGCCGTAGAGCTTCGCGGCACCTCCGATACGGGCGCGGACCCAGGCGGCGTCGGCGAGCAGGGTCGCGGGTGCCTCCATCAGGACACCGGCCGGTACAGCGTGACGCTGAACGAAGTGGTGACGTCCACCGGTCCGGTGATCGCGTCGAGGCGTTCGCGGCGGCCGTCACGGTGGAGGTGGTGTGCGCTCGGGCCCATCTCCACCACCTGGCGGATCTGGGCGGGCCCCAAAGCCACCTGTCGGGTGACCTCGTGCCGGTCCACCCGGGTGAAGTGTTCGCCGAGGGTGTCCTCCAGCCGCGCGTCCTTGCCACCGTCGACGGAGATCACCAGGTCACCCAGTTCCCGAAGGTGACCAGGGTTCGGTGTCGCGACGACCAGCAGCCCGTCTTCGCTCAGAACGCGGTGGAACTGCGGGGCGTTGCGGGGCGCGAAGACGTTGAGGATCAGCGTCGCGCATGAGTCCGCGACCGGCCAGGGCTCCCATAGATTCCACACGGCCGCGCCCGCGCGCGCGTGCGCGCGAGCGGCCCGGCGCAGGGCGACGGCGGAGACGTCGAGCGCGAGTCCGCAGGCGGCGGGGACGGCGTCGAGCACGTGCGCGAGGTAGTACCCCGTGCCCGCGCCGGCGTCGATGACCATCCCGTTCTCGACGTGCTCCGAAGCCACCTTCGCGAGGGCGTCGGCGAGGGGCAGGTAGACACCCGACGCCAGAAGGTCGACACGGGCCGCGACCATCGGCGCCGTGTCCGCGGTCCCCGCCGGGATACGCGCGTGCAGAAGGTTGACGTACCCCTGCTTCGCCACGTCGAACGAGTGGCCTCGGTCGCAACGCACCGTGCGCTCCGTTACCCCGACCGGGTCACCACAGATCGAACACCGCAACGACCGGACGATCGCCGGTGGCAGAGGGTCATGGCCGGATACACGCGCGTTCATGGCCCTATTCGACCACGAGGTTTCGCAACCGGACAGAACGCACCAGGTCACCGGAAACCTCCCCGTAACAACGCCGTACCGACAGTTCACGCGGGTGAAACCTGAATCGCCGCCCGAGGAAACACCGCGGTCCAAAGATTCCTGCGCAGTACACCCCAGGCACGGGAGGAAGATTGTGCTGAACGCAGGAGACACCGCATGGGTGTTGATCAGCGCCGCGCTGGTCATGCTCATGACACCGGGATTGGCGTTCTTCTACGGCGGCATGGTCCGCGCGAAGAGCGTTCTGAACATGTTGATGATGAACTTCATCGCGCTGGCCGTGGTCGGTGTCCTCTGGACGCTGTACGGCTTCACGATGGCGTTCGGGAACGACGTGGGCGGCGGGTTGCTCGGCAACTTCGACTTCGCGGGTCTTTCGACCATTTCCGGCAAGCTGGCCGGATTCGCGACCGCCGCGACCAGCACCACGCCCGAGGTCGCCTGGCCCGGCGCGGACGCGCTGCCGCTGTTCGCCTTCGTGATGTTCCAGCTGATGTTCGCGATCATCACGCCCGCGCTGATCTCCGGTGCCATCGCCGACCGCGCCAAGTTCTGGGGCTGGACGCTGTTCGTCGCGGTGTGGGTGACCGTCGTGTACTTCCCGGTCGCGCACTGGGTGTTCTCGTTCAACGGCTTCATCAGCGCCGATTCGGTCGGCGGCTGGATCGCCAACCAGCTCAAGGCGCTCGACTTCGCCGGCGGTACCGCGGTCCACATCAACGCCGGCGCGGCGGGTCTCGCGCTCGCGATCGTGCTCGGCAAGCGCAAGGGCTGGCCGAAGGGCACCGGACGCCCGCACAACGTGCCGTTCGTGCTGCTGGGCGCCGCGCTGCTGTGGTTCGGCTGGTACGGCTTCAACGCCGGTTCGGCGCTGGCCGCCAACGACCTCGCCGCCGTCGCGTTCACCAACACCACCGTCGCGACCGCGGCCGCCGTGCTCGGCTGGCTGATCGTCGAACAGATCAAGGTCGGCAAGCCGACCACCCTCGGCGCCGCTTCCGGCGCGATCGCCGGTCTGGTCGCGATCACCCCGGCGGCGGGTTTCGTCAGCCCGCTGGGCGCCATCGCCATCGGCCTCATCGCCGGTGTCCTGTGCGCACTGGCGATCAGCCTCAAGTTCCGCTTCGGTTTCGACGACTCCCTCGACGTCGTCGGCGTCCACCTCGTGGGTGGTCTCGTCGGTACGCTGCTCATCGGCTTCTTCGGCACGACCAGCGTCAACTCGCTCGGTGTCGACGGCCTGTTCTACGGCGGTGGCCTCAGCCAGCTGGGCAAGCAGGCGCTCGCGGCGGCCGTGGTCCTCGGCTACTCGTTCGTGCTGACCTTCATCATCGGCTGGGTGATCAAGAAGCTCGGCGGATTCCGCGTCAGCGCGGAGGACGAGGTCAGTGGTATCGATGAGGCCCAGCACGCGGAGAGCGCGTACGACTTCACCGGTTCGGGCGGCGGCCTCGGCCAGCCGAGCTCCGTCCCGGTCAAGACGGCCACCGGAACCGCGGCCACGAAACTCGAGGAGAGCAAGGCATGAAGCTGATCACCGCGATCGTCAAGCCGTTCACGCTCGACGACGTCCGCTCCTCGCTGGAGCAGCTGGGCGTGCTCGGCATGACGGTCAGTGAGGTACAGGGCTACGGCAGGCAGAAGGGCCACACCGAGGTCTACCGGGGTGCGGAGTACTCCGTGGACTTCGTGGCGAAACTGCGGGTCGAGGTCGTCACCGACGATTCCAACGTCGAGAAGGTCCTCGGCGCGATCACCACGGCCGCCCACACCGGCAAGATCGGTGACGGGAAGATCTGGGTGACGCCGGTGGAGACGGTCATCCGGGTACGCACCGGCGAGCGCGGCTCGGACGCCCTATAGGCGTCACGGATGGCCGACGGGGGTGAACTGGTCAAGGCCACCGAGCGTTTGCTCGAGGGCAGGCACGGGAGGCTAGGGGCGGCCGCGTTGCGGGCGGCCCTGGTCGACCTCTACGAATTCTGGTTGGGCAAGGGCGCTTCGGCGGCCGGTGTCGACACCGCTGAACCCGGTGTCGCGCTGGCCGCCGTCGGCGGCCTGGGGCGCAGCGAGCTGGTGCCCTTCTCCGACCTCGATCTGTTGTTGCTGCACAACGGCAACTCGCGCGTCGGCGAGATCGCCGACGCGATCTGGTACCCGTTGTGGGACGCCAAGATCGGCCTCGATCACTCGGTCCGCACGCCGGGTGAGGCACTGAAGGTGGCGTCGGAGGACTTGCGGACCGCGATGGGGCTGCTCGACATCCGCCACATCGCCGGGGACACCGAAATCACCGCGAGGCTGGCGGCCGCGTCGCGGGACCAGTGGCGGAGAACCGCCCGGAAACGGATGGGCGAGCTGTCGGACGCGGTGCGTCAGCGCTGGGCCCGTAGCGGCGAGATCGCGCAGTCCGCCGAGCCGGATCTCAAGCACGGCCGAGGCGGGCTTCGCGACTTCGCCGTCTTGGAAGCTCTGGCAGCGGCACAGCTGACGGCGAGGCCCGGCGAGGAACTGCTCGCGGCCAAGAGTCTGCTGCTGGACGTCCGGACGGAACTGCGCAAGGAACTGCGCCGGGAGCGGGACATCCTCAGCGCGCCGGAAGCCGAGACGGTCGCGGGTGAACTCGGTTTCGGTGATCGGTTCACCTTGGCGCGCAAGCTTTCCGGTGCCGGGCGGACGATCGCGTACGCGGTCGACGTCGCGCTCCGGTCCACTGTGGAACCGCCGAAGGCGCGGTTCGGCCGCCGTCCGGTTCGGACGCCGCTCGACGAGGGCGTCGTCCTGCACGGGAACGAGGTCGCGCTGGCGCGGGACGCCTTGCCCGCCAAGGACCCGGCCCTGCTGCTGCGGGTCGCCGCGGCGTCGGCCCGGATCCGCAAGCCCATCGCGCACGGAACCCTGCGGGCGCTCGCCGACACGGCACCCGAACTGCGCGCGCCGTGGCCTGCCGACGCCCTCAAGGCGCTGGTGGAACTGCTCGGCGCGGGTGAGGGACTCGTCGACGCCGTGGAGGCGCTGGACCGCACCGGCCTGTGGGCGCGGCTGTTCCCCGAATGGGGTGCGGTGCGGGATCTCCCGCCGAGGTCGCCGGTGCATTCGTGGACCGTCGACAGACATCTCGTGCGGGCCGCGGTCGAGGCGTCGAAACTGACGACCACCGTTTCGCGGCCGGATCTGTTGCTGATCGGCGCGTTGCTGCACGACATCGGCAAGGGCCGCGACGCGGACCATTCCGAACTCGGCGCGAAGATCAGTGCACAGGTGGCCGCCCGGCTCGGGTTGCCCGCCGCCGATGCGGCGCTGGTGGCGGCGATGGTGCGGCATCACCTGTTGCTGCCGCATACCGCGACGCGGCGGGACATCAGCGATCCCGCCACGATCCAGCGGGTCACCAAGACGCTCGACGACAATCTCGTCCTGCTGGAACTGCTGCACGCACTGACGACGGCGGATTCGCTGGCCACCGGGCCGGGCGTATGGACGGACTGGAAGGCACGCCTGCTCGCCGAACTGGTGTCCGGCTGCGAAGAAGCGTTGCACGGCAAGGGTTTCCTGCCGCCGGAGCCGATGGGCGCCGAACAACGGGAGCTCGTCGCCGAAGCCGTCGCGTCCGGCCGCGGCGAGGTGCGCATCACCGCCGCCGGAAAAGTGGTGACGGTGGTACTGGCGGTCCCCGCCCGCGCGGAACTGCTGGCGCCCGCGGCCGGGGTGCTGGCGCTGAACTCGCTGGAGGTCCACGCGGCGGTGCTGCGCGGGCACGACGGGGGACGGGCGGGAGTCTTCACGGCGTCACCGAAATTCGGCTCGCTGCCCGACGTCACGCTGTTGCGGGAGCAGTTCGCGCGGGCGGTGGCGGGGACGCTGCCGCTCACCCAGCGGCTCGCGGCGAAGGAACGGGACTACGGCGGAGAGGAGGCGCCGTCGGCCGGGGCGAAGGTGATCTGGTTCGACGACGAGACCAGCGGACGCGACACGGTCGTCGTCGAACTTCGGGCCGCGAACCGGATCGGGCTGCTGTACCGGGTCGCGGGCGCGCTGCGCCGGTGTGAGGCCGAGGTCCGGTGGGCGAAGGTGGCCACGCTCGGTGGCGCCGTCGTCGACTCGTTCGCCGTCGCGCCGCGGAGCGGCCGGGTCGACCAGGCGTGGCGGTCGAAGGTCGAAGCGGCACTGCTGGCGGCCGCTTCCTGAACCGGGATCGGGGTGTCGTGCGAGTCGCGGAGGGTAGCGGTGGCAGGATGTGCGCGGTCGAGACCCGACGGAGCCGGAGGGCGGTGAGCGCGTGCTGGGGCACGAGCAGAACTCGCCCGGACCACAGCGGATCACGCTGCCGCCGACGGTCGTCGCCTCCCATCTCCGCGCTTGCGCGGACGACCTCGCCGTCTCCCTCACCGCGTCCGGTACCGCCGCGACCGTGCCCGAACTGCTCAAAGTGGTCCGGCACCTCGTCGCGGGCCAGCAGGCACTGGCCATCGCGCTCGAAGGCATGGCGGGGCGGGTCGAAGGGGGAGGCGAAGGCGCGCTGGCCACCGCCCCGATGGTCGACGTCGAGGTGGTCGCCGAAGTGCTCCGTGCGGCGGCCACCGCTGTCGACTGTTCGGCCGAGGCACTCGCCGAATCGCGCCCGTCATTCGAATGTGTGAGCGATTCAGTCGCCCCTGACACCCGTTTGTAGCTGTCCCGCCGCTTCGGCGCGTGGATACGCTGACCAGGCGGAGGTGGGCCATGCGAGCGGTGTGGAAAGGCACGATCGGATTCGGGACATACGCCATTCCGGTGAAGGCGTACAGCGCGACCGAAGAGCACAACATCCCCCTCCACCAGGTGCACGAGCCGGACGGCGGCAGAGTGCGGGTGAAGTGGGTCTGCGAGGTCGACGGCGCCGAAGTGCCCGCGGCCGAGATCGCGAAGGGGCACCCGGTCCCCAACGGCGACGTCGTCCTGCTGACCGCCCGTGACTTCGCGTCGCTGCTCGCGCCGACCACCCAATCGATGGACGTCGTCGGTTTCACCCCGGCCGAACAGGTCGACCCGATGTACTTCGCGCGCAGCTACTACCTGGAACCGGAGCCGGCGGGCACCAAGCCGTACGTGCTGTTGAGCGAGGCGCTGCAGCAGTCCGGGCGGATCGCGATCGTGAAGGTGACCTTGCGGCAGCGCGAGACGCTGGGCGCGCTGCGCGTGCGGGATCAGGTGATCCTGCTCGAGACGATGCTGTGGCCCGACGAGATCCGGCGGCCGGACTTCCCGTTCCTGCACGAGGACGTCGATCTGCGGCGCGGGGAATTGCGGAACGCGGTCTCGCTGATCGAAGATCTCACGCAGGATTTCGAACCCGGCCGGTACACCGATCGCTACCGTGAGGCGCTCGAAGCACTCATCCAGGCGAAGCTGGACGGCGACGACGTCCTCCAGCCGACCGCCGCCGAACAGGCGGAAGGTGTGACGCGGCTGCTGGCCGCCTTGCAGCAGAGCGCGGTCGAAGCCGATCGCGCCCCGGTCGAGAAGGCCAGGGAAGCGGCGGACAAGGCACGCCAGGCGCGGACGCGGGCGAAGCGGGCTTCGTCGTCGGCCAAGACCAGTTGAGTAGATCTACTCAGGGGGAGTTGGGGGTCTTCACGCTGCCGTGACCCCACGGTGACCGGGCATGGTTATGCCATCGCGCGGAAAGAGAGCGCGGGCAGCGAATCGCCTGGTACTGGGGGTCCGGCGATACAGAGTCCCGCGAAGCTCGCCAAGTGTGCTTACGGTCGGCTCGCGGGGAGGCGAGCCTTCCGTAGGGGCTCCGGTACCGGTCAACGAGGGGCGACCGGTCCCGGAGCCCTGTTTTTTGCGCTGCGGCTGGAAGGCGCCTGCGCGTTCGGCTCGTACCGCAAGCGCCAGAGAGCCCTCACGACCTTGGCCGTCCTCGTCTTGCTGGCCACCGTCGGCTTCCGGCTAGGCGGATTCAAGGCCACGCCCGCCTTCGGGGACACCTTGAGCTACGTCGCCCAGAGCACCGTTTCGCTGGAAACGAAACCGGCCTCGCTGCCGAAGGAGCAGACGTCGTTCGGCGAGGTCATGCGGCTGGCCATGCGCGTCCTCGGGCCGCTGCTGCTCGGACTGACGCTGCCGGCCGTCCGCAACCGCGTCAAACGCTGACCTCGGACACCGACTACCCTGGGAAGCCGCCGGTTCGTACCGGCAAGCCACAACGACCCAGCTGGAGCGTGCACACCCGTGTTCGACACCCTCTCCGATCGGCTCACGTCCGCCCTGCAGACCCTGTCTCGCAAGGGCAGGCTCTCCGACGCCGACATCGACGCCACCGCGCGTGAGATCCGTATCGCGTTGCTCGAGGCGGATGTCGCGCTGTCTGTGGTCAAGGACTTCATCGCCCGGATCAAGGAACGCGCCAAGGGCGCCGAGGTGCACGGCGCGCTGAACCCGGCGCAGCAGGTCATCAAGATCGTCAACGAGGAACTCGTCACCATCCTCGGCGGCGAGACCAGGCGGCTCACGTTCGCGAAGAACCCGCCGACGGTCATCATGCTCGCGGGTCTGCAGGGTGCCGGTAAGACGACGCTCGCGGGCAAGCTCGCGATGTGGCTGAAGAAGCAGGGCCACGCGCCGATGCTGGTCGCGTGTGACCTCCAGCGTCCCAACGCGGTCACGCAGCTGCAGGTCGTCGGCGAGCGGGCCGGGGTCGCGGTCTTCGCGCCCGAGCCCGGCAACGGCGTCGGAGACCCGGTCGACGTCGCCCGCCGCGCCATCGACGAGGCCAAGCGCGCCCAGCACGACATCGTCCTGGTCGACACCGCCGGCCGTCTCGGTGTCGACGAAGAGCTGATGAAGCAGGCCGCGGACATCCGCGACGCCGTTTCGCCGGACGAGACGCTGTTCGTCGTCGACGCGATGATCGGTCAGGACGCGGTCACCACGGCCGAGGCGTTCCGCGACGGCGTCGGTTTCACCGGTGTCGTGCTCACCAAGCTCGACGGTGACGCCCGTGGTGGTGCCGCGCTGTCGGTCCGCCAGGTCACCGGCCAGCCGATCCTGTTCGCCTCCAACGGTGAGAAGCTCGAAGACTTCGACCTCTTCCACCCGGACCGGATGGCCAGCCGGATCCTCGGCATGGGCGACGTGCTCAGCCTCATCGAGCAGGCCGAGCAGCACTTCGACCAGGAGAAGGCCGAGCAGACCGCGGCCAAGCTCGGCAGTGGCCAGCTCACCCTCGAGGACTTCCTCGAGCAGATGCTCGCGGTCCGCAAGATGGGCCCGATCGGCAACCTGCTCGGCATGCTGCCCGGCGCCGGCCAGATGAAGGACCAGCTCGCGGCGGTCGACGACAAGCAGCTCGACAAGCTGCAGGCGATCATCCGCGGCATGACCCCCGCCGAGCGGGCCGACCCGAAGATCATCAACGCCTCGCGCCGCGTGCGGATCTCGAAGGGGTCCGGTGTCGCCGTCCGCGACGTGAACGACCTGGTCAACCGGTTCTTCGAAGCGCGCAAGATGATGGCGCAGATGGCGGGCCGTTTCGGCTTCGGCGGCGGAGGCGGCGGCAGCAGCAAGAACCGCAAGGGCAAGAAGGGGAAGAAGGGCAAGGGGCGTGGCCCGACGCAGCCCAAGGTCCGCGGCGGCTTCCCCGGCGGTATGCCGATGCTGCCTCCGGGCGGCGGAATGCCCGGGGGACCTGGAATGCCCGACCTTTCGCAGCTCGGCGGCATGAACGACGTACCCGGGTTCGACCCGAAGAAGTTCAAGCTGCCGAAGGACAAGTAGCCGGTGGAGGCGCTGCACCTGGCCGGTGTCGTCCTGCCGGACGGCGAGCACCGTGAGCTGTGGGTCACCGGCGGCCGGATCACGACGGAACCGGTGGCCGGAGCGGAGACCGTTGTCCGGGAAGGCTTTCTCGTTCCCGGACTGGTCGACGCGCACTGTCATCCCGGTATCGGGGTCGGCGGCGCGACCACGCTCGAAGAGGCCACCGAACAGGCGATCGCCGACCGCGACGCCGGGACGCTGCTGATCCGCGACTGCGGGCTGCCGATCGACGTCCGGCCGTTGCAGGAGCGGGCCGATCTGCCTCGGATCATCCGCGCCGGACGGCATCTCGCCCTGCGCAAGCGCTACATCCCCGGCCTCGGTATCGAACTCGAGGACCCGTCCGAACTGCCTAAGGCGGTCGCCGAACAGGCGCGTGACGGCGACGGCTGGGTCAAGCTCGTCGGAGACTGGATCGACCGGGGCGTCGGCGATCTCGCGCCGCTCTGGCCCGACGACGTTCTCGCCGAGGCCATCGCCGTCGCACACGCCGAGGGCGCGAAGGTGACGGCGCACGTGTTCGGCCAAGCCGCGTTGCCCGGTCTGATCGACGCGGGGATCGACTGCCTCGAACACGGCACGGAGCTCTCGGCGGACCAGCTCGGTGTCCTCGCCGAACGCGGGGTCGCGCTCGTGCCGACCCTGATCAACATCGAGAATTTCCCCGGCATCGCGGACAAGGCGGGCAAGTACCCGGTGTACGCGGACCATATGCGGGCGCTGCACGCCGGCGTGGGGGAGATGGTCTCGACGGCGATCGAGGCGGGTGTCCAGGTGTACGCGGGAAGCGACGCGGGCGGCCTGGTCGAGCACGGCAGGCTCGTCGACGAGATCGAAGCGCTGCACAAGGCGGGCATGTCCGCGGAGCAGGCGCTGGCTTCGGCCTCGTGGGCGGCCCGTGACTGGCTCGGCGTGCCGGGAATCGTCGACGGCGCTTCGGCGGATCTGCTCGTCTACCCGTCCGATCCGCGTGAGGATCTCGCGGTGCTCCGCCATCCGAGTCACATCGTCCTGCGTGGCAAGATCTACGCCTGACCCGACTCCACCTGTGACCGGAGCGGCACTTAGCGTGGAGGCGTGGTGGACGACGGGCAGGCTCGCGAGCGTCTGGTGCTCGGAGCGCACTGGGGATTCGTAGCGTTCTTCGCGGGCATCGCCGGATACCACCTCGTCACGCTCGTCATGAGCTTCCTGATGTCAGGCCGCTTCGGTGGTTACGACCCGCTCGAACTCCGTGACGTCGGCCCGCTGCTGATCCTCGCGTTCCTGCCGACTCTCGTACTCGGTCTTGGCCCGGTGATCGGTTCGCGCGTCTGGGGGCAGGGTCTTCGCACGGACTTCGGGCTCAAGCCCACCTGGCGCGACGTCCGGATCGGGCTCGCCTGCGGAGCCGCCGCGCTCGCCGCCGGCTACCTCCTCAACCTGCTCCTGCTCGCCGTCTACGGGACGGACAGCGACGACAGGACCTTCTCCGACGTCTCGCCGGGGCCGATCACCGAACTGTCGGGCACCACCGAAGGCGACACGATCTGGCTGGTGCTGGCCGCGGTCATCGTCGTCCTCGCCGCTCCGGTCACCGAAGAACTGGTCTTCCGCGGCACGCTGTGGAACGCCATGGGCTTCCACCGCCTGCCCTCATGGGTGATCCTGCTGGTCACCGCGCTGGTGTTCGCCCAGTTGCACGGCGAGGCCGCGCGCACGATCGCGCTGTTCGGCCAGGGCATCGCCATCGGTCTCGCCCGCTATCTGTCCGGCCGGGTGAGCGCGTCCGTGATCGCGCACGCGGCCAACAACCTCCCACCGGCTGTATTGCTCTTCGCGGCGAGGTGATCGCCGGTCCAGGCGGTTAGAGTCTTTGAGTAACCGAACGATCACCGGAGGATCGGCGTGACCGTATCTCAGCCCAGGGAGCCGATCCCCGAGGCCGCGCCGGACGAGCTCACTGCCGGAGGTGAGGTGGCCGCGCCCGACACGCCACCGCCGCATCGCTGGGGATTCGGGGCCTTCCTCCTGGTGGAGGCTGTCCTGCTGGCGTCGGCGGCGTTCATCAGCGTCCTGCTCGGAGACGTCCAGCCCGGCCAGCCCCTGCCGATGCGCATGGTGCTGCTGGGCACCATGGTGCCGACGATGGTCGCCGCCGGGGTCGCGCTGCTGATCACCCGGCTGCGGGGCAACGGCCCCTTCACCGACCTGCGGATCGGCTGGAGCTGGGCCGACGTCAAGGTCGGGCTCAAACTCGGCGTGCTCGGGCTCGGGTTGACCTCGCTCGCCGCCTACGTCTGGACGCAGGTGGTCGGCAACGAGAACGCGACGTCGGCGATCAGCGCGCTCGTCGAGGACCGGCGGATGTCGGTCTCGGCCGCCGTCGTCATGTTCATCTACCTGTGGCTGGTCGGGCCGATCTGCGAGGAGATCATCTACCGCGGCCTGCTCTGGGGCGCGGTGGAGCGGCTGACCTGGCGTACCGAGCGCTGGGGGAGGATCGCGGCGTTCCTGGTCTCCACGGCGGTTTTCGCGGCGAGCCACCTCGAACCGCTGCGCACCACGTTGCTGCTGGTGATCGCGATCCCGATCGGGCTGGCCAGGGTGTTCACCGGGCGGCTGCTCGGCAGCGTGGTCGCCCATCAGGTGAACAACTTCCTCCCGGCCGTGACGATCCTGCTCGCCTCGCTCGGGATAGCCGCGTTCTGACAGCCATCCGGCGTCTGGCAGAATGTACGCTTGCCTGCTTTGGCCGGACCCTCTCACCGCGCCCGAGCTCACCCTTCGGGTGTGCGCAGCCGTGTCCCCACTCGGCTGGCGTGCGCCTTCCACATGCATCAGAGAGAACTGAGGAGTACCCACACCCGTGGCCGTCAAGATCAAGCTGCAGCGTCTCGGCAAGATCCGTGCGCCGTACTACCGCATCATCGTCGCCGACGCGCGCACCCGCCGTGATGGCAAGGCCATCGAGACGATCGGCAAGTACCACCCCAAGGAAGAGCCGAGCTTCATCGAGGTCGACACCGAGCGGGCCCAGCACTGGCTGTCCGTCGGTGCCCAGCCGACCGAGCCGGTCCAGCGCATCCTCGAGATCACCGGTGACTGGCAGAAGTTCAAGGGCCTCCCGGGCGCCGAGGGCACCCTGAAGGTCGCCGAGCCGAAGCCGTCGAAGCAGGACCTGTTCAACGCCGCGCTCGCGGCCGCCGGTGACTCGGCCTCCGCCGAGGCCACCACGCCGAAGAAGAAGTCCGCTCCGAAGAAGGCCGAAGCCGAGAAGGCCGAAGCCGCCGAGGGTGACAAGGCCGAGGCGTGAGCTTCCTCGCTGACTCCCTCGAGCACCTGGTGCGCGGGATCGTCGACAACCCGGACGAGGTCCGGGTCGAGCTGCTGACCACGCGCCGTGGCCGCACGCTCGAGGTGCACGTGCACCCCGACGATCTCGGCAAGGTGATCGGCCGGGGCGGTCGTACCGCGACCGCCCTGCGCACCGTCATGGGCGGCATCGGTGGCCGCGGCGTCCGCGTGGACGTCGTCGACACCGATCGCTGACCAAGGACACAACGGGATGGACGTCGTAGTCGGCCGTATCGCCAAGGCGCACGGAATTCGCGGGGAACTCGCGGTGGACGTGCGCACGGACTCGCCGGAACAGCGGTTCGCGGTCGGTTCGGCCGTCACGACGAAGCTGCGTGACGGCAGCAGCAGAGACCTCACCATCGCAGCCGCCCGCGAACACAGCGGGCGGCTGCTGGTGCGTTTCGAAGAGGTGCTGACCAGGGACGTCGCGGAGACCCTCCGCGGCGCGCTGCTGATCGCCGACACCTCGACGCTGCCGCCGACCGAAGACCCCGACGAGTTCTACGACCACGAACTCGAAGGCCTGCGGGCCGAACTCGCCGACGGCACCGTCGTCGGCAAGGTGCTCGAAATCGTGCATTCGCCTGCCGGGGAACTGCTGTCGATCGAACACGACGGACGTGAGGTGCTGGTGCCGTTCGTGAAGGCGATCGTCCCTGCCGTCGACGTCGCGGGCGGACGCGTGGTCCTCGACCCGCCGGAAGGCCTGCTGGACGCCTGATGCGCCTCGACGTCGTCACGATCTTCCCCGAGTACCTCGACCCGCTCCGCGCCGCGCTGCTCGGGCGCGCGATCGACCGCGGCCTCATCGAGGTCGGCGTCCACGACCTGAGGAACTGGACGCACGACGTCCACCGAGCCGTCGACGACGCCCCGTACGGCGGCGGACCCGGCATGGTGATGAAACCGCAGATCTGGGGCCCCGCCCTGGACGAGGTCTGCGGCGAGAACACCCGCCTCGTGGTCCCGACCCCCGCCGGCCGGCCGTTCACCCAGGCCATGGCCCACCAGTACGCCGCGGAAGAGCACCTGGTGTTCGCTTGCGGCCGCTACGAGGGCATCGACCAGCGGGTGATCGACGACGCCGCGCGGCGGATGCCCGTCGACGAGGTCTCCATCGGCGACTACGTGCTGGTCGGCGGCGAGGCCGCGGTGCTGGTGATGGTCGAGGCCGTCGTCCGGCTGCTGCCCGGGGTGCTCGGCAACGCCCGCTCCGCCGAAGAGGATTCGTTCTCCGACGGCCTCCTCGAAGGCCCCAGCTACACCCGGCCGGAGGTCTGGCGCGACCTGGCCGTACCCGACGTCCTGCGCTCGGGGAATCACGCGCTGATCGACCGCTGGCGCCGCGACCAGGCGCTGGAACGCACCGTCCGGCGCAGGCCCGAACTGATCGGCCTGCTGCCCGAGGGTAGTCTCGACAAGCACGATCTCGGGGTCCTCGAACGGTTGGACGAGGGCACCGGCCAGGCCGGGTCAAGCACCTGAGACCTGGTCTGCAATACTTGACAGGTTGGCGTGAGTGGACGCGCGGCTTCGCAGCCGGCGCCGTACACCGGAACGCCATCAGCCCCCGGGTAGGTCGCAGTGCCCGACACTGCGCGCCCAAGCTGCACGTAAGCCATACGAAGACGAGGACGGACCACCGATGAACACCCTGGACGCGCTGGACGCGCAGTCACTGCGTTCCGACATCCCGGACTTCCGACCGGGCGACACGCTCAAGGTTCACGTCCGCGTCATCGAGGGCAACCGCGAGCGCAACCAGATCTTCCAGGGCGTCGTGCTGCGTCGCCAGGGCGGCGGCATCCGCGAGACCTTCACGGTCCGCAAGGTGTCGTTCGGCATCGGCGTGGAGCGCACCTTCCCGGTGCACTCGCCGAACATCGCCGAGGTCGAGGTCTTCAAGCGCGGCGACGTCCGCCGGGCGAAGCTGTACTACCTCCGCGAGCTGCGCGGCAAGGCCGCCAAGATCAAGGAACGCCGCGAAAACCGCGAGACGACCTCCGCCAAGTAGGTAGTCACTCGGTTACAGGTAACCTGGCGTCGTGGTCGAACCCGTGTCCCAGAACACCTCCGAAGACGAGCCCGATCGCCCCGAAGAGGAGCGCCCCACCCGGGCCTCCCGCCGGGGCCGGTCCGGTTCCAAGAAATTCGGCAAGGTCAACAAGAAGCGGTCGTTCTGGAAGGAACTGCCGATCCTGATCGTCGTCGCGCTCGTGCTGACGATCTTGATCCAGCAGTTCCTCGCCAAGGTCTACATGATCCCCTCGGGGTCGATGGAGACCACGTTGCACGGCTGCTCGGGATGCACGGGCGATCGGATCCTGGTCGACCGGATCACGTACGACTTCACCGATCCCGGCCCGGGCGACGTGGTGGTCTTCAAGGGACCGCCCGCCTGGGTCGGCGAGATCGATACGCCGGAGTCCAGCAACATCTTCGTCACCGGATTCCGCACGCTGGGTTCCCTGATCGGGTTCGCGCCGCCGGACGAGCGCGACTTCGTGAAGCGGATCATCGCGGTCGGCGGCCAGACGGTCCAGTGCTGCGACAACAACCGCGTCGTCGTCGACGGCAAGGCACTCGACGAGCCGTACGTCCACTGGGAAGAGGGCATGGCCCCCACCGAGCGGACGTTCGAGCCGGTCAAGGTGCCCGCCGGATACGTCTGGGTGATGGGCGACAATCGCAACAACTCCAGCGACTCCCGTATCCAGGGTGGCGGTGGGGTCAACGGCGCCGTCCCGGTGGACAACATCATCGGCAAGGCACGGGTCATCGTGCTCCCGCCCGGCCGCTGGGGTGGCGTTTCGGACCACAACCCGCAGGCGAACGCTCAGCCGCTGGCGCTCGGCGCCCCGGCTTGGCAGCAGGGACTCCCCCTGGGGGTCGGTATCGCCGCGGCGTGGCCCGTGCTCTTCCTCGGCAGGCGGATGTCGGCCGGAGTGCGCAAGGCGGTCGACCGGAGGCGGTAAGGCCTTGAGAGTTCCTGTACCGCTCACACCGGCGGAGCCGCTTCGGCCGCCGCGGGCAGTGGTGCGTGGCGACCTCTTCTGGGGTTTGCAGGGTGCGCTGGACCGGCGGGGCCTCGGGCCCGTCGCCGGAGTCGACGAGGCAGGGCGCGGTGCTTGCGCCGGCCCGCTCGTCGTGGCCGCCTGTGTCCTGCGTCCTGGTGACGCCGCCCGCCTGCCCGAGCTCACCGACTCGAAGGTGCTCACCGCCAAGGCCCGCGACCGGGTGTACGACCGGGTCGTCCAGCGTGCCGTCGACTATTCGGTCATCGTCATCCCGGCGGCCGAGGTCGACCTGTTCGGCATCCACGTCATGAACCTCGAAGGCATGCGGCGTGCCGTCTCGGCGTTGCGGAACACGCCCGGCTATGTCCTGACCGACGGGTTCCGTGTGTCCGGGCTGCCCGCCCCGAGCGTTCCGGTGATCAAGGGGGACAAGGCCGTCGCGTGCGTGGCGGCGGCTTCCGTGCTGGCGAAGGTCACCCGGGATCGGATCATGGGCGACCTGCACGACATCCACCCGCACTACGGTTTCGACGTGCACAAGGGGTACAGCACCACCGACCACAGCGCGGCTCTGAACACTCACGGTCCGAGTCCGGTCCATCGCTGGTCGTACGCCAACGTGGCCACCGCGGCCGCCGCACACCGTGTGCGGCCGCCTCACCCGGTCGTGCTGACCGTCGCGGCGCTGGAAAACCCGAGCGTGCCGATACGTGCCCTCGGCCCGTACGTGGGTAACAATGAACGCTCCGCCGCTGGAACAGCAGCAAAATCGCGAGGAGGGGCGCGGATTTCATGAGCGCAGAGGATCTCGAGAAGTACGAGACCGAGATGGAGCTCTCGCTTTACCGCGAGTATCGCGACATAGTCGGCCAGTTCTCGTACGTGGTGGAGACCGAGCGGCGGTTCTATCTGGCCAACGCCGTCGACGTGCAGGTGCGCGACGGCGGCGGCGAGGTGTACTTCGAGGTCCGCATGTCCGACGCGTGGGTGTGGGACATGTACCGGCCCGCCCGGTTCGTCAAGCACGTCCGGGTCATCACGTTCAAGGACGTCAACGTCGAGGAGCTCGACAAACCGGATCTCCGGCTGCCGGAAGACGGACCGTTCTCCGGCTGATCGCCCCAAGTACGTGAAGGCCCCCTTCACGGCGCTAGACGCCGTGAAGGGGGCCTTCACGTACTTGCCCGTGGGCCCTTAGCACAGCCCACCGACGATTCCGGCCGATGAGCTTCCCCGCCGGCCGAACCATCCACAACACCCCAGTTGTCCACAGGCGGCGAAATCGGGTCTGTCCGCCACCCGCTCACCCTGGCAGCGTTGGTCGTACACGCACTGTGACGATCGCTGAGGGGGATCGAGATGACGAGCACTGCCGAACAACCGCCCGCCGGGACACCACGGATCGAACTGGGCCGTTGGGGCGAGGACCTCGCGGTCCGGCATCTGGAGAAGGCGGGCTATGTCGTCCTGAGCCGCAACTGGCGTTGCCGTGACGGCGAACTGGACCTCATCGCGACCGATAGGAAGCGCCTCGTCTTCTGCGAGGTGAAGACGAGGACAGGGCTGGGTTTCGGCACCCCGGCCGAGGCGGTGACCCCGGACAAGGCGGATCGGATCCGCCGTCTCGCATACCAGTGGCAGCGCAAGTTCATGCTCCGCTGGGCCCCGGTCCGCTACGACATCATCGCGATCGTCGCCTCGCCCGACGCCCCGCCCCGGGTGCGGCATATCAAGGCGGCGTTCTGAATGGCGCTGGCGAAGGCCTGGTCGGTCGCACTTCTCGGCGTCGAGGGCCGGATGATCGAGATCGAGGCCGACATCGGCGGCGGATCGCCGAAGGTGACGATGGTCGGCCTGCCCGACACCGGGCTGAAAGAGGCCAAGGACAGGGTCCGTTCCGCCGTGCGCAATTCCGGGCGGACCTGGCCGGACGAGAGGGTGATCCTCGGCCTGTCGCCGGCGAATCTCCCGAAGGTGGGGTCGGGCTACGACCTGGGGATCGCGGCGGCGGTCATGGCCGCCACCGGCTCGGTCCCCGCCACGAAGCTGCTGAACACCGTGCTGCTCGGTGAGCTCGCCCTCGACGGCCGGGTACGGCCGGTCCGCGGGGTGCTGCCGGGGCTGCTGGCGGCGCGCAACGCCGGGTACCGACGGGCCGTCGTTCCCGCCGAGTCGCTGTTCGAAGCCGCTCTCGTGGGCGGACTGGAGGTCGGCGGGGTAGCGCGGTTGAGCGAATTCGTGGACTGGCTCAAGGGTGAAGGGGAGCTCACCCACCCCGAGCCGGGCGTCGTCCAGGAGCCGCCGCGGGTACCCGACCTCGCCGACGTGGTGGGACAGCCGGAAGCGCGATGGGCGCTGGAGGTGGCCGCGGCCGGCGGGCATCACCTGCTCATGACCGGCCCACCCGGGGTGGGCAAAACCCTGCTCGCGAAACGGCTTCCCGGCCTGCTTCCCAGGCTGACCGCCGAAGAGTCGCTGCAGGTGACAGCGGTGCATTCGATCGACGGTTCGCTCTCCCGCGCCGAACCGCTGGTCACCGTGCCACCGTTCGTCGCGCCGCATCATTCGATCAGCGTGCCCGCCCTGATCGGTGGCGGAAGCGGCCTGGCGGTCCCCGGCGCGATCAGCCGTGCACACCGGGGAATCCTGTTCCTCGACGAGGTCTGCGAATTCGGCCCGGAGCGGCTGGAGTCGCTGCGCACGGTGCTCGAAGAGGGCGAAGTGCGGATCGCGAGGGTCAAGGGCGCCGTGCGGTACCCGGCACGGTTCCAGCTGGTGATGGCGACCAACCCCTGCCCTTGTGCCCCGGCGAAGGACGCCGACTGCACATGCTCGTCGACCGTGCGAAGGCGCTACTTGGGCCGGCTGTCCGGGCCACTACTCGATCGGGTGGATCTGCGGGTTCGGCTGCGTCCGCTGTCCGCGCTCAACGCACACCTGAGTGAGCCGCCCGAGGCGTCGGCGCCCGTCCGGGAGCGAGTGCTAGAGGCACGTGAGCGGGCCACGAAACGCTGGGCGGAGCACGGCTGGCTCACGAACGCGGAGGTGCCCGGCCCCGCGCTGCGCCGTGAATTCGCCCTGCCGTCGCAGGTCACGGCCCTGCTGGACCGCGCGTTGGAAAGAGGCGCGATCACGGCGCGCGGCGCCGACCGCTGCCTTCGCATCGCTTGGACACTCGCCGATTTGAAGGGGGCCGACAAGCCGGAGGCGGATGAGGTCGCGGCGGCCCTGAACTTCCGGGAGAGGTCATCCGGATGAGTGAACTCGAAGCCGAACGTCTCGCGCGGTCGTACCTCCTCCGCGTGGCCGAGCCCCCGGCACCCGCTTTGGCCGGTTTCGTGGACGAATTCGGCCCGGTCGTCGCCGCGGAACGGGTGCGGCGCGCCGACTGCCCGCCGAAGGTGCGTGACGAGACGGCCGCGCGGCGAGCGCACGACTACGCCGAGCGGGATCTGGAGCGGGCCGCGGCCGACGAGACCAGGCTCGTCATCCCGGAAGACGGCGAATGGCCCGCCTGGCCGTTGCTTTCGCTGGCCGTGGCCCAGCGCAGGGGAGTTTCCGGTATGGCACCTCCACTGGCTCTGTGGGTACGCGGTCCGGCCAGGCTCGACGAGGCCGTCGACCAGGCGATCGCGATCGTCGGCGCCCGCGCGGCGACCGGATACGGCGAGCACAACGCGGCCGAAGTGGGCTATCACCTCGCGAGCAGGGGGATCCCGGTGTTCTCGGGGGCGGCGTACGGCATCGACGGCGCGGCCCACCGGGGCGCGCTGAGCGCGGACGGGACGACGGTCGCCCTGCTCGGCTGCGGAGCCGACATCGGGTACCCGGCGCAGCACGCGACCTTGTTGCGCAACATCGGCAAGGCCGGCGCGGTGGTCAGCGAATACCCGCCGGGCACGTCGCCCGCCAGGCATCGGTTCCTCGTCCGGAACAGGCTCATCGCGGCGCTCACGGAGGGGACCGTCGTGGTCGAGGCGGGTAGGCGCAGCGGCGCGCGGAACACCGCGAGTACGGCCGGAGCCCTGGGCAAGGTCGTGATGGCCATGCCGGGGCCGGTGTCGTCGGGGATGTCCGCCGGCTGCCACGCGCTGATCCGCGAAGGCGAGGCCACGCTGGTGACCTCGGTCGACGAGATCCTCGAGACCGCCGGACGGTTCGGGGCGCCGGGAGCGGATCCGTCGAAACCGCGCCGCCGCACCGATCGGCTCGGTCCGGAGGCACTGCGAGTGCACGACGCGCTGTCCGAACGGTCGGCGAGACCGGAGGAACGGGTCGCGGCCGAGTCGGGCATCCCGGTCGAGCGCGTCCGCTCGCTGCTTCCCGAACTGGAACTCGACGGCTTCGCGGAAAGGAGTGACGCAGGGTGGCGAAGACGGACCACCAAGACCTGACTGGCCTACACCTGAGACGCCATCCCGGCACGATCCGACCACGGACACCGCAACAGGGTGCGGCGATACTTGACCATCCGCCGTACATCGCGCAGCGTGATCGGCATGCCGTCGACCGAAGGTCCCCACGGCACGGGGAAACGCGCCCGCAGGCCCGATCTGCGCGCCGCCCGTGCCGCGCTGCCGGAGCCTGTCCGGAAGCTGATCGACGACTACGAGCGGCACCTTTCCCTGGAACGCGGGCTGTCCGCGCACACCGTGCGTGCCTACGTCGGCGACGTGGTGTCGCTGATGGGTTTCGTGGACGGGAACGGCGGCCGGTTCGAGGATCTCGACATCGGGACACTGCGCGGCTGGCTCGCCCGGCAACGCGAGGAGGGGGCCAGCCGGACGACACTGGCGAGGCGCGCGGCGGCGGCCCGCACCTTCACCGCATGGGCCCACCGAGGTGGGGCGCTCGCATCGGATCCTGGCGGACGGCTGGTGGCGCCACGCGCGCACCGCAAGCTTCCCGGGGTCCTCCGTGCGGAGCAGGCGAGCGATGTCATGCGCTTCTCAGCCGCCGGTGCCGAACAGCGCGACCCGGTGGCTTTGAGGGACAGTGCCATTGTGGAACTGCTCTACGCGACCGGTGTGCGGGTCTCGGAACTGTGCGGGCTGGATGTGGGCGACGTCGACTTCTCCCGCCGGGTCGTGCTCGTGCTGGGCAAGGGTGGCAAGGAACGTGTCGTGCCGTTCGGCGTCCCCGCCGAAGGGGCTTTGCGGGCCTGGCTGGACGAGGGCAGGGGAAAGCTCGCCGTCGAAAAGAAGGAGCCGGGAAAAGCGGCGCTCTTCCTGGGAGCGCGGGGAGGCAGGCTCGACCCGCGGTCGGCCCGGCGGATCGTCCACGACGCCGTCGGTTCGGTGCCGGGCGCGAACGACATGGGGCCGCACGGCCTGAGGCATTCCGCGGCCACCCATCTGCTCGAAGGCGGCGCTGATCTTCGAAGCGTTCAGGAACTGCTTGGTCACGCTACGCTGGCTACAACGCAGCTCTACACTCATGTGACCGTCGATCGGCTGAAGGCGATCCACGACCGCGCGCACCCCCGGGCCCGATGATGCCGGGGAGAACTCGGCAGGTGACCCGGCGGCCCGAACCGGCGGCGCACGCGCATCCGCACGAGCACGGAGATCACGCTGAGTCGCATGCTGAGAACGGCGGCCCCATGACCGCCGACCCACATGTCACCGAAGCCGCCGGGAAACATCGTCCCGGCGGGGACGGTCCTGCCGTCGCGCCCGAAGCGCGGACCGGCTACGAAGTGGACGCCGGGATCCAGGCGCTGTGGCGGGAGTTCACCGAGTCGCCGGACCAGGTCGTGCGCGACCGGCTCGTGCTGCACTACGCCCCGCTCGTCAAATACGTCGCGGGCCGGGTCGGCACCGGGCTGCCGACCCATGTCGACGTCGGCGACCTGATCCAGTCCGGGATCTTCGGCCTGGTCGACGCGATCGAGAAGTTCGAACCCGCCAGGGGCCTGCGGTTCGAGACCTACGCCATGCAGCGCATCCGCGGCGCGATCCTCGACGATCTCCGTTCCCAGGACTGGGTCCCCAGGGCGGTCCGCAGCAAGGCCCGCGAGGCCGAGCGCGCGCTGGAACGCCTCGGCGCCCGGCTGAACCGCACGCCGACCGACGCCGAACTCGCGGCCGAGCTCGAAATCAGCGTCGACGACTTGCGCGAGTTCTACGGCCAGATGCAGCTGACCAGTGTCATCGCGCTGGAAGACCTGGTCGCCGCGGGCAAGGACAGCGGCTCGCTGGTCGACACCCTGCCCGACGACGGCGCCGTCGACCCGGTCGCCGTCCTGGTCGATCAGGACAACCGACGCCAGCTGGCGCAAGCGATCGCGCAGCTGACCGAACGCGACCGGATCGTGGTCGGTCTCTACTACTTCGAGAGCCTGACGCTCGCCGAGATCGGCAAGGTCCTCGGCGTCACCGAGTCGCGGGTCAGCCAGCTGCACACCCGTGCCGTCATGCGGCTACGCGCCAAACTGGTCGAGCAGGCCTGACGAGAACATCGGCCTCGGCCAGACGTGCGATCCGTGAAGACACGCGTGATCGTGTGGACGACACGAGTGATCGGATGGACGACACGCGTGATTGGGTGGACGGCGCGACGATGGCAACCTCGCGGGGCGCGATTCAGTCTCCTTCCCACGGTTTGAGCCGGATCTCGGACGGCTCGCCGAGCAACGCGAGGGGATCGACGTACTCCTCACCCCGCCGGACGCCGAAGTGCAGGCACGCCGGCTCCGGGCAGCCAGGGTGGCCGGCCGTGAGCGTGCCGAGCACCTGCCCCCGGTAGACCTGATCACCCGCGGTGACCGTCGGCGCGAGCGGTTGGTAGGTGGTGCGAAGCCCTCCATCGTGGTCGATCGACACCACGCCGCGGCCCGCCACCTGCCCGGCGAACATCACCACTCCTTCGGCGGCCGCGAGCACGTTCGTGCCCGGTGCCGCGGCGAGGTCGACGCCCCGATGACCGGGACCGTACGGAGTCGAGGGCGGCTCGAAGTACCTGGTGACGCTCGGTGCTGGCGAGAGTGGCCAAGAGAGGCGTCCCTGCGGGGACGGCGCGCCTCTGGCCGTTCCCGGCATCGCCGCCGACGCGAAGATCGCGAGCAGTGTCGCGAGGATCGCGAGCCGGGGAAGGCGTCGAGGGCGCCCAGGGCGGCGGTGCCTCCCGCCGGTGCGGTCGAGAGCGAAGGAGTGCCTGGTGACAGGGCGGGAACAGGTCGTCATGGTCATGTGTTCCAGGCTGGGGGACCGGCGTGGCGTGCGGGGCGCGCCGGGGGAATCTGTGGATAACCGAGGCGGTTGTGGACAACCCCTCTCATCAGGGGCTGCCGGTGCGGTACCCGGTGGCGACAGGGAGTAGACTCTTTTGCGCGGTCCGCGGCAGCGGACTGACTTCGCGTGCACGTGCGCGCTCCCGATGGCCGATCTCCTCACGGAGGGTCAGGACAGCCGGGGGCACACGGCCCGGCGGTCCCTGAGGTCACTTCACCACAGGGTCCGGGCCCGAGCATCGGCACCAGGGCGATCGGCCACCCGGCCGAGAGCGACGAACCGAGCAAGCGCGTTCCGGCGGAGCCGGGCGCGCACGACACAGAAGAGGTTGATTCCGGCAATGGCCGTCGTCACCATGAAGCAGCTGCTCGACAGCGGCGTGCACTTCGGGCACCAGACCCGTCGGTGGAACCCGAAGATGAAGCGCTACATCTTCACCGAGCGCAACGGCATCTACATCATCGACCTGCAGCAGACGCTGACGTACATCGACCGTGCGTACGAGTTCATCAAGGAAACCGTCGCGCACGGCGGCACCATCATGTTCGTCGGCACGAAGAAGCAGGCTCAGGAAGCCATCGCCTCCGAGGCCTCGCGCGTGGGCATGCCCTACGTGAACCAGCGCTGGCTCGGCGGCATGCTGACCAACTTCCAGACGGTGCACAAGCGTCTCCTCCGCCTGAAGGAGCTCGAGTCGCAGGAGCAGACCGGCGGTTTCGCCGGCCTGACCAAGCGCGAGATCCTCACGCTCACCCGTGAGAAGGACAAGCTCGAGAAGACCCTCGGCGGTATCCGCGACATGGCCAAGGTGCCGAGCATCGTGTGGATCGTCGACACGAAGAAGGAGCACATCGCCGTCGGCGAGGCTCGCAAGCTGAACATCCCGGTCGTCGCGATCCTGGACACCAACTGCGACCCGGACGAGGTCGACTACCCGATCCCGGGTAACGACGACGCGATCCGTTCGGCCGCGCTGCTGACCAAGGTCGTGGCCGAGGCCGCCGCCGCCGGTCTGATGGCCCGCTCCAGCCGCAACGGTTCCTCCGCCGACGCCAAGCCCGAGGCCGGCGTCGCCACGGACGAGCCGCTGGCCGAGTGGGAGAAGGAGCTGCTGGCCGGCTCGGAGACCGCCGCCGCGGACGCCAAGGAAGCCGCCGCCGCGGCCGACGCGCCCGCCGAGGCTCCGGCCGAGCAGGCGACCGCCTCCTCCTGATCCACCCGCTCGTGGGGCCGCCTCCGGGCGGCCCCACGAGTGAATTCCCCAAAAGACTTTCTCGTACCTGAAAAAGGACGGACACACCCACGATGGCGAACTACACCGCCGCAGACGTGAAGCGTCTCCGGGAGCTGACCGGCTCCGGCATGATGAACTGCAAGAAGGCGCTGGAGGAGAACGACGGCGACTTCGACAAGGCCGTCGAGTTCCTGCGCATCAAGGGCGCCAAGGACGTCGGCAAGCGCGCCGAGCGCGCCACCGCCGAGGGCCTCGTCGCCGGTGACGGCGGCGTGCTGATCGAGCTCGACTCCGAGACCGACTTCGTCGCGAAGAACGAGGACTTCCAGGCCCTCGCCGCGAAGATCGTCGAGGTCGCGAAGGCCGAGAAGACCAGCGACGTCGAGAAGCTGAAGGCCGCCTCGCTCGACGGCAAGACCGTCGAGGAGCAGGTCCAGGAGCTGGCCGCCCGCATCGGTGAGAAGCTCGAGCTGCGCCGGGTCGCCGCTTACGAGGGCACCACCACCACTTACCTGCACCGTCGCGGTGCGGACCTCCCGCCCGCCGTCGGCGTGCTCATCGAGTACACCGGTGAGGGCGAGGCCGCCGCCGAGGCCGCTCGTGGCGCCGCCATGCAGGTCGCCGCGCTCAAGGCGAAGTACCTCACCCGTGACGAGGTCCCGGCCGAGATCGTCGAGAACGAGCGCCGCGTCGCCGAGGCGACCGCCCGTGAAGAGGGCAAGCCGGAGCAGGCCATGCCCAAGATCATCGAGGGCAAGGTCAACGCCTACTACAAGGACAACGTCCTGCTCGAGCAGCCGTCGGTCAAGGACAACAAGAAGACCGTCAAGGCCCTGCTCGACGAGGCCGGCGTGGCCGTGAGCCGGTTCGCCCGGTTCGAGGTCGGCCAGGCCTGATCCAGGCGCGGAACACAAGAATCACCACTGTGCCCCGTCTCCGTCCATCGGGGACGGGGCACAGTCGGGTTTCAGAGCATTAGGAGGGCGACATGGGTGTCCGGGTCGAAGGCGGATACCGGCGGGTGCTGCTGAAACTGGGCGGCGAGATGTTCGGCGGCGGTTCCATCGGGGTTGATCCCGATGTGGTGCACTCGGTCGCCCAGCAGATCGCCGACGTCGCGCGGACGGGTGTCCAGATCGCCGTCGTGATCGGCGGTGGCAACTACTTCCGCGGCGCGGAACTGTCGCAGCGCGGCATGGACCGCGACCGCGCGGACTACATGGCGATGCTCGGCACCGTCATGAACTGCCTGGCACTGCAGGACTTCCTGGAGAAGGAGGGCCTGCCCACCCGGGTGCAGACCGCCATCACCATGGGGCAGGTCGCCGAGCCGTACATCCCGCGCCGCGCCGAGCGTCACCTGGAGAAGGGCCGCGTCGTCATCTTCGGCGCCGGGGTCGGCATGCCGTACTTCTCGACCGACACGGCCGCCGCGCAGCGCGCGCTCGAACTCGGCTGCGAGGCCGTCTTGATGGCGAAGGCCGTCGACGGCGTCTACACCGCGGACCCGAAGAGCGACCCGACCGCCGAGATGTTCCACGAGATCAGCCACCGTGAGGTGCTGGAACGGGACCTCAAGGTCGCCGACGCCACCGCGTTCAGCCTGTGCATGGACAACAACATGCCGATCATCGTGTTCAATCTGCTCACCGAGGGGAACATCGCCCGAGCGGTCAGCGGTGAAAGGATCGGCACCCTGGTCGACACCCCCGCCGACGGGGTGCCCGCGTAGTCCTGCTCTGATCTCCGTAATCGGTACGCATACACAACAACGGGAGTTGCCGTGATCGACGAGACCCTCCTCGACGCCGAGGAGAAGATGGAAAAAGCGGTGTCCGTCGCCAAGGAGGACCTGTCGTCGGTACGCACCGGCCGGGCCCACCCCGGGATGTTCTCGCGCGTTGTCGTCGATTACTACGGCGCGCCGACCCCGCTGAACCAGCTGGCGGGCGTCAACATCCCCGAAGCCCGGATGGCGTTGATCAAGCCTTACGACCAGACCTCGCTCAACGCCATCGAGAAGGCGATCCGCGAGTCCGACCTCGGCGTGAACCCGAGCAACGACGGCAACGTGATCCGCATCGTCATCCCGCAGCTCACCGAAGAGCGCCGCAAGGAGATGGTGAAGGTCGCCAAGTCCAAGGGCGAGGACGCCCGCGTCTCGATCCGCAGCGTCCGCCGCAAGGCCAAGGAAGAACTCGACCGGATCAAGAAGGACGGCGAGGCGGGCGAGGACGAGGTCGTCCACGCCGAGAAGGAACTCCAGAACCTCACCGACACCTACACCCACAAGGTGGACGAGCTGGTGAAACACAAGGAAGCCGAGCTACTCGAGGTCTGATGAGCCAGGTGAGCGAGGAACGCGAGGACCGGGTGGACGTCCCGGAACCGGTTCCGGCGGAGAAGCCGGAACCGGTGCAGAAGGTTTCCCGCGCCGGCCGTAACCTGCCCGCCGCGATCGGGGTCGGGCTGCTGCTGGGCGCGGCGATCATCACGTCCCTGCTCACCGTGCGCTTTCTGTTCATCGGCATCATCGCCATCGCCATCGCGGTCGGCACGATCGAGCTGGCCGGGGCACTGAAGCGAGCGGCAGGCATCCGGATCGCGCTGGTCCCGGTGCTCGTCGGCGGTCAGGCGATGATCTGGCTCGCGTGGCCGTACGGCCGCGAAGGCGCGTTGACGGCGTTCGTGCTGACGGTGCTCGTCTGCCTGCTGTGGCGGTTGCCCGGCGGCGCGGACGGGTATCTGCGCGACATCAGCGCGTCGGTCTTCGCCGCCGCGTACATCCCGCTTTTCGGTGCTTTCGCCGCCATGCTCGTCCCGCCGGAGGACGGTGTCGGCCGGGTGCTGGCGTTCATGATCGGTGTCGTCGCCTCGGACACCGGTGGCTACATCGCCGGTGTGCTGGGTGGCAAACACCCGATGGCGCCCACCATCAGCCCGAAGAAGACCTGGGAAGGTTTCGCCGGTTCCCTCGTGGCCGGGGTGGTCGCCGGCGCGCTGACGCTGAGCCTCCTGATCGACGGCCACGCCTGGCAGGGTGTGCTCTTCGGGGCGGCGATCGTCTGCACGGCGACACTGGGCGATCTCGTCGAGTCGCTGATCAAACGCGACCTCGGGGTCAAGGACATGGGGAACATGCTGCCGGGGCACGGTGGCTTGATGGACCGGCTCGACTCCTTGCTTCCTTCGGCCGTCGTCTCCTGGTTGCTGCTCTCGGCGTTCGTCCCCGTTTAGCCGAACCTGTGTGACAAGCCCGGCGCGCCGGGCCAAGGTCGGGAATATGCGAACTCGACGGATGAGTAAGCGACTTCTGGCCATGGCACTGAGCGTGGTGACGCTCGGCGCCCTGACGACGACCGTGGCGGAGGCGGGCCAAAGCCCGGTCGTCCGCACGGATTCCGGTCTCGTGCGTGGTGTGAGCGCCGACGGATACCGGAGTTTTCAAGGCATTCCGTTCGCCGCGCCCCCGGTCGGCGACCTGCGCTGGACGCCGCCACGGAGACCCGAGCCGTGGTCCGCCGTGCGGGACGCGAGCAGACCGGGGCCTCGATGCGCGCAGGGCGCGGGACTCGGTTCCGCGCCGAGTGACGCCGAGGATTGCCTGTATCTCAACGTGATCAGCCCGGCCAAGCCGGCGCGCAAGCCGCGTCCGGTGCTGGTCTGGGTTCATGGTGGCAGCTTCATCTCCGGGGCGGGCAGCGACTACGACTTCAAGCGCATGGCCCTCGGTGGGGACGTCGTGGTGGTGACCGTGAACTACCGGCTGGGTGTGTTCGGCTTCTTCGGGCATCCGGAGTTAGGGCGCGACTCCGGCGTCTTCGGCCTTCAAGACCAGCAGGCCGCGCTTCGCTGGGTGCAGCGCAACGCGCATGCTTTCGGGGGAGATCCGCGGAATGTCACGCTGTTCGGTGAATCCGCCGGTGCGATGAGCACCTGCGCCCAGCTGACCTCGCCGTCGGCGGCGGGGCTGTTCCACCGCGCCATCATCCAGAGCGGTCCGTGCACGCTGACCTGGCCCGACGGTGGGTTCTTCCCCGGCGTCCCAGCGGGTTCGCCGTATCTGCCCCGCGCGGACGTCGAGGCGATGGGTGCCGACGCGACGAAGAAGCTCGGCTGCGCCGATGTCGGCTGTCTCCGGCGGCTTCCGGTCAAGGACCTGGTGAACCAGCCGTTCTCGACACCCGCGTTCGGCACCGGCCTGTTGCCGGAGCATCCGGCCGACGCGCTGAAGGCGGGTCACTTCGCCCGTGTGCCGGTGCTGACCGGGGTCACCAGGGACGAGGCGAGGCTCTTCGTCGCCTTGTTCCCCGGGCATCCGTTCACCGAGGAGCATTACCGGGAACTGCTGCGGACCGCGTTCGGCGAGAAGGCGCCGCTCGTCGCGGCCCGGTATCCGTCGGCGAAGCACGGCGGCCCGGCGATGGCGTTCGCGGACGCGATGACCGATCGGATCTGGGGTTGCCCGCAGGCGGGGACCGAGCGGTTGCTGCGTCAGCGCACGCGGACCTTCGGTTACGAGTTCGCCGATCGGGCCGCTCCGCCGCTTTTCCCCGCTCCTCCGGGAATGCGTCTCGGCGCTTCCCATGCCGCCGAATTGGCTTATTTGTCTGATTTTACCGAGCTTCCGGCTGAATTGACACCCGCCCAGCGAGAACTCGCGGCCCAAATGATTCGGTATTGGACCGCGTTCGCGCGCACTGGTGATCCGAACGGCGGGGAACTGCCGAAGTGGCGTCCGTCGCCGCGGACGCAGTCGCTGGCGCCTGGCGTGATCGGCCCGGTCGACCTCGAGGCCGTGCACGACTGCGGTTTCTGGGCCGGCCTCTGACGAAAGAGCCGGGACGACGGCGTCGTCCCGGCTCTTCGGCTCAGTCGTCGTAAGGATCGTCGACTTCGGCGGTGCCCCAGCCTTCGACGGCCCGGGAGTGGTCGATCACGGCGAAGACCGAACCGTCCGGGTCGGCGAGGATCGCCATCCGGCCGTACGGGGTGTCGTAGGGCTGGACCACGACGGCGCCGCCGAGCATCAAGGCCTGTCCGGCCGCGGCGTCCGCGCCACGAGCCGGGTCGAGGGCGAGGTAGACCATCCAGTGCGGGGGAGTGTCCGGCCGGTATTCCGAACCCATCACGTACCGGTACAGCACCGGTTCGTGCTCGATGAGCCATTCGGCGTAGTCGAGCGACGCGCCGTCGCCGATCTGATGGCTGGTGTAGTTGAAGAGGCGGCAGTAGAAGTGATCCGCCGCCGCGCCGTCGTGGGTGTTGAGGTCCGCGCCGCTGAAGGTATTCGGCACCCCTGTCGCGAATTCCCAAGTGGCGGGCGGCTCCCAGAAGACGACGTGCGCGCCGCAAGCGTCGATGGCGTGGAGGATGTTGCCGCGATGGGGGATCGCCATCGGTCCGAGCGTGACCCGGCCACCGAGACTGTCCACCCATTCGGCGGCGGCGGCCGCCTGGTGCACCGAGATGTGGACGTTCCAGCCGGACGGTCCCTCCGCGCCCGCTCGGTAGAGGCCGGCTGCCGGAACGTCGTTCAAGGTCGCGATCGAGTACCGGCCGGTCGGCGTCGCCGGATCACGCTGAACGGTGAACTCCCAGTCGAAAAGCCCGCTGTAGAAGGCTTGTGCGGCCGCTTCGTCTCTGCACGCGAGCTCGATCCAGCACGGGATTCCCGAAGGTATGACGGAAGTGTGGGCGGCCGAGCCGAGCGACATGCGGTTCTCCCTTACCGGTGGGAGTAAAGTCTAGTCGCTGACCGCATTGTTTCCGTTAAAGATTTCGACCCGGATACCCCGGAACCCGGCCCGGTGTCCCTGCGTTGGAGCTTCCGTGCGCTGGTTTCCCCGAGCCCTCTCCTCCTCCCGCCGTGGCGGCGAGGAAGTGCTGCCGAGTCCGAACATCTGGTATTACCAAAAGGCCTACGAGGTCGAGAACCGCGCGCAGGACGTCGACGACGAGATCTGGCAGGTGCTCGCCGGGGCTCGCGATTGGTCCGGGGCGGACGTCCTCGACATCGGCTGTGGTGACGGTTTCCACCTGCCGAGGTTCGCCGCGACGGCGCGGTCGGTGGTCGGCGTCGAACCCCATGAGCCGCTCGTCCGTGACGCGCGGAACCGGGTGGAGCGGCTGGCGAACGTCGAGGTGCGGCACGGGCGTGCGCAGCGCCTTCCCCTGCCGGACGCGGCTTTCGACGTCGTCCACGCCCGCACCGCGTACTTCTTCGGCCCCGGTTGTGAACCCGGTCTTCGCGAAGCGGAGCGGGTGCTGCGCCCGGGTGGGCTGATGATGATCGTGGATCTCGATGTGACGAGTGAGCCCTACGGCCGCTGGATGCGCCTGGATCTTCCGCACTACGACCCGCCCGGGGTCGAGAAGTTCTTCGCCCGTCAGGGATTCGACTGCCGCAAGGTGATGACGCGGTGGCTGTTCGAAGACGCCGCCGCGATGGAAGCGGTGCTGAAGATCGAGTTCAGCGCTCCGGTCGCGGCGAAGGCGATCGCGGAGGTCCGGCGCCTCAACGAGGTTTCGTCAGGCGCCGGGGAGAAGCAGGTGACGCTGCCGGTGGGCTATCGCGTGCATACGCGCGTCAAGCCCACCGGCCTCGTCGTGCCGGATCACTCCGTGTCCTCGTCCGGAGTCGTGTCCTCGGCCTCGCCGAGGATGCCGTAGATCGTCCGGCGTGCCTCGTTGAGCACGTCGACGGTGCGGGCCTGCTGGCTTTCACTGCCGGCGTGCATGACCTGCGCGACCGCCGCGGCCAGTGTCGCGCCCGCCTTGCGCAGGTTCACCTCGACCGGGTCGACGTCGTGGGCGATCTGCTCCCACGGCGGGACCGCGTCCTGCTGCTCGGCCGCGGTACGGCCGGATTCGGTGAGCTCGAACAGCTTCTTGCCGTTCTCGTCCTTGCTGATCACCAGGCCTTCGTCGGCCAGCATCTGCAGGGTCGGGTAGACCGAGCCCGGGCTCGGCTTCCAGAAGCCGCCGCTGCGTTCGCCGATCTCGCGGATGATCTCGTAGCCGTGCCTCGGCTGCTCGGAAAGCAGCGCCAGGATCGCGGCGCGGACGTCACCGCGTTTGCCGCGCCGCCCGCCGGGGCCGCCGCGACGGCCGTGCCGGTGCCGGTGGCCCGGTCCGCCCGGCCCCGGGGGGAAGTCGCCGAAGCCGCCGCGAGCCCAAGGTCCGAAGGCGGGCCGGCCGTGTTCTGGAGGGAAAGGTCGTCGTCGCATGATGTGAATCCTCTCTTCGTAATGTTCCGACCCATTCACGATATATCGGAAACGGTCGCCCGACAACCTCTTTCGTGTGAGTTGGCTCTCAGTGGCTTGTGGTGCCGTGATCCAGGGAACAGTGCTCCGGGGCGGCTCGGGTGCGCCGAAGGTGGACATGGGAGACTGGGTGGGCTATGACTGCCCTCCCTCTCGTCTTCGACGCGCCCAAGCGCGGCCTCCCGCCGCGCCACCTCGCCGATCTCACCGCCGCCGAGCGGGCCGCGGCCGTCGCCGAGCTGGGTGAGAAGCCGTTCCGCGCGAAACAGCTCTCGAACCACTACTTCTCGCGGCTCACGGTGAACCCGGAGGAGATGACCGACATCCCGGCGGCGTCACGGGAGAAGCTCGTCGACGATCTGATGCCGACGCTGCTCACCGAGATCAAGGCGCTCGCCTGCGACGACGGGACCACGCGCAAGACCTTGTGGCGCGCGCACGACGGGACGCTGCTGGAGAGCGTGCTGATGCGCTATCCGGACCGCGCGACCCTGTGCATTTCGAGCCAGGCGGGCTGCGGCATGGCGTGCCCCTTCTGTGCGACCGGCCAGGGCGGCCTCGACCGGAACCTGTCGACCGCGGAGATCGTCGACCAGGTCCGCTCCGCCGCCGCCGTGATGCGCGACGGTCAGATGCCCGGCGGCCCCGGCCGTCTCTCGAACATCGTCTTCATGGGCATGGGCGAGCCGCTCGCGAACTACAAGCGGGTGGTGGCGGCGGTCCGGCGGATCACCGATCCCTCGCCGGACGGGCTCGGTATCGGTCAGCGTTCGGTGACCGTGTCGACGGTGGGTCTCGCGCCGGCGATCCGGAAGCTGGCGGACGAGAAGATGCAGGTGCGCCTGGCGGTTTCGCTGCACACGCCGGACGACGAACTGCGGGACACGCTGGTGCCGGTGAACGAGCGCTGGTCGGTGGACGAGGTCCTGTCCGCGGCCCGGTACTACGCGGACACTTCCGGTCGCCGCGTGTCGATCGAGTACGCGCTGATCCGGGACGTCAACGATCAGCCTTGGCGTGCCGAGCTGCTGGCGAAGCGGCTTCGCCAGCACCTGGGCCAGCTGGTGCACGTGAACGTGATCCCGCTGAACCCGACGCCGGGAAGCAAGTGGGACGCCTCGCCGAAGCCGGTGGAGCGGGAGTTCGTCCGGCTGGTGAACGCGGGCGGAGTGGCGTGCACGGTGCGTGACACGCGTGGCCAGGAGATCGCGGCGGCGTGCGGTCAGCTCGCCGCCGAGAACTGAGTTTCCTTTCAGTGATGGAGATTTTGTCGTGATGTATGCCCCCAGCCTGTTGGATCCGGCTGCGGAGGAGCTGAAGCTCGCGGACGTGCTCGGCCATGGCGCGACCGGTGTCGCGCGCGAGGCCAGGACGTTGCTCGGTGAGCGGTTCAGCTCGGTGACCTTCATGTACGTCCTGATGCGGGCGTTCGAGGTGGAGTACATGGCGGCGCGGGACGCTTCGCGGTGGCACGAGTTCCACGGCGGGCCGTACGCGTTGTCGGACGCCGACCTCGAAGCCGTGCTGGCGCCCTGGCTCGGGACGACGGCCGCGTCGATCACCGCGTAGACCGGATCGACGCGACCGTCCTTTGTGGATTGTCAGCTCGATTCGTGCGGAGCGGGCCGGTAGACGAGCTCCTGGATCCGTCCGTCGAACGTCCGGCTCTCGAGCAGTTCGAGGTCGAAGTCGGCCGCACCCTGGAAGATCGAGGCTGCCCCGGTCCTTCCCGTGATCACCGGGAAGACCGTCACCTGGACGCGATCCACCAGGCCGGCGGCCATCAGCGCCCGGTTCATCGCCAGGCTGCCGTGCGAGCGCAGCGGTACCTCGGACACTTGTTTGAGCCGGGTGACGACGTCGACCGCGTCCCCGCTCACGATGGTCGCGTCCGGCCAGTCGATCGGCTCTCGCAGCGTTGTCGAGACCACTGTCGCCGGCAGGTGCTTCAGCCGGGAGACCCACGGGTCCAGCACCTCGATGTCCGGGATCTCCGCGTTGAGCATCTCCATGTTCGCCCGGAACGTGGTGGCTCCGAAGACCATCCGCTGCTCCTCGGAGTACAGGGCGAGTCGGTGTTCGAGGAATTCAGGGCCTTGCTTGCCCCAGTAGCCGCCCCAATCGCCGGTGTGGGAGCCGTAACCGTCGAGGCTGGAAAAGACGTCGAACGTGTAGGTCGCGGTCATGCTGCTCCTTCGGTGAGTTCTGCCAGGTGGTGCAGCGAGTTGGTGAGGTGTTCGGGGCCGAAAGGCGGGAACCGGATGTATTCGCGGATGTCCTGAGGCACGGCCGACCAGTCGTAGCTGAGCGTGACCTCGGTCCCGGACGAGCCGAGTGGTGCCAGGTCGTAGCGCCACATCCAGCCGCCGAACTCCACCCGGCCGTCGGCCTGTTCGGTTCCCGTCAGCCAGCCGATGGAGCGTGGTGGGTCGAGTACCTCGACCTTGTTGACCACGCGGTAGTCGCCGTCCGGGTGACTGGCGTGATACATGTCCATCCGGAACAACTGCCCGATCTCGGTCAGCCGCGCCCGGTCGGCGGGTTCCCGGACCCAGCCGGTCCCGTCGATCGCGACATGGGTCGCCGGGTCCGCCAGCACCGCGAAAACCCTGGTGGGGGGGGCACATCGACGGTCAGGGTGGCACTTACATTCTCTTCAGCCATGGTGGGCACGCTCCTTGTCGTCTCACCCTGGCTACGAACGGATTCGGCGCCGATCGACATCACCGGCGGAAAATTCGTCCCAGGACGGCGAAGTGGCAGGATGCGGGCGTGTATCGCCTGCAAGCCGTCATCGTCACCGAGTCCGCGCGGAGCCGTCTGCTCGATTCACTCGAAGGCGCAAGGCTCGTGCCGCTCGGACAGAACCTCTCGCTGATGCCGGTGACCGAGGCGCGGTTCGACATCGGGCCGCTCGCCGAATGCTCCGAGCATGGAGCCGTGGCGTACGTCGAAGCCGAGTACTTCGGCGGCGCCGGGACGCAATCCGCGCAGGTGTGGGAACGCGGCGAGACCGTCCTCGGCCCGCTGCACGTCGGCGAAGACGATCCCCGCCCGGCCGACGGCAGTCCGATCTCCCAGGCGCTTCGGCGTTTGGGCGTGCTCAAGGGCGACTACTTCGACGAGTTCGACGCCGTCGGGCTTGGCAGGTATCGCAACACCGACGACTGGCTGCCCGCTTAGGCGTCCTTGTAGTCTCGCGGCGCGGTGCCGAGAAGACGGGTGAACATCGTCGAGAACGCGGCGGGGCTCTCGTAGCCGATCGAGGCGGCGATCGCGGCGATGGGCAGGCCGTCCGACAGCAGTGACAGGGAATGCAGGACGCAGGCCCGCTGCCGCCAGCGAGCGAAACCCATCCCGGTTTCCGCGGTGAAGAGCCGGTTCAGCGTCCGCTCGCTCACATGCAGCCGCTTCGCCCAGGCGCTCGCCGGATCGTGGATGTCCGGAGCGTCCAAAAAGGACTCGCACAGGGCGCGCAGCCGTTCGTGCTTCGGCAGCGGGAGGTCGAGCCGGACCGGGGCGGACCGCCGGATCTCGTGCAGGGCCAGGCCGATGACCGCGGCATCCCTTCCTCGGGAGGTGTACAGATCCGGCACGCCGACGGCCTCGTTCAGAAGTTCACGGAGCAGCGCGGACACTTCGACGACCTGGCAGCGGCGCGGGAACCACGGCACCGCCTTCGGCTCGATGTACAGGCTCCTGGTGCTCACGGTCGTCGTGAAGACCTGATGGACGGTCTCCGGCGGGACGAGCACCGCGCGCCGGGTCGGGATGGTCCACGTGCCGTCGGCCGTTTCGACCCGCATCGATCCGGTCGCGCTGTAGAGGAACTGTGCCCGCCGGTGCCGGTGCGGCAGGATCCGGTGCCCCGGTGGGTAATCGGTGCGGATCGCCACCACCGCGCGGTCGAGGTGGTCGACCTCGTCGATGGGGATGTCACGCATCTCACCAAGGCTACGCCGGGTGTCCGATCGGCGAAAGAAACTGGCGGGCTTTCGAATGCCCGCCGCGCGGGCGAAGCCTACCGTCGAAGGAGTGCTGATCGAGATCTCGGTGCTCCTCGGGTTCGGTTGCCTGAGCGGCGTCACCACTGTCCTTTTCGGATTCGGCGGCGGATTCATCACCGTGCCCGTCGTCTACGCCTTCGCGCTCGCCGATCCGGGACACGCGCTGGGCGCCATGCACGTGGCGGTGGCCACGTCGACCGCGGTGATGGTGGTGAATGCCGGGAGCGCGACCCTCGCCCAGCTGCGGACAGGGCGGCTCCGCCGCGACTATCTGTGGCCGCTCATCGCCTTCATCGGCTTGGGCGCCGTGCTCGGATCCTTCGCCGCCACCGTGGCCGACGAGAGCGTCCTGCGCTGGCTCTTCGTCGCCTACCTCGCGCTGACCATCGCCGACAGCGTGGTCCGGAAGGGTTTCGTGAGCAGGCGGGACGACGACAGGCCGCGTGCTCTCGGCGGGATCACCACCACCGCGGGCGGGACCGGGATCGGCGCCGTGGCGAGCTTCCTCGGGGTCGGGGGCAGCGTTCTCACCGTGCCGCTCATGCGGCGCAAGGGACTGCCGATGGCCGACGCGACCGCGCTGGCGAACCCGCTGAGCCTGCCCGTGGCGGTGATCGGCACGGCCGTCTACGCCTTCGCGGCGACGGGCACGGCTTCGGGCTCCGCTCACCTCGGCTACGTCGACCTGGTGGCCGCGGGCGCGCTGCTGTGCGGGTCGCTGCCGACCATCGCCGTGACGCGCCGGGTGGTCGGCCGGATCCCGGACCGCGCGCACGCGATCGCGTACCTCGCCCTGCTCGCCGCCGCGCTGATCGCGATCGTCGTTCGCTAGTGATCGGATGAGTCCTGCAGTTGTCAAGCCCTTGACAAGGGATCACTGGCGTGGCAAGGGGTTATCGCCCGGCAAAGATCCGACGAATCCTCTATCCCTTTTCCGGATCTTGCGCCAAGATCTCCCGCATGAAACTGAGATCGATCACCAAACGCATGTTCGTTCTCGGGCTGCTGACGGTTCTCGGCACCACCGGGGCGACGTCGGTGGCCACCGCCGAACCCCAGTCACCGCCCACGGACGTCAACGCGACCGGGATGCCGCGCGGCGGCTGGGAACCGGTCGGCCCGAACAGCATCGGCGGGCTGCTCGCCGTTTCGCCCGCCGGGCTGGCGATGATGCAGCCCGGTCCGCCCGCCCTGTGGCTCTCCGGCGACCGCGGCGCCTCGTGGACCGTGCGCCGCGAACTGCCGCAAGACACCGCCATCCAGGGATTCTTCGTCGATCCGGCGAACCCGGACCGGATGCTCGCGGTGGGCAACAAACCTGCGGGCATCCTCGGCGAATGGCGCGGCATGCTGGTGCGGACCACCGACCGCGGCCAGACGTGGGAGACCCTGCGCGAGTGGTACCCCGACGGCGCGTTCGGCATGGCCACGGACCCGACGGGCCGGGTGATCGTGGTGCAGAACCTCGATTCGCTGAGCGTCAGCACCGACGGTGGTGACCACTGGAACGACGTGCCGAGGACCTGGCCGCGCGAGGGGAACGCCGCACCGGTCGGCGCGCTCAAACTCACGATGGCCGGCGACGACGCCTACTTCGCGACGGTCCACCCGGAGTACGCGCTGTGGGCGGTCCGCGGGGTCAGTGGCAAGGAACCGCGGGCCGAACTGGTCTACCGGGCCAACGGCGAGATCAACCAGGTCGCTTCGGACGGCAAGCGATTCGTGGTCACGGTCGGCCCCGAACTGCACGGCTCCACCGACGGCGGCAAGACCTGGACGGTGCTGCGCCGCGATCCCGGCGAGCAGACCCTGCGCGAACCGCGCTTCGTCGGCGGGCGTCTGTACGTGTCGACGTATAACGACATAGACGTCAGCGCGGACTTCGGCCGCACCTGGTCCCGCAAACCGGTCCCCGCGCCGGGCGAAGGCGTCAGCGACATGATCGACCTCCCCTCCGGACCGGGCAAACCCGCCACCACGCTGATCTCCTCGCTCTACCGAGGCGTGTACGCGGACGAGGGCAAGCGGGGCTACCAGCAGATCGGGGTCCCCGGCGAATCCATCCGCGACCTCGTGACCACCGGCAACCTCCTGCGCGAGAGCGTCGTCGCGGCGGGCGTGCAGGAGATCTACAACACTCCGCTCCCGCGCGGCAAGGTGGCCGCGACGGACCGGGTCTGGCAGTCGCACCCGACCGACCGGCTGCACGAGGACGCTCGTCTGTCCGTCTCGCCGGGCCGTCCGGACGTCGTCTGGCAGGTCACCCGGAACGGGTTCGCGCTCGACGTGCTCCGCAGCGGTGACGGCGGGCGGACCTGGGAATTCGCGGCGAAGGCGAAGGAAGGCCTCCCCAGGACGATCTTCGCTCATCCGGCCGACCCGGACCGGCTGCTCGTCTCGGCCTTCGCGCCCAGTGGCTACGTGCTCTACCGCAGCGACGACGCCGGGAAGACCTGGGAAAAGCTCGCGACCGACAACGGCTTCATCACGTTCGCCGGTGATCCGTGGAACCCGAACCGCGTCTGGGGCGGCGACTCCAACGGCCTGTCCCGGTCGGACGACGGCGGCAAGACCTGGACCCACGTCACGAGCGAACCGGTCAGTTCGATCTCGGTCAGCCGATGGGGTGGCGGGCGCGTGCTCATCGGCGGCGCGGGCATCCACCTGAGCGAGGACGGCGGCCGGACGTTCCGCCGGGTTCACGACGGCGAAGCTCCCCAGGAGATCGGCCGGATCCTGCCGCATCCGTTCGACTTCCGGGTGTGGTTCGCGAGCAACGCGACCGGGGGCGGCGTGCTGCGCAGCACGGACTTCGGCCGCACCTGGTCACCCGTGCCCGGCGCACTGCCCGATCCCAGGGTGCTCTCGCTGGCGGTCAGCGCGGACGGCCGGTATCTGTTCGCCGGCACCGCGCAGTCCGGCGCGTACCGCTTGACGTTGTACTGAGCCTAAGACGCTTCGTGGCCGGAGCAAGTTCCGGCCACGAAGCGTTTACGCGTTCCTCGCCGGATGTCAGAGTCGGGGACATGGCCATCGACGTCGCCGCTCTCCGGCTCCATTTCCCCTCCCTCGCCGACGGAACCGCCTTCTTCGACGGGCCCGCGGGCACCCAGACACCCCGGCCCGTCGCCGACGCCATCGCCGGGACGCTGACCCGTCCGTTGTCGAACCGGGGCGGGGTCAGCCCGTCCGAACTCAACGCGGAGAACGCCGTCTCGGGCTTCCGTGCCGCCTTCGCCGACTTCCTCGGCGTGCCGGCCGAAGGCGTCGTCCACGGCCGTAGCGCCACCCAGCTGACGTACGACTTTTCCCGGCACCTGGCCAAAAGCTGGCGTGAGGGTGACGAGATCGTCGTCAGCCGTCTCGATCACGACGCCAACGTCCGGCCGTGGGTCCAGGCCGCCGGACGAGCCGGGATGACCGTCCGATGGCTCGACATCGACCCCGAAACCACGGAACTCGACCTCGATTCCCTCGTCCTCACCGAACGGACGAGGCTGGTCGCGGTCACGGCGGCCTCGAACGTCCTCGGCACCAAGCCGCCGATCCGCCGGATCGCCGATCTCGCCCACGACGCCGGGGCGCTGGTGTTCGTGGACGGAGTGCACTACGCCGCCCACGAACCGGTGGACGTGCCCGCGCTCGGAGCGGATTTCTTCGTCTGCTCGCCGTACAAATTCCTCGGCCCGCACTGCGGGGTGCTCGGCGCGTCGCCCGCCCTGCTCGAAACCGTCGAGCCGGACAAGCTCATGCCGTCGCCCGACACCGTTCCCGAGCGCTTCGAGTTCGGCACGCTGCCCTACGAGATACTCGCGGGCGCGACGGCGGCGGTGGACTTCCTCGCCGCGCTGGATCCCGGTGCGGGCCGGTCGCGACGAGAACGGCTCGCGAACTCGATGAACTCGTTGCGCGAGCAGGAAAGCGCGTTGCGCACCAGGCTGGAGAAAGGACTGGGCGACGCCGTCACCGTCCACTGCAAGGCGGCGGACCGGACCCCGACCGTCCTGATGAGCCTCGGCGGCCGCGAGCGTGAGGCGCAACGGCGTCTCGCCGAAAGGAACGTCGTCGCCCCGGCGGGATCCTTCTACGCCTACGAAGTCTTCGCGGCCTTGAAACTGGAGGATCCGGCGCTCCGGGTCGGGCTGGCACCGTACACCAGTACCGACGACGTCGACAGGTTGCTGGACGGGCTTTCGACGTTCGGGTGAAGGCCACTGTGGACAGTCGGGCGTAACTCGAACAGGTTGGATTTCCACGCCGTCACCGGGAGCCGTACTACCGTTCGACAATGATCGACAACGGGAGGTTCGCGATGCGTTTCCGGTCGGTGGCCGCTTCTGTTCTTCTCGGTTGCGCGCTGTGCGTGGCGCCCGCGGCACTCGGGGCGGGGGCCTCGTCGCTCGCGATCCAGCCCTGTCCCGAGGTCAACGATCCGCCCGACTACAAGATCTCGAACGGTGCCAAGGCCTGGATGAAGACGAATCTGCGCAGCGACTACCTGCGCGGGCCGGGCACGATCACCTACAACAAGACGACGACGTCCTCGGTCAACGCCTCCATCACCGGCACGACCAGCGCGGAGGCGGGCGTCATCTTCGCGAAGGCGAGCGTCTCGCTGGCGGTGAGCGTCGGCGCGAGCTACTCGAAGGCCGACTCCTGGTCCTACGCCGCGACCGTGCCCGCGGGGAAGACCTTGCGGCTGCAGCAGTACAAGGAAGGCCGCTCCTTCACCGTGCAGAAGTACCGGATCGTCCCGCCCTGCAAGGTGAAGTACCTCTGGAAGAAGAACGCCGTCGCACCGGTGAAGAGCCCGAGCTATCTGTGGCAGCTCGTCGGCTGACCCTGGCTTTGGGGCCGATCACAAGACTCCTTCGCCCGATCTTGTGATCGGCCCCATGGACGTACGGTGACCGTACCGACACCCTGAGAAGGAACGCCGTGGGCAACGGGGCCCTGGCGGAACGGGACGGTGACCATCATGGGGAGACTTCGTGCACGGACACTGATCGCCGGGATGGTCGCGCTCGCGACCGTCGGCCTCGCGCCCGCCGCGACGGCCGCGACCGGCATCGACACCCGGTGGAGCGAACCAGGCCCCTACGCGGTGACCGTCGAGGCCCTCGACAGCGCCCACACCGTGTACCGGCCTTCGCGGCTGGAGAGGCATCCGGTGATCCTGTGGGGTAACGGGACCGGTGCGAACCCGAAGATCTATGACGGCCTGCTGCGGCATCTGGCCTCCCACGGGTTCGTCGTCGCGGCCGCCGACACACCGAACGCCGGTTCAGGGCAGGAGATGCTGGCCGGAGCCACGACCTTGATCGCCGAGAACTCCCGTCCCGGCAGTCGCTACGAAGGGAAGATCGACACCGCGCATATCGGCGCCACCGGCCATTCCCAGGGCGGGGGCGGAGCGATCGCCGCCGGTGCCGACTCCCGAATCACCACCACGATCCCGATCGAGCCGGGACCGCTGGGCTCCGTCACGGCGCTGAAGGGCCCTTCGTTCTTCCTCGGCGGCCAGTTCGACACCATCGTCATCCCCGGGCTGCTGGTCGTCCCGCGATACCGCCTCGCGGACCAGATCCCCGCGATCTACGGCGAACTCGGCGGGGCGACCCACTTCACGCCCGTCGGCGACGGAGGCGGGTTCCGCGGCGCGATCACGGCGTGGTTCCGGTTCTGGCTTTCCGGCGACGAGCGGGCCCGCGCGGAGTTCTTCGGCCCGTCCTGCGGATTGTGCCGTGACGGCGCGTGGTCCGATGTCCAGCGCAACGCGAAGGCCCTGGCCGTTCCGGGGGCTTGATCGCCGGTTCTTGTCGGTGGTCCGGGCTAGGGTCCGCCTCAGGAGTCCGACCTGGAGGGATACCTGTCATGACCACTCTCGCCAACCGGCCGAACACGGCGCTCCTCGTCGTCGACGTCCAGAACGCCGTCGTCGACGACGGATACGAGCGCGACGCCGTGGTCGCGAAGATCGGCGGTCTCGTCGGCAGGGCACGGCGGGAAGGCGTCCCGGTCGTGTGGGTGCAGCATTCCGACGACGAGCTGGTGCGAGGGAGCGAGGAATGGCGGATCGTCGGCGAGCTGGACCGGGAGGAAGCCGAGCCGGTCGTCGAAAAGTCCTACGGTGACTCGTTCGAGGACACCGATCTGGAGAAGGTGCTGGCCGAACGCGGTGTCGGACGGCTCGTGGTCGTCGGGGCCGAGACCGACGTCTGCATCCGTTCGACGCTGCACGGCGCCATCGTCCGCGGGTACGACGCGACGCTGGTCGGCGACGCGCACACGACCGTGGACAAGTCGGCGGGCGGGGGAATCACCCCGGAACAGGTCATCGCACACACGAACCGTTACTGGCGGTTTCACGCCGCGCCCGGCCGGAAGGGAGGGACGGTGATGACCGAAGACGTCGATTTCGGCGGCTGAGCCGCTTTACGGCGTTCCTGGCCAGTGGGCGAGCAGCAATCCGGCATCGCCGGCGAACTTGTTGTGGCAGTGGGACTTCGCCGCCTGCAGCACGCGACGGGCGACTTCGGGTGGTACGTGCTTGGCGTTGGCGTCCAGGCATCCCCCGAATGAGAACCGCGCGCCGTCGGCGGATCGCGCTTCCGCGAGGCCTTCGGTGTGCAGGACGAGGAGATCTCCGGGCCGGAGGCGGGCGGCCGAGACCCGGCCGGGTGTCCCGGCGCCGAACGGCGATCGCCGCGTACTGTCCACTGTGGTCGGTCCAGGGCCGCTGCCGAGCACGAGCGGCGCTTCGCCGCCCGCTTCGAGATGGCGCAGGTCCCCGCGGGCGAGATCCACTTCGGCGAGGGTGCCACGGACTTTCGCACCGGCACCGAACTGCGCCGAAAGCGCTTTGTCGACAGCGCTCTCCTGGCCGTGCAGGCCTTTGCCCTCGCGGCGGGCCGACCGGTAAGCCGCGAGTGCCGCCGCCACCATCAGGCCCGCGGACTCGGTGTCCCGGCCCGCGTCGAAGATCGCCAGCCACGCCGTCGTTTCGGAAAGGGCGTAGTCGAAAGTGACGCCGCGAACGTCGTAGGCGGGCTCGACGCCGCCTGCCACCACGACGTCGCGCGTCGCCGCCGTCAACGGGGGCAGGTGCTGCCAGAGCAGCTCGGCGGTGGGGCCGCGGCGTCGACGGCGGCGCGTCATGTCGAGGCCGTCGCCGTAGCGCATCGCGGCGGCGATGAGGTGGCCGGACAGCGACGCGAGCCAGTGGCACTGCGTGCGCAGCGCGGGGTCGTTGAGGTCGGTCTCCGCACCGGCTTCGACCTCGAGCACGCCCATGCGCTCGTCGCCGTCCAGCAGCGTCGTCCACAACCGCGGCCCGGCGGGGTCTTCGGCCAGCATGGTGCCCGCGTGCCGGTACGCCCGCCCGGCGGTGCTGCTTTCGATGGCCAGCGGGACCCGGCCGGGCGGCTGATCGGGAAACGGGATGAGCCGGTGCTGGTCGTAGTCGGCGAGATAGACGGCGATCCGTAGGTCCAGCGCGCGCCCGGCGGCGGCGATGACCTCGGGCAGCCGCTCCGGGGCGACCCGGTGGGCGCCGTCGAGCAGGCCCACTAGCGCGGCTAGGGGGCCGCGAGGCCGGATGTCCTCGCTGGTGTCGCGGCTGTACGGTGCCCGGCGTACGCCGGAGATCTCGTCGAGGCGTTCGTTGACCGCGTGGGCCACCATGTCCCGCTGGATTCTGGGCAGGGGGAGCAGTCCCTGCAGGAACGCCTCCAGTTCGACGTCGCTGACGTCACCGCCGAGCGCGAAGTACCTCAGCCACAGCTGCTCCACCGTGAGACCGGTGCGCGCGAAGCAGGCCGCGATGATCCGTCGCTGCTCCTCGGCCTGGATCGAGGACACAGTGACCACCCCCGGGGTTCTCGGCGACACGGCGCCCGGATACCAACGAGGACGCCGGATGAAACATGACCGAGAGGGGCCGAACGTGGGTCGCGGTAGGCGGGGTGATCGCATTCGGCTAAAGTCGGCTTCCGAAAGCGGTTCTGAGCGTTGAGAAGTTAGCGCCGATCCGCCGGTAACCGGGTTGGTTGCGGCGGTTGATGGTGCGCGCTCGGCGCCGGTTCCCGCCGGTGGCTCCCGTGGTGCATCACGCCGATGTGCAGCAGTGGGAGAGGCGGGCTTTGGACGATGAAATCGACTGGCAGCGGGACAAGAACCGATTCGTCGAGGATGTCGGCGACGGCGAACTGCCGGTGACCTCTGAAAACGGCGCCCGGCTCCTCGCCGGGCCACTGGTCAACCAGTTCGTGTCCCTGACCAGGGCGTTGCTGGATTCCGGTTCGATCGCGGCGGTACTCGAACGAGTGGTCTTCGCGACGCGTGATCTGGTGCCGGGTGCGGATCTGGTCAGCGTCACCCTCCTCGATCCCGACGGGGGATTCCACACGCCGGTGGGCACCGACGAGATCGCCGGCGAACTGGATCAGCTGCAATATCAGTACGGCGAGGGTGCCTGTGTCGAAGCGGCCCGGGTTTCCGGGCCGGCGGCGGCCTTCAGTGACAACCTCGCTGAAGACGCTCGTTGGCCGCGCTTCGGCCCTGCCGCCGCGGCGCTCGGGTTCCACTCGCTGGTCTCGACGGCCTTGCTGCCGGAGGCGTCGAGTTCGCAGCTTTCCGGCGCGTTGAACGTCTACTCGCGCCGCCCGCACGGCATCGCCAGGGCCGACCGCGACGTGCTGCTTCTTCTGGCGACGCACGCATCGCTGGCTTTGGCGACGACGCACGCGGTCACGCGCGGTCAGCTCCAGGAGGAGCAGCTCCAGCAGGCGCTGGACAGCAGGGACGCGATCGGGCAGGCCAAGGGCATCCTGATGGCGCGGCGAGGGATCGACGCCGCGGAGGCGTTCGAGGTGCTGCGGCATACGTCGCAGAACATGAACGTCAAACTCCGGGAACTGGCGGAGATGCTGTCCAAACGGCATACGGAACTGCAATTGCCCGACTGAGCGGGGCGGCGCAACTACGATCGCGATCATGGGTTTCGGTGAGCTGGAGTTGTCGCGGACGTTCGAGTGGCGTGGCCGTTCGGTGGCGTGGGAGCGCCTCGGCGAAGGCGCCCCGGTGGTGCTGTGCCACGGGACACCGTGGTCGGCGCAACTGTGGGCGCCTTTCGCGCGAGCGCTCAGCGAGGAGTTCGCCGTCCACGTCTGGGACATGCCCGGATACGGCAGTTCGTCGAAGGATTCCGGCCACGCCGTCGATCTCGGCACGCAGGGCGAGCTTTTCGCCGACCTGCTCACGTATTGGGGGCTGACCGCCCCGCACGTGATCGCCCACGACTACGGCGGGGCCGTTTCGCTGCGCGCGAAGCTGCTGCACGGTGCGGAGTACGCCTCGCTCGCGCTGGTGGACGTCGTCGCGCTGCGCCCTTGGGGTTCGGAGTTCTTCCGGCTCGTCGCCGAGAACGCCGAGGTCTTCCAGGCTCAGCCTCCGATGGTGCACAAGGGCGCGCTCGAGTCCTACATCGGGACGGCCTCCCATCGGGGTCTCACCGGCGCGCAACTGGCCACGCTGACCGGGCCTTGGCTGGACGAGGCGGGACAACGCGCCTTCTATCGGCAGATCGCGGAGGCGGACGTCCGGTACACCGACGAGATCCAGGACCGCTATCCGGAGCTCGCCTTGCCGGTGAAGGTGATCTGGGGAGCGGACGACACCTGGATCCCGGTGGACCGCGCGGAGCAGCTCGCCGACGCGATTCCCGGTGCCCTCCTCGACGTCATTCCCGATGCCGGGCATCTGATCCAGTACGACGCGCCGGTCGAACTGGCCTTTTCCCTGCACCGGTGGCTCACCGCGGAAGTGGGCCGGTGGGGACCAGCCGGGAGCGGACGCTGAAAGGCGCCGTCAAGATCGACATCGTCTCATTCGGATATTAGAAGTCGTCTACGTGATATCCGGCCACGTAGGCGCCCGAAAGCAACGCGCCGTGACATTCCGCCGTCGAGGGGCCGAAACCGAGCGGTACCCAATGTCCGACGGTGTACCAAAAGGAAGATCCGGACGCGCAGTGGGCGACCACCCGATAGGTTTCCGAGTGCCTCGGCAGCGAGAAGCAGGTCATCGAAATGCCCTCACCGAAGAGGATTCCGTAGCGATTGCTGTCGCATGCGTAAGGCGGGAACTGGCCTTCGGTCGCCGCGGCGGCCGGCGAGGCGGCGAGGAAACCGGCCGCCGAAAAGGCGGCCATGACTAAAGCGGCGATTTTCTTCTTCATTGTTTCTCCCGCGTCTGGTTCCCAGTGGAAAGTCCAGATTAGCCGCACGGAAGAATTGTCGTGAATTCATCGGGCAGGTGAAACGAGAACGCGTGCGGTGAACCGCACTGCTCCGAAAGAGCGTCGCCCGCCCCTCTTCTGAGTTCCCGGCGCCCCTTTTGGCCTAGCGGCGCCGGTACTGTGCCGGAGACGTGCTGGTGGACCGGTCCTCATAGGATCCGGGCCTGCCGCGGTCGACGTGGAACGTCGTCAGGGTGCTCACCGGGGAACGCGGGTCGCGCCGGTCGCCGATCACCCGCATGTGCGTGCTCCAGCGGCGCGGGGTGACCTCGTAGACGTCGTAGCCGTACCGGTCGCCTTCGAAGTACTTGAGGTGCGGGTTCGCCGCGCCCATCTTCGGTCCGTTCGTGGCGTTCCACTCGGGGGAGTAGGCGCCGGAGGAGATCGAATGCGCGGTGAACTCCGTGCCGATCACCGGGGTGGCCGGATCCGCGAAGTCCGCGCGGATGTCGTCGACGAACGCGGAATGCCAGTCGCCGGTGATCACCACGAGGTCTTCGAGGCCGCTCTGCGCCACGTGGGTCAGCACCTCCTTGCGTTCGGCGAGGAAGCCGTCCCACTGGTCGGTGAACATGTAGCCGCCGTCGGGTTTCGCCAGCTGGCTCAGCATGATCGAGTTCACCCAGCAGTGCCAAGCCTCGCCCGCACCGGTCACCTGGTCCTTGAGCCATGCCTTCTGGTCCGCGCCGAGGATCGTGCCGTCGGGCAGGTTCTGCGCCGACCGGTACTGCCGAAGGTCCAAAATGGACAGATCGAGGAGATCGCCCCAGTGGCGCTGCCGGTGGATCCTCGGCGTCGAGGGGTGATCCGGGCGCACCGGCATATGCTCGAACCAGGCCTGATACGCCGCCGAGCGCCGCGCCCGCAACGACGGGGTGGTGCCGCTGTAGTCGTTGACGACCTCGTGATCGTCCCAGGTGATGAACCAGGGGTGGGCCGCGTGGGCGTCCCGCAACGACGGGTCGGATTTGTAGAGCGCGTGCCGCCGCCGGTACGCCGGCAGGGTCAGCACCTCAGGACCTTCGTGGTCACGCAGCGGGTTGCCGCCGACCTGACCGTGCTCGTAGACGTAGTCGCCGAGGTGGACGACGAAATCCAGCTCCTCCCGGGCGATCCCGGCGTGTGCCGCGTAGAACCCGTCGTGGAACGCCTGGCAGTTCGCCGAGGCGAACCGCACCCGCCGGACCGGCCCGACCGGCGCGGTGCGGGTGCGGCCGACCCGGCTGACCTTGCCGAGCGCGTGGAAGCGGTAGTAGTACTGCGAGCCAGGCTCCAGCCCGGACACCGGGACGTGCACGCTGTGTCCGAGCCCTGCGGTGGCCGCCGTCGTCCCGCGTGCCACGCGGCGGCGGAACCCGCGATCGGTGGCCACCTCCCAGCCGACCTCGACGGTGTCGTCCAGCGGCTGCTCGAACTCCATCGGCTTCGGCGCGAGCCTGGTCCAGAGGGCGACGCCGTACGGGACCGGGTCGCCGGACGCGACGCCGAGCGTGAACGGCGCCTCGTCCCAGGTCGCGCCCAAGGCGACGGCGGCCTCCTCGGCCTGCGCGACCGTCATCCGCGAACTCAACGGCCAGGCCAGCCCCAGCGCACCGGCGGTGGCGGCGCCTCGCAACAGATCCCGGCGGTTGACGGACATCGGTGGTCTCCTCGGCGTTCGGCGGATCGCTCTCCGACACCGAACACCGCCGAGATGACCGGAGATCGACGTGGGGGAGAACATCAGACGGTGATGACGACCTTGCCGCTCGTATGTCCTGCCCGCACGTAGCGAACGGCTTCGGGTACCTCGGCCAGCGAGTAGGCCCGGTCGATGACCGGCGTGAGTTTTCCCGCCTCGATGAGTGCGCGCAGCGTCTGCAGATCGTCCTGATTTTCCGTGGACAGCAGGGCGCGGAGCTTCTGCTTCACGAATGGCCCGAGAACCAGCGCCCGCAGGGTGCGGCCCACCGCGCCGATCCATTTCCCCTCGGTCTCGCCGCCGACGATGACGAGAGTGCCTCGCGGAGTGAGAGACTTCCGCAGCGCGGTCAGCGACCGGTTGCCGGCGGTGTCGACGATGAGGTCGTAGCCGCCTCCGAAGTCCTCGCGGGTGTAGTCGAAGACCCGGGCCGCGCCGAGCGAGCGCACCAGATCGACCTTGCCCGTGCCGCAGACGCCGTCCACCTCGGCGCCGAACGCCTTGGCGATCTGCACCGCGAAGGTGCCCACGCCGCCGCCCGCGCCGATGACCAGGACCTTCTGCCGGGGAGCGACCCGGCCCCTGTCCCGGAGTGCTTGGAGCGCGGTGAAAGCGGAGATGGGCACGGCCGCCGCTTCGTCGAAGCCGAGCCGCTCGGGTTTACGGGCAATACTGTCCACTGTGGTCAGTGCGTACTCGGCGAAAGATCCCTGACAGGTACCGAAAACCTCGTCGCCGGGGCGGAATCGTGTCACCTCGCCGCCGACGGCGTGCACGACACCGGCGAAATCCATCCCGCGAACGCGGGTCTTCGGTCTCCGTACCCCGAAACCCATCAGCCGCACCAGATACGGCGAGCCCTCCATGAGGTGCCAGACGCCGGGATCGACCCCCGCCGCCCGGATCCGGACGACCACACCGTCCGGCCCCGCTTCCGGTTCGGGCAGATCGGCGGGCTTCAGGACGTCGGCGTTGCCGTACTCGTTCTGGACGATCGCCTTCATGGCGGCCTCTTTTCCTAGTCTGGGTACTGGAAAACGTCGTCGAGCCCGACGCCGAACACCCGGGCTATCCGAAACGCCATTTCGAGCGACGGCGAGTAGCGGCCTTGCTCGATCGCGATGACCGTCTGGCGCGTGACGCCGACCCGGTCCGCGAGTTCGGCTTGGGTCATCTCGCCCTTCATGAAGCGCAGGGCGCGGATGGAGTTCGTGACCTTGGTCGGTTTCACCATGCCTGGAAGCCCCAGCGGTACGCGGCGATCTTCGCGATCGAACCGAGCAGGGACGAGCAGACGAAGGCGAGGTAGACGGTGTTGGCGATCCAGAAGTGGTCCAGCTCCGCCATCGCCATGACGAGCGCCGCGACGCCGCCGATCACGACGAACGACTGTCCGACGTAGTCGCTGAACCGGCCGATCTCGCGGTCTCGCTGGTCTTTGCGGTCGTCGTCGCGCGGCGAGGCGATCGTCACGGCGATGTACAGCACGATCGTGGCCGCGATGGCCGCCCCGATCGTCCACAGCAACGTCGCCACGTAGGGGACGTCGACGAGCGGGCCGGAGCCTGCCCGGCCGAGGATGACGATCAGATACGCCACGTAGGCGCCGATCGTGACCACCACCGTGATCCATGCGCGTTTCTCTTCCAGTGCCACGAAACCCAAGGTAAAGAGTTCTAGACATCATGTCAAACATTCTTTACTTCGACACGATAACTAGTTCGTGATACAAATAGTACGTATTACGAACTTAAGGAGTGGTCATGGCACTGTTCGGATTCGGCCTCGAAACCGGCGTCGGCGAGGTGGAAGATCTTCTGCGGCACGCCGAACAGGCCGACCGCGCGGGACTCGACCTGGTCAGCTTGTCCGATCACCCGTACTTCGCCGACCGGTTGGACGCTTACGCGGCGCTGGGCGTGATCCTCGGCAGGACGTCGCGCGTGACGGCCGCCGTCAACGTCACCAACCTGCCGAGCCGTCCCGCGCCGATGCTGGCGAGGACGATCACGTCACTTTCGGCGCTCTCGGGCGGTCGCGTCGCGCTCGGGGTCGGTGCGGGCGGGCTCTGGCGGGAGATCGCCAAACTCGGGGTGGAGCACCGGACGCCCGCCGAGGCGGTCCGGGCGATGGGCGAGGCGATCACCCTGATCAAGGCGCTTTCCGGAGGCGGGGCGCCGGTGACGTTCGAGGGGGAGTTCTACTCCGTCGACGGTTTGGTGCCGGCGGCCGCGGCCGCGCCTCCGGTCTGGACGGGGGCGGTCGGGCCCAAATCCCTCGCGGTGACCGGGAAACTGGCCGACGGCTGGATCCCGGGGCATGCCGCGGACTGGCTCAGTCCGCGGTTCGCCGAATCCCGGCCGGTGATCGACCAGGCGGCCGTCGACGCGGGCCGGGACCCCGGTGAGATCGCGACCATCTACAACTTCCCTGGCCGCATAACGGAAAACCCGGTGGCGTCCCCGCGTGACGGCGACGGGCGCTGGATCGGTGGCTCGCCGGAACAGTGGGCCGAGGAACTGGTCGCGGCGGTGCGCGACCACGGCGCGGCGGGGTTCATCTACTTCCCGGTCGAGGACGGGACTTCCACGGACAGCGCGCTCGGCCGATGGGGGAACGAGGTCGTCCCCGCGGTTCGCGAGGAGCTGGCCCGGGGCTGACCGGCCGGTCTGGCTTCAGGCGTTGACGGTGAGGGTTTCTTCGAGGGTCGCCCGGTGCGTCGGCTTCGCCGCTTCGTAGCGGCGACGACCCTCGTCGGTCACGACGACGAAGATCCCGCGCCGGTCCGACTCGCAGAGCGCGCGCTGGACGAGGCCCTCGCGCTCGAGACGGGCGACGAGCCGTGACGTGGCGCTCTGGCTCAGGTGCACGACCTCGGTCAGATCGGCCGCGCGGCACTTGCCGACCGCGCACGTCACCAGTCGTTCCAGGGCTTCGAACTCGGTGACACCGAGCCCGTGGCGCTCCTGAAGCCGGCACTCGAGCAGGCCGAAGACCGCCGCGTGCCGGGCGGACAGGTCGTGCCACTCCCGCAGCAGGTCTTCTTCGGCGACGTCGCTCACGCGGCCCAAGATAGCATGCACATGGATTTTATGCAAAGTCATTTAATGCACTTGCATTAGATGCGTGTGCATGTACTCTACGGATCATGAGTTCTTCCGTGCAGCTGTCCACCAGCTCGACAAGGTGGGACGCGCGCCTCTGGGGTGTCCTGCTCACCGTGTCCGTGGTCGTCGGCCTCGACGCGCTCGACGTGTCGATGGTCGCCGTCGCCCTTCCGTCCATCCAGGCCGAACTCGGCCTCTCCACCGGTGCCTTGCAGTGGATCATCAGCGCCTACGTGCTCGGCTACGGCGGCCTGCTGCTCCTCGGCGGGCGCACCGCCGACCTGCTCGGCAGGCGCCGGGTCTTCCTTGTCGCCGTCGCGGTCTTCGCGCTCGCTTCCCTGCTCGGCGGCCTCGTCGACAACGGCACGCTGCTGATCGCCACCCGCTTCATCAAGGGGCTCGCCGCCGCGTTCACCGCGCCGGCCGCGTTGTCCATCATCACCACGACCTTCCACGAAGGCCCCGCCCGCAACCGGGCGATCAGCATCTTCGCCGTCTTCGGCGCCAGCGGTTACTCCGCGGGCCTCGTCTTCTCCGGTCTGCTCACCGAGGTGGGCTGGCGCTGGACGTTCCTCCTGCCGGTGCCGATCGCGATCGCCGCGCTGGTCGCCGCGATCAAGCTGATCCCGACCTACGAGCCGCAGTCGGGTGGCGGGTACGACTTCCCGGGCGCGATCACCGGTGCCGCCGGTTCGCTCCTGCTGGTCTTCGCCGTGGTCGAGGCCCCGGAGATCGGCTGGGCCGCGCCGCGGACCCTGATCTCGTTCGCGCTCGCGCTCGCCCTGCTCGCCACCTTCGTGTTCATCGAGAAGCGCAGCAAGCACCCGTTGCTCCGGCTCGGCATCCTGCGCTCCGGCCCGCTGGCCCGCGCCAATCTCGGCGGCGCGACGTTCTTCGGCGCCTACATCGGTTTCCAGTTCGTGGTCATGCTGTACCTGCAGAACGTGCTGCACTGGTCCGCGCTGCAGACCGCGCTCGGGTTCCTGCCCGCCGCGCTGATCGTGGCCTTCGGTTCGCCTCGGATCGAGCCGCTCATCGACCGGCTCGGCACCCCGCGCACGATCCTCGCCGGTGTCGTCGCCCACGTCATCGGGTACGCGCTGTTCCTGCGGATCGACGAGAGCTCCAGCTACGCCGGTTCGGTGCTGCCGAGCATGATCCTGCTGGGCATCGGCTTCATGCTGGCCTTCTCGTCGCTGAACATCCAGGCGACCAACGGCATCGCCGACGACGAGCAGGGGCTCGCCGGCGGGCTGCTGAACACGTCGATCCAGGTCGGCGGCGCGATCGGGCTCGCCGTGGTGACCGCGGTGCTGACCGGTAACTCGGGCGGGGCCACCGGTCCGGCGGCGCTGCTGAACGGTCTGGCGCCCGCGCTGACCGTCGTCACCGGCATCGCCGTGGTCAGTGTCCTGGTGGCGCTGTCCGGAGTCGTCGGCCTGCGCAAGGCCGAAGCCCGCTCCGCCGTCGCCGAACCGGAGTACGCCGCGGCCGAGTGATCCGGCTCTCAATTCGGGGGCGGCGGGCATCCCGCCGCCCCCGATCGGCGTGTCCGGGGTGAAAGATCCATCGGACCGCCCGGTATCGAGAAGAGCCGGACACCGTAACTCTGGGGGTTACACATGAGGTCTCTTGCCATGTCCCGCCGTGCCGTCGTTCTGGCGGCCTCGGCGCTGCTCGCGCTGACCGGTGCGTCCGTGGCCACCGCCGCGCCGGTCCTTCCCGCGCCGGCGAACCACTGGCCGCTCGACGAAACGTCGGGGTCGGAGGCCCGCGACGTCATCGCCGGACGCGTCGTTTCGCTCCACAATGGAGCGTCGTTCGGCCAGGGACGGCAGGGCAACGCCGTCTGGTTCGACGGCGCCGACGATCAGGCCGTCGGCGACCAGGTCGACTTCCGGACCGATCAGGCCTTCAGCGTCAGCGCCTGGGTGAACCTGACCGAAAAGAACTTCGGGAAGGTCACCGCGGTCAGCGTCGACGGACTGCGGACGAGCAAGATCCAGCTGGGGCACGTCGTCGACGACGACAACAGCCAGTTCGGCGCTTGGACGTTCTCGGGCCCCGAAAGTGATTCGGACCAGGCGACCACGACGAAGGTGGCGACGAGCACCTTGCCGTCGGAAGTCGGCACCTGGACTCATCTCGTGGGCGTCTATGACCCCGCGGCCGGGAAGGTCTGGCTGTACGTCAACGGAATGCGAGTCGGTGACGGCACGCTTGGCACCCCGTGGCAGGCCACCGGTGGTGTCCGTATCGGAGCGGCGAAGGCGGCGGGGGCGCCCGTACGGTTCTGGCCCGGCGGGGTCGACGACGTGCGGTTCTTCCCGCGAGCACTGGACCGCGCCGAGGTCTCGGCGCTGTACAAGGGCTGATTCACCAGCGGATCGGCAGGGATTTCAGCCCGTTCTGGAAATTCGACCGCAACCGCACCGGTTCACCGGCGAGTTCGGCCTCGCCGAGCAGATCCAGGACCGCTTCGAACATCGCGCGCAGCTGCACCCTCGCCAGTTGGGCGCCGAGGCAGAAATGCGGGCCGTGCCCAAAGGTCAGGTGATCATTGGGAGTGCGGCCGATGTCGAAGCGGTCCGGGTCTTCGAAGACGGACTCGTCGCGATTCGCGGCGGAGAACCACACGACCACCTTTTCGCCCGCGCGGATGTCCACATCGGACAGAATGACGTCCTCGGTCGCGGTCCGGCGGAAGTGCATGACCGGCGTCCAGAAGCGCAACATCTCTTCCACCGCACCGGGAAGCAGTGAACGGTCGGCCAGCAGCCGCCGGTACTGGTCCGGATGCGACAGCAACGCCAGCATCCCGCCGGGGATGCCGTTGCGCAGCGTTTCGTTGCCCGCCACGGAAAACAGCCAGAACAGGTTCTCGAACTCCGCGATCGAAACCCGGCCGCCGTCTTCGACGTGACCCATCAGGTTGCTCATCACGTCGTCGCCGGGATGACGGCGTTTGTACTCGCCGAGCGCGGTGGCGTACGCGTAGAGATCCGGCATCCCGGCGCGCGTGCGCGGATCGGGCATCGCGCCGTCCGGCCCGGGAACCGGCCGGACCGCCAGCGCCGCCCGCGCGAGATCGGTGACGTCGCCCGCCTCGACCGTCGCGCTCACCGCGTAGTCGGCGTCCTGGTAGCCGATCACGCGATTGCTCCAGTCGTACATCAGCCGCCGGTCCTGTTCGGGGATCCCGAAGACCTCGGCGAGCGTCAGCAACGGGAGATCGGCGGCGAGGGTGGCGAAGTCGCACTCGCCGTCCTCCCGGACCCCGGCGATCAGTTCCCTGGCCCAGCCCTGGATCCGCTCGGTCAGCCTGCCGACCGCCCGCGGCGTGAACGCCTTGGTGAGCAGGCCCCGCAGCCGGGCGTGCTCGGGCGGATCCATGTTGAGCATCATCCGGCGGACGTAACCGAGGTCCTGCTCGGTCGCCGGATCCCGGATCTGTGTCCCGCCGAGATGCGACGAGAACTGCTTCGGGTTCTTCAGCACCTGCTTGACGTCCGAATGCCGCAGTACGGCCCAGAAATCGTCCACGCGCACGACCGGCGACGTCCGGCGCAGCGCCGCGAGGTGCTCGTAGGGCACTCCTCGGGTGTATACGTCCGGATCGGTGATCACGGCTCCGACACTAGCCCGCGCACAGGGGACTGAGGAAAGATCCGTCCGGTGGACACGCTGAAGATGCGCACCGCCGGAACCGAAGGCCCCGCCGTGCTCCTGCTGCACGGCCTCGGCGCGACGGGCGCGGTCTGGGACGGCCTGATGCGGCAACCCGGCTACCGCTGGCTGGCGCCCGATCTCCCCGGGCACGGGGCGTCACCGCACTCGGCTCACTACTCCTTCGGCGGCCTGGCCGCGGCGGTCGCCGACGCGCTCCCGGAACGCGGTCCGCTGCTGGTGATCGGCCACTCCCTGGGTGGCGTGGTCGGGCTCGCGCTGGCCTCCGGCTGGTTCGGGGTGGAGGTCACCGGACTGCTCGCGGTCGGTGTCAAGGTCGAATGGAGCGAGGACGACCTCGCGAGGGCGTCCGCCATGGCGGCCAAGCCGCCGAGGGTGTTCCCGGCCCGTGAGGACGCCGAACGAGGCTTCCTCAAGATCGCCGGTTTGGCCGGTCTCGCCGATGCGGATCCGGACGGTGTGGTGGAAACCGAAGGCGGCTGGCGGCTGGCGCTGGACCCCCGCGCGTTCGCCGTCGGCGCTCCCGACATGCGCGGATTGCTCGGCGCGGCGCGCTGCGCGGTCGTCCTCGCCGCCGGTGAGAACGACCCCATGAGCCGCCTTGAGCAGCTTCGCGCGCTCAGCCCCGCTTCCATCGAACTTCCGGGGCTGGGCCACAACGCCCACGTCGAAGACCCGGGTGCGGTGCGGGCGGCGCTCGGCGGACTCAGCGCCTGATCTTGCCCAGGACGGCGATGCCCTCGGCGATATCGCTCGCCGGGCTCGCCCCGTACCCGAGGACGAGGCCGGGATTCATCGGCCGCTGACAGTGCCACGACAGCGGCTGCACCTTCACCCCTTGCTCCAGCGCGGAGGCGGCGAAGTCGAGATCGGAGAACTCGGCGTCGAAGGTGATCGTCAGATGCAGCCCGGCGGCGGCGCCGTGCACCACGGCGTCCGGGAGATGCGTCCGGAGCGCGTCGATCATCGCGTCCCGGCGGCGGCGATGCCGCTTGCGCACGAACCGCAACTGCCGTTCCATCTCGCCGGACTCCATGAGGTGCGCGAGCACCAGCTGCGGAAGGACGGCGTTGCCGAGGTCGGCGAACCGTTTGGCCGCGACCACCTCGTCCCGGTACCGCGGCGGCACCAGCATCCAGCCGACCCGGAGCGCGGGCGCGAGCCACTTCGACACACTGCCCGCGTAACAGACCTGCTCGGCGAGCATCGAGCGCAGCGCGGGGACCGGCGGGCGGTCGTAGCGGTGCTCGGCGTCGTAGTCGTCCTCGATGATCAGCCCGCCATCCGCGGCCCAGCGCATGAGTTCGCGGCGGCGTTCTCCGCCGAGCACGACACCGGTCGGGAACTGGTGCGCGGGCGTGAGCAGTACGGCGGGCGCGCCGCTGCGCGCGAGCTCGCCGACGTCGATCCCGTCTTCGTCGACCCGGATCGGCGGTGTCGCCAGCCGCCGGTCGTGCAGATGCTGCCGCGCGCCCAGCGAACTCGGATCCTCGACGGCTATCGCGGAGACCCCGTTGTCGTGCAGCACCTGCGCCAGCAACCCGAGACCCTGCGCGACACCGGCGACGATCAGCACGTCGTCGGCGTCGGCGGTGATGCCCCGGGTGCGGGCGATCCAGTGCGCGATGGCCAGCCGCAACGCGGGCGCGCCCCGCGGGTCGCCGTAGCCGAAGGCCGCCGCCGAGAGGTCGTTGAGCACGGTGCGTTCCGCGCGTAACCAGGCCGTCCGCGGGAACGCCGTCAGATCCGGCACGCCGGGGGACAGGTCGATCCTCGCCGGGGTCGACCGCAGCGAGTCGAAGACGCCGATCCCGGGGGCGGGCCGGAAGATCGTGCCGGCGGACGGCGGACCGGGTGCGGTCTGCTCCTTCGTCCTCGCCGGTGCCGCGACGACCACCGTGCCCGCGCGGCCGCGTCCGGCGACGTGACCGTCTTCGACCAGCCGCTGGTAGGCCTCGGTGACCACACCGCGGGAGACCCGCAGGTCCGCGGCCAGCGCCCTGGTCGCGGGCAGCCTGCTGCCGACCGGCAGGCGGCCGTCGGAGATGGCGTGCCGCAACCGCGACGCCAGCCAGTCCGACCGGCGCCCCGGCGGTGCGTCCCCGATGTCCAGCTGCAGGAAGTCCGAGCCCTCGGCAGTCACCCGGTCATTGTGTCATTCGGGATCGTAGGCGAGGTTCGGGCGGAGCCACTGTTCCACAGTGGACAGTTCGAGGCCGCGACGGGCCGCGTAGTCCTCTACCTGGTCCTTGCCCAGCCGTCCGACGGTGAAATACCGCGAAGCGGGGTGGGCGAAGATCAGCCCGCTGACGCTCGCCGCCGGCGTCATCGCGAACGACTCAGTCAGTGCCATCCCGAAGCTGCCCGCGTCGAGCAGGTCGAACAGCTCCTGCTTCTCGCTGTGATCCGGGCTCGCCGGGTAGCCCAGTGCCGGGCGGATGCCACGGAACTTCTCGGCGTGCAGGTCTTCCAGCTTCGGATCGGCGTCCGGTTCGAACCAGTCCCGCCGCGCCTGGAGGTGCAGGTGCTCGGCGAACGCCTCGGCGAGCCGGTCCGCGAGCGCCTTCACCATGATGGCGCGATAGTCGTCCTGCTTCGCCTCGAACTCGGCCGCGAACTCCTCGGCACCGAGGATGGTGACCGCGAATCCGCCGAGGTGGTCGCCCGCGCCCGCCGGGGCGATGTAGTCGGACAGGCAGCGGTTCGGCCGCTCCAGCGGCTTCTTGGTCTGCTGGCGCAGCATCGGGAACTTGAGGCCACCGCCCGAGGCACTCTTTCCCGCCGAGGGCGCATCAGCGCAGTCCAGGATGATGTCGTCGCCCTCGGAGTGCGCCGGCCAGAACGCGTACGCGCCCTTCGCCTGGAACCGCTCCTCGGCGATGATCTGGTCCAGCAGGGTGTTCGCGTCGTCGAACAGCTCGCGCGCCACCGGGTTGTCCAGGATCGCCGGGTACTTGCCCTTCAGCTCCCAGGCCAGGAACAGGAAGGTCCAGTCGATCATCTCGCGCAGCTCGGTGAGCGGCGGCGAGACGTACCGGACGCCGGTGAACGCGGGCGTCGGGATGTCGTCGAAGGTGACCTTCTCCGGGTTGGCCCTGGCCTGCTCGACCGTGAGCAACGGGGTGCGTTGCTTGTTCGCGTGCTGCACGCGCAGCTCTTCCTGGTCCTCGCGGTTCTTCTTGTCGAGGATTTCGGCGCGGTCCGCGTCGAGCAGGTCGCCGACGACGCCGACGACGCGGGAGGCGTCGAGGACGTGCACGGTCGTGTGTTCGTACGCGGGCGCGATGCGGACCGCGGTGTGCTGGCGCGACGTGGTCGCACCACCGATCAGCAACGGCAGTTTCAGCCCGCGCCGCTCCATTTCGGCGGCGACGTTGACCATTTCGTCCAGCGACGGCGTGATCAGGCCGGAGAGCCCGATGGCGTCGGCGCCCTCGGAGACGGCGGTGTCCAGGATGACCGAAGCCGGGACCATCACACCGAGGTCGATCACCTCGTAGTTGTTGCAGCCGAGGACTACGCCGACGATGTTCTTGCCGATGTCGTGCACGTCGCCCTTGACCGTCGCCAGGACAACCTTTCCGTTGCCCTGCCGGGTTTCGACCCGGCCTTCGAGGCGCGCCTTCTCCTTCTCGGCCTCCATGAACGGCTCGAGGTAGGCCACCGACCGCTTCATCACGCGCGCGCTCTTGACCACCTGCGGCAGGAACATCTTCCCGGACCCGAACAGGTCGCCGACGATCTTCATGCCGTCCATCAGGGGGCCTTCGATGACCTCGAGCGGCCTCGGCAGCTTCTGACGCGCTTCCTCGGTGTCCTCTTCGATGTAGTCGACGATGCCGTGCACCAGCGCGTGGCTGAGGCGTGCCTCGACCGTGTTCTCGCGCCAGGAGAGGTCGACCGTGCGCTTGGTTCCCTTGCCGTTGACCGTCTCCGCGAAGGTGACCAGCCTGTCGGTGGCGTCCTCGCGGCGGTCGAAGAGCACGTCCTCGACCAGTTCCAGCAGATCCTTGGGGATGTCCTCGTAGACCGCGAGCTGCCCGGCGTTGACGATGCCCATGTCCAGCCCGGCGCGCACGGCGTGCAGCAGGAAGGCCGAGTGCATCGCCTCGCGCACGACGTTGTTGCCGCGGAAGGAGAACGAGAGGTTCGAGATACCGCCGCTGATGTGCACGCCGGGGCAGCGTTCCTTGATCCGCGGCAACGCGTCGATGAACGCCTTGGCGTACCCGTTGTGCTCGGAGATACCGGTGGCGACCGCGAGCACGTTCGGGTCGAAGATGATGTCCTCGGCGACGAAACCGGCCTGCTCGGTGAGCAGGTCGTAGGCGCGGGCGCAGATCTCGACCTTGCGGTCGGCGGTGTCGGCCTGGCCCTGCTCGTCGAAGGCCATCACGACCACGCCGGCGCCGTAGTCGCGGATGCGGCGGGCCTGCTGGAGGAACTGTTCCTCGCCCTCCTTGAGGCTGATGGAGTTGACGACCCCCTTGCCCTGCACGCATTTCAGCCCGGCTTCGAGGACCGTCCAGCGCGAGCTGTCGATCATGATCGGCAGCCGGGCGACCTCGGGTTCAGTGGCGATGAGGTTCAGGAACGTGGTCATCGCCTGTTCGCTGTCGAGCAGGTCGGCGTCCATGTTGACGTCCAGCAGGTTCGCCCCGCCGCGGACCTGCTCCAGCGCGACGTCGACGGCGGCCTGGTGGTCGTCGGCCTCGATCAGCTTGCGGAACTTGGCGGACCCGGTGACGTTGGTCCGCTCGCCGATCATGACGAACCCGGTGTCCTTGCCGATCTCGAACGGTTCGAGCCCGCTGAACCGGGTGTGCGCCTTCGGATCCGGGACGGTTCGCGGTGCCATCCCCCGGACGGCGTCGGCGATCTCCTTGATGTGCGCGGGGGTCGTGCCGCAGCAGCCGCCGACGACGTTGACCATCCCGGCCGTGGCGAAGTCGCCGAGCAGCCCGCCGGTCTCCTCGGGCGTCTGGTCGTACCCGCCGAACGCGTTCGGCAGGCCGGCGTTGGGGTGACAGGCCGTGTACGTGCCCGCGAGGCGGGACAGTTCGCTGATGTGCGGGCGCATCTCCTCGGCGCCCAGCGAACAGTTGACGCCGACGAGCAGCGGATCGGCGTGCTCGATGGCGCTCCAGAAGGCCTCGACCGTCTGCCCGGACAGCGTCCGGCCGCTCAGGTCGACGATCGTCACCGAGATCCACAGCGGCAGATGCGGCGCGACGTCACGGGCCGCGGCGATCGCGGCCTTGCAGTTGAGGGTGTCGAAGATCGTCTCGATGAGCAGCAGGTCCACGCCGCCCTCGGCGAGCGCCTTGATCTGGTCGGCGTACGCGGCGTACACCTCGTCGAAGGTCACCGCGCGGAACGCCGGGTCCTCGACCTTGGGCGACAGCGACAGGGTCACGTTCAGCGGTCCGACCGACCCGGCGACGAATTTCCCGCCCGCCGCGTCCGCCGCCTCGCGCGCGATCTGGGCGCCGCGGAGGTTCATCTCGTACGCGAGATGCTCGAGCCCGTAGTCCGCCTGGCCGATGGTCGTGGCGGTGAACGTGTTCGTCGTCGTGATGTCGGCACCGGCGTCCAGATACTGGCGGTGGATGTCGAGGACGACGTCCGGCCGGGTGATGTTCAGCAGGTCGGGGTCGCCGGTGATGTCACGAGGGTGATCCTGGAACCGCTCGGTGCGGTAGTCCTCGGGCTTGAGGCCGGCGTTCTGGAGCATCGACCCCCACGCGCCGTCGAGCACCACGATGCGCTCATCCAGCAGCTTTCGCAGGGCGGTCGTTTCCATCCAGCGCTCCTCCCATGTCGTGGGAGGCGCCCTTGCGGTGAAGTCCGGGGCCGAGCGTGGCGGACCCCGCGGTCCGTTGCAGCGCCTCTCGACCTTGGCGACCAGAGTACCGGACTGGCACAAGGGTGATCCGTCCGAATCGCTCAGCCCCTGGCCAGGGCGGGTTCGGCTTCCCGGATCGTGAGATGGGGAGGTGTGGGCCTGCGCCGCGCGACCACTTTGCGGCCGACCTCGATCATCGGCACCTCGACCCAGCGGTAGAGGACGTCGGAGATGACGAGGGCGACGACGGTCACGGCGATCGCGGTCAGTGTCCGGTGGGTGCCCAGCTGAGGAATCGACAGCGCGACCACGGTCGCCGCCACTCCCTGCAGGAGGTACACGGAGTACGACCGCTCGCCGATGAACCGCATCGGAGGGGTGGAGAAGAGCCAGGCGACCGGACCGCGCGGGATCAGCGAGGTGATGAACAGTGCGACCAGCACCGCGTACGTGGTGCCGCCGATCGTGCCGCCGTCGTGGAAGAAGGCTTCGATGTCGGTGACATGGATCTGGAGGACGACGAGAGCCGCGAGCAGGACGAAGCAGGCGATGGGATGGGTGAAGACGCGGAGGACCGCGAAGCCCTTGCGGTAGTGGAGGCCGATGGCGAGCGCGCAACCGATGATGATGGGCGAGTAGGCACCGGCGTACGGCATCACCGGGATGAGGGCGATCATGAGCGCGATCAGGCCGAGCGCCAGGCCCAGCCGCTTCGGGAAGCTCAGCGCCGCGATGCCGAAGGCCAGGAACGGCCAGACGAGGTAGAACTTCTGCTCGACCCCCAGGGTCCACGACTGACCGAAAGGCGCGTTGTGGGTGAATTCGTTGGTGAACGTCAGGAAGTACGGCATCGCTCCGGAGAGCCCGCTGGACGTGTACTGGCCGCGCAGATAGGTGAACACCACGATGATGCCCAGGACTGCGAAATACACGGGAAGAATGCGAAACGCGCGACGGATATAGAAGTTCGCGAGCGAGATCTTCCCGTTTCGGTCTTCTTCACGCAGCGCCAGCGTGGTGATCAGGAAGCCCGAAAGAACGAAGAAGAGGTGGACGCCGATCCACCCGTTGGCCATGGCCCACGACGGTCCTCCGTAGTGGAACACCACCACGAGGAGCGCGGCGATCGCGCGCAGCCCGTCGAGGGCCGGGAATCTCTTCGTGGACAGGTACTGCTCGTGCGTCATCATGGTCGAACCCCCAGGAATGTCACCGGTAGTCGGGCCGATGCGAATGAGTCACTCTAAAGGGTGAAATGCTGGTTCCTGTGCGGGGGCTGTGTGTTCCCTGTGTGCGCCGATCCGCTCATGCGGGGCTCGCTGTTGGAGATTTACCGGCTTGCGTGACGCGCTGCTCTTGGATTACCGGAAAGCGATTAGATGATGGCGCTCGATTACGAAGCGTGGTGTATAGACAAGCCGCGGATGGTGTCGGTCGCTCGTGTGGCCACGGTCACGATGCGACGGCTTTGGACTGGGGAAGCGCCGGTCATGGTGATGGGCCCGGAGTATGCCGAGATCCCGGGGCGGTGGTCGGTCTTCGCGGAGGCTCTCTCGCGTGGACAGGCGCTCGATGAACTTCTGTCGCTGGTCGTCGTCATGGCGGCCGGGGTCGTCCATGGTGGTCCGGTGGTCGACGAAAGTGGCCGGCTCAAGCAGCGCGTGACCGAGTCCGATGAACTCGTGCTCAAGCTGTTGCGGTCGGGCGAACGGGAGCCCGCGAGGCGGGCGGCGGCGCGTTCCTCTCCCCGCGGGGCGGAATTTCTCGCGGTGGCTCGATTTCCTGGTTCGACAGGGGCTTCGGGGGCTAGTGAAATTCGATGGGCGCCGGCCGGATCTGCGCTCCTGGGCCATGCGGATGTCCTCCCTGAGCGCCAAGTTCGAGCGAGGATTCGAGGCGAGGTGCTGCTATCCCCAGGTGGGAACCAAGTGGTTCTGGCGGATGACGATCCGGGCGGCAGCCGACTGCTCGCGGACTTCGGTTGTGCGACGGAACCGGTGGTCCTTATGCCGTCGTGCGGGAGGTGTCGTTGCCGGATCTCGGCAACGGGACCTTCGTGCATTCGGCGTGGGACGTACTCGCGGGGCGATGGCTTCGCGGAGGCGCCTTCGTGTCCGACACCTATGCTGCGGATCAGACAGGAGTCACCATTGCCGCTCCGGATCTCCGGCGACTCCTGGACACTGTCCTGGTTGAAATAGAAGGTCAGGTCATCGAATGAGCGTCGAGGCGAGCGAGCGGCTGATCGAACTGATCCGCGCGAACGAAGACATCTCGAACCATGCCGATGGTTCGGACGAGGCAACGATCAGCGCAGCGGAACGGACTCTTGGTGTCGCGTTCCCTCCCTCGTATCGCCGTCTGATCCAGGAATTCGGCGCCTGGGAGATCGCGGGAGAGGAGTTCTTCGGGTCCATCGCCGAGACCTTGGACATGCGCCGGGACCATGGGATGCCCTCCGAACTGATCTTGGTGACGTTCGATGGGATGGGCGGGGCGGTCGTCCTCGACTCCTCGCAGCAGGATGACTCTGGCGAGTACCCGGTCCTGGCTTGGGTTCATGCAGATGAGACCAGGGAGAAGCTGGGGGACGACTTCGGGTCTTTCGCTCTCGCGTTGTGTGCTCGGGCTCTGTACCGCGGAGGGGTGAAACTCCCCGTCGGCTCTGCGGCAAGCGTCGCGCAAGACCTCCTCGGGCTGCCTGGATCACGCCGGAAGCCGCCAGTCGCCGACGAGGTGATCGCGGCGATCCGCGGCTTCGAGGGCGTCGAGTTCGATGTACCTGATGACGCCGATAGTGACGGGTTTCTCTTCCAGTACGGCGAAGTGAACTGGGGTTCCGAGCCGATGTTCTCGGTCGGGTTCGTGCGGCAGATGGAGATCGTCGATGCCGACGGTGAGCACGAACAGTACTCACAAGTCGGCTTTGAGTTCCGCTGCCGTGTGGATGCGGACCTGCGCTCACTCGGGAGTCGTGCGGTGTGGTGGTTTCGCAGCGACGGTACCGATTTCGAGGACTGGCTTACATCGGTGACACGGGATCCGGTCTGGAGGACGCTCCAGCGGAAGGAGGTCGCCGAATTCGTCCTTTCACAGGAATTTGTCTGAGCTCGACCGAGCAGTGGTTTGGAAGGAAGACGGTGATCGAACCGTTCGCAGGTGAAGATATGGTGACAGGTCCGCCCGTCGATGATGAGCTGATCAGCCAGGCCGAGGCGCGGCTCGGGTATCGGCTCCCGTCCTCCTACTTGGACGTCTTGCGCCGGATGAACGGTGGGCTCCTCCGTCGCAGGCTGTGTCCGACGTCCTTCCCGACCTCGTGGGCGGACGATCATTTCGAGGTGCGGGCGCTGCTCGGTATCGGCGGTGACCATGGAATCGACTCAAGCGGTGGCCGCGGCAGCCGAGACCTGATAGCGGAATGGGAATATCCGGATATCGGAATAGTGCTCTTCGATATGCCTTCCGGTGGGCATGACACGGTCATGCTCGACTACCGCGATTGCGAAAGCGACGGTGAGCCTGCTGTCGTTTACATCGATGAAGATCGAGTTCCCCGCCGAATAGCCGGTGATTTCGGCGAGTTCCTCGGGCTCCTGGTCGAGGCCGCTGACCCGTCTCGTAGCAATACGCTTCATGGCTGAGCGTGAAGCTGACCCAGGAGATGTTGGAGGCAATCAGATGAGCGAAGGATCTCCAACGTGGCCTCGCTCGCGATTGTCTCGTGGCCTAACGGGATCGGGGTTCGGGTCCCCTATCCCGGCGACTACGCGATCATCGACTCAAAGAGGGCCGAAATCGATACGCTCTGATCCGCTCCCGTAAGAGAGGGCGGCCTCACGGTCGGCGGAAGCCTCAGAAACCGACGGTCGCCTTCTGGATCTTCACCGGCTTCGCGGGCAGCCCATCCTGCGGGCCGTTCGGATCAGTCGGGATGATCCCGGCAGCCACGATCCGGTCCAGCACCTCCATACCCCGCACGACCTTGCCCATCACCGAGTAGTTCTTCGGGATGTTCGCGAACGAGTGCACGATGAAGAATTCGCTGCCGTTGGTGCCGGGGCCCTGGTTGCCCATGGCGATGGTGCCGCGTTCGTAGGTCTCGGTGCCGTCGACCTCGTCCGGGAACTTGTAGCCCGGCCCGCCCTTTTCGGCTTCGTAGATGTCGCCGCACTGAAGGACGCCGAGACGCGACGAGTTCGTCAGGCGCCAGCACTGGCTGCGGTCGTAGAAGCGCTGCAAGGCCAGGCTCGCCAGGTTGTGGACGGCGCACGGGGCGGCGCCGGCGCGGTTCAGGCGCACGGTCACCGGGCCGTAGTTGAAGCGGAACGTGACGTCGACGGTGCCGCGGGGCAAGGCGAAGGGGAGCGGCCGCAGGACCGGGCGGGCCGCGGGGTTTTCGGGCGTCGGCGTGAACTCGCAGCGCACGATCGGCACCGAAGACGCGGGTGCGGCGGTGGCGACAGCGGGCAGGAACACGGCGGCGAGAGCGGAAACGACAACGGTGACACCCCAGCGCAGCTTCATGAGGGGGAACCTAACCCAAAAGGGTGGTCGCCGGGTAGCCGTTCACGCGGGCGCGCTTTCCCCAAGTACATGAAGGCCCCCATCCTTGCGCCTAGGTACAGGAAGGGGGCCTTCATGTACATCGGGCGGGTGAGCGTGGCGGTGAGCCATCGGTCCAGGTGGTCGTGAGTGCCGATTCGGGTTAGAACACGAATCGCCACTCAAGACCAACGGAGCCGCATGTTCACCGCCGCGTACCTCGCCTTCTCCCTCGTCCTGCTCCCACCCACCGAGATCCGGCCTGACCAGGTCGAACACGTCGCCTTGCCGTGTGTCCAGGCGGGAACGTCCGCCGACGACACGGATACGGCAGGTGCGCTCAACCAGCAGCTCGCCACCAAGATGCGCGGCTACATGAACCCGTACAACACCTCGTGCGCCAGGGTGATCGTCGAGACGGTCCAGAGATCGGGGCTCAACGATCGCGCGGCGGCCATCGCGATCGCGACGGTGATCGTCGAGTCGAGTATCGCCAACCTCGACGGCGGCCTCGGTGACTCGGTCGGGCTCTTCCAGCAGCGCGCGAGCTGGGGGTCCTTCGAACAGCGGACCGACCCGGTGTGGGCGACCGGCCGGTTCCTCGCCGTGATGCGGCAGTTCTTCCCGAACGACTCGTGGAACGACGTCGCCATCGGGGATGTCGCCGCGGCGGTCCAGCGTCCGGCGGCGAAGTACCGGCATCGCTACGGGGTCGAGGCCGGTGACGCGGTCAAGATCGTCAACGAGCTGTGGGCCCAGACCGGCGAATGGCCCCTGCCCACGAAGGTGGACAGGGGCCATTGAGCCGTGAAAAAGCTACTTGCGCCAGGCCGTGCGCTGCTTGCGGATGTCGAGCACCAGCCCGAACATCATCAGCAGGGACAGCCCGATCAGCCACAGGTTCTCGGTCCAGCCGTGGTGGTTGCCGTACAGCATCACCAGCAGGATGATCGCGCTCAGCCAGCCCGCGATCCGCGTCGCCTTCGGGAAGGAACCGTGCCAGCCCCACTCGGCCGACGGCTCGTCGCGGGGGTCGACGGTGTCGACGCCCACCCGGCCGCGCTTTTCGACCGCTTTGCTCGCCACGATCAACTCCTCAAAACCCGATGGTTCGCTTGCCCGCGAATGATCCCACACCTGGCTGCACGCGCCCGACGGGCCCCAAGCGACAATGGACCCCGATGACTACCTCGCGAAGTGTGCTCGTGCTCGGTTCGACCGGTTCGGTCGGCGCCCAGGCCCTCGACGTCGCGGCCCGCAACCCGGAGCTGTTCCGGGTCGCCGGGATCGCCGCGGGCGGCTCCGACCCCGCCGCGCTGGCCGCGCAGGCCCTGGCGCACCAGGTCGACGCCGTCGCCATCAGCAGGCCGACGGCCGTGGAAGACCTGCAGCTCGCGCTGTACGCCGAGGCGCAGAAGCGCGGCTACTCCAGCGGTGACTTCAAGCTCCCGCGCATCTTCGCCGGGGCCGACGCGGTCGTCGAGATGATCGACGCCACCCCCGTCGACGTCGTGCTCAACGCGCTTCCCGGCTCCCAGGGGCTTCCGCCGACCCTGCGCGCGCTCGCCACCGGCGCCACGCTCGCGCTGGCCAACAAGGAGTCGCTGATCGCGGGCGGGCCGCTCGTGCTGGCCGCGGCCAAGCCCGGCCAGATCGTCCCGGTGGACTCCGAGCACTCCGCGATCGCGCAGGCCTTGCGCGCCGGCCGCGAGTCCGAGGTCGCCCGGCTCGTGCTCACCGCCTCGGGCGGCCCGTTCCGCGGGCGCAAGCGCGAGGAGCTGGCCGACGTCACCGTCGAACAGGCGATGGCGCATCCGACCTGGTCGATGGGTCCGCTCATCACGATCAACTCGTCCACTTTGGTCAACAAGGGGCTGGAGCTGATCGAGGCGAAGCTTCTGTTCGACATCGAGACCGACCGCATCGACGTGGTCGTCCACCCGCAGTCGATCATCCACTCGATGGTGACCTTCGTCGACGGCTCGACGATCGCCCAGGCCAGTCCGCCCGACATGCGGCTGCCGATCGCGCTGGCCCTGCACTGGCCGGACCGCGTCCCTGGAGCCGCGGCGGCGTGCGTCTGGGACAAGCCCGCGAGCTGGACTTTCGAGCCGCTGGACAACGAGGCTTTCCCCGCTGTCGAGCTGGCCAGGCACGCCGGGACCGTCGGTGGCTGCATCCCGGCGGTGTACAACGCGGCGAACGAGGAACTGGTGGCCGCCTTCCTGGCACAGAACACCGGCTTCACCTCGATTGTGGACACTATTGCCCAGGTGGTGGAAGCCGCCGACGAATGGCGTCGTGAACCTCGCGACGTGGATGACGTACTAGCTGCCGAGCGCTGGGCTCGCGCGCGTGCCGGTGCGCTGATCGGTAAGGGGAAGTAGCGCGTGGTCTTCATTCTCGGGATCGTGCTGTTCGCGCTGGGCATCTGCCTGTCGGTCGCGCTGCACGAAGCCGGTCACATGTGGGCGGCCAAGGCCTTCGGCATGAAGGTCCGGCGCTACTTCATCGGCTTCGGGCCGACGATCTTCTCCTTCCGCCGCGGTGAGACCGAGTACGGCATGAAGTGGATCCCGCTCGGCGGGTTCTGCGACATCGCGGGCATGACCGCGCTCGACGAGGTCACCCCGGAGGAGTCGAAGCGCGCGATGTGGCGCTTCAAGACCTGGAAGCGCACCGTCGTCATGTCGGCGGGCTCGGCGATGCACTTCATCCTCGGTTTCGTCATCCTGTACCTGATGGCCGTCACCATGGGCCTGCCGAACCCGGCCGCGCAGGCCGCCCCCGCCGAAGCCGTGATCAGCGCCACGTCCTGCGCCCGCCCGGCCACCACGGTGGAGCAGCTGAACGACACCTCCTGCCCGCCGAACGCCCCGACCCCCGCGAAGACCGCCGGTCTCCAGGCGGGCGACAAGGTCGTCTCCGTCGCGGGCAAGCCGATCAAGACCTGGCGCGAGATGCTCGCGGCCGTCCAGGTCGCCAGCGGCCCGACGCCGTTCGTGGTCGAGCGGAACGGCCAGCGCCTGAACCTGACCGTCGACGTGCCGCGCGTGCAGCGGCTGGTCGCCGACGGTTCCAACAACACCACGGTCAAGGACGTCGGCATGATCGGTGCCTCGCCGATCCAGAACACCGCGCCGCCGCTGCTGACCTACGGCCCGGTCGACGCGATCGGCGGGACGCTCAGCTTCACCGGCACGATGTTCTCCGAGACCGCCAAGCGGCTGATCGAGTTCCCGTCGCGGATCCCCGCGGTGGTGGATTCCATCTTCGGCGGCGAGCGTGACCCGAACACCCCGGTCAGCGTCGTCGGCGCCAGCCGGATCGGTGGCGAGGCCGCCGAGCGCGGCCTGTGGGAGATCTTCGTGCTCTTGCTGGCGAGCCTGAACTTCTTCATCGGCGTGTTCAACCTGCTGCCGCTGCTCCCGCTCGACGGCGGGCATATCGCGGTCGTCTGGTACGAGCGCGTCCGTGACTGGTTCCGGAAACTGCGCGGCAAGGCGGCGGGCGGACCCGTCGACTACACGAAGCTGTCCGCGGTCACGATGGTGCTCGTCTTCATCGGCGGCGCGGTGACTCTGCTCACCGTCACCGCCGACATCGTGAACCCGGTCAAGCTGTTCCAGTGACGGGGAAGGGCCGGACCGGAGCGCGCTGTCAGCAAGATTGGGCTGCCCAGGTAATGCTGCTCACCGTGACGGCTGACGTCGTGTATGTCCGCCGATCGGGGTAGGTACGCTTGACGGTGTGACTGTCGCTCTTGGTATGCCAGCGCTTCCTCCTCCCGTCCTCTCCGAGCGTCGTAAGACCCGACAGCTGCAGGTCGGGCCGGTCGGCGTCGGCAGCGAGCACCCGATTTCGGTGCAGTCGATGACCACCACGCTCACTTCCGACGTCAACGCGACGCTGCAGCAGATCGCCGAGCTGACCGCTGCGGGCTGTGACATCGTGCGTGTCGCCTGCCCGTCCGCGGACGACGCCGAGGCCCTGCCCGCGATCGCGAAGAAGTCGCAGATCCCGGTGATCGCCGACATCCACTTCCAGCCGAAGTACGTCTTCGCCGCGATCGAGGCGGGCTGCGCGGCGGTCCGGGTGAACCCGGGCAACATCCGCAAATTCGACGACCAGGTCAAGGAGATCGCGAAGGCCGCGAAGGACCACGGCACCCCGATCCGGATCGGCGTCAACGCGGGTTCGCTGGACAAGCGGATCATGGACAAGTACGGCAAGGCGACCCCGGAGGCGCTGGCCGAGTCGGCGCTGTGGGAGGCGTCGCTGTTCGCCGAACACGACTTCTACGACGTGAAGATCTCCGTGAAGCACAACGACCCGGTGGTCATGGTGCGCGCGTACGAGATCCTCGCCGAGCAGTGCGACTATCCGCTGCACCTCGGGGTCACCGAGGCGGGCCCGGCGTTCCAGGGAACCATCAAGTCGGCCGTCGCGTTCGGCGCGCTGCTGCGCCAGGGCATCGGCGACACGATCCGCGTCTCGCTGTCGGCGCCGCCGGTGGAAGAGGTCAAGGTCGGGATCCAGATCCTGCAGTCGCTGAACCTCAAGGAGCGCAAGCTCGAGATCGTCTCCTGCCCCTCGTGCGGCCGTGCGCAGGTGGACGTCTACACGCTCGCCGAGCAGGTCACCGCCGGCCTGGAGGGTATGGAGGTCCCGCTGCGCGTCGCGGTCATGGGCTGCGTCGTCAACGGTCCCGGGGAAGCGCGTGAGGCCGACCTCGGTGTCGCGTCGGGTAACGGCAAGGGCCAGATCTTCGTCAAGGGCGAGGTCATCAAGACCGTGCCGGAGCACGCGATCGTCGAGACGCTGATCGAAGAGGCCATGCGGATCGCCGAGGAGTCGGGCCAGACGATCGGCGAGGGAGAGCCCACCGTCACCGTCGGCTGACTGGTCGAGACCACGCTAGGAACGGTCCTTTCCTCGCAAATTTCGCAAGGAAAGGACCGTTCCTTGCACTTGACGGCCCCGACCTGCCGAAGTTCTCTCAGCGTGTCGTGAAGCTTGCGTTCCGTTTACGCCGCTCATCTGGCACCCTGGAGTGGTGTTGCGGCTTGCAGGTGCACGGCTGCTCGATGATCGGGACTATCCCGCGGTCCGTGCCGCGCTCGCCACAGACCCGGTCGGCAGCTGCATGGTCAGTGCCAGGGTGGAGACCGCGGGTCTCGACCCCTGGCGGCTCGGTGGCGAGCTCTGGGCCGCCGATTCCCGTCCGGTGCGGGCGGGCAGGCTCCAGGGGTTGTGCTTCTCCGGGCCGAATCTGATCCCGTTGCGCGGCAACGCCTCCGCTTTGCGTTCCTTCGCCGATCGCGCCCTGCGCCGTCAGCGGAGCTGCTCGTCGCTGGTCGGCCCGGCCGAGCAGGTACTGGGGCTGTGGGACGAACTCGAGCCGGAATGGGGCCCCGCCAGGGAAGTCCGGCACGACCAGCCGTTGATGGCGCTCGACGGGATTCCGTCCGTCGCCGCGGATCCGCTGGTCCGCGCGGTGCGCCCGGAGGAACTCGACCGGTATCTCCCGGCCGCGATCGCCATGTTCGTCGAGGAGGTCGGCGTCGATCCCCGCAACGGGGACGGTGGCGCCGGGTATCGCGCCCGCGTCGCGGAGCTGATCGCCGGCGGCCGGGCGTTCGCGCGGTTCGAAGACGGCGAGGTCGTCTTCAAGGCCGAGATCGGCGCGATGTCCTCCACGGTCGGCCAGATCCAGGGGGTCTGGGTGCATCCGGAACGTCGCGGCGGCGGGATCGGCACCGCCGGGACTGCGTCCGTGGTGACCAGGCTCGTCCGCGGGATGGGCCGCACGGCGAGCCTGTACGTCAACGCCTACAACAGCCCGGCGCTCGCCGCCTACCGCAAGATCGGCTTCCAGCAGGTCGGGCAGTACGCGACGGTTCTCTTCTAGATCGGCGTTGCATCCGGGCGGAAACCGCCCGGACTGGCAGGATCCGGAGCATGCCTGCAGGTCGTCGTGTCGCCGTCGTCGTGCTCGCGGGGATGGTGGGCCTCTCGGCCGCCGGATGCGGGCTCTTCGCCGATTCCGGGCCTGAGGACGCCGTCACGGGTTTCCTCGGCGGGCTCGCTTCCGGTGACGTCGTCGCCGCGGCCTCCTTCACCGATTCGCCGGAGGCCGCGCGCGATTCGCTGGAGATGGCGCGGAAGGCGCTTTCCCCCGAGTCGATCAAGGTCCTGGACAAGCAGGTCCGGCATTCGTCCGGCGCGGACAACGGGACGGCGACCTATCAGCTCACCTGGAACCTGCCGCGCGGCCGGGTCTGGACGTACAAGGCCGACGCGCAGGTCCATTCCACCCAGGACGGCTGGAAGGTGCGCTGGCTGCCCACCGCGCTCCATCCGCAGCTGGCCGCGCAGCAGAGCATCGCGCTGAAGGCGGACCCGCCGGATCTCGCGCCGGTGCTGGACCGCGACGGGATGCCGTTGCTGCGCCCGCAGACGGTCGTCAGCGTCGTGCTCGACCCGGCGAAGGCGGGCGACCTGGTGGCCGTCACCGACAAACTCGGCGCGGCGCTCAACCGGTTCGAGGCGTCGGTGACCGGTCAGTCGATCCGCGACGGCGTGAAGGCGCTCAAACCCGGCTCCGGCTATCCGGTGGTGAGCCTGCGGGCGAACAGCTACCAAGAGGTGAAGCCCGAGATCTACGACCTGCCCGGTGTCCGGTTCAGCCAGCAGGAAAGGCTGCTGCCGGACGACAAGAACTTCGGCAAGCAGGTGCTGCCCGCGGTCCGGTCGCTCGTCGAGGACCAGGTGGAGGGCTCGGCGGGCTGGCGTGTCGTCACGCTCGACACGGGCGGCGGCGAGATCACCGACCTGCACTCCGAACACCCCAAGCCGGCGCCCGCGGTCGTCAGCACGCTCAGCGTGAAGGCGCAGGGTTCGGCGGAACGGGCGCTCGCCCCGGTCCCGACGGCCTCCGCGCTGGTCGCGATCCAGCCGTCGACCGGCGAACTGCTGGCGGTGGCGCAGAACGCCCCGGCCGACCCGCAGGGCGCGATCGCGCTCACCGGCCGCTTCCCGCCGGGCTCCACGTTCAAGATGGCCACCGCCGTCGCGGCGTTGTCCGCGGGCTCGGTGCGGGCGGACAGCCCGGTGGATTGCCCCGGCACGGCCACCTTCGAGAACCGGACGGTGCCGAACGAGGGCAAGTTCGCCCTCGGCGTCGTCCCGCTGTCGACGGCGTTCGCCAAGTCCTGCAACACGACGTTCGCGAAGCTCGCGACCGACCTGCCTCCCGCCGCGCTGACCGACGCCGCGCGTGATCTCGGCGTCGGCGCCGACTTCGTGATCCCGGGCCTGACGACGATCACCGGTTCGTCACCGCCGGCGAACACCGTCGCGCAGCGGGCGGAGAACGGGTTCGGCCAGGGGACCGTCGTGGCGAGCCCGTTCGGTCTGGCGGTCGCCACCGCGACGGTCCAGTCGGGGAAGGTCCCGGTGCCGACGCTGGTGCGGGGGATGGCCACCACGTCGTCCGGGCTCGGCAAACCGATCAAGCCGGAGGTGCTCGACGCCCTCCGCGCGATGATGCGCGAGGTCGTCACCGACGGTACGGCGACGCTGCTCAAGCCCTTGCCGGACGTCCGTGGCAAGACCGGGACGGCCCAGTTCGGCGACGGCACGCATTCGCACGGCTGGTTCGTCGGTTACACCGGGGACCTGGCCTTCGCGGTGCTGACGACCGACGCGGGGACGTCCAGGCCCGCGGTCGAGGCCGCCCAGCGCTTCCTGGCGGGGCTCGGTTAGCCGTCAGGTCGTAGGCTGGGCCTATGTCCGTTCGCTCCCCCTTGAAGCCCGGCGTCCAGACGCCGAGGCGAGTCGTCCCCGCCAGCATCGCCCGTCCCGAGTACGTCGACCGGCCGGCGCCGAAACGCGACACGGGCAACGGGGTCCGCACGCCCGAGGTGATCGAGGCGATGCGGGTCGCGAGCCGGATCGCGGCGCAGGCGCTGGAGGAGGGTGGCAAGGCCGTCAAACCCGGCGCGACCACCGACGACATCGACAAGGTGATCCACGAGTTCCTGCTGGACAACCACGCGTACCCGTCGACGCTCGGCTACCGCGCGTTCCCGAAGTCGTGCTGCACCTCGCTCAACGAGGTGATCTGCCACGGCATCCCGGATTCGACGGTGATCGAGGACGGCGACATCTGCAACATCGACGTCACCGCGTTCATCGGCGGCGTCCACGGTGACACCAACGCGACGTTCCTGGCGGGTGACGTCTCGGAGGAGGCGCGGCTGCTGGTCGAGCGCACGCGCGAGGCGACGATGCGTGCCATCAAGGCCGTCCGCCCCGGCAGGCAGCTCAACGTCATCGGCCGCGTCATCGAGTCCTACGCGAAGCGGTTCGGCTACGGCGTCGTGCGCGACTTCACCGGTCACGGTGTCGGGCCGGCGTTCCACACCGCGCCGACCGTCCTGCACTACGAGGAGCCGTCCGTCGAGACGGTCATCGAACAGGGCATGACCTTCACGATCGAGCCGATGATCACCCTCGGCACCATCGACTACGACATCTGGGCCGACGACTGGACCGTCACCACCAAGGACAAGAAGTGGACGGCCCAGTTCGAGCACACCCTCGTGGTGACCGAGAACGGCGCGGAGATCCTCACAGTGCCCTAGGTCGCGCGCTGACGGAAACACGCCGAAGGGGCGCCGGTTCGCACTCGATCTCGCGGTGAGTGTGAAGGCGCCCCTTCATCGTGTTTCCGTGGGCCTCCGGCCCAAAGAGGGCGCGCGACGTGAAGTCTCCGTCGGGCGCAGCGCGCCCTTGGGGAGACCGCTTGTCTGTCAGGAGTCGTCCTGCTCCACCCTGGCCAGGAGTTCGTCGAGGAAACCGCATGCCTCGCTGGCGGCCCGGTCGGCGTCGCGGTCGGCGATGGCCTCGGCGAGGCCTTCATGCCCTATCTCCGGCAGATACTCGCGCCCCGGCGTCACGTTCGACGTGGCGGCCACGCTGGCCGTGATCACCTCGGTGAGCCCGCGGTACATCTCGGTCAGCAGGGCGTTATGCCCACTTTGGACGACGGCGAAGTGGAATTCCGCGTCGAGGCGGGCGAAGTCCTCCCAATGGCCGTCGCGCAGCTCGGCGTTGCGGCGTTCGAGCAGGGAACGCAGCTCGGCGACTTCCTCCTCGGTCCGCGACCCGGCCGCGAGCCGGGCGCCCTCGACCTCGAGGATGCGCCGCACCTGCAGCACCTCGCGCAGTTCGGAACCGCACAGCCGCCGGATGGCGCCCGAGACCTCGCTCGTCGCCCGCACATAGGTGCCGTCGCCCTGGCGGACTTCGAGCAGCCCTGTGTGCGCGAGCGCGCGAACGGCCTCGCGGACGGTGTTGCGCCCGACACCGAGCTGGCCCGCCAGCTCCGGTTCCGTCGGAATCCGCTGACCGATGGGCCATTCTCCCTGCGTGACGGCGTCACGCAGCTGCTCGATGACCTGATCGACCAGGCCGGCACGGCGCGTGGTGGCCAATGGCACAGCGTTGTCCCTTCATCCAATCATCCTATGTATGTGATACTAGCCGACGTGCGTGTCGACTCTCGAGAATCCGTGGCCCCGTTCGACGAAAGCCTTGAGCTCGAAGGCTCGATCGAAACGGAGTGGCGGCCGGGAGTGATCACCGGCGGCGTTCTGCTCGGTGTCGCGGTGATCCTGGTGGCTCTCAACCTGCGTCCCGCGATCACCAGTATCGGCCCCATGCTCGGCGAGATGCGCGACGACCTCGGCGCGACGGCGACCTGGGCGGGCGTGCTCACCACACTCCCCGGTCTCTGTTTCGCCGCCGCCGGACTCGCCGCGCCGTTGCTGGCCCGTCGGTTCGGCATCGGCGCGGCCATCGCGTCCGCGCTTTCGGTGCTGGCCGTCGGCCTGGTGCTGCGCGTGATCGACGGACCGTACGTCGTGCTCGGGGGAACCCTGGTGGCCACGGCGGGAATCGCCTTGGCGAACGTACTGATCCCGGTCGTCATCAAGGACTCCTTCCCGGCACGTGTCGGCATGATGACCGGCGTGTACACCGCCGCTCTGCAGGGCGGGGGCGCCCTGGGGTCCGCGCTCACCCCTCCCTTGGAGAACGCGTTCGGCGGCTGGCGCCAAGGTCTCGGCGCCTGGTCGGTACTGGCGGTGCTCGCACTCCTCGTCTGGATTCTCGCAGCCCGCGGTGCGGGGCGTGCGCCCGTTGCCGAGGCAGGCAAGCAGGGTAGCGGGCGATCGCTCCTGCGTAGCCCCCTTGCGTGGATGGTCACGCTTTTCTTCGGCACTCAGGCCTTTTTGGCCTACGTCGTGATGGGCTGGCTGCCGGAGGTGATGATCGACGCGGGGGTGAGCAAGGGTGATTCCGGGCTTCTGCTCGGCTTGATCTCGCTCATCGCCGTCCCGATCAGCCTCGTGGTGGCGCCGATGGCCGCCCGGCACAAGAGTCAGAGCCCGTGGATCGTCGGGCTGGGCGTTCCCGGCTTCGTCGGCATGGTCGGCATGATGGTCGCGCCGGCCGCCTCGCCACTGCTCTGGTGCCTCCTCATCGGGCTCGGGATGAGCGTCTTCTCGCTCGCGCTGACCGTGATCGCGCTGCGGGCGCGCACCGGCGAGGACACCGCGCGGCTGTCGGGGATGGCGCAGGGCATCGGCTACCTGATGGCGGCCGTCGGGCCGTTCCTCTTCGGGCTGCTTCACGATCTCACCCACGGCTGGACCGTGCCCTGGATCATGATGCTCGTGGTCTTCGCCGCACAGATGACCTTCGGTGCCTTCGCCGGTCGTCGCCGCTTCGTCTGAACGCGTTCAAAAAACTTCTTGACCCGTCACGGGGCGGAGCCATAACCTGAGCGAGTTGAACCTGTTCAAAAACTCGGTCCTGGGGGTCGGCGTGGTGGAGGGACTGGCGTACGGGTCGGCTCTGGCGTGTTTCGCCGCGGTGTGCGTCGCCATGGCGCCGGAGCGGCCCGCGGCGGCGATCTCGTCGCAGGAGTTCTACCGCGCCGTGGACCGGGTGTGTGTGCAGGCGTGGAAGGACAGCAGCGCGGAGATCCGGCGCTACTGGCCGGACGCGAAAGGGGACGCCGCGACGGAGCTGCGCAAGTCGCAGCACTACGTCGCGGCGAGGGTGGACGGAGCCAAGGACGTCCTCAAGGGGGCGACGGGGGTCCGCACGGTGCCGGGAGGGGCGGCATCGGCGCGCGAGGAGTTCTTGGCGGCCGTCCGCCGGTACGTCGCGGCGGGCGAGCGGTTCTCGGGGGAGGGGGCCCGCTCGCCCGCCCTGATGACCGTCTTGGACGACACGAGGAACGCGCTCGGCGGCCTCGCGATGCGAAACAAGGCCCAGGCCTGCGTCATCGTCATCTGAGACGCGTTTGGTCCTCTGAATGCGTCGCGCATTCAGAGGACCAAACGCGGCGGAAGTCAGTCCAGCGGAAGATTCAGCAGCGCGTTCTCGACCAGTTCCGGCATCGCCGGGTGGATCCAGTACTGCCCGCGCGCCATGCTCTTCGCGTCCAGCCCGAAGCTCATCGCCTGGATCAGCGGCTGGATCACCGAAGACGCCTGCGGGCCGATGATGTGCGCGCCCAGCAGCTGCCCGGTGGCCGGGTCGGCGAGCAGCTTCGCGAAGCCGGTGGTGTCCTCCATCGCCCAGCCGTAGGCGATACCGGCGTAGTCCTGGTGCGACGTCACGTACGACACGCCACGCTCGCGCGCCTCGCGTTCGGTCAGCCCGACGGAGGCGACCTGGGGCGAGGTGAACACCGCGTGCGGGACGAACCGGTGGTCGGCTTCGATCCGCTCGTCCGGGTGCGACAGGTTGTGCTGCACCACGCGCTGCTCGTGGTTCGCGACGTGCTTCAGCTCGAAGACCGACGAGATGTCGCCGAGCGCGTAGATCCCGTCGACCACGGTCTGCTGGTACTCGTCGACCACGACGTGCCCGCGCTCGCCCGTGGTCACGCCGGTGGCGGCGACGTCCAGGATGTCGGAGTTCGGCGTGCGGCCGGTCGCGACCAGCAGCACGTCGGCCTCGACGGTTTCGGCGCCCTCGGGACCTTCGAGGTCCAGGGCGACGCCCGACGCGGTCTCGCGTGCGCGGACGGTCTTCCGGTCGAGCCGGACGTCGAACCGCTGCGAGGCCAGCTCGGTGAACCGGGCGCTGACGTCGTCGTCCTCCGACCGCAGCAGCGCGCCGGAGCGGTTGACCACGGTCACGTTCACCCCGAACGAGGCGAAGACGTGCGCGAACTCGGCCGCGATGTACCCGCCGCCGAGGATCACGATGCTCGACGGCAGCTCGTCGAGCCGCATCACCGTGTCGGAGGTGTGGTAGCCGGTCTCGGCGAGGCCGGGGATGTCCGGGATCACCGGCCGTCCGCCGGCGGCGAGCACGAACCTGTCGGCGGTGATCGTCTCGGCGGGGCGGCCGTCGGAATAGCTGACCCGCAGCTCCTTGTGCCCGGTGAAGCGGCCTTCGCCCTCGTACACGGTGACGTTCTTGTTGTCCTCGTGCCCGACGCGGTATTCGCGGCCGCCCGCGGCGATCGGGTCGATCCGGCCGAAGATCCGGTCGCGCACGTCGCGCCAGCGGACGCCGGTCAGCTCCTCGTCGACGCCGAACTTCGACGACGAAGCGGGGGTGGCCGCGACGTTGGCGGCGTGCACGAACATCTTCGTCGGGATGCAGCCCACGTTCAGGCAGGTGCCGCCGAACGTGCCCTTCTCCACGATCGCCGTGTTCCAGTCCGCGAAACGCGGGTCGAGGATCGAGTTGCCCGATCCGGTACCGACGATCACCAGGTCGTAGTGGGGCACGCTGTCTTCCTTTGCGGCGGGAGCGGGTGGTTCCGACTCTAGCCAACTTGTCACGGGGGCCGGTTGTTCCCGGTTCAGCGTCCGGTGGAGCTGAAGTGCATCCGGTCCGTCGGCGTCGTCCAGGTGCCGCCCCAGGTCCAGCCGATCGCGGCGAAGGCGGCCACGGTCGGGTCTCCGGCGGTCATCATCCCCGGCCGCCGGTTCCCCCGGTCGAGGTACGCCGACGCGTTCACGAGCATTTCCCCGATATGCGCGCGGCCGTCGAAACCCAGAACGACAAGGTGCGATAGCGCAGTTCGTCAGCACGGGAGGATCTGCCCGAAACCGTCATGACGCAAGGGAAGCGGCTTCGCGCCGACCTGCCAGGCCGGCGCGGGCGGAGGGGCCGACGTGGCCGAAGTCGTTGCCGCTGAAGAGGTTTCCGCGGGACCGCCGGCCACGGGGCTCGTACACGAGGAGAGCAGAAGGGCCGTAACCGCCAGAATCGTCGCCGTGGCCCGCACGACGTCCAGGGTGACAGATGCGTTCGGTGAGCACAGTTCCACCCGTTTCAGTGACACCGCATCGGGCTTTCTCCGATTAGGGTATTCGCGATCGCTCGTGTACGCGCTGGAGTCGAATGACTTCCCAGGGTCTGACCGTACGTACGCCCCGGTGAAGGGACAGAACATGCCCAAGAAGTCACGTCGCACGCTGCTGCTCGCGGTCGGAGCGGTCCTCGCGACGGCGGTGATGGTGCCGGTCGCGGTCAACAGTGCTTCGGCGGACGACAGCGCGGTGAGCGGTCCGGATCAGGCCGCCCAGCCGCGGATCGTCGGTGGCGGCAAGGCTTCGGTCTCGCAGTACCCGTACGCGGTCTACTTGGCCGATCGCGGCGGCAACCAGTACTGCGGCGCGGTGATCGTCAGCTCCACGACGGTCGCGACGGCGGCGCACTGCGCGGTCGCGGTCAAACGCGCCGACGTCCGCGTGGTGGCCGGGCGGGAGGACAAGCGTTCGCGGGACGGCGTGGAGCTGCGTGTCTCGCGGATCTGGGTCAGCCCCGACTACAGCGGAGACCCCGGCAAGGGCGACGACATCGCCGTGATGACGGTCAGCGGTCAGCTGCCGTACCGGCCCGCGAAGGTCGCGGACAACGGCAACGCCGACCTGTACGCCGAAGGCACGAAGGCGACGGTCCTCGGCTGGGGCCGGGTCGCCGACGGCGGCGCGCGGTCGGACTATCTGCGCAGCGCGGTCGTTCCGGTGGTCAGCGACAAGACCTGCCGCACCGCGTACTCGGGCTACGACCCGAGCGACATGGTGTGCGCCGGCTACGACGAAGGTGGCGTCGACGCCTGCCAGGGCGATTCGGGCGGACCGCTCATGGTGGGCGACACGCTGATCGGGATCGTGTCGTTCGGCGAAGGCTGCGCGAAGGCGGGCAAACCCGGCGTTTACACCCGTGTTTCCCACTTCGCGAACGAGATCTCCCAGCAGAAGAACCGGGGCCTGATCGGCTGATCGGTGCCTTCTTCACGTCCGATGTGCTAACAAGTGGGCGTGAGCACCGACACCCCGATCATCGAGACCTCGTCGTTCCCGCTGTCCGTCGCCGGTGACGAGATCACCGCCGCGCAGCTGCACGGCATCCTCCGCCTGCGCGTGGACGTGTTCGTCGTCGAGCAGGACTGCGCCTATCACGAGATCGACGGACGCGACCTCCTGCCCGGCACCCGGCACCTCTGGGTCGGTGGTTCCGTCGCCGTCGACTCGTACCTGAGGGTGTTGCAGGACGCCGGCGGCACCTTCCGCATCGGCCGGGTGTGCACGGCCGTCCGCTCACGCGGCAAGGGGCTCGCGGGACGGCTGATGGAGACCGCTCTCGCGGGGATCGGGGACGCGCCGTGCGTTCTCGACGCGCAGACGTACGCGACGAAGTTCTACGCCAAGTACGGCTTCGTGGCCGAGGGCGAGGAGTTCTTGGAGGACGGGATCCCGCACATCACGATGTGGCGCCGGGAGGCGCCGCAGCCGTGATCACCCCGACCGCGCGGTCCACGTCGGCCTCGGTGAGGTCGGCCCGCGCGGTCAGGCGCAGGCGGGAGATGCCGTCCGGCACGGACGGTGGCCGGAAGCAGCCGACCCGCACGCCCTGATCGGCGCACGCGGCCGCCCACGCGACGGCCGCCTCCGGCGACGGGGCCTGCACCGAGATCACCGCGGCGTCCGGGAGACCGACCCGGAAACCCGCCGATTTCAGTTGCATCGCAAGGTTTCCCGCGGCTTCGGTCACCTTGGCGGCCAGCTCCGGCTCGGCCTTCAACGCGGTGAGGGCGGCCAGCGCGGCGGCGGCACTGGCGGGTGCGAGCCCGGTGTCGAAGATGAAACTGCGCGCGGTGTCCACGAGATGCTTGATCACGCGACGCGGCCCGAGTACCGCTCCGCCTTGTGCCCCAAGGGATTTCGACAGGGTGATCGTGGTGACGACGTCCGGTGCGCCGGAGAGCCCCGCCGCGTGCACGGCGCCGCGGCCGCCCTCGCCGAGGACGCCGAAGCCATGCGCGTCGTCGACGAGCAGTGACGCGCCGTGCTCCCGGCAGACACCGGCGAGCTGCTCCAGCGGGGCGATGTCACCGTCGACGGAGAACACCGAATCGGTGACGACGAGCGCGCGCGGTTTGCGGCGGGTCGCCAGCGCGTGCTTGAAGGCGTTCGGGTCGCCGTGCGCGACGGCGGCGATGTCCGACCGGGACAGGCGGCAGCCCTCGATCAGCGAGGCGTGGATGTACTTGTCCGTGACGATCGCGGAATCCGCGCCGGACAGGGCCGTGACGGCGCCGAGGTTCGCGGTGAAACCGGACGAGAAGACCAGCGCGGCCTGCGTGCCGCAGAAGCGGGCGAGTTCGTGCTCGAGTTCGGCGTGGACCTCGGTGGTACCGGAGACGAGACGGGAGCCGGTCGCGCCGGCGCCCCAGCGCAACGCGGCCGCCGCGGCGGCACCGGCGACGCGCTTGTCCCTGGCGAGCCCGAGGTAGTCGTTGCCCGCGAGGTCCAGCTCCGGCTCCTGTGCCTGCCGGATTCGCAGCTTGCGCACCAGCCCGGCCTCGGCCCGCTTCTCCGCTTCCACGTCGAGCCAGTCGAAGACCTGGTCGGGCGGGAGGTTCTGGGAGGCGGGGCCGGGAGAAGTCACGTCCCGCAGTCTCCCATCCGCCGTTTCCCGATGGACGTGGTGGTCCCCACAGCGAACGCAATGAAAGGTCCTTTCCTTGCAAATTTTGCAAGGAAAGGACCTTTCATGGCACTAGCCGCCGGGGGAACCGGCTTCAGTTACGTCAGCTGTCGTAGCTGCGACGCGGGCGTCCGCCCGGACGCTGCGGACGGCCGTTGCCGCCACCGGACTCGCCACGACGCGGGCGGCCGCGGAAGCCACCGGGACGGCCGCCTTCGCGGTGACCGTGACCCTCGCGCGAACCCTGGTAGCCGCGGTCGCCGCCACCGTAGCCGCGGCCACCGCCGCGACGCGGGGACTCACGACGACGCTCGACGACCGGCTCGCCGCTGGGCTGCTGCGCACCGGTGATGCGGGCGAGCTCGGCGTCGCCCGGGCGGACCGTGGTCTGCTCGGCGCGGACGCCGGCGCGGTCGGTCATCCGGCGCACCATGCGGCGCTGGTCGTGGGTGACCAGCGTGACCACGACACCGGACGCCCCGGCGCGCGCGGTACGGCCGGCGCGGTGCAGGTAGTCCTTGTGGTCGGCGGCCGGGTCGACGTGCAGCACCAGCGAGATGTCGTCGACGTGGATACCGCGCGCGGCGACGTCCGTGGCGACGAGGACGGGCGCGTAGCCCTCCTTGAAGTCCGCGAGGACGCGGTTGCGCTGGCCCTGGGTCTTGCCGCCGTGCAGGGCGGCCGCGTGGACACCCTTCTCGCGCAGGCGCTCGGTGAGCCGGTCCACGTGGTGCTTGGTGCGGACGAACATGATCGTGCGGCCCTCACGGGCACCGATCTCGGTGATGATGTCCTGCTTGTCCTGGTGCGACACCTGGAACACGTGGTGGTCCATGGTGGTGACGCTCGCGGTCGACGGGGCGACCGAGTGCGTGACCGGGTCGGTCAGGTACGCGCGGACCAGCCGGTCGACGTCACCGTCGAGGGTGGCCGAGAACAGCAGGCGCTGGCCGCGGGCCGGGGTCAGGTCGAGGATCTCGCGGACCTGCGGCATGAAGCCCATGTCGGCCATCTGGTCGGCTTCGTCGAGCGCGACGAAGTTGACGTCGGACAGCGACGCGGTGCCCTGGCGGACGTGGTCCGACAGCCGGCCGGGGGTGGCGATCAGCAGGTCGACGCCGCGGGAAAGGGCGTCGGCCTGGCGGGTGAAGGCCATGCCGCCGACGGCGGTGCGGCACCACAGGCCGAGCGACTTGGCCAGCGGGGTCAGCGAGTCGGCGACCTGCATGGCCAGCTCGCGGGTCGGGACCAGGATCAGCGCGCGGGGGTGCTTCGGACGGGCCCTGCCGCCGTTGAGCCGGGTCAGCATCGCGAGGCCGAAGGCCAGGGTCTTGCCGGAACCGGTCTGGGCGCGGCCGAGCACGTCGCGACCGGCGAGCGCGTCGGGGATGGTCGCCGACTGGATCGGGAACGGGGAGGTGATACCGGCGTCGGCCAGAGCGCGCAGCAGCGGCTCGGGAAGGCCGAGTTCCGCCCAGGTCTTCGCCTTGACCGTCTCGACGGCGTCTTCGCGCAGCATCGCGTCACCCGCGGGGCGGGTGCGCGGCTTGCGGTGCTGACGCGCCGACGGTGAGACGTGGCCGGAGTTGAACGTGACTGTCACAAATGCCTCTCGGACGTGGCACGTCACAAGGAGGCCCGGGCTGCCCGCACGCAGGCAGGGCAAGATGGTGTGCACAGATGGGCGTTCACAGGGACGAACCCGGCACACCGCGTCTGCGTGACACCGCGCGCCAATTGGTTGATACGGATACCGCGAGCCATTCGGTTGGCTTTGGAGGCGACGGACACCACTCATCCACGCCGCCGGTTGCGGTCTGTCACTACTGTACCGGACTGTTATCCGGCCTCCCAACCGGAGGGACCGATTGTGGGCAGGGTCTCCACCGCGGGGTCCTTCCCGGCGTGATCGTGCCGGGAAGGACCCCGTCGAGACACTGTGGACGGTCAGCGAAGACCGGCGATCTCCCGCAGCTCCTCGATCAGCTCCGGCACCGCCGTGAGCCGCTCCGGTAATCCCCGCGAGTGGAACCACGTCGCGATGTTCCGGACGTCGCGCGCGAGGAACTCCAGCCCGCCGGGATTGGCCACGATGTCGACCACCTGGGGGAGGTCGATCACCATGATCCGTTCACGGTGCACGAGCAGGTTGTACGCCGAGAGGTCACCGTGCGCGAGCCCCTGCGACGCCAGCAGTTCCAGCATCGCCGAGGTCTGGAACCACAGTTCCCGCAACTGATCGGGTTCCGGCCGGACCTGGGCCAGCCGCGGGGCGGCCGTCTCGCCGTCGCCGAGGAATTCCAGCAGCAGTTCGGTGCCGTCGCGCTGCACCGGGTACGGCACGGGCGCGCCGACCGACCAGAGCCTGCTCAGTGCGCCGAACTCGGCCACGGCCCACTGTTCGGCGATGAGGTTGCGGCCGAAGCTGCTGCGCGACTCCATCGCCCGCATCTCCCGCGAACGCCGCATCCGCCTGCCTTCGAGATAGCCGGCGTCGCGATGGAACAGCCGGTGCTCGCCACTGCGGTAGCGCTTGGCGGCGAGCACGGTGCCCTCGGTGCCGGGCAGGTTGCGCCGGACGAGGTGGACGTCCGCCTCCTTACCGGTTTTGAGGATGCCGAGTTCGGTGTCGACCGCCGCCAGTTCGGTGATCACCCAGTCCGGGCGTGGCAGCGGCCCTTGCTCCGCTTCTCCCCAAGTGCTCCAGCGGTCGGCGCCGTCGGGGATCGCGGTCTCGGTGTAGGCGTCCTCCCGCAGGCGGGCGAGGCGGACACGTTCGGCTTCGGTGAGCCGTCCGCCGCGAGCAGGTTCGGGTTCGTCGTCGAAACGAGCACGACGGGTGCGGCGAGGGCGTTGTTCGTAGGACTCTTCGAGATCGTGCTTGCGCACTGGTGGGTTCTCCTAGATCAGGGATGCCCCACCGGGCGAGCGTCGTGGCTCCGCGCTCAGCCGCGAGGGGCGAGTGGATGGGGGCGGCCAAGGCCCCGGACAGTCATCAGCACGAGGCACCTCCCAGTCGCATCCACCGGCTCCCTGCCGGATCGCGGACGATCATTCCCGACCCTCTGGACGGACCGCAACCGATTTAATTTCCGATGCGGTGAAGCCTGCTCTACGCCGACCGCAGCCCCGCCAGCTCGCTGCGCGACCGCACCTTCAGCTTCCGCAGCACGCTCGCGACGTGCTGTTCCACCGTGCGCCGGGACAGGAACAGCACTTCGGCGATCTCCCGGTTGGTGTGCCCGGCGGCCAGCAGGCGGGCGACGTCGCGCTCGCGTGGGGACAGCTCGTCGCCGTAACCCCGGCGGCCGCGCCGCGAGGGCGCGACGGCGCCGGTGGACCGGAAAGCGTGGCGGCACCGGGCGGCGTCCCGGGTGGCGCCGAGGTGGTCGAAGGTCTCGGCGAGCGCCGCGAACGTCTCGGCGACATCCTCGTCGCGGGCCAGGCGGCAGCGCGCGGCCCGCTCGGCGATCAGCGCCGCGTGATAGGGCGCGGGAAGTGCCTCGAACCGGGTCCGCGCCTGCTCGAAGGCCTCGATCGCCTCCGCGTGGTCGCCCAGGGAGGCGGCGACGAGACCGCGATCGGCGGCGAGCGCGGCCCGGGTCGACGGCGCGTCGAGCCCGCGGACCTCGCGTTCGAACTCGTCGGTCAGCGCTTGCGCCGCGGCGCCCCGGCCGGTCGCGCAATAGGCGTCGACGGCGGCCATCACCAGGTCGGCACCCCAGGCCCAGACACCCTTGGCGCGCAAGAGTTCCAGTCCCTTCCCGGCCTGGGTGACGGCGGCCTCGCCGAGGTCCTGTGCGAGCAGCATGCCCGCCATCCCGGCGTGCGCGGCGATCGCGACCGGGGTGAACGCGTTCTCGGGCTGATCCGCCGCGGTACCGGCGAACCGGGCCGCGGCCTCGTCCCATTCACCGCGGGCGGCGGCGAGCAGGCCCAGCACCAGGCACAGTTCGCTGGTCACCGGCAGGAGGTCGCGGTACTCGTCGATCAGCGCGCCCGCCCGTTCGGCGAGGCCGTCCCAGTTCCCGGTGAGCCAGTCGGTGTGGACGGCCGTCGCGCGGGCGGTGCTGACGACGTACGGCGCACCGCAGTCGGCGGCCAGCTGCATCCCGCTGCGCAGCAGGCTCCTGGCCCGACGATGGTGGCCGGTCCAGGCACAGGCGTCGGCGCTGTTGCAGTGCAGCCGCGCCAGATGCCGCTGTTCGTCGGCGGAACCGACGGTGGTGGGCGCCCGGTCCAGCATGTCCCAGCCACGCGGGTCCCCGATGTGCAGCCGTGACGCCGCGTTGTTGGCCAGCAGGATGATCTTCAGCCGCCGGTCGGTGGCCCGGTCGATGAGCTCGTCCACCCGGTCCATCCAGCGCCGGTGCTCCCGCAGCGGGGTCGCGCCGACCCAAGGCTGGGCGAGGACGCCCATGCCGCGGCCTGCCAGGTCGGGCCGGTCGGAGAGGTCGTTGACGGCGATCTCGATCTCGGTCCTCGCCGCCTCCAGCCCGCCTGCCTGGCGCACCAGCAGGAGCCCGAGCCCCAGCCGGACCTCGCCGCTCAGGCGCCCGGACAGCCTGCCGTCGGTGAGCAGCCGCTCCAGCGCCGGGACGACCTCGGTCTGCGCGAGTCCGTTGCACGCCACCGAACTGAACTTGACCGCGAGTCTGTCCACATCGGACGGTTGAAGGCCCGGTTCGTCGAGCAGCGTGCGGAGCAGATCGGTCGCGGTGGCGAGATCACCGATCGTCGACGCCTGATCCGCGGCGGCCTCGCCGTATTTCAGGGCACCGGCCCGGTCTCCCGCCTTCCGGCAGTGTTCGGCCAGCCGCACCAGGGATTGCGGGAGGCGGTCGCGCAGCAGCCGCGCGGCCCGGCGGTGCAGTTCCTGGCGGTCGGGACCGGGGATGGTGCGGTACGCGGCTTGCCGGGCGAACGCGTGCCGGAAGCCGTACCTGCCTTCGCCGGACTCCACGAGGACGTTGCGTTCGAGCGCGAGGACGAGCGCGCGGCGGGCGCGTTCGGGGGTGAGCGCGGCCGCGGCGGCCAGCAGATCCGAAGTGGACGGTGTACCGAGGACGGCGGCGGCCTCGGTGATCCGCCGGGCGGCGGGCGGCAGCGCCATGAGGCGTTCGACTGTCGCTTCCCGCAGCAGCGCCGGGACTTCGACCGTGTCGAGCAGACGCCGCGCGGTCGCGCCGTCGGCGTGCACCGCCCCCTCGACGCCGCCGATCGCGTGCACGATCTCCTCGATCACGAACGGGATCCCCGCGGTTCGCTCGTGCAGCCGCGCGGCGAACTCCGCGGAGACGTTCGCTTCGCCGAGCAGGGCCGAAACCAGTGCTTGGACGCCGTCGCGGTCCAACGGCCGGACGGTCACGAGCGCGTGCGCGGTGCCGGGAGCCGGCCGGTAAGCGCTGCCGAGCGGGATGCCGCCCGGGGTCTCTTCGCGGCGGTACGTGAGCAGGAGCGTCAGGCCCGCGGGCGGGTCGGTCATCAGGAACCGCAGCAGACGGCGGGAACCGTCGTCCGCCCAATGGAGGTCTTCGATGAGGAGGACGTGCGGGCCCAGCGAGCCGAGCAGTTCCCGGACGGCGCGGAAGAGCTGGTGGCGTTCGGCCCTCGGATCGCCGGGCCGAGGCGGTGGCTGAGGCAGGAATGCCGCGAGTTCGGGCAGGTAGGGCGCGAGGACACCGGTCACCGGGCTGAGCTCACGCGCCGGGCGGACGTCCTTCAGCGCGTCGAAGACCACGCCGTACGGGAAGGGCTCGCGCAGCGGCTGGCAGGTCGCGGTGAGGACCGGCCGTCCGGCCAATTCGGCGCAGGCCAGCAGTTCGGCGGCGAGCCGGGTCTTGCCCACCCCCGCTTCCCCTTCGAGCATGATCACCGACGGCGAGCGCAGCGCGCCGTCGAGGAGCTCGCGTAATTCCGCCTCACGGCCGACGAGCACTGGCGAACTCGTCCTGCGTCGGTAGCCACCGATCACCATGCCGGGTCACCCCCGCTTCACGAACCACACCGTTCGAGTGAACGCAGCTTAAGCGCGGTTTCGATGATCACGGAACCCGCTCGGACGGTCACCCGACTTTCGTAGGGACGGTGGATTTCGCCATTAGATACGTAGTCCTACGGACCGTTGCCTCGCTTGTTCGCGCAGGTCCCGCCACCCGAAAGTGATTCCAGCGTGACTGCACGTCACGGCGCCGGTCTGGACCCCTGCCGGCGCGAACCACCTGTTCGAGTGAACGGAGCTCAGGAAATGCGTGGAGAACTTCGACGTCACCGGATCGCGGGTGCGGTGCTCGCCGGGGCCTGTGCGGCGGCCATCGTGGCCTTCGCCGGACCGGCCACGGCCGCCGAGGGCCAGATCCGCGGCGCCGGTGTGCCGGGAGCCGTCACGGACGGGTACATCGTCTCGCTCAAGAGCGGCGACGCGGGCCTCGCGGCCAAATACGGCGGCCAGGTGAAGGCGACCTACACCGCCGCGCTGAACGGCTTTTCGGCGAAGATGACCGAGGCGCAGGCCAAACGCCTGGCCGCCGACCCGAACGTCGACTTCGTCCAGCAGGACGCGGTCGCGCACCTGACCGGCACCCAGACCAACCCGACCTGGGGCCTGGACCGGATCGACCAGAAGAGCCTGCCGCTGGACAAGAAGTACACCTACCCGAACACCGGTTCCGGGGCGACGGTCTACGTCCTCGACACCGGGGTCGACTACCGCCAGTCCGAATTCGGCGGCCGCGCGACCAGCGGGTACGACTTCATCGACAACGACAGCGACGCCCGCGACTGCCAGGGGCACGGCACGCACGTCGCCGGCACGGTCGGCAGCGCCACCTACGGCGTGGCCAAGGGCGCCAAGATCGTCTCGGTCCGCGTGCTGAACTGCCAGGGCAGCGGCCAGTACTCGCAGATCATCTCCGGGATCGACTGGGTCGTGAAGAACGCCAAGGGCCCGTCGGTGCTCACGATGAGCCTCGGTGGCCCGGCCGACTCCGGGGTGGACTCCGCCGTGCGCCGCGCCGTTTCGGCGGGTATCACGAACACCGTGGCCTCCGGGAATTCCAACACCGACGCCTGCTCCACCAGTCCGGCCCGCGTGCGTGAGGCCATCACCGTCAACGCCACCCAGAGCGACGACCGCCGGTCCTCGTTCTCGAACTACGGCAGCTGCACCGACATCTTCGCGCCGGGCACCAGCATCACCTCGCTGCGCAACGGTGGTGGCACGCAGCAGATGAGCGGTACCTCGATGGCGACGCCGCATGTCGCCGGCGCGGCCGCGATCTACCTGACCTCGAACCCGTCGGCGACCCCCGCCGCCGTGGCCTCCGGTCTCGCCAACGCCGCCACCAACGGCGTCGTGACGAGCCCGGGCTCCGGTTCGACGAACAAGCTGCTGAACGTGGCGGGTCTCTGATGCGCCGCGGCGTGCGGGCCGGTGTGGTGGCCGTCGCGGCCACCGCGCTGGCCGCGCTCGCCGCGGGCAACGCCCTCGCCGCTCCGGCGGAAGGCGTTGTCGTGCAGGCGAAGCAGCACTACGGCGATCAGTACATCGTTGAGCTCCACGAGGCAGGCACCATGGCGGTCGAGCGGTCCTCGGCCGCGCTGACCGGCCGCTACGGCGGCGAGGTCCGGTCGGCGTACAAGAACGTGCTCCGCGGATTCTCCGTCAAGGGCCTGTCCGAGCAGCAGGCGCGGCGGCTCGCGGCCGACCCGGCGGTTAAGGCGGTCTACCAGGACGGCACCGCGCGTGCCGTCGGTACCCAGACCAACCCGACCTGGGGCCTCGACCGCGTCGACCAGAAGAACCTGCCACTGGACAAGAGCTTCACCTACCCGAACACGGGCGAGGGGGTCACCGCGTACGACTTCGACACCGGGATCAACCCGGAAAACCCGGAGTACGAGGGGCGCGCGTCCATCGGCAAGGATTTCGTGGGCGGCAACGGGAAGGACTGCAACGGGCACGGCAGTCACACCGCGGGCACCATCGGCAGCAAGACCTACGGCGTCGCCAAGAAGGTCAAGCTGGTCGGGCTGAAGGTGCTCGGCAACGACTGTTCGGGCAACGGCCCGGACTCCGCCATCGTCGACGCGGCCGAATGGCTGACCGCGAACGGCACCAAACCGGCGGTGGCGAATCTGAGCCTGCGGATGGACCAGGTCGGGCTCGGCGACGACGTCATCAAGAAGTCCATCGCGGCGGGCTTCGTCTACGCGGTGGCGGCGGGCAACGAGAACCAGAACGCCTGCAACGTCAGCCCCGCAAGGATCCCCGAGGCGATCACGGTCGGCGCCTCGGACGGCAGCGACAACAAGTCCTCGTTCTCCAACCACAGTTCGTGCGTGGACATCTTCGCCCCTGGCAGCAACATCACGTCGCTGTCCACGTCCAACGGTGGTTCGGCGAACATGAGCGGGACGTCGATGGCCACGCCGCACGTGGCCGGGGCGGCGGCGCTGTACCTCGCCGCGAATTCCGGCGCCACCGCGCAGCAGACGCGGGACGCGCTGGTGAACAACGCCTCCGACGGTGTGCTCAAGGGGCTGCCGTCCGGCACGGTCAACAAGCTGCTGAACGTGTCGTTCATCGGCGGCGGTGGCCCCACGCCGACGTGCGGGGCCAAGTCCAACACGACTCCGGTGTCCATTCCGGACGCCGGTGACGCGGTGACCAGTTCGGTGACGCAGGAAGGCTGCGACGGCAAGGCGTCGGCGACGCTGCCGGTCAAGGTCGACATCGCGCACACCTACACCGGTGACCTGGCGATAGACCTGATCGGGCCGAGCGGTGCGGTGTTCGGTCTCAAGCAGGCGGGAGGGATCGGCGAGGCGAGCGGCGTGCACACGTCGTACACGGTGAACGCCTCGTCCGAACCGGCGAACGGGACCTGGAAACTGCGGGTCCGTGACGTCTACCGGTTCGACGTCGGGACGATCGAAGGTTTCTCCATCACCTTCTGAGCTTGTTGCGAACGGCGGTGCGCCGCGGTCACGATGGCCGCGGCGCATCGTCGTTTCGCTGGGAGGTCTTGAATGGAGTCCTACGATGCCGTGATCGTCGGCGGCGGGCACAACGGTCTGGTGGCGGCGGCCTACCTGGCCAGGGCCGGCCGTTCGGTGCTGGTGCTGGAACGGCGCGACGAGGTCGGCGGGGCGGCGGTCTCCTTCCGTGCGTTCCCCGGCGTCGACGTCCGGCTGTCGCGGTACTCGTATCTGGTGAGCCTGCTGCCACGCGAGATCATCGCGGACCTCGGGCTCGACCTCCGCCGTCGGCGGATGTCGTCGTACACCCCGGTCGGCGACAGCGGTCTCCTTGTCGACACGGGCGACGACGGCCGCACGGCGGCGTCGTTCTCCGCGCTCACCGGGTCCACAAAGGACTACGAGGCATGGCAACGGTTCTACGCGATGACGTCCCAAGTCGCGAAACGGACTTTCCCCACCCTGACCCGGCCTCTGCTCGCCAAAGAGGAACTGCGCTCGGGTATCGATCCGGAGGCGTGGGACGCGCTGTTCGAACGGCCGATCTCGGAAACGCTCACCGGGATGTTCGGCGACGACACCGTCCGCGGCGTCGTCCTGACCGACGCGCTGATCGGCACCTTCGCCGGGGAAGGCGACTTCCGGCAGAACCTTTGCCTGCTTTACCACGTGATCGGCAACGAGACCGGTGACTGGGACGTGCCGGTGGGCGGGATGGGCGCGGTGACCGGCGCGCTCGCGTCGGCCGCGTCTTCCGCCGGTGCACGGCTGGTGACCTGCGCCGAAGTGTTGTCGATCGACCCAGGTGGCTCGGTGCGCTATCGGCTCGGCGACGACGAGTTCACCGCGCGCGGCGGGCACGTGCTGTCGAACGTCGCGCCGCGGACGCTCGCGCGGCTGCTGGGGGAGGAGCCGCCGGAGGCGCCGGAAGGCGCGCAGCTCAAGGTGAACATGGTGCTGTCACGGTTGCCTCGGCTGCGTGATTCGAGTGTCGATCCGCGAGAGGCGTTCGGCGGGACGTTCCACGTCAACGAGGGCTATGAGCAGTTGGCGAGGGCCTACACCGAGGCCGCCGCGGGCCGTATCCCGTCGCTGCCGCCGTGCGAGATCTACTGCCATTCGCTGACCGACCCGTCGATTCTCGGCCCGGCGGAACAGGCCGCCGGGGTGCAGACGCTGACGTTGTTCGGGCTGCACATGCCCACCCGGCTGTTCGAGGGCCGCAACGATGCCGCACGCGACGAGGCTTTGCGAGCGACTTTATCCTCTTTGGACAGTGTGCTGGCCGAGCCGATCGAGGACTGCGTGCTGCGTGCGCCGGACGGCCGGTTGTGTGTCGAAGCGAAGACACCGCTTGATCTCGAAGCCGAGCTGGGGCTGCCCGCGGGACACATCTTCCATCGAGATCTTTCGTGGCCTTATGCCGCGGACGCCGCTCAGGTGGGTCGCTGGGGCGTCGAGACCGCGCATGAGCGGGTGCTGCTCTGCGGTGCCGGGGCCGTGCGAGGCGGTGGTGTCTCGGGTATCCCCGGGCACAACGCGGCCATGCCGGTGCTGGCCCGGTCCTGAAACGTCATGAAAGGGTCGTTCAGGACGAAAGATGTCCTGAACGACCCTTTCATGACACTCGCTACTGGACGGTGAGGGTGTAAACGGCGGTGGCGCTCTTGCCCGCCGAGTCCGTCGCGGTGACGGTCACCGGGTACGTGCCCGGTTGGAAGGGCGCGACCACCTGCATGGTCGAACTGCCACCGCTCGAGATCGTCCGCGGGTTGAAGAACGGGGCGAACGGCAGCCCTTGCCCGGACGCCGACAGCGTGATCGTGCCCGTGCCGCCGGTGGCGGAAACCGTGACATTGCTGAAGAAACCGGGTTGCGAAGTCCCGCTGGTGGGGCTCAGGCCCACCTTGAGGTCACCGGGCTGCGGTCCACCTTCGCCGACGGTCAGCGTCAGCTTCGTGGTCGCGGTGTCGGTGGTGCCCTTGCCCGAGATCGTGACCGCGTAGTCCTTTTCGGCCGCTCCGGCGGGAACCTCGATGCTCACCTTCGCCGACTCACCCGAGGTGATGGACGAGGGCTGGAACGTCGCCGTCGCGCCTTCCGGGAGCCCCGAAGCGCTGAGATCGACCTTCTCCGCGCCGTTCTTGCCCGGCTTGCTGGTCACCGTGGCCGACACGTACTTGCCCGGCTCGACCTTGAGCGAGGACGGCGTCACCGCGAGCGAGAACGTCTCCGGGTTCTGCGGCTCGCCGATCTGCTGCTTGACCCAGTCGCCCATGTCGTTGTTGAGCCTGCCGTAGACGCTGTACCACTTGAAATCGCTGCGGCTCCAGGACGCGACGCCGACGATCTTGCCGTCCACGATGAGCGGCCCACCGCTGTCACCCGGAAGGATCGTGACGCGGCCGTCGCTGTAGCCGCTGCAGATCATCGTGGCTTCCTTGAAGCCGGCACCGACACCACTGCAGTTGCTGCCCTGCACGATCGGCAGGGTGAACTTGTGCAATTCGACGTTGCGGGTGTCGTCGTTGTGGTCCTTCTTGCCGTAACCGAGTCCCAGCCCGGACTTGCCTGGCTGGTTCAGGCCCGTGTCGGCCGACGTCGCGACCTTTGCGTACTGGCCGCCAGGCACCGGGATGTCGGCGTCCGTGGTGACCACCGCGACGTCGTAGCCCTGGTCGAAGTTGACGTACTTCGGGTGCTTTTCATAACTGACGACGCCGATCCGCGTTCCGCCACCGGCGTTCAGATCGTCGAGCCCGTAGAGGAAGGACTTCTCACCGGCCGCGTCCTTGCAGTGCGCGGCGATCAGGATCTTGCGCGGCGCGACGACCGACCCGGTGCAGGTCTGCCCCTGCGGTCGCGTCCCGCCTTCGCGCAGGCCCGCGATGATGAACGGATAGTCCTTGACCGACGCGGGGGTACCGCCGATGGAGTTCGTATGCGGTCCGTCGGGGACGACCGCTTGATCCGTTGGGGTGACCGCGGGCAGGTCGGCGGCGGTCGCAGGCGCGGGCAGGAGGACCGAGAGGCAGCCGAGGGCGGCGGTGGCGACCCCCAGTAGCCGTTTTCTTCTGTTCACGGTGGTTCCTTTCCAGGTGGCTGGAAATCACTTTCCGCATTCGCGCCTGGTGGAACAACCGAGGAAGAAGCCCGTAGGGGTACGGAACTAATGCGCCCCGTCGCCGGTCAGCAGCTCGATACTGTGGTCCCCGGTCCGTTCGACATCGAGGCCCGCCTTCGACAGCACGCGCATCAGCTGCTCCACAGTGGACGGTTCGCTGCGGGACTTCACCAGCTCCGCGGCCAGCCGTCCCTTGTACGCCTTGTTGAAGTGGCTCACCGTGGTCCGGTTGCCCTTCGCGTCCTCGGTCACGACGCGGACGGTCACCGCGTCCGGGCGGAGCTTCGCCAGTGCCGAGTAGGTGCCGGAACGCAGGTCGACGACGAGTCCGTCGATCCCCTGGAGCACCGGTTCGAGTACCGGCTTCCACACGCTGCGGACGGTCCCCAGCGACGGCAGCGCGTTGCCACCGGAAAGCCGGTACGCGGGGATCGGGTCGGTCGCCGCGACCACCCCGAACAGCGCCGAAGCCACGGCGAGGCGCTTCTCGGCCTTCGCCAGCGTCGCCTTGGTGAAGGACTTCACGTCGAGCGCGTCGTAGAGGACGCCGGTGTAGCGGCGCAGCGCGGGCATCGTGGGAGACGTCCAAAGCTCGGCGTTGCGCGCGACCTCGTCGGCCTGCCGCGGCGTGATGCCGAGCGCGGCGACACTGGCCGGAACGTCACCCGCCAGTTCGGCCAGCGCGTCGGCCAGCTTCGCGCGGGTCGGGTTCAGGTCCGGGAACGACAGCGCGCCGAAGTCCAGTGGCGCGCCGGTACCGCCGGCGGCCTTGGTCTCGGAAGGGGGGAGCAGCACGAGCACCTCGGAAGCGTAACTAAATGGAATGCGTCACCCCGAGGCGCGGGCTTAGCCTCGTCCGCATGAGCCTGACCTGGCGCCCGCTGACCATGGACGACATGCCACGACTGGCCGAGACCTTCGCCGAGGCGGAGCGCGCCGAGCCGATCGAGGAGCACTACAGCGCGGAGGATCTCGCCGAAGAGATCGGTACGCCGACCGTCGACCTGCCGACCGCCACCACGAGCGCTTGGGACGGCGGCACGCTGGTCGCCTACGGTCTGCTCCGCAAGCGTGACGCGGCGGATCCGGTGCACATGATGCGCGTCGACACGCTCGTCCACCCCGCTTATCGCGACGAAGCGATCGCCGCGCACCTCACCGGCTGGTTCGAGGAGGCGGGCAAGAAGCTCCACGCGAAGTCTCATCCGGACGTACCGCTGGAACTGCACGCCGCGGCCAACACCAAGCAGCGCTGGCTCTCCGAGGTACTCGTGGACGCCGGGTACGAGCACGCCCGGTGGTTCGTCGACATGCGAGCGGACCTCGGCTCGATCCCGCCGGCGAAGCCGCTGCCGGAAGAGTTCCCGCTCGTCGCGTACGAGGAGAAGTACGAGGCCCTCACGCTGCGGTCCCGCAACGAGACCTTCGCGGATCACTGGGGGAGCACGGCGCAGTCCCCGGAGGCTTGGCGGCATCTGGTGGTCGGCGCGAAGGATTTCCAGCCGGACCTGTCGTTCCTGCTGCTGAGCCCGGCCAGGGACCAGGTGGTCGCGATGGTCCTGAGCGCGCACTTCGCCTCCGACGAGGCCGTCACAGGCGTGAAGGAGCTGTACGTCAGCCACGTCGCGACCGACGCGAGCCTTCGCGGGCGCGGGATCGCGGGTGCGCTGCTCGGGCACACGCTCGCCGAGGCCAAGGCCAAGGGTTTCCAGCGGGCCTCGCTCAACGTCGACCAGGACAACACCCACCGCGCTCTCGGCGTTTACGAGCGCGTCGGGTTCAGCGAGTTCCAGCGCTGGGCCGGGTACGTGAAACCTGTTCCGACCTGACCGGTTGTCACCCGAAAGGGTGGATTTCGGTACAGTCGATCCTCTCGGAGAGATCGCTGGGGGTGGTAGGGCGTTGCCGGTTTCCGCACGGCTCGGCTGGCACGACCTCCCTTCGGCGACGCGTGACGCCGTCGAGCGCGAGCTCGGGTCGATGGTCCGTCGTTCGTTGTGGCAGACCCCGGAATTCGACGGCGGTGTTTCGGCGCGGCTCGAACTCGAACGCGGTCATCGCTGGGTCTTCCTCAAGGCGATCCCGGCGGGCAGCCCGCGCGCGGGCGGCTACCGGACGGAGGCCGCCATCGCGCGAAGGCTTCCCCCGGAGGCGCCCACGCCGAAGCTGTTGTCCTTTGTGGACGGTGAATGGCTGGTGCTCGCGTTCGCCGACTTCGACGGCACCCGGCCGAACCTGCGCCCGGGATCGCCGGACCTCTCCGCGGTGCTGGCCACCTTCGGTGCGCTCGGGCGCACGCTCACGCCGTGCCCGTTGCCCGACGTGCCGGACGCGCTCGACGATCTCGGCCCGCTCCTGCGCGGCTGGCACGAACTCGCGAAGGAACCGCCGGACGACCTCGACGGATGGGCCGTGCGCAATCTCGACCGGCTCGTCCAGCTGGAGACGTCGTGGCATCCCTGGTCGGCCGGGGACACGTTGCTGCACAACGACATCCAGCCCGAATACCTGGTGCGGACCGGACCGGGCCGGGTGCTCGTCACGAACTGGCGCTACCCGGCGAGGGGCGCGGGCTGGCTCGATCTGGTCGCGCTCGTCCCCTACCTGCTCGACGCCGGGCACGAGCCCGCCGACGTCGACCGGCTGCTCCGGCGCCGCCCCGTGCTGACGGGCGTCCCCGTCTGGGCGGTCACCGCGTTCGGTGTCGCGCTGGCCGGGCACGCCGAACGAGCGTGCCGGCTACCGGAACCGCCCGCGACGACGGGGGTGCGCGCGGCGCAGCGCCGTCTCGCCGCGGGTATGCGCGACTGGCTCGCCTACCGGACGCACTGGCAGTAGCGCCCTGGCGTGTCGCGAAAGCCACTTTCGCGACGTTCGATGTCCCGAAAGTGGCTTTCGCGACATCCCGGCGGGACGTGACCTCCGGCGAGGCGCGGTGGCTCGCGAGTGGCTAGGACGGTTCTATTGAGGGGTAAGGCCCACTATGGCGTTTCCTGGCGGCGGGGCTGAAGGCGCCTTTCACCGCATCAGACTCGGCGAAGGGAGCCTTCAGCCCACCACCGGCACCGCCCACGAACACGGCACATTCGACGGTCCACCGGAACCGTCCTAGCCACTCACGAGGTTCAGCGGCTCCTCCCCGGCGGCGTACCGGCGCAACTGCTCGGCGACCAGCCGCTTCGCGCGCGGGTAGAACGACGCCGACCCGCCCGCGATATGCGGCGTGATGATCACCCCGGGCGAGCTCCACAGCGGATGCCCGGCGGGCAGCGGTTCCGGGTCGACGACGTCGAGCGCGGCGCGCAACCGCCCGGAGACGGTCTCCGCCGTGAGCGCCCCGGTGTCGATCGCCGAACCCCGCCCGACGTTCACCACCAGCGCGCCGTCCGGCAGCGCGGCGAGTTCGGCGGCACCGAACAGGCCCATGGTCGCGGGCGTTTCGGGCAGGATCAGGACCACGATGTCGGCGGACGGCAACAGCTCGGCCAGTTCGCCGACGCCGTGCACCCGCTCCGCGGGCCGCGCCGTGCTCGCCACCCTGGTCACGATCGCCTCGGCCGCGACCAGCTGCCGCTCGATGGCCTGGCCGATCGAGCCGTGTCCGACCAGCAGCACCCGGCTGTCGGCGAGCGAGCGCGTGTGCTCGCGCTCCCACGACGCCGTCGCCTGCTGAGCGAACCAGCGCGGCAGATCCCGCTGCGAAGCGTGGATCAGCGCCAGCGCGTGCTCGGCCACGCTGAGATCGTGCAGGCCGCGGCCGTTGGCCAGCTTCACTCCCGCCGGCACCAGCGGGATCAGCTTCTCCACCCCGGCCGACAACGACTGCACGAGCTTCAGTGACGGAAGCCGGGCGATCAGCTTCATCGGTTCGGCGCCGGTGTCGTACGGCAGCACATAGATCTCGACGTCATCAAGGCCTTCGTCCGGCAGCGGGCCCACGCCGTCGTAGAGCCGCGCGCTCAGCCCTTCGGGCAGCTCGATGTCGGACCAGGGCAGGATGGCTCGCTCCGTCATGCCGCCATTCTGACCATCGCGACCGGCGTCAGCCCTCGTGGGTCGCGACGCAGAATTCGTTGCCGACGGGATCGGCCAGCACCGTCCACGCGATGCCCGGCATCTCGTGCTTGTCGAGCTTCTTCGCACCCAGTCCGATCAAACGTTCCACCTCCTTCTCCATGTCGTCGGTCCCGAAGTCCACGTGGACCCGGTTCTTGCCGACCCGCTGCTCCGGAACGCGCTGGAAGGCGAACACCGGCCCGTTCTCCTTCTTGGCGTGCAGGATCAGGAACTCGCCGCCGTAGTCCTGATCCACCTCGACCCCGAGCGCCTTCGTCCAGAACGCCGCGAGCCCGCGCGGATCCGCGCAGTCGATCGTGATCATGCCCAGTTCGATACCCATGGCGGCACGCTAGCGGCGCCCACCGACAAAACCGGGCGCCCGCGATAACCGGTTGAACCGGCCCGGGGCGGGGTGACTACGCTGCGCAGAACGTCTAAGCACGTAATTCCAGCGAGGAGCCCAGAAGTGATCACCAGGATGTCGTCGTTGTTCCTTCGCACCCTGCGTGAGGATCCGGCGGACGCCGAGGTACCGAGCCACCGGCTCCTGGTACGCGCCGGCTACGTCCGCCGGGTGGCCCCGGGTGGCTACTCCTGGCTGCCGCTGGGCCTGCGGGTGCTGCGCCGGATCGAGAACGTCGTCCGTGCCGAGATGAACGCGATCGGCGCGCAGGAGATCCAGTTCCCCGCGCTGCTGCCGAAGGAGCCTTACGAGGCCACCGGCCGTTGGACCGAGTACGGCGACGCCTTGTTCCGCCTCAAGGACCGCAAGGGCGCCGACTACCTCCTCGGCCCGACGCACGAAGAGCTCTTCGCGCTCACCGTGAAGGGTGAATACAGCTCCTACAAGGACTACCCGGTCGTCCTGTACCAAATCCAGACGAAGTACCGCGACGAGGCGCGTCCCCGCGCCGGCATCCTGCGCGGCCGCGAGTTCGTCATGAAGGACTCCTACTCCTTCGACCTCGACGACGAGGGCCTGAGCAAGTCGTACGAGCTGCACCGCCAGGCCTACACCAAACTGTTCGACCGCCTCGGCATCGAGTACGTCGTCGTGAAGGCGACCTCCGGCGCGATGGGCGGCTCGGCCTCCGAAGAGTTCCTCGCCGTCGCCGAGACGGGTGAGGACACCTACGTCCGCAGCACCGAATCGGGTTACGCGGCCAACGTCGAAGCGGTCACCACGCCCGCTCCCGAGGCGAAGCCGATCGAGGGTCTTCCCGAGGCGAAGGTCCACCACACGCCGGACACCCCGACCATCGAGTCCCTGGTCACGTTCTTGAACAACGCCGGCCTCGGCCGCACCTTCACCGCCGCGGACACGCTCAAGAACGTCCTGGTGAAGACCCGTCAGCCGGGCGCGAAGGAGTGGGAGCTGCTGGCCATCGGCCTCCCCGGCGACCGCGAGGTCGACCCGAAGCGCCTCGAAGCGTCGCTCGAGCCCGCCGAGTTCGAGCTGCTCGAAGAGGCCGACTTCGCGAAGAACCCCTTCCTCGTCAAGGGCTACATCGGCCCGAAGGCGCTGAAGGACAACGGCGTCCGGTACCTGCTCGACCCGCGCGTCGTCGACGGCACCGCCTGGGTCACCGGCGCCGACGAACGCGACCACCACGTGGTCGACCTGGTCGCCGGCCGCGACTTCACCGGTGACGGCACGATCGAGGCCGCCGAGGTCCGTGAGGGCGACGCGTCGCCCGACGGCAAGGGCACCCTGGTCGCCGCGCGCGGTATCGAGATCGGGCACATCTTCCAGCTGGGCCGCAAGTACGCGGACGCGTTCGAACTCGACGCGCTGGGCCCGGACTCCAAGCCCATCCGCATCACGATGGGTTCGTACGGCGTCGGCGTCTCGCGGCTGGTCGGCGTGCTCGCCGAGCAGAACCACGACGACCTCGGCATCGTCTGGCCGCGCGAGGTCTCGCCGTTCGACGTGCACGTCGTCATCGCGGGCAAGGACGAGACGGTCGCCGCGGGCGCGGAGAAGCTCGCCGCCGAACTGGACGCCGCCGGTATCGAGGTCGTCCTCGACGACCGCAAGGCCACCCCGGGCGTCAAGTTCGCGGACGCCGAACTCGTCGGTGTGCCGACGATCCTCGTCGTCGGGCGCGGCCTGGCGAACGGTGTCGTCGAGGTCAAGGACCGCCGCACCGGTGACCGCGAGGAGATCGCCGTCGACGCGGTCGTAGAGCACTTGGCCAAGCTCGTCCGTTCGTAGCGTCCACCGTCGGGACTTCGGCACGTATCTCGGCGGCCCAGCTTCCTGCCGGCTGCGTCGCCGGTCCGCCCGAGTACGACCCGGTACGAGGACGAACCGGCGCCTTGCCGGCAGAAACCTGGATCCACCGATATACGCACCGCAATCCCGACGGAGGACGCTGTGTTCGGCAAAAAGCGCAGGGATTCCCCGGGCTACGAGGACAACGCGGCGCTGGACGGGTTCGGGGGCTATCAGCCCTCGGACTCGTCCGGCTACACGCCCGCTTCCGAGACTCCGGCGCCTGAACCGGAGCCGGAGAAGCCCGCGAAGCAGCCGATGTCGCGGAGCGGGCGAAAGGCCATGTACGGCTTCTTCGCGACGCTCGGCGTCATCGCGGTGGCCGCGCTCGCGAACAACGGTGACCGGTCGTCGGAGAGCAGCGCGCCCACGCCCCGGGCCCCGACCGTCTACACGCCTTCGCCTCAGGTCGTCGCGCCGCCGGTGACCGAAGGCTGGCAGTCGGTGGCCGGGAAGGACGGCGTCTACGCCTACGACGTCCCGCCGAACTGGACGCCGAAACCCGGCACGATCCACGGCTGGGAGAAGGGCACCCAGGTCCCGGGCATCACCATGGTCGCCAGCGCCTTCGTCGGGGAAGGCTACTGCCCGCAGGAGAAGCGAAGCAGGATCGGCGGCAGCGGCGTGGCCAACATCAAACTCGCCGACCCCGCCGCCGCGGCGAAGAAGGCGATCGACGACCTCGCCGTCAGTGCCTACAACCCCGAAGACGGCCCGCTGACGGCCAAGATCACCGCGGAACCGCCCCAGACGACCGAGTTCACGCTCGGTACCGGCAAGAAGGTCCCCGCGAGCATCGTCCTCGCGGAGGTCGTCACGCCGCCGGGAGCGTGCGGTGCCCATCGCGCCTTGGTCGGCGTGATCGCGCCCCAGCTGGGCGAAGCCTCGGCGGCCCTGGCCGTCTATTCGGGCCAGGACGCGCCGGGCGGAGCGGACCGCGAGCTGATCCTGAAGATCCTCAAGACCTACCGCGGTGTCCCGGAAGCCGACCGCAAGACCATCACGCCGCCGCCTTCGACACTGCGCTGAGGCTTCTTGCCCGACCGCGCGAGCTTCGCCAGCCGGAGCAGCCCGGTGTTCGGCAGGTAGGCCCGGCCGAGCGCGATCCCGATCCGCGGCAGATCCGCCTCGTCGCGGAACGCGAGGTACAGCGGCACGTGGCGCGGCTGGAACTTCGCCTTGAACGCGTGCAGCGAACGGAAGCCGTAGAACGGTTCCATCATCGTGCCGAGCGCGTCGAGCACCCGGTCGACGGCGTGCGCGGGTTCGCCGGAGCTTGCCAGCGGAGCACCGGACAGCGAAACGAACTTCGCACCTTCTTCGCGGAAGGCCAGGCATGACGACGCGATCAGGAACTCCATCGACGGACGGAACCCGTCGGCGCGTTTGCGCATGACGTCGAGCGTCCAGCCGCCGATCGCGCCCGCACCGGTGTACACCGGCAGCCACGACGTCACACCGTGGACCACACCTTCGGCGTCCACCGCGAGCCCCACGCGGGTCTCGGGATCCATCGCCTCGTCGACGCCGCCGAGGGTGAAGCCCATTTCCGGCATGCCCTTGTCGCCGATCCACTCCTCGGAGATCGCGCGGACCTGCGAGATCACCGCGCGCGGCTGGTCGGCGAGCCGGACGAGCCGGAACTCGATGCCGTCCTTCTTGGCGCGGTTGAGCGCGGTCCGCACGTCCTGCCAGCGCTTGCCCCGGAATTCCAGCGTTTCCAGCTCGATCAGGGTGTCCTCGGCGACCTGGACCTGCTTCCAGCCGAGCTCCCCGGTCTTGGCGGTGGTGTCACCGGTGGCGGAGAACAGGCACGGCACGAGCCCGGTGTTCTCGCACATCGTGATGAACTCGGCGATCGTCCGGTCGGCGGCGCCGTCCGGGGCGATCGGGTCGCCGAGGGCGATGGCGACCCCGGCGTGGCGCCGGTAGGCGAGGTAGGACTTGCCGTCCGCGGCCACGAAGTACGAGTTCTGCGGCCAGGTCGTCATCCACGAAAGCGTGCTTCCGCCGTGGCGGCTGAGCAGCGTGCGGGCCAGCGCGGGATTGCCCATCCGGCCGAGACGGCGGCGCTTCCGCCGCGACGGCACGCGGAAAGCGCCACGCGAGGAGACCAGCAGCGCGAATTCGACCGTCCACAGCAGGTTGTCCACGAAGAACAGCGGCGGATCCATCAGACCGGCGTCCTCGTCGAGGATCTCCGCGAGCGTGAGCACCCCGCCGTAGACCATCACCTGCAGGATGACGAACGAGGTCAGGATCATCGCGCACCACCAGGCGACCTGGCTGCCCTTGCGGAGGCCGTTCATGATCGGCACCACGATCAGGCACAGGACGACGACTTCCCAGGTGGACAGCGAAAGCTCCTCGGACGAACCGAAGGGACCGTTGCCCGGCACGAAGGACATCACCAGTTCGGCGACCGTCAGCACCAGCAGGCCGGCCATCACGTAGAACCGCCACTCGCGAAGGCTCGGCCTCCGTTCGCGCGAGGATTCCTTGGCGCCGACGAACTTCCGCCCGAACGGCAGCGCGAGGACGAGGGCGAAGAAGTGCACGAGATCGGCGAGCGTGCCGACGAAGATGATCGCGACCCCGGCGTAGACGCACAGTCCGGCGCGCAACCGCAGGCGCCACGGCGGGCGCAGGGTGGCGCTGGCGACCGCGACCGCGGCGAGCGCGCCGCCGGAGAAGCCGACGTCGAGGCTGCCCGCGACGCGTTCCGCCCATTCCCAGCCGGAGTTGCGGCTCAAGGCCAGGAACTGGACCGCCACCAGCACACTGACGAACTGGCCGCCGATGGTGACGGCCATCGCCCGCCGGGTGCCGAGCCGCCATTCCGCGAATCCGGCGAACAACGCGAAGCTGAGCACCATCGGCACGTAGTACAGCGGGACGACCGCGAACAGCGGTCCGGTGAACAAGGTCCACCACCGGCCTGCTTCGAGCGACGGCAGCCCATACGCGATGTACGGGTACACCGCGCGGTCCTCGGCGGCCGACCAGAGCGCGCCCGTGGCCAAGGCGAGCGCGAGCATGGTCACCGTGACGAGGGTGGTGAAAGGCAGCCGGCGCCTCAGCACCGTGGCGATCTTGTGTGTCCGGCCCGGCGCGGCCGTCCCGCTTCCCCCTTTTGGCATGGAACTCAAATTAGGGGTGGGCGGTGCCCGGACACATCCGGCACGGGACCCATATTTCCCTTAGGGGAGTGCTACTCGCGACGGATGCTCTCACCCATCTTGAGGACGACACCGCTGGCTATCGCACCGGGAATCCCCTGGTCCGCCAGTACCAGAAGGACGTGGTAGCGGCCCGATCCGGGCAGTGCGCGCAGCGGGAGGGCGATCGCGGTGATCGCGACCGAAGGCGCCGGGCACGGCCCGTCCTGGGCGGGGACGACGGTGGTGGTCACGGCGGTGGCGGTCGTCCCGCCGTCCAGGACGGGCACCGGCCCGGCCTTGCCGATCTCCGCCTTCGGGGCGTGTCCGTACGCCGCTTCGGCCCAGCGGATCGTCGTTTCCTCGGCCGCCTGGGCGAGCCCGCCGACCTCGCCCTCGTCGATGGTGGTGAACCCCGCCATCGCGCGTGCCGAAAGATCGGAGCCGGGGCAGAAGGCGTGCCGGTACCGTGCGACGCCTTGCAGGGTGACGAGGTCCCCGGCCGGGGTTTCGTAGCCGATGGCGACGTCGGGCTCTTCGAGCTTCCAGTCCGGTGGGGCGTCGTAGACGAGCGGGTGATCGTCGGACTGCACCGGTTGCCAGCCCGCGATCACGGGCTCGATCCGGGTGGCGGGCACCGGGTCGGGCAGGACGAGATCGTGGGCGGACGGCGGTGGGGGCGCGGTCCTGGCCTGATAGGTGGCCGTCGTGCCGACGGCGAGGACGAGGACCAGTCCGAGGACCCCCAGCGTCGGCCTGAGGCGCAGGCGGCGGCGCGGCGGAACGGTTTCCCGGATGACCGGAAGCGGCCTGGTCTGTTCGGCTTCGGTTTCGAGCGGTCGCCCGGTGAGCGGATCGACGAACCACTGCCGAGGTTCGTCGATGTGCCCACCGGGGCCGGTCATTGCTGAGGCCTCAGACTCGCGAGGATCTTCTGGGCGTCCGCCTCCGGCAGCGCGTCGGGGGTGCCCTGGTCGATGGCCATGACGAAGCAAATGGTCTGGTCGCCGGATTTGAACGCGGCCGAGGTGACCTTCACGCTCGGGGCGCGGCAATCCTCGGTCTCGGCAGGGGTGAACGTCCCGGTCGAGCTGACCGCCTGGATCGAGCCGCCCGCGATCGGCACCTGCGTGATGGCGGGCAGCGGGACCTCGGCCTTGCCGGTGGCGGCCTGGATCCAGAGCCGGACGGCACCCCTGGCGGCGTTCTCGACCGGGATCTGGTCCGCGGTGGCGAAACCGACGACACCGCGGTTCGAGCCGCGGGCCTCCGGGCAGGCGCCGAGTTTGTACGTCGACGCCTCGTGGATGACCATCTTGAACTCGCCCTCGTTGTAGCCGACGATCTGGCCCGGCTCGGTCTCCCAGCCCGACGTGGGCAGGTCGTAGGCGGTTCTGTCCTTGACCGACAGGATCCCCTGCCAGCCGGGTGTCGTCGAGGGGACTTTGTTGTCCTTCGGTGCTCCGCTGCTCGCGGACGGCGGTTTCGTCGCCGAAGACGGCGGCGGCGCGGGCGCGGAGGACGACGGCGGTGCCGCCTGAGGCTGCGGCTCTTCGCCGTCACGCAGGACGAAGAAGAGCGTGGCGCCGACGGCGATGACCAGCACGAGCGCGCCGAGGCCGATCCACAGGCCCTTCTTGCCGCCCTTCGGCGGCTCCGGCGCGAAACCCTGGTACGTCTGCTGCGGGAACTGCTGGAATCCCTGCTGCGGGTAGCCCTGGTACTGCTGCTGGGGATCCTGCGGGTACTGGGGCGGGTATCCCTGCTGCTGATAGGGCTGCTGCGGTTGCTGCTCCGGCCAGCCGTTGCCGCCGCCTGGGTATGCCATGAAACGAGCTTAGTTGGCGCCCCCGAGCACGGCCGCACGTACCGCTACCAGGTCGGACAGGTCGCCGAGCACGGTGTGCGCGCCCGCGGCGGCCAGTTCCTCGGCGCTGAACTGCCCTGTCGCCACGGCCACCGCGACGGCGCCGTTGTCGAGCGCGGCACGCACGTCGTCCGGGGTGTCGCCGATGACGACGACCGACTCGGGCGCGAACTCGGTGCCGTGTTTCGCCGAAGCGTGGCCGACAGCGGCGGGTACCAGGTCGGGCCGGTGCGCCGAGAGCGAGCCGTAGCCGCCGATCTCGAAGTCCACGTGCTCGTGCAGATCGAACGCGGTCAGCTTGTGCACCGAGATCTCCGGCAGATTCCCGGTGACCAGTGTCTGGACGATGCCGCCGTGTGTGGCGAAGGCGGTCAGCGCGTCTTTGGCGCCGGGGAGTGCCCGGCCGCTCGAAGACAGGGTCGGGGCGTGGCTTTCGGAGACCGCGATCAGCGCGAGCCAGAGCTTGCGCACGTTCTCCTCGGTGGGCTCGACGCCGTGCGAGGTCAGGATGTCCGCGCTGATGGCGCGTTCGGTGCGGCCGCCGAAATTCGGCAGGGCCCGCAGTTCGACGCCGGCGACCTCGGCGAGCGCGGTCGTGTACCAGGCGGCGCCCACGCCGCGCAGGTCCACGAGGGTCTGGTCGATGTCCCACAGCACGAGCCGGTGCGGAGTAGTCACGCGATCGACGGTACCGGTGACCTTATTCAACGTCTGTTGACTTCTTGGTGGCCGAGGCCTACCTTGGCAGCTAATTCAACAAGTGACGAATAAATGGAGAACGGTCATGCCGAACCGTCGCCCCGCTGGGGCCTTCGCCTTGCTAGCCGCTGTGGCCGGTGCGCTGGTCGCCGTCGTGCTCGGCTTCCTCACCTTCGGCGCGCAGGCCACCGTCGCGCCCGACGGACTGCCCCTCGCCGTGGCCGCACCCCCTGGGCCGCTCCAGGCGGCCGCGAACGGGATCGCCTCCCACGGCGGAGGTCAGGTCTCGTGGCGGGTGACCTCACCCGAAGAAGGCCGGAAACTGTTGGAGGACAAGGAGGTCTACGGTGTCCTCGAACTTCCGTCGACGGTCGTGCTCTCCGGGGCGGTGAACCCGTCCGGGACGCAGATCGCGCAGCAGGCGCTGGCCGGTGCCGCGCAGGCACTCGGCGGGACGCCGAAGATCGAAACGCTGCACCCGGCGAGCGCGGCGGGCCGGGTCGCGCCGCTCGCGCTGAGCGCGCTGGCCTGGGTCGGCTGCCTGGTCGCGGGCGCCGTGCTGGTCCTGGCCGGACGGCGGATCGGCCGGGACGCGGGGGCTGCCGCGCGCTTCACCCAGATCGTCGCGGCGGGCGTGCTGGTCACCGCCGTGCTGGCCGGTTTCCTGAAACTGTGGGACTCCGCGCTCCCGCTCGGCTGGGACGTCCTCGGCTTCCTTTTCCTGGCCTCCACCGGATTCGCCGCCCTGCAGGCCGGGCTGCTCAGGCTGCTGGGTGTGCGGGCGATGGCGATCCTCGGCCCGCTGTACCTGGTCGCGCCCGCCGTCGCGGGCCAGGTGCCGGAACTGCTGAACCCCGCGTACCGCGCCGTGCTGTGGTCCTGGACGCCGTTCCGGTTCTCGGCGGAAGGGCTCCGGAGCCTGCTGCAGGGCGTGCCCGGCGCGCCGGACGTCACGACCGGGGTGTGGGTGCTCGCCGGGCTGCTCGTGGCAGGACTGGTGCTCGCGCTGTGGCCGGGCCGGTCAGCCCTCCAGCAGGCTGAAACGGACACGCCGGACCGGGTTGTCCAGGTTGGTGTCCACTAGGCAGACCGACTGCCAGGTGCCCAGCGTCATCACCCCGCCGAGCACCGGGATCGTCGCGAACGGCGGCAGCAGCGCGGGCAGGACGTGGTCACGGCCGTGACCGGGGCTGCCGTGCTGGTGCCGCCAGCGGCCGTCGCGGGGGAGCAGTTCGTCGAGCGCCGTGAGCAGGTCTTCGTCGCTGCCGGCGCCGGTTTCGAGGATCGCCAGCCCGGACGTCGCGTGCGGGACGAAGACGTGCAGGATCCCGTCTTCGGCGTCCGCGTCGCGCAGGAAGGCCTCGGCGTCCTTGGTCAGGTCGTGCACCACGGCCACGCTGCCGGTGCGCACCTCGATCTCCGTGGAGTACATGCACGTCACGGTAGTGCCCCGAAGCGGGCGACGTAGTGCCAGACGCGTTTGAGGGCCTGCTGGTCGATGTGCCGGGCTTCGCCCAGGACACGCGGGTCGAGGTAGCCGTCTTCCGCCAGCGCCAGGCCGAGTTCGACGAATTCGGCGCCGCGGTATGCCGGGTGCCGTTCGAGTTCTTCGGTGGACAGGCGGAAACCCGGATGCCATTCGACCGGGCAGCCGAGCCGTGAAGCGGCCTTTTCCACGTCGGTGCCACGATGGCTCGGGTCGAGCACCAGGGCCTCGACATCCTTCGCGAGGTCGACAGGGCCGTGGACGTGTGCCTCGATGTAGTCGTCGAGAAGGTCGGTGTCGTCTCGGGCCGCCAGCTCGATCAATGCGGAAACCCTTGTGCCGTAGCCGAAATCCGCCGGATTCAGCACGCTGTCCGGATAGCAGAACGTCGTCCGCGCGCTCGTGTGCGCGGCCATGCGGAAATGGGCCGAACCGAATCTCGGCGCGCCTCCGTGGACACGGCGGCGGAAATTCAACGCGCCGTACTTCGGCCGATCGGCCGCGGGCGCGTCGTCGTAGGCTCCGCCGAACATCCGGCTCTCCCAGTGCCAGCGGTCGCCGCCGGGACGCGCGGTGAGCCCTCCGTTGCTCGTCCCGGTTTCGAACTGGTTGCGGTAGAACCCGTCTTCGGCCATCGCTTCGAGCGGCAGGCGTCCGTCCACTGTGGATCTGTCGGGGTGGAAGTGCAGGGTCACCGGCAATCCGGCCTCGTGTCCGCCGCGTGCTTTCGCCGCGACGTAGGCGAGGGCCCGGGACTTCATCGTCCGAGTATCAGGCGTGCCGCCGGGCGAGCGCGACCAGATATCGGACCGGTTCCCCGGTCGGGTTGACGTAGGCGCAGGGCTGCGGGGTGCCGAGCTGCAGGCAATCGCCCGCGTCGAGTTCGTGCTCGACGTCGCCCTCGCGGAATCGCAGATGCCCGTCGAGTACCCAGATCTGGTGATGGGTCAGTAGATAGGTGTGGGCGGGGAAGGCGACCTCGGCGCCCGCGGGCAGCACGACCTCGACCAGTTCCAGCGGCCCGCCGAGCGAAGGCGAGACCGCGCGGCGCACGTACCCGGTGTCAGGGTCGGTCCACGTCGGCTGATCGGCGGCGCGCACGAGCCGCCGGTCGCCGTGTTCGGCGCGTGCGATCAACTCGGACAACGTCATCCCGAGCGCCGCGGAAAGCCTGCTGAGCAGGACTGCCGTCGGCTGCGCCTCGCCACGTTCGATCTTGCCGATCATCGCCCGGGACACGCCAGAGGACTCGGCGAGTGCGTTGGCCGAAAGGTTCTGATCGAGTCTCGCGGCCTGGAGCGTCGCGGCGAGCGACGCGGACAAGGGATCCGACATGCTGTTCATTATAGTGGCAGCCTCGGTTACTATGGTTGTCATGGTGATCAGGGAAGCGACGGAAGCCGACGCGACGGCGTGCGCGGAGATCTACGCGCCGTATGTCACCGACACGGTGATCTCGTTCGAAACCGAGCCGCCCAAGCCGGACGAGATGGCCGAACGTATCGCCAAGGCGCAGAAATCGCACGCATGGCTCGTGCTCGAAGACGACGAAGGTCGCGTCGTCGGCTACGCCTACGGAGGCCCCTTCAGCGGCCGGCCGTCGTATCGCTGGTCTTGCGAGGTCAGTATCTATCTGGAGCTGGGCCGCCGGAGGACCGGTGGCGGGCGCGCGCTCTATCAGGCGCTGCTGGACGAGCTGGCGTCCCGCGGCTTCCGGAACTTCTGCGCGGGGATGGTGCTGCCGAACGACGCGAGCGCCGGGCTGCACCGCGCGCTGGGTTTCGAGCCGGTGGGGACGTACCGGCGGATCGGGTACAAACACGGGGCGTGGCGGGATGTCGCGTGGGTGCAGCTTTGCCTGCCTGAGCCGGACGGGGTTCCGGTGGAGCCGCGGTGAGCCGCGTTTCCGGAACTCGCGAGACACGCGCCTCAAGACTCCAGGTACCGCAGCACCGCCAGAACCCGCCGGTTGTCCCCTTCGGACTGTGACAGCGCCAGCTTCCCGAAGATGCTCGACACGTACTTCTCCACCGAGCCCGCCGAAAGGAACAGCGCCGCCGCGATGGCCGAGTTCGACCGGCCCTCGGCCATCAACCCCAGCACCTCGCGCTCCCGCGGCGTCAGTCCCGCGAGCGCGTCCGTCTTCCGGGTGGCGGTGAACAGCTGGCTGACCACTTCCGGGTCGAGCACGGTCTCGCCTTCGGCCACCCGGCGGAGCGCGTCGAGGAAATCCGACACCTCCGCGACGCGGTCCTTCAGCAGATAGCCGACGCCGCCCGCGCGATCGGCCAGGAGTTCCGTCGCGTACTGCGTCTCGACGTACTGCGAGAACAGCAGAATCGCGCACCCCGGCAGTTCCGCGCGGAGCGCGATGGACGCGCGCAGTCCTTCGTCCGTGTGCGTCGGCGGCATCCGGATATCCACAATGGACACGTCCGGCCGATGTTCGCGAACCGCCGCGCACAGGCTGTCGCCGTCGGCGACGGCCGCGACGACCTCGTGCCCCCGAAGGTTCAGCAGTTCGACGAGCCCCGCCCGGAGGATGGCCGAATCCTCCGCGATCACGACGCGCACGCCGCCCCCTATTTCCGTATCGGTATTTCCGCGCTGATCACCGTAGGCCCTCCCGGAGGGCTGTCGATGTCGAGCCCACCGTCCACCGTCGCGAGCCGCTCGGAGATCCCGGCGAGCCCTCCGCCGCTTACCGGCCGGGCCCCGCCTTCACCGCCGTCGCGCACCACGAGCCGCAGGTCGTCGCCGACGATACCCACGTCGACCTCGATCGCGGAGGAAGTGTGTTTGGCGGCATTCGTCAGCAGTTCGGCGACGGTGAAGTAGGCGATGGTCTCGATCGACGGGGACGGCCTGCTCGGCAGGTCCACGGTGATCCGCGCGTCGATGCCCGAGCCCGCGGCCAAAGTGGACAGCGCGACGTCGAGGCCGGCGTCGAGCGCGGCGGGATGGATGCCGCGGGCGAGGTCGCGAAGTTCGACGAGCGCCTGTTTCGCGTTGGCGTGCGCGGCGGTGACCAGGGCGGTGACCTGCTCGATGTCGCCGTCGCCGGACAGTTCGTCCTTCGCGATGCCGAGCTTCATCGCCAGCGCGACCAGCTGGGCCTGCGCGCCGTCGTGCAGGTCGCGTTCGATCCGGCGCAGCCGCCGGGTCGCGTCGTCGACCGCGGTCGCGCGGCTGCGTTCGAGATCGCGCACCCGCTTCGAAAGGTCCTCGGCGCCGAGAACGCCGCGTACCAGCAGACGGTCGAACTCGGTGAGCCCGTGGACCACCCACGGCATCGCCAGCAGGACGGCCAGCCCGGTGACGGCGAGCGGCAGGGTGAGGGGCCAGATGTCGACGCGGAGGTCGAACGTCGGCATGGCCTCGCCGTTCAGGGTGAACCAGAACAGCGGATAGCTCAGCGTGCTCACCGCGTACACGAACAGGGTGACGACCAGGAAGAACTCGATCAACGACAGCGGCAACCGGATCACCAGGTAGGCGATCGACCGCCAGCCGAGCGGATCCCCGAGCTTGCCCTTGACGCCGTTCCAGAGGCCTGGCCGCAGCTCGGGCCGGGCAGGCGGGGTGACCGTCGTCCGGAGCAGGGCGCGTGCCAGGCCGATGTGGGCGGTGCCGATCAGCCTGGCGCCGGCCAGGACGCCGATGAGCACCGGAAGCCCGATGGTCAGCAGGCTCAGGCCCGCGCCGAGGAGCAGCCCGACGACCACGAGCGCCGCGAACGCCAGCGTCAGCGGCGCGCCGATGAGCACCCAGGTCAGCTCGCCCCAATACGCGCGGTTCAGCTGTGCGCTGAGGACGCGTCGAGGCAGGGCGAGGCGGGTGATCACGGCTTCAGCCTGCCGTGGCCACCCGCCCCGTGCCCATCCAGGTTTCCCTAGTCTTCGCGGCTCTACGCGCGCTTCGGACTTTCACCAGGACGGCACGCGGCTGTCGGACATGTCGCGAAAGCCACTTTCGCGACGTCAGATGTCCCGAAAGTGGCTTTCGCGACATGCCCAGGCCTGTCCTGCAAGTTCAGGATGAGCCCTGGTCTTCGCGGTTCTCGTCCGCCTGCGCCCGCTGGGACGCCTCACGCATCTCGATGACGTCCGTCAGCCAGTCGCCCGTCTCGCGGGCGATGTCCCGGATCGCGCCGGTGATGATCGTCGCGATGTTGCCGATATGGGTGGCCGCGGACTCGGTGACCTCTTGGACCACGTCCTTGGTGCTTTCGAACTGACCGACCATGTCAGACACCTTAAGCCGCTCGGAGGGTCTTGTCGCTCTCCACGGTAGCCGGGGTGCGGGGCTCACCGTTCCACGGCAGGGCGAGTTTCACGATCTTCTTGGCCACCGAGAACAGCTGCTTGTGCAGGGGACCGGTGTTGTACGGCAGGCCGTACTTCTCACAGATCGCCCGCACCTCGCCCGCGATCTCCGGGTAGCGGCGCGCCGGGATGTCCGGGAACAGGTGGTGCTCGATCTGGTGCGAGAGGTTCCCGGTCATGATGTGGAAGAGCTTGCCGCCGGTGATGTTCGCCGAGCCGAGGATCTGCCGCAGGTACCACTGGCCGCGCGACTCGTTCTCGGTCTCCTCTTCGGTGAAGCTCTCGACGTCGGCGGGGAAGTGCCCGCAGAAGATGATCGAGAACGCCCACAGGTTGCGCGTCAGGTTCGCGGTGGCGTTGCCGAGGAAGGTCAGCGGCGCGAGCGGACCGGTCAGCAGCGGGAAGAGCACGTAGTCCTTGCCGACCTGGCGCCCGGCCTTCCGGAGCATCTTCATGCCGACCTCCTTGTTGTCCGACCACTTGCGCTCGCCCTTGACGACGCGGTCGAACTCGAGGTCGTGCAGCATGACGCCCCATTGGAAGAACAGCGCGAGCAGCGTCGCGTACACCGGGTTGCCCAGGTAGTACGGGTTCCACTTCTGCGCCGGGTCCATCCGCAGGACGCCGTAACCGATGTCGCGGTCCTTGTCGAGGATGTTGGTGTAGGTGTGGTGGATGTAGTTGTGGGAATGGCGCCAGTTCTCCGAAGGCGCGACGGTGTCCCACTCGAACCGCTGGGAGCTCAGCGCCGGGTCGCGCGTCCAGTCGTACTGGCCGTGCATGACGTTGTGGCCGATCTCCATGTTGTCGAGGATCTTCGCCACCGAAAGCGCGGCGACGCCGGCGACCCAGGCGGGCGGGAAGAAACCGGCGAACAGCAGTCCGCGGCCGGCGACTTCGAGCGCGCGCTGGGTCTTGATGACGTTGTGGATGTAGTCGACGTCCACCTGGCCGAGGTCGGCGACGATCCGCTGCCGGATCTCGTCCAGTTCGCGGCCGAAGTCCTCGACCTGCTGAGGGGTGAGCTTGTCCTGCAAGCCGGTCATGGCCCGCTCCTTTCTAAGCGTTGATCTCGACGTCCCCGACCGGGACGGAGATGCAGAGCTGGATCTCTTCGTTCTCTTCGCTGGAGGTCTCGCCGGTCTTGGCGTTGCGCACGCAGCCCGAGGTCTTGATCTGCGTGCAGGAGAAGCAGATGCCCATACGGCAGCCGTGTTCCGGGCTCAGTCCCGCTTCTTCGGCCTGCTCCAGCAACGGTTTCCCGGAGTTGGCGATCTCGCGGCCGCTGCGCGCGAAGCGCACCTGCCCTTCGGCGTTCTCGGTGTCGAAGGTGAGCGCCGGCGGGGTGAACTCCTCGGTGTGCAGATGTGCACCGAGGCCGTCGGACTCGAAGACCTCGCGGACCGAGTCCATCAGCGGCTTCGGACCGCACAGGAAGGTTTCGGCGTCGGGGTACCACGGAGCGGCCTCCGCGAGGTGCTCCTTCGAGAAGAACCCGTGCAGGTCGCCGCCGGTTTTCGCGTGAGTGAACGCGTGTACCACCCGCAGGCCGGGCAGGCGGCGGGCGAGGTCGGCGAGTTCGGCGCGGTAGAGGGCGTCTTCGGCGCCGTTGGAGTAGTGCAGGAAGGCGAGATCGCCCTCGTACTTCTCGTCGGCCAGCGTGCGCAGCATCGACAGGACGGGCGTGATCCCGCTCCCGCCGCTCAGTAGCAGGATTCGCCGCGGCCTCGGCGAAGGCAGGATGAACTCACCGTCCGCAGTGGACAGTCCGAGTACCGAACCGAGGGTGACCGTGCGGTTCAGGTGCCGCGAAACGAGGCCATGGGGGTCGGCCTTGATGGTCAGTTCCAGTGTGCCGTCGTGCTCCGAACCGGCGGGTGAGTAGCAGCGGGTGCGGCGGACGCCGTCGATCTCGACGGTCACCCGCACGTACTGGCCCGCGAGGTGGCCGCGCCAGGCCCGGCTCGGCCGGATGGTCAGCGTGACCGTGTCGGGCGTCTGCCGCCGGACGCCGGTGACCAGGCCGCGGATCTCGCGGCGGACCAGCATCGGGTCGACGAGTTCGAGGTAGCGGTCCATGCCGTGGGGCGTGAGCAGGGCCTCGGCCAGCGAGGCCAGCCGCCTGGCCCTGCGCGGTACCAGTGCCGTCATCACTTCTCCCAAATTCAGTGAACGCTTGTACACTGAACAGTGAAGTGGTGAAGATTCCGCTTGTCAACGCGAGAGGACACCGATGTGACGTGGGTGATAGCGCGGAGGCGATTACGCTGTCCGTCGTGACAACCGAGCCCGTTTCCCGGCAGGAACGCAAGCAACGCACCCGGCAGGCACTGCTGGACGCGGCGCTCGACCTGGTCGCGGAACGCGGGTTCTCCGGGCTCAGCCTGCGCGAGGTGGCGAAGCAGGCCGGGATCGTGCCGACGGCGTTCTACCGCCATTTCGCGTCGATGGACGAGCTCGGCGTGGCGCTGGTCGAGGAGTCGATGCGCACCTTGCGCACGATGATCCGCTCCGCGCGCACGAGGCCGTCGGCGTACCACGACATGATCCGCTCGTCGGTGCGCATCCTGCGCGAGCACGTGCGGGCACACGAGGACCATTTCCACTTCCTGACCAGGGAGCGCTACGGCGGCACCGGCCCGGTCCGGCAGGCGATCGGCTTCGAACTCAAGCTCTTCGTCAGCGAACTCGCCGTCGACCTCGCGCGGTTCGACTTCCTCCGTGACTGGAGCACCGAAGATCTGCACCTGCTCGCCGACCTGATCGTGACGACCATGCTCACGACCGTGCTGGAGCTGCTCGAAACACCTTCGCGTGACGACGAGATCGTCCGCACGGCCGAACGGCGGCTGCGGCTGATCTTCCTGGGAGTGCCGAACTGGCGCAGCGTTCCGTGATGCGGAAATCGTTGCCATAGCGCGCATATGACGTCGCGCACCTGGATCGATGGCTGGATCGATCGTGATGAGTGATGTCACGGAAAGATGCCGTCCGGATACGTTCAGCCAGGAAAGTTGTCGGCCGGACGTGGTAAACAGTGCGGGTTCGTGTGGTCCTCTCCAGCGAGGAGGTCGCCTGTGGCGGCAGAGAACGAGCAGCTCACGGTCGGCGTGGTCCGGGAAACCGGACAAGGTGAACGTCGCATCGCGCTGGTACCGAAACTCATCGAGCGCGTCTCCGGACGCGGACTGCGGGTGGTGGTCGAGCCCGGCGCGGGCGAAGGCGCGCTGCTCGCCGACGAGACCTTCGAGCAAGCGGGCGCGGTGATCGGCGATCCGTGGGATGCCGACATCGTGGTGAAGGTGGCGCCTCCGAGCGCGGCCGAAGTCGCGAAGCTCAAACAGGGCACCGTCCTCATCGGCTTCCTGAATCCGAGGGGTGATCCGGAGGGGATCGCCGCGCTCGAATCGGCGGGCATCCGCGCCTTCGCCGTCGAGGCGATCCCGCGGATCTCCCGCGCGCAGGCGATGGACGCGTTGTCGTCACAGAGCAGTGTCGCGGGCTATCGCGCGGTCCTCCTGGCCGCGGAGAAGCTCACCCGTTTCTTCCCGATGCTCACCACCGCGGCCGGAACGGTGCCCCCGGCGAAGGTGCTCGTGCTCGGCGCCGGTGTCGCGGGGCTGCAGGCCTTGGCGACGGCGAAACGGCTCGGCGCGCAGACCACCGGGTACGACGTCCGGCCCGAGGTCGGCGAGCAGGTGAAGTCGCTCGGCGCGAAATTCCTCGACCTCGGCATCGAGGCGGTCGGCGAAGGCGGGTACGCCCGCGAGCTGACCGACGAGGAGAAGGCCGAGCAGCAACGCAGGCTGACCGAGGCGATCACGAGGTTCGACGTCGTGATCACCACCGCCCTCGTCCCCGGCCGCCGGGCACCGATCCTCGTCACCGCCGACGCGGTGAAGGGAATGCCCGCCGGTGGTGTCGTGGTCGACCTCGCGGGCGAGTCCGGCGGTAACTGCGAACTGACGAAACCGGGAGAGGAGATCGTCGAGCACGACGTCACCATCTGCTCGCCGCTCAACCTCGCCGCGGAGATGCCCGCGCATTCCAGCGAGCTCTACGCGCGCAACGTCACCGAGTTGCTGGAACTGCTCGTCGACTCCGAAGGCAAGCTCGCGCTCGACTTCTCCGACGAGATCGTCGCCGGGGCCTGCGTGGCCGGAAAAGAAGAAGGGGTCGAGTGATGCTCGTAGGCAGCCTGGCGATCCTCGTACTCGCCGGATTCGTGGGCTTCACGGTCATTTCCAAGGTGCCCAACACCCTGCACACCCCGCTCATGTCGGGGACCAACGCCATCCACGGCATCGTCCTGCTCGGCGGGCTGATCGTGCTCGGCCTCGGGGTGGACGGCGTACTGAACAAGGTCCTGCTGGTGATCGCGATCGCCTTCGGCACGATCAACGTGGTCGGCGGCTTCCTCGTCACCGACCGGATGCTCTCGATGTTCAAGGCGAAGAAGCCGGAAGACGGTGGTGACAAGTGACGACCTTCATCGCCGTCCTCTACATCATTTCCTTCGCACTGTTCATCTACGGCCTCATGGGCCTGACCGGTCCGCGCACCGCGGTGCGCGGCAACTGGATCGCCGCCGTCGGCATGGGCATCGCGGTGATCGCGACGTTGCTGACCCCGGGAATGAGCAACTGGCTGCTGATCGCGCTCGGCGTCGCGATCGGTGTCGTCGTCGGCGTGCCGTCCGCGCGCAAGGTGAAGATGACCGCGATGCCGCAGATGGTGGCGCTGTTCAACGGCGTCGGCGGCGGGGCGGTCGCGCTCATCGCGTGGGTCGAGTTCCGCACCACCGAGGGCTACGCGCACGAGCCGGCGTACGTCGCGATCGCGTCGTTGTTCGCCGCGATCGTCGGTTCGGTGTCCTTCTGGGGCTCGAACATCGCGTTCGGGAAACTGCAGGAACTCATCTCCGGCCGTCCGATCACCCTCGGCAAACTGCAGCAGCCGGTGAACGCGCTGGTGCTGATCGCCGCGATCGTGTTCGCCGTCGTCATCGCCACCGGCGGCGACGCCGAACTGCTGATGATCGGCCTGCTGGTCGCGGCGGGAATCCTCGGCGTGGTGGTCGTGCTGCCGATCGGCGGTGCGGATATGCCGGTCGTCATCTCGTTGCTGAACGCGCTCACCGGATTGTCCGCGGCGGCCATGGGTCTCGCGCTCGACAACACCGCGCTGATCGTGGCGGGCATGATCGTCGGCGCCTCGGGTTCGATCCTGACGAACCTGATGGCGAAGGCGATGAACCGGTCGATCCCGGCCATCGTCGCCGGCGGGTTCGGCGGCGGCACGGCGGTCGCGAGCGGCGGATCCGGCGAGGTCCGGCCGGTCCGCAGCACCAGCGCCTCCGACACCGCGATCCAGATGGCGTACGCCAACAAGGTCGTGGTCGTGCCCGGGTACGGCATGGCCGTCGCGCAGGCGCAGCATGTCGTCCGCGAGATGGCGAAGCTGCTGGAGGCGAAGGGGATCACGGTCGCGTACGCCATCCACCCGGTGGCGGGCCGGATGCCGGGGCATATGAACGTGCTCCTCGCCGAGGCCGACGTCCCGTACGAGCAGCTCAAGGAGATGGACGAGATCAACTCCGAGTTCGCCCAGACCGACGTCGCGCTGGTGATCGGCGCGAACGACGTCACGAACCCGGCCGCGGAGACCGATCCCGGCTCGCCCATCTACGGGATGCCGATCCTCAAGGTGAACCACAGCCGGTCGGTGATCGTGCTCAAACGCGGGATGAGCTCGGGCTTCGCCGGCATCGACAACGAGCTCTTCTACGATGCGAAGACAAGCATGCTCTTCGGCGACGCCAAATCGTCGGTGGGCGAGATCGTGGAGGAACTCAAAGCACTGTGATCGGTCCCTCGGAAGTCGTCGCCTCGTTCGACGACCCGGCCGACAACCTCGCGTTCGACGAAGCCCTCCTGCGCGCCGCCCAGGAGGCGCCGGTCCTGTGGATCTGGCGCAACACCGACTGTGTGGTCGTGGGGCGGGGGCAGAAGATCGAACGCGAGGTCAAGGCCGACGTCTGCGCGAGCGACGGCGTCCCGGTGCTGCGCCGGGCCAGCGGTGGCGGCACCGTGTTCCACGATCCCGGCAATCTCAACATCACGCTCGTCCTGCCGGGGCCGTCGGACAGACCCTTGGAAGCACTCGGGGAACTGATGACCGCGACGGTGGCCGAACTCGGGCTGCCGTCGCGGCTCGGTGATCGAGGTCTGTTCGTCGGTGACGCGAAGCTGTGCGGTTTCGCCGTCTTCCGGACGAGAACGGGCTTGCTCGCGCATTCCACCCTGCTCGTTTCGACCGCCGCCGAACGAGTCGGCCGGTACCTCACTTCGGCACCCGCGGATCCCCGTCCGCTCGACTCCCACCGGAGCCGGGTCGCGTCGCTCGCCGAGCATGGCCTGCGAAAAGGTGTTGCCGACGTCACGGCCGCCGTCCGCGTGGCGGCGGCCGCGCAACTGGGTGAACTCGCCACCCGGAAGCCGTCGGACGAGGAGCTGGAGTGGCACCGCTCGCTCCAGCACACGCGGTACCACTACCCGCGATGGCATGCCGAAGGCGCTCAGCGTAAATGAGGTGAAATCGGAAAAGGCCCTTTCGCGAATATCGCGAAAGGGCCTTTTTCGATGAATTACTTTTCGGTGGCCGAGAAAGTGACGGCGGGCACCTTGCGGGCGGCGCGCGTGGTCTTCTTCGGCTCGGCGGCCTTCTTCACCGGAGCCTTGGCCGCGGCCTTCGGCGCGGCCTTGGCGGCGGTCGTCTTCGCGGCCGCGGCCTTCGGGGCGGCCTTCGTGGCCGTCGTCTTGGCGGTGGCCTTCGATGCCGTCTTGGCCGGGGTCTTCGCCGCGGCCGCGGCCTTCGCGCGGCCGGCCGGAGCCTTGGCCGCCGTGGTCTTCGCCGCCGCGCCGCGGGTGGCCTTCGCCTTGGCCGCGGTGGCTTTCGCCGTGGTCTTGGCGGGAGCCTTGGCCTCCGACTTGGTGGCGGCGGCCGTCTTGGCGGCGGCGGGCTTGCGGCCGGCGACACCCTTGGCGGCGGGCTTGCGACCCGGCTTCGCGGCCGTCTTCGCCTCGGCCTTCGCCGCGGTGGCCGCGGTCTTCGGGGTCGACTTCGACACCCGCGCGCCCTTGGGACGCTGCACGACCCGCGGCCGCAGTTTGCGTCCGCCGATCCGGCGGCCGTTCTCCACATAGGCACGCAGGATTTCCCTGAGTGCGGTGGCGTTGTCGGCCGAAAGGTCGATGTCGTAAGCGATTCCGTCCAAACCGAAAGCGACCGTTTCCTCGGCCGCCTCGCCGGTCAGATCATCCAGCAAATGCACAGCAGTGTTCCTGGCCATGAAAAACCTCCCGCGCTCGATCGTTCTACTGCGTAACCGGCACGGTGAAACCTGAACCCGCGGCTGATTGACTCACGCAGCGACACGAGGATAGCGGCAGGTTGCGCGAAGCTGCGCGGTGGTGTGCGCTGAATGCATGTCAGCACAGACTTTTGACGTGATCGTGATCGGAGGCGGCCCGGTCGGCGAGGTCGCCGCCGAACGGGCAGCCCGCGGAGGCCTTCGGGTCGCGCTCGTCGAACACGAACGCTTCGGCGGCGAATGTTCTTACTGGGCCTGCATTCCGAGCAAGGCACTGCTGCGGCCGGGGAACCTCCTCGCCGCCGCCAAACGGGTCCCCGGCGTCCCGGTGGGCGACGCCGTCGACCCGGCCGAGGTGTTCGCCCGCCGCGACTGGTTCACCGGCAAGGGAGACGACACCGGACAGGTCAAGTGGGCCGAAGGCGTCGGGATCGTCCCGATCCGCGGGCACGGCCGGATCACCGGTGAGCGGAAGGTCACGGTCGACGGAGGTGACGAGCTGACCGCACGGCATGCCGTGATCGTCGCCACGGGCAGTGTCCCGCGGACGCCGTCGATCCCCGGGCTGGACACGATTTCGCCGTGGGGTTCACGTGAGGCGACCTCGGCGGAAGCGGTCCCGCGCCGCCTCGGCGTACTGGGCGGCGGTGTCGTCGGAGTCGAAATGGCGCAGGCCTTCGCCACGCTCGGCGCCGAAGTCCACTTGATCATCTCGGGAGCGCGCCCCCTGCCGCGACTGCCGGAGTTCGCGGGCGACGCCGTCATCGCGGGGCTCCGCGAAGCCGGGGTCACCGTGCACACCGGCTCCGGCCTCGACTCCGTGTCCGCTTTGGACGGTGGTAAAGAACTGGCTTTGAAGGGCGGCGGCCGGTTGGTCGTCGACGAACTGCTCGTCGCCACCGGCCGCCGCCCGGCGACCGACGGACTCGGCGTGGAGGCGCTGGGGCTCGAAGCGGGCGCACCGCTCACGACCGACGACAACGGCCGTGTGTCCGCTGTGGACGGTGACTGGCTGTTCGCCGTCGGGGACGTCACCGGCAGGGCGCCGCTGACCCATCAGGGCAAGTACGCGGCCAGGGCCACGGGTGACTCGGTGGCGGCGCAGGCGGCGGGCGAACCCGTCGACTCCGCCGCGTGGAGCGCGCACAGCGCCACGGCCGATCACCACGCCATCCCGCAGGTCGTGTTCACCGACCCGGAGGTCGCGTCGGTCGGGCTCGCCGGACCCGAGGAGGGCAAGCCGCATCGCGTCGTCGACATCGACATCGCGGTGGCCGGCTCGTCACTGCACGCGGACGGTTACGCGGGCAAGGCGCGTATCGTCGTCGACACCGAACGTGACGTCCTGGTCGGCGCGACCTTCGTCGGGCAGGACGTGTCCGAACTCCTGCATTCGGCGACGATCGCGATCGTCGGGGAGGTCCCGCTGCCGAGGCTGTGGCACGCGGTCCCGTCGTTCCCCACGATCAGCGAGGTCTGGTTGCGGCTGCTGGAGGCCTACGGGCTCTAGCCGTTCACGGGCAGTTCGAGCGCGGCCTTCGCGCCGCGGACGAGGCCGGGATCGTCCGGAGTGGACGGTCCCGGCAGCCACACCACCTGGATCAAGCGGACCGACTTTCCGTCCAGGCTGCTCTGGTAGGCGGCGCCTTCGAACACCGGCACCTCGCCCTGCCACTGGTTGGTCTCGGTGGCGAGATCGAGGATGCCGCCACCGCCGGGGGTATCGGCGGTGGCTTTGAACGCGCTCGCCTGCTCGGTGTTCGGGAATTCCACGACGGCGATAGTCACCGCCGCGGCCCGGCCGTCGATGGAACTGGCGAAACTGGCCCGTTTCACCGTCGAGCAACTCGTCTGCTGAAGGCTCGACTGGACGTCGCCGTACGCGTGGGACGCGCATTTCTGGTCCGCGGCCGACGCCCGCGAGGTGAACTGGATGTTCTCCACCGCGCTGCTGCTCGGTGGCGGGGGACTGGTCGCCGGGGTCGGCGGCGGGGGAGTCTGGGTGGACGCGGTGTCGTCACCGCCGGAAGCGACGCTGATGGCCGCGATCAGCAACACGATGAGCAAGCCGATCGCGGCGACCGGGAGCCACTTCACCGTCTTGGACTGTCGCGACGCCTTCGGGGTGGGCGGCTCGGCCGGTGAGGGAGCGGCCGCCGGCGGCGGGGGCTGCCGGACCGGGGGGACGGGCTTCGCGGGGGCGGCCTGCAGAACGGGAGGGGCGGGCTTGGCGGGCGGCACGGCCGGTTTCGCCGGTCTCTTCCCCTTCCCCGGATGCTGGACCGGAACCGTCGGCGCGATCGCGACGAGCGGGTTCTCGCGGATCACCGTCGGCTCGTCGTCGGAGTAGGCGCTGAACCCCTCCCCGAGCAACATCTCCTCGGGCATCGGCGGCGCGTCCGGGGCGAGCGCGGCGATCAGGTCCCGCGCCTGCTGGACCGAGCGCGGGCGGGGCGCGGTGGCCAGGGAGACCGTCGCGGCGAGCATCGTCGTCGCGGTCGGATAGAGGACGCGGACCGAACCGGCGAGGTCCGCGGCCGGCTGGTCGACCTTCTCCACGTAGGGGCCGACGGCGATGATCGTGCCGATCGGCCCGGCGCCGGGGGCGACGTCCGCGATCTTGTGCGTGCACGCGGCGGACAGCGAGAGCGCGTCCGTGGCCGGGTTGATCGAGGTGTCGCCGTGGACCAGCGGCCAGCCGTCGGCCTTCCACGGTCCGCCGAGCGGGGCTTCGAGTTTCAGGGCCGGGTCGGGCAGGTCGACACCGATGACGATGAGGACACCCTTCGGCATGACCACGACGGCTTCGACGGGTCGTCCTTCGACCGGGCTGGCGCCGATCAGGGCGACCCCGCCGACGACGTTGCTGCCCCGGCCGAGTGAAGCCAGCGCGGCGCGGACGTCCTCGGCCACCCGGGACGGCTGTTGAGCGAGGCGAACGAGTCGCACCGAACCCCTCCCCATCTCGTCGGTCTCGCTGCACAAACTAGCGCCTCCATCCGGACTAATGCGGAGACACGTCCCAGGTAGGCGCAGTGATGTTGCTCCGAAAAGTTGTAATACGCGTGAGCATCGTCACCCGTCCGGGTGGTACTCGTTGGTAAGTGACAGTTCCTTGCCCCCTGTCACCAGGAGAAACGCAATGGCCGTATCTCGACCCTGGCGTCGACGCGCCGCGCTCGTCGTCGCCCTGCTCGCCGTCCCGGCCGCGGGGATGGTCCCCGCGCAGGCCGCGGGACCGCTCGCACCCGCCGCCCCCGGACTCACCCGCCTGCTGTCGGCCGTCACCGGTGCCACGGGGGTGACCGCGCTCGTGCACGCCGACGACGTCGCCACCGCCGAACGCGCCGCCCGCTCGGCCGGGCTCACGAAGATCACCTCGTTCCGGAAGATCGGCGTCGTCGCCGTCCGGGGTACCGCCGACCAGGTGCGCGCGGTGCGCAAGGTCTCCGGGGTCACCTACGTCGAAGGCAACGAAAAGCTCAAGGCACACGGCAGCGCCGGCACCACGGCGACGCGGAGCCTGCAGACGCAGACGCAGCTCAAGGACGCCGGTGGCGCTCCCGTGGACGGCAAGGGCGTCTCCGTCGCGATCATCGACACCGGTGTCGACCCGACACATCCGGCGTTCAAGGGCGCCGACGGCAAGACGCGGGTGGTGCGCAACCTCAAGAGCCTCTGCCTCGGCGGCACGACGACGAGCTGCATCGTCGACGTCCCGACCTCCGTCGACACCGACACCCTCTCCCTGGGTGGCCACGGCACGCACGTCACCGGCATCGCCGCCGGAAACCGGCTGACGCTGACCGACGGCACCAAGGTCGGCGGTTCGGCGCCGGGCTCGAAGATCGTCTCGGTCTCGACCGGGGCCGCGCTGCTCGTCCTCGGCACGGACGCCGCGCTGAACTGGGTGCTGGAGAACCACAAGGCGCCGTGCGGCGCGGGTGTCGCGGCGTCGGTGTGCCCGCCGATCAAGGTGACCAACAACTCCTACGGTCCCAGCGGTGGTGGCGCCTTCGACCCGAACTCGGCGACGGTGAAGCTGCAGCGCGCGCTCGCCGCGGAGGGCGTCGTCACGGTGTGGGCGAACGGGAACGACGGCGGCGACGGTTCGGCGAACCTCTCCAACCCGCCGGGGCAGGACCAGACGCCGGGTGTCCTTTCGGTGGCGTCGTTCAACGATCAGGGGACCGAAACCCGTGACGGCACGGTCTCCGACTTCTCGTCGCGCGGCCTCAAGAGCAGCCAGTCGAGCTGGCCCGACGTTTCCGCGCCGGGGGAGAACATCCTCTCGTCGTGCCGGCCCACGCAGCCGATCTGCACGCAGGGCCTGCAGCCCAAGAACGGCCCGGGGCTCCTGGACCTCGGCACCTACAACGTGATCAGCGGGACCTCGATGGCGGCGCCGCAGATCACCGGGATCGTCGCGCAGCTGTTCCAGGTCGCGCCGAACGCGAGCCCCGCCGAAATCGAGGCCGCGATCAAGGGCACCGCGTACAAGTTCGCCAACGGCTCGCCGTACGTGGCGGCCGGGCCGTACACGTCGAGCTTCGACAAGGGCACTGGTCTGGTGGACACCTTCGCCGCGGCGAAGTCCCTCGGCGCCCAGGGCTGAGGCGTCCCAAGTCCGTGAAGGCCTCCTTCCCTACCCTCAGCGTAGGGAAGGAGGCCTTCACGGCATGGGGGCACAATTGCCGTCCCCGGGTTAACCCGGGAACGGGATCTTTCTTTCGGCTCAGCCGAAAGAAGGGGGCCTTCGCAGGAGTCTCGCGTCCCAATCAGGTGCGACTTGTGGTGTTCATGTGGCCAAACAGCACAGTTGGGGTGCACAATGTGCTCACGCGTACCGGGAGGCGGCACGAGCCACCTGACCAGCGCAGCTCGCGAGGTCGTAGGGGAAGACGCCCCTCGTCGAGTAGCGGAGGTCAGCAGTGAGCACCCGTGGCAACACCCGTGGCGTGGTGTACGTCCACTCGTCGCCGTCTGCGGTGTGTCCGCACGTCGAGTGGGCTATTTCGGGCACCCTGGGTGCCCGAGTCGAGTTGAAGTGGACGGCGCAGCCCGCCAGTCCAGGTCAGCTCCGCGCCGAATGTGGTTGGCGTGCGCCTTCGGGCACCGGCGGAAAGCTGGCGTCCGCGCTCAAGGCGTGGCCGATGATCAGGTTCGAAGTCACCGAAGAGCCCAGTGCGGGGGTCGACGGGGAGAGGTTCTGTTTCGCTCCTGGCCTCGGCCTGTGGCACGGCAGGACCAGTGCCAACGGCGACATCGTCGTGGGCGAGGACCAGTTGCGCGCCCTGGTGAGCAAGGTCCGCTCCGGTGAATCGCTGGCGCACAAGCTCGACGAGCTCCTCGCCGCCAACTGGGACGAAGCGCTCGAACCGTACCGGCACGCCGGTGACGGTGCCCCGGTCACCTGGCTGCACCAAGTCGGGTAGACGCCGGTGAAGACGGAAGAGGCGGGCGGCTAACCTTTCAGGGTGACCGCCCAGCCTCGCCCCCTCTCTCGCCAGCGGTGGCTGATCCCCGTCATCGTGGTCGTGATCTCCATGACCGTCGGCGTCGGATTGCTGGCACGCGATCTCTACACGCGCCCGGAGGCCGAGCCCACCCCGCCGGTCGTCAGCGAGTCTCCGACGTCGGTCGCCCCGGAGCAACAGCCCGGTTCCCCTGTCGTCGAGGTGACCCCCGACGTCTTCGCGCATCCGCAGTACCAGAGCGTCCGGCAAGTGCTGCAGGGGTATTTCGACTCCATCAACGAGCGTGACTATCTGAAGTGGACTTCGGTGGTCAGCCGTGACCGGGCCAAGACCAAGACCTCGGCGGAGTGGAAGAAGGATTTCCAGTCCACTCGGGACGGCAGCATTCTCGTCTATCGCATCGAGCCGGGCACGTCGGGCATGCTCCGGGTGCTCGTCGCCTTCACCAGCACGCAGGACGTCGAAGACGCGCCGGTGTATCTGCCGGAAGGGTGCATCCGCTGGCGGCTGGTGCTGCCGCTGCGGCTGGAGACCGGGTCGTGGCGCGTCGACACGACCGACGGCGGCACCAACCCCGAACACGAAAGATGCTGAAGTAAGGGGCGACATGGTCCCCGAGGCTGACGCGGGCGTGCGCCGGGCCGAATAGAGTCGCGGGCATGGCAATTGATCAGCCGGCCCTGCTGACCGACGCCTCGAGGGGGCTCACCAGCGAAGAGGTCGCCCAGCGGGTGGCCGCGGGCCAGACCAACACGGTCTCGACGAAGACCAGCCGGACCACCGGCGAGATCATCCGTGCGAACGTCTTCACCCGGATCAACGCGATCTACGGCGTGCTGTTCGTGCTCATCCTGTCGACGGGGTATTTCATCGACGGGCTGTTCGGCGGGCTGATCATCGTCAACAGCGCGGTCGGCATCATCCAGGAGCTCCGGGCGAAACGGACCCTGGAACGGCTCGCGATCGTCGGACAGGCGAAGCCGACCGTCCGCCGTGACGGGCAGAGCACCGAGATCGCCCCGGAGGACGTCGTCCTCGGGGACCTCGTCGAACTGGGGCCCGGCGACAAGATCGTCGTTGACGGCCCGGCGCTGACGGCCGACGCGCTGGAGGTCGACGAGTCGCTGCTGACCGGTGAATCCGATCCGGTGGTCAAGCAGCCCGGTGACAAGGTGCTCTCCGGCAGTTTCGTGGTCGCGGGCAGCGGCACCTACCGCGCGGACATCATCGGCGACGAGTCCTACGCGGCGAAACTGGCCGCGGAGGCCAGCAAGTTCACCCTGGTGAAGTCGGAGCTGCGCCAAGGCATCGACAAGATCCTCAAGTTCATCACGTACCTGCTCATCCCGGCGGGCGCGCTGACCATCTACAACCAGTTCGCGGGCGACCAGGCCTGGCCGGACGCGCTGCGCGGCATGGTCGCGGCGCTCGTGCCGATGGTGCCGGAGGGCCTGGTGCTGATGACCAGTGTCGCGCTGGCGGTCGGTGTCATCCGGCTCGGCAAGCGCCAGTGCCTGGTGCAGGAACTCCCGGCCATCGAAGGTCTCGCCCGGGTCGACGTGGTGTGCGCGGACAAGACCGGCACGCTCACCGAGAACGCGATGCGGCTTTCCGAGGTCCGGGAGATCACGCCGGGCCATCCGGTGGACGACGCGCTGGCCGCGCTCGCCGCCGCCGATCCGCGCCCGAACGCGAGCCTGCAGGCGATCGCGGAGGCGTACCGGACCGATCCTGGCTGGCGCATCACCACCACGATGCCGTTCTCCTCGGCGCGCAAGTGGAGCGGTGCCTCGTTCGGCGGCGACGGCGACTGGGTGCTCGGCGCGGCCGACGTCCTGTTGGCCGAGGGGGAGCACCGGGCGGAGGCCGAGAAGATCGGCTCGCGCGGTCTGCGTGTCCTGTTGCTGGGCCGTGCCGAGCGGGTCGTCGACGCGGCCGAGGGCCCCGGCGACATCGAACCGGTCGCGCTCGTGGTGCTGGAGCAGAAGGTCCGCCCCGACGCGAAGGACACTTTGGACTTCTTCGCGCACCAGGACGTCGCGGTCAAGGTCATCTCCGGTGACAACGCCATCTCGGTGGGCGCCGTCGCGGGCACGCTCGACCTGCCGGGCGCGGACAAGCCCATCGACGCGCGGAAGCTGCCGGAGGACGCCGAGAAGCTGGCCGACACAGTGGAGGATCGCGCCGTCTTCGGCCGCGTGACACCGTTGCAGAAACGCGCGATGGTCGGTGCTCTGCAGTCGAAGGGGCACACCGTCGCGATGACCGGCGACGGCGTGAACGACGTCCTCGCGCTGAAGGACGCGGACATCGGCGTCGCGATGGGTGCCGGCAGCCCGGCCACGCGCGCGGTCGCGCAGATCGTGCTGCTGGACGACAAGTTCGCCACCCTGCCGCATGTCGTCGCCGAGGGGCGGCGGGTGATCGGCAACATCGAGCGCGTCTCGAACCTGTTCCTCACCAAGACGGTCTACTCGGTACTGCTGGCACTGATGGTCGGCATCGCGCAGGTGCCGTTCCCGTTCCTGCCGCGGCACATCACGATCACCGCGTGGTTCACGATCGGCCTGCCCGCCTTCGTGCTCTCGCTGGCGCCGAACAACGAACGCGCCCGTACCGGTTTCGTCGGCCGGGTGATGCGGATGGCCGTACCTGCCGGGCTGGTCATCGCCACCGCGACGTTCGTGAGTTATCTGCTGGTGTACAAGGGATCCGGGCAGTCCGAACTGGACAAGATCCAGGCGGGGACGACGGCGCTGATCACCCTCATCACGATCGCGCTGTGGGTGCTCGGGATCGTCGCGCGGCCGTACCGGTGGTGGAAGATCCTGCTGATCGGCGGGATGGTCGTGCTGACCCTCGCGCTGTTCCTGATCCCGTTCACGCAGAAGTTCTTCGCGCTGGATCCGAGCGTGAGCGCGTACACGCTGTCGGCCTTCGCCTGTGCCGGGGTGGGGATCGTGCTGGTGGAGATCGCCTGGTGGGTGGGGCGGCATCTGGTCAAGCGTCAGGAGGCGTGACAGCGAGGAAGTCCACGATCGCGTTCACGACCGCGTGCGCGTCTCCGACGTATGGCAGGTGGCTGCGGCCCTCCAACGCGACGAACCGGGCGTCCCGGATGCGGGTGGCGAGTTCTTTGCCCGAGGCATACGGGATGGCCCGGTCTTCTCGCCGGTGCAGCACCAGGGTCGGGACGGTGATCTGGTCGAGCAGTCCGGTGACGCGGAATTCGTAGCAGGTGGTCAGCAGGCGGGCGGCCTCCTCGGCCGACGCCGTCGCGCGCTGCATGCGGACGAACCGCGCGCGGGCCGCCGCGTCGCCGTCGGGCATCAGGACGTCGGCGAGCAATTCGGTGCCGAGGCCCCAGTTCTCCCGGACCAGGCCCACGAACGCCCGCCGCGCGGACGCGGGCGCGATGGCGCCGCCGTCGGCGTACCCGCCGTACAGCACGAGGCGATCGACCCGGTCGGGATACCGGGCGGCGAACGCCAGCGCCACAGGCGCCCCCATCGACACACCGAGCAGCGCCACCCGCTCCGCGCCGGCCGCGTCGATGACCGCGTGCAGCGCTTCGACCTCTCCGTCCAGCGATCGCGGCCGGGTAACGGGCCCGGACAGGCCGGTGCCCGGCAGGTCGTAGCGGATCACCCGGTGCCCGGCCAGCAAGGGCGCGTAGAGCGCGCGTAGTCCCGGGTCTTGCCAGCCCAGCTCCAGCGCCGCGATCCAGCCGGGCGGGACCACCAGCGGGGATCCCCGGCCGGTGGCGTTGTAGGCGACCCGCGCGCCCGAGCCGGTCGTGCAGAACCTGTTCGGCTCGGCGGTGAGCGGCGCCGGCGGCCGCTCCAAGGAGGTGTCCTGACGGAGCAGCGCGGCGTGCGACTCACGCAGCGCCGGACCCGGCTCGACACCCAGCTGATCGTCCAGCGCCCGCCGCAGGCGCTCGTACACGTCGAGCGCGTCCGCCTGCCGTCCCACGCCGTACAACGCGAGCATCAGCTGCCGGTGCAGGTGTTCGCGGAACGGATGCAGGCGGCACAGCTTTTCCAGCTCGGGCACGAGCCGCGCGTGCTCGCCGAGCGCCAGCCGTGCCTCGCCGAGCGCTTCCACGGCGTCGAGCCGCAGCAACGCGAGCCGCTCGGCCTGCTCGTGCAGCCACGTCATGCCGGTGACGTCGGCCAGTGGTTCGTCTCGCCACAACGCCACTGCCTCGCGCAGGTGTGCCGCGGCCGAGGCGGGGTCCGTCGTCTGCCCGGCCTGCTCGATCAGCTGCTGGGCGCCGGCCAGATCAGTCGCCGCGTTCAGCACATAGCCGGGGGAGCGGGCCACGATCGCGTCGCGGTCGCCCAGCATTCCCCGCAACGCCGAAACGTGGGTCTGCACCGTGTTCGCCGTGGGCGGCCGGGCACCCCACACCACATCGGTGAGCCGATCGACGCTCACGATCTCGCCCACCCGCAGCGCCAGCACGGCGAGCAACGCCTTGCGCCGCAACCCCCGTACCGGTCGCACCACACCGTCGGCCACCACGTCCACCGGGCCGAGAATCCGCACCAGCATGAGACCCCCTCCTGGAGAGTCGCCGCCCGGGGCGAGAACGTTCCGCCGCAGCGCGAGCGCAGTGGGGGCGCAGCACTCCAGGCCACTCTCGACGCGTCGGGCCGCGATCGGCGGCACCGGGAAGACGAGGGAATCATGAAGGCCAAGATCATCGGACTGCTGAGCGCCACGCTCGCGGTGACGGCGCTGGCCGCACCGCCCGCGAGCGCGGATGGCTACCACCGTGTGCGCAACTTCGGCAGCAACAAGTGCATCCAGCCGCACCCGAGCACCCCACTGGGAAACCTCGCGCCTGTAGTGCAGATGCCCTGCACCAACAACGCCATCCAGAAATGGGCGATCGTTCCCAGCACGACCGGCACGTTCCGCTTCATCAACCAGGCGAGCGGCTTCTGCCTCGATGTCCTCGGCAGCAACACCAACCGGGCCCCGGTCATCCAGGTGACCTGCAATACGAACAGCGGCCAGCGGTGGGTCCCGCCGGCGTTCCCCAACTCCGTGCCGGACTTCATCCGTTCCAAGGTCGGCGGCGGTAACCCGACCCGGTGCCTGGACGCCAAGGGCGAGACCGCGGATCTCACCCAGATGCAGATCTACGACTGCCAGGACGACCACCCCATGACGCTGTGGCTCATCCACCCCTAGCCCGGCCGAAGTACGTGAAGGCCCCCTTCACCGCGCCAGACGCGGTGAAGGGGGCCTTCACGTACTGAAATCAGGCCGCCGGGGTGAACAACAGCGCCGTGTTGTGCCCGCCGAAGCCGAACGAGTTGCTGATCGCCGCGCCCAGCTCCACCTTGCGCGCCTCACCGGAGACGACGTCGAGCTGCACCTTCGGGTCCAGGTTCTCGAGGTTCAGTGTCGCCGGGATGAGCCCGTGGTAGATCGCCAGGATCGTGGCGATGCCCTCGACCGCGCCCGCGCCGCCGACCAGGTGACCGAGCGCGCCCTTGGGAGCGGTCACCACGACGTGCTCGCCGACGGCGTTGCGGATCGCCGCGGCCTCGCCGACGTCGCCGACGACCGTCGAGGTCGCGTGCGCGTTGACGTGGCCGACGTCGGACGGGGAGACCCCGGCCATCGTCATCGCCTGCCGCATGGCGGCGATCTGGCCGACGCCCTCCGGGTGGTTGCCCGTGATGTGGTAGGCGTCCGAGGTGATCCCGTACCCGCTCAGCCGTGCGTAGATCCGCGCGTTGCGGGCCTTGGCCCGGTCCGCCCGCTCCAGGATCACGACTCCGGAGCCCTCGCCGAGGACGAAACCGTCACGGTTCACGTCGAACGGCCTGGACGCCTTCGCCGGGTCGTCGTTGCGGGTGGACACCGTCCGCGCCTGGGCGAAACCGGCGAGGGTGATCGGGTGGATGCACGATTCGGCACCACCGGCGACCACGACGTCGGCCCGGCCCGAGCGGATCATCTCGTAGCCGGCGGCGATGCCTTCCGCGCCCGACGCGCAGGCCGACGCGGGCGAGTGCACACCGGCACGCGCCTTCAGGTCGATCCCGACGTGAGCGGCGGGGCCGTTCGGCATCAGCATCGGCACGGTCAGCGGGGAGACCTTGCGGAGTCCCTGCTTGTGCAGAAGGTCGTTCTGGGAGATCAGGGTGACCGGACCGCCGACACCGGTACCGATGGTCACCCCGAGGCGCTCGGGTTCCACATCCTGATGCTCGTCGGTCGGCTGCTCGAAGCCCGCGTCCGCCCAAGCCTGGCGGGCGGCGATGAGCGCCACCTGCTCACAGCGGTCCAGCCGCCGGGCCTGAACCCGCGGCAGGACCTCGGACGGGTCGACGGCGAGCATGGCGCCGATCTTCACCGGCAGCTCGAGTTCGTCGACCCAGTCGGCTTCGATGCGGCGGATCCCGCTCGCCCCGGCGAGCAGGCCGTCCCACGTGGACGCGACGTCCCCGCCGAGCGGCGTGGTCGCGCCCATCCCGGTGATCACGACGTCGTTGTTGCTCATTGGAGTCTCCCCAAGGTCGGCGCCAATCAAGAAGTCGGACTTACTTGGAGTTGGCCGACACGTAGTTCACCGCGTCGCCAACGGTCTTCAGGTTCGCCAGCTCGTCGTCCGGGATCTTGACACCGAACTTGTCCTCGGCCTGGACAGCGATCTCCACCATGGACAGCGAGTCGATGTCGAGGTCGTCCACGAAGGACTTCTCGGCGGTCACGTCGTCCTGCGCCACACCGGCGACCTCTTCGACGATCTCGGCGAGGCCGGCGAGGATCTCTGCGTTGTCTGCCACTGGTTGTTCCCTTCTCGGTGATGCTTTCGGCTGCCCTGCGGACACGGTGCCCGCAGGGGAAGTATTCATCACGGGCAGACGAAGGCCTGGCCCGCGTAGGAGAGTCCGGCCCCGAAGCCCACGGCGAGCACGACGTCGCCCTGTTTCGCGGTGCCCGCCTTGCGCATGTGGTCCAGCGCCAGCGGAATCGACGCGGACGAGGTGTTGCCCGAGTACTTGATGTCGTCGGCGACGACCATGTCCTCGCGGGCGCCCTTGGCGCGCAGCTTCTTGGCGATGGCTTCGACGATGCGCAGGTTGGCCTGATGCGGGATCAGGACGTCCACATCGGACGGTTCGAGCCCGGCGAGTTCGAGCGCCTGCATGGCGATCGGCGCGATCTGCGTGGTCGCCCAGCGGAAGACCGACTGGCCCTCCTGGTAGATCCACTTGTCGTCGCGCATGTAGATCAGGTCGACGTGCTCGCCCGCGCTGCCCCAGGCGACCGGGCCGATCTGCGGGGTGTCGGCCGGGCCGACCACCGCCGCGCCGGCGCCGTCGGCGAAGATGATCGCGTTCGCGCGGTCGACCGGGTCGACGTGGTCGGTGAGCTTCTCGGCGCCGATGACGAGCGCCTTCTTCGCGCTGCCCGCCCGGATGAGGTCCGAAGCGACGCCGATGCCGTAACAGAATCCGGCGCAGGCGGCGTTGAGGTCGAACGCGGCCGGATGTGTGATGCCGATCCGGTCGGCCACCTGCGCGGCGGCGTTCGGGATCTGGGTGGGCATCGTGCAGTTCGGCAGGATGACCGTGTCCACTTCGGACGGGTCCACGCCGGCGTCGGCCAGCGCGGCGGTGCCCGCCTTGACCGCCATGTCGACCAGCGACTCGTCCTTCTCGGCGAACCGGCGCTCGACGATGCCGACCCGCTCGCGGATCCACTGGTCGTTGGTGTCCATGATCTTCGAGAGATCGTCGTTGGTCACGATCTTCTCGGGCTGGAAGCTCCCGACACCGAGGATGCGGGTCCCGGCGGCGCCCTGCGCCTGCCGCAAAGTGGATCGGTCGGTCACGAAGCGTCCTCCTGCCCCTGAAGCTTCGCCAGCTCGGCCGGCGTCTTCAGAGCGATCGTGGTGGTCACGGTTCCCTTGAGCTGCCGCTTGACCAGCCCGGTCAGCGTGCCCGCCGGCGGGAGTTCGAGCGTCGAGGTGACGCCCGCGGTGACCAGACCGTCCATGGTCAGATCCCAGCGAACCGGGCTCGTGACCTGCTTGACCAGCCGGTCGAGGTACTCGGCTCCGCTGGTGACGACCTGGCCGTCGGCGTTCGACAGCAGCGGACGCGTCGGGTCCGCCGGGGTGATCTTCGCAGCGTGGGCGGCCAGCGCTTCACGCGCGGGTGCCATGTAGGAGGTGTGGAACGCGCCCGCGACCTTGAGCGCGCGGACCTTGGTGCCCTCAAGCGGCTCGGCGACGATCTTCTCGATCGCGTCGGCGGCGCCGGAGGCGACGATCTGTCCGGCGCCGTTGCGGTTCGCCGCGGCGAGACCGTGGCCTTCGAGCCACGCGACGACCTGCTCCGGCTCGCCGAGCATGACCGCGGCCATGCTCGTGGGCTCCAGAGCGCACGCCTTCGCCATCTCGGCGCCGCGGACGGCGGCCAGCGCGACGGCGTCTTCGGGGCTCAGCACCCCGGCGATGGCGGCGGCCGCCAGTTCGCCGACGGAGTGGCCGGCGACCGGCGCGTCCGCGGCGACCGGGGCCGCACGCTGAAGGTGCTCGAACGCCAGCAGTGACAGGGCCACGATCAGCGGCTGCGTGATCGCGGTGTCCTGGATCTCTTCGGCGTCCGCTTCGCTGCCGAGGCGGACGAGGTCGAGACCGGCCCGCTCGGACCAGGCTTCGACGCGCGCGCGGGCGCCGTCGAGCTCGAGCCAAGGGGAGAGCATGCCTGGGGCTTGGGAACCCTGACCGGGGGCGAGGACTGCAACTGTCACCCCATTAGAGAACACTCTCGGCCACCATGGTCGTGATGCCGACGCTCACCAAGTCCGGCCGACGTAATTGTCGGAACCCTCCAAAAGCGCCTTCCTGATCTCCGCGCTTAACCCAAAAGCCTTGTCGGGTTCAACCAGCTTTCCCTATGAAGTCCGTCACTGGATCGTCTATGCCGCGGTCGTGAACGGGTCGCCGGGCCGTGACTTTGCGGGGTCGGCTGAAGCGGGTGCTGATGCGGCCTGCCGCCCCGTTCGCGAGCCCTTCGGGCAGAACGCGGCACTCCAAGGGATTAAAAGACCTCGGTCGCCTTAGCCTCGGTCGCTTTGGCTACCAGAGCCCGCGGGCACGGGCCAGCCGCCCGACCGTCAGCGCCACCTTCAGCACCCACGCGTCCCGCGATTCGGCGGCGTGGCGGCCGGTCAGTTCGGCCGCTTTCCGCAGCCGGTACCGGACGGTGTTCGGATGCACGAAGAGCGTCCGCGCGCAGGTCTCCAGGACTCCGCCGCTGTCGAGGTAGGTCTCCACCGTCCGCAGCAAGGCCGGGCCCGCTTCTTCGAGCGGTCGCGCGATCATTTCCACGAGCAGGCGTTCGGCCTCGGGATCACCGGACAACGCGCGTTCCGGCAACAGGTCGATCGATCTCGCGGGCCGCGGCGCACCGGGCCAGCCGACGATGGCGCGCAGTCCGGAGAGCGCTTCGGTCGCGCTGTGGTGCGCTTCGGCGAGGGTGGGCACCGTCGGGCCGGCGACGACCGGGCCCTCGGCGAAGGCGACCGACAGCTTGGTGAGGATCTCGCGGTCCTTGACACTGCCGTCGGTGGGCCCGGCGACCACCACGACCAGCCGGGAGCCTTGTACCGAAAGCAGCACGGGGCGCCCGACCCTGGCGGCGCGGCTGCGCACCTCGAACACGACGGCGGGCGGGTCGTCCGACGTCGGGGTGCCGACCAGCGCGGTGGCGGGCGCGGCCGGATCCCAGCCGAGCGCGGCGGCGCGGGAGAGCACCGCCTCCTCGGCGTCGCCGCGGACGATGCCGTCGACGACCAGCGCCTCCAGCCGCGCGTCCCAGGCGCCGCGCGCCTCGGCGGCGGCCGCGTAGGAATTGGCGGCGGCGAACGCGATTTCCCTGCCGTAGCGCAGGATCCCCTCGATCAACGCGGCGCGTTCGGCCTCGTTCGCGGCGAATTCCGGCAGCTGTTCCTCGAACACCTCGATCGCCAGGCGCACCATGCCGACCGCCTGCCGCAGGCTCACCCAGCGGGAGAGCTCGGCGGGTGCTTCGCGGAACGCCTCGGTGGTGAGGGAGAGCGCCTCCTTGGCGTCGCGGAGCCAGTCGACGAAACCGGCGGCACCCGCCTGGGTGATCAGCAGGACGCTCGCGCGCTGGTCGGCGGGAAGGCGGGCGAACCAGCTCAGCCGCTCTTCCATCACCGCCACACTCGCGCTCGCGAGCCGGCCGGAGGCGTGCTCGAGCCGCCGGAGGGTCTTGGCGGACAGCCCGTGGTGCTTGGGCACACGCCGTCCGGAAGTCGCATCAGCCATGGTCAGGCGATCCTAGTCCGGCAGGCAAAGGTGATCCTCATCCTGCGGCCGCCCGCCCATGGGATCCGAAGTGGACAGTAATCGGCGGCGAATTGCGAAAGTCTCTGTATAAAACTCGAGGCCGCCCGGCGCTCGCGTTTTTCGCTGCGCCGGACGGCCTCGTCTCCCCGGTCCCCACCGGTAGGACAAGTATGGGACTTGTCGATCTTTTCCCGCTAGCTCACTCACTCGATCGTGGGTCGCCGAGTTGCCGGTGCGCTGCTCGTGATCAACGATCCCTCGCAAGCCGCACCGGTGTTGGGCGCGGATGCGCAGAGGAGGGAGTTCGCCGTGGGCGAGCAGCTGAAAGACGGTCTGGGACAAGCATGGAACCTTGTCGCCACCTTCGTGCCGAAATTGATCGGTTTCCTGATCATCCTGCTGATCGGCTGGTTGATCGCGAAAGCCGTGTCGAAGGCATTGGGACTGGTTCTGTCGAAGATCGGTTTCGGCAAGCTCATCGAGAAGACGGGGCTCACCGGAACGCTCAAACAGGCGAATGTCGACGCGGGCGGGATCCTCGTCAAACTCGTGTACTACTTCATTCTCCTGATCGCGCTGCAGCTCGCGTTCGGTGTATTCGGTGAGAGCAATCCGGTGAGCGCGCTGCTCAACGACATCATCGCGTTCCTGCCGCGGATCCTGGTGGCGCTGGTGCTGGTGATCGTCGCGGCCGCCGTGGCGAAGGTCGTCCGCGACCTGGTGACCGGCGCGCTGTCCACCCGGCCCGCGGGACGGCTGCTCGGCACCATCGCCTACTGGATGATCATGGCGTTCGGCATCATCGCCGCGCTCGGCCAGGTGAACATCGCGACCGCGATCACCGGGCCGGTCCTGATCACCGTGCTCGCCACCATCGGCGGCGTGATCGTCGTCGGCTTCGGCGGCGGCCTGATCAAGCCGGCGCAGGACCGCTGGCAGGGCTGGCTGGCCAACCTGCAGGGGCAGCTGGAGGCCGGGGACGGCAAGCGGGAGGTCCGTTCGGAGCCGCCGACTTCGCCCGTGGGCATCGGTCGCGTAGATTCCTGAGCATCCCGCGGGCCCGGTGATCGAGGAAGGCACCGGGCCCGCGTGGAGCAGAAGGGGCCCATCGCCGCGGAACACGCGGTGGAGGGCCCCTTTCGCGTCTCCTCGGCATCCTTCGAGCCGCCCGCCTGTTCCGCACCTCACACTCCCTAGGGAATGGGGCCGGGACGGAGCATGTTGGAGCGGTAGACGGAGAGGGGTGCGGACGTGGACTTCCTGCTGCACAACGGTGTCACGGTGCTCGGACAATCGATCTCCTTCGCCGAGCTGGCGGGGCAGATCTTCGCGCTCGCCGTGGTCTTCCTGGCGCAACGCCGCACGTTGTGGACGTGGCCGGTCCAGGTCGGCGCCACCGTGCTGCTGTTCTCGGTCTATGTCTCCGCACATCTCGGCGGGCTCGCGACCAGGCAGGTCGCGATCCTCGCCATCTCGATCTACGGCTGGTGGGCCTGGTCCCGCCGCAGCGACCCGGTCTACGGCGTCGTCGTCCGCAAGGGCCGCCTCGGTGAGCGCCTGGCGATGATCGGCGCGTTCGCGATCGGCACCACCGCGATGGCGCTGGTCCTCGACGCGCTGGACGCCTCGTGGGCGCCGTGGCCGGACGCCGCGATCTTCGTCGGCACGCTGGTGGCCTTCGCCGCGCAGGGCGCGGGTCTCGTCGAGTTCTGGCTGGTGTGGCTGGTCGTCGACGCGATCGGCGTACCGCTGCAGCTGTCCTCGGGCCTGTACTTCTCGGCGGCGGTGTACATCGTGTTCGCCGGGCTGGTCGTGCACGGCTGGTGGAGCTGGAACCGGACGGCGAAGCAGGTCAGCACCGCGCCGTCCGGCGTCTCGGCCGCGGTCTAGCGCATGGTGGCGTGCGACGGCTTCAGGTCGGCGAGGGTGCGGACACCCAGCAGCTGCATCGTCCGGGTCATCTCGGAGCGCAGGATGTCCACGCACCGCTGAACGCCGCGCTCGCCCCCGGCCATCAGGCCGTAGAGGAACGCGCGCCCGATGAGCACCGCGTCCGCGCCGCGCGCGATCGCGGCCACGATGTCGCCGCCGGACAGGATGCCGGTGTCGACCCACACCTCCGCGTCGCCCTGGATCTCGTCGAGCACCGCGGGCAGCAGTTCGATCGGCGTCGGCGCGCGGTCGAGCTGGCGGCCGCCGTGGTTGGACAGCAGCACCGCGTCGGCGCCGTGCTTGACCACGTCGCGCGCGTCGTCGACGTTCTGGATCCCCTTGACCACGAGCTTGCCCGGCCAGGTCTGGCGGACCCAGTCGAGGTCGTCGAAGTTCAGGGTCGGGTCGAAGAGCTGGTTGAGCAGCTCGGCGACCGTGCCGTCGAACTGGCTCAGCGACGCGAACGTCAGCGGCTCGGTGGTCAGCAGGTTGAACCACCACGCCGGATGCATCGCGCCGTCGACGAACGTCTTGAGGGTGAGTGCGGGCGGGATGGTCAACCCGTTGCGGACGTCGCGCAGCCGCGCGCCCGCGACCGGGGTGTCCACCGTCAGCATGAGCGTGTCGAAGCCGGCGGCCCAGGCGCGATTCATCAGATCTTCGCCCGCCTTGTGGTCACGCCAGACGTAGAGCTGGAACCACTTGCGGGCCTCCGGGGCGGCCGCGGCGAGGTCTTCGATGGACGTCGTCGCCATTGTCGACAGCCCCATCGGGATGCCGTTGCGCTGCGCGACGCGGGCCACCGCGGACTCGCCCTCGTGATTCATCATCCGCGTGAACCCGGTCGGCGCGAACGCGAACGGCAGCTCCGAACGCTTGCCGAGGATCTCCTTGCCGGTGTCCACATCGGACACGCCGCGCAGAACGTTCGGGTGGAATTCCACGCTGCGGAAGGCCTGCCGGGCGCGGCGGAGGCTGTCTTCCAGCTCCGCGGCGCCGTCGGTGTAGTCGAACGCCGCCCGTGGCGTCCGCTTGCGGGCGAGCATCCGCAGGTCGGCGATCGTGTGCGCGCCCGCCAGTCGCCGGTCGGTCGGGTTGAGCACGATCGGCTTCGGCCGCAGGATCTGCTTCAGCTCACTCGGCTTCGGCAGTCGACGCTTGGTCACACTCGCTCACCCTTCCCTGCTGTACCGCAAACATCCGATGTCTCACCCTAGCTCGTCCGGTCCCGAACGCAATGAACGGTCCGTTCCTTGCAAATTTCGCAAGGAACGGACCGTTCATGGCATCGCTAGGCGCTGCCGGAGTCCGACAACTGCGGACCCGCGGCGGCGACGTCGTCGAGGCGGTACTTGCGCGCCGCCTCCGCCGCCTTCGACTGGTCGATCTCGCCACGCTTGGCCAGCGCGCTCAGCGTGCCGACCACGATCGACTGGGCGTCGACCAGGAACTTCCGCCGGGCGGCGGGGCGGGTGTCGGAGAACCCGAACCCGTCGGTGCCCAGCGTCAGCATGTCGTTCGGCACCCACGGACGGATGAGGTCCGGCACGGCCCGCATCCAGTCCGAGACCGCGACGACCGGCCCGTTCGCGCCGGACAGCTTCTGCGTGATGTACGGCACACGCGGGGAGTCGCCCGGGTGGAGCAGGTTGTCGTGGTCGACCTCGACGGCCTCGCGCCGCAGCTCGGTCCACGACGTCGCCGACCACACGGCCGCGCGTACGCCCCACTCCTCGGCCAGCATCTGCTGCGCCCGCAGCGCGTCCGGCATGGTGACGCCGGAGACCAGGATCTGCGCCTCCGGGCCGTCGCCCGACGGGGCGTCCGCGTACTTGTAGAGACCCTTGAGCAGGCCGTCGACGTCGAGGTTCTCGGGCTCGGCGGGCTGCTGGTAGGGCTCGTTGTAGATCGTCATGTAGTAGAAGATGTTCTCGCCGTTGCCGTCCGGCCCGGTCTCGCCGTACATCCGGCGAAGACCGTCCCGCACGATGTGGGCGATCTCGAACGACCACGCCGCGTCGTAGGCCACGACGGCCGGGTTGGTCGCCGCCAGCAGCAGCGAGTGCCCGTCGGCGTGCTGCAGGCCCTCACCGGTCAGCGTGGTGCGGCCGGCGGTGGCGCCGAGCACGAACCCGCGGGCCATCTGGTCCGCCGCCGCGTAGAGGCCGTCACCGGTCCGCTGGAACCCGAACATCGAGTAGAAGATGTAGATCGGGATCATCGGCTCGCCGTGCGTGGCGTACGAGGTGCCGACGGCGGTGAACGACGCGGTCGAGCCCGCCTCGTTGATGCCCTCGTGCAGGATGACGCCCTTTTCGGACTCCTTGTAGGCCAGCATCAGGCTCGCGTCGACCGACGTGTACGTCTGGCCGTGCGGGTTGTAGATCTTGGCCGTCGGGAACATCGAGTCGAGACCGAAGGTGCGCGCCTCGTCCGGGATGATCGGGACGATCCGCTTGCCGATCTCGGAGTCCTTCGCCAGCTCGCGGACGAGCCGGACGAACGCCATCGTGGTGGCGACCTCCTGCTTGCCCGAGCCCTTGCGGATGCCTTCGTAGACCTTGTCTCCGGGCAGCACGAGGGCCTTCGAGGCCTTCGTGCGGCGCTCCGGCAGGAACCCGCCGAGCGCCTTGCGGCGGCCGATCATGTACTCGATCTCCGGCGATTCCTTGCCGGGGTGGTAGTACGGCGGCAGCTTCGGGTCGCGCTCGAGCTCCTCGTCGCTGATCGGGATGCGCTGGGCGTCCCGGAACAGCTTGAGATCGTCGAGGGTGAGCTTCTTCATCTGGTGCGTGGCGTTGCGGCCCTCGAAGGACGGTCCGAGGCCGTAACCCTTGATGGTGTGGGCCAGGATCACCGTCGGCTGGCCATGGTGCTCCAGCGACGACTTGTAGGCCGCGTAGACCTTGCGGTAGTCGTGCCCGCCGCGCTTGAGGTTCCAGACGTCGGCGTCGGTGAGGTCCTTGACCAGTTCCTTGGTCCGCGGGTCGCGGCCGAAGAAGTGCTCGCGGACGAAGGCGCCGTCGTTGGCCTTGTAGGTCTGGAAATCGCCGTCCGGCGTGGTGTTCATCAGGTTGACCAGCGCGCCGTCGCGGTCCGCGTGCAGCAGCGAGTCCCACTCGCGGCCCCAGATGACCTTGATGACGTTCCAGCCGGCGCCGCGGAAGTACGACTCCAGCTCCTGGATGATCTTGCCGTTGCCGCGCACCGGGCCGTCGAGCCGCTGCAGGTTGCAGTTGATCACGAAGGTCAGGTTGTCGAGGCCCTCGCCGGCGGCCACATGGATGAGGCCGCGCGATTCCGGCTCGTCCATCTCGCCGTCGCCGAGGAACGCCCAGACGTGCTGGTCGCTGGTGTCCTTGATACCGCGATCGCGCAGGTAGCGGTTGAATCGCGCCTGGTAGATCGCGTTCATCGGGCCGAGGCCCATGGACACTGTCGGGTTCTCCCAGAACTCCGGCATCAGCCGCGGGTGCGGGTACGACGGCAGGCCGCCGCCTTCGCCGGCGTGCGAGAACTCCTGGCGGAAGCCGTCCAGCTGGTTCTCGGACAGCCTGCCCTCGAGGAACGCGCGGGCGTAGATGCCGGGGGAGGCGTGCCCCTGGATGAAGATCTGGTCGCCGCCGCCCGAGTGGTCCTTGCCGCGGAAGAAGTGGTTGAAGCCCACTTCGTACAGCGCCGCGGACGAGCCGTAGGTCGAGATGTGCCCGCCGACGCCGACGCCGGGACGCTGCGCGCGGTGCACCATGATCGCGGCGTTCCACCGGATGTAGGCGCGGTACCGGCGCTCGATCTCCTCGTCACCGGGGAACCAGGGTTCGTTCTCGGTGGGGATGGTGTTGACGTAGTCCGTCGACGTCAGCGCCGGGACGCCGACGTGGCGCTCCCTGGCCCGCTCGAGGATGCGCAGCATCAGGTACCTGGCGCGCTGCTGACCACCCCTGGCCAGCGCCTCGTCGAAGGAGTCCAGCCATTCGGCGGTCTCCTCCGGGTCGATGTCGGGCAGGTGCGCCGCCAATCCGTCACGGATGACGCGGACGCGTGCCGGGGTCTCCTTGCCGGAGGCGCCGTCGTTCTGCGGGGCCAAGGGGTCTCCTTGCGAAAGGTGGTAGCTGGTTGTGCTCGTACGCGGGCGTGTTCGCCGTCCATCGTCGTCCTCCGGTTCCGTTCGCGTCACCGCTACTGATCGGTAACGTTCGCGGACCCGATTGCGACACGCCTCGCACGCGCCTGTACTCGCGCGCGCGTTTTCTCTCCCACCCTAAAGCAGGCCGTTCGGAGGTGCCCAGGCGCGCCCGAATCGACCCCCTGAGAGTGGGCTGAATGTCCGTACGCCGCGACACGAGTTGTTCAAGATCCGGTGTGGACGGTTGCGCGGAACGCTTCACCAGTGTTCGCTAACGGGCATCGTGTACCCGAGTGTGGTGCCCGCCCGGTCGATCAGGCCGACGCGACACCACGCTCCGTCGTAGTTGGAGGAGTGACAGCAGTGGTCGCCGCGGGAGACGCTGATCAGAGCAGCGTCGCCGAAAGGCTCGGGATCAAGCCGGACATGGTGGTCCAGGAGATCGGCTGGGACGAGGACGTCGACGACGACCTTCGTGCGGCGATCGAGGAACAGATCGGCGGCGACATCCTCGACGAGGACGCCGACGAGGTCATCGACGTGGTGCTGCTGTGGTGGCGCGAAGACGACGGTGATCTCGGTGACACGCTGATCGAGGTCCGGACTCCCCTGAACGAGAATGGCGTGATCTGGGTGCTGACCCCGAAGACGGGTCAGCCCGGGCATGTCGAGCCGAGTGACATCGCCGAGGCGGTGCCGCAGGTCGGACTGGCGCAGACGGCCAACATCAGTGCCGGCCCCAAGTGGGCGGGCACGCGGCTGGTTTCGCCGAAGTCGTCGAAGACCAAGCGGTGACTTCGGGAGCCGCGCGAACGACACGATAGGGTTGTCGTCGCAGGCCCCTGTTCGCTCTTGAGAGGAAACCGCCGGTATGGCCGTCGAGGTCGGATCGCAAGCCCCGGACTTCACGCTCAACGACTACAACAAGCAGTCCGTGACGCTGTCGTCCTTCAAGGGCGACAAGCCGGTCCTGCTCGTGTTCTACCCGTTCGCGTTCAGCGGCATCTGCACCGGTGAGCTGTGCCAGCTCCGCGACGAGTTCGCGGATTACGACGGCCAGGGCGTCCAGGTCATCGGCGTGTCCGTGGACACCCCGTTCTCGCTCAAGGCTTGGGCCGAGCAGGAGGGCTACCAGTTCCCGCTGCTTTCGGACTTCTGGCCGCACGGTGAGGTCGCGAAGGCCTACGGCGTCTTCAACGAGGCGGCCGGCCTGGCCACCCGTGGCACCTTCCTGATCGACAAGGACGGCGTCGTCCGGTTCGCCGAGGTCAACCAGCCGGGCGAGGCGCGCGACCAGCAGGCGTGGAAGAAGGCCGTGGCCTCGCTGGCCTGAGTCTTCACGGTGGCACCCGCGCGCGGGTGCCACCTCCCGGGCGCATAGCTCAGCGGGAGAGCACTCGGTTTACACCCGAGCGGTCGTAGGTTCGATCCCTACTGCGCCCACCGAAAACCCGGCGACACCCTGCTCGCGCGGCACTACCTTGAGCCGGATGCACGACCTCACGTGGCGGCCCCTCGCCCCGCAAGACGCCAAGGCGTCGGCCGATCTCCTCAACGCGATGGAGACCGTCGACGAGATCGGCGAGAACTACACGGCGGAGGACACTCTCCAGGAGTTGGTCGACCCGTACGCGGACCTGGAACGGGCAAGCCTCGCCGCTTTCGACGGCGACGTGATGGCCGGCTACATGAAGATCCGCTTCAAGCCATCCGCGGAGAAGATCCATCGGGTCTTCCTCGACGGGGGAGTTCATCCCGGGTATCGCCGCCGGGGGATCGGCGGCGCGCTCGTCGACGCGGGCGTGGCGGCGGCCAAGGTAGTGCACGCGCTGCACCACCCTGACGCGAAGCTCGTGGTGGACGTCAACCGGCCGGAGCGCATCGCCGGGCTGGCCGAACTCGTCCGGTCACGGGGGTTCGCGCCGGTGCGCTACTTCCAGCGGATGGAGCACGCGCTCGGCGCCTTGAACGGTCCTGCGATCCCCGGCGGGTTCACGGTCGAGCCGTGGTCCGAGCGGAACGACCAGGATTTCCGGGCGGTCCGGAACGCGGCGTACCGGGACTACTGGGGTGCGGTACCGATGCCCGCCGATCTCTGGCGGAACAAGATCACCAACCAGACCTTCCGGCCCGAGGTCAGCTTCCTGCTTCGGGAGGCGGGCTCCGCGGTCGGAATGCTGGTGACCATGTGGTGGGAGGCGGACACGGAGGCCACCGGCGTCCGCGACGCGCACTTCATGGCGATCGGGACGCTTCGGGAGCACCGGCGGCGTGGTGTCGCGAGCGCGCTGATGGGGCACGCGCTGCGGGCCGCCGCCGAGCACGGCTACGACCGCGCGAGTTTGAACGTGGACTCGGCGGATCCGTCCGGGGCGTTCGGGGTGTTCGAGAAGGCGGGCTTCGTGCCGACGATGCGGTACGTGCGCTGGGCACTCGAAGCCTGATGCATTTAGTCGGCTGAATGCGCTCCGGACACGTGAAGGCCTCTTTCCTTGCGCTAGACGCAAGGAAGGGGGCCTTCATGTACTTGGGGAAGGGGGCCTTCACGCGCAGCCTGCCGTGACTGCTGTGGTTGCCGGTGCACCGCGATCCCGCCCCCTGACCGCCCTCCCTGACGCATTTAGTCGGCTAAATGCACTCAAGACACGTGAAGGCCTCCTTCCCCGGCTAAGCCGCGGGAAAGAGGCCTTCACGCACCCCCAACACCTGTGGAACGTTTTCGGTTTCGGCGGTCTGGTCTGCCCCCTCGGCAGGCCAGACCGCCGGTGCGCCGCGCCGCGGGTGGCGAACTTTCGGCTGCACAAGACAGGAGACGGTCGGGACTGCCCAGATACATCAAGATCGGCGGCCATTGGAGTGATCCGGGCCGCGAGGGGCGATCACAGTGAGCGACTAGGCCCGGATGAGCCTGTTCGCCAGGGTCGACATCGTGTAGGCCCCGATGCCCATGACGACTTCGAGGGCGTTCCGTTCGGTGTATCCGTGCCCGAAGAAGGTCCGCAGGGTCTCGTCGTCGACGCCGCCCGCGGTTTCGAGCACCGCCAACGTGAACTGCCGGACGGCTTCCAGCCGCTCGTCGGGAACCGGCTGCTGCGAGCGGAGCGCCGCGATGACGTCGTCGTCCGCGTGATGATCCTTCAGTCTGCCGGTGTGGATCTCGACGCACACCTCGCAGCCGTTGCGGGTCGCCACGGTCATCACGACCGTTTCCCGCGCGAGGGGGTCGAGTGTCGTCCGCTCGAAGCTCGCGCTGAGTTTCAGGAATCCGTCGAGCAGTTCGGGTGACGACGCCTGCCGGGCGACGGCGGTGGGGAGGTGCCCGAACTTCCGGATGGTCGCTTCCATGGAGCGACGCGAGGCCTCGGGCGCGGTTTCGACGGTGTGATCGGTGAACAAGGTTTCCCCTTAAGATGGTCAACGTGGTTGACGAAAAGGTAAACCAGGTTGTCGAATCTGGCAAGCGAGTTCGCGAAACCCCCGGCTTCGAGCTGCCGCTCCTGCTGTTCGCGGGCTTCCGCTCGATCATCGACCGGCTGCACGCCGAACTCGCCGAGCAGGGGCATCCCGACGTCCGCCCGGCGTACGGCTTCGCCATGCAGGCGATCGGCCGCGAAGGCGCGACGGCGAGCGAGATCGGGCGGCGGCTCGGGGTCAGCAAGCAGGCGGCCGGCAAGACCGTCGACAAGCTGGAGCAGCTCGGCTACGTCGCGCGCGTCGACGACCCGGCCGACGCGCGGCGCAAGGTCGTGCGGCTCACCGGCCGCGGCTTCGACTCACTCGGCCGGTCGGCGGCGATCTTCGAGGAGTTACGCAAGGAATGGGCCGACACGCTGGGTACCGACAGGGTCCGAGCGCTCGAAGCCGACCTCCGCACGATGGCGCCCGCGGACGGCTTCCGCCTCGACGTCGCCGGCTGGTTCGGTGCCTAGGCCGAGTCCTGCAAGTCTTGTTCGCGGTCTTCGCGCCCAGGCACTCCCTGACGGCACGGGCGGATGCGGCCGAGTACAACCCGGTACGAGGCCGATCCGCCCGCACCGTCAGGAACCACCTGGATCACGAAGCCCATCGAACAGACTCACAGGACACGACCTAGAACGGGCAACCCGGATTCGGCGCGTCCTGCGAGAGCGGGCTCCCGTGCGGTAGCACGTAGAGCACCTCCAGGACCACCGGTGTCGTCCCGAGGTTCCGTCCGATGTGGACAGTATCGCTCGGCTCCGTGAAGACGGCGCCCTTCCGGTACAGGCCATCGAGTCCGCAGTCGGCCGAGTTGTGCGTCAGAGTGCCTGCCTTGACGTACGCGTACAGCTTTCCGTCGTGGTAGTGCCAGCCGGTGTAGCCGCCGGGCTGGATGACGACCTCGCGCAACACGTAGTCGGTGTTCCCGACCGTCCTCTGCTCGAAGATCGTCCCGGTCACTCCGGACCCGGGAGTCGCCTCGGCCGTCGCGGGGACGGCGAGCGCGAGAACGAGTGTGGCGAGCAGCGTGGTCACGGACCGCAGGCGCATGGGCGAACCGTACCGCGATCGGCCCTGCCCGAAAGGGCCGTTCATTCCGCCCGAAGCGTCCGGCGCAGCATCTTGCCGCTCTCCGTCCTCGGCAACCGGTCCCGGAAGTCGAACCGGCGCGGCGTCTTGAACCCGGCGAGTTCGGCCCGGCAGTGCTCTTCGAGTCGTTTCGCCAGCGCGGAATCCCCGGTGATGCCCTCGGCCGGCTGCACGACGGCGACGACCCGTTGCCCCCATTCGGGATCCGGCTCCCCGATCACCGCGACGTCCGCGACGTCGGGATGGCTCAGCAGCCGCGCCTCGATCTCGGCGGGGTAGATGTTCACGCCACCGGAAAGGATGAGATCCGTCCGCCGGTCGCACAGGAACACCCGTCCCGCGGCGTCGAGATAACCGACGTCCCCGACGGTGACGAACTCCCCGGAGCGCGCGGCGGCCGTCTTGTCAGGATCGCCGTGATAGTCGAATTTCGTGTGCGCGGAACTGAAGTAGAGCATCCCGGCCTCGCCCGCGGCGAGTTCGCGGCCGTCGTCGTCGCGAACCTCGACCCGCACGCCGTCCAAGGGTTTGCCGACTGTACCCGGTTCGGCGAGCCATTCGCGCGCGTGCACGGCCGCGATCAGGCCCTCGGACGCGCCGTAGTACTCGTGCACCACCGGTCCGAGCCAAGCGAGCATCCGCTCCTTGATCTCCCGAGGGCACGGCGCGGCGCCGTGGATCACCGAGGTCAGGCTCGACAGGTCATGGCGCGCACGCACGTCCTCGGGCAGCCGGAGCATGCGGTGGAACATCGTCGGCACCAGATGTGTGCTCGTCACGCGGTGCTTCTCGGTGAGCCGCAGCGTTTCCCCGGCGTCGAACCGGTCCATCAGCACGAGTGTGTGCCCGAGGTGCAGGCTCGCGGTGGAGAACATCCCGGGCGCCGCGTGGTAGAGCGGGCAGGCGACGAGGTGCACGCCGTGCCCCGGCCGGACATCCAGGCGTCCGAGGGTGTGCGCGTGGATCGGGTGCAGCGCGGGCGGCCGCCCGGAAAGGGCGCGCCGGACGCCTTTGGGGCGCCCCGTGGTCCCGGAGGTGTAGAGCATCGTCTGCCCGGCGGTCCGCCGCTCCGGCGTGGTCGTGGGCAGGCCCGTTCCCCAGGCCGCGTACTCGGCCCAGCCGGGCGTCTCGCCGCGCGAAAACCGGTGCAGGCCGTCCAGTTCCGCGGTGCACGTGGCCGCGATGTCCGCGTCCGCGACGGCGACCTTGGCGCCGCTGTCGGCCGCGATGTAGGCGATCTCGGCAGGCGAGGACCGGTGGTTCACCGGCGTGAAGTACATCCCCGCCTGAAGGGTCGCCAGCAAGAGCTCGTAGTAGGTGAGTCCATTGTGGATGATCGCGACGACGCCGTCGCCTTCGCCGAGGCCGAGCGCCCGCAAGGCGTGGGTCAGCTGGTTCGCCCGCGCCGAAAGTTCGCCGAAGGTGGTCTCCCGGCCGTCGACGTCGATCACCGCGACGCGGCCGGGGTCCTGGGCGGCGACTTCGTAGAAGGTGCTCATCCCGGGCGCCTCAGGGAATCCAGGTGCCGTCTGAGCACCGTGCGCATCAGCTCCGGCGAGGTCCGGCCCGCGGACAACGCGAGACCGTCCAGCAGCGCGGCGAGCCGCTCGGTCTCGACGGCCAGGTCGAGGTCGCCGAGGAGGCCGCCCGCCTCGTTCGCGCCGTCGAGTACCCGGCGGACGAGGAAGCGGACCCCCTCGTGCATGCGGGTGGCCTCCTCGGCGAGGTCGGGCCGGTTCTTCGCGGCGGCCGAGAACGCCAGCCAGACGTCGGCTTCGGCCCGGGTCTGCTCGGTGAGGGGAAGCAGTTCGCAGAGGAAGGCCTCGGTGACTTCCCGTCGCCGTGAGCGTGGTGTGGCGGGGTCGAGCAGCACGGGGATATGTCCGGCCAAGCGGGCCTCCAGCCGGTCGCCGAGCGCGCGCATGGCGAACACGATCAGCTCGTCGTGGCCGCCGAAGTAGTGCCGCACCGAACCGATCGCGAGGCCGGCCTCCTCGGCCACGCTTCTGAGCGATGCCTGCGCGAGGCCGTCCCGCTGGATCACCCGGAAGACGGCTTCGGCTATCTCCAGGCGGCGGGCTTCCGGATCGACGATCTTGGGCACGTTGTCTTTATAGCACGACCTTGCTATTTTATTTGGCACAGTCATGCCACAAAGGGGGAGTTCATGAGGACCTGGTTGCTGATCGCGCTGGTGGTCGCCGCGGTGATCGTGCTCATCGTGCGCAGGCTGCGCGGGGAGCCACTGGTGGCCCGGGAGGTGTTCGGGGCGCCGGTGGTCCTGCTCGGGATCGGCGTCTACGGCTTGGTCAAACTGGAGATCTTCACCTTCACCGACGGTCTCTGGCTGGCGCTGGGGTCCGCGGCCGGCTGCGGTCTCGGCGCGGTACGTGCCACCACCACGAAACTTTTCGAGCGCGACGGCGTGCTGTGGCTGCGCTACACCGGCTGGACGTTCGGCGTGTGGGTGCTGTCGCTGCTGGTGAACTTCGGGATCGGTTTCCTGGCCACCGCGGCGGGGGCGCATCCCGACGCGCGGCCGGTGACGCTGTCGATCGGCGTCAGTCTGCTGGGGGAGGCGTTGGTGATCGGCAAGCGCGCGAAGACGACGGGGCTGCCGTACGCCCCGCCGTCCGAGTCGCTGTTGTCCCGCCGTTAGGCCAGTTTCCCGACTTCGCCGACGAGGAGGGCAAGGTCGTCTTCGGTGTTGAAGTAGTGCACCGAAGACCGGACCAGCGGAGGCAGCCCGCGCTCGGCGAAGTCGAACTGGGCGGACGTCGCCTCGGTGACACTGACGTTGATCTTCGCCGCGGCCAGACGCTGTTTCACTTCCTGTGACGGCGTTTTCGCCACGCTGAACGTGACGATCCCGCACTGTCGCACGCCCTGGTCGTGGACACGGACGCCGGGGATCTCGCGGAGCGCGTCACGCAGTTTCGCCGCGAGCGCGGCGACGCGGGCTTCGATGGCGGGCAAGCCCCATTCGAGGGCGTAATCGATCGCCGCGCCGAGACCGTGCAGGGCGGCGTGATCGCGTTCCCAGACCTCGAACATCTTCGCCGTCGGATCGACTTCGTAGCTTTCGGGCGCCGTCCACGCCGCCGAATGAAGATCGAGCATCGCGGGCTCGACGCGTTCACGCAGCCGCGGGTGCGCGTAGAGGAATCCGGTACCCCGCGGCCCGCGCAGGTACTTGCGGCCGGTCACGCTGAGCGCGTCGCAGTTCAAGCGCGCGACGTCGAGGTCGATCTGGCCGGCGCTCTGGCACGCGTCCAGCAGGAACGGGATCCCGGCCGCCCTGGCCACCGCGCCGATCTCCTCGGCCGGGTTCACCAGCCCGCCCTGGGTCGGCACGTGGGAGACGGCGATCAGCTTGACGTCGCCGTCGACGCGGCGTTCGAGGTCTTCGACGTCCAGTTGCCCGGACTCGTCGTTGTCGACCACCTCGACGATGGCGCCGGTGCGCTTCGCGATCTGCAGGAAGGAGATGACGTTGCTCGCGTACTCGGATTTCGCCGTCAGGATCCGGTCTCCGGCGGCGAACGGCAGCGCGTAGAAGATCGCCTGCCAGGAGCGGGTCGCGTTGTCGGTCAGGGCGATGTCGGCGGGGTCGGCGCCGACGAGACGGGCGGCCGAGGCGTACACGCCGTTCATCCGCTCCACGGTCGCCGCGGCCTGCTCGTATCCGCCGATCAGAGCCTCTTCGCGCAGGTAATCGACGACTGTGTCGGTCACTCGCGCGGGCGGCAGCGACGATCCGGCGTTGTTGAAGTGGACCACCTCCGCGCAGCCCGGGGTTTCGGCGCGAGCGCGGTTCACATCGAAGTCCGTCATGCCTAACTGAATACAGTACGGTCGAAGTGCATGCAATACTGCACCGATGACGAGGAACCTGCTCCGCCGCGACCTCGCGGAGGAGATCACCGCTCGCGTGCTCGACGGCCGGATCGCCGCGGACAGCCGCATCAACGAGGTGCACCTCGCCCGCGAGCTGGGCGTCAGCCGCACCCCGTTGCGCGAAGCGCTGATCGGGCTGGCCGATCGGGGGTTGCTCGTCTCGGCACCGAACCGGGGCTTCCTCGTGCCGCCGTTCGATCCGGACGAGGCCCGGCAGCTGTACCCGCTCGTCGCGGAGCTGGAATCGCTCGCGTTGCGCTGGAGCTCGCCGCAGGACCTCGCCGGGCTCACCGGCGGCCTGGACCGGATCGCCGACGAGATGACCGAGGAACTCGGACGGCAGGGTGATCTGTCCACTTTGGATGATCGTTGGCACGCGCTGCTCGTCTCGCGCTGCACGAATCCGCATCTGCTGCGCCTGCTGGAGCAGACGAAGCCACTGCTGAAACGCTATGACGCACGCTATTTCGGTGGCGTCGAGCGATCGAGGGAGAGTATCGATGAGCACCACCGGATCGCCGAGGCGATCCGTGCCGGCGACCTTGAGGCGGCGGTCGGGCTGCTCGGGCGGAACTGGGTGAAGACGTTGGCATATCTGGAAGACATGGGGTGACACGATGTTCGTGACGGCACATTTGAGCGACAACCATCTCGACGGCGGGGACCGCGCCGATGAACGGACAGCGCGGGTCATGCGGTACCTGGAGAGCCTGGCGGAACCGGTCGACGCGATCCTCGTGACCGGTGACATCGCCGACAACGGCACCGTCGAGGAGTACCGGCGCGCGGCCGAGCTCTTCAAGACGGATACGCCGCTGTTCACCTGCCCCGGCAACCACGACAAACGCGGGCCGTTCCGTGAAGGGCTGCTCGGCCAGACGCCGGACGAATCCCCCGTCAACGTGGCGCACACCGTCGGCGACGTCACGTTCGTCATGGCCGATTCGAGTATCCCGGGCAAGCCGGACGGGCAGTTCGACGACGAGACCATGGCGTGGCTGGACAGTGTGCTCGCCGACGGAGACGGCCCCGCTTTCATCGCCTTCCATCACCCGCCGGTCGCGCTCGGCCTGCCGCTGGTGGACGCGATGCGCCAGTACGGCGAGGACAAGCTGGCCGAGGTGCTCGCCCGACACCCGCGCGTGGCCGCCCTGCTCTGCGGGCACGTCCACACCGCGGCGTCGACGACGTTCGCGGGGGTGCCGCTGCGGGCGGCGCCCTCGGTCGGGTCGAGCATCCTGTTCCCGTGGGAGGAGAACGGTCTCCGGCACTGGAGTGAAGGCGGCCCGGTCGACTACGACCTGCCGCCGTCGCTGCTGTTCCACGTGCTGCACGACGACGGCAGGCTGACCACGCACCAGCGGGTGGTCCCGGCCTGAGGGCGCCGGCCTACCCCGCGAACACCGGCAGCGTGATCCGGGACGGATGCGCGGGGTCGTGGAAGATCTCGAACCGCGCGGGTTTCCCGTCCACCGCACTGAAAACCGGCTCGTCGGTGCCGTGGTTGCGGGCGAAGCGCGGAAACGCTCCGCCCGCGACCTGCACTCGTAACCGGTGGCCGCGCCGGAACCGGTAGGCCGTCGGATCGAGCAGGACTTCGGCCGCGACCACACCGTCCACATCGGATCCGGAACCGCCGGGACGCAAGCGGAGGATGCCGTCGGTGACATTGCGGGAAACGCCGCGACGGTCCACATCGCACAGCCGGACGAAGACGTCACCGTGCCCGAGGTCGGTCCGGACATGCACCAGCGCGGAGATCTCGCCGATGACGTCGAGATCGCGCTCGAGCACGTCACCGGTGAAGAGCAGCACGTCCCGCCGCACCTCGATCTCCTTGTTGTCCTGTTGTTTCTGTACGCCCGACAGCAGCGGGCCGCCGACGGTCGGCGTCGGATCGGCCGGATCGAAGGTGAACGTGCCCGGCTTCGACTCGACGGGTTCGGCGACGGAAAGCCCGCCAGGGCGCAGGAAGTACGGAGTGGCGTCGGACTTCGGCGGCCAGCTTTCGAAGTCCAGCCAGCGTCCGGAGCCCTGGAGGTACAGGCGCACGGGCGACTGCCTCAGCGGCGCGCGATCGCCGAGGAGGTACGCGGAGAGGAAGCCGATCTGGTCGGTGATCAGGGTTTTCAGGCTGGCGGGCTCGCCGTGCGCCCACGGCCCGATGGTGATCCGCGGTTCGCGCCCGGCCGCGGCGAGCTCCTTGAAATCACGCAGCTGGGCGGAGATGAACAGGTCGTACCAGCCGGTCACCATGCTCACCGGTGTCCTCAGGGCGGCGACCTCGGCGCTGTGATCCGACGGCGCCCAGAAATCGTCGCCGGGTTCGGCGTGCCGGGAGACGTCCTGCAGGAACCGCACCTGCTTGCCGATGGCCGCGACGTCCGCGCCGGAAACCGGCAGATGTGCCATGGCCCTGCGGGTCTTCTTCGTCTGCCAGGGATTCGGCAGACCGGCGAACCGGCCTTCCTGCCTGCCGATCAGCGCCGACCACGACACCATGTTGTCGACCGCGAGGATCCCGCCGGGATAGAAGGTCGAGACGAATTCCGAGGCGGTGACACCGAGACAAAGCGCTTCGAGCGGCTCGTCGAGGTACGGCGCGACGGCCCATTGCGTGTGGCCGAGGTAGCTCGCGCCCGCCATCGCGACCCGGCCGTCGCACCACGGCTGCTCGCGCAGCCAGGCGACGGTGGCGAGGCCGTCCTCCTTCTCCAGGTGGAACGGCCGGAACTCGCCGCTTGAGCCGAACGTCCCGCGAGTGCTCTGGAGGACCACCTGCAGCCCGTGCCGCGCGAACGTCTCGCCGAAGACCTTGCCCATCACGCCTTTGCGGCCGTACGGCGTGCGGATCAGCACGACCGGCCGGGGTTCGCCGCCCGGAACGGCGTAGCGATCCGCCAGCAGACGGGCGCCGTCGGGCATCGGGACGGGGATCGCCTTGGTCACCGAGGGGGCGGGGCCCTCGGCGGGTGGGAGGCCGAGGTACCGGTCGATGAGTCGGTCGAGCACGCTGGCCGCCTTTCACGCGGAGGATCACCTTCCGCTTGCGACCGTACTCCAGGTCGAGAGGGTGGTGGGTCTCGTAACAGGCGATTCGTGTTCTGACCCGAATCGCCACTCACGAGGACCTGTATCGCTTCGCCGGTTAGGCGTGTCTCAGGGGACGGCGCGTGTGATCAGGTGGACGACACGCGTGACTGGATGGACGACACGTGTGTCGTCCGTCTGATCACGCGTGTCGGTCATCCAGTCACGCGACATCGTCACCCGTGCATCAGCAATAGATACCTAAGACAGGGTTGGCTCTAACCCGAATCGCCACTCACGACCAGCGTGCCCTGAAGGCCACCTTCGGGACGTTGGATGTCTCAAGGGTGGCCTTCAGGACATCGCCGCTTTCGCAACCCGCCACCCACGAGAAACAGACGCGGGGCGGACCGCCCGGTACCGCCCCGCGAGTCTCAGGAAAGCCGGGCGAGTGTCTCCGGCTTCAGCAGTTTCGCCAGCTCCTCGGCGGGCAGAAGGCCCTTCTCGACGACGAGTTCCGCCACCCCGCGCCTGGTTTCGAGCGCCTCCTTGGCGATCTCGGTCGCCGCCGCGTACCCGATGCTCGGGTTCAACGCGGTCACCAGCCCGATGGAGTTCTCGACGTAGCCCCGCATCACGTCGGCGTTCGCGGTGATCCCGGCGACGCATCGCTCCGCGAGCACCAGGCAGGCCGACCGCAGATGCGTGATGCTCTCCGAAAGCGAGTGCAGGATCAGCGGCTCGAACGCGTTGAGCTGCAGCTGCCCGGCCTCGGCCGCCATCGTGACGGCGACGTCGTTGCCGATGACCTCGAACGCGACCTGGTTGACCACCTCGGGGATGACCGGGTTGATCTTGCCGGGCATGATCGACGACCCCGCCTGCACCGGCGGCAGGTTGATCTCGTTGAGCCCCGCCCGGGGCCCCGACGAGAGCAGCCGCAGATCGTTGCAGCTCTTCGAAAGTTTCACCGCGATCCGCTTGAGCACTCCCGAAAGGTGCACGAACGCGCCGCAGTCCTGTGTCGCCTCGACGAGGTCCGCGGCGGACACGACGGGCAGGCCGGTGATCTCGCGCAGGTGCGCGACGGCGGCTTCGGCGTATCCGGGCGCGGCGTTGAGCCCGGTGCCGATCGCGGTCGCGCCGAGGTTGATCTCGTGCAGCAGCGTCACCGCCTCGGTGAGCCGCAGCCGGTCCTCGCCGAGCATGACCGCGTAGGTGCCGAATTCCTGCCCCAGCGTCATCGGGACGGCGTCCTGCAACTGCGTGCGGCCCATCTTCAGCAGATCGCGGAACTCGACGGCCTTGGCCGCGAAAGCCTGCTCCAGCACGATCATCGCCTCGGCCAGTTCGCGTACGGCGATGATCGTCGCGACGTTGACCGCGGTCGGGTACGCGTCGTTGGTCGACTGCCCGAGGTTCACGTGCTCGTTCGGGTGCACGCGGGCGTAATCGCCCTTCTCGTGCCCGAGCAGTTCGAGCGCGCGGTTCGCGATCACCTCGTTGGCGTTCATGTTCGTCGAGGTGCCCGCGCCGCCCTGGATGACGTCGACGACGAACTGCTCGTGCAGCGCGCCTTCCCGGATCTCGCGGCACGCCCGGCGGATCGCGTCGGCGACGTCCGGTTCCAGCAGGCCGAGGTCGGCGTTGGCGTGGGCGGCGGCCTCCTTGACCGAGGCGAGCGCCGCGATCAGGTGCGGGTACGCGGAGATCGCGGTGCCGGTGATGGGGAAGTTCTCCCTGGCACGGGCGGTGTGCACACCCCAGTAAGCGTCGGCAGGGACTTCCTTGTCCCCCAGCAGGTCGTGTTCCACGCGATGCATCGAAGACTCCTCAGGCGGCGAGGTCGAGTTCGGCCAGCGCGCCGGTCACGCGCAGGCCGGGGGTGGGTTCCAGCACGTTCCGGTCTACCCCGCACATCGCGAGCGCGGCGGCGAGCACCGGTCGCCGCGCGCGGTCGCCGCCGTCGGCGATCTTGATCGCGATCGCCGTCCCGTCCGGGAGGGCGGCGACCTGGACGGCTTCGAAACCGTCCTTGGCGATCAGGCCGGGGACCGCGTGCATGAGCGCGGTGACGTCGCGACGCGTACCGGCGACCAGTTCCGGATGCTTCCGGATCCCTCCGGCGACAAGGCCTTCCGGTGTTCCCGGCGCCGCCGCGGCGATCTTGCCGACCGCGCGGGCGAGACCGCGCAGCGAGACCGCGAACAGGGGAGCGCCGCAACCGTCGACGGCGACCTTCGGGATCCGCTGCCCGGTCAGCTCCTCGACGCACTCCGCGATCGCGCGCTGCAGCGGATGCGCGGGGTCCAGATAGTCCTTTGTGGACCACCCGTGCCGACGGCAGGTCGCGAGCATCGCCGCGTGCTTGCCGGAACAGTTGTGCGCCAGCCGGGAGGCGCTCCGTCCCGAAGCGACCCAAGCGTCGCGTTCGACCGGGTCGAACGGCAGGTCTTCCGGCGTCCGGAGGTCTTCCGCGGTGAGCCCGGCGCCGTCGAGGGTTCTGAGCACCTCGGCGAGATGGATCTCTTCGCCGGAGTGGCTGGCCGCGCCGACGGCGAACCCGGCGGCGCTCAGCTCGACCCCGAGTCGCGCCATCGCCGTGGCCTGCAAGGGTTTCGCCGCCGAACGCGGATAGAACGCCGCCTCGATGTCGCCCGCGGAGAACAGCACGCGGCCGTCGGGCGCGAGCACCACGGCCGAACCGTGGTGCACCCCTTCGACCATGCCGTCGCGGAGGAGATGCACCAGCGGTTCGTGCGCGGGTACGCGGAGCTCGGGGATCACAGCTTCGTCTTTTCGAAGACGCCCATGTTGATCCGCTTGCGGACCCCGAACCAGCCTCCCACCAGCGCGAGCCCGATGATCGGCAGGCAGTACAGGGTGATCCGGCCGGTCTCGTCGAAGCCCATCAGCACCACGACCGCGGCGAGGAAGATCAGCGTCGCGATCTCGGTGTAGGGCGAGAACGGCAGGCGGTACGACGGGCGCTCGACCTCGCCGCGCTTGGCCTTGCGGACGAACAGCAGATGCGCAAGCACGATGATCGCCCAGGTGCCGAGGATGCCGATGGCGGCGAAGTTCAGCACGATCTCGAAGGCCTGGCTCGGCACGACCGCGTTCAGGCCGACACCGACCACGCAAACCGCCGAGGTGAGCAGGATCCCGCCGTAGGGCACGTGGTTCTTGTTCATCACGCCGGTGAACTTCGGCGCGGAACCGGCCAGCGACATCGACCGCAGGATGCGGCCGGTGGAGTAGAGGCCCGAGTTCAGGCTGGACAGCGCCGCGGTCAGCACCACCAGGTTCATCACGTTGCCCGCCTGCGGCACACCGATATGCGAGAGCACGGTGACGAACGGGCTTTCCTGCTTCGAGTAGGCGTCCCACGGCATCAGCATCGCCAGCAGGATCACCGAGCCGACGTAGAAGATCCCGATCCGCCACATGATCGAGTTGATCGCCTTCGGCATGATCTTGCGCGGGTTCTCCGTCTCACCGGCGGCGACGCCGACCAGTTCGACCGAGGCGTAGGCGAACACGACACCCTGGACGATCAGCACCATCGGCAGCACGCCGGCCGGGAAGATCCCGCCGTGGTCGGAGATCAGCGAGAAGCCCGGCGTGTTGCCGTCGATCGGCTGCTGGGTGACCAGCAGGAAGATCCCGATCCCCATGAACGTCACCAGCGCGGCGACCTTGATGATGGCGAACCAGAACTCCATCTCGCCGAACAGTTTCACCGAAACCATGTTCAGCGCCAGCACCACCGCGAGCGCGACGAGCGCCAGCACCCATTGCGGGATCGGGGTGAAGAACGACCAGAAATGCGCGTACAGCGCGATCGCGGTGATATCCGCGATACCGGTCGTCGACCAGTTCAGGAAGTGCATCCAGCCCGCGACGAAAGCGCCCTTCTCACCCATGAATTCCCGGGCGTAGGAGACGAAGGCGCCGGAGGAGGGGCGATACAGGATGAGTTCGCCGAGTGAGCGCACCACGAAGAACGCGAAAAGTCCGCAGACCGCGTACACGATCGCGAGTGCCGGGCCCGCCTGCGCGAGCCGTCCGCCCGCGCCGAGGAACAGGCCGGTGCCGATGGCGCCGCCGATCGCGATCATGTTGACGTGGCGGGGTTTCAGCGCCTTGTCGTAGCCGGCGTCACCGGCGTCGGCCGGCACCGGCGCGGCTTTGCCGTCCGCGCTGAGGGTCTGTTCGGTCACGGTGTCAGTCGTCCTTGTTCTGGTGCGTCGTGTGGCCTGGCCGCACGATGGTGGTCAGCGCGTTCTCGACGTGCTCGAGATGGGAGGTCATCGCCGCGATGGCGTCCGCTTCGGAACCGGAGGCGATGGCGGTGACGATCTCACGGTGCTCGGTGTTCGAGCGGGTCCGACGGTCCCCCAATTGGTTGAGAAAGGACGACTGGCGGGCCAGCGCGTCGCGGATCTCTTCGATGACCTTGCCGAACACCGGATTGCCCGAGGCCTGCGCGATGGTGATGTGGAACAGCGAGTCCAGCGCCACCCACGCGGTGTTGTCGGTTTCGAGATCCATGCGCTCGACGAGGTGACCGAGCAGGTCCAGGTCGTCGGTGCTGCGGCGGACGGCCGCGTACCCGGCGACGGGGATCTCCACGTGCCGCCGGACCTCGAACAGGTCACGGGCCGAGTAGGTCCCGAAGGTGGGGTTCTCGACCGGCCCGGTGGCGGTCACAAAGGTCCCTTTGCCCGTTTTGGACACGGTGAGGCCGAGTGCCTGCAGCCCCCGCAAGGCTTCGCGGACGACGGAGCGGCTGACCTCGAACTCCTTGCCGAGCGCGGATTCCGACGGCAGTTTCTGGCCGACGGGGTACTCGCCGCGCTCGATGGCGCCACGGAGATGGGCCAGAACGGCCTCCATCGCGCTGATGCGCCGTGGACTACCGTGTCCGGCTGTCTGGCTGTCAGACAGGTTCATGAGACGAGATCGTGCGGTCGGTCCAACGCTTTGTCAAGAGATCAGCCGAGCGCTTCGATCCACCCCGCGAGGTCCGTGTCGATGGGGTAGTCGCCCGAGAATTGGAATCCGTGCTGGGCACCTTCGTAGACGCGGAGTTCCGTGGTGACATCGGATTCCCGCGCGGAGGTGGCCAGTGTCACATGGGTCACGTTGGTCGTGAGTGGCCGTTGGCCGCAGGTCCGTGAAGGCCTCCTTGCCTACCCTGAAGGTAGGCAAGGAGGCCTTCACGGACTACGCGATCGCCACCCGCGGCTCTGCAACACCACCTGCCCCAGCAGCCACAGCAGATGCGCGTGAAGGCCCCTTCCCTCGGCTCAGCCGAGGAAACTCGACCTTCACACCTTCCCCAAGTACGTGAAGGCCCCCTTCACTGCGTCTAGCGCAAGGAAGGGGGCCTTCATGTACTCGAAAGCGAGCAAGGGCAGCGATGGCACGCCACTCACGACCCACTGCACGTCATACGCGGCTGAGCGCGATCACCGGGAACGGCCGCGTGGTCTTCGACTGATGCTCGGCCAGCCTTGGGAACGCCTTCGCCTGCTTTGCGAATAGCCGGTCCCGAGCCGCTCCGGTGACCTCGATCGCGTGAGCGGTGAAGGCCTCTCCATCCGCCTCGACGTCGACGGACGGCTCCGCGACCAGGTTGCGATACCAGTCCGGATGCCCGGGCGCGCCCCCGTTGGCGGCGAAGACGATGTAGCGGTCGTCATCGGCCAGGAACAGCATCGGCGTCACGTGCCGACGCCCGGTGCGGGCACCGGTGGTGGTGAGCAGCAAGGTCGGGAGACCGTCGCCGTGGCGGCCGTTCGCGCGGAACTCCGCGATCACGCGCTCGTTCATGGCCTGCAGGTCGATCATCAACTCTCCGGGCGTTCGGTTGATCTTGGCGGCTGGTCAGTTTGCACATCCGCGCCCAGGTCGGCAAGCATTTTCCGATCAGCGCTGCTCACGACGCCGAAACTGTCGGTACCGCTGGCGATACTGATCCCGTGTCCCCCGTCAGCCGCGGCCGCAAGCCCGCCGAACGACCGAAGCACCAGCGCTCCCGCCCGGCGCGTCCGCTCTTGGACGTGTCCAGGGTGGAGCGCTGGCCGAAGCTGCTCCACGGGCCGGTCGAGCTTTCCGGCTGCGTCGTCCAAGGCCAGGTGGATCAGGACCTGGTGGTCCTGGCCGCCACGCTGACCGCCGGCAAACGCTCGGTGGGTGTCGAGGTGGTGGTGAACGGTCGCGAGGTCGACGTGATCGAGCTCCATCCCCTCCCCGAGGACGCTCAGGCGGTGCTCCGCAACGGCTTCGAGGTGGTCGAGGCACCGCTGAGCCCCGAGGAGTTCCGAAGCCAGGTCGAAGCGGCGCTGAACGTCAAAGCGGACAGCGTCGCCTGGATTCGGGAGAGGATCCCCGACCTCTTGAAGGTGGGGAGAGATCCGAGGCCCGATCTGCCCGAGCGGGCGGCCCAGCTGCGCCGGTGGCTCGGCCTTCCCGACTACGATCCGCTGCCGCGCATACCGTCGGCCGATCCGCTGCCGCTCGTCCTGCCCTCGCCCGTGCCGGCCATGGGGCTGTGGCTGGCGGTCGCCCTGGCCGAGCCGGAAGACGCGATCTGGCGAAGGGTCGAAGTCCGCTCCGACGTCACCCTCGCCGGACTGCACCGGATCCTCGCGGCCGCGTTCGACCGTGACGAACGGGAGTATCACCGGTTCGAGACCCCGTACGGAGGCTTCAGCGTCGACGCGCAGAGCTGTGATGGCGATCGTTTCGACGACGAAGTGACACTCGGCCAGGTTGTCACCTCGCCAGGCCACCGGCTCGTCTACGAGGCGGAGAGCTGGAGGCACTGGATCCGCGTCGAGCGGCTGGTCGGTCTCCCCGAGGCACCGAGCTGCCTCGGCGGCGAACGCGCCGCGCCTCCGCCTGAATGTGACGACATGAGCAGCTACGAGACGTTGCTGGACGCCCTGCGCGAACCGGACGACGAAGACAACGAGGAACTGATCGAAGAGTTCGGCGGCCACGGCTTCGATCCGGAGTGGTTCGACAGGGAGGTGGTCAACGAGCGGCTGGCCCGGCTGAACTGACCTGGCACCCCGTTCGGGGGGTAACCGAGGTCATCGCGAACCGCGCCGAGTCGGTGCTTGGCGGCGGCCGGTCGGAGGTACAGACTGGCCTTCGCCGGGGTGCTGGCCCGCCCGGGCGCCGAGATCCATCGGCGCATAAGGTGGGAGGACCGGCCCGCGTCAAGCAGCCAGGGATCCGTCTGCCTAGGGGAGGTTTTCGCTGGTGTCGAACGATTCCTTCGTCCACCTGCATGTGCACACCGAGTACTCGATGCTCGACGGTGCGGCGAAGATCGCCCCCTTGTTCAAGGAGGCGGCGCGCCTGGGCATGCCCGCGGTCGGCATGACCGACCACGGCAACATGTACGGCGCGGACGAGTTCTACCAGCAGGCGGTCAAACACGACCTCAAGCCGATCATCGGCATCGAGGCCTACATCGCGCCGGAGAGCCGGTTCCACAAGAAGCCGGTCTTCTGGGGGCAGTCGAACCAGCGTGGCGCCGACGAGTTCGGTGAGGGCGGTGACGTCTCCGGTGGTGGTGCCTACACCCATATGACGATGCTCGCCGAGAACTCCACCGGTCTGCGCAACCTGTTCAAGCTCTCCTCCCTGGCGAGCATGCAGGGCTACTACCGCAAGCCCCGGATGGACCGCGAGCTGATCGCGGAGAACCACCACGGCATCATCGCGACCACCGGCTGCCCCTCGGGCGAGGTGCAGACGCGGCTCCGGCTGGGGCAGCGCACCGAGGCGATCCAGGCGGCGTCGGACTACAAGGACATCTTCGGCGCCGACAACTTCTTCCTCGAGCTGATGGACCACGGGCTGCCGATCGAGCGGTCGGTCCGTGAGGGGCTGCTCGAGGTCGGAAAGCTGCTCGACCTCAAGCCGCTGGCCACCAACGACTCGCACTACGTCACCAAGGACCAGGCCGACACCCACTCCGCGCTGCTGTGCGTGCAGGCGGGCAAGACGCTGAACGACCCGAACCGGTTCAAGTTCGACGGTGACGGCTACTACCTGAAGTCGGCCGCCGACATGCGGGAGTACTGGGACAAAGAGGTACCCGGCGCCGCCGACTCGACGCTGCTGATCGCCGAGCGCGTCGAGTCCTACAAGGACGTGTACACGCACAAGGACCGGCTGCCGTTCTTCGAGGTCCCCGACGGCTACGACCAGGGCACCTGGCTGCGGGAAGAGGTCGCGCGCGGCCTCAAGTGGCGGTACCCGGACGGCGTGCCGGACCCGTACTACAACGAGCGCATCGAGATCGAGCTCGACGTCATCATCGGGAAGGGCTTCCCCGCCTACTTCCTCATCGTCGCCGACCTCATCAACTACGCCCGCAAGGTCGGCATCCGCGTCGGCCCCGGCCGTGGTTCCGCCGCCGGCTCGCTGGTCGCGTACGTCCTCGGTATCACTAACCTGGACCCGATCCCGCAGAAGCTGCTGTTCGAGCGGTTCCTGAACCCCGAGCGCGTCTCGATGCCCGATATCGACATCGACTTCGACGACCGCCGTCGCGGCGAGATGATCCGCTACGCCACCGAGAAGTACGGCGTCGACAAGGTCGCGCAGGTCATCACGTTCGGCACCATTAAGACCAAGGCGGCCATCAAGGACTCCGCCCGTGTCCACTTCGGTCAGCCGGGGTACGCGATCGCGGACCGGATCTCGAAGGCGCTCCCGCCGCCGATCATGGCGAAGGACATCCCGCTCTCGGGCATCGTCGACTCGAAGCACGAGCGCTACGGCGAAGCGGCCGAGGTCCGCGCCCTCGTCGAGACCGACGAAGAGTGCAAGACGATCTTCGAGACCGCCCGTGGTCTCGAAGGCCTGATCCGCAACGCCGGCGTCCACGCCTGCGCGGTCATCATGTCGTGCGACCCGCTGACCGACGCCATCCCGCTGTGGCAGCGTGACGACGGTTCGATCATCACCGGCTGGGACTATCCGTCGTGCGAGGCCATCGGCCTGCTGAAGATGGACTTCCTCGGCCTGCGGAACCTCACCGTCATCGGTGACGCGATCGACAACATCAAGACCAACCGCGGGATCGACATCGACCTCGACACCCTCGGCGTCGAAGACCCGGAGACGTACAAGCTGCTCTCCCGCGGTGACACGCTCGGCGTGTTCCAGCTGGACGGCGGGCCGATGCGTGACCTGCTTCGCCGGATGCAGCCGACGGTGTTCGACGACATCGTGGCGGTGGGCGCGCTGTACCGCCCCGGCCCGATGGGCATGAACGCGCACAACGACTACGCCGACCGCAAGAACGCGCGGCAAAAGGTCAAACCGATCCACCCCGAGCTCGAAGAGCCCCTGAAGGAGATCCTGGCCGACACCTACGGCCTGATCGTCTATCAGGAGCAGATCATGCACATCGGCCAGAAGGTGGCCGGTTACTCCATGGGCCGCGCGGACGTGCTCCGCCGCGCCATGGGTAAGAAGAAGGCGGAAGTCCTCGAGAAGGAGTTCGTCGGCTTCGAAGAGGGGATGAAGTCGAGCGAGCTCGTTCCCGGCGGCTTCTCCTCCGAGGCGATCAAGGCGCTCTGGGACACGATCCTCCCGTTCGCCGGCTACGCGTTCAACAAGAGCCACGCGGCCGCGTACGGCCTGATCTCGTACTGGACGGCGTACCTCAAGGCGAACTTCACGCCGGAGTACATGGCCGCCCTGCTCACCTCGGTGGGTGACAACAAGGACAAGTCCGCGGTCTACCTCTCCGAGTGCCGCCGCCTCGGGATCAAGGTGCTCCCGCCGGACGTCAACGAATCGGCGCTGAGGTTCGCGGCCGTCGGGGAGGACATCCGCTTCGGCATGGGTGCGGTCCGCAACGTCGGCGCGAACGTCGTCGAGTCGATCATCAAGACCCGCGAGGAGAAGGGGAAGTACTCCTCCTTCACCGATTTCCTCGACAAGTCGGAGCTGGTGGCCTGCAACAAGCGGGTCATCGAATCGCTGATCAAGGCGGGCGGCTTCGACTCGCTCGGCAACACGCGGCTTTCGATGATCCAGGTGCACGAAGACGCGGTCGAAGCCGTGGTCCCGCTCAAGCGCCAGGAGGCGATGGGCCAGTTCGACCTCTTCGGGTTCGGCGGGGACGACGACGCGGAGGCCGCGGCGTCCTCTTCACCGCTCGCGCATCTGAAGTTCGGCGAAGAGGAGTACCCGCGCAAGCAGCTCCTGGCCTACGAGCGGGAGATGCTCGGCCTGTACGTCTCGGCGCATCCGCTGGACGGCGCCGAACGCATCCTGCGCAAACACGCGCCGCGGCCGATCGCCGCGATCCTCGCCGACCCGCCGAAGGAAGGCGAGCTGATCGTCTCCGGGCTGATCACCTCGCTGGAACGCCGGGTCAACAAGAAGGGCGAGCCCTGGGCGATCTGCACCATCGAGGACATGGACGCCTCGCTCGAGGTGCTGTACTTCCCGAAGTCCTACGCGATGTTCTCCGCCGACCTCATCGAGGACAACGCGGTCCTGGTCAAGGGCCGGGTGAACTGGCGCGAGGACAAGATGTCCATCTTCGGTGGCGGCCTCGTACCGCTCGACCTGTCCGAGGTCGGCAACGGCGACGACGACCTGCCGCTGGTCCTGCTGGCCGCGGCGGAGAAGATCGACCAGTCGGTGGTCAGCGAACTGAAGCAGACCCTGCTGGCGCACAAGGGCGAGACCCCGGTGCACCTGAAACTGGTCGGCAAGAACCAGACGGTCTTCGCGCTCTACGACTATCCGGTCAAGGTGTCGTCGATGCTGATCGGTGAGCTCAAGGGCATCCCCGGGATCGCCGCCAGCACCTGATGAACGCCTACGAACCAGACCCCCGGCGCTGGAAGGCGCTCGCCGTCTCCCTCGCCGCCGGGTTCATGGGCCTGCTCGACGTCAGCATCGTCAACACGGCACTGCCGTCGATCCAGAAGGATCTCGGCGCGTCGAGCGGCGGGATCCAGTGGGTGGTTTCGGGCTACGCGCTGGCCTTCGGGCTGGTGCTGGTGTCCGGCGGCAGGCTCGGCGACGCGCTCGGCCGCCGCCGTATGTTCCTGTTCGCGCTCGCCGCGTTCGTGCTGACCAGCGCGTTCGCCGGCGCGGCGCCGAACGAGACGACGCTGATCATCGCGCGGCTCCTGCAGGGTTTCGCGTCGGGCATGATGACGCCGCAGAACAGCGGGATGATCCAGGATCTGTTCCGCGGCGCCGAACGCGGCCGCGCGTTCGGCATGTTCGGTGCCACCGTCGGGATCTCGACCGCGGTCGGGCCGGTGCTCGGCGGCGTGATCCTCGCCGTCTTCGGTGATCCGGAAGGCTGGCGCTGGGTCTTCTACGTGAACGTGCCGCTCGGGATCCTGGCGTTCGCACTGGCACTGAGATGGCTCCCGAAGGCCGAGGCCCCGCCGAGAAGCCTGCGGGGTGAGATCGACTTCGTCGGCATCATGCTGCTGGGTGTCGCCGTACTCGGTGTCCTGCTGCCGTTGATCGAATCCGAACAGGGCGGGCTCGGCAGCCTGTGGTGGCTGTTCGTCGTCGCGGTGGTCTTCGGCTTCGCGTTCGTGCGCTGGGAACGCTCGATGGTGCGGCGCGGTCGTCCGCCGCTGCTCGACATCAGGCTGTTCACCGGCACCCCGGGATATGCCTCGGGCGCCGCCGTCGGCGCGCTGTACTTCAGCGGGTTCACCGGAATGTGGCTGGTCTTCGCCGTCTTCTTCCAGCAAGGACTCGGCTACACGCCACTGCAATCCGGGCTTGCCGTCACCTCCTTCGCCCTCGGCTCGGCCGTGTCGGCGGCGATCGCGGGGCGGCTGGTGTCGAAGTGGGGTCGCAAGCTGACCGTCGCGGGGCTGGTCATGGTGATCGCCGGGATGGTGACGGTCGCCATCCTCGCCGGGCAGGATCCGGGCGCCGCGGCGGGCTGGTGGTTCGCGCCGCCGTTGCTCGTCGCCGGTGTCGGCGGTGGCATGGTCATCTCGCCGAACACCACGCTCACGTTGGAACGCGTCCCGACGGCGATGGCCGGAGTGGCCGGGGGAGCGTTGCAGACCGGGCAACGGATCGGCACCGCGATCGGCACCGTCGTGCTGGCCTCGGTCTTCCACGCGGTACTCGGCGCGACCGGCGGCTATCCGGCGGCGCTGACCGCGGCGATGCTGTGCGCCGCCGCGTTGACGAGCTCGGCGCTCTTACTCGCCGTGATCGAACTTCGTGCACGTAGGACGCGGCGATCGCTCACAGAGCGGGAGGAAGCCGTGCGGGCCGCCGCCGATTGTCAACGCGGCTGAGTCTTTCGTAGGTGCCGACGACTACGTTCGGCAAGATCGGATGCTCCATCCGAGTGACGGAGGTAGTCATCCTCTGGTGCTACTCAGAGCAACCGGGTACACCTAACGGAGCCTTCACCGCTGTGACTTGGCTACCGACAGTGGTATTTCTGTCGATCGATCGGGGATGGATCGATCGGCGGAAGCGATCGTGGTGAGTCCGGAGTTCTCAGGAATGGACACCTACGGTCACGAGCCGGTGGACAGCCGTCGGCGTCCGCGGGGGACCGTTCGGCGGCGGCCGGTTCGACACCACTGGCGAGCCTGGTCGCGGTGAGGCATTCGCGCGGGTGGGCCCGTGCGGGGTCGCCTGGGGAGGTGCACCCGGCCCGGGCCCACCCGCCGCGCGTCTCTCCGAGTGTGTCATCCGCTTCCGGCTGCGAAGATCTCCGCAGATCGAGATTGCGAGGAGCACCGATGGCGGAGAGTTCTGTTCGGCGGAATCGGCTGCGGGTCTGGTACCGGCCGATGACGATGCGCGACTCCGGTGAAGGGCACCGGGTCGCGACCCCGCTGGAGCTGTTGTTCGACCTGTGTTTCGTGGTCGCCGTCGCGCAGGCCGCCGCCGGTCTGCACCACGCGATCGCCGAGAACCACATCGGGCACGGGGTGCTCAGCTTCGGGATGGTGTTCTTCGCGATCTGGTGGGGCTGGCTGAATTTCAGCTGGTTCGCGTCGTCGTTCGACACCGACGACGTCCCGTACCGGCTGGTGACGCTGGTGCAGATCGCCGGAGGGCTGACCGTCGCCGCCGGTGTCTCGTCCGCCTTCGACGGCGACTTCAAGATCGTGGTCGCCGGCTATGTCCTGATGCGGCTCGCGATGGTCGTGCAGTGGCTGCGCGCCGCGCGGACCGATCCGGAATGCCGTCCGGCCGCGTTGCGCTACGCCATCGGCATCACGATCGTTCAGATCCTGTGGGTCGTCCGCCTCGGTCTCCCGGAGTCGCTGGCGCTGCCGTCGTTCTTCCTGCTCCTGGTGGCGGAGCTCGCGGTCCCGGTGATCGCCGAACGCAAGCGCTGGACGGGCTGGCACCCGCACCACATCGCCGAGCGCTACGGCCTGTTCACGATCATCGTGCTGGGTGAATCCATCCTCGGCGCGACCACCGCGGTCAAGGAGGGGCTGGACGAGGGCAAGCACACCGGCAGCCTGATCTCGCTCGCCGCCGCCGGGCTCGTGCTGGTCTTCTCGTTGTGGTGGCTGTACTTCGATCAGCCGGGCCACGCCAGGCTGGAGAAGGCGAAGAACCTGTTCACCGTCGCGAGCTGGGGTTATGGGCACTACCTGATCTTCGCCTCGGCCGCCGCGCTCGGCGCCGGCCTCGAAGTGGCGGTCGACTACGACACCCACACCGGGCACGTCGCCTCCCTGCCCGCCGCCATGGCGACGACCGTGCCCGTCGCGATCTACCTCCTGAGCGTCTGGCTCATGCACATCGGACCCAGCAACGAATGCCGTCCGATCGCGATCGGCTTCCCGGTGACCGCGGTGCTCGTGCTCGCCGCGTCGTTCACGCCGGCGCCCATCCACATCACCGCGGGGCTCGCCGCCGCGCTCGTCGTGCTGACGGTCGTCGCGACCCACGGCGAGCCGGTGCCGGGCGAGAGCCAGATCGACGCAGGTCAGAGCGCCGGCGCGAAAAAAGGGACCCCCCTGTAAACGCCGGTTTCGGGCCGTGTAATGTTCTCTTCGTCGCCAGGGAAACCGAGCGGCCGCCGGGAACACGAACCAAGCTCCCACCGGATGGTGGTAGAGTGGGTGGTCCCGAACCGGAGAGGTAACTCTACCCCCGCTGAAACGGCAGTTTCGAGCAGGTGCTAGGGTGTGCTCCGGACAAAGCCAAGAAATGACTGCTTCGGATAAGGCCGTGTAGCCACGGTGCGATTCGGGGTGTGTTGCTTGAGAACTCAACAGTGTGCTAGTGAACTAAGCCAGTAGAG
>NZ_JBITKV010000015.1:0-213702 GCF_044461365.1 Amycolatopsis sp. NPDC049868 | reverse complement strand
ATCACCGCCCAGGCCTTGTCCGTCAGCTCACCACGACCCACCACAATCCATCATCTGCACACGATCATGGAAAAGATCCGCAGGACACGCCCTAGGTACAGGAAGGGGGCCTTCATGTACCTAGGAACGAGGCCGCGGGAACCGAAGACCAACCGGTGGGAAAACGGGTCGCCCCGCGATCGAACGGCCTCTACCCTCCGGCCGTGACCGCCGAACTCGCCGCCGCCCCCCGCCCGCACGTCGCGCATCGCGGCCGGGGGATCACGCTGATCCTGCTCGCCGCGCTCTTCTTCGGCACCTCGGGTGTACTGGGCAAACCGGCGATGCAGGCCGGGTTGTCGCCGGAGCAGGTCGCGGCGATACGCATCGGGCTGTCGGCGATCGTCCTCCTCGCGCTGGTCGCCGTTTTCCGGCCGAAACTCCTCAAAGTCACGAAGAACGAGTGGCCGCTGCTGCTCGCGTACGGCTCGCTCGGCGTCGCGGGCGTCCAGCTCATGTACTTCCTCTCGGCGGGCCGGATCCCGGTCGGGATCGCGATCCTGCTCGAGTTCACCTCACCGGTGCTGATCGCGCTGTGGGTGCGGTTCGTGCGCCGGGTGCGGCTGCCGAGGGCGATGTGGGCGGGGATAGCGCTGGCGATGACGGGGCTCGTGCTGGTCGCCCAGGTCTGGGAGGGGCTCAGCCTGGACGTCCTCGGATTGCTCGCCGGGCTCGGCGCGGCCGTCTGTTCGGCGGGTTACTTCCTCCTCGGCGAGCGCGGCGTCGCGGACCGGGATCCGCTCGGCATGGTCACCTGGGGGATGACGATCGGCGCCGTCCTGGTGTGCGCGGTCTCCCCGCCGTGGACGATTCCGTGGGGTGTCCTCGACGCGCCGACGACGTTCGGGCCGTGGGAGCCGCCGGTGTGGTCGTTGCTGATCGCGCTGGTGCTGATCGCGACCGTCCTCGCCTACGCGACGGGCATGGCGGCGCTACGTCATCTCCCGGCGTCGGTGGCGAGCGTCGTCGGGCTGGTGGAGCCGCTGATCGCCGGCGCCGCGGCCTGGCTGCTGCTGGGCGAGGCGCTCAGCTGGATCCAAGCCGCCGGCGCGGTGGTGCTGCTGACCGGCGCGTACATCGTCCAGCTGAACTCGAACGTGGTCCAGACGGACTCAACCCTGTTGGAAGCCCCGTAGGTCGCTGATCTCCTGCTGCTGCGAACGCGAAGTCGTCGCGGCGAGGTCGCGGGCGTCGGGGTTGCGGCCGTGCTGGGTCTCGGCGTCGGCGATGCGGACGCCCGCCTCGCGCTGGCGCAGCAACCGCGCGACGAACTGGCGGTCGAAGTCCTTTCCGGACAGTCCGGCCAGTTCCGCCATGTCGCCGGGGCTGACGTATCCGTCGCGCTGGACGTGTTCGAGGTTCGGGTCGTCCGGCGCGGGCTGACCCCACGCCTCGATGAGCCCGGAGAGCCGCGCGATCTCCGGTTCGTGCGTGTCGATGACCCGCTTCGCGAGCGCCTTCAGCTGGTCGTTCCCGGCGCGGGTTTCCGCCAGGGAAGCCAGATCCATGCCCTGCTGGTGGTGCGCGAGGGCCTGCCGCGCGAAGGCGACGTCGGCGTCGTTGAACGGAACGGCGGCCTGCTGCGCCACGGGTGACGACCCGGGAGGCGCCGTCTGCGACTGGGGTGCCTCGTCCGAGCAGCCCGCGAGCGCGACGGCGGCCAGGGCGACGGCGGGCAGGAACCGGAGGACGGCGTGCGGCATCGAAGAGCTCCTCGGAACGCGCGGTGGAGGTGCCTAGGTTGGCAGAGTCCACTTCGGCCTGTTCACCTGGGGTTGCGCAAACACTTTGCCTCCCCGGCTCGCGGTGCGACAATCCCGCGATCCGCCGCCACTCCGACAGGGGGTAACCGCGACATGGACTCCGAAACCAGGCGCGAACGGCCGGGTCTGCGCCCGGACCTGCGGCAACGCCACGTCCGGATGATCGCCCTCGGCGGCATCATCGGCGCGAGCCTGTTCATCGGCAGCGGCGCGGTCATCCACACCGTCGGCCCGGCGGCGGTCCTCTCCTACGCCATCGGCGGCCTGATCGTCGTGCTGGTGATGCGGATGCTCGGCGAGATGGCGACCGCCTCGCCATCGCAAGGGTCCTTCATGGAGTACGCGCGGACGTCGCTCGGCGGCTGGGCGGGGTTCACCGTCGGCTGGCTGTACTGGTACTTCTGGGTCGGCGTGGTCGCGTTCGAGGCCGTCGCCGGGGCGAAGATCCTTCAGACCTGGATTCCCGTTGTGCCGCAATGGATCTTCTCGCTGGCCCTGATGCTGCTGCTGACCGCGACCAACCTCGCCTCCGCCCGTTCGTTCGGGGAGACGGAGTTCTGGCTCGCGTCGGTCAAGATCGCCACGATCGTGGTGTTCCTCGTGGTGGGTGTCCTGTTCGTGCTCGGTGCCTGGCCCGGCGGCTCGTTCTCGGTCGGCAACATCGCGCAGGACGGCTTCCTCGCCAACGGCCCCTTCTCGGTGGTGCACGGGGTGGTGATCGTGATCTTCTCCTACTTCGGCGCGGAGATCGTCACCATCGCCGCCGCCGAATCGCGGGAGCCCGAGACCGCCGTGCGCAAGGCGACCTCGTCGATCGTCTGGCGGGTCATCGTGTTCTACGTCGGCTCCGTGACACTGCTGGTGATGATCACCGGCTGGCGTGACATCCCGACCACGACCAGCCCGTTCGCCGCCGCGTTCGGCCGGTTCGGCATCCCCGCCGCCGAGACGGTGGTCAGCGCGGTGGTGCTGACGGCCGTGCTGTCGGTGCTGAACTCGGGGCTGTACACCGCTTCCCGCATGCTGTTCGCGTTACGCGGCAACGGCTGGGCGCCGAAATGGATCGCGGACACGAACCGGCGCGGCGTCCCGTGGAAGGCGATCCTGGTGTCCACTTCGGTCGGTTACGTCGCCGTGGTGATGAACTTCGTGTCCCCGGACAAGATCTTCTACTTCATCATCAACTCCGCCGGAGCGGTCGCGTTGTTCGTCTACGCGATCATCGCCGGCTCGCAGCTGCGGATGCGGCGCCGACTGGAGGCCGAAGCGCCGGAGCGGCTGAAACTGCGCATGTGGGGCTACCCATGGCTGAGCTGGCTCACCCTAGCCGCGACGCTGGCCGTGGTCGCGTCGATGTTGTTCGTGGACGCCGACACGCGGGCCCAGCTTTACCTGAGCCTGATCAGCCTGGCGGTGATCCTCGGCGTCTACTTCATCCAGCACCGGCGATCCGGCCGAGAGCACCGTAAAACACCTCTCCGATCCTCGCGGGATCACGGCTGAGGAAGGCCTGGCCACCGGCGGGCGCGACGAGCTGCCCGAGTTCGTTCTCGTCGGCGTCCGGGCCGATCCCGATGGCGATCAGCGGCACCGGGCGATCCCGGTCGCGCAGCTTTTCCAGCTCGGCCACCAGGTTCTCGCGGCTGATACCACCTGGATCGGTGTCGCGGCCGTCGGTCATCACGATGACGAGGTTCAGTCTTCCCCGCTCCCATTCCTTGTGCGCCAGCCGATAGACGTCGAGGACACTGTCGTAGAGGCCGGTCTGTCCGTCCGGCACCGCGCGGACGGCGCGCAGGCGGCCGACCGCCGCCAGCTGCTGCCCGACCGGGGCCATCGGCAGGATCTCCCGGTAGTCACGGTCACCGTCCACTTTGGTCGCGAAGGCCAGAAAACGAACCTGTGACGTGGATCTGAACAGGTGCAGGGCGTTCTCCGCCGCCTCCAGCGTGATCCGCAGCCGGGACTTCCCGGTTCCCGGGACCGGCGCGCTCATCGAACCGGACACGTCGATGAGGACCTGGACCCGGGCACTCGCGTTCACTCCGGCCCACTGGCTGAGCACCTTGCCGACCTCGGCGGCGGCCGGAATCTCGGTGCTGCGCTGCCCTTGTGCCGAAACACGCTGATCGTTTTCGGTCAGCCGCAACGCCTGTCCGCCGGGAGCGCGCAGATCGGACGGCGTGCCGGTCGCGGCGCCGCGCAGCAGGGCGCGTTTCAGTTCGGCGACCGCCTCCGCCTGCCGCTGGGTCGCGCCCGCGATCTCGACGAACGGGTAGTCGAGCGCCGGAGCCGCGGGTGAATACGCGGCCACCAGCGCGGTCTCGCCCTCGGAGAGCCCGGAATTGTGGCGCAGCACCGCATTCTCGGGCGCGGGGAACACTGTCGCACCCGAAGTGGTGGCGGAGAACTTCCGGAGCAAGGCGACGTACGCGGCGGCGGGATCCGACGCGCCCTTCGTGACCTCTCGGAGCGCCAGCAGCGCGGAAACACCGGCGGGATCGCTCGCGGGGTCCGGCATTCCGGCGACGACACCGGATCCGCCGAGTACCTCCGGCCACGTCAGCGGCTTGCGGGGCCAGCCGAGCGTCCGCGCGACCGGTTCCGCGACCGCGAGTACCACCGGTGAGCTGGCGATCGACGGCCCGGAGACGGGAACCCCGTTGGCACGCCTCAAGAACAACGTCGACGACGGGATCCAGGCCTGGGGCTTGGGCGCGGTTCCGGACAGCTCCTCCGCCAGTTGGAGGGAATCCCTGGGCTGGACGTCGAACGCGACACACTTGAGATCGAGCGCACTGGCCGCCCGCATGACGGCGGGGGCGATATCGGGCGACGCCGCGACGACCACCCGGGCGGGCTCGCAGCCGGGTTCGGACCGCGTCATGGCCACCACCACCCAGGTGGCCGCGCCGAGCACGACCGCCAGCGCGAGCGCCAGCGACGGGAGCAGTATCCGTCTTCGGGTCCGGGTGGTGGCGTGGCGTCCCATCGGCTCTCCCGGCATGGGGCTCGAGGAGCGTCCGAGGGTACGCCGGCCGCTCCCCTAGGGGAAGGCTACGACTTTCGGCGTAGCGAAACCCCACCAAGGCGGGAGGTGCCCCGGCGCGGCTCGCGAAACACTTGCCCGGTAAGGAAAACACTCGAAATCGGGGGAATCAGTGATGAACCGGCCCACTCGTGCGGAACAGCGCAAAGCACGCAACGCCCTCTTCGGCCAGGCGATCACAGTCGCCTTCGCCCTGCTGCTCGCGGCCGCCACTCGCGCGTGAAGGCCCCCTTCCCTCGGCTGAGCCGAGTGAAGGGGGCCTTCACGCGCGTTCGGGACTAGACGGGGATGACCGTCGGCACGATCATCGGGCGGCGCCGGTAGGTGTCGGCGACCCAGCGGCCGACGACCCGGCGCACGGCCTGGGCGATGCGGTGCGTGTCGGTGATGCCCTCGGCCTCGGTCCTGGCGAGTTCCATCTCCACCATGGGGACCACGGCGTCGAGCGCCTTCGGGTCGTCGGAGAACCCGCGTCCGGACACCGTCGGACGCGTCACCGCGCGGCCGGTGCTGGTGTCCACGGCGACGGTGATGGCGATGAAACCGCCCTCGCCGAGCACGAGCCTGTCGGACAGGGTCGACTCGCCGACGTCACCGACCGAGAGGCCGTCGACGTACACGTGCCCGACCTCGACCCGGCCGGTCCGCGTGGCCTTGCCGTCGACGAGGTCGACCACGACACCGTCCTCGGCGATCACCACGTTCTCCGGGGCGACACCGGTGCGCACGGCCAGTTCTCCGTTGGCGCGCAGGTGTTTCCACTCGCCGTGCACCGGCATGACGTTGCTGGGGCGCACCGCGTTGTACAGGTACAGCAGCTCGCCCGCCGACGCGTGCCCGGACACGTGCACCTTGGCGTTGCCCTGGTGCACGACGTTCGCGCCGAGCCGGGTGAGGCCGTTGACGACGCCGAAGACCGCGGTCTCGTTGCCCGGGATCATCGAGCTGGCCAGTACGACGGTGTCGCCGGCGCGGATCGAGATCTGCCGGTGCTCGCCGCGCGCCATCCGCGACAGCGCCGACAGCGGCTCGCCCTGCGAACCGGTCGACACGAACAGCACCTTGCCCTCGGGCAGGTCACTGGCCTGGTCGAGGTTGACCAGCAGACCGTCGGGCACGTTCAGCAGGCCGAGATCGGCCGCGATGCCCATGTTCCGGACCATCGACCGGCCGACGAACGCGACCCGGCGCCCGTGCCGCACGGCCGCGTCGAGCACCTGCTGGACGCGGTGCACATGGCTCGCGAAACAGGCCACGATGACGCGCTGGCCGACCTTGCGGACGACGTCGTCGAGCACCGGGCCGATGTCGCGTTCCGGCATGACGAAGCCGGGCACCTCGGCGTTGGTCGAGTCGACGCAGAACAGGTCCACGCCCTCGTCGCCGAGCCGGGAGAATCCGGCGAGGTCGGTCAGCCTGCCGTCGAGCGGGAGCTGGTCGAGCTTGATGTCGCCGGTGTGCAGCACGACCCCCGCGGGCGTGCGGATGGCCACCGCGAGCGCGTCCGGGATCGAGTGGTTGACCGCGAAGAACTCGAGGTCGAACCAGCCGACCTTGCGTCGCTCGCCCTCGCGGACCTCGATCAGGTTCGGCCGCTGGCGGTGTTCCTTGGCCTTGGCCGCGAGCAGCGCGTTCGTGAACCGGGAGCCGTAGATCTTCAGGTCCGGCACGAGCCGCAGCAGGAACGGGACGGCGCCGATGTGGTCCTCGTGCCCGTGGGTGAGGACGAGACCGTCGATGTCCTCAAGGCGGTCTTCGATCGCGCGGAAGTCGGGCAGGATCAGGTCGACGCCGGGCTGGTCGTCCTCGGGGAAAAGGACCCCGCAGTCGACGATCAGCAGACGGCCGTCGAATTCGAAGACGGTCATGTTGCGGCCGACTTCGCCGATCCCGCCGAGCGCGACCACGCGCAAGGCGCCTTCGGGCAGCGCGGGCGGCGGGGTGGTCGGTCCGGGTCCGGTTGGCAATGAACTCACCGAGGCATGGTCCCTACGCTGGTATGTGAGGTCGGCGCCGTGTAGGCCGCCGCTGAATCTGCTTGTGCCACTCGTGCACCATGCCAGTCGCCGGCGGCGCTTTCACCGAGCGGCACGCCCCCCTGGGCGAGATCGGCGGAAATCGCCTGGAGCTGCTCGTCGCTCGCGGCCACGATGGGCAGCCGCGGGTCGCCGATGTCGAATCCGCGCAGCTTCAGGGCCGCCTTCGAGAACGCGACCCCGCCGACGCGGGACATCGCCCGCAGCACCGGCAGCATGCCGCGGTGGTTGGTGCGCGCGGTGGAGGTGTCGCCGGACTCGTAGGCGTCCATCATGCCGCGGATGCGGCCCGCGACGACGTGCCCGATCACGCTGACCACGCCCGCGCCGCCGACCGAGACCCACGGCAGGTTGAGGCCGTCGTCACCGGAGTAGTAGGCGAGCTGGGTGTTCGCGATGACCTCGGAGCCGGCGATGAGGTCGCCCTTGGCGTCCTTGACCGCGAGAATGCGCGGGTGCTCGGCGAGCCGCAGCAGCGTGTCGACCTCGATGGGCACGATCGAACGCGGCGGGATGTCGTAGAGCATCACCGGCAGGCCGGAGGCGTCGGCGACGGTGGTGAAGTGCGCGTAGAGCCCCGCCTGGCTGGGCCGCGAGTAGTACGGCGTGACGACGAGGATGCCGTGGGCGCCGGCCGCTTCGGCCTGCTTCGCCTGCTCGATGCTGTGCGCGGTGTTGTTCGTGCCCGCGCCGGCGACGATCGTCGCGCGGTCACCGACCGCTTCGACGACGGCGCGGACCAGCTCGGCCTTCTCGGCGTCGGTGGTGGTGGGGCTCTCCCCCGTCGTGCCGTTCACGACGAGACCGTCGTTGCCCAGATCCACGAGGTGTTCGGCCAGCTCCTGCGCCCGCTTCAGGTCCAGCGCGCCATCGGCGTCGAAGGGGGTGGCCATCGCGGTGAGCACGCGCCCGAACGGTCTTCCCGGCGCTGCGGTAGGTGGAGTGGACATGCTGTGAAGGTACCTCCTGCGAGCGCCGAACCCCCTGCCGACGTGGTCGTTCCCGCCGAATGCGGGAGATTTTCCACGACGAAGGCGAACTCGGCGCAAACTCTCTGTGAGCTATTTGACCTTGGTCGTGATCTGCGAGGGGATCTGGCTCCCGTCGGTCTTGGCGAGCAGGCAGTAGTAGCCCCGCGAGTAGCTGCGGTCTTCCTCGCCGGGCGGCCGCTTCCATTCCGCCTCGGTCGGGACGACCGCCCGCCAGGTCAGCGAAGCCCGCTGCGCCGCCGGCACGATGTTCGAGTTGAAGGTCGCCGAGCAGGTCGCCTCGGCGATCCGGTTGACCGTTTCCGCTCCCGGATATTCGGCGATCTTCGCGTCGTCGTCGCTGGGGGACTCGACTTCGAGCAACGACCGCTTGGAGAAGATCTCCAGCAGATGGTCCTTGTCGCAGCTGACCCCGTCGTTCAGGTTGATGCCCTCTTTGAGCGGCACGTTGTAGCAGTCCCCGGACGAACCGAGCTTGACCTGGCCGTTGATGCCGTACGTCAGCGTCGCCTGCGCCTGCGAGTTCCCCTCGGGCGCGGCCATCCAGCGGCCGAGGAAGATCCCGCCGACCAGCGCGCCGATCACGGCGACCGCAGCGAGGCTCAGCCACAGGGGGCGCAGATCGCGCTTCGCCGGGGCCGGGGCGAGCCGGGTCATCGGCTGGCCGGACTGCGGCATCATCGCCGTGCCGCCCGAGGGCGGCGTGGGCTGGGCCTGCACACCCTGTGCCGCCGCGAGCAGGCTGCGCACCTGGTCGTACGACATCCGCGCCTCGGGTTTGGTGACCAGCAGGCCGAGGATCGCGGCGGCCAGCGGGCCCTGGACCCTGGTCAGGTACGGCGCCTCGGTCATGATCGCGTGCAGGGTCGCCGCGGTGGTCGACCGTTCGAACGCGACGATGCCTTCCGCGGCGAAGAACAGCGCCGTACCCAGCGACCAGAGGTCGGATTCGGGCATCGCGTCGCGGCCCTCGACCCGTTCCGGCGCCATGAACGCGGGCGAGCCGACGATCATGCCGCTGGTGGTCAGGCGCGGGTCGTCGGCAGCGTGCGCGATGCCGAAGTCGGTGAGCTTCACCCGGCCGTCCGGCGCGACCATGATGTTCGCGGGTTTGACGTCGCGGTGCACGATCCCGGCGGCGTGCGCGGCCCGCAGCGCGGACAGCACCCGCTCCCCCACCAGCGCGATCTGCTGGGCGGGCAGCGGCCCGCGGTCGCGCACCAGATCGGCCAGCGTCGGCGCCTCGACCAGCTCCATCACGATGTAGGTGGCGCCGTTCTCGGTGACGACGTCGTACACGGTGACGACGGCCGGATCGTTGAGGCGGCCGCCGGAGCGGACTTCGCGCAGCATCCGCTCCGACAGCACCGAGGCGTCCTCGGGGGCGTTCGGGAACTTCAGCTCCTTGATCGCCACCTGACGGCCGATCACCTGGTCCTGCGCACGCCAGACGATGCCCATCCCGCCGCGGCCGAGCTCGCCCAGCAGGGCGTATCGGCCGGCGACGATCCGCGCGCCGGTGGCCTGCTGGGTCTGCTGGGGCGGCCCGTACGGACGGGTCTGTTCGTCGGTCAAGGTTCGGTGCTCCTTCGGTTCGCGCAGGATGCCAACTCGGACCCGTTCGCGTCCCGAAAGGTTCCTTCGCCCGGCTGGTGAATCAGACCGTGACCTCGTGCCCGGCTTCCCGGAGCGCCTTCACCGCGCGCTCCAGTTCGGCAGCCCGGACCAGCACGTGGTCGGTGTCGAATGTGGACATGGAGAACAGCGCCACACCGGCGGCGGCGAGTTCGCTCGACAGCGCCGCGATGATGCCGGTGAGCGTGAACGCGAGCGGTCCGCGGACCGACAGCAGCCGCCAGCCGTCCTCGACGGTGGCCCCGGCCGGCGCGAGACCGGCCGGGCAGATCACCGACAGCTCCTCCGGCGTCCGTGTGAGCGAGATCAGCACGGGCTCGCCGGGGTCGAGCAGGTTCGCCGGAACCGGCGCGTCCGGGGCGAGGCGGGCGACCGCGTACTCACCGGGCCGGACGTCGATCGCGAGGCGTCGCATCAGCCTTCGAGGACCTTCGGGCTGGACGCGACCTCGGTGCCGTCGGGCAGCGCGGAGATGGTGAAGTCCGCGAAGACGTTGCTCGACGCCTTCTGCAGCTCACGCAGGCACTCGATGGCCAGGGCGCGGATCTCGACGTCGGCGTGCTCGGTGGCGCGCATCGCGATGAAGTGCCGCCAGGCGCGGTAGTTGCCGGTGACCACGATGCGGGTCTCGGTGGCGTTCGGCAGCACGGCGCGGGCGGCCTGACGGGCCTGCTTGCGGCGCAGGGTCGCGCTCGGCACGTCGGCGAACTTCTCCTCCAGCCCGGCGAGCAGCTCGGTGTAGGCGTCGACGGCGGCCTGCGAGGCGGCGAGGAACTTCGCGTGCAGCTCCGGGTCCTGCGCGATGACGTCGGGCTCGACGAACGCGGCGTCGCGCTCCGGCACGTAGCGCTGCGAGAGCTGCGAGTAGGAGAAGTGACGGTGGCGGATCAGCTCGTGCGTCAGCGACCGGGAGATGCCGGTGATGTAGAAGCTGACGGAGCCGTGCTCCAGCACCGACAGGTGACCGACGTCGATGATGTGCTCGAGGTAGCCGGCGTTGGTGGCCGTCTTCGGGTTCGGCTTCTTCCAGGACTGGTAGCAGGCCCGGCCCGCGAATTCGGCCAGCGCCTCACCACCGTCGGCATCGGTCGACCACGGTACGTCGGACGGCGGGAAGAACTCCGTCTTCGCGATCAGTTGAACCTTGGGTGACACGGTCTCGGCCACGTTCGCACTCCTTTTCGACCCCTGCTCCACGACTCCGGGCAGCGTAACCGCAACCGCCTTTGACGCCGGGACGACATCACGGTGACGTCATAGCCTCCTTGACTGACACCACAAGTGACGTCATAGTGGTGTCATGGATCTGACGCCGTACATCACAAGCCTTCGCGAGGACCTCGCGAACACGGCTTCGGCCGGCGACGAGCAGACGCGGCGCGCTGCCGCGCTGCTGTCGTCGGCGCTGGAGCCGGCTGCCCGACTGACCATCATGAATGCCCTCGCCGACCTCGCCGCCGAAGTGACTTCGGCGCTGCCGGGGCACGTTGTCGACGTCCGGCTCGACGGCCGCGACGTGCGCGTCGTCGTCACCGGCTCCGCCGAGAGCGCCGAGCAGTCCGCGCCCCGTCAGGAGACGCCGCGGGAGACCCCGCGCGCCCCCAAGGTGGACACGGGCGACATCACCCGCATCACGCTGCGCCTGTTCGAGCAGGTCAAGGGCCAGGCCGAAGCCGCGGCCGCCTCGCAGGGCGTTTCGCTGAACACGTTCGTCTCGCAGGCCGTCCAGGGCGCGCTGGGCAAGAGCGGGAGCGAGCACTGGCACCACAAGCAGAAGCCGGGCGGCGGCGCCGGTTCGCATTTGCACGGCTGGGTCCAGGGCTGAGGGGGACGAAAATGACCGAGGAAAGCATTCCCGCCGGTGAAGAGACCGTGCGCGTCGAGGACTTCGAGGCCGAGGGCCCGATCGAGGTCGACGTGAGCGTGGCCATCGGCCGGGTGACGATCGAACTGACCGACGAAAACGGGGTCCACACCGAGGTCCGCCGGGACGGCGGCGAACAGCAGCCGTGGGTGGACGGGATGACGAGCCTGCTCAGCTGGGTCGGGGAACGCTTCGGCGACCAGCTCGGCGGTTCGCCGGTGGGTTCGGCGGGCTCCGTGGGTGATGCCGTGGCGCAGACGCGGATCGAGAAGGTCGGCAACCGGCTGGTCGTCCAGGCGCCGAAGGCCTGGCAGCTGAAGAACGTCCCGCTCGCCGTGACCGTCCGGGCACCCGCCGGTTCGCATCTGGAGGTACGGGCCGGGGCGGCCGACGTCACGGTCACCGGTGTCGCCGGGCGGGCCGACATCCTGACCGGCGCCGGCAAGATCGCCCTCGAACGGGCCGACGGTTCGGCCATCGTCCGCACCGGCACCGGCGACATCAAACTCGGGCCGACCCTGTCGGGCCTGCAACTGCGCACCGGCAGCGGTTCGGTCGAGGCGGCCTCGGTGAACGGTTCGGCCACGGTCGCGACCGGCACGGGTGACGTCTGGCTCGGCGAGGTCGCGGGCGAGGTCCTGGCGCGTACCGGCAGCGGCGACCTCTCGGTGACCGACGCCGCCTCCGGGACGCTGGAACTGACCACCGGATCGGGTGAGGTCCGGGTCGCTATCCGGGGCGGTGTCCAGGCCGAGATCGACCTCTCGTCGACGACCGGTTCGGTGTCGAGCGAACTGGAGGTCGCGGACAGCGCGCCTTCGGAGGTCTCGCTGAAGGTGCGGGCGCGCACCGGCACCGGCGACGCGGTGGTGACCAGCGCGGCCGGCTGAGCCGCGGACCACAGGGGGATCGAGGGACCTTTGCTCGCACTTTTCCACGGGGGTGGGAGCAAAGGTCCCTCGCTCACGTGGATGTCAGGAAAGGGTCGTTCAGGACGTTTCTGGTCCTGAACGACCCTTTCCTGACGCTTGGGCCTTCTTGAGGAGCCGCCGCTATGAACGGTCCGTTCCTTGCAAATTTTGCAAGGAACGGACCGTTCATAGCGTTCGTGCGGGGGTCGGGCTCAGCGCACGAGGCGGGAGAGCACCGGAGCGAGGTCTCCCCGCTTCCCCACCGCGACCCCGTCCAGTCCCTGCCACTCCGCCATCAGCCGCAGCTCGCCCGCCAGCTCACTCGCGACCCGAGCGACATCCACCCCAGGCTCGGCGAAGGCGCCTTGAACGCGAAGCACCCCGGCGGCACGGTCGGCCTTGAGGTCGACCCGGCCGACGAGTTCGCCGTCGAGCAGGAACGGGAACACGTAGTACCCGTAGATCCGCTTCGGCTCGGGCACGTAGATCTCGATGCGGTAGAAGAAGTCGAAGATGCGCTCGGTGCGGGCGCGTTCCCAGATCAATGGGTCGAAGGGCGACAGCAGGGCCCGGCCGGTGACCGACCTCGGCGCCTTCGCCGCGAAGTGCCGGTACGCCGGGGCGGGCCAGCCGTCCACGGTCACCGGTTCCAGCACACCCGCGTCGACCAGCTCCGCCACCGCCCGCTTGCTGACGTCCGGGCCCAGGCGGTAGTAGTCCCGCAGGTCCGGTTCGGTGCCGATGCCCAGCGCGACGGCCGCGCGGGTGATCAGTTCGCGGGCGCCTTCCTCCGGGCTCACGGTTCGGGACAGGATTTCCGGTGGGACGACGCGTTCGGTCAGGTCGTACAGCCGCTCGAACGACCGGCGCGTGCCGGTGGTCAGCTGCCCCATGCCGAAGAGCCACTCGCAGGCCTTCTTGACCTCCGAGCGCTCCCACCACGAACCGGGCCTCGAACCTCCCGACTTGCCCTCCAGCGCGCGCTCGATGCCGCCCGCGCCGATCGGCCCCTGTTCCTTGACCACGGTCAGGATGTCGTCCACCAGCTGGGGTGTCTGGTCCAGCACCCGCGCGTAGTTCGTCCACCAGCCCATGCGCTTCGCCCCGGACCGCAGGAGCGGCCAGTCCGCCACGGGCAGCAGACTCGCCTCGTGCGCCCAGGATTCGACCAGCATCCGGGGTTTGCGCGTGGAATGGGACCAGGCCGCGTCGTCCACCAGCGTGGACTCGTACGCGCCGAGCCGGGAGAACAACGGCATGTAGTGCGCGCGGACCGCGACGTTCACCGAATCCAGTTGCAGCAACTGGATTCGCGACAGCACGCGCTGCAGATGCCTCCTCGTGACCGCTCCACCGGGACGCGCGTCCGCGAACCCTTGTGCGGCCAGGGCGATCCGGCGCGCGACCGGACCGCTGATGGTCGTAGTGCTCATCGTCGGCATGGTGCCATCCCCCACCGACAGTTTCCGCGACACCGCTACTCCACCTTCCTCCCCACCCCCACCCTCAACGGATGGAGCTTCGCTCCGCTGTAGGTTTCCTGCCATGGCCGCCGCCGAAGTCCGCCCAGCAGTCGTGTCCGACGCCCCCGAGATCGCCCGTATCCAGCGGGACACCTGGCGAAGCGCCTACACCGAGCTGCTCGGCGAAGCGGCCGTAGCCGGTCTCGACATCGAGGAACTCGAAAAGACCTGGACCGAGACGATCGAGTACGCGGGCACGCGTGTCTTCCTCGCCACCGAAGGCGAGTTCACCGTCGGTTTCTGTGTCGCCGGCCGCGCTCCGGTGAGCGAGGTCGCCACGGCCGACGGATCGCTGCCCGACGACGCTTCGACGACGGCCCTCATCGCCTCGCTGCTGGTCGAGCCGCGCTGGGGACGGCGCGGGCACGCGGGACGGCTGCTGGCGAACGCGTCCGCCTGGCTGCGTGCGGACGGCGCCACCCGCGGGATCAGCTGGGTCGCCCAGACCGATCACGCGTCACTGGGCTTCTTCCGCCGCGCGGGCTGGTCGCCCGACGGAACCGTCCGCATCCTCGACACCGGAAGCACGAACGTGCGCGAAGTCCGGCTCACCGGCGGCCTCGACCTCGAGCTCACTCCCTGACTTCGCGAACACGACCCAGCGCATCACCGAGTACATGAACACGCCTTCGCACGCCCCGGCGATGAGCCGCGAGAGGCGGTAGTCGACGCCCAGCGCGGCCAGTCCCGCGCCGACGCCGAGCAGGAACGCCACGTAGTTGATGACGATCGCGATGACGTAGAGCACCGCCTGCCTGCCGACGGGCGCGTGCGAGCGGAAGTTCATGCTGCGGTTCAGCACGAAGCTCAACCCGAACGCCGTCGCGTAGGCGAGCGTGATCGCCAGCCACACCGGCAGGCCGAGCCAGCCGCGGAGCAGGGTCAGCAGGATCAGGTCGACCCCGAAGGTGAACCCGTTGATGAGCGCGAAACCGAGGAAACTCGGCGCCACCAGCCGGGAGAGCCCGAAGGGGAGGCGCCGCACCACGGCCGCGCAGAAATCGGCGAAGCGATCCGCGAAACCCTTGCCGCGGACCGCGCCGTGCAGGTCGGCCACGGCTCCAGCATGGCAGCGGCAGGTGGCCGTGAGCCGACGAACAGGTGATCTTCTGGTGCGACCCGGAGGCCGGGAACGGGGGCTGGCCCCAGTGCGTCCAGGTTTTCAGCTGATAACTTGGAAGGAACGAAGATAACGGGGAGGCAACGATGGTGGGCTGGTTGCTCCTGTCGTTCGGCGTCGCCTTCGGTTCCGCGATCCTCCCCGTGGTCAGCATCGAGATGTTCCTCATCGGTCTGTGCGCGAGCCAGCCGACGATGCCGTGGCTGCTGCTCGGCGCCATCGTCGCGGCAGGTCAGGTGGGCGGGAAAACGCTCTACTACCTCGCCGCGAAGGGCACGATCAAGCTGCCGAAACCGCTGCACGACCGCCTGCACCGCGAGCGGCCGCCCACCCCGCGCCGGGAAAGATGGCGGGCGCGCACCAAGAAGATGCGCGCCCGGCTCGACGCACTGCGCGAACGATGCCACCGGCATCCGCATTGGATGGCGGGCACGTACGGGGTGAGCTCGGTCGTCGGCCTGCCGCCGTACATGGCCACGAGTGTGCTCGCGGGCCTGGTGCGGATGCCGCTCGCGACCTTCCTGGCCACCGGTTTCGTGGGCCGCTGGGTGCGGTTCAGCCTGCTGGCCGCCTCCCCCGCCCTGTTCGCGGGCTGGTTCCACTACTGAGCACCGATATTGTGATGCGCGCCATGGCGGCCGCGCTCTAGGGTTTCCGCCCATGCCGACTTCGTTCGCATATCCGCCGTTGAACGTGCAGGTGCACACACCCCGCCTGTCCTTGCTGGGCGCGACGGACGAGCTCCTGGAGCGCTTGATCCCGACGGTCCGCGAGGGCGTGGTCACCGAACCCCCATGGCCCTTCGACGATCCGGCCTCGCTCTACGAGGACAGCCCGGAACGCGAGTGGCGCTGGCTCCGCGGGATCTGGCTGGGCCGGGGCCGGGTGAACGCGAGCCAATGGCGGCTGTACTTCGTGGTGGTCGTCGACGGCGAGCCGGTGGGCATGCAGGATCTGATCGGCATCGACTTCGCCACGTTCGGCACGGTCACCACGTTCTCCTGGCTCGGCCCGGGCCTGCGGGGCCGCGGCCTGGGCAAGGAGATGCGGCAGGCCGTGCTGCAGCTGGCCTTCGAGGGATTCGGAGCGCGTGAGGCGTCCAGCGACGCCTTCTTCGACAACCAAGCCTCGAACCGCGTCTCACAGGCGCTGGGTTACGAGCCGAACGGCGTCACCTGGGACACCCGGCGCGGCGAACCCGCGCGGATCAAGCAATGGCGGCTGCCCCGCGAACGGTGGCGGCGCCGTGACGACATCGAACTCGCCGCCGTCCGCGAATGCCTGCCCGTCCTCGGGATCGAGCCCACGCGTTCAGAGGACTAATTGCGGGAGGAGGCTTCGAGTTCCACGGCGCGCCGCATCGTCGCGCGGGCCCGTTTCCGGTCCCCGGCGATCTCGTACGCGTACGCCAGCCGGTACCAGACGCGCCAGTTCTCCTGATCCGCCTCGACCTCGGCGCGGCGCTCGTCGAACCAGGCGTCCGCGGCGTCCCGATCCACCCTGCCCGAAGGCCTGCGGGGCAGATCGGAGACGTCGGGAAGGCCGCCTTCTTCGTCCAATCGCCGTGAAAGCCGCTGGATCTGGACACCGGAACGCCAGGTGGTGACGATGATCCAGATCCCGAGCACCGGCAGCAGCAGAACCCCGATGCCGAAGATCACCGGCACCGTCTCGCCGGTACGCAGCAACGCGATGGCCCGGCCCGCCAGCAGGACGACGTAGACGGCGAGCGCCGCCGTCATCACCAGCGCGAAGTTGCGGGCCCTCACAGGTCGAGGATGTTCTCGAGACCGACCGTGAGGCCGGGCCGCGTGAGCACCGAGCGCACACCGAGCAGCACGCCCGGCATGAACGAGGTGCGGTGCAGCGAGTCGTGCCGGATGGTCAGGGTCTCGCCCTCGCCACCGAACAGGATCTCCTCGTGCGCCACCAGCCCGGGGAGCCGGACCGAGTGCACGCGGACGTCGTCGACGAGCGCGCCGCGGGCACCGTCCACTTCGGACGTCGTCGCGTCTTCACCGGGAGCGAGACCGGCTTCCGCACGGGCCTCGCCGATCAGCTTCGCGGTGTGCGCGGCGGTGCCGGAAGGCGCGTCGGCCTTGCGGTTGTGGTGCAGTTCGATGACCTCGGCCGAGTTGTAGAACCGCGCCGCCTGCTGGGCGAACCGCATCGCCAGCACCGCGCCGAGCGCGAAGTTCGGCGCGATGAGCACGCCGAGCGACGGATCGGCCGCGAGCCACGAGCGCAGCTTCTCCAGCCGCTCCCCGCTGAATCCGGTGGTGCCGACGACGGCGTGGATCCCGTTGCCGGTCAGGAACTCCAGGTTGTCCATCACCGCGTCGGGATGGGTGAAGTCGACGACGACCTGCGCCTGCTTGAGCGCCGCGAAGTCGTCACCGGCGTCCAGCGCGGCGACGAGCTCCATGTCGTCGGCGCCGTTGACGGCGTTCACCACTTCCTGGCCCATCCGGCCGCGTGCGCCCAGCACACCGACGCGAATTCCAGCGGTCATGATGCGATCACCTCGTGCAGATCGTCCGGAAGGTCGTCGGCGTGAGCGTACGGCCCGACCACCGCCGCCGCCGAGACGCCACCAGGGCGGGCGAGCAGAGTGCGAGCGAGCGCACAGACCTCTTCGGTGGTGACGGCGTCGATCCGCGCCACCGTGTCGTCGACGCCGAGATAGCGGCCGTAGTTCAGTTCGTTCTTGCCGATCCGCGACATCCGCGACGAGGTGTCCTCAAGACCGAGCACGAGCCCGCCCCGCAGCTGTCCCTTCGCCCGCGCGACCTCGGCTTCGCTCAGCCCGTCCTTGCCGACGAGTTCGAGCACCTCGCGGATCACGCCGGCGACCTCGCCGAGCTTCTCCGGCTGGCAGCCCGCGTACACGGCCATGTGCCCGGCGTCGGCGTAGCTCGCGACGGACGAATACACCTGGTACGCCAGGCCGCGCTTCTCGCGGACCTCCTGGAACAGGCGCGAGCTCATCCCGCCGCCGAGCGCGGCGTTGAGCACCGACTGCGCGAACCGCCGGTCGTCGTGCCGCGACAGCGAACGCAGGCCGAGCATCACGTGCGCCTGCTCGGTGTCGTCGGTGTGCAGCGCGAGTTTCGGCGCCATCGCGATCCGGGCCCGCCCGCCACGCGGCGGCACGGGTGTCGCCGCTCCTCTCAGCCGGTTCCGCAAAGCCTTGCGCACCAGGCGAAGCACCTGGCCGTGCTCGATGTTCCCGGCGACCGCGAGCACCATCCGCGGCAGCGTGTAGCGGCGCCGGTAGAACCCGCGCAGCGCCGAAGCGGACATCTCGGCGATGGACTTCTCGCTGCCCAGCACCGGACGGCCGAGCGCGTGGTTGCCCAGGATCGCGCCGACGAACGTCTCGTGCAGCAGATCTTCGGGGTCGTCGTCACGCATCGAGATCTCTTCGAGCACGACACTGCGCTCGGTCTCGACGTCCTTGTCCGTGCACAGCGCCTCGAACACGACGTCGGTGACGAGGTCCATCGCGAGCGGCAGATCCTCGTCGAGCACCTGCGCGTAGTAGCAGGTGTGCTCCTTCGCGGTGAACGCGTTGAACTCCCCGCCGACCGCGTCGATCTCTTCGGCGATCTGGGTGGCGTCCCGGTTCGTGGTGCCCTTGAACAGCAGGTGTTCGAGGTAGTGCGCCGCGCCCTCGACCGACGACGGCTCGTCGCGCGATCCGACGCCGACCCACAGTCCGACCGTCACCGAACGGGACGCGGGTACGTGCTCGGTGATGACCCGGAGGCCACCGGCCAGCACACTGCGCTTGACCACCGCGCCGTCCGAAGTGGACTCAAGGGTGCGGGTGCTGCCGACGGGCTGTTCGTGCCCGGGAACCTGACGAGCCAACGGATTCCTTACTCACATGTCAGGAAAGGGTCGTTCAGGACGAAAATCGTCCTGAACGACCCTTTCCTGACGTTTCACATCGGTCTAGCCAGGACTACTACGCGTCGGCCTTCGGGGCCTCGGCCTTGTCACCCTCGGCGGGCTTCTCGGCGGCGTCGGCAGCGTCGTCTTCCTTGACCACGATCAGGCTGATCTTGCCGCGGTTGTCGATGTCGGCGATCTCGACGCGGAGCTTGTCGCCCACGTTGACCACGTCTTCGACCTTGGCGATCCGCTTGCCGTTGCCCAGCTTCGAAATGTGCACCAGGCCGTCCTTGCCCGGCAGCAGCGAGACGAACGCGCCGAACGCGGCCGTCTTCACCACGGTGCCGAGGAAGCGCTCGCCGACCTTGGGCAGCTGCGGGTTGGCGATGGCGTTGATCTTGTCGATCGCCGCCTCCGCCGACGGGCCGTCGGCCGCGCCCACGTAGATCGTGCCGTCGTCCTCGATGGAGATGTCGGCGCCGGTCTCCTCGGTGATCGAGTTGATCATCTTGCCCTTCGGGCCGATGACCTCGCCGATCTTGTCCACCGGGATCTTCACGCTGGTGACGCGCGGCGCGTACGGGCTCATCTCGTCCGGGCCGTCGATCGCCTCGGCGATGACCTCCAGGATGGTGAGGCGAGCGTCCTTCGCCTGCTTCAGCGCGGCCGCGAGAACCTCCGACGGGATGCCGTCGAGCTTCGTGTCGAGCTGCAGCGCGGTGATGATGTCCTTGGTGCCGGCGACCTTGAAGTCCATGTCGCCCATGGCGTCTTCGGCGCCCAGGATGTCGGTCAGCGCGACGTAACGGGTCTCGCCGTCGACCTCGTCGGAGATGAGGCCCATGGCGATACCGGCGACCGGCGCCTTCAGCGGGACACCCGCGTTCAGCAGACCCATGGTCGAGGCGCAGACCGAGCCCATCGAGGTGGAGCCGTTGGAGCCCAGCGCCTCGGAGACCTGGCGGATCGCGTACGGGAACTCGTCCCGCTTCGGCAGGACCGGGACCAGGGCGCGCTCGGCGAGCATGCCGTGGCCGATCTCGCGCCGCTTCGGCGAACCGACGCGGCCGGTCTCACCGGTGGAGAACGGCGGGAAGTTGTAGTGGTGCAGGTACCGCTTCGTGGTCTCCGGGGAGAGCGAGTCGATCTGCTGCTCCATGCGGAGCATGTTCAGCGTGGTGACGCCCAGGATCTGGGTCTCACCGCGCTCGAACAGCGCGGAACCGTGCGCCCGCGGGATCACGGCGACCTCGGCGGCGAGCGAACGGATGTCGGTCAGGCCGCGGCCGTCCATGCGGATCTTGTCCGTGAGGACGCGCTTGCGCATGATCTTCTTCGACAGGGCCTTGAACGCCGCGCCGATCTCCTTCTCGCGGCCCTGGAAGGCTTCGCCCTCGCCAAGGCCGACCTTCTCCAGCACCGCGGCCTTGACCTGGTCGGTCGCGTTCTCGCGGTCCTGCTTGCCCGCGATGGTCAGGGCGTTCGCGAGGTCGTCGGTCGCGATGGCGGCGACGGCGTCGTACGCGTCCTGCTCGTAGGCGAGGAAGACCGGGAACTCGCCGGTCGGCTTGGCGGCCAGCTCGGCCAGCTGCTGCTGGGCCTCGCACAGGACCTTGATGAACGGCTTCGCGGCCTCGAGGCCCTCGGCGACGGCGATCTCGTCCGGCGCCTTGCCGCCGGCGGCGATCAGGTCGAGCGTCTGCTCGGTGCCCTCCGCCTCGACCATCATGATGGCGACGTCGTCACCCACGATGCGGCCGGCGACCACCATGTTGAAGGTGGCCTCTTCGAGCTGCTTCCAGGTCGGGAACGCGACCCACTGGCCGTCGATCAGCGCGACGCGGACGCCGCCGACCGGGCCCGAGAACGGCAGACCGGCGATCTGGGTCGAGGCCGAGGCCGCGTTGATCGCGAGCACGTCGTACGGGTCGTCCGGGTTGAGGCTCTGGACGGTGATGACGACCTGGATCTCGTTGCGGAGACCGTCGGCGAACGACGGGCGCAGCGGCCGGTCGATCAGGCGGCAGGTCAGGATCGCGTCGGTCGACGGGCGGCCCTCACGGCGGAAGAACGCGCCGGGGATGCGCCCGGCGGCGTACATCCGCTCCTCGACGTCCACAGTCAGCGGGAAGAAGTCGAAGTGGTCCTTCGGGTGCTTCGACGCGGTGGTCGCCGAGAGCAGCATGGTCTCTTCGTCGAGGTACGCGACGACGGCGCCGGCGGCCTGACGGGCCAGGCGGCCGGTCTCGAAGCGAACGGTGCGGGTGCCGAAACGGCCGTTGTCGATCACGGCTTCGGTTTCGTGCACGGTGACTCCGGTGGAGTCGGTCATAGGGTGTATCTCCTCTTTTGATCCTCTGTAACGGCGCGAGTCTCCCACCCTGGGACCTGTTTCGCCTGCGGACGCTCGAGGAGTGAGGCCGGTCTTCGATCGAAGCCCCCGGGCCGTTGCCCGGGAACCACTACCGAGGACCGGCGGACGGTACCTCGTGCGCGCTCGCGCCGCGTGTTTCCTTGTACTTGGACCGAGGGGGAGCGACCGATGTGGTCACTCCCCCTCGGGTTCAAGCTATCGGCGCAGGCCGAGGCGCTGGATCAGCGCACGGTAACGCTCGATGTCCACCTTCATCACGTAGTTCAGCAGCCGGCGGCGGCGGCCGACCAGCAGCAGGAGCCCGCGACGGGAGTGGTGGTCGTGCTTGTGAGCCTTGAGGTGCTCGGTGAGGCCGACGATGCGCTTGGTCAGCAGCGCGACCTGGGCCTCCGGGGATCCGGTGTCCGAGTCGTGCACGCCGTACTCGGCAAGGATCGACTTCTTCTCTTCGGTGGACAAAGCCACAGTGGTGCTCCTAGATACTCTGTGCCGTGCGGCCCGGACGATGTCTTCACGCCGGGTGAGACGGTCACGGCCGCCACGGACTGCAGCCGGACCCAATCGTCGAGGCTACCAGCCTCGTGATCAGCGGCTTCAGTCGCGGGCGTGGTTCAACGCGTACGACCGGATCACCCGGTAGCGTGGCTCGCCCTGCTCACGGTCACTGCTCATCAGAACGGCCTCGGTCGCCGTCCAAGTCTCACTGGTGAACCCGGCCAGCCGCTCCTCCCACGCGCTCGCGGCCTCCGGCCGGTCGCGGGGGAAGCGGGCCAGTGTCAGGTGGGCCACGTACGGCCTGCCCTCATTCCCCGCGCCTGCCTTCACGGCCAGCTCGTGGAGCCCGGTTCCGGACACACTCAACCACAGCACCCCGGGGAAAGTCGCGGCCTTTTCCAGCCGGAGGTCGAGCGGGCCCGCGCCCGCCAGCCGTCCGGCGAGCCATTCGCCTCGTTCCGCCGGGTCGTCCACGCCGTAGAAACCGAGGGTGATGTGCCAGTTCTCCCGCGGCGACCAGCGGAAACCGTCGCCTCCGGGAGTACCCACCGCGGCGGCGACCTCGTCGAGAACGCCGTCCGGCGGGATCAGCGCGCTGAAGATCGTCATCGTCAAGTGGTCTTGGCCGCCCGGCGCAGCAGATCCGCCAGCGACGGGAAATCGTCGTCGAGCAGCTTCGCGGCTTCGGTGAGGTCTTCGTCCTCGCCGATGTCGCGCAGTGCCACGAGCACTCCCTGGTCGTCGGCGACGGCGCCGACCGGGATGCTGTCCCTGCCCACCGTCGGCCGCGAGTCGCGGACGTCTTCCAGCGCCTCCTGCATGGCCTTGCGGTCCCCCGCGGCGACCGCGGGGACGAGCACCTTGCGCTCCAGCATGATCATCTTGGCGAGGACGACCGGGTTCCCGATCTTCGCGCGACGACCGCTCATCACCTGGCTGAGCATGGGCGCGCTGATGCCGAGGACCTCGGCGAGGAAGGCCTGGGAGATGTCGAAGGCGACGACCAGTCTCCGCACACGATCGCCGAGCGGCTCCCCGTACCACTCCTTCTGCAGCGCGATGTTCCGCTGGACGATCTTGTGGTCCTCCACCTGGTCCGCTCCCCTACCCCATCGAACGCCCTGCGCGGTCCGTGACATCTTGCCACCGGAACGCACGCGGGCGGGCATGTTTGTCGATTCTCGTCCGGCCGAGGCCGGCTCCGGTCAGTCCTGCTCGCCGAGCAGTTCCCTGGTCCGCGCGACGTCCTCGTCGATCTGCTTCACCAGACCTTCCGACGTCGGGAAACGGACCTGGTCCCGCAGCTTGGCGACGAAATCGAGCGAAACGTGCTGTCCGTAGAAATCCTCGTCGATGTCAAGGACGAAGGCCTCGACGGTGCGTTCCCTCCCGGAGAAGGTCGGATTGGTCCCGACGGACACGGCGGCGCGCAGCCGGCGGCCAAGATCCGACGAACGGGTGAACCAGGCGCTGTAGACACCGTCGGCGGGCACCGCGGCGAAGCGCGGCGTCGACAGGTTCGCCGTCGGGTAGCCGAGGTCGTGCCCCCGGCCGTCGCCCCGGACGACGATGCCCTCCAGCCGATGCGGCCTGCCGAGCGCCTCGGACGCCGCCACGACGTCCCCGGCGTCGATGCACGAACGGACGTAGGTCGAGGAGAACGTGATGTCGTTGTCCGCCTGCTCCTGCGCGAGCAGACCCTGCAGTTCCGCACCCTGCGCCACGAAACCGAACCGCTTCCCCAGCGTGCGGAGCAGCGCGACGTCACCGGCGGCCTTGGCGCCGAAGGTGAAGTTCTCCCCCACGATCACCGCGGCCGCGTGCAGTTTGTCCACCAGCACCTCGTGCACGAACTCGTGCGCCGTCAGCCGCGACAGCTCCAGGGTGAACGGCAGCACGCAGAAGACGTCCGCCCCCAGGCCCTCGACCAGTTCCGCCTTGCGGCGCAACGTGGTCAGCTGCGCGGGATGGCTGCCCGGCCGGAGCACCTCCGACGGATGCGGGTCGAAGGTCAGCACCACGCTCGGCACGCCGCGTTCGGCGGCGGCGCGGACCGTCCTCGAAATCAGCTCCTGATGACCGCGGTGCACGCCGTCGAAGACGCCGATCGTCACCACGCACCGTCCCCAGCTCCCGGGGAGGTCACCCAAACCACGCCAACGCTGCACTTGTGCCCCGTCTCCTCCAGCCCAGCTCCGTGCACCACCCTAGGCGGGCAGCAACACGACCACCGACCGGGCCAGTTCACCTTCGTCCGCGGCGAGGGCGAGCACCCGGCCGTCCGGTCCGAACATCCCGTACGTGCCCTCGATCCCGGCCGCGGGCACCCTCTGTCCATATCGGACCGCCTGTGCCGTGCGGGCGTCCAGATCGCGGCGCGGGAACGCCGCGGCGACGGCGGCGTCGAGGTCCAGCGACAGCTCCGGCTTGTCTTCGAGCTGGTCGAGGGTGCGGGCCTTGGCGAGCGTGAACGGCCCGACCGTGGTGCGCCGCAACGCGAGCAGATGCCCGCCGGCGCCGAGCCCGGCACCGAGATCGCGGGCCAGCGCGCGGACGTAGGTCCCCGACGAACATTCGACGATCGCGTCGAGTTCGATCCGGCCGGCCTCGCGGCGGGTGGCGAGCAGATCGAAGCGGTGCACGGTGACCGGACGCGGCGGGATCACGACCTCTTCGCCCGCCCGGACGCGGGCGTACGCGCGCTTGCCGTCGATCTTGACCGCGCTGACCGCGCTCGGCACCTGCTGGATGTCGCCGGTCAGCTCGGCGATCCCGGCGGCGATCGCTTCGTCGGTGATCTTCTCGACGACCTCCGGGGCGGCTTCGGCGATCGGCTCGCCCTCGGCGTCGTCGGTCGTGGTGGACAGTCCCAAGGAGAGGGTCGCGAGATAGGTCTTGCGGTCCAGGGCCAAATGGCCGAGGAGTTTGGTCGCGCGTTCGATGCCGAGCACGAGGACCCCGGTGGCCATCGGGTCGAGGGTGCCGGCGTGCCCGACCTTGCGGGTGCCCATGAAGCGCCGCGCCCTGGCGACGACGTCGTGGGAGGTCATTCCGGATGGTTTGTCGACGATGACGAGACCGGGCGGCGGGGCGGGACGTTTCTTGGCTTGAGCCTGATTGGGGCGCGACACGGGCCGAACCCTATCTTTCGGGGCCGGGCGGGGCCGAAGGGGACTTTCCCCGCGTCTCACGCGGTGAAGGGCGCTTTCGTCGCATGGCACACGAACACCAGTTGTGGCATGTCGCGAAAGCCACTTTCGCGACACCTGACGTCTCGAAAGTGGCTTTCGCGACACACCAGCCACCCCGCCCGAATGACTAGGACGAGACGGGCATCGGCGCTTCGGCGTCCCAGCGGCGGCGCCGGATCTGCACCGGGATCGCCTCGCCGCGGGCCTCGGCCTCGAACAGCACGGCGCGGGTTCGCCGCCACCAGACGAGCATCCGGAAGGTGCCGAAGGCGAGCACCGCGATGACCGACAGCAACGCCAGCCGGAAGGTGCCGCCCGTCCACTCCAGCAGCACACCGACCGCGAGCGCCGAGATCGTCGTGGCCACGAAGCCGCCGACGTTCACCACACCGGTCGCGGTGCCGACACGCGAGAGCGGGTTGTAGTCCCGTGCCAGCGCGAAACCGATCATCGACGCCGGGCCGCCGAGGGAAAGGAAGGCGAACACGGGAACCAGGACCGCGACCGGGATCGTGCCGCCCCAGCCGAGCAGGACCGCCCACATCACCGCGGCGCCGCCGATGTACCAGCCGACGAGCGGCATCCGCAGCGACGGGCGCCGCCCGATCAGCCCGCCGATCACCGGGCCGCCGATCATCGAGCCGAACACGAACACGATCAGCAGCGAACTCGCGGTGGCCTTCGGATATCCCTGCCCCTGCACCAGGAACGGGACACCCCACAGCATGGTCAGCACGTTGGGCGCGAACATCGTGCTGAAGTGGACCCAGAACCCCAGCCGGGTCCCGGGCGTGCGCCACGCGTCGGCGACCTGGCGGCCCAGCACCTTCGGATGGACCTTTTCGCGAACGGGCTCCGGCAGGCCGCGCGGGGTGTCTTCGACGCGGAGGGCGACGACGGCGGTGTAGAGGGCCGTCACCAGGCCGACGGCGAGGAACGTCGGGGTCCAGCCGGGACCGTCGAGCAGGAGGCCCAGCGGGAGGGTCGCGGCGAGGTTGCCGACGTACCCGATGGCCCCGGTCAGCGCGGCGAGCAGGGCGTACTGGCGGCCGGGGAAGTGCGCGGCGATCAGCCGCAGGATGCTCACGAAGGTGAGCGCGTCACCGAAGCCGACGACGGCGCGGGCGAGCAGGCCGAGCGGGTAGGAATCGGCGACCGCGAGCAGGATCTGGCCGAGCCCGAGGAAGAACACGGCGCCGGTGAGCACGCGTCGTGGACCGTAGCGGTCGACGAGGACGCCGGTGGGGATCTGCATCGCGGCGTAGACGCCGACCTGCAGGACGGTGAACGTGCCGAGCGCGGCCGCGCCGACCCCGAAGCGGTCGGCGGCCTGGAGCCCGGCGACGCCGAACGAGGTGCGGTGGAAGACGGCGAGGAGATAGACGGTGACGGCGGCGAACCAGATGAACCAGGACCGGCGAGTGGCTCGGCCTGTCACAGTGTTTCCTCCTCGGGAACGGTTTCGGGCAGAAAGAGACGCCCGCACTGCCGCCTCATATAGTTGTAGCTCCTAAGCAACGGCGAAACATACCCGTTACCCGGGTGGCTTTCGCCACAGCGAGCCCGCCACCACCCGCGTTTCGTCCTCTGAATGCGGTAGTTGCACACGCAAGGAACGCATTCAGAGGACTAACCGCGGACGGCGCCTTCCACGGCCCATCGTCCCGAGCGCCACCGCACCAGCAGGGTCACCAGCCGCAGCAGCATGAACAGCGAGAGCCCGGTCCAGATCCCGGCCAGCCCCCAGCCGAAGGCGAGCGACAGCCAGATCAGCGGCAGGAACCCCGCCGCCGCGCTCAGCAGGGTCGCGTTGCGCAGGAAGGCGGCGTCGCCCGCGCCGAGCAGGACGCCGTCCAGCGCGAACACCACCCCGGCGATCGGTTGCAGCGCGACGAAGAACCACCAGGCGTGCGGGATCTGGCCGAGTACGGCCGCGTCCGAAGTGAACACTCGCGGCAGCACCCCGGCCACCGACGCGAACACGACGCCGAGGAAACAGCCGAACACCAGGCCGTAGCCGGTGATCTGGTTCGACACCCCGCGCGCCCGTTTGCTCGCCCCGGCGCCGAGCGCGGCGCCCACGAGCGACTGCGCGGCGATCGCGAGCGAGTCCAGCACCAGCGCGAGGAACGTCCAGAGCTGGAGCACGACCTGGTGCGCGCCGACGGCTTCGGTGGACGTCCGCGCGGCGACCGCGGCGGCCGAGACGAAGCACGCCTGGAACGCGAGGCTGCGCAGCACCAGATCCCGGCCGAGGCCGAGCTGGGCGCGCATCACCTTCGGCTCCGGGCGCAGCGGGACCCGTTCCCGCACCAGGGCCGCGATGAACAGCGACGCCGAGATCACCTGCGCGACGACGTTGGCGATCGCCGAACCTTCCAGCCCCCAGTCCGCGCCGTACACCAGCACCGGGCACAGCACGGCGGAGATCCCGTTGCCCGCCAGGACATAGCGCAACGGTTTCGCGGAATCCTGCACGCCGCGCATCCAGCCGTTGCCCGCCATCGTGATCAGGATGAACGGCGTGCCGAACAGCGCGATCCGCAGCCAGGAGACGGCGGCGTCGGTGATCGCGTCGTCCCCGGAGAGGACGCGGGCGATCGGCGCGGCCAGCAGCTGTCCGGCGACGATCACCACCAGCCCGACGATCACCGCCAGCCAGGTCGCCTGGACACCTTCGCGGACGGCGTCACCACGCCGTCCGGCGCCGTGCAGCCGCGCGGTCCGCGACGTGGTGCCGTACGACAGGAACGTCAGCTGGCTCGAAACCTGCGACAGCACGACACCGCCGACGGCGAGACCGGCCAGCGGCAGCGCGCCCAGATGCCCGACGACGGCCGTGTCCACCAGGACGTACAGCGGTTCGGCGGCGAGGACGCCGAGCGCGGGCACGGCGAGGCCGAGTACGCGTTTCGGCGGGACGCGTTCGTCGAGTTCGGAAGCTTCAGGCACCACCGCAGACTAGACGTCTGGTACGACAGTCCCAGTCGCCGGGAAACCCGCCGGACCAAAGCGGGCGTGCTTCACACCGGTGGTGAACGCCCAGTACCGGTCTCCGTAGGACCAGTGCCACCATTCGCTCGGGTAGTTCACGAATCCGGTCGTGGTCATCGCGTCGATGAGCGTTTCCCGGTTCGCGCGCGCTTCGGGACCGATCAGCGCGGACTCGGTGAAACATTCCGTCCCGTATTCCGGCGGTGTCGCGTTCACGTCGGTCCCCATCGGCAGTTCGACACCGTCGACGGTGCACAGCGTGAGGTCCACCGCTCCCCCGGCGACATGCGGCGCGACTTCGGGCGGTGACACGTAGGTGGCGGCTTCGGCGGCCACCTGTCCGGGCGACCAGTCCGGACTGGCGCGCGCGATCCTGGCCATGCTGTCCGCGAAGTACCGCTCCTGCACCTCCCTCGGCCGGAATCCCTCGACGACGAGCAGCCGGAGCCCGCGCGGGAGCTGGCATTGCGCCGCGACGAGCCGGTCCGCGACGCTGAGCCGCACGTGCGCGTAGGCACCCCGTTCGTCGGCGAGCCTGGGATCGATCAGGATGGCCCCGGTTTCCCGCAGGTCCACCAAGGGTTCCCCGCATTCCCGGACGGGCACGGCGGCGATGTGGGGATCCGACAACGACACGAACGAAGACATGGACCCCACTGTCCACCAGCGTCCTTCAGGAACGCTGTAACCCGGTTACAGCCGAGAGCTCCTGATACTCGCGGGCACCGTAGGTCCGGAAGATCTCGCACGCCTCCGTGGTCATCCGTCGCCCGGACGGCACGTCGCCGAGCGCGTCGTGGACCTCCGCGAGCGTCCGCAGAGTCCGGGCCCGGAACAGTTCGGCGCGCAGGTCGGTCCACCGCTGGAGCGAGTCCTCCAGGCAGCCCTTCGCCTGGTACAACCGGCCTTCGGCGAGATGCACCTCCCCGACGACGCGAAGCGTGCACGCGTGGCCGAAGGCGTCGCCGAGTTCACGGCAGACCTCCAGCGCGTTCTCCGCCAGCCGCCGCGCCGCGACCGAGTCCCCGCGCCGCAGCAACGCCTTGGCCAGCGCGCGTTCGGAATAGGCGGCCAGCATCCGGTCCTCGGTGCCCTCGAACACCGCGAGCGCGGCACGCGCGAACTCTTCGGCTTCGGCCCACTCGCCGCGGGCCCGGTGGTACAGCGAAAGGCTGCGCAGCGTCAGTCCCTCGCCGCGCCGGGAGCCCGCCGCCGCGAACGACGCTCGTGCCTCGGTCAGCGCGGTCAGCGCTGCCGGGTATTCGCCCAGCTCCAGCCGTACCGTGCCGGCCAGCCGGTGGACGTGGCCCATCGCCCCCGGATCGTCCAGACCGGACCACATCCGCCCGGCCCGGTCCAGGAAGTGCACCGCCTCGGGCAGGTAGCCCTGCTCACGGCAGGCGGCGCCGAGCGCGGCGAGGGTGGCGGCCTCGCCGCGGACGTCACCGGCGGCGCGGAACATCGACAGCGCCTGGCTCAGATGCGCGCGGGACCGGGGGAAGTCGTCGTGTTCGTAGTACAGCTGCCCGAGCCCCGCCAGCAGAGTCGCCTCGCCCAAGGCGTTTTCGGTGCGGCGGGCGGCGGTGAGCGCCGCGTCGTGGGTGCGGCGCCAGGAGCCGAGCGAATCGTCGAGGACCCGGTTGTGCCCGCCGAACGCGGTGCCGCACAAGGCCGACGAGAGTTCGACCGCGATGTCGACCAGATCCAGTGCCGCCGCCAGTTCGACGGCGGTGGTCATCGCCTCCTCCTCGGCGCGGAACCATTCGTACGGCCTGGCCACGACCCGCCGGGCGATCTCCTCGTCGACGGGACGGCCCAGCCGGGAGATGCCCTGGATCGACGGCACGACCGGCGGCTGGGTCTCGTTGATCCGTTCGACCAGCCAGATCCAGGCACCGAGCACCCGCTCGACGGTGGCGGCCCGGTCCGCGGCGGGCTCCTCCTCGACGGCGCGTTCCAGCGCGAACAGGCGGACGAGGTCGTGCAGCCGGTAACGCATGAGCCCCAAGGGATCCACGCCGTCGACTTCGAGAAGCGACACGTCGACGAGGTCTTCGAGCACCTGCTCCGCGTCGTCCGGATCGGCCTGGATCGCCGCCGCCGCGACCCACGCGGGGAAATGCGCGAGGCCGAGCAAGCCCAGCCGTCGCAACGCGGTCCGCGCCGCCTTGGGCAGGAGCGTGTAGCTCAGGTTGATACTGGCCCGCACCTCCTGGTCGCCGACCACCAGTTCGTCGAGGCGGCGCTGTTCCTGGGCCAAGCGGTTCGCCAGCCGGGACAACGACCACTGCCGCCGGGACACCAGCCGCGCGCCGGCGACGCGGATCGCGAGCGGCAACTGCCCGCACAGCTCGGTGATCTCGGCGGCCGAAGCGGGCTCGGTGCTCGCGCGCTCGGCCCCGACGATGCGGGTGAGCAGGTCGAGCGCGGCGTCCGCGGGCAGCACCCCGAGTTCGAAGAAGGTCGCGCCCGCCAGCGCGGGAAGCCGGTTGCGCGACGTGACGATCACCGCGCATCCCGGGCCGCCGGGCAACAACGGCCGGACCTGCGCCTCGTTCGCGGCGTCGTCGAGCACGACGAGCGTGCGGGTGCCGGCGAGCACCGTCCGGTAGCGGGCGACCCGCTCGTCGAGTGAGCCGGGCGCCGGCGTCGCGGGATCGAAGTCGCGCAGGACGCGGCCGAGTACCTCTTCGGCGGTCGCCGGGCCGTCGGTGGAGCCGTGGAGTTCGAGGTGCAGCTGCCCGTCGGGGAAATGCTCGGCGATCTCGTGCGCGATCCGGTGGGCCAAGGTGGACTTGCCGACGCCGCCCGCGCCGGAGACGACGGCGACCGGCATCTCGCCGGGCCGCACCAAGGTCGCGCGCAGCGCCGCGAGTTCGAGCACCCGGCCGGTGAAATCGGGTGGCGGCGACGGCAGCTGCCGCGGGGTGCGGGAGGTGACGGCCGGGAGCAGGGCGGTGTCGGAGCGCAGGATCGACTCGTGCACCCGGCGCAGCTCCGGGCCGGGATCGATGCCCAGCTCGTCGGCCAGCACCTTCCGGCCGCGTTCGTAGGTTTCCAGCGCTTCGGCCTGCCGTCCGGACCGGTACAACGCGACCATGAGGCCGCCGCGCAGCCGCTCCCGCGTGGGATGCAGGGCGACCAGTTCGGTGAGTTCCGCGAGCAGCCGCGGCCCCTGCCCCGCCGCCAGGTCCGCGTCGACCCGCTCCTCCGTGACGGTCAGGCGCAGCTCGTCCAGCCTGGTGGCTTCGGCGCGCAGGAACGACTCCCCGATACCGCCGAGCGCGGGGCCCCGCCACAGGGCGAGGCCGGTGCGGAAGAGGTCCGCCGCCTCGGTGTGGTCGCCGCTCTGCGCGGCCAGCCGTCCCCGTTCCACCAGCTGCTCGAACATCCGCACGTCGAGGGCGTCCTCGGCGACGTCGGCGCGGTAGCCGTTCCGATCGGACACGATGACCTGCGGCAAGCCCGCCGCGTCGAACGCGCGGCGCAGTGTCGCGACATACGTCTGCACCACGGCGCGGGCGGTCGTGGGCGGCTCCTCGCCCCAGACCACACCGATCAGCCGTTCGGCGGGCACCGTCCGGCCGTAGCCCAGCAGCAGCGCGGCGAGCAGTGTGCGCGGCTTGACCCCCGGGAGCGTGATCGGCCCCGACGGGCCCGCCACCTCCATCGGCCCGAGCAGAGAAAACCTCATCCGTCCCTCCCCAGAGCGGATCCACCTACAGCGCGCCGCCTCGCTGTAGCCCGCGTTGAAGCGTGGCTACAGCGGCCTCCCGGAGCCTCTGTGCTGTCCACTCCACATCATGCTCAGGAAAGGTCGTCATGAACAGCTCCGGTTCTCCACGAGCGGTCCGGTTCGCCTCCGCGCTCATGGCCCTCGTGACACTTGTCGCAGGCTTGCTCACGTTCGGCACGCGAAACGAAGCGAGTGCGGCGTCCACAGTGGGCGGCTCCATCACCCGCGCCGAGATCATCGCCCGCGCCAAGTACTGGTACGACCGGGGCGACACCTGGTACAGCCAGGACCAGGCGGACGCGATCTCCGACGGCACCGGCGGGAAGTACCGGCCCGACTGTTCCGGTCTCGTCGCGATGGCCTGGCACCTGCCCAAGAAATCCGACGGCTGGGATCTCAACACCGGCGACTTCGAGTCCTATTCGCACAAGTCCTGGCTGCCGAGCCTGCACGATCTGCTGCCCGGTGACGCATTGCTCAAGAACGGTCACATCGAGCTGTTCGAGAAGTGGGTCGACCCCAAGAACCATTCGGCGGGCGCCTGGGTCTACTCGGAGAACGACTACGGCCAGAAGACCAACCACAACACCAACTCCTGGTCGGAGATGACCACCTACCGCGGCATCCGCTACGACAAGGTCATCGAAAAGTCCCTCGACGGCGGCGACTTCGACGGCAACGGCGCGGGTGACATCTACGCGACCGGAACCGGCACGCTGACGATCTGGAACGGCAAGGGCAACAACAACTTCGACACCGCCGACCCGGTCGGCGGCGGCTGGGAAGGCTTCACCCGGCCCGCGGCCGGTGACTTCAACAAGGACGGCAAAACCGACCTCGCCGCGGTGAAGAACGGCACGCTGTACGTCTGGAACGGCAAGGGCGGCAACAAATTCGGCGCCGCCGACGCCGTGGGCAGCGGCTGGGAACCCTTCAGCGCGCCAGTCGCCGGAGACTTCAACAACGACGGCATCAGCGACCTCTCCGCGGTCAAGGACGGCACGCTCTACATCTGGAACGGCAAGGGCGGCAACCACTTCACCCCCGCCGACGCCGTCGGCGGCGGCTGGGAACCCTTCACCGCACCCATCGCCGGAGACTTCAACAACGACGGCAAAACCGACCTCGCCGCCATCCGCGACAGCAACACCCTCTACATCTGGAACGGCAAAGGTGGCAACAAGTTCGGCGCCGCCGACGCCATTGGTGGAGGCTGGGGCGACTACCAGGCCACCCTCATGTCACTCGGAGACGTCAACAAGGACGGCCACTCCGACATCGGCGCCATCAACAAGACCAGTGGCACGCTGTACCTCTGGAACGGCAAGGGCGGCAACAAATTCGGTGCGGCCGACGCCCTCGGCGGCGGCTGGCTCCCCCACTTCTGACCGGTTCCGTCCCCACCCCACGACCTTGGAGGTCGAGCAGTGTCGAAGAACTTCACCCGCCGTGCGACCACGGCAGCTCTGACCGTCTTCGCGATCACCGCCCTGTCCCCCGTCGCGCACGCCGAAGAGGAACCGGCCGGCTTGGTGACCACCGCCTACGCGACGGCCCCGTGCGACCGCTCGGGCACGACCAGCGGCGACGCCGCCCTGGCCACGCAGCTCAACGGCACCCTGACCGCGAAGATGCGGGGATACCTGACCGCGTACCGGATGTCGTGCGCCCGCATGGTCGTCGACGCCGTCCGCGATCGCGGGCTGAACCAGAGAGCCGCGGCCATCGCCATCGCCACGGTGATCGTCGAGACGAGTCTCCAGAACATCAGCGAAGAGGTCGATCACGACAGTCTCGGCCTGTTCCAGCAACGCGCGTCCTGGGGCAGCGCGACGAACCGGCTCAACCCCGTCTGGGCCACCAACGCCTTCCTCGACAAGATGGTGCGCGTGTACCCGAACGGTTCCTGGAACTCGGCGCCGATCGGCGAGGTGTGCCAGGCGGTGCAGGTCTCGGCCTATCCGGACCGCTACCAGACCGAGGCCGGGGACGCGCAGAAGATCGTCAGCGCACTGTGGCAGCGCTCGACCACGGACGGCGGTGACTTCGACGGCAACGGCGTCGGCGACATCTACGCGACCGGCACGGGCACGCTGACGATCTGGAACGGCAAGGGCAACAACAACTTCGGCACCGCCGACCCGGTCGGCGGCGGCTGGGAAGGCTTCACCCGGCCCGCCGCGGGAGACTTCAACAAGGACGGCAAAACCGACCTCGCCGCCGTCAAGAACGGCACCCTCTACGTCTGGAACGGCAAGGGCGGCAACAAGTTCGGCACCGCCGACGCCGTTGGCAGCGGCTGGGAACCCTTCAGCGCGCCAGTCGCCGGAGACTTCAACAACGACGGCATCAGCGACCTGTCGGCCGTCAAGGACGGCACGCTCTACATCTGGAACGGCAAGGGCGGCAACCACTTCACCCCCGCCGACGCCGTCGGTGGCGGCTGGGAACCCTTCACCGCACCCGTGGCGGGCGACTTCAACAACGACGGCAAGACCGATCTGGCGGCGGTGCGGGACGGCAACACCCTCTACATCTGGAACGGCAAGGGCGGCAACAAGTTCGGCGCCGCCGACGCCATTGGTGGAGGCTGGGGCGACTACCAGGCCACCCTCATGTCACTCGGAGACGTCAACAAGGACGGCCACTCCGACATCGGCGCCATCAACAAGACCACCGGCACCCTGTACCTCTGGAACGGCAAGGGCGGCAACAAATTCGGTCCCGCCGACGCCCTCGGCGGCGGGTGGCTTCCGCACTTCTGAAGCGGTCAGCGGAGGAACGGTTCGTAGCGTCGTTGCCGGCGCAGCGACTCGATCTGCCGCGTGGTGTCGAGCGAGACACTGACCAGGAAGACGAGCACCACCTGCAGGGTCACCCCGGCGACGAACAGCGTCGCCGGGGTGACGCCCAGCAGGGCCGAACCTGCGACCGGGATCAGCGCGACCACTCCCAAGCTGAACGCTCCGAAGGCGATGATCCGGCGGTTCACGTAGTCGAGGTATTCGGCGGTCCAGTTCCCCGGCCGGATCCCGGGGACGAAACCACCCACGCGCACCAGCTCACCCGCCACCTTGCCCATGTCCAGCGCCACGGCGGCCCTGGCGAAGGCGAAGAGGCAGACGAGGACGAAGTAGACCGCGATCCACCAGGGATCTCCCAGATCGAAGGGAAGCACCCACAGCAGGACCGCAGCGAGGACGGCCGGAGTGTTCGCCTGGGGGAAGCGAAGGGGAATGTAGGACGGAGTGCCGCCGAAAGCGCGCCTGCCGATCATCCTCTTGGCGTACTGAACCGGGACGCGGCGCTGCCCCTGCGCGACGACGATCGTGATCACGGTGATCGACAGCGTCACCATGGCCATGACCACGACAGCCGCCCAGCCCGTCCTTTCGTACAGGCTCAGGAACTCCGGCGGCAGCACCGCCAGGACCTGCGCGAGCAGCAGGATCCGGACGCCGTCGCCGAAGCCCCGGTCGGTGATCAGCTCGGTCAGCCGCAGGACCAGTGCGGTGCCCGCCGTCAGGCACGCCACCGTCACGGCTCCGTCCAGGACGTCCTGTCCTCGGGACAAGACCAGGCCGACGGCACCCAGCAGGCCGAGCACGACGACGAGCCGTCGCCGGTACCGCGTCAGCACCCTGGCTCCGGCTTCACCTTCCGCCCGGAGCGCCGCCAGTCGCGGGATCAGGACGATCAGCGCTCGCAGGACGAACGGGGCGACCAGGCAGGGCAGGACACCGAATCCGAAAACCGTGGCCAGGTCTCCGCCGGTGAGGAGGTCGAGGATCCACCGCAGCGGGTGATCACCTATCGGCGCGCGGACGGTCACCTGGGGCGTGGGCAGGCTCTGGCCCAGCCGGAACAGCCCGATCACGCCCAACGTGACCAGGATCCGGCGGCGGAGCGAGGTTCGGTCGTTCATCGTGGCTCACGTTAGGAACCACCGATGAAATTCCGATGACACCGTCCGTCACAGCAGCGGCGCCCTCGACAAGGCTTCCCGGAGCTTGCCGAGCACCTCGTCGGCCGTGCCCTCCGCGGTGCACCCGGCCGCCTGGCGATGTCCTCCGCCGCCCAGCTCCCCGGCCGCGGCCGACACGTCGACGCCGCCCGCCGAACGGAGCGAGACCGTCCACCGGCGCCGCGGTCCGATCGGCTCGGCCTCCTTGAGCACCACGGCGACCCCGGCCTCGCGAATGGACCGGACGACGTCGATGACCGCTTCGACCTCCTCGGCACGGACGGACCGCGCGGCGTCGAGCGTCACGACCGCGTACGCGAGGCCGAAGCCGCGAGCCTCGTCCGGTTCGAGCCGGGCGCCCGCGAGGACGTCCGAAAGCATCGGCAGCCACGCGAACGGGTGGTCGTCGACGATCTCGCGGACCACCTTGTCCGGGTCGACCCCGGCTTCGAGCAGCTTCGCGGCCATCAGATGGGTGGAGGGCCGCGCCCGGCGGAACCCGCTCGTGTCGGTGACGAGCCCCGCGTACAGGCAGCGCGCGATCGGCTCGTCGAGCTCGGTGCCGAGCTCCTCCAGCAACGCGAAGACGAGGACGGCGGTGGCTTCGGCGGTGTCGTCGACGACGTGGTGCGTGCCGTAGAAGACGTTGGACGCGTGGTGGTCGATCACCAGGACGTCGCCGCCCGCCGCGCGGACGGCGTCCACCCGCTGCGCGAGTTTCCCGAGCCTGCCCGGAGTGGGCGTGTCGAGCGCGACCAGCAGCCGTTCACTCTCCGGCAGCTCGCTCGCGGGGACGTAGAGCCCGCCGGCGTCCAGGCTCCGCAGGGTTTCGGGCATCTCCTCGGGCTCGCCGACGGAGACGCGGACCTTGACGCCGCGCAGCTGAAGTGCCCGCCCCAGCGCCAGCGCGCTGCCGAGCGCGTCGGCGTCCGGGCGGACATGGCCGAGCAGGGTCACGTCGGTGGCGCGCGCCAGGAGGGCGGCGGCTTCCTTCAGGTTCGGCACTGGAGTGGCTGTCACAATCAGTCAAGCTACGCTCTACCGGATGTCCGAGTACGCGATCCTGGTCTACCCGTCCGCCAACCGGGTCTACACCGACTCCACCCCGGCCCTCCTGCGCGCGGAACTGGCGGTGTTCGGTCTGTCCGCATTGGAGACCGAGATCTCCGAGATCGGCGAAACGGAACTCGGCGGCGTCGGCTACCTCACCTTCACCACGCCCGCCCCGCTGAGCGAACGCGATCTCGCGCTCCTTTCGAACCTTTCGGCGCTGTACGCGCTGTTCGAACTCGGCGACGGTGTCCTGAAGCCGGTGACGATCAGCCCGCTCGCGAAGTTCGACTCGGATCTGCTGACCATCCAGAAGTACCCGGGCAAGACGAACGAGCTGTTCACCAAACTCCTCGTCAACGTCACCCTCCTGTCGACGGCGAACCCGGCCGCGATGCTGGACAAGCCGCTGCACCTGCTCGATCCGCTGTGCGGCCGCGGCACCACGCTGAACCAGGCGATGATGTACGGCTTCGACGCCACCGGTCTCGACGTGGACGGCAAGGACTTCGACTCCTACGAGATGTTCATCAAGACCTGGCTGAAGCAGAAGCGGATCAAGCACAGCGCCGAATCCGGTCAGGTACGCCGCAACAAGGTCCGGCTCGGCAGGCGGCTCGACATCGGCTTCGGGATCACCAAGGAGCAGTACAAGGCGGGCGAGGTCCGCAAGCTGAGCTACCTCAACTGCGACACGCTCACCACCGACGAACTGCTGCGGCCGAACTCGGTGGACCTCATCGTCACCGACGCCCCGTACGGCGTGCAGCACGGCAGCCACCGCACCCAGGACGCGTCGCTCGCGCGCAGCCCGCGCGACCTGCTCGCGGCCGCGGTCCCGGTGTGGACGCGGGTGCTGCGCCCTGGCGGCGCGCTCGGCATCTCGTGGAACACCAACGTCGCGCCGCGCGAGGAACTCGCCGCGATCCTGGACAAAGCGGGCCTGGAGGTCCGTGAGGACGGCCCGTACGCCGGATTCGCCCACCGGGTGGACCAGGCGATCGTGCGGGATCTGATCGTCGCGGCCAAACCCGCCTGACCGGCTCGTGACCGGCGAGACTTCCAGCATCTGGAACCGGCACCGGCTTCGTTGACCGGAACGGGCACCTCTTCCTAAAGTCGGCTCAGCGAGAAGGAAAGCGGCGATCAATGCCGCGCCTGGAGTGTTTCCTTTTCGACCTTTCCGCTTTTCGGCGATTCGTGCTGCCCATTTCCCGCGAGACAGGTGTCTTATGACCAGTGATCTGGACGCGCCACCGGCGCCGCCGCCGGCACCTGCCCGGCCGGAGGAAGGACTGAAGATCGTGCCCGCGCGGCGGCCGCTGACCTGGCTGGCCGCCGCGGTGGTCGCCGTCCTGGTGGCCATGGCGGGGCACGCTCTGGTGACCAACGAGGCGTGGGAATGGCAGGTCGTCGCCGACTACGTGTTCGCCGACGCCGTTGTCTCCTCGGTCGTCCTGACGGTAGAATTGACGGTGTTCGGCGTGGTCGCGGGATTCGTGCTGGGCACGGTTCTCGCGCTCATGCGCATTTCCCGGAATCCGCTCCTGCGTTCGGTCAGCTGGACCTACACGTGGATCTTCCGCTCGGTGCCGCTCATTCTCCAGCTGCTTTTCTGGTACAACCTCGCCATTCTCTACAACCAGCTTTCCTTCGGCGTCCCGTTCGGCCCGTCGTTCGTCTCGTTCGACACGATGAGCCTGATCCCGCCGTTCCTCGCGGCCGGGCTCGGTCTCGGCCTGCACCAGGCCGCCTATTCCGGGGAGATCGTGCGCGCCGGTTTCCTCGCGGTCGATCAGGGGCAGCGAGAAGCCGCCGCGGCGCTGGGCATCCCGGCGAGCAGGCAGTTCCGCAGGATCGTGCTGCCGCAGGCGATGCGCTCGATCGTGCCGAACGCGGCCAACGAGATCATCGGCATGGTCAAGAACACCTCGCAGGTGTACGTGATGGCACTGCCGGAACTCTTCTACCAGGTCCAGGTGATCTACAGCCGCAACGGCCGGGTGATCCCGCTGCTGCTGGTGGCCACCGCCTGGTACCTGCTGCTCACCACGCTCCTTTCGGTGGCGCAGTTCTACGTCGAACGCCATTACGCCAAGGGGGCTCTGCGCACCGTCCCGCCCACTCCCCTGCAGCAGGCCCGCGCCGGCCTCGCCAAACTGAAGGCGGCCCGATGAGCGAAGAGTTCGAGGTGGACGTCCGCGGCGTGCACAAGGCCTTCGGCGCGCTGACCGTGCTCGACGGGGTCGACCTCCAGGTCCGGCCCGGCGAGGTGACCGTGGTGCTGGGCCCCTCCGGCTCCGGTAAGTCGACGCTGCTCCGGCTGATCAACCATCTCGACCGCGCCGACCGCGGCTTCATCAGCGTCGGCGGTGAACTGATGGGGTACCGGCGTTCGGGTGACCGGCTGCACGAACTGCGCGAACGCGAGATCCTCAAGCAGCGCACGCGGATCGGGTTCGTGTTCCAGAACTTCAACCTGTTCGGTCATCTCACGGCGCTGGAGAACGTCGTCGAGGCACCGATTTCGGCGCAGCGCCGGTCCCGCGCGGAGGCGACGGACCACGCTCGGGAACTGCTCACGCTGGTCGGGCTCGCGGACAAGGCGGACGCCTATCCGCGGCAGCTTTCCGGCGGGCAGCAGCAACGGGTCGCGATCGCCCGCGCGCTCGCGGTGCGGCCCGAGGTCCTGCTGTTCGACGAACCGACGTCCGCGCTCGACCCGGAACTGGTCGGCGAAGTGCTCGACGTGATCAAGAAACTCGCCCGCGACGGCACCACCATGATCGTCGTCACCCACGAGATCGGCTTCGCCAGGGAAGTGGCCGACACCGTGGTGTTCCTGGACGCCGGCCGCGTCGTCGAACAGGGCCCGCCCGCACAGATCCTCGACACGCCAGAGCATCCCCGCACCCGGGCGTTCCTCGAAAAGGTCCTTTAAGGAGTACCACCGTGAGAAAACTCTTGACCCCGATCCTGTTACTGGCCACGGTCGCGCTGACCGCGTGCGGGACGACCGAGGCCGCCGCCCCCGCCGCGCCGCGACCCGGGACCGAAGGGATCAACATCACCGCACAGCAGAACCGGATCCGGGCGCAGAAGGTCGATGCCATCGCGAATCTGGTGCCGAAAGCGGTACGCGACAGCGGGAAACTGACCGTCGGCACCACCGGCAACGGCACTCCCCCGCTGTCGTTCCGCGCCGACGACGACAAGACGGTGATCGGCGTCGAGACCGACATCGCACAACTGGTCGCGGACGTGCTGGGGCTGGAACTCGACCTCCAGGCGACGTCCTGGGAGAACCTGTTCCTCTCGGTGGAGACCGGGCAGTACGCGGCCGGGTTCTCCAACATCACGGTGACCGAGGAACGCAAGGACAAGTACGACTTCGCCACCTACCGCAAGGACACCATCGCCTTCGAGGTCAAGAAGAACCGCGATGTCACCGTGAAGGAGCCCAAGGACATCGCCGGGCTCAAGGTGGGGGTCGGCTCCGGGACCAACCAGGAGCAGATCCTGGTGCGCTGGGACGAGCAGAACAAGGCGGCGGGCCTGAAACCGGTGGAGTTCCAGTACTTCCAGAACACCACCGACTACTACCTGGCATTGCAGTCCGGCCGGATCGACGCCTACACGGGCCCCAACCCGACGGCCGCGTACCACGTCGCCGTGGACGGGCAGACCAAGATCGTCGGCACGGTCTCCGGCGGCGGGCAGATCCCGGCCGACATCGCGGCGATGACCAAGAAGGGCAACGGGCTCGCCGAGCCGCTGCGCCAAGCGATCCAGTCCGTGCTCAAGAACGGCCAGTACGCCGAGGTGCTCAAGCGCTGGAATCTGGGGAACGAGGCCGTCGAAGCGTCGCAGGTCAACCCGCAGGGCCTCCCGCGCAAGTAGTCACCTGGCCCCGGGGCGTGCAATGAAAGGTCCTTTCCTTGCAAATTTCGCAAGGAAAGGACCTTTCATTGCACGCGAGGTGTTCCTGCACCCGTCAGGTGAGGCGTTCCCCCACGAATTTCAGCACGTCGGGCATGATCTCGCGCCAGTAGTCGTCGTTGTGCGCGCCAGGCGACATCTTCGCGACGGCCGGGTCCAGGGCCTTGATGAGTTTCCGGTCGGCACGGGCGAAGGGATCCGAATTCCCGCACCACACCCCGGTCGACTCGGCGGAAAGGTCGCCGGTGTGCAGCAGCGGCTCGTGCGATTCCCACTGCGCGCGATCCGCGAAGACCTTGCGGGACTTGGCATCGGGCCAGCTCACGAACAGTGCCGCGCTGGCGACGGCGACGGCTTTGAGGTTCTTGTGGTCGCGGGCGTAGCGCAGCGCGCCGAATCCGCCCATCGAGATCCCGAACATCGCCGACGGCGGCCGCAGCTGGCGCTGGGCGAGCCAGCCGGGCAGCTCGTCGGACAGCATCCGCTGCGGGTCGTCGGCCTTGCCGACGTCCACCCAGTAGTTGTCCCCGTCGACGGCGGCCACCGCGAAGCCGGGCAATCCGGTCGCGACGGCCCGGTTCAGCGCGTCCTGCACGCCCAGGTTCAGGAAGGTCCGGGCGTCCGCGCCGCGTCCGTGCAGGGCGACGCAGACCGGCATCCCGACCCGGGACACGCCGTCGGGCGCGATGATGACGAGGTTGACGTCGCGGTTCCGTGCCGCCGACCGCATCTTCTGCACCGTGACCGCTTCGGTGAGCGGCGTCGGTGTGGTCGGTGGGGCCACCGGCGGCGGCCCCACCAGGGGCGGCTTCTCGGCGCCGCAAGCGGAAATCAGCGCCGAGCCGCCGAGAGCCGCGGCTCCCAGCAGGAGACCGCGCCGGCTCACGGCGTGGTCCGGTCCCTCAGCGACGGGTCTCCTCGTCGGCGAACTCATCGTCTTCGGCCTCTTCCCGCGGCGGCTTGTACGGGTCGGCTTCGCCGGCGTGCTGCGCCCCAGTGGCCCGCCGGGCGACCTCCGCATCGGCTTCCCGCGCCTTCGCGAGAAGGTCTTCGATGCGCTTGGCGTCCTCAGGAATACTGTCGGCCACGAAGGCCAGCGTCGGAGTGTAGCGGACTCCGGTGCCCTGTCCGACCTTCGTGCGCAGCACACCGCGGGCGGATTCGAGCGCCGCCGCGGCACCGGCGTGATCGGGCGTGGACTCCAGGTTCTCGCCGAGCACCGTGTAGTAGACCGTGGCGTCGTGCAGATCCGCCGTGATCTTCGTGTCGGTGATCGTCACGTAATTGAGCCGCGGATCCTTGATGTCGTGCTCGATCGCGTGCGCGACGATCTGTGAGATCCGCTTGGCGAGCTTACGAGCCCGAGCGGGGTCGGCCATGGGATTTCGTCTCCTTGAAAAATTCGTCAGTCATCCGGGCCGAGCAGCCGGCGGTGGCTGGAGAGCAGTTCGAACTCCGGCCTGCCCGCCACGAGGCGCTCACACGAGTCGAGCACGTCTCGAACGTGCTCGCCACTCGCCGCGACCACGGCCACACCGATCAGCGCGCGCCGGTGCAGGTCTTGATGGCCCGCTTCGGCGACGGAGACGTCGAAACGTCTGCGCACCTCGGCCAGCACCGGCTTGATCACGGATCGCTTCTGCTTGAGCGAGTGGACGTCGCCCAGCAGGATGTCGAGCTCAAGGGCTCCTACGAACATATGGGTTCTGGGTTGTGTGGAAGGTGAAGCGGCGCTCCCCCGCCCAGATGCGGAGGAGCGCCGCCCGTGTCACTTACGCACGCGGCTTTTCGCGCTGCTCGTAGGTCTCGATGATGTCGCCGACCTTGAGGTCGCTGTACGACCCCAGCGTCAGACCACACTCGTACCCGTCGCGAACCTCGACCACGTCGTCCTTGAACCGCCGCAGCGAGCTGATCGGCAGGTTCTCGGCGATGACGGTCGCGTCGCGGAGCAGACGGGCCCGCGCGTTGCGGCGGATCTCGCCCGAGACGACGAGACAACCGGCGATGGTGCCGATCTTCGACGACTTGAAGACGTCGCGGATCTCCGCCTTGCCGAGCTCGACCTCTTCGTACTCCGGCTTGAGCATGCCCTTCAGAGCCTGCTCGATCTCCTCGATCGCCTGGTAGATGACCGTGTAGTACCGGACGTCGACGCCTTCGCGGGTGGCCCGCTCGGTCGCCTTGCCCTGCGCACGGACGTTGAAGCCCAGGACGATCGCGTCGGACGCGGTCGCCAGGTCGATGTCGGACTCGGTGACGCCACCGACACCGCGGTGCACGACGTTGAGTTCGACGTCGTCGCCGACCTCGAGCTGCACCAGCGAGGCTTCGAGCGCCTCGACGGTACCGGAGTTGTCACCCTTGATGATCAGGTTGAGGCTGTTCGTCTCCTTCAAGGCGGAGTCGAGGTCCTCGAGGCTGACCCGCTTGCGACGCGACGCGTTGAGGGCGTTGCGCGTCCGGGCGGAGCGGCGCTCGGCGATCTGCCGGGCGACGCGGTCCTCGTCGACCACCAGGAAGGTGTCGCCCGCACCCGGCACCGAGGTGAACCCGATGACCTGGACGGGACGCGACGGGTACGCCTCGGTGACGTCGACGTTGTGCTCGTCGACCATCCGGCGGACGCGGCCGTAGGCGTCACCCGCCACGACCGAGTCACCGACGCGCAGCGTGCCTCGCTGGACCAGCACCGTGGCCACCGGACCGCGGCCGCGGTCGAGGTGGGCCTCGATCGCGACACCCTGGGCCTCCATGTCCGGGTTGGCCCGGAGGTCCAGCGCGGCGTCGGCGGTCAGCAGGATCGCCTCGAGCAGGCCGTCGATGTTGATGTTCTGCCGCGCGGAGATCTCGACGAACATCGTGTCGCCGCCGTACTCCTCGGCGACCAGACCGTACTCGGTCAGCTGCTGCCGGATCTTGTCCGGGTTCGCGCCTTCCTTGTCGATCTTGTTGATCGCGACCACGATCGGCGCCTTGGCGGCCTGCGCGTGGTTGATCGCCTCGACCGTCTGCGGCATCACACCGTCGTCGGCCGCCACCACGATCACCGCGATGTCGGTCGAGTTGGCACCACGGGCACGCATGGCGGTGAACGCCTCGTGACCCGGGGTGTCGATGAAGGTGATCAGGCGCGGGTTGCCTTCGAGCTCGGTCTCGATCTGGTAGGCGCCGATGTGCTGGGTGATGCCACCGGCTTCACCTTCGCGCACCTTCGTCTTGCGGATCGTGTCGAGCAGGCGGGTCTTACCGTGGTCGACGTGACCCATGATGGTCACGACCGGCGGACGGACCTGCAGATCCTCTTCCTCACCCGCGTCTTCGCCGTAGGTGATGTCGAAGGTCTCGAGCAGCTCCCGGTCCTCTTCCTCGGGACTGACGACCTGAACGTTGTAGTTCATTTCGCCGCCGAGCAGTTCCAGGATGTCGTCGGACACCGACTGCGTCGCCGTGACCATCTCACCGAGGTGGAAGAGCACCTGCACCAGCGAAGCCGGGTTGGCGTCGATCTTCTCGGCGAAGTCGGTCAGCGAGGCACCACGCGGCAGACGGATCGTCTCGCCCTGCCCCTTGGGCAGACGGACGCCGCCGACGCTGGGCGCCTGCATGTTGTCCATGTACTCCTGGCGCTTCTGCCGCTTCGACTTGCGGCCCTTGCGCGAGGGGCCACCGGGACGCCCGAAGGCACCCGCGGTACCGCCGCGGCCACCGGGGCCGCCACGACCGCCGCCGCCACCGCGGAAGCCGCCGCCACCGGCCGGGGCGCCGCCCCCACCGGGACCGCCGCCACCGGGACGGAAACCGCCGCCACCGCCACCGCCGGGACGGAAGCCGCCACCGCCGCCACCGCCACCGGGACCACCGCGGAAACCTCCGCCGCCGCCACCGGGACCGCCACGAGCGCCGCCACCGGGACCACCGCGGGCTCCGCCACCGGGACCACCACGACCGCCACCGGGACCACCGGCCGGACGGGCCGGGCGGCCCGGCATCATGCCGGGGTTCGGCCGCGGGGGCATGTTGCCCGGGCTCGGCCGGTTACCACCGGGCGCGCCGCCACCGGGACGGGGAGCCGGACGGTCGCCGCCCTGGCCGCCACCGGGACGCGGCGGACGGTTGTCGCCGCCCTGCTGGTTTCCGCCACCGGGACGGGGGCCGGACGGACGCGGGGCCGGGGAACCGGAACCCACACCGAACGGGTTGTTGCCGACGCGCGGGGTGCGCGGGCCGGGCTTCGGACCGCCGGGCTTGGGGCCCTGCGGCTTGGGCGGCACGACCGAACCCTGCGACGGCGTCTGGGACGCCGGCGGGGTGGCCGGTGCTGCCGGGGTCTCCTTCTTCGGCTCGGCCGGAGCGGCCTTCGCCGCCGGAGCGACCTCTTCCTTGGGCGCCGGCGGCCGGGGGCCGGGGCGCGGACCCGGGCGGACACCCGGGGTGGAGGGGCGAGACGGCTGCTGGGCCGGAGCCGGAGCCGACGGGGCCGGGGCGGACGCCGCGGGGGCGGCCGGGGCCTCGGTCTTCGCCGCGGGCGCGGGCTGAGCGGGCTTCGCGGCCGGAGCCGGGGCAGCGGGCTTCGCCGGCGGGCGCGGGCCGGGAGTCGGGACGGGCTTCTTGCTCTGGCCGTCCTTGGACGAATAAGCGTCACGAAGACGTCGGGCCACGGGTGCCTCGACGGTCGACGACGCGGACTTCACGAACTCGCCCTGATCCTTCAACTTGGCGAGAACTTCCTTGCTGGTGATGCCGAGCTCTTTCGCGAGCTCATGTACTCGGGCCTTGCCTGGCACAGCTCTCCTCATCTGGGGAGGCCGGCGGCAGACCCGCAGACCTCGTCCTATTGTCGCGCGTTCATTGATTCAGCTTCACGGCTGACTCATGACGGGTCGACCTGCTTCCTGATTCCATCCGGCACCGGGGATGTCCCGGCGCCCTTAGCCTTCGGCGTGCCGCTCCAGGCGTTCGTGGACACCCTGGGCGTCGAGCGACCCCGGAACACGAAGTGCTCGGGGGAACGCCCTGCGCCGCTCGGCCTTGGCCAGACAGTCCGGCACGGGGTGCAACCAGGCACCCCGGCCCGGTAACCGCCGACGTTCGTCGACGACCAACCGACCGTCCGCCGCGACCACTCGCAGCAACTCGCCGATCAAGGCCCGCTTACGGCAACCCACACAGGTACGAACCGGGACTTCCCGGTCATGCTGGAGGTCGGTTCCCGGCCGCGGGCTCTGAACCACTCGTAAGTCTAGCGCTTCGACCTTCACTCAGCCGAACCGGTTGCCGCGGCGGGCCGCGGCTGCCCGGCGTGTGCTTCGTCACCCTGCTCAGGGGCGGCGTCGCTGCGGATGTCGATCCGCCAGCCGGTGAGCCGGGCGGCGAGACGGGCGTTCTGCCCCTCCTTGCCGATCGCGAGCGAAAGCTGGAAGTCCGGGACGACGACGCGAGCGGTCTTGGCCCGCTCGTCGACGACCCGTACCGACACAACCTTCGCGGGCGACAGCGCATTCCCGACGAACTTCGCCGGGTCTTCGGAGAAGTCGATGATGTCGATCTTCTCGCCGGCCAGCTCGCTCATCACGTTCCGCACGCGCGCGCCGACCGGGCCGATGCACGCGCCCTTGGCGTTGACGCCGGGCACCGTCGAGCGGACCGCGATCTTGGTCCGGTGTCCCGGTTCCCGCGCGACGGCGGCGATCTCGACCGTGCCGTCGGCGATCTCGGGGACTTCGAGGGCGAACAGCTTGTTCACCAGCTTCGGGTGCGAGCGCGACAGCGTGATCTGCGGGCCGCGGTTGCCGCGCGAAACGGTGACGACGTAGGCCTTGATCCGGTCGCCGTGCTCGTAGGTCTCGCCGGGCACCTGCTCGATCGCGGGCAGCACGCCTTCGATGTCGCCGACCTGGATGACGACCATGCCTCGGGCGTTGGCGCGGGCGTCGCGCTGCACCACACCGGCGACGAGCTCGTTCTCCTTGGCGGAGAACTCGCCGAAGGTCTTCTCGTGCTCGGCGTCGCGCAGGCGCTGCAGGATGACCTGCCGCGCGGTGGTCGCGGCGATCCGCCCGAAGCCTTCGGGAGTGTCGTCCCATTCCTCGTCGGTCTGGCCGTCCGGGGTGAGGGTGTGCGCGAGGACGCGCACCAGCCCGCTCTTGCGATCGATGTCGATCCTGGCGTGCGGCTGGTGGCCCTCGGTGTGCTTGTACGCGGTGAGCAGCGCGGTTTCGATCGCTTCGATCACCGTCTCGAAGGGGATGTCCTTGTCCCGTTCGATCGCGCGCAGCGCGGCGATGTCGACGTTCACTTCGGCTCCTCCTTCGGCTCCGTGGTGGCGGCGTTCAGGGCCGACGCATCGGTTTCCAACAGTTTCAGGTCCTCGGCAGGTGGTTGCTTGAACTCGATCTCGATGACCGCCTTGGTCACCGAGGCGTAGGGGACGTCCCGGATCTCGCCGTCCACGAGCACGCGTGCGGACTTCTCCCCCGCGTGCCCGACCCGGCCGATGAACGCCGCACCTTCGGCCGGGGTGACCTTGACGAGACGGAACTTCGCGCGCCGCCAGTGCCGCCGCACGGTCAGCGGCCGGTCGAGACCCGGCGACGTGACTTCGAGCGTGTACGCGCTCGCGATCACGTGCTCGTTCTCGTCGAGCGCGGCGGAGACGGCGCGGCTGACGCCCGCCACCTCGTCCAGCCCGACGCCGTCGTCCCCGTCGACGACGACCTTGACCAGCTGGCGGCGGCCTGCCTGCTGGACCTCGAAGGAATCGAGGTCGAAACCCGCGGCCTTGACGGCTTCGGCCACGATGGGCTCCAGCCTGCTGGCGAGGTCGTTGGGCACGGTGGAGCGCTCCTGTTCGGCTGTGGGCGACCCGGCGGCGTGGATCCGGGTTCGGTAGTGGACCAGCTTATCCGGTCACCCCCGCGTGACGCGCGAGCGGCGGCCCCGCGCGGGGTACTGGCAGGATGGGGCGGCGTGACCGGAAGATCGACAGAGCCCACCTCGCCGAGCCGTCGCACTTTCCTGCGGATGGGAGCGCTGGCCGTGCTGGCCGTGCCGCTGGCGTCCGCCTGCTCCCCCGGCTTCGACGAAAGCCCCGACCCGCTGGGCCCGTTGCTGCGCGCGGCGGAGGCCGACGCGGCGGGCGCGAAGGCGCTGGGCGCCGAGGGCGAAGCGGTCGCCACCGCGCGGGCCGCGCACGCGGCCGCGCTCAAGACCGAGGTCGACCGGCTCAACCGGCCGAAGCCGGAGCAGTCCGGACCGGCGGAGAACCCGCCGTCGTCGGTGGACGGGCTCAAGGAGCGGCTCGCCCAGGCCCGCAAGCAGGCCGAGGGGCTCGTGCCTTCGCTGCCCCGCTACCGCGCCGGGATGGTCGCCTCGATCGCGGCGGGCTGCGCGGCGCTGCAACAGAGTTCGGAGAAGCTCGGCCGCGGCGACGACGCCGGACCGGTCGAAGTGCCCGCGGGGGTCCGGCTCGGCGGGGAGGCGGCGGAGGCCGTCCAGCAGGCGTTGGCCGCCGAACACGCGGCGATCTGGGTGTACGGGCTGGTCAGCGCATACCTGCCCGCGGCGTTCGGCGGCGCGGTGTCCCGGGGTACCGCCGAGCACGTCAAACGGCGGGACGTCTGCGAACGGATGCTTTCCGCGGCGGGCCAGACGCCCACCGGACCGGAGGCCGCGTACGTGCCGCCGAGGCCGGTGACCGAGGCGAACTCGGCGATGGAACTGGTGGCGACCGCGGAGTCGGACGCGTCCGCGGCCTGGCTCGGCGTGCTCGACCGGACCGACGACGCGGCCTTGCGGACGACCGCGCTGAACGCGCTGATCGGGTCGGCGCGGCGGGGGACGGCGTGGCGGGCCGAGTTCGGCGCGAAGCCGGTGGCGATCGCCATGCCGGGCCAGTCGGTCTGAGGCTCTTCGCGTCCCTTCAAACGCTAGGAAAGGACCGTTCCTTGCAAAATTTGCAAGGAACGGTCCTTTCCTAGCATCCGGAGGCGGAAGTTCCGGTCAGCGGCGCAGATCGCCCGAAAGCCGCAAAGCGTCGGTCGCGATCCGCTCCAGCACCGGCTTGTCCTTGTGCTTGTCGTAGAAGCCGGCCAGCACGATGGCCACCTCGGGCCCGGTGACGTGGGAGTCGTAGGCCGCGTCGTCCCCCGAGATCTTCGGGGCCCCTTGCGCCTTGTAGGTCCCGTCGCGCACCAGGTCGGACACGTTGCCCGTGCCGTCCTTGTCGGTCAGCGCCTTGAGCTGGGTCGCGGTGACCTCGCCCGGCATGGTGACCAGGACGACCGAGACCAGTGCCTTCTTCCCGCCGGTCTCGGTCGTGTACAGCGCCCGCGACAGGCGCGTGCACGGCGTATCGGTGAAGAACTTCTTGGTGTCGCCATAGGCCTTGCTCGCGCAGTCGGTGGTGACCTGCGGGCCTTCGACCAGCGTGTACTGGAATTGGCCGCTCTTCGACGGCGGGTCCGCGACCGGCGTCGGCTCCGGCTCGTGCCGGATCAGCCACCAGAGCAGGGCCGAGACGACCGCGATGGCGACCAGACCGCCGCCTTTGAGCGCCAGGGCCTTGGTGTCCCTCGGCGGCTTCGGCGCGGACGGCGGCCCGCCCGGCCCTGCCGGTCGCACCGGCTGAAGCCGGGCCGTTTCCGTCGGTCCCGGGGTAAATTGCGCACCAACCACGGGAACATACGGTAGTTCACGCCCGTCCGGCGGTTCACCTGAACGTGCTTATCACCCGTTCGACGTCGTCAGCCGTGTTGTAGAGATGGAAGCCGAATCGCTGCCTCCCGGCCCGGGTACCGGCCACGATGCCCGCTTCCGCCACCCGGCGGGCGTCTGCGTCGAGCGAGACGATCGCACTCCCCTGACCGGGTGAGCCGACCGCTTCGAGAAGGGAGTCGGCGAGGCCCACGCAGTGCGCTCGGACGGCCTCCAGGTCCAAGGACGCGAGGTAGTCGAGCGAAGCGGCGGCGCCGACGAACGCGAGCCAGGCCGGGGACAGGTCGAGCGACCGGGCGCCCTCCGCCAGGCGCAGCGGGAGACCGTAGACGGTCTGCCAGCGGTCCTCGCCCGCGTACCAGTTCGCGGCGACCGGCAAGGCCCGCTCCAGCACCCGCGGATGCACGGCCAGCCACGCCGCCCCGCGCGGCGCGAGCAGCCATTTGTAGCTCGCGGCGACCACCCAGTCGGCCCAGCCGAGGTCCAATGGCCGCCATCCGGCGGCCTGGGTGGCGTCGAGCAGGACCGCCGCGCCCGCCGCCTCGGCCGCGGCCCGGAGCGCGGCGAGGTCGATCTGGGCGCCGTCCGCGGACTGGACGACGCTGACCGCGACGAGGTCGTGCCCTTCGACGCGCTCGGTCAAGTCGGCCAGCGGGACTTCTGTGACCTTCACGCCGCGATACGCCTGGGCCGCGAACGGGAAGGTGACGCTCGTGAAGTCGTTCGCGGCGACCAGCACACTGGCGCCGTCGGGCAGTCCGGCGGCCACGTTCGCGATCAGCTGCGAGACGGACGCCCCGATCGCGACCCGTTCCGCGGGGACTCCGATCAGCGCGCCGAAGCCCGCCCTAGTCCGCGCGACAGGTTCGTCGAAGTCGGCCGGACGGGCCTCGCCGCGCCGCCACCGCTCGACCGCCTCCGCCACCGCGTCGGCCACGTGCGACGGCGGGATGCCGATGCTGGGCGTGTTCAAATATCCGGGCGGGACGGCGAATTCGGCTCCGAAGGTGTGCATGCCACCGAGGTTAGTGAGATTCCGGGAGCAGGGCCGCGACGTCGGCGTAGGACGGCGGGGTCAGCGGGAGTTCCCCGCCGTCGCGCACGGCCTCCACCGTGCGCAGCGTCGCGGCCAGCGCCATCCGGTACGGCAGCGACCCGAGGCTGATCCGGGCGACACCGAGCCCGGCGAGCCCAGGGACGGTGACCTTGCCGGGCAGGAACAGCAGGTTCACCGGCACTCCGACGGCCTTCACCAGCCGTTCGACGTCCGCGGCCTCGGCGAGCCCCGGCACGAACACCCCGTCGGCCCCGGCGTCCACATAGGACAGAGAGCGGTCGATCGCGGTGCCGATGTCGGGCGTTCCCAGCCAATGCGTGTCCGTGCGGGCGTTGACGAAGAGACCGGGAGCGCGGTCCTTCGCGGCCGCGATCTTGGCCGCGTGCCGCACAGGGTCGCCTAGCGCGTCTTCGAGATTGATGCCCGCGACGCCGGCTTCGGCGAGCTCCGCCGCCAGCGCGCCGACCTCGCCCGGGTCTTCGCTGAACCCGTCGGCGAGGTCGACGCTGATCAGCGCGTCCAGCCCGGCGAGCCGCCGCGCCAGCCGGACGGTGGCGTCCTTCGAGGACGGCGCGCCGTCCGGCTCGCCCTCGGCGGCCGAGACCCCGAGGCTCGTCGTGCCGAGCGCCGGGAAGCCTCGCGCGGCCAGGAGGGCGGCGGTGCCGAACTCCCACACGTTCGGCAGGAGCAGCGGGGAACCGGGGACGTGCAGTGCGGCGAATGCGGTCATGGCACGACGGTAACCACCCGATGCTTCGGTGACGGCCGAAACGTCAGGCCCGTTCCAGGAAGGGCGTCAGCAGCTCCGGCACGGACTCCTCCGCGAACAGCAGCCCCTGCTCCTCCCCCGCGTCGTACACCGAGTACGCCCCGGAACCGGCGGCCGTGGTCGCCACGACGGTCAGCAGACCCTTGCGCCGCTGGAAGATCGACTGCTTCACCGTCCAGCCGATCACACCGTCGCGCTCCAGGGCGAACGTGCTCCGCCGCACGGTCCCGTGCCGCCCGACGAGGTACTTCCCGGTGATCCCGTGCCCGAGGTTGCGATAGGCGTCCAGCGCCAGCAGGACCGACGCGGGCAGCAGCACGACGCCGAGCGCGGCGCCGATCACCAGCAGGACGCCGGTCAGCAGGAAACCGAGGATCGCGAAGATCGCCAGCAGGACCACCACCGAGCCGATCCACCAGCGCAGCAGCCGTCCCCGCGCGGCGCGCGGATGCCCGGTGAGCCGGACGGCTTCGGTCGGCGAGACCGGTTCGCGCAGTACCGCGGCGGCGACCCGGTTGGCCGTCGCGACCGGCGCGGCGGGCAGAAGTGTGTGGTAGTCGGTCTTGTCCTTGTCGTCGCTCTGCCGCATACCGGTGGCGATCGCGTCGACGCGCGCCGCGCCGGAGATCCGGTTCCCGAGCGGCTCGACGAGGTCGATGCCGCGCATCCGGCGTTCCTCGATCGAGATCGAGCGCGTGGTGAACAGGCCCCGGCGCACCCGGAGCGTGCCGCCGGGTTCGCGGTCGAGCCGGTAGTTCCACCACATCTCCACCCACAGGCCCAGCGCGCCGATCAGGCCGACGACCATCGCGATCGCCAGCAGGATCAGGATCGCCACCACCAGCGGGATACCGCGGAACAGGCCGATCACCCAGTCGATCAGGCCTTTCTGCAGGCCCGCCCATTCGGAGACCTGCATGAGCCCGCCGCCCGCGGCGAGCCCCAAGGTCGGCGTGAGGAACGACATCGGCGCGTAGCGGATCCAGCTCCGGTCGAGTTCCGCGAGCGGCGCGTCCTCGTCGGTCTCCGCGATTTCCGCGCGGCGCAACAGATCCGCGCGCAGCCGTTCGGCTTCGGCGCGCGAGACGGGGTTGAGCTTGATCCGGCCCTGCCCGCCCGACTCGTGCGAGCCGGTGCCGATGGTCACCACCGCCACGCCGAACAGCCGGTGCAGCGGGTTCGCCGTCAGATCGACGTTGCGGATCCGCTCGCGCTGCAGGGATTTCCGCGAGCGGAAGACCAGCGTGAACGCCGTCTCCAGGCGTTCCGGCGTGACCCGGTAGCGAACCCCCTTCCAGTAGAAGAGGTCCGCCAGCACGCCGCCGGCGACGAGGACCACCCCGCCGGCCACGACCCAGGCGAGCGCCACCCAGAATCTCGCACCGCCGCCCACGATCGCGGCCGTGGTCGGGATCGCGGCACCGACGGCCGCGCCGGTCATCATCACCGCGGTGACGGCGAGCGTCCGCTTGTCGAGTTTGCTCCAGCCCTCGAATTCGCCCGAGGTCATGTCGCGTCCCCTGGCGTCGCCTGCGTCGTTTCGGTGAGCTGTTCCGCCAGGCTCGCGGCCAGTTCGTGGTCGAGCCCGCGGATCTTGACCGCGCCTCGCGCCGACGCCGTGGTGACCGTGACGGTCGCGAGCTTGAACACCTGCTGCAGCGGCCCGCGCAGGGTGTCCACGGTCTGGATCCGTGACATCGGCGCGACGCGCCACTCCTGCCAGAAGAACCCGGAGCGCGCGTACACCGCCGTCTCCGTGACCTCCCAGCGATGCACCTTGAACCACCAGAGCGGCATCGCGATCACCCAGACGAGGCCCATCACCGCGATCACCACCGCCGGCGTCAGCAGCCAGAACCGCGCGGGCGCGATGAGCAGCCCGAGCACCACCAGCACCAGCACCGGCGCGCCCCAGAAAAGCGTTCCCTGCAGCCGCCACCAGCCGACGACCCGCTGGTCCAGCGCGTTCCGCGGCGGCCTCAGCCGCACCTTCCCCCGTTCGGCTTCCACCGAGTTCACCCCCGAGCTCGTTTACAATGCGATCGCATCGTAATAGCGTGGGACAGTAGTGGCAATGCGATCGCATTGCAAACGGCGGAACGGATGGTGAAGGTGCCGAAGCAGGTGGATCACGCCGCGCGACGCGTGGAGATCGCCGAGGCGCTGACGCGGCTGACGGCCACGCGAGGCCTCGAAGGAGTCAGCCTGCGGCACGTCGCCGCCGAGGCGGGCATGTCGATGGGGTTGGTGCAGCACTATTTCAAGACCAAGGACGAGATGCTGCTGTTCGCCGTCGAACGCCGATCGCAGGTGTACGAAGAGCGCATCAAGGCTCAGCTGGAGGCCGGCGAACTGCCGTCGACACCCAAGGCCATCATCCGCGCGATCATGCTCGAGATCCTGCCGCTCGACGAGCGCCGCCGCGGCGACTGGCTGATGGGCGTCGCGTTCTTCATCCGCTCGATTTCCGACCCCTCCTTCGGGGTCGCGCTCACCGAAGGCGTACCGCAGCTGTTCGAACTGTTCGCCGTGCTGATCCGCCAGGGCCAGGACGCGGGCGATGTCGACAAGTCGGCCGATCCGATGCACGAGTCCGCGATCCTCTGGGCGCTCGCCGATTCGCAGGGCACCAACATCGTGATGAAGCACCGCACGCCGGACGAGGCGGTGTCCACTGTGGACTACCACCTCGACCGGCTGTTCGGTCAAGCGGTGAGCTGCCCGTCGTAGTTCTTGCGGGCGTCGAGCACCTCGCCCATGTGGACACGAGCCCATTTGTCGAGCATGTCGAGCGGTTCGGCGAGGTTGCGGCCGAGCGCGGTCAGCTCGTACTCCACATGCGGAGGGATCTCCGGGTACGCGGTGCGCGTCAGGATCCCGTCGCGGACGAGGCTGCGCAGAGTCTGGGTGAGGACCTTCTGCGAGATACCGCGCACGCGTTTGCCGATCTCGGTGAACCGGAGCGGGCCGTCGCCGAGCACGCCGACGATCAGCACGGTCCATTGGTCGCCGATGCGGTCGAGCAGCGCGCGGGTCGGGCAGTCGGGGTCGTACGGGTTTCCGAGCACGTGACCTCCTCACTCTCCCGGGGAGAGTAACACGCCTAGCGAGAGGGGGCGGGCTGCATCAACGCCTCGAACAGCAGGATCAGATGACGGCGGCCACGCTCCCAGCGCGCCTCCAGTTCGGCCTGGTCACGGGTCGCCCAGCTGGCGATGAGGATGCCGCGGACGACGTCCATCGCCGTGTACACCGCGTGCAGGAACTCCGGATGCGCCGAATGGTCCGGCAGCAGTGCCTTGCCGAACTCGACCAGGCTGCTCGTCGCGATCGGCTCGACCACCGCCATCTGGGCGCGCAGTTCCGCGTCGGTCCGCGACGCCACCCACAGCTCGACGGTCGCCGAGAAGACCGGGCCCTGGTGCATCTCCCACAGCAGCTGCAACGCGTCCCCGACCGGGTCGGCCGAGGCCTTGAGCCGGTCGATCTCCGCCATCGCGACCTCGGTGCGCTTGGCCGCGAGATGCCGGATCGCGGAGGTGACGAGGTCGGTCTTGGTCGGGAAGTGGTGCACCTGCGCGCCGCGGGTCACCCCGGCGCGATCCGCGACGCGGGTGGTCGTGGTGCCCGCGTAGCCGTACTCGACGAGACAGTCGATCGTGGCGTCGAGCAGCCTGACGCGCATCGCAGCGCTGCGTTCCTCCTGCGTGCGTCGTGGGGCTGCCATGCGCCTACTTTATGGTGCGCCGCGCGAAGCCCGCGCCACGAGGCTCTCGACCATGCGCCCGATGAAGTGGCCGAGGAACCGGCGATAGAACCAGCCGGTGCCCGGGATCTTGGCGGTGAACGTGGAATGCCAGTGGATCCCGGTGCCGTTCCGCTCGGGGGTGAGGTCGACGTAGGCGCGGTAGTCCCGTACCGGGAGCCCCTTCTTCAGGGAGTAGCCGAAGCGTTTGCCGGGTTCGAGCGCGATGACCTCTTCGCAGCTGTTGACGCCGTTGGTGCTGAAGACGCCGATGGCGCCGAGACCGTTGTCGTCCCCCTTTTCGAGCAGGCGGAACGCGCCCATGGGCGACCAGTCGGGCCAGTGCTCGCGGTCCACGAGGAGGGCGTAGACGGCTTCGGGGCTCGCGCTCGTGTGGCCGTGGACGGAAATGCGCTGGATCTTCGCCATACGTTCTCCTCAGCGGGGTTCGTGCCAGGGGAAGCCGTCCGGGGCGGCGGCCGCCCTGGCGAGCAGCTCCGCGTCGACGTGGCCGTGGACGTCGCCGAGGAAGGGGAAGTCCTCCGGCCGGACGGTGAGTTTGGCGACCGGCCGGACCGGTACCGGGCTGGCGGCCTGGGTCGGCCGGATGTCCCCGTCCGCCGGTTCCAGCTCGAACGTCGCGGCGGGCAGCAGATATACCGTGCCCGCCCGCCATGGCCGTCGTGCCAAGGCGGGCGCGCTGATCGAGAAGTGATAGCGGGCCTCACCACCGGCCCGCACGCACGCGTTGCACATCGACACGGGCGCGCTGTCGCGGTCGAGGATCGCGTAGAACATCGGCCAGATCCCGTCGGCCGCCGCGAACACCGCGTGACGGCTTCCGAAGTCCGTGATGTCCGGCGGACGGCGCGGAACGAATTCGGCGATATCCGGGTCGCCCGAGCCATGCAGGACGAAGTCCGCGCGGTCGGCGACATGGCACAGGAACTGCCATTTCGGAGCGTCGACGTGATAGCCGGCGGGCCGGTCGGGGCCCGCCGCGATCGCTTCGTCCAGCATCTCGTCGAACCGCTCACGCAACGCGGCCGACGTCGGCATGACCGGCCGGCGCAGCCAATAGTCGGGCAGGCTCATGACGCCGACCTTAGCCACGCGACACCCTTCCCCTCGCGCATTCAGAGGACTAAACGCGGGCGATGGGCACCGAGAGCGAAGTCCCGCCCAGCTCGAACGTCACCCGTGCCCCGAGCGCGGGCAGCGCCGGATCGAACATGTCCCCATCGGTCCCGCCCAGGACGAGCGCCAGCCGATGCCCCGCCGGGGCGACGTGGTCGAGGCTGCTCAGCCGGAACGTCATCGTGTACGCCTTGCCCGGCACGAGCGGTTCACCCCGCCACAGCGACCGGTGGTGGCCGAGGTCCGCCCAGCCGGTCGCCACGATCTGTTTGTCCACAGTGGTCAGATCGGCGACGGTGTCGAGGAAGCAGCCGGTGTCCGCGGCGGTACCCGCGCCCCAGCAGGAGCGGGTGGTCAGGTTCTTCGTGCCGAGCGCGGGGAACTTCGTGTTCCGCACGGTCGCGGGCCCGTAGTCGACCAGCACCGCGCCGAGCCGCGCGCTCGGCTTGTCCGAACGGGCGGTCACCGTCACGGTGGCGGTCCCGGCGACGCGCGTGTCCGCCCGCATGGGTTCACCTGCGAAGACGACCCGATCGGGGCTGGGCCGCGACGGGTCCTCCACCCACTGCGACGCCCCGCGCGCCGGATCGTCGGTCACCGACGCCGTGCCTGCCGACGGGCGATCCCCCAGCCCGCCCTGCACCGACGGCCACAACACGCGCGACCGCGTGACAGGCGGCCAGCGGCGTTCTTCGGTCCAGCGGTCCGGGGCGTGCTCGATCCGGATCGCGGGTTCGGTCTCGACACCGTTGCGGACGCTGAGCAGCCAGCGGTCGAACCAGCGGTGCAACGTCCGCACGAACAGCGACCGGTCGAGGTCGAACGGGTCGACGTGCGCCGCCTGGTGCAGCCACGCCTTGCGTGGCACACCGTAGGCGTTCAGCGCCTCCCACCATGGCCCGAACTGGATCGGGTTGACGTTGAGATCATGGAAGCCCATGGACGCGAAAACGCTCGCGCGCACCTTGCCGGTCTTCGCGACGAAGTCGAGCCCGCGCCAGTACTCGTTGAAGTTCCCGTCCGTCCCCGCGCGCCGCGCGTTGTCCTCTTCGAACGGACGGCACAGCTTCTCGGCACGCTCGTTGTAGAACCCGGCACCGCCCGCCCAGCCGAAGTAGGCGCCGTGGGAGTTGTGGACCTCGTAGTACGAACTGACCCCCGCGATCGGCACGATCGTCTTCAAACCCTCGATCCCGGACGCCGCCATCCCGATCGCCGTCGCACCGTCCTGCGACTTCCCGATCGCGCCGACCGATCCGTTCGCCCAGCCCGCGCGGACCCGCTCGAACCCGAACGGCGTGCGGAAGGCCTGCGCGCGTCCGTTGAGCCAGTTCACGACGCCGTTGCCGGACGCGACGTCGTCGAAGCACCCGGAAGAGCGATTGGTGCCCCCGACGTCGACCAGGACGACCGCGTATCCGCGCGGGACGAAGTAGTTGTCGTAGAAGAGCGGGAACTGCGACGGCGTGCCGTCGGGGAGGTACGTCTTCGGCTGCCGCTCGTTGCCGCGCCCGACCTTTTCGAAGTACGGGCTGACGTCCATGATCACCGGAACGCGCTGCCCGCGGGCGGCCGGTTCCGCCGGGCGGATGATGTCGGCGGCGACGCGATCGACCTGCCCGTCGCGATCGAGGTCCTGGCCGGTCTCCACCCAGGCGGTCTCCCGGATGGCCTTCTCGTAGGAGAACACCGGCTCGCTGACGCCGTCACGCAGGACGAACGCGGGTGAAGCGACCGCGGGTGCGGCGGTGAGCAGCAGTGTCGCCACGACGGTGGCGGTCAAGGTCTTGAGCCCCATCGTCCGAGTATCGCTTACCAAACCCGAACATTTCCCCCACATTCCTCGTATCCGGCCGCGCCACGCTCTTCGCATGCTGAAACACACCATCGCCGTCTGCCTCACCGCGGCCGGTCTCATCGTGCTCGCCCCCGCCGCCTCGGCCCAGGCACCGATCACCCTGAGCCCCGAAGAGTCCCGAACGCTGTGCGCCGAATGGCTGCCCAAGCTCACCCAGCGCACCACGAAGCTCACCGAACGCATCAACGGCGGCCCCGAGGTCCGCGGCTCGGTCGCGAACCTCAAGGCCAGGGCCGAGGGCCAGCGCAAGAAAGGCCACAACGACACCGCCGACAGGCTCCAGCAGCGTGCCGACAAGCGCAGTGGACGGATTCCCGAACTCACCGCGGCCAAGCAGAAGCTCGACGCGTTCGCCGGCGCGCACTGCGAGGCGGGCAAGTGAAACGCCTCCTGGCCGCGGGCTTGACCGCGCTCGCGTTGTTCGGCACGGCCGCGTGCACGGACGACGAGCCCGCGTCGAGCCCGGCGCCGGGCGAGCTGAGCGACGTCCAGCACACCCTCGACTCGATCGAGCAGGACATGGCCGGCGACCCGGCCCCGTGACAGGATCGGCCGGTGACGACACAACCGGGACGCGGGCTGGTGCTGGTCGTCGAGGACGACCCCGCGATCGCCGAACTCGCCTCGCTGTACTTGCGGCGGGACGGGTTCGGCGTGCACGTGGAGGCGGACGGCGGCACGGCACTGGCCACGATCCGGCGGTTGCGCCCGGTCGCGATCGTGCTCGACATCGGACTGTCCGGAATGGACGGTATCGAGATCTGCCGGACCCTGCGCGCGGACGGCGACTGGACGCCCGTGCTGTTCGTGACCGCGCGCGACGACGAACTGGACCGCTTGCTGGGCCTGGAGATCGGCGCGGACGACTACCTGACGAAACCGTTCAGCCCGCGTGAACTCTCGGCGCGGGTCCGGACCGTGCTGCGCCGGGCCGCCGGGGCGCCGTCGCCGGCCGAGACCTACACCGCGGGCGGCGTCCGGGTCGACGTCACCCAGCGTCGTGTCTGGGCCGGGGGCACCGAGATCGCGCTGACGTCGACCGAGTTCGATCTGCTGACCCATCTGGCGCGACGGCCCGGCCAGGTGTTCAGCCGCGAGCAGTTGCTCAGTTCCGTCTGGGGGTACGCGGCGTCGGCGGGCACGCGGACGGTCGACGTCCACATCGCCCAGCTGCGCGGGAAACTGGGCGAGCACAGTCCGATCAGGACAGTCCGCGGGATCGGCTACGCGGCGGACGCCGGATGAACCGGACGTCGCTCGCGCTGCGGATCACCGTGGTGTGCCTCGCGATCGCCGCGGTCGCGGTGGTGGTCGCCGGCCTGGTCGCGGCCCGGCTCATCCGCACCACCGGCACCGACGTGCTCCGGCAGTCGCTTTCGGCGCAGGCCGACGTGGTCGCGAGCCAGCTCGACGAGACCGGCATCGGGAACCGGCTCGGCGTCGGCAAGGTCGCCGAAGTCGTGCGCGGGCAAGGGATCGACGTCGTCGTCCGCCGTCCGAACGGGACACTCGGCGGCGCGGGAACGGAGGCGGCGATCGCCGCCGCCCGGACGGGATTCACGCGCTCGGGCACGGTGTCGGTGGAGGGCAAGCAGTACCTCGTCGAAGTCCGCACCGTGGGCACCAAGGGGGCCGCGTTCGCGCTCGTCCAGGCGACGGAGATCGGCGAGGCCCGCGGCCGGACGCTGGTCCGCAACATCGTGCTCGCGCTCGGCGCCGGGCTGGCGGTCGCCGCGATCGCGGGACTGGTGCTGAGCCGGATGCTGTCGCGGCCGCTGCGCCGGGTCGCGTCGGTGGCGAGCGGGATGCGCTCCGGGCGGCGTGACCTGCGTGTTCCGGTGGAAGGCCCGTCCGAGGTCGCGGACGTGGCGAAATCGGTCAACGAACTGGCCGACGCCCTGCGGTACAGCGAGGCGCGGCAGCGTGAGTTCCTGCTTTCGGTGTCGCACGAACTGCGGACGCCGCTGACCGCCGTCACCGGATTCGCCGAGGCGATCGGTGACGGCGTGGCCGAAGGCGAGGACGCGCGCCGCGCCGGGCAGACCATCCATCGCGAAGCGGAACGGCTGGAACGCCTGGTCAGCGATCTGCTGGAGCTGGCTCGGCTGGGTGCGGACGAGTTCAGCCTCGACGCGGCACGGCTCGATCTCGCCGCGCTGGTGGACGAATGCGCGGACGTCTGGCGGCTGCGCTGTGCGCGGCAGGACGTCACGCTGGTGGTCGAGCGGCCGCCCGGCGAGGTGCCGGTGATCGCCGATCCGCGGCGGCTCCGCCAGGTCGTCGACGGGTTGGCCGAGAACGCCCTGCGCGTGACCCCGGCGGGGGCGCCGATCGTGTTCTCGCTGGTCGCGGCCGACGGCCAAGCCCGGCTGGCGGTGCGCGACGGCGGGCCCGGCCTGGCGCCGGAGGACTACCCGGTCGCGTTCGAGCGCGGGGTGCTGAACCGGCGCTACCGCGACAGCCGCCCGGTCGGTTCGGGTATCGGGCTCGCGCTGGCGCACGGCCTGGTCACCCGCATGGGCGGCACGCTGACAGCGGGCCCGGCGCCGGAAGGCGGAGCCGCGTTCACCGTGGCCCTGCGGTTAGGGTGAGCACGTGGAGATGTTGCACCTGCGGTATTTCGTGGCCGTCGCCGAGGAGCTGAACTTCTCCCAGGCGGCCCGGAAGCTGCACATGGCCGCCTCCCCGCTGAGCCAGCGCATCAAGGACCTCGAACACGAACTGGGCCACAAGCTGTTCGACCGCAGCACGCATCACGTCACGCTCACCGCGGCGGGCTCGGCGCTGCTGCCCATCGCGCGGGACGTCCTCGAACAGGTCAACGCGATCCCCTGGCGCTTGGAGGAAGCGGTGAAACCCCGGCGGAGCACCGTGTTCGTCGGTATCCCCGCCGGCGTGCACCCGGCCCTGCGCGAACGGGTCAAACGGCTCGAAGAACGCTGTCACGACCGCTTCGAACTCAAACGCTGGCCGGGTACGACCCCCGATCTGGTCGCCGCGGTGCACGAGGGCAAGCTGGCGTTGTCGCTGGTCCGGATGCCGGTGACCGATCCCGCGCTGGAGATCGTCCCGGTGCAGGTGGAGCGGCTCGGCGCCGTCGTCCCGGCCGCCCGGTTCGCCGGACGGGAGACGGTGGACATCGCCGAATTGCGCGATCTGTCCTATATCCCGTCGGCGTCGGCGAGTATTCCGGCCTATTCGGACGATATGGACCACACCCTGTCGAAAGCGGGCATCAAGAAACGGCTCAAGGTCGGCGGAACCGAATATTCGGGCATTTCCGAATTGGTGGCGAATGGTTCGTCGTTCTCGATCACGATGCTCGATCCGGCCAGCCCGATGCATCTATTCCTGGTCGACGGCGCGACCATCCTGCCGTTCGCCGATTTCCATCCTCAGCTGGAGACCGCCCTGGTCTGGCGGCGCGACCGCGCCGAGCAGGGCGACCTCGCCGAGCTGGTGGCCGGGGTGCGCGAGATCTTCGCCGAACCGCTTTCGACATAAATGGTATGACCACCGCGGTCATACCATTCTTCGTTTCTTGATCATTCCCTTTATCGCTATTCGCGCCTAACTTCGGTTGTAGAGCGAACAACGGCGAAGGGAAGCAAAATGACTCACACCGCCACCGGACCACTGGACGGCGTTCGCGTGATCGACCTCTCGACGGTCGTCATGGGACCGTACGCCGCGCAGATCCTCGGCGATCTCGGCGCCGACGTGATCAAGATCGAGTCCCCCGCCGACACCGTGCGGGTGGGCAGGTTCCGTACGACGCCGGGCATGACCCCGCTCAACCTGAACGTGAACCGCAACAAGCGCAGCGTCGCCCTCGACCTCAAGGACGAAGAGGAACGCGAGCAGGCGCTCAAGCTGATCGACACCGCCGACGTGCTGATCACCAACATGCGTCCCGGCGCGCTGAGCAGGCTCGGCATGAACTACGCCGACCTCGCCGCGCGCAACCCCGGCCTGGTCTACGCCCACGCACAGGGCTTTCGCGGCGACTCCGACCGCGCGGGTCACGCCGCCTACGACGAGACCGTGCAGGCGTCCTCCGGGCTGGTCGACGTCGCGAACCGCGCGCTGGGCAAGCCGGTCTACCTGCCGACGATCATCGGCGACAAGGTCTCCTCGCTGACCATCGCCTACACCGTGCTCGCCGCGCTGGTGCACCGCGACCGGACCGGCGAGGGCCAGCGGGTCGAGATCCCGATGACGGACACGCTGATCGCGTTCAACCTCGTCGAGCATCTCGCCGGGCACGTCTTCGAGCCGGCGGAAGGCCCGACCGGCTTCGGCCCGTCGATGAACCCCGGCCACCAGGCGGTGCACACCAAGGACGGCATGGCCTGCGTGATCCCTTACAACCCGCAGAACTTCCGCGACTTCTTCCACGCCGCCGGACGGCCGGAACTGGCCGAGGACCCGCGGGTCAACGGCGACGCGATCGACGGCGCCGACCACGAGGCGCTGGCCGGGATGATCGCCGAATGCGCCCCGGCGCTGACCACCGAGGAGTGGACCGAGGTCTGCGCGAAGCACAGCATCCCGATGGCCCCCGTCCTCGAACTCGACACCGCGCAGGACGACGAGTACGTCCGTGACGGCCACCTGCTCGACGTCGTCGAGCACCCGAGCGAGGGCTCGATCCGCACCATCGGCATCCCGGTGAAGTTCTCCGCGACCCCCGGTTCCGTCCGGCGCCTGGCTCCCCTGCCGGGTCAGGACACCGAAGACGTGCTGCGCGAACTCGCCACCATTCGCTGAGGAAGAAACCATGAGCACCGACGAAGTACGCACGGAACGGGTCGGCGGCACGCTGCTGATCACGATCGACCGGCCGCAGGCCCGCAACGCGGTGAACGCCGCCGTCGCGGCAAGCCTTGGCGAAGCGCTGGACCTGCTGGAGTCCGATCCCACGCTGCGGGCTGGAGTCCTGACCGGCGCGGACGGTTCGTTCAGCGCGGGCATGGACCTCAAGGCGGCGCTGAAGGGCGAGTCGCCCGAGATCCCCGGCCGCGGTTTCGGCGGGCTGACCGAGGCCGAGCTGTCGAAGCCCCTGATCGCGGCCGTCGAAGGCTGGGCCATGGGCGGCGGGTTCGAGCTGGCGCTGGGCTGCGACCTGATCGTCGCCGCGGAGGACGCGAAGTTCGGGCTGCCCGAAGTGAAACGCGGGCTGGTCGCCGCCGGTGGCGGCGTGATCCGGCTGCCGAAGCGGATCCCGTATCACCTGGCGATGGAGTTCCTACTCACCGGCGAACCGATCGGCGCCGAACGCGCCGGAAGCCTGGGCCTGGTGAACCGGGTCGTCTCGAGCGGCGAGGCCGCCGCGGTCGCCCTGCAGCTGGCCGAGCGGATCGCCGCCAACGCTCCCCTGGCGCTGGCACTGGTCAAGAAGATCGTCCGCGCGGCGGACGGCGTCCCCGACGCGCAAGCGTTTGCCTCCCAGCGTTCGGAGCTGCCGGCGCTGATGAAGACGGCCGACGTCCGCGAAGGCATGCAGGCCTTCGCCGAGCGCCGCGCTCCACAGTGGACTGGAGAGTGAGATGAAGCGGCAAGACGTTCTCCGGCATGTGACCACCCCGCTCGCGAACCCCGCGTACGCACCGGTGGTGCCGCGCTTCACGAACCGCGAGTACCTCAACATCGTCTACCGCACCGACGCCGACGCCCTGCGCGCCGTCGTGCCGGAGCCCCTGCGAATCGACGAGCCGCTCGTGCGGTTCGAGGTGATGAAGATGGGCGACGTCAGCGGTTACGGGCCCTACACCGAGTCCGGGCAGGCGATCCCGGTGAGCTTCGAGGGCGAGCGCGGCGAGTACCTGCACGCGATGTACCTCGACAACTTCCCGGCCACCGCGTCCGGCCGCGAGATCAGCGCCTACCCGAAGACCATCGGCTCGCCGGAGCTGTTCGCCGAGAACGGCGCGCTCGTCGGGACGCTCGACTACGGCAGCCAGCGCGTCGCGACCGCGACCATGGGCTACAAACACCACCGGCTGGACGTGCGGGAGGCCGAAGCGCAGATCACCGTCCCGACGTTCATGCTCAAGACCATCCCGGACTACGACGGTTCGCCCCGGGTGTTCGAACTGGTCCGGACCGAGATCACCGACGTGACGGTCAAGGAAGCGTGGACCGGACCCGCGCGGCTGCAACTGTTCCAGCACGTCCTCGCCCCGCTCGCCGATCTCCCGGTGCTGGAGGTCGTTTCCGCGAGCCACATCCTCACCGACCTGACGCTCGCCCCGGTCAAGCCGGTCTTCGACTACTTGAAGGGAGCACGGTCATGACTTTCCGCACCGCCGCGGTGATCGGCGCGGGCACCATCGGCCTGTCGTGGACGGCCTTGTTCGCCGCGCACGACATCGAGGTCCAGGTCTCGGATCCGCGGCCGGATCTCGCTGACGCCGTCGCAGACGCGCTGGAGGCGTTCGCCCCGCATCTCGGCCGTACCGTCGCGGACCTCGCCTCTCGCGTCCACCTCGCCGCCGACGTCGCGGAGGCCGTCCGCGACGCGGATGTGGTGCAGGAGAACGGACCCGAGAACGTCGAGTTCAAAAAGGACCTGTTCGCGACGCTTGTCCGCGAAGCACCGTCTCACGCGCTGCTGCTCAGCTCGTCTTCCGCGATCCCCTCGACGGCGTTCGCGGTGGAGCTGGACGACGCGTCGCGAGTCCTCATCGGACACCCGTTCAACCCGCCGCACCTGATCCCGCTGGTCGAGGTCGTGCCCGGTGAACGCACCAGTGCCGAGTCGGTCGAGCGGGCCGTGGAGTTCTACCGGTTCGTCGGCCGCACTCCGGTGGTGGAGCGCAAGGAGATCCCCGGGTTCGTCGGCAACCGGCTGCAGAACGCGCTGAGCCGCGAGGCGATCTACCTGGTGGAACAGGGCGTCGTGTCACCGTCCGAACTGGACGCGGTGATGACGAACTCGCTCGGCATCCGCTGGTCGGCCGTCGGGCCGTTCCTCGGCTCGCATCTGGGCGGCGGCCCCGGCGGCTACCGGCACATGGCCGAGCACATCGGCAAGTCGATGAAGAAGATGTGGGCCGGCCTCGGTCAGCCTTCGCAAGACCCCGAAGAACAGGAACGGCTCATCGAAGCCGTGGAATCCGCTTACGGCTCCTCCACGTACTCGGAACTCGCCGAGACGCGCGACCGCAAGCAGCTCGCGGTGCTGTCCGCTTTGGACAGTGCCGCCAGGGAGGAGAACTGACATGACCGCCGACTTCTACGCCTACGAGGACCTGCTGCCGGAGGAGGAGCGCAAGCTGCTGCTCAAGACGCGCGACTTCATGCGCACCGAGGTCAAGCCGCTCGTGAACGAGTACTGGGCCAAGGGCGAGTTCCCGCACGAACTCGTCGGCAAGTTCCGTGAACTCGGCCTCGCCGGGCTGCCCTACGAGGGTTACGGCGAACACCTTCCGGCCACCAGCCACCTGCTCAGCGGCATGATGGCGATGGAGATGACCCGCACGGATCCTTCCGTGGCCACGTTCTTCGGTGTCCACAACGGACTCGCGATGTACAGCATCTACTCCGGCGGCGACCAGGAACAGCGCGACCGCTGGCTCCCGTCGATGGCGGCGATGGACAAGATCGGCGCCTTCGCGATGACCGAACCGCTCGGCGGTTCCGACGTCGCGGGCGGCATGCGCACCACGGCGCGGCGCGAGGGTGACACCTGGATCCTCAACGGCGCCAAGAAATGGATCGGCAACGCGACCTTCGCCGACCTGGTCATCGTGTGGGCGCGGGACGAGGAAGACAACAACGTCAAGGGTTTCGTGGTCGAGAAGGACTCACCCGGATTCGTGCCGGTCAAGATCGAGAACAAGTTCGCGTTCCGGATCGTGGAGAACGCCGAGATCACCCTGACCGACATCCGGGTGCCGGAGGCGAACCGGCTGCAGGGCATCGGCTCGTTCCGCGACGTCGCGGAGATCCTGCGCGCGACGCGGGGCGGCGTGGCCTGGCAGGCGCTGGGCGTGATGATCGGCGCCTACGAACTCGCGCTGGACTACGCCAAGGAGCGCAAGCAGTTCGGCCGTCCGATCGCACGGTTCCAGCTGGTGCAGGACCTGCTGGTGAAGAGCCTCGGCAACATCACCGCGTCGTGGGGCATGCTGGTGCAGCTCGCGCGGCTGCAGGACGCCGGGATCTTCAAGGACGAGCACTCGTCGCTGGCGAAGGCGTTCGTGACCTCGCGGATGCGGGAGGTCGTCGCCTGGGGCCGCGAGATCTTCGGTGGCAACGGGATCGTGCTGGACAACGACATCATGCGGTTCTTCACCGACGCCGAGGCGATCTACTCGTTCGAAGGCACGCGGGAGATGAACACGCTGATCGTCGGGAAGGCGATCACCGGCCAGAGCGCCTTCGTGTGACCTGAGGGCCAAGTCCGTGAAGGCCTCCTTCCCTACTTTGAGGGTAGGGAAGGAGGCCTTCACGGACTTGCGGCTAGCGGTACTTCTTGCCGCAGGCGTCCTGGGTGCCGGAGGAGAAGCCGTCGCGGAAGGCGGCCACCCTGGCGAACCCGGCAGGCAATGTCCGGCCCCGGACGTCCGCGGCGATCAGGCTGTTCCGCGTCAGCATCTCGGCGATCGCCTCGTCGAGATCGCCCGGCGACAACGTGAGCGCCCCGCCGTCCGCGAGCGTCGAGGCCCAGAAGCCGGTGAGACAAGCCGTGCGCTGCGCGGCCACCGGCCCGTCGAGCCGGAACCCGCCTTCCTGCTGGACCGCGAGGGTGTAACGCGACGCGACCTCCGCGAACGCGGCGAAGTCGCCGATTCCGCCCTGCCGCCCCCTGCGCGGCGGGGTCCCGATGCGGACGAGACCGTCGAGGTCGAGGTTGATCTGGTTGGATTCCGAGCAGTACGACGCGAGCGCGTCCTCCGTCGTCACGCCGCAGGCCGCTCCGGTGATGAGCGTCGGCGGGGTGGCCGCGAGCCGGAAGGCCCGCCGCAGGCTGGTGGTGAGGTCGGCCAGGGCCTGGCGGTCGTCGAGGCGGACGTTCGCCGCGGCCGAACCGAATCCGCCCTGTGTGCTCCGGCCTTCGATCTCGCGCTCGTCGATCTTCGCGCACCGGGCGGGCCCGTCGGTGAAGCCGAACTGGAACGCGGAAACCCGGTCGAACGCGTTGCCGTGCGCGCCGTCGTCGTCGAAGGCGACCCCCGCGGAGTCCCGGATCTGGAACAGGGCGGTGAGCACCTCGTTGAGCCCGCGACCGGTGGAGACCTGGAACATGGGCGACTTGCCCTCGGCGACCCAGCGGAGGTACGCCCCGGTGTAGCAGTCGGCCTGCTGCTCCTTGACGATCGACGGCGCCGCGGCCGGCAGGCCCAGCCGGAACTGGACGGCGTGGCCGACCTCGTGGGCGAGCACGGCCATGACCGCCGCCGGGCCGAGGGAATCGTTGAGCATCGGCAACAACTCCCCGCGGTCCCACGCGACGACGTCTTCTCCCGAGCAATAGAAGGCGTTCACCAGCCCGGCGGTCGAGGCACCGCAGATCTCGCGCCCGCGGCCGCCCGAGTCGTAGGAGACGAGAGTGGTCAGCGGCCGGAAGTCGCGGTCGAAGGTCGCGGGCAGATGCTCGCGCCAATACCGCTGGACGTCGGCGACGGCGTTGGCCGCGAGCCGGTCGATCTCGCCGCCGTCACCACCGACGACCGGAAGTCCGGCGTCGACCACGCCGGGTTTGAGACCGCTGGGGCCGTCGGTGATCTCGAGCCCGGCGACCCGCGTCGGGTCCACCGGTTGTGCCGCTCCCCCTACAGTCGCGGCACAACCGGTGAGACAGAGGGAAAGGCTCACCAGAACCGCCCAGCCAGACCGACGCTTCATCACACCGTTCCCGTCTCTGCTGTCTGTCAACCGAAGAAGAGCGAACCGACCGTGTCGTCGAACTTGAGCTTGGCGAGGTCCCTGACGTCACCGTCGATGACGAGAGACTTGCCCTTGCAGCCCTTTTCGGACCACAGCTTGACCGAGCCGGAGGCGGAGACCGACGACGTCACGTCCGGCCGGGCGACGTCCCGGCAGCCCTTGCCCGCGAGCCCCTGCGACGGCTCGTCGTCGCTGAAGTTCTTGCCGTCGAAGAGAATCGCGCTGGAAGCCGGCTTCTGCGGCGGTGTCGTCTCCTCCGGCTGCCCGCTCTGCGCCTTCTGCCCGTTCGGGGCGAGACCGAACCACGTTCCGCCGACCCCCTGTCCGAGCGTGTCACCGGGTTTGGTGTCCTTCGCGAACCGGTAGGCGGGCCAGCCGCCGACGGTCAGCTGAAGGGTCCCGTCGTCTCGCTTGACCGTGCCGACGGCGGATTTCCGGATCCCGGCAAGGAAAACCTTGCTGCTGGGAGTGACGAGCACCGGCGGCCAGGTCTTGGCGCATTCACCGTTGCAGGTCGACTTCGGCGGCTTCGCGGTGTCCTTGTCGAAGCGGTACAACGTCAGGCCGGCGCCGTTGACGACCACCGGATCGAGGTTTCCCGCCTTGGAAGCCTTGAGCTGCACCCATTTGCCTGCGACGTTCTTGTCCGCGGTGTTGGCCGTGCCGTCGGAACCCGTTGCCCAGTCACCGGTCTTGGGCTGCGCGTTGTTGGCCTTCGCGGTCCCGGCGAGGAAGGACAACTCCTCGGAGACCTGCTCGACCGGCGCATGTTCCGTCGGCAGCGCGGTGTTCTGCGTGCCGCAGGCGGCGAGTGACAACGCCCCGGCGGTGACGAGCACGGCGATCGGCAGAACTCGGTTGCGAAGCATGCTTCTTTCTCCCCTGCACCCTTGGGTTCCAGGCTCTCTGGAACTCCCCTACGCCATCGACACGGACGATGGCTCGGTGCGGTTCAAAAGAATCTTGGGAGAGTTTCCGGGCACCTACTCGCGGCGGCCGGGAAGCCTCAGTTCACACAGCCGGCCGTCGCCGGCGGCACGGAAGACTTCGACGACGAAGGCGGAGCGGCGATCGAAGAAGTGGCCGCCACCGGCTTGATCCCGATCCCGCCGGTCGAGTCCCCCACCGCGGCGACGGTCGTCGCGTTCAGCGCGGACTTCACGAACGCCTTCACCTCGGCCGGATCGACCTTCACCGCGTCGCCGTCGGACGGAGTGGGCAGGGAAAGGCTCTGCACCGGGATCGTCTGGAACTTCAGCGCCCCCGAGCTCATCCCCCGCAACTGCTGCGCGAAGCTGAGCACATCCCAGCCGCGGTCGAGCACGACCGATCCCTGGATCGCGCCGATCAGGGAGCTCAGCCTGGTGGGATCGGTGAAGGTCCCGGCGTCGAGGACGGTCTTGGCCATACTCGACAGGAACGCCTGCTGCCGCGCGATGCGGTCCAGGTCGCTGGGCAGGCCGTGCCGCTGCCGCACGAAAGCGAGCGCCTGCGGGCCCGACAGCAACTGCTTGCCCGCCGGGAAGGACGCACCGGAGAACTTGTCCTGCACGGGCGCGTTGAGGCAGACCTCGACACCGCCGACGGCTTCGCTCAGCGCGGAGAAGCCGGCGAGGTTGACGGCGGCGTAGTGGTTGATGGACAGCCCGGTGAACTGCTCGATCGTCTGGATCGTGAGCTTGGCGCCCGCCTCGTTGGCCTTGACCTCGAGCTGCGGACCGGACAGCCCCTGGGCGCGCAGCGTGTTCATCGCGGCGTTCTTGCCGCGGCTGTACGCCGAATTGATCTTGTGCTTGCCGAATCCGCCCGCGATGTCCACATAGGAATCGCGTGGGATGGAGATGGCCGTCGCACCCGCCCCGCCCGCCGGGATGTGGACCACGATCATGGTGTCGGTGGTGTCGCCGCCGTCGTCGCCGCTTCCGGCGTGCAAAGCGTCGAGGACGTTCTGCGGCAACGGGTTCCCGTTGGTGTCGGTCCGGGAGTCGATTCCGACGAGCAGGATGTTCTGCGCCACCTTCAGCGGTTCACCCGCCGGGCCGACGGGCACCTGCGCGGAGGGGGCGATCACGTCGGCCGTGACGATCGCTCCGTCCAAACGGCTCAACTGGGTCCACGCGAAACCCGTGACCCCCAGTACGGCCGTCGACACCAGGCCCAGTGCGACGCGGCCGCCGATCCGCCGTCCTCGCGACGTGAGCAGCACGACCTTCTCCCCGCTTCCGTGAATGATCCCCCGCGATCGAGGATCACCGCGTTAGCTGGGAATTACCTGAGAAACGTGTCATAACCGGGTCTTAAAGCCCGTTCGGACCATTCGAAGTGATCAAGCAGACAGGCGGCGGCGACACCGAGTGCCGGATCGACCGCGCAGCGCTCCCTAGCGGGGCATCCGGCGCCAGATCGCGCGTGGCACCACGCGCATCACCGCGAACATCGGCCTCAGGAGTCCCGGCACCCACACCGTTCCCCGGCGCTTCCGGAGCGCGGCGACCGTCGCGTCGGCGACCTGATCGGGAGTGCTGGAGAACGGTGCCGGCGACATGCCCTCGGTCATCCGGCCGATCACGAATCCGGGCCGGACGAGCAGCAGATGCACACCGGTGCCGTGCAGGGCGTCGGCCAGCCCGCTCGCGAAACCGTCGAGGCCCGCCTTCGCCGAGCCGTAGACGTAGTTCGCTCGCCGGACCCGCACCCCGGCGACCGAAGAGAAGACCACGAGGCTGCCGTTTCCTTGCTCACGAAGCACATTGGCCACATACGTCAGCACACTCACATGAGCCACATAGTCGGTGTGGACGATCGCGACGGCGTGCCCGGCGTCCGCCTCGGCGCGCGTCTGGTCGCCGAGGATCCCGAACGCGGTGACGACGACGTCGAGCGGCCCGTGTTCCGCGACCACCTTCTCCAGGAACGGCCCGTGCCCGGCGAGGTCGTCGGCGTCGAACTCGACGGCGTCGACGGTCTCCGCGCCCGCGGCCAGCAGCCGCTCGGACTCCGCGCCGAGGTCCGCGCTCCGTCGCGCGGCCAGCACGATCCGGCGCGCCCCGCCCTTGGCGAGCCGTTCCGCGACCGCGAGGCCGATCTCGCTGCGTCCGCCCAGTACCAGCACCGTTCCGCTCACCCGCCGCAGTCTGCCAGGCGGCCCGGCGCCGACCGGAAGTGGCACGGTTCACAAACTGCAATTTTGCAGTATCTGCACCTTTGCGCGTATCGTGGTGCTCATGCCCGAACCCGTCAAAGGTCTCCGCGAGCGCAAACGGCTGGAAACCCACCGCGCGCTGGCGACCACCGCCGTCCGGCTCGTCGCCGAACGCGGTCTGGACCAGGTGACGGTCGAGGACATCAGCGCGGCGGCGGGGGTTTCCCCGCGCACCTTCTTCAACTACTTCGCGTCCAAAGAGGACGCTGTCGTCATCGCGTACGCCGACAGCGCCGAGCGGACCCAGCGCACCATCGACAAGTTCCTTGCCACGCCGAAGGAAGTCAGCACGCCCCGCGCTTTCGTCGACGCGCTGAAGGAAGACTTCGCCCAAGTCGACGAGAACCGCGAAGAGTGGCTCGGCCGAATGAAGGCCATCCAGGAAAACGCAACCCTGCATTCGCGCGCGGTGGCCATGCACCACGACACCATCGCGCCGCTGATCGAGGCGATCGCCCGCCGCACGGGCGTGGATCCCAAGGCCGAGCTGTATCCGACGCTGCTGCTGTCCACGCTCGGCGGCGCGGTCAACGCCGTGCTGATGCTCTGGTACCAGCACGACGGCCGGGTGTCCGCGCTCGATCTGCTGGACGACGCCGTCGAACTGCTTCTCGCCGGGCTCCCGGAGCCCGGCGGCCGCGCGCGCTGACGCGCCCGGCACCACAGGAACACGAAGGGGGACCCCCATGTCCGTATCCACCGAACCACGAGAACCGGAGGCCCCGGCGGGCTCGATGGGCCGCAAACAGGTCCTCGAAGCGATGTCGGGGCTGATGATGGGCATGTTCGTCGCCATCCTCGCCTCGACGGTGGTCGCGAACGCGTTGCCGCGGATCGTCTCCGAACTCGGCGGCTCGCAGGCCTCCTACACCTGGGTGGTCACCACCGAACTGCTCGCGATGACCGCGACGGTGCCGCTCTGGGGCAAGCTTTCCGATCTGTACAACAAGAAACTGCTGATCCAGCTCTCGCTCGGGCTGTTCGTGGTCGGTTCGCTGGTCGCCGGGTTCGCGGGCAACATCGAGCTCCTGATCGGCAGCCGGGTCGCGCAGGGCATCGGCGCGGGCGGGCTCACCGCGCTCGCGCAGGTGATCATGGCGGCCATCGTTTCGCCGCGTGAACTCGGGAAGTACTCGGGGATCTTCGGTGCCGTGTTCGCCGTCGGGACCATCGCGGGCCCGCTGATCGGCGGGGTCATGGTGGACACGTCGTGGCTCGGCTGGCGCTGGTGCTTCTTCCTCGGGGTCCCGTTCGCGATCGCGGCGATCCTGCTGCTGCAGCGCACCCTGAACCTGCCGACGATCCGGCGTGACGTGAAGGTCGACTATCTCGGCGCGTTCCTGATCATGGCCGGTGTCTCGACGCTGCTGGTCTGGTCTTCGCTGGCCGGGCACCAGTTCGCGTGGGGCTCGTGGTGGACGGTCGGCCTGGTGACCGCGGGCGTGGTCATCCTCGCCCTCGCCGTCTACGTCGAGTCGAAGGTGGCCGAGCCGATCCTGCCGCTGACCCTGTTCCGCAACCACACGGTCACCCTGACCACCCTCGCGAGCTTCCTCGTCGGTGTCGCGATGTTCGGCGGGACGGTGTTCCTGTCGCAGTACTTCCAGCTGTCGCTCGGCAAGTCGCCGACGGTGGCCGGGTTGCTGAGCCTGCCGATGATCTTCGGCATCCTCGTGTCGTCCACGGTTTCGGGCCAGCTGATCAGCCGGACCGGCAAGTGGAAGAGTCACCTGCTGGTCGGCGCGGCGCTGATGACCGCGGGCCTGGGGCTGCTGGGCACCATCGACGCGAAGACGAACCTCGTCGTCCTCGGCGCGTACATGGTGCTGCTGGGTGTCGGCGTCGGCATGCTGATGCAGAACCTCGTCCTGGTGTCGCAGAACGACGTCGACGCGCACGACCTCGGCACGGCGACCTCGACGCTGTCGTTCTTCCGCAGCCTCGGCGGTTCGATCGGGGTGAGCGCGCTGGGCGCGGTGCTCGCGAACCGGGTGCTCGCGCTGATGACCGAAAAGCTCGGACCGCTGCCCGGCGGCGGCGAAGGCGGCGCGGTGCCGAACATCGCGACGCTGCCCGAACCGGTCGCGAACGTCGTCCGCGAGGCCTACGGGGAGGCGACCAGCGAGTTGTTCCTGATCAGCGCGCCGATCGCCCTGCTGGTGATCGTCGCCGTCGCCTTCCTCAAGCACAAGCCGCTCAAGACCCAGTCGGGCAACGAGCGGCTGGCCGAGGAGACCGCCGCCGCCTGATCGCCGTGACAGAGGGGCCCGGTTCACGGAACCGGGCCCCTCTTTTCGCGCGCACGAAGAACACGGTGGAAATTCGATGAACACGATCAAGCGGTTTCAGGCGGCATTACCGACGCGAATCAGGTGGCGCCGTTCACCGCCGGTCAGCCCGCCGAAAACGCCGTGGGCCAATCCGTTGTCCACGGCGTAGGCCAGGCAGGCGGATACGACCGGGCACCGCGCGCAGACGGCCTTCGCCCTGGCAGCCTGACGTGCGCCGGGGCCGGTTTCGGTGACCGGGAAGAACAGTTCGGGATCCTCACCGCGGCAAGCGGCCTCACTCAGGTCACCCGCCATCCTCATTTCCATTTTCCTATCACCTCCTTTTTTCCGATTTTCCCTTCCACGTCAAACGACTTCCGGGTATCCGGCCGGGTACGCACCGCAAACATCACCTTGACCGAATCGTTACACTCAGCGGCCCGCTCACTGCACCTGTCCTGTGAGGGCATTCGCGTCAGGCGGCTGAGAGCGGTGAGTGCGGGTGATGGGCCACGAGGGGTTCGAGGAGTTCTTCCACGCCGAATTTCCGCTGCTCACCGGCTTTCTGTGCAAGGCGGGCTTCGCGCTGGACCCGGCGCGCGACGCGGCCGCGGAGGCGATGCTGAACGCCTACGAAGACTGGCAGGGCATCACCCATCCGAAGGCGTGGGTCCGCCGCGTCGGGCATCGGCGGGCGAAGGAGCAGACCGCGGTCCGGGCCGATTGGGCCTCCTCCGACGCCGGCCGGGAGGACAAACTCACCGCTCTCGCCGACGAGGCGTCGACCGTCCTGACGATGCTGGGGAGGCTGCCGAAACGCCAGCAACTCGCCATGGCCTGGACGATGGACGGCTATTCGGCGCGGGAGATCGCCGGGGTGCTCGGGATCGCGGACGAGGCGGTCGGCGCGACCCTGCGCCACGCGCGTGGCCGGCTGGCGGAACACGATCCCGAGTTCGTCGGACGGCTGGACAGCGCCAACGGCGCCTTCCTCGACGCCTTGCGGATGGGACTCGACGCCGAAGACACCCTCGCCCGGATCAAGAACCGCGCGATGGTCAGGGAACTCGCCTTGGTGGCGCCCGGGGCCCCGGCGGAGTCGGAACCCGAACAGGTGGCGCCGTCGCAGTGGTACACCCTCGACGAACCCGTCGCGGCCGCCGGGAAAGGCGACCCGCGCGCGCTGGACCAGCTGCTGTCCACCGTCCGCCCGCTCGTGATCCGGTATTGCCGGTCGCGGATCGGCAGACAGGAACGGACGTACGCCTCGGCGGACGACGTCGCGCAGGAGGTCTGCGTGGCGATCCTCCGCGCGCTGCCGACCTATCGCGAACGGGGACGGCCGTTCCTCGCCTTCGTCTACGGCATCGCCCAGCACAAGGTCGCCGACGCCCGCCGTGCCGCCGCCCGCAACCGCACCGAGCCGGTCGCCGAAGTCCCCGACGGGATCTCGGATTCCGCGGGCCCGGAACAACACGCGCTGCACAACGAATTGAGCGACCGGATGGGCGAACTGCTGCGGATCCTGCCGGACAAGCAGCGGGAGATCGTCGTGTTGCGGATCGTCGTGGGCTTGTCCGCGGAGGAGACCGCCGGTGTGGTCGGGTCGACGGCCGGCGCCGTGCGGGTGGCGCAGCACCGGGCTTTGACGCGGTTGCGGAGGATCCTCGCGGATACCTGAGTCGTCACCGCTCAGGCATCCGGTCGCCGGCCGGCCAGTACGGCGAGCCCGCACAGCACCACCACGCCGATCGCCGCGACCACCGCGAGCCCGGCGGTGAAACCGTGCCCGCGCTGGACGAAGGTGCCGACGCTGCCGAGTACCGCGACCCCCAGGGCCAGCCCGAACTCCACGCTGGTCTCCGACAACGCCGATGCCGCACCGGCCCGGCCCGGTGGTGCCGCGCCGACCACGATCTCCGTGCTCAGCGCCATCACCGGCCCCTGGCCCAGATAGATCAGCACAAGACCGGCGACCAGCGGCGCGATCCCCTCTTCCGCCGGGATCAGGGCCAGTACGCCGAAGCCGAGCGCCGACACCACGAGCGACGAAGCGAACAGGCGGTGAACCGGGATCCGGCGAGCCAGGGCCGGAGCCGCGACCGACGTGAGGACCATCGCGGCCGCGGAGGGCACCAACCACAGACCGGCCGCGATCGGCGACAATCCGGCTTCCTGCTGGAGATAGAGCGCGGCGAACAGGTAGATCCCGGCGACGCAGGCGAGCGCGGAGAGGAGGACGACCAGCGCGTTCCGGAACGGGCGCTCCGCGAACAGCCGGAGGTCGATCAAAGGCACGCTCAACCCCCGCTGCCGTCGCAGGAACACGATTCCGGCGACGCAGCCGAGCAGCAGAGCGGTCCCGCCCGCCACCGCCGATCCGCCCTCCGCGAGATGCTTGATGCCGTAGACGAGCGGCAGCACGGCCACCAGCGACAGCGCCACGCTCACCAGGTCCAGTTCACCGGGCTCGGAGTCGCGGTACTCCGGCAGCAGGAACGGGCCCGTGATCAGCAGCAGGACCATCACCGGGACGGCGAGCAGGAACACCGACCCCCACCAGAACCACTCCAGCAGCAGCCCACCCGCCACCGGACCGAGCGCCACGCCGCCGGACAGGCCCGCGGACCACAGCCCGATCGCGACCCCACGCTGCCGTGGATCACGGAACATGTCGCCGATCAGGGCGAGGGTGGACGGCATGAGCGTGGCACCGGCGATGCCGAGCAGGCCGCGGGCGACGATGAGCAGTTCGGCCGACGGCGCGTAGGCCGCCATGACCGAGACGACCAGGAAGGCCGCCGCGCCGATCAACAGGAGCCGTCGCCTGCCGATGCGATCGCCCAGCGTGCCCATGGTGACGAGGAAACCGGCGACCAGGAAGCCGTAAGCGTCGGAGATCCACAGCAGCTGGCCCGGGCTCGGGGCCAGCCCGGCGGCAAGACTGGGAAGCGCCAGGTACAGCACCGTGGCGTCCATGGACAGCAACGCGGTCGGCAGGACGAGCACGGCGAGGCCGAGCCATTCCCGTGGGCCGGCGGAGATTTCGAGTTTTCGGTCGGACATGCCGTGACGCTAAAGTCTCACATGAATGTGAGAGTCAAGGGCGAGTTTCCGGAGGGGCCGTGCGCATCAGCGAGCTGGAACGCAGGACCGGTGTCAGCCAGCGTCTTCTGCGCTACTACGAGGAACAAGGGTTGCTGCGGCCGGAGCGTCTCCCGAGCGGCTATCGCGTGTACGCCGAAGACGATGTCACCACCGTCGAGCACATCCGCAACCTCCTCGCCGCGGGACTGTCCACCACCACGATCGCCGATCTGCTGCCCTGTATGGGTTCCGAGGGCGGCCGGCTCATCGCCGACTGCCCGGAGCTGTTGCTGGACCTCCACCGGGAACGCGCCAGGCTCAGTGCCGCGATCGCCGAACTGACCACCGCCCGCGGCACCCTCGACCAGGTGATCGCCACCGCGCCGCCCTCCGTCCTGGCCGAGGCCTCCCGGCTGGGCGGCGTCGGCTAGGACGGCCACGCCGCTCACGGACGGCAGCGTTCCGCGGTCGCCGCGGCCGTCTTCAGCTCCGGAGCGCTCCTGACGGCCGCGACCGGGTCGAGCGCGCTGTGCGTGTCCTTCTGGGCGGCGATGAGCCCTTCGACCGCACGGCTTTGCGCCGCGGTGTCGTTCTTCCCCGCGGCGTCCAGACCCGCCTTCGCCTTCACGGTCTTGTCGCGCGCCGCGGTGTACTTCGCGAGGAACTCCTGCTTCGCCGCGTCTCCGGCCGGAACCGGCGCGGCGGGCAGCGCGCCGAGGCCGTCGACCGTCTTGGCCAGAATCTCCGCGTAGTGCCCGAGCTGATCGCTCGTACTCTTCTTGACGGCCTCCACGGTCTCGCCACTCGCCGACGGCATCTGGTTGTTGCCGTCGATGAAGTCCTTGACCGCGCCGCAGAAGCCGTTCATCCAGGCCACCGCCGCGGACGGCGAAACCGCCACCTGCCGGGCCGCCGGTGCCAGATCCGGCGCGCAACCGGCCAAGACCACCACGGCCAGCGCGATTCCCGCCGCGGCCGGACTCTTGTGGGCAGCGCACATGTCCGTTCCCCTCTCCGCCGTCCGGTGCTCCCGGCGGCGCGAGGACAGTGACATGGCGGAACGCGCGCGGTCTGCGTCATCTGACTCAGAACGACGCCCCGCGCTCGAACTCGTAACGTTCGAGGCACGGCTGCCGGACGGCGTAACGGGGTGCGGGCAGGTGGCGAGTACCGCTTTACCCCGGTTAGCTTCGAGGGGACCCAGCCGAAGAGGTAAGCACCATGGCCATCAAGATCATCGCAGCGCGGCTCGAAGGTGGGAAGTTCCACGAGAGCATCACGAAACTGCGCTGGATCAACCCCGGCAGCGGCGAGACCGGCGAGAGTTTCGTTTCGGCGATCGTGGCGTGGCTCGAGGACGACGACGGGAAGGCCTACGTGGACGAGGGGATCCGCCGGGTGGCCGTGGAGATCATCAAGCCGACCTTCGGCCCGAAATTCCTCCGCACGCGCGCGGACGGGATCTGGAAGGACAACCTGCTGGAGCTTCCCCGCTTCTGAGGCGGCGGGCCGGTAATTCCGGAGACGTGCGCACGAGCGCTCTGTTAGGTTGAGTGAGCACTCCCGGTGCGCAGGTAACGGTTACTTCCTCTCCGATACGTCACCGTCACCGACTATTTCTCGGGAGCCACGATTTCGGATGTGCCCGGTGCGCAGGCGACGGTTACTTCGATTACCCAAGGGTCGCGGGTTCGAGCCCCGCCCGGCAGCCATCCTGCCGGTAGCTCAGTCGGTAGAGCATTGGACAGCTACCGTCACCGACTTTTTCTCGGGCCTCATCCGGAATCACAGCTCCCCTCGAACGAAACGAGGGTCGAGGGTGTCGAAGTTCAACACCACCGGCACACAGCCGAGTCCCGGCGGCGTCACCTACGAAGGCGGAGACGGCTACGCGCGGGACACCAAGTCCGAACTGTTCCTGCTCGCCGTCACCAACATGGTCGGCGAGAACACCTTCTACGAGACCGGCGACAAGCGCGACACGCGGTACGCCGGCCTCGTCCACGAGACGGCGCTCGCCGCCCCGGAGTGGACCGCGCGGTTCCTGCGCTGGCTCCGCACGGAAGCGAACATGCGTACCGCCGCGATCGTCGGCGCCGCCGAATACGTCCGCGCCCGGCTCGCCGGTGCCCCGTCGTATGCCGCCCCCATCGCGAACCGTGCCGTCGTCGGCTCGGTGCTCCAGCGCGCCGACGAACCCGGCGAGCTGCTCGCGTACTGGACCTCGCTGTACGGCAAGAAGATCCCGAAGCCGCTCAAGCGTGGCATCGCGGACGCGGCCGTCCGGCTCTTCAACGAGAAGTCGTTCCTCAAGTGGGACTCCGACGCGCGCGCCTTCCGGTTCGCCGACGTCCTCGGCCTGGCCCACCCGGATCCGAAGGACCCGGTGCAGGACGCCCTGTTCAAGCACATCGTCGACGTCCGGTTCAACCCCGGCCGCGACATCCCCGCCGAACTGGCGGTCCTCGCCGCCCGCGCGGAACTCATGGCATGGGACAAGGAGAAGCGGCGCGTCCTCTTCAGCCGCCCCGAACTCGACACCGCGCGAACCGTTCTCCGGCGGGCGGGGATGACGTGGGAGTCCTTGGCGGGCTGGCTCCAGGGCCCGATGGACGCGCGTGCCTGGGAAGCCGTGATCCCTTCCATGGGTTACATGGCTCTGCTGCGGAACCTCCGGAACTTCGACGAGGCCGGCGTGTCCGACGAGGTGGCCGGGGGTGTCGCGGCGCGGCTGGCCGATCCTGAACAGGTCGCGAAGTCGCGGCAGTTCCCGATGAGGTTCCTCTCCGCGTATCGAGCGGCGCCGTCGCTTCGCTGGTCGTATGCCCTGGAGAAGGCGATCTCCGAGTCGCTGGCGAACGTACCTCGGCTCGCCGGAAGGACACTGATCCTCGTCGACACCTCGGGTTCGATGAACGCGGGTTTCAGCAAGGACGGCACACTGATGCGCTGGGACGCGGCCGCGATATTCGGGATCGCGCTCGGCGCCCGCTGCGAGACGGCGGATGTCGTGTCGTTCTCGGACGGTTACTACGGCGGCACCGGTTCGAAGGCCTTCGGCATGCCCGGAGGTGAGTCGCTGCTGCGAGGACTCGACCGGTGGAAGAACGGCGGCTACTTCATCGGCGCGGGCACCGACACCGTCGGCGCGATCCAACGCCACCTGCGTCCGGGCTACCACGACAGGGTGGTGATCCTGACCGACGAGCAGCACTCGTCCGGCAACGTCGACCATGCGGTGCCGAAGGATACGGCGTTGTACACGTGGAACCTCGCGGGCTACGAGCGGGGCCACTCGGCGTCCGGGCGCGGTAACCGGCACACCTTCGGCGGCCTCACGGACGCCGCTTTCACGATGATCCCGCTCCTCGAAGCGGGGCGGAGCGCGGACTGGCCGTTCTGACGAGGTCGGGCGCGCGGCCATGTCGCGAAAGCCACTTTCGGGACATCAGACGTCTCGAAAGTGGCTTTCGCGACATGCCTGGCTCCCGCCACCTTTGCCCTACCCCTTGAATAAGCCGAACATGGCGGACTCTTGTGTCCTTATTGGACAGTTGCGGTGGGTCGGGTCGGGTTCGAACCGACGGCCAAGGGATTACGAGACCGCAGATCCGGCATGTCAGCCAGTGTCGCCGGATGCGTCGCCGGCCCCCAGCCCCCAAAAAAATGATCAAGACACTCTCGTCACCCTTGGGTGGTCACAACGGCGACGCCGTCACCAGCACCAAGCCACTACCAGCGATGACACCAAGTTCACGAACTGTAGCTGGAGCACCAAACAGATTGAGGAACTTTCGCCATCGGACTGCCGTACGGACGCTGGGCCTGCACTTTTTCGCTGTGGCGAAAAAGCTTGGCGAGGACGAACCACTGCGGCCTACCGTCATCGGAGCGTCGAGGAGTTCACTGGCAGCTCCGGAACTTCTCTCTGGCGCGGTAGAAATTCCTTTCATATCAGGAGGTATCGCATGACCACGCTGAAGTTCACCCTTGCCCGTCTCACCGGCCGCGCCACGATGGCCGGTTTCTACAAGTACTGAGCCGACAGGTAGTTCTCGTACCACGGTAGTCGAGTGCGGTGGGCGCCCACCGCACTCGACGCGAACACTCGATTGTCGCCGCATTCGAAGGGGAGATCGTAATGCTTCCGCCAGGACCCAGGGGAAAGCTGCTGAGCGGGAATATTTCCGCTTACGAGAAAGACCGGCTAGGTTTCATCGTCGAATCCAGCCGTGAGTTCGGCGACGTCTGGATGTTCGACCGGCGCATCGCCGTCGCGGCGGCCCCGGGAGCGGCCGACGAGGTCTACCGCCGGACGTACCAGGATTTCGTGCCGGACCGAAATTTTCTCCACCGCAGGCAGAAAGAAGACCCCAAGCTCCAGGAGCAGTGGGCGCATTCCCGGGCGTCTCGGATGCGTGGCATGCGGCCCAAGGCGTTGCAGGCCAAGGTTCCGATCCTGGCCGGCGCCATCACCGAGCACCTCGATACGTGGGCGGCGGACGGCACGCTGGACGTCGTGCCGGACATGCGCAAACTGACCTCACAGCTGGGAGCGCGACTCTGTTTCGGGCAAACCGACGCCGCGATCGTGGCGGGCGGCGAGCAGGATCTGTTCTGGGCGCTGCTGCCCGTCATCGCCAGCCCGGTGGATGTACCACCGTGGGTGCCGACCCGGCGCAACCGCAAGGTGGCCGCGGCCAACCGAGAACTCGAACGGCGGATCCAGACGGTGATCGATCGGCGCCGCGCCGAGCAGCGGTCGGCCGAGGACGATCTGCTCAGCATCGTGATGACGCCCACCGGACGGTCTGGTCAGCTGGACGACCAGCTGATCTGCGAGACGCTCATCGCCACAATGCTGGCCGCCCAGGGCGCGCCGGCTCCGGGCATGGCGTGGATCTTCCATCTCCTGGCCGAGTATCCCGGCGTTCAGGACCGGGTGGCGGCCGAAGCGCTACGTGTACTGCCGGATGGTCCGGACATTCGGTGGGAGCAGTCGGGGAAACTGACGTTCACGGAGCAGGTTGTCAAAGAGGTACTGCGGCTGTGGCCGCCCAACTGGCTGTCCGGACGGCAGGTGGTGCGACGCACGACGGTCGGGAAGTACGACGTGCTGCCCGGCATGATGATGATGGTCGCCCCGTATGTCATCCACCGCGATTCGCGCTGGTTCAGCGATCCCGAGACGTTCAAGCCGGACCGCTGGAAGAAGGGCGGGGAGACCGAAGACCTGCCGGACTGTGCGTACGCACCGTTCGGGGCCGGACCGCTGATCTGCATGGGCCTGGCCTGGAGCATGATCGAGATGACCTTGCTGACGGCCATGGTCGTGCGCAGGTTCCGCATCAACGCGGTCCCCGGATGTGTCGTCACGCCGGATGCCAGCAGGGAGATCACCCCGAGCGGGCTGCGGCTTCGGTTCACCGAGCGCAAGGGCTCCCTTGGCACAGGGCCGTCCGCCCGGCAGGTCGAGGCAGCCGAGTGACACGCGGGCCGACGTATGGCGACGTGCTGCGCAATGGCGAGTTCCGCGCGTTGTTCGTCGCACACGTCGTGTCGATCGCCGGAGACATCCTCAGCAAGGTGGCGGTGGCGGTACTGGTCTACGACCGTACCGGCTCCCCGTTGCTGACCGCGGCCGCAACCGCAGCGGGCTTCCTGCCCAGCGTATTGGCCATCACCGCGTTCGCGGCCATCGTCGACTCCCTGCCGCCCCGGCGGGTCATGATCCTCGGCGATTGCGCGCGTGCGTGCTGTGTCGTGCCGATGATCCTGCCGGGCATGCCGGTAGCGATGTTGCTCGTGTTGGTCTTCTGCTCGGGGACGGTGGCCACGGTCTTCCGGGGCGCGCGCCAGTCGGTCCTGCCTGATCTGCTCGGGCCGGAGGGCTATGTCATCGGACGCTCCCTGATGTCGATCACCGTCCAGGTCGGCCAGGTGGCGGGATTCGGTTTCGGTGGGCTCCTGCTTCTGGCGGTCACACCACGCACCGCGCTGGCGATCGATGCCGCCACCTTCGCGGTGTCCGCCGTCGTCGTCGCGCTGGGGATGAAGTCACGACCGGCTATGTCGGTGGAGCGTCCGAACGGGACGGTCAGGCGGACTTGGAGGGGCAACAGAGTCATCCTCGCTCGCCCGAGGCTGCGCCGGTTGCTGGCTCTGCAGTGGGTTCCCGTTGCCTGCGCGATGAGTCCAGGGGCGCTCGCCGCGCCCTACGCCGAGCACCTGGGTGCCGGGACCGTGGCGGTGGGGTTGCTGATGGGCGCACCGGCGTGCGGCATGGTTCCCGGTGACATCCTGGTCGGACGATTCCTGAGCTCACGCCGGAGACAGCGGCTGGTCCCGTGGCTGACCGTCGGCATGTGTCTTCCACTGTGCGCGCTGGTCGTGGATCCTCCGCTCCCGGTGGTCCTCGCCGCGCTCGTCGTCGCCGGCGCGGCGAGCGCCTACACGATCGCCGCGGACCAGGTGTACGTAGAGAACCTGCCCGAAGGGTTGCGCGGGCACGGAATGGTTCTTGCGGGGGCCGGGCTCATGCTGAGTCAAGGAGTCGCCATAGGGCTGATCGGTATGGCCGCGCAGATCGTCGAACCACAGATCGCCGCCGCGGTCGCCGGGCTGCTGGGTTGTGTCGGCGGTCTGGCCGCGCTTCGTGGGCGGCCGTATCTGTCCGAAAGCGCCGGGCCCGCGTCCACGGCGCCGCGGCTGAGAGGAGCCGACCGGTGAAGGCCGCCTACAACTTCGTGACCAATGTGGACGGATTCACACCACAGAATCTCGTCCACATGTGCCTCGACTACTTCGACCAAGAGTCCCACGGATACGACGATTTCGACGCCGGAACGACGAAACGCCGGCTCTACTGCGACGCGATCGACCGTCTGGTGATCGAGCGGCTCGCGCGGCTGGAGTCACCGTGCCGGGTGGTGAGCTTCGGATGCGGTACCGGTCGGCGCGAGGTGAAGATCGCCGCCGCACTCGCGACCCCGGTCGAGCTGACCGGCATCGAGAACGCCCCGGGGATGATGGCTCGTGCGGCGCAGCGTGGGATCCGGACGGCGCAGTCCCTGGACGACCTCGATGATTCGCCGCCGGACAGGATGAGCGCCGCGCTGTGCCTGTGGTCGTTCGGGCACCTGCCGACCGTCGAGCTGCGACTCGCCACCTTGAGCGGACTGTTCCGGCTGCTGCGAGACGATGGTGTGCTGCTACTGGACGTGTTCAACCTCCATGACCGGCACGAGTGGGGAACACACCTCCTCGACGCCGGACTCGGCGAGCGGCGCGACGTCATCTACGGGAAGGCGGGCCGGCGGGCCACAGCGTACGTCCACTACTTCTCCTTGGGAGAGATATCGGTCCTCGCGGAGAGGGCTGGATTCGTAGTCGAATCGGTGCGCGCCGTCGGGTACGGGCAACACCCGGGCCGGCTCGACGTGCCGTGGGACGAGGGAAGCCTGTTCCTCGTCTGCCGGAAGCCGCGGCAGTCCACCGAAAGAAAGGCGCTCACGCTCTATTGAGGAACAAGGCAACCGTGCCTGCCGAGGTGGGCGGTTGGCCACAGCTGCTCCAGCGGACCAGTAGAGTCTCGAAAATCGCAGGTCAGCGCCTGCTTGGACCTGACTGGCTGGGCGTGTGTCAGGGGTTCGAGTCTCGTTAATGTTTGCTGTGGTGGGTCTCGCAGTCGGGGTTCGGGCATTGAGCAGCGTTCCGCGCGTTCCAGGCTGCGAGCATCGAGTCATGCCGCCGGGTGAACTGGGCATCCCGTCGCGCGCTCCACACCGACGGGGTCACTCTGCGGGTGACCAGGAGTTCGTGAGGTGCGTAGTCGTTGTCAGTGCTAGTTACCTCAAGCCCGGCAGCAGTGAGGATCTTCCGGATCGCCTCGGCCATCGCCTCGCCGATCGCAGACATCAACTGCGAGAACGCGGCGCATTCCTCGCCTTCCCGATGCGGGTCGTCGGCCCAGGCTTCCTGCCCCGCGTCAAGAAGGATCGCGTGCTCCCGCCAGTCGACAAGCACTCCGCGCAGATCGGGCAAGTCGACCGACACGACCGTACCGGCGACGCCGGTCGAAAGGCCGCCGGGGGCCACCGGCAACCCGGCTGCCGCCAGCTCAGCCTGGACGACATCGCACAGCGTCTCCAGCCGGAACCGGCGATCCGAATCAACCTCAAGGGGTTCTTCCGTCATGCCGCCATCTTCGCAGGCGCCTCCGACAAGTCCGGTGACGGCGAAGTCAGCACGAGTGACCCGAATCCCGTGGCAACGGAGGTCGTGACGAACGTGTGGCCGCAACCATCGTCCGAACGTGCATCGTCCATTTGATCCGGAACACCTTCCGGCTCGCTTCTCGCCGGGATTGGGATGCGGTGAAACGAGATATCAAACCCATCTATACGGCCCCGATCCCGACGCCGCGAGGGCCGCACTGGACGAACTCGAAGAGAAATGGGGGCGAAATATCGGGCGATGATTAGGCTGTGACGTAACGCCTGGGACGAGTTCGTGCCGTTCCTCGACTATGACATCGGCACCGCAGGTGGAGGAGTTCGACGTCGGGATTCTCGATAAGGTGGAAACGCGCCGCCATGTTGCACGCAACCGCGGCTGGATGGCGCTTAGCCGTGGTTGCGTTCGTGTACCCTCGTCAGCACGCTCGACAGTTTCGAGGCCTCATCGTCGGATCCACTCAGGTTCGGCGCGACGAGCTGGACGGACGTAAATCTTCCTCCACTACAGGTTTGTCCGTTGATGGCTTTGGGGTTCTCCCGAGTGGGAATCAGATTCACGGTGCGGGAGCTGCCGGCCGGTAGTCCTTGAACCTCCAGCAGCGTAGAAAACAGCTCACAGGCACGATCCGGCGCGATCTCCTTGCCTGAGGCGATCAGGTCGCGAGCTGCTTCCAGTTTGCGAGCCGTCTCCGGATCGTCGAGCAGTCCCGACTTCTTCACCTGCTCTATTGCCGCAGGCAATTGCTTTGCCCACTTCTCCGCTGACGCACCGATCACCTGGACGCGACCCCCGGCAGGCGTATCCCAGTGACACGCGGGCAATCCGCCGACAGCCAAAGACTTCGGATCGGACACCTCTCCGGCAAGTGTCGACAGGTCAGCCGATGTGAGAAGTTCACACAAAGCGTCCGGAGTGGATGCCTTGGTAGCCGGGTCAGCGGACGACGGGGCCACGCCCTCGGCGACCTTGCCTTGCGGCGCCGAACCAGACTTGTCCGACGAACACCCGACCAGCCATAGCATTGCCGACGCGGCGACAAACACTGCGATTCGACCGGCTCTCAGATAGCCGAGGCACTCCACGTTTGGCATCTTGCGCTCATCTCCCCCATGCAAAGTGCACAGAGGCTACCAGGACTGCGGTTGCGAACAGGCTGGGAGCGTGTCGGCGACACGCGAAGAGGATGATCGCGTGTCCGACGACCACCCGTGAGTGATGTGACGCCAACAGGGGCGGAGCTGCCCCTGTTGGCACCGCCGCCGCGGACAAGATCCTGCCCAGAAGCGCCGACAGCCTGAAAACCGTTCTCCAGCAACGGAAAACCGTCTCCAGCGAGGTCGATGAGCCTCGGCGCCGTCTTCGCCCCGCTGACCGGTTCCGCACCCCTGGAACACACCGACGGAATCCAGCTGGGAGTGAGCGCACAGCAGCCGGGATCGCGCTCTTCCGGGCACGGCGATCTGGTTGTGACGAGAAAGGCTGCTACGCCACCAACCGGCTCCGCAAAGCACTTCTCCTACTATCGGCACACCGGAGCAAACGGAGACCAGTCACGAGTAACGCCGAGGCGAAATTGCCGCCGAAGGACCAACATCCCCGCAGGTCGGCAATGATACTGACGTGGTGGGCCGGGTCGGGCTCGAACCGACGGCCAAGGGATTATGAGACCGCAGCTCCGACATGTCGGCCCGTGCCATTGGATACCAGCTTCTACCAGTTTGCGCAGGTCAGCACCCCATTTCCGTCAGAGCTGAGTGTCGCTGCGTGTCGGCCTATGTCAGGCTCTACGTCGGCAACGGAGCCCAATCGGAGACGACAGTGGTCAGTCTCAGTTTCGTAGCATTTCCTCAGCTAGGTGTGAGCCTGACGGCTGCGACGACCGGGCGGTGTGGTCGGGTCCAGCCGCCTGCCCTAAGGGTCCTCATAGCGGCATGACCGGACGCTCGGTGACTGTTGCGGCGGTACCTCGTCCTCCATAACTACGGTGCGTCTGACCGGATAACCGGGAAGGATCATCGCGTGAAAACGACGGAGCAGGTTGACGATCTGCGCGCGCGATTCGAGGCAAGGCTGAGCGGGCTTCAGGGCCGCCAGCTCTTGGCGGTGGACTACTGGGATGTCCACAACTTCTCTTCCGAACCCGTGCGATGGGACTACGGCACCTGGCATCACGCCGTCATGGGCGTCGGGCTCTGCACCGACGCGGGGCCGGCGACCATCACCTGGACCGATACCTGCGGACGCCGATCCGCGAGACCGCCGCTCATTGGGAGCGCCCGTCCACCTGGCAACTTTGCCAAGCTAAGGCGGTTTTCTCGTTCTCACTTTGAGAAATTGACGTGGCGAACTTCAGTTACTGTTCAGTAGCTGGAGCAAAACTGGAGCACGAGCCCTCATCCGGCCAGCTAGGGTCTCATCTTCTGCTCCACCGATGTAACCCGACCGGTAGTTCTCCCCTGGACGTCGCAGCGTGCGGACCTACCACGTCGATCAGATCCGGCGTGCCGAACGCCAGGACTGGGCATACAGACCATTTGAATCCAGCACGGAAGCGCCGCCGATGTCACCCAGCGTGGGCCCATTGGCACGCTCTCTGCTGGAGATGAACCGGTGATGGCCCTCAGTGTCGATGCCTAGGTAGATCGCAGTGTGATCAAGCTCGGGGTCAGCAGGTTCCACGTCGAAGAAGAGTAGATCGCCAGGCTGTAGTGCGGCGTAGTCGGTCGCCGTTGTGCGTGCATTAGGAATCAGAATCGTGCCTGGACTCAGCTCAGCGATGGCACTGGCCCGGCGTGGCAGGCCGGGCCCCACGGAGTTGCCGCCGCGAAGCGGGTAACCGAATCGATATCCGTAGACGAGTCGGATGAAACCTGAGCTATCGATTGTCCCGTAGTCGCGGACGGACGACTTGTGCAGGATACCGTCGGGGAAACTCCACGGAACTCCGAGATAGTCGGCGAAGTCCGCCGCTGTGAGGCTGAAGGCAGCATCACCACGGAACCGAATGCCACGGGCATCGCGCTCGTCAGCTGCGCCATCCTGGTACTGCAGAGTTGCGGCGAGGACGTCCGGGCTTCGGTCGGCGCGAATCTGCGCAAACCAGGGGCCGAACCACGGTGCCTGCTCGTCTCCTGCCCTCCACTCGGTGCTGAGCAGGCGTACCCAGGCCGAAGTCACCACGGAGGCGTCAGTGGCCTGGGGTTCGGCGAAGGTTCGCCGGGGCCCGGTGAGCAGCACCGTGCGTGTCCCGTCGGTAAGGGTCATGAGCACTGCGCCGGAACTGTCGCGCACGATCGTGCGACTCGGCCCAGTCAGCCGTTCATAGCGAAGGGCTTGTCCAGCATCGACCGCGCCATCACGTTGGTATGTCACAACTGTGACGGGAGCCTCCTTAGTAGGCACCGCGTCGCTGCCGTGGTTAGCTAGGTGCTGCACGCCCCACGCGGCAAGCGCGAGCGTCGCGATGAACGCAACCGCACGAACAACCTTGATCACCGTCATGCGTGGTGTTGTCATCCGGTCTCCTCAAACGGTGGGCACGATGCCGAGTAGGACCCCGCTGGCGAGCAGTCCGTAGCTGGCGAACGTGACGATGCCGGTGGCCAGCAAGGTCGTGGCAGGGGGCTGCCGAACCAGCTGATAGGCAATGAGGCCAGGCACTACGAAGCCGAGCGTCTGATGATCGAACAAGAACGGGTAGTCTCGTTGGATAAGCACCACCAGGGTGGTCTGCAGAAGGACGCCGGTCAGCACGACGGCCGCGAACAGACGTTTGCCGTAGAGAATCACAATCCGTTGCAATACCTTGCTAGCACCGAACGTCAATGCGGTCGTGGCCGCAACGATCCCCGCCTTGCGATAGTCCTCGACCAGCGTCAGAGCGAGCCAGCCCGGCGTAATCATGCCGCCGGGCGACAGGTTGGTCGTCAGGTAGCACAGCAGTGAGAACGCCAGGCCGATGGCAAGTCCGATCGTTGCGAGTTCGGGCGGCAACTCGCCGTTAAGTCCTAGTCCGGTCACGACCGCGGCCCCTCGACGGAGGTGATACTGAGCTTCGCCAGTTGCCCAAGCAGGAGTTCGCCTTGGCCATGAACGTTGCCGATCGCCACGATCGAAATTTCCGTACGAACGTCGGCCGCAATCGCCTCCACCAGTTCGGCGGGGTTACGGTTCCCACCGAGGTCAGCCAGATCTCCCTGCCACTGCTTGGAAATTGATTGCCGGGCGCTGCGTGTCGGCTCGCCGATCAGCACCACCCGCTCGGGGTCAATGTCAGCGACGAGGCCGCCCATCTGGGCATTGCGCTCGATCCGGTCCGGCCGGCAGTTGATCACGACATGAAGTGGTCGTTGGATCGCGCGTCGCGCGAGAAGTTGTTCGATGTTCATCAGCGTTGACTCCGGGTCGTTGGCGGCGAAAACGTTCGCGACGCGAAGAACGGCGTCGTTGTGCCGGTAACGTTGGACGGCAAGCACCCCCGGGTCCGGCGGAGCTGACCACATGCCGGCAAGCGCGGATTGGCGACTGACACCTAGCAGTTCGGCTACGGCTAGCGCGACCGCCACGTTCTCCTTGAAGGTGATCCAGTTGAATCGAGCCATCTCCATGTCGGACACCGACTCTGGTCGGACGATGATCAGCTCACAGTTCCGTTTGGCAGCCTCTCGTTTGATGATGTCAATCCGCTCTCGCTCCGCAGTGACACAGATGCCGCCGATCGGCATCGACCTGCTGAGCGACCGCGCGACGTCGCCAAGGGTCGGTCCCATCGCGGCGAGGTGGTCTTCACGGACGTTGCACAGCACGCCGACGGTCGAGCGCACCAGCTTGCGCTGGTTGATTTCCTGCAACTCGGGCGTCACGGCCATGCACTCGATTACCAGTGCGTCGGGGCGATATGCCGACGCCTTTCGCACGACACCGATCTGCTCAACCACATTGGCAATGTCGAACTTGCGGTACACCGGTTCCTCACTGCCATCGGGATGAATCAGCCTGGCGGCAGTGCCAGTGGTCTTCGCAACCGTGACCAGCCCCCCAGCGCGTAGCGCGCCCGCACACAACCGAGTGATAGAACTCTTTCCGCGGATCCCGTTGACCAGTACGCGATGCTCGATCCGGCTCAGGTTGACGTAGTGCTTGCGCTGCTCGATCACACCTCCGGCCAGGAGGCACACGCACACCAGCAACAGCACACAGTAGGCTGTGGTCATGGCTGCGTGACCTCGATCTGATCCATCGCGGGCGTAGCGGGGGAGTCGTCGGTCCGGTGGATCAACTCGGTGGTCTCCAATGCGGTGGCCTGTGGTCCGCGAATAGGACCCAACCGGTCGATTCCGTCAGCCAGGCCCTGGCGGCTGATCTCCAGGCAGGACGCGATGGTGCCGATCTGGTCATGGCGCTGCGGATACAGCACGGTGCTGTGATCGCCCGCGACCAGCCCATCGGCCTGGGCAGCGAGTGCACGCAGCGGCCTGACCAGTACGAGGTGGTGCCAGCCGAACACCAGCAAGGCGAGCAATACCGCGACAAACGCCACAACGAGCGCGTTACGCCGCATCTTGTTTGCGGCCAGCGCGAGGTCGTCGACCGCGTACTCGGCAACGACCGACCAGGCGTGCTCACCAGTCGCGCCTGTACGCAACGCGATCGCGGTGACTACTGCGGTGCCGTCAAAGCGATCCACTACTCTGGCGGCCGATTCACCGGCGCGGGCATCTTCGACCACCCGCCGTACGATGGCCTCCGACGGTTGCTCAAACGCAACGTAGCCGCCAGTCGCGGCCAGCGTACGTAGTCCCGCGTCGAGCAGACGGGTCTTGGCCGGCGTCCTCCCCAATAGCTCGACGAGCCAGTCAGTGTCAAACTCGGCGATCAATGCTCGACCCGCCGACAGCGGAACATGGGCGTAGAGCACAGCGACCCGGCCGTGATCGAAGTGTTGTCGGACTCCTGCCCCAGGCGGCGGCGGAGTCAGCGTTCGTAGCGGTGCACGGCCTGCGTAGCGCTCGACAGCGCCGTCCTTGCCGGCCAGGTATACGCTGCGGTAGCGCGGCTGCGCCTCGTGCACTCGCTCGAGCACGGGCTGCACCGCCTCCGAAGTCAGACCGTCGGTGAACGTAGTGATCGCTTTGAGGTCGGCCAGCCCATCGTTGAGGCCGTGCTGAGCGGCCGCGGCGCTACTCGCCGCTAGATCGCGAATGCTCGTCACCACAGAGGCCGGGGCCAACGCATCCTGGCCGCCAGTGGTCAGCACCACGCCCACGCTCCAACCAAGCACGGATACTGAAACAAGGATGACCGTCAGCCGCGCTGACAGCGCGTGCAGACGTCGGTGAGGCGCCGCGGAGATTCCGGTCATGGTGCGCCGACAGTGCTCGAAACCAGCCCCGACCCGACGCAGTTCAGGCATGCGTGCTTGGCGCACCGGCAGGGTCAAGTTGCCTCCCGCAATTCTGAGTGCGTCGGCACGCAGGCGCTTGGTCGGCAGCACGAGCGTCCCCCTGATCAGCAGAAAGCCGACAATCGCGACACCTGACAAGACAATTCCCAGCACCAGACCATCACCGTCTGTCGCAGGCCCAGCGGCCGGCACGTACGCGATACCGACCACGGACAGCCCGAATGCGCCGAGGCTATTCAGACGTACCGGCGTGTAGGTCACCACCGCGTGCTCGGTACCGCCGGCCCTCTGTACTGGTACGCCGAATATCGCCTCCCGCCTACCGGCAGCTGCGTCAACACTGGCTCGCCTGACCAATCCTGTCGCCGCGACTTCGGGCGGGCCGGGACGCTTGCCGTGCGAGTCGACAATCTCGCCGGTCGCGGTGGTGAGCAGCAGCGCCTGGTGCAGGTCGCTGCCAAGAGCCACGTCGGGCAGCGATACGCCTCTCGTCACGGCCAGTACCTGGTCGCCAGGGAGAGCAATGGCTGTTACGGCTAGCGCTGTGCCATCGGTGCTGGCGACCGGGATGACAGTCGTGTCAGCGAACGACCGTGGCAGCAGCTCGACGGGAACCTGGTCACCGATTGACGCAAGCAGCGTCCGCGTTCGCGCATTCATGACGACAGCACCGCGCCACTTGCGCAGCTTGGCCAGCCTGGCAAGCAGATCGTTCGGGGTAACTGCTGGCACCGCAGTCACAGCCCGAAGATCACCGACGTTCTGGCTGATAGCACCGCCAATGGCCTGACCCGTGCCGTCCACGAGCTCCTGCTGGCTCTTGGTTACAGCATCCGGTACTGGACCGGAATCTTGCACTCCGAGCAGCAGCCACGACAGAATGGCGAGCGCCGTCAACAACACCAGAGCGATCGCGGACGGGACGCCGACGCCAGCAGGGAAACCACTTTCCGGTAGCTGTTCCTCAAGGGCTCGTTCCAACCTGGACTTTCTATCGACTACCCCGGCCACGTATAACTCCATAAAATAGTTGCTGGTTTTACCGGGCGCGATCGCCAGGTAAGTTGGCTAATCCGCACGACGGATCGACAACAATCTTTTCTACCGGTGCGGACTTTATATTTCGCCAGGCCTTCGCCGGAAACCCGGTATTTCCTTGACAAAAGCGCCGGGCAATGAGTGTTTGGGATCGACTTCGTTGGCCGCTGTTGACGCCACTATTCGCCGTGGTGATCGCCGCCGCGATCGAAGCGCTCATCCCCGGCCGGAGTATCACAGCACCACAACACCCACGATCAGCAAGCTCCTGGGGATCTTGCGCACCCAACGACGCGAAGCGCCGGTCCTTCCTCAGCAACCTGCAGCCGACACCTGTTGCTGTTCCGGAACAGGCTGACGACGAGTTGTGCGGGTCCGAGTTCGGCGCGACCACGCCGAGGATCGCGCGACTGGGCAAGCATTCGCGCTCATCGTCAACCAGACGACCGATGAGCGGACACGGGGAACTGCCTCCAGATCGATCTGAGCCACCCATTCTTCCGCGGCAGATCACTCATGGACGCTGCGATAGCTTCCTCAGCCCGACGATAGGGCTCCGACCTGCCGAACGACGACCTCCACCGCCGGTGCAGCTCAGCCAGATTCGACACCGCTCGCTCACTCACCCTCGACCATGGCAACTGCACCCGGCCAAATTCCTCACCAGCCAAGATCACTCAAGCGCAACTGCCGCACTAGCCGAGCAAGGCCGCAAGCTTTCACTCCACTACGCCAGCAATTTCCTGCGGCGAGGTCATCATTTGCGCCTCGACAAGGCTGACCGCGATGCCGAAATGGTGTTCCATCGCAGCGATGAGTCGCAGTCGCGCCAGTTCATCGAACCCACACACCCGAGGTGACGTTTCGTCGAGTCGCATAGGTTGCCGATCGAAGCCAGGCACTATCGGGAGCGATAAGTTCACCGGGATAAAATAAATGACTTGGCGTTTCATTTATTCTCCAAGGAACTACCGAAACATCGAATAAGTGTCGCAATTTCTTACGGCCAGCCCATCCTCGAAGCCAGACAGCCACGCGCCGAGATACTCGATATCATTCGAGCATGGGACGCCCGCATGCAGCGCAGACGTACGATCACGACACCCTTGGAACGTCGGCGATCCCACTGCCCGTCTTCCTGCACAGACGGCAGAACTCCACGCACCCGTCGCCAACCTCCTACAGCCTCCACCAGAGGTCACACGCTCCGCGTCTACTGCCACCGCAGTGTTCCCATACAAGTTTGACGCCAACTTTTGCGCAGGCCATCTGCCCGTTGCAACACGATGGACCAGCATGTGCATCCGCATCACCGTCGGCTCGAGGGCGGAGCCACCCGCGTGAGACAGCAAGTGAACTCTGGCTTGTGTCACCACTTGCCTGGCTCGGCTACCATCGCGAGTCACCTGCAGCGCATAGTCGATCAGCACCCCACTGGAGCATGCACACGACTCGGCGAACCGCGTGCGGCACCGCGTCCGCTCCATCGAACAAGGTTCATGCGCTACAGTCGACAGCTCACCCAGGAAACGCATACAGGCTCCGATCTCCACTCGGCTTCGCACGTGCTACTGCGCGTGCATAACGATCCAGTTCTTGCATCTGACTCAACCGCATTACGCACTTTGCACTAAACCCATTCCTTCGACGTGTTTCGCGTACCCCTTCCCGGACGGCAAGATGACCAACTGTACGTCGAAACTTCACGCGGGCATTCACTGTCGTGAACACCTTTCGATGCGGAGCCGAGTCAATGATCATCACTGAATCAATCAAGTGTTCGAAGGTGGCAAAGTCAGCCATCCGCTTGTACTATGTCAGCTGTCAGAACTAAGTCGGTCGCAATAGTGCCGACCCCGCCGAAGCTCGACAGCATATCAAAAACTTGCTGACACAAATTATCGGAACACATAGCACGCATATGACACAACCAGACATTGCACACAGGGTTCAGCAATTGTACACAGTCAGAAACGGTGCAGTTTCGTTCACGTTATGACCTACAGCTATGAACCAGGAAGAATCGCAAGTAATTTCAGTCTCCCGGTTTCGCGAGAAGCAGACGATTCTGCACTTGGTTCCAGATGCCCTGAATCATAGTCGACAAGGAGCGTGAACCTGGTGAATCTGCTTGCTTGCCCCACACACTTTCAAGCACGGACCAGAGATCCGAGTCCTGCGCGCTCACGGCGCGAACGATATGTTCCCTGCCGCAGCGGCCGAGGTCGGCCCGGGCGGGTGTGGGTTCGAAGGGTTGCCGATACCGTTGAAATCCGGTTCCCGCGAGGTGAAACCATCTGGTTGACGCCGCTTCATGCCGGCCGCCTCCGGGCCGTCCTTCGTGACGTCGTGCTCGACGAGCTCCCCCTCCCCGGCAAGGTCCCTAATACAACAGGAAGGCGACCGTGCAGGGAGGTTAGAGACCAGCCTAAACACCTTCTCCTCCGCAGGCTCCTTCGGTGTCCCCTCGGCCTCCGACACAGTAGCCGAGGCCAATGACCTTTCGCACCTGCGCCGTTTCACCAGGGCGGATCAAACGTGACTGCGGCGCTGCCCTCGATGGACTGACGCTGCCATACAGGTCCGGCGCGGTCGAAGACCCCCTCAACCGCATCAAAATGATGAAGCGCAGATGTACAGGCGCGCCAACTTCGATCCTTGTCCGCGAACTCGTCCTCCACCGACATGACCAGCAAAGGGGTCACGCCGATCACGGACAGTGAAACTGACTCAAGATCACGACGCCACGGCCACCTTGCGTTCTTCGGTTCCATCCAGGGAGACCAGGACCCGCTTGGTCACCGTCATGACGATCGTCGGGGGCAGTGGCACAGTGGCGGCCCGGGGAGTGGCGATCGGAATGACGTACCGCTTTGCGCCGGCTGGGATCTCGACCAGCCGCGCCCCCGGTGAACTTGACTGTGTCGAGCATGTCGAATCCGAGCAGCGCCCATCCGAGGTACGGGATGGCTCTGCTGCCGACTTTGGCGAGGACCGTCACCCAGGGCGGCAGCTTCCGAGCGCATCCGGCCAAGAATCTGCACTGCCAGATCGCCCAGCAGGTAGGCGATACGCTGAGCGTGATAACCAGCGTCGAGCACCACGAAGATCTCCGAAACGCCTTCGCGCCACGGCCCGCGGCGACAAGGTGTTCCGCGGCCCCGCGGATCTGCGCGGTAGTCGCCTCCGCGACATCCGCGCCTGGCGCCAGGCGGATCGCATCCAGTAGCGCGGTCTAGGGGGTGCAGCCGATCTCCAGTGCGGCCACGATCGAATACGGCCGTTCGGGCTCATCCGGTGCTCCTCCTCGCCGCGGCCATAGGCGTGGCAGAACGAGCGCGCTCCAGACAAGTCGCGCCGTGCAGTCGCAACCACGGTGACACCTCCACCGCCAGCACCAGCTAACCCCGTGGCAACGGCAAGCCACGGAGCCCAGCGCACAGCCGAGCGAAGCCGTTCCGGCCACAGTTCACCGCGTCATGCCCGCGCAGGCGCCAGCGACAACGCGACCAGCGACCAGCGACCAGCGACCAGCGACCAGCGACCGTACCGGGCCATCGGCACACAACACCGCATCCGGCGAGTCGGCTAGCTTCGACTATCTCGGGCTTGCCAACGAGCAGCTTGTCACCCAAGGGTCAACTTCCCGTCGTAGTAGGTCCCAGGAAACCACACCATGAGCAGCGCGCCACCACGACGATGCTGCATGAAGCCGGTGTCCCCCGTCGTGTCGCCCCGGCCGTAACCAGGACAAATGGCCACGGCTGCTCGACCAGGCAACAACATGCAGCGACCTCTCGTAGGGTGCCGGTCGCCCGCCTACCAGCACCGCACACGCGTCGCCCCTGTTCGACGAGTTCGCCGCTCGCACCCAGAGTGAAATAGTCACGGGCACAGCGTGGGGTTTTGTACTTACGCCCAGATCTTGCTCGCACGATGCTGACAAGGTAACCAGCAAACTCGAAAGGAAGCCGTGAAAAGAGTAAAGAGTGGTGGGCGTGTCGTGACCATCGCACTGGCAATCGCGACTGCAGGCTTGCTATCGAACATCAGCACCGGAATTGCTTCCGCTACCACGGCATCAGCGGTCGCACGGGCGGACCTCAACGATAACGGCTCCTATGCGTTGCGGATGATTTCAACCGAAGGCCTGACGGCCCATTTTCAGATCACCTTCGAAAAGCCCTATCGGCTGACCGCGACGACCGACGGTCACCTGCGGGTCATTGATCAAGCAGGAAAGACTGTCGAGGATGTTCCGCCAACCTTGACCACTAAATCCGGCGGAAAGATCACCGGGAAGTTCGCCGTCGAAGGACCGGACGAGTTCAGTTTCACCACCAAGGACGGACTCGTCCCGTATTTCAGCTGGGGAAGTTTCTTGTGTGGCACGGCCGCCACGATTTCCGGCGCCGTGGGTGGCGGAATACTGGGTGGTCCGGTCGGAGCCGGCTTCGGTATCGGCACCGGGATCGCCGCCGCTGCGACCTGTTGATCACGAAGTACGCGAAGTGCCAAATGTCGAGACATAAATCCTTCCTTGCACGGTCGATCTTACGTGAGACCGGCAGATCCAGGTCGAAAGCTGAGCGGAGCGCGTCACTGGCGGCCCTCGCCGTCATGGCGATCGCCACCTTCTTGCTGACCTCGAAGGTCGTTCCGCCAGGAATCGCCGTGCCGATCTTCGTGGCGGCAGCAGCGCTATCGATAGCTGTGGCTTCGTTTTGGTTTATCAGATCAACTAGAAAGTAAAGTCTCCAGTGAGGGCGAATTCCGCATCAAGCTCTTCCATGCCGCCCTCGCTGGAGCTTTCGCCCGCGAAGATGGCGGTAACACAGGGCGCGCCCCACGCCCGGTTGACCATCTCGGCTCCTGCTACCAACTGGCTCGCGACGGGATGGAAAGCCGTCTTGCGAAGGTGATCAGAGGACACCGAAGCACTATCACATGGTTGCGCTTCAAGATCAGAGTCAGGAGTCGTTCAACCAGTTCTTCCACGCAGTGGCCGATGGCCGTGCGGCCACATCGTGGCGCAGCCGCTCGTCGAAGCCAGTGGGTACCGAGGCTCATTAAGGCATCGTCGTCGAACGATCCGGTCGCACGAAACGTGCCCGCAACGTCGAAAGTATCAGGGAATCGCGCCGGAACTTGTCTCATCAGCACTCGTATTGACGCAAAATCGACAGAACGTCGTTACCTTGTTCACTCGCCCCTTTCGGCCGCGAGCTTTCTCTCCACTATGGCGACAACTTTCAGTGGCGTGTTCATCATTTGCAGTTCGGCATGACAGACCGTAATCCCGAAGTGATGCTCCATTGCAGCAATGAGCCGAAGCTGCGCCAGAGCGTCGAACCCGTACCTCCGAAGAGAAGTGTCATCGAGCAGCATGGGACGGCGATCGGAGTCCGGCACTATCGGAAGTGATAGATTTACCAAGATTAAGTAAATGAACCGGTAGTCCATTTCTTCTTTCTCCAAGAGTTACCATACCATTGAATAGCATGTCGCAGCATTATTAATGCCAGGCGCTCACAGCCTTCAGCAGCCGCGCTCCGATGAATTCCCTGCCGTTCGGGTACGAGACCCAGAAATCTAGCGTAGGACTTCCGTCACCACATATTCGAGCCATTGCCGGTTTCGCAGCCCGAATTTTTGCACAGACAGGGGAACTCCACTCCCTCGTCGCACATCTCCTGCAAGCTTTCATCGGGGTTCACAACCATAGCGCACACTGGCCCTGCCGCAGTGCCCCCACTCGAGCCTGATGCCGATCTTCGCGCAGGCCGCCCGCCCTTGACAATATGACGAACCAGTGTATGCAGCCATGCCTGCACCACAGCCGGCTCGAGAGCACGTACACCAGAACGAGACCCCAGGTGAGCCCAAGCTTGCGCCATCACCTGCCTGGCCTGCCGATCGTCGTTGCAAGCCAACTGCAGCGCATAGGCGAACAGCGCCCCACGGCAGCCCTCGCATGGCTTGCCCAGCCGCGCGCGATGTCGCGACCGTCTTCCCGAACCAGATTCACGTAACACTTCAGAAAGCTCACCCAAGGCTCGCATGCACGCTCCAATCTCAGGGCCTCCAGCATGTGCTACTGCACGTGCCTAACGATCCAGTTTTCGCATCCGGCAGGGATGCGTTACGCGATTTGCAGTAAGCTAATTACCTCGACATGTTCTGCACACTGCCCTCCAAGACTCTAAGACACCAACTATACGACGAGACGCCGCGTCGGTATTCACTGTCGTGAACGTGCTTGCCGCGAACTTGACCTGGTGATCACTGTCGCTTAATTCAATCCTTCAAGGGTGACAAGCCAGCAATTCTCTTTTACGCCGGCCTCATATGGTTTCCGGCCGATGCGGCGGACGGACGACACGATCGCCGAGATTCACATGCTCGGCTCCCGCAGTTATTAGTGGGCGCTGGACGCAGACATCGAGGCGTGCTTCGACTCGATCGATCACACGGCCCTGACGGACGGTGCCTGGTGGCCACAACCTACCGACATGATCCTTCTGAAGCTCAGCGGCTCTTGCAGGGTCAGCTGTGGCGGTGCGGGAAGCCGACGTGGTCGTCGAGTCGATGGTCGATGGCGGCGACTTGGACCGCCGGCCAGAGCTGGACCAGGTGGTGTTCGACCGGCTCGGCGGGAAAGTCGTGGCGTTCGGAGTCGAGGTCGCGGCCGCGGACGTGAGCCCGCATGCGGTCCCAGGAGTCACGTTCAGTCTCGAAGACGGGCACGCGATTGTCAGCGGCTCGGTCACCACAACCTCACCACTGCTGGTGTGTCGACTGGGCTCCACCACGTACCTCCAGCCGTCGAGGTCGAGGAGTGGACAGCATCACGGACCTCGAGGTGCCCCTCACCGGACCAGAGACGTGCCGGCGAGGACGACCACGCCACCATGATGGCGGCCCAGATGAGTCCCATCCCGAGTCCAGTCCGCCAATGGCTCAACCAGGCGACCCCCATCCCGGCCGTCTCCTGCACCTAGCAGCAGTTGGGCGCTACTTCAGCCACAGGCGTGTTCCTCCATCTCTGGAGCTACGCCAACGGCACAACAGTCCCCATCCGATAGGCGAGGCCACGCACGGTGGCATTGACGCTTTCGTAACTGGGTTCGGCGAGCAGGTGGGAGATGGCTCGGCGGGCATAGGGGTCGGCACGCAGCATGTGCGGACTGATGATTTCGGCGTCCTTGAGGTGAGATACGGCTTGTCGTTGACGTGCGTGTATTCGTGCGAGCGCGGTCCCCGCCAGCAGGTGAAACGAGTACTCGTCAACGATACCGCGTTTCTGGATCGCGCACACCTTGTCCACAATGGCGGGCGCGTCGTCGAAGTGACCGAGCACGTTGACGAGCTCCAGTTTGTTCAAAAGGAACGAGGCATATGTGAGGCGGGGGTAGGCCTCGGGCTGCGGCTGCAGCCAATCGAGCATGTTCCGCGCTTCGGCGAGGTGATCAAAGGCGGAGGCTTCGACTTGGGGGCGGAGACGCGCATGCGCGAGAGCCGCTGTGATGTGCAGCCTGCCGTACATGACTTTCATACGACGTGTCCCCAGGGTCGTCGATGATAGCTGGTCCGCGGCACCGAGCGCGACGTCTGCAGCCTGTTCGCAGAGCCCGAGGCGTGTGCAAAGTTGGGCTTGTTGCCATGACGACACTGCTTGAATGACGAGGTCATCAGATTCGCACGCCAGCGCATTGGCCCTTTCGACGACCAGCTGCATCAGGTCGATATACCCTAATTCTCTGAGGACCTGCATGCACAAGTTTTGATAGGTTGCGATAAGAAGCCGGCGGAGCGTGTTCTCCTGAGGTCTTTTCCCGGTTGCCAGCATCCTGTGGATGCTGTCGATAAGATCGGGTAGCTGGTGCAGCACCTCACCATAACGACATTCCAGGAAGAGACTCTGGAGACGCCCTACGCAATCGGCGAGCGCGCCAACCTCCATCGTGCTCGCCGAATCCGACTGGGTAGGCAATGATGCCACAGCGAGCGTCAATCGGAGCCGGGTCGCTGCGGCATCGAGAGAAGTCCCGCCCTGTTTCCGTTTTTGTGCCAGAAAATCCACACCGACCAGGTCAGCCGGTGAAACGTCAAGCACATCAGCGACAGCGACAACGTGTGAGATCCGGTCAAGGTTCCGATGGCCATTTTCGATCGTCGACAAGAACGCAGGCGAGAGCCCCGCCAACCTCGCGGCGGTACGTACGCTCAGGCCTCTGATCTTTCGATAGAATCGGACTCGTTGGCCAGTATCACTGCAGGTCTCACTGGCGAGGTTGCGTCGTGACGGTGACGGCACAATTTCCATCATAAGTAGACTCCATTCCGAAGCGAATAGTGCGAACGGGTTCACCGCGCCGTTGCATCTGATCACAGAACGACACTGCGATCACGATCGCAGTGCATGCACATAGCCAGCCCAGTTTGACATGTCGGCATATCCTCGCAGCTCACCCCACGTCCCACGCATCCACCTCCCAGCACCTTGAGTCTCTTTGCCCCAAGAATTCGGAATGAACATTGTTGACGATGGGCAGACTCCTCGAGTATTCGGCGCCGACGGTATCCCGGCTTGGGTGACAAACACGGTCCACCTGGGTGACATCGGGCACAACTGCCCATCAACGTCACCATGACTGGCACGGTTCCACCGAAAGGTGTAGTCCTGCCAGCTTTCAGCCGAATAACTTACGGCAAATGACCGTATGCGATAGTTTCGACGCAGGCGAAGGATTCACATCAGGATGGAGCACGAGGCAGGTGAGAGTGTTCACCAGCATAAACACTCTCCTGAGATATGCCGCTACGGTGATTCCCGTTACCAAGGCGCGGCGGCACCCAGGTTCATGGTGTGACGCTTCGGGAACTCGGTCATACAAGCGCGCACATGAACAGGCGAATAAGCTATCGTCCGATGGCAGCGCAGAACTGGACCGTGTGGGCCGAAACCATACCACGGTATACGATAGCCGAAAGGTTCACCGTGATTTCAGACGATGCGTCAATACAGTTGATGCCGCAGCAAGCAACACTAGATCCAGACGGCGATGGCCTGTACTTCGACGGGCGTAGCCGAGCACAAGGTCGAGGCTGCTCGCCGCGAGATCGACTCCAGTCGTACGGTCTCCGACGCCTCCCGCGAGCTGGGAATCGACCCAGGCTTGTAGAGAGTGGGTGAAAGACGAACGATGCCGGACCGCCGTGGTCGATGTCAGCGGCGACTTCCCTCAGGAGGCGGCCAAGCGGGCGAAGTTGCTACGCCTGCACAGGCACGTGGCCGGCCCGGAAAAGGACAACGCGTTCCTGGTAGCGCGGCTGTGTACGCAGAAGGCCGGGCCCGGTTCGCTCTGACAGTCGAGCACGCCGGTACGACAAGGAGCTCACCGACACCACCATTTCGTTGGCGAGCAAGTGGTCCCGGTCCGAGTATCGCGCGGCAGCTGGGTGTGTCGAGAGCAGGCTACTACGCGAATGTAAAGCGTGTCGCGACTACGGCGCTGTCTCCACGACAGCAACGCCGAGTCGACCCGCCGTGGGATGATCCTGCGCTCCGACCGCAGCGACGAGTCCACGGCGCACCTGACAGCGAAGGCGTGGTTCACGCATGGCTACGCCGATCGGTTGCCGCGACCGGGACCTGCTGGGACTCCAGACCGGTGGCCTAATTCTGGTCGACGTTCAACACAAGCTGTGTTACCGGCATGCCTACGCCACCGAGGCAGAACTCGCCGCCGTGAATGACAAATAGCTCACTTTTACATCATAACGCGGCATTCCTCGATCGGAATGCTCAGCACCGACAGTTTCGAGCAGTCACTCCGACCAACTGCAGGCTCCCTTGTTGCCCGCTGCCCTCTAGCCGGGTGCACCTCAGGAGCCGCACCTCCGCCGGCCTGGGTGAAATGTGGAGAGAAACTGATTTGAGTGGCCGGAGCTGTCCCACGTTCTTGTGTGCTGCGGGTTGACCTGCAGCACACCCTCCGCAACACCGCAATCACGGCCAGATCGGTGTCGACTCTGGGATACCCCAAGCCCGCAGCACTGTTCACGAGCACGAACAGCAAAGCGGCGCTCCCGCCTTATTGTCGCGAGGCGGGATGCCGGGAACGCTACCGGCCGGGCATGGGCGGAGGCACGTCATGTTCAACTATTCGGCTTTTTTTGCCGAGTTTATTGAGACGACCAAGCGCGAAGGAAGGTACCGGATACTCGTGGACATCGAGCGTATCGCCGGCTGCTTTCCTCAGGCGCTGTACCACCATCCCGATGGCCGTGTCCGAAATATTACCGTGTGGTGCAGTAGTGACCATCTGGGTATGGGACAGCACCCGAAGGTGCTCGCGGCGATGCGTGCGTCGTTGGAAAACTCGGGCGTGGCGGCGGGCGGTTCCCGCAATATCGCAGGCACGAATCACTTCCATGTGCTTCTGGAACGGGAGATCGCCGAACTTCACCGGAAGGAACAGGGCCTTACCTTCGTCACCGGCTACGCGGCCAATGATGCCGCGCTAAGTGTCTTGGGAAAGTTGCTACCTGACTGCGTCTTTGTGTCTGACGAGGCCAGTTATGCGTCGATGATCTACGCCATGCGGTCCACCACAGCGGAACGCTGCGTGTTCCGGCACAACGACGTCGAGCATCTCGACCGGCTGCTGTCCGGTTTGGATCGCGATCGGCCGAAGGTGGTGGCGTTCGAGTCGATCTACTCGATGGACGGTGACCTCGCCCGTGTGGCCGATCTGTGTGCGGTTGCCAGGAACCACGGTGCGCTGGTCTACCTCGACGAAACGCACGCGGTCGGCATGTACGGACCGGGCGGCGCAGGCCTGGCGGCCGAACGCGGCTGCGCCGCAGATGTGACGTTGCTAATGGGCACCTTCGCCAAGGGCTACGGCGCCGCGGGCGGCTACGTCGTCGGCCCCGAGTCGATCGTGGATGCCATCCGGTGCGTCGCCCCTTCCTTCAACTTCACGACCGCGCTGCCACCACCCCTGGCCGCCGCCGCCCTGACCAGCGTACGGCACCTACGGCAATCCGACACTGAGCGACAGTTGCTGCACCGCCGAGCCGCCATGCTCAAACGCCTGCTTCGCTGTTCGGGCATACCGGTCGTGTCCGAGCAGAGCCACATCGTCCCGGTCCTGGTAGGCAACGCGCACAGATGCAAGCAACTGGCCAATCGGCTGCTGCATCTGCACCAGATGTACCTGCAGCCGATAGACTTCCCCAGCGTTCCCACCGGTACCGAGCGGCTGCGCATCAACCCCTCCCCGGCGCATCAACCGGACGACGTGCTCCGGCTCACTCAGGCGATCAGTCGCGAGTGGAGCGAACTCGGCATATCTCGCACGTCCGCGGCCCAATGACCGCCTCCACCAGCGCACAGCACACCTCGACGAGATGGGTTCGCGCTACTTAAGCCGTGTTCTTCCTGGTACGCGAGGAAAAGTACCTTCGAGTCGCCGTTTGCAGCCCACGAGTGCCACGCAGCTGCACATCGACCGGGCTCGCCGCCGCGCCTGCATCCTCGCCAGTATCGTGGTGTTCCCTACCAGGAACCTCCTGTACATGGCCGCGCCGACGTTGCTGTGGCTCAATCGCCAGGATAGCCAAGACGACCAGCGTATGTCGGACTACCTCGGCGGCTCCCCGTGTCCTCAATACCAATCCAGGACACCGCACCCCCGCTGCGGGCTTCTCGGGCTAACGCGCCGTCCCGACGAGGGACCAGCTCAAGCGTGCGACGGTCCTTACCCACATGCCCACTCCGCAGCCACGAAGGCGAAATCTCGCTAGCCGCCAACGCCGCGCGCGTGCCCGTGCCGAGGTCAATCCCATCCGCCCCGAATGGCGTTGCTTCATCGTGAGCGCCGGTCAACGAGCGGGTTCCTGTTGGGTGACACAGTGAATCCCGCCGCCTCCCGCGGCTATTGCGTCGATGTTGATCTGCACGACTTACCGCTCCGGAAATAGACGTACCAGCGTCGAGCGTGTGGCGTCGTCTGCGCGCGGGTCACCGAATTCCGGGGCGATGAGTCCACCGTTGCAGAGGTAAAAGTTGATGTACCCGGCGGCGAAGTCATCACCAACTCCCTTGGCCCGCACCGTGGCCGGCCCTTCGAGCACCTCCACCCCCCAGTGGTCGGTTCTGGGCAGCGGTTGCCGAACGCAGGATCTCCAGATGCCGCACGGTGACCTCGTGATCCAACGACTGGGGGTCGGTGTCGAGCCCAGCAACCACGGTTCCGGGGCGGGTGAACCGGGCATAGCCGTCGGTGTGCCCGTCGGTGATGTCGCGCCCGGTGATCCACGGCAACCATATGATCTTCCGGACGCCCAGCAGCCTGTCGAGTTCAGCCTCGACATCGCCCTTGGACTTGCCGGGATTGCGGTTGGCGTTGAGCACGCAACTCTCGGTGATGACCACAGTGCCTTCCCCGTCAACCTCGAGCGCTCCTCCCTCCAAGACTAGGTCGGTACACACGGATGGAGCCCCGGCTTGGCCGGTGACGAATCCGGAGACCTTCGCGTCGCGGTCATGGACTTGCTTGCCACCCCAGCCGTTGAAATTGAAATTCACCCCGGCCAGGCCGGGCTCTCCCTTGACGAAGGCCGGACCGGTGTCGCGGATCCACAGATCGTCGATCGAGGAGGATATCAATTCCACGTTCGCCGGCCCGAGCAATTCGCGTGCCACGTTGACCTCATCGGGTCGCACCAGCATAGACACCGGCTCGAACCGTGAGATCGTGGTGGCGACACCGGCCAGGTCGTTCCGAGCCTGCGGTAGCAGCGCCGCTGTCCAGATCACATCGCCTGCCCCGAACGCCATCCAGGTGCGCGCATGCGGCTGCCCTTCCGCAGGCATGACCCACCGGGGCGCCCTGACCACTCATTCCGCTACCAGCCGCGGCGCGAACCCGGACAGCGGGCGGTTGCAACCGTCAAGCATCGGCCCTCCGATCATAGCCATCGCCCCCTGTATCACCTGCCGCCGACGCATCCCGCTCACTTCCAATCTTGTCCGGTCGCTCACCAGGGGCGAAATCCGCAGCGAGCGCGCTCTGCGTTGATCAGGACTGCCGGTGTCGATTCAGGCAATTCGGGTTCGCGCATCAATGATCCATTGGCGAACATCTGCGTAATCCTTTTCCACGAATTCAGTCCATAATGCCCGGCGGCAACACAGGTACGCCCGGACTATCCATGACGCAATCTCACTTCCGGTCGTTGTCGCCCGTTTCACGCTCAAGTATTTCGGAGGACAGCTGTCACGCGACATCGACGCCGCCCGCTGCGGAATGAATTCCCTGGGCGATGTCGTTCAATTTTAACGTCACGCACCAGATACGGGCAGGTGCGACCCCTTCGGCTCTCAACTGAGCCGAACGTGGCACTCGATCAGCAGCAACATCGTGGTGTGGTGTGGTTGGGTAGTGTGCAGGATCGTGAACACCTCCTAACCACACCACGCCTCACGCTGTCATCGGCCGTAGACGCAGCGGTGCTGCGCTGGTTGCGCCCAGATAGCAGGAGAACGCCGCCACCGAAGGGCTGTCCGCGGTTTCCTACACGTGGGGGCAGGTGGATATCGAAGTCACCCGATAGCCGCTGGCTCTCAACGCCCCACAGAGGCCGTCCGCACGCCTCCAGCCTGCGCGCCGTCGTGCTGGTCCGTTGGCCGCACTGGGACACCCTACCGCCCAGGCACTGATTCTTCGCTCATCGCAGCAGCGAGGCGGCTAATCTGCCGAGCCTTCCGCGGCGCTCAATCACTACCTTAGCGCTCTTCGCCAGCGTTCGGACAGGCAGCGGGCGTCCTTTTAGGTCGCTATCATTCCGCGTTATCGTAGCGATTTCCCACCCAGTCGTGACTTCGCATCCACATTGACCGAAGGCCTATCTCTCCGATCGAGCGAATCCGATCGACGAATCTCATGTCGAGGCTTGGCACTCACATTGACCGACGTTCCCGCCACCAGTACGGCGCAGATCGGCACCGCCAAGGCAAACCCTGCCAGGACGAACACGGGGAACAGGAACGAAAAGACTTCGACACCGGCCGGGTAAGGAGCTGACGCGGTTAGGTGCACTCGCACCGCTGCCATACCGGTGTAGTGCATTCCGGTGACCGCAACCGCCATGACCGGGCCAGCCAGCAGTCGATGGATGATCAGGTAGAGCTTTGACGTGAACCACAACGCGGCTGTCGCCGACTGCACCGCGATGACGATCGACACCGCTACCAGGGGCAGCTCGTACACGATGATTCCCTGAACCTGGACCGCCCACATACCGGTGTAGTGCATGACATTGACCGCGAGGCCAGTGACTATGCCTGCGGTCAACCACCGCCACCACTCGACGTTTCGTCGCGTGCCCAGCACCACCAGCCCGACGAACACAGAGACCACGGCGAGAGTTGCTGACAGAGCAGTGCGCGAAATGTCGTAACGAACCGGCATACCGGGTGTCGCGAATCCGAGCATCGCGATGAAGTGCATGACCCAGATGCCTACCCCGCCGATGGACAACGCCGCCAGCCCCAACCACAGCAGACGCTTCCGCATGGTACGCGCGAGGCGAGCCTGGACAGTGCAAGCCAAACCTACTGTGCAACCCACCGCTGAGGTTACGTAAGCAAGAGCCAGCAGCCACCCGCCCATCGCGAAGTGCTCCACCTGGTGTTCCATATCGTTCCGCTCCTTGCGCACTCCAGCGACGCGTATGTTGGGCTTACACTTTGGTCAGAGTTTCCGCAGACCGTCGAGGACTCTTTCCAGTAGTCCTATTCGGGCACCTGAGTCGGTATCCTCGGTGAGGGTGTCGAAGACGTGCACCAGCCCCGAACTGAGCAGATCGCTGACCAGTACCCTGGCTACGCCGATCGGTACCGACAACAGAGCAGAGATCTCGGCCATGGACTGAGCATGCAGACACAGCCTCGCCACGACCGATCGTGGATCGGCACTGTTATAGGGCACAGCGCTTCCTGCGCTGGTGGTTCGGACGAGCGCTTCGACCGCCAGATTGGCTGTTGGACGGGTGCGGCCCTCAGTCCAAGCGTACGGCCGCGCCAACGATGGGATGACGATAGTCATGTCATCGAAATCACCGGCAGCGTTCACGACCCGACCTCGGGCACTGTGTCCCGCCGAACCGGTGCGTCGACCATCTTCCCGACTCGATCCACCAGGAGGGTCATCTCGTAGCCAACCAGCCCGATGTCGCAGGCTGCCTCAGCGAGTGCGGCAAAGTTGGAGCCATCACCAACACTCATCAGGAGCAGATATCCCTGCTCCAGTTCGATGACCGACTGCACCGCCCGCCCGGCGGCGAACAGGGCGGCCGTACCGGTTGCGAGACTGGCCAGGCCAGAGGCGATAGCAGACAGTTGATCCGCACGATCCCTAGGCAGCTGGTTGTCAGCTGCCATCAGAAGTCCGTCCGCAGAGACCAGTACAGCGTGGGTCACGCCCGTGACCTCCTCGGTGAACTTGGACACCAGCCAATCCAGCGACGGCTTCGGCAACGCGGGCTGCTCGGGTTCCATATTCCCCTCCTGTACTAGTGTTGTGCGAAGCGAGTACCTGCCGACTCCTGTCACGCGGAGCCGTAGTCACGTCGTCAACCCCGACCGCTCTCCGAAGGCGGCTCGGCAGTGCGGCGCCGCGCCGCCTGTAGTCCCTGGCTGTGGCGGGCGAGGCCGCTCCGGATCACTGCCGGATCACGGAAGCCGGCGGACGAGCGCGCCGTGGCGGGTGGCGCGGCGGTTCCGGGCGCGAGGTGCGCGCCCGGTTTACGTATCGGCAGACCAACCTCGGTGCTTAGGGTGTCGGTCGGCGGTTGGAGCACCTTCTGCGCAGCCTTCTGCGTCGCGTCTGCTGGCACCGTCCAGTTCTTGGGGCCAGCCGGTTTATCTTGATCAGCTTGCTCCATGCCATCCGCCCCGCCCGCGGCGTTCTTCTCGACGAGCCATCCAGATAGGACCTGATCGAAGATCGGCGTCTTGGCTGGCGTGTAGGCACCCAGCCCTGGCCGAACCGAATAGGTATCATGGGCATCCGGGTCGTCACGTGGCCAGGCCATCTCGATGTCGTTTGCGGCGACAGGCATATGGATGCCGTCGAGGTGCGGCTGGGCCGGCGTCCCCGCTGCCGGGACCTCAGATCGCGAGAAGAGGCCTCGAACGACAACGATTTCCGACGGGATGTGGACACTGACGGTCATGCCAGCAACGTGGAGCGGCTCCACGTTCTGGCGCAGCCGGACTGTGACGCCTAGTGGCCTTGCCAGCCGCCCGACCACGAAGAATCCCATTCGCCTGGTGGTCTCTGGGTCTGTGGCACTAGCGGCGGCCAATCGGGCATTCGCCGCCAGAACGTCCTCCGTCGTCATTCCCACTCCGTGGTCGACGACCTCGATCAGCAGTCCACCATCAGCCGCGCGCTCTGCGGTGAGCAGCACCTTCTTCTCGGGCGCGGAGAACCGGGTGGCATTCTCGACCAACTCAGCGAGGATGTGCACGACGTCAGCGGCGGCTGCGGCGCACACCGCCCCGCTAGGGGCATTACCGAACGCAATCCGTTGGTAGTCCTTCACCGCGGAGGCAGCCGCGCGCATCAGCCCGGCGGCGCTCACGGGATCCCTGTCGTGGCGGACCGGCTTGCCCCCGGCGAGAATCTGAAGGTTCTCGCCGTTGCGCCGCAACCGTGTCGCGATGTGGTCGACGTGGAACAACAGTTCCAACCGCCGCGGGTCTTGTTCGTCCACCTCCAGCTCCTCGATCACCGACAGTTGTCTATCCAGAAGAGACTGACTGCGGCGGGATACCGCCATGAACATATCGCTAACATGTTTTCGCAGATCTGCCTGCTGTCCAGCGAGCCGCACGGCCTGCCTCTGCACCATCTCGAAGGCGCGCGCCAGCTGACCGATCTCTCCGCCGGACCGACGCGGTGCCGGCTCGACGGACCGCCAGTCCACGGTCTCGCCCGAACGCACCCGTTCGACAGTGACCGGCAGCCGATGATGGGCTACCTCGAGCGCAGCGGTGTGCAACTGCTTGATCGGTCCTACCAAGGAGCGCGCCATATACAAGGCAAAGGTGAGAGCACCAAGCAGTGCTCCGAGCACCACTGCGACGTCCCGGAGCGCGTCCGAACGGGTCTGATTCGTCAGGTCTGTAACGCTAGCCGACAACGAGTCTACGACGCCTCGTACGGTGCTCCCGAGCGCAGTCAGTTCCATCGTGGTCTGCCCGATCATGCTTGCCAGGTCTATAGCCTCACCACTTAGCCTCCTCTCCAGTGCTGTTCGCCGGTCAGCGGCCGCCGATGTGACCTCGGGAATCTGCGGGCTCTTCGTGGCCGAGACAGTGCGCACACCCTCGTCACTGGTGGCCGCCACCAGGCTTGCGGCGGCTATCAGCGTGGCCTTGGAGGGAACCCCCTGCGTGGCGGCACGGAGCAGAGCCTGCTCACGCGCCAGGTCACACCGCAGCTTAAGCAGGCTCGCGGCGGCATCGGCGTAGGCATCGAGACCGCTATCACCGGCGGCATTGACGATTTGAGGCAGAACGCGGCTCAGCGAGGAAACAATGCCGCAGTAGCGCGAGGTCTCGACCAGTACGTCTCTGCCGCGTACCTGAACACTCCGAAGCGCGTTAAGCTGGTCCAGTGCGTCGCGGACGGCCAGGTCTGCACGCGCGCTAGCGAAGTCCGCCCGAGCAGTAACCTCCGCTGCCTTTGCGTCCACCTGTGTGGATATGCTTCTGTTCTCCGAGCTGTTTACAGGTGCGGCGGCCTCCTCGCTGACAAGTCTCGCCAGGTCGGCCATTTCCTTCAGCACAGGCAGCTGGTCACGCATCGCGCTGAGCTTGTCGGCCCGCGCCAGCTCCGTCTGCACTCGAACCCCCGCCAAACTGAGCGCGACGGCTGCAGGCAGCAGGAGCACGGCGGACATCCTCGTCCACAGGTTCCATCCGACGGGGCGCCAGCGCGTAGTAGAGCGCGTTAGAGTATCTGTGCGGCAGCCTTCCATAGGTAACCAAACTCGATTCGTGCCGTGCCGCACCCCCGCAGACGAGCGGATACGCGACGATGTGGAGTTGAGAGTCCGGGGCCGAGCGCAAATGCAGCCAGCTGAGCTCGTCTATCCGGCTCATCAGTCTTCGCGGGCCTCAGCGACTCCGCTCTGGCCCACTTCTGCTCTTCCCGGTCCGCGGCCAGGCTCACCCTCGCCCCGCTATCACCAGTTTCGGCCCGAAAATCATCCTCGCCTCCCCAGTAACTGGCCCCGATTCGTCAGTCACAACGCCGTGCCATCGCCACATCGCCCCGGCGATCAGCACACAGTGGACACACTGGACACGACGCCGATAACCCTCGTGAGCCCACCAAACAAAATCAACAAATCAGACCAGCGGATCCTGATCGAGCGAGCTACGGACGTGCTCATGTCGAGTCGTACACACCCCGCAATTTGCGAAGTCTGGACAGGACTTGCGCGCCCGCAAGCAGATTGCCGCACTCGCACCGTCGTACTGTGCGAAGCCCGCTGGTTCGACAGGAACACCGATCATTCCGCGGCAAGTCACTCCACGAACGATACGAGAACGTAGGCCTTCACTGTTCACGACCGTAGACACAGCCTCGGGCGTGAAAGCCATGCCCGCACAAGACGCAGGTTCCGATGCTGCCGGATTCGCCAGGCTACATCGACCCCGCCGCCGTACCTTGCGAACACTCACTCCAGGACATCGCCGACGGCGAGGCACGCGCCGCAGCAAACTCACCCCCACCGCCGCCTTCAGACACAAGGAGGACTTCTTTATGATCCTGGCCGATCAGGTATGGTGCAACCACATTCTGTAGTCAGGGCTGAGGCAGAAGCCTTCCTCTTCCCGGCTGATCTTAGTTGCAGTGCTGTTCCTTTCCTGTTCCCAGCCTGCGCTGGGCGCTGCCGAGTATCGCACAGTACTGCCGACGCCCAAGATAGGTAATCGTCTGACCAAGTACCCTGATGCTGTGTCCAGCGAGAGTCTCTGACGCAGCAAGGTGCCGCCCGAGAGTGCCTGCGAGATTCCGTACGAATGGCTGCGTGCACGTATCGGCACTCATGAGATTCCAGAAGTCTGAGGACCTTGAGCCCTCCAGCTCATCGTTCGGTCGCAGCCGTTTCCTCAAGCTACGTAATGAACTAGCCAGACTTCACCTTGTGCTCCCATGATTACCGAGAAGCCACTTCGAGACTCACTTGACTTTCCTCGGTCCAGAGCCTTTACCACGCTACAACACCGCCTCGGTGGCAGCAACCAGCCGATACAGTACCTGGTGAGGAAGCACGCGCAGGGCAAGAGCCGCGAGAGCCGCGTCACGCCCGATGGCTTGGCGAGGACGTGGATTGCGGACCGTGAGTGCCTTAAGAATCGCTATTGCAACGCTTTCGGGCGAGACTCCTCGATCCGCCGTCCTCATCGCGTTCGAGCGAAGCACCTTCATCTGCCTGGCGTAGTGGCGCTCATCGACAGGCAGGTTTCTGACGAGCTCGTCGCCTGCCTCTACGCCCTTCTGCCAGATCGGTGTCGCCACACTGCCCGGCTCGATCAGCACGACGCCGATCCCCCAATGGGCAAGCTCGAGACGTAGCGCATCTGTTAGGCCGACGAGGCCAAACTTTGACGCGTGGTATGAACCCATCATCGCGCCGGCAACTCGGCCGCCGATCGAGCCGATATTGACCACACGAGTTCGTGCGCCAGTATCACTAGCCTGCTTTAAGCCAGGAATCATGGCTTTTGTCACCGTCAGCTGGCTCACCAGATTCACGTCCAGCTGCTGGCGGAACGTGGCGGCCGACATGAGCTCGAGCGGACCTGGCAACGCACTGCCCGCGTTGTTGACCAGTCCGTGGATCGGTCCTGCCGCACACACAGTCCTCCCGGCCTCAGTGACAGCTGAGTCGTCCGTCACGTCGAAACAAAGTACGTCAACCAAGCGCGCGTGACTTCGACGAAGGTCTGCAGCACTTTCCTCGGTACGCACTCCAGCCCAGACATGGAAGCCGCGGCTCACCAGATGCTGCACGCAGGCGCGACCTATTCCCGAGGATGCACCGGTTACCACAACTGATTTTCGATGTTCCACATTAGAGTCTCGAATTGACATTGATGCTCAGTTCTTCAATCGCACCTCAAGTTTCAGTTCAAACCGACCCAAGCGGACTCGAAAGAACTTTACCTGACGACTCGGCGATGACATTAATTGCTTCTTTAATTGACTGCTCCTTATGAGTTGCCATGACGGTCGCCCGCAGACGCGATAGTCCAGGAGGCACCGCTGGAAAGAGAACCGGAAGCACAAATACACCTGCCCTCTGACACAAGCGCGTCACCTGGTACGCCTGGTCGTCCGTGCCGCAGATTACCGGAACGATACCGGCCGTAGCCGACAAAGTATCGAGGCCGGCATCTCGGATACCGTCGCGAAACAAGCGGAAGTTCTGACGCAGCCGGTCAACTCGCCACGGCTCATCCACGATTACCTTGAACGCCTCATTGGCGGCGGCTGCCTGCGGCGGTGTCAGTGCCGCCGAAAAGATATAGGCCCTCGCCGAATAGCGCAAATAGTTGATGAGATCTTTCGACCCGGCAATATACCCACCGCTTGCTGGGATCGCTTTGGACAAGGTACCCATTTTGATATCTACAGCGTCCGACAGGCCGAAATGCTCCTCAACGCCCCGCCCTGTCTCACCAAGAACCCCTACGGAGTGCGCCTCGTCGACCATCAGCCACGCGCCATGCTTCTTGCACAGTTCCGAAACGCGAGGCAAATCGATGATGTCACCATCCATGCTGAATACCGCATCGACCACCACCAACTTGCCAGCGCTAAGGGGAAGACTTTCGAGCCGCCGCTCAAGATCCGCCATATCATTGTGGCGGAACCGCAGAAACTTGGCATTCGAGATCGTACACCCGTCGACGATCGACGCATGGTTCAGCTTGTCGGATATCACAAAATCACCGCGGCCAAGCAAGGTCGAAATGACCGTCAAGTTAGTGACATATCCCGAAGAGAAGGTAATAGCCGCCTCCGCATTCTTGAACTCGGCAATAGTATTCTCGAGTTCCCGATGAACGGGCAGCGTCCCCGCAAGGAGTCGCACTCCATGTGTACCGGTTCCAAATTCATCTACCGCTCGCTTTGCCGCTTTTGCAATTCGAGGATGACCAATAAGCCCCAGGTAGCTGTAGGAGGCGAACATTCCCATTTCTTGACCGGCAATGACTACCTTCGATCCACCGGAAACATCCTCAATGGGCCTGTTATAGAAGCTAAAATCTCGCTCAGAATCCGCCTCCACTCGGCGCTTCATTTCCAGGATACGTTTGTTAATTGAATCCTTGAGTTTATCATTCATTGTCGGCTCCAGCATCGATAGTAGTGTGAAATAGCTGCAGGCTCCGCGCGCCAAATACTGGGTGCTTGTCGCCTTCAATTTCCGCTGTAATGTCAATCGCCGCCTCAGTGAAACCGCGGGGGCGCTGCTTGGCCGACGCCAGATCGGCCACTATCCGAATTCTGGCGCCAGCAGGCACGGGCCGATGGAACCTCACCCGATCTAAGCCCTTATTGATCATCATGCCGACCCCGTCAACGCGGAAGACTTCGGCGAGCATAACGGTGGACAACGCAAGTGTCAGATAGCCGTGTGCGACCGGTTTTCCGTACGGCCCATCACCGGCCCGTGCCGCATCGACATGAATCCACTGGCGATCCTCAGTAACCTCGGCGAAACCGTTGATTCGGTCCTGTTCAACCAAGCGCCAGGCACTATGACCCAGCCTTTCCCCCACAGAGGAGAGCAGTTCGTCAGCACTGGTGAAGATTCTCACGGTTTCCCTCCTGCAGTGGACATCCCGATCGCGTGCGCACCACCGTCGACATGCACGATTTCACCGGTGACCGACGGCATCCAGTCGGACAGCAGGGCGCACACCACTCGACCGACGGGTTCGGGATCGGTGAGCTCCCAGCCCAGCGGTGCTCGCTCTGCCCAGGAGTTGTCATAGGCTTCAAAGCCGGGCACGGCGCTCGCCGCCATGGTCTTCAACGGGCCAGCAGCTACCAGGTTTACCCTGGTGCCGTCCGGCCCGAGCGCGTGCGCAAGATACCGACAACAGCTTTCCAGGCCAGCCTTGGCCACCCCCATCCAGTCATAACCCGGCCAGACTTGCGCGGCGTCAAAGTCCAGCCCCACCAACGCCCCAGAGTCAGACTTGGCAAGTAGCGGGCCGAAGACCCGGCCGAACGCCGCGAACGAGTAGGTCGACACGTGCATCGCCGTGGCGACTTCCGGCCACGGCGCAGTGAGAAACCCACCGCCGAGCGTCCCGGCTGGCGCGAATGCGACGGAATGCAGTACGCCGTCCACCCGCCCCCACCGCGCCCCGAGTTCATCGGCCACAGTGTTCAGGTCGGTTGGTTCCGTAACGTCCATGGACAGCACATCACACTCGGCGGGCAGTCTTTTGGCAACCGCCTTCGTAATCGCCAGCCCTCGGCCGTAGCCGGTCAACAATACCTCGGCCCCCTGTTCCTGAGCCAGCCGGGCAGCAGTAAACGCGATAGAGTTCGTGGTCAGCACCCCGGTAATCAGGATACGCCTGTTCTTCAACAGCATGAATGCCTCATCAACTATCCGACGTTAAAATTGAACTGAGTCATGCGGCAGTGAGTACTAGCACGGCGTTTGCCCCACCGAAACCGATCGAATTGCTGACCGCGACCCGGATCGGCATTTCACGAGGTACCTTTGCCACGATGTCCAACTCGATCTCGGGGTCCTGGGTAACCAGGTTTGCGGTCGGAGGCACCACGCCATGTTGAATGGCCAGCACGGTACAGATGGCCTCGATTCCGCCAGCCGCGGCCAGCGAGTGCCCAATGGCCCCTTTGACCGAAGTGATCACGGGCCTGTCACCGAATACTCGACGGATGAGCCTGGCTTCCGTAACGTCGTTGAGTGGTGTGGAAGTACCGTGCGCATTGACATGGTCTACTTCGTCCGGGAGCACACCGGCGTCAGCGAGTGCCGCACGTGTCGCCTGCTCGACACAGGCGCCATCGGGGCGAGGGGCGGTCATGTGATGTGCGTCCGCGGACGCACCATACCCACTGATCATCGCGCGGATGGTTGCTTTCCTCACGAGCGCATCCGCAGCCCGTTCCAACACCAGTACCCCGGCGCCCTCTGAGGCAACAAAGCCGTCCCTGTCCGCATCAAACGGCCTTGATGCGGCGGCTGGATCGTCAACTCGTCGAGAAAGTGCACCCAGTTGCGTGAATCCAGCCATGAGCGTTGGGGAAAGGGCCGATTCCGTCCCACCGGTAATCACCACATCGCACATTCCGGAGCGCAGCAGCTCCCTTGCAGTACCGATTGCAGTAGCTGCAGACGCACAAGCCGTGACGGTTGTCAGATTTGGCCCCGTTGCCGAGCAGTCGATTGCGATCTCGCCCGTCACTGATCCTACCCCAATCATGGGAATCATCAGCGGGGATACACCGTGTGGCCCTTTAGCACGAAGTGTGTTCAACTGCTGCTCGTAGGTGCTGGAACCGCCGAGCGAATTGCCCATGACGACGCCTACCCTTGCGCTGTTCCAGTGCGCCGGGTCGAGGCCGGCATCGGCTACCGCCTCGCGGGCCGCCACCCGTGCCAGATGCACAAACCTCTCCTGCCGCCACGCGGTCCGGCGACCGAGTTGATCATCGGCATTGAAGCCTGGCACGCGGCAGGTGAAGTCCACAGGCATCCCGGACAAGTCAGGATCAGGTCTCGCCGTGGACTCACCAAGACAGATCCTTCGCCAGCTTTCGGCAACGCCGATTCCAGCCGGGGTGACCATGCCGATGCCAGTCACCGCGACCTCAAACCGTCCGTTCACGCGGGACAGCCCTTGGATTCGAGCATACGCAGCACGTCATCGACCGTGTCGCTGGTGGACATATCATCCTCGGCGACCTTGATGCCGAACACTTGCTCGATCGCCAGTCCGAACTCAACCAGTGCCAGCGAGTCCAGATCCAGCTCCGTTAGTGTGACTTCGTCATGAATTTCCTCAGGCGGCACACCGAATCGCTCGGCCAGCAGCTCAGACAGGCGGTCTCGCATGATGGACACAGGTGACTCCTTACAGTGTTAAGGTCAAGAGACCGGCTTTCCGGTCTCCAGCGAGGTAAAGCAAGGCTCTCAGCTACTATTGCAGTGCCGCACTTGAGTTTCACCAAAAAACGCGGCGAGAACCTCGCAGATCGAGCGAGTGATCACGCGTTCAGCAACCGGATCGATGATCTTGGCGATCGACTCGATTCCGAAGTCATACGTAGCTGTGAAGATAAATTCACATCCCGCCACTGTCGGATTGAGCCTCCAAGCCCCGTGTAGAATCTCAAGGTCACCCTCGATCTGCTCAAATTCGACGGCCATGCCGTCTCGGTCAACAGACTCGCGACCGGTCCATCGCAAAACGCCGAAGTTGAAGTTGACCTCCCAGTCGGCTTTTCTCAGATACTTCTCAGATTGCCATGGATGCACCCGCACTGAACATACGTTCGGCGCCAGTGCGGGAATTGCGTCATAGTCCATGAGTTTTTCGAAGGCATTCGCTGGATCGTCGGTGGGTAAAACTACTTGTAATCGCATATTTCGCATCAGCAGTCCGCATCCTTGCAGGGATGTCACAGCCGTTCCAGTACCGCGCGCGCAGCGCGTTTAAACGACTGAAGCAGCACATGCCTTTCGTCCGCAGTAAGTACGGCCGGAGGGGTCAGCCGAACCATGTGAGGTGAGGCCGGCGAGTAGCCCGAGATCACGCCTGCCGGCACGAGTTCCATCACGAAGTTCGCCGCGGGACCGGGATCAACGAATTCCAGCCCGATCAGCAGGCCGACGCCCCCTACCTCGCGAACCTGGTTGCCGAGAGTGGTCTTGGCGATGCGCTCCAGATCTTCGCGCAGCTGCGGTCCGATGCAAGCAGCACGTTGGACCAGACCGTCCTTCTCGATCGCCTCGACAGTGCCGCGCACCGCGGCCATCGCCAAGGGGCACCCCGAGACATTCGATGAGGCCATGTAAGGATCGCGGTCGAAGACCTGGAACGCACTACTGGTCGCCACGGCGGCTGCGACCGGTACCACACCACCGCCGAGCGCATCGCCTAGCAGCAAAACGTCTGGAAGGACACCTTCTTGATCAGCGCCGCACCAGTAGCCCAGCCTACCGAGCCCGGTCCTTGTATCGTCAAGTACGAAGAAGGCGTCGTATTCCCGGCAGAGCCCCTGTACATCCCGCAAATAGCCAGCAGGGGGTGTAGCCACACCAGCCGACCACTGCACCGATTCGACAATCACGCACGCCCTACCGCGATGGCGGGCTAGTTCCTGTTTCATGGCATCAGCATCGCCGAAGGGCACTGACGAGAATCCGTGCAGCGCATGTCGGTGCCTGGAACGGCGGGCACTGCCTGCATTGACCAGATGACTCTTGCCCTTGGCTCGAGCCATCGTGATCGCTGCTGCGACCGCCTCGGTTCCCGAACCGACGAAATGCACCTTCTCGAGGCCACGCGGCGTGACAGAGGCCAACGCCTCAGCTGCCAAGGCAACCTCCGGCTCCAGCAACAATGAGGTCGCCAGCGGGTTCGTGTCGAGTTGCCTGGTTACCGATTCGATCACGGCGGGGTGCTTTGCCCCCATGATCAGCGCTCTGTCACCGCAGTTGAGTAGCTGGCGGCCAGTTGTGGTGTACACCCATGCCCCAGTGGCAAACACCTCGACATCGCCACCGACAATCTGTCCAACTATCGCTTTTCCATTACTCAGATGGTCCCGGTAGCGCCGAAGGACACCCTGTTTATCGACCTCTCCACTATCGCCACAGGACAAATAATTCATCCAAAGACCCCTTTGGTAACAGTAGCTCAACAATGACTAACTGAGAGCACTGTTAAAGAGCGATTCCGCCATCTACTTGAATGACCTGACCGACGATGTACTCCGCTTGATCGGACACTAGGAAAGAGACAAGATCAGCCACCGAGCCCGGTGTTCCGAACCTGCGTACCGGAATCGACTCTATGGCCTTGGCGCGAACCTTGCCTGTCAGTCCGGCCGTCATGTCGGTCTCGATGAAGCCGGGAGCGACTGCGTTGACCCGCACTCCGTGGCCGGCGACCTCTTTGGCCAGCGCCTTGGTCATACCATTGACCCCGCCTTTTGACGCCGCGTAGTTGGCCTGCGCCACATTTCCGTGAATACCGACTACCGAAGAAATGTTCACGACCGATCCGACGCCACGCCGCATCATACCAAAGATCACGCTGCGGCAAATATTATATGAACCGGTGAGGTTAGTGTCCACCACCGCGTTCCAGTCTTCAATGGGCATCCGAAACATCGGTCCATCCCTAACCACTCCGGCTGCACTGACCATCGCGCTCGGCGGACCATGCTCCTCTTCGGCCTGCCGCGTGAACGCGCGAACCGCCTGCGCATCCGACACGTCGCAAACCTGATGAATACAGTTAGCGCCGCTCAATCGTGCCAGTCGCAACGTCTCCGCCACGTCGGCACCGGCCGACCGTGAACAGAAGGCTACGTCGAAACCATCTTTGGCAAGGCGAACGACTACAGCACGGCCAATTCCGCGACTACCCCCGGTGACGATTGCGCTTGGGCGCTCCGACATCTACCACTCCCTATCCACCCTGTGCCCCGCCAAGGTCGCGGGTATTGGCCACCTTGTGATGACCACACGCAAGACAGACCCATGACACCTCTCCCTGGATACCGAGCTGCCCGACCGTCTGGTCATCGAGGCTCCGGTATCCGTTGGACGCCTTCTGAGGTCTGTACCGGTGGAACGATGATCCGCCACACGGTGGCGCGATGAGGTCTGCTTGAAGGGAAGGTGACAATGGACCAGCTAGGCAACGGAGACTCCTTTGACTGTTTTCTGGTCGGGGAGCACTCACTGATGGTGGCGTGCGGCGAGCTTCTGCTGGAGCTCGGGCACAGAGTGCACGGCGTCGTCTCACCTGACCCAGAACTCCGCCGGTGGGCGGAGGATCAGGGGCTGTCCGCGGTCGACTTCGACGTGGACTTGGCCGAACATCTTGGCCGAACGACGTTCGACTATCTGTTCAGTATCGCCAACCTCCGGATGCTGCCAGAGGAGGTGCTGGCACTGCCAAAGAAGCTGGCGATCAACTTCCATGACGCGCTGCTCCCAGAGAACGCTGGCGTGCATGCGACGACCTGGGCGATCCTGAATCGTGAAAAGCGACATGGCGTGACCTGGCATGTGATGACTGGGGAGTCGGACACCGGGGACATACTCAAGCAGCGCCAAGTCGTGATCGCCGAGACCGATACTAGCTACACACTCAACACCAAGTGCTACGAAGCCGCTTATACGACCTTCGGGGAACTGGTCGACGAGCTAGCTACTGGCCGTGAGACGCGGGTGCCCCAGGACCTCACTCGGCGGACCTATCACGGCAGGTTCAAACGCCCTGCACACGCAGGTGTATTCGATTGGAGCCTGGGCGCAAGAGACCTCAGCGCTGCGGTACGCGCGACCGACTTCGGCGGCCATGTCAACGAGTTCGGGACAGTTACCTTGGCAACCGACAACGAGTTCGTGGTTGTGTGCGAATCCGAGCCCCTGGCCACACGATCGTCCGAGGCACCGGGGGTCGTGCTCACAACAGCTGACGACGGGTTGACGGTCTCCACCGTCGACCATGACGTTAGACTGACTCGGCTCACGTCAGTGGCCGGCCAGCCACTGACGAGCGACAAGCTCGCGGCCCTCTGTGGCCGCCGCTTCTCCAAGTTGGCTGCCACAGACGCCGAGGCCGTCACCGAGACCGCATCGGCGATCCTACGGCACGAAGCGTTCTGGGTTGACCGACTCATCGGTCTCCAACCACTCGAGGTTCCCTACTGGGATGCCCGTGCCAGCGCGGCCACAACCCGCTACGAACTTGCCGTCCCGACGCCACGCTGCACCGGCCTTGACAGCGGAACATCGTTGCTCACGGCGTTCCTTGCCTTCCTTGCGCGGGTGGCACGCGAGGACCAGTTCGACGTCGGATTGAGGTGGCGGCCTGACCCTGCCCCGGACAACTCCCTCGACTCGTTGTTCGCCGACTTTGTTCCTCTTCGGGTATCAGCGCCGGCAGAGGGACAGAACTTCACACAGTTCCACCAGAAGCTGGCCAGGTGGCTCCAGGCGACGGAGCGGCGCAGAACGTACCGCCGCGATGTGTGGAGCCGCTACCCGCAACTGCGGGAACATGCGCGGACCTTCGAGGGACTCCCGATTGCGATCGAGTTGGTCCCCAACCTCGACACACGAGGTGTTTGCCGACCTGACACGGCGTTGCTGGTACGGATTCAGCGCGACGGCGGCGGGATGCGCTGGGTGGTCGCGAACAACTCTCTGTCGAAGCTTGCAGCGGAACGGATGCGTCAAGATTTCACGATCTTTCTGGACGAAGTGGTTAAGTCCAGGGAGCGTGATCTAACCCAGATCCCTCTGCTGTCCGAGGATGAACGCCGACAACTTGCCGGCTGGAACGACACCGCGGTCGCTTACCCGCGTGACATCTGTGCACACCAATTGTTCACGACGCGGGCACGGGAGCGGCCTGAGGCCACCGCTTTGATCTTCAATGATCGGACGATGACTTATCGTGAGCTGGATAGACGATCCTCCCAGGTTGCCGCCTTCCTCGGCCGCCAAGGGATTGGTCTGGGGTCGCTGGTGGGCATCTATCTCGAACGGTCATGTGACCTGGTAGTCAGCCTGCTCGGCGTGATGAAGTCCGGCGCTGCCTACGTTCCGCTCGACCCAATCTATCCATCGGACCGCATCGGTCACATGTTAGCGGACACCGGGCTTCCGCTGTTGCTCACGCAGGCCAGCCTGGCGGATTCTGTTCCGGAAGGCACTGCCGAAGTCGTTCTTGTGGACCGTCAATGGGATGAGATCCAAACAGCGTGCGACGACCTCGCCTACGACCGGGCAACACCGGACAGCCTCGCGTACGTGATCTATACCTCGGGTTCGACCGGACGCCCCAAGGGAGTGCGCGTCAGGCACAAAGGGCTGACGAACTTCCTGTGCTCGATGGCCAATACTCCCGGGTTCACCGAGCACGACAGGCTCCTCGCGGTCACAACGACCTGCTTTGACATCGCCGCTCTGGAGCTGTTCCTACCGCTGGTGACCGGCGGCGAGGTGGCGCTGGCGCCGACGGCCACTGCGAGCGACGGCTTCGCACTCCGTCGGTTGCTGGCGGCCAGCCGCGCAACCGTTGTGCAGGCGACACCGTCCACTTGGAAGATGCTGATCGAAGCGGGTTGGACTGGCGACGCCGGCCTCAAAGTGCTCTCCGGCGGCGAGGCACTGCCACGTGACCTCGCCCGAGAGCTCAACAGCCGAGCCGGGCAGGTGTGGAACTTGTACGGACCGACGGAGACGACAATCTGGTCTTCTGTGGACCGCGTTACGACGGAGCAGATCACCATCGGCAGACCGATTGCCAATACCCAGTTCCACGTACTGGACAAGCGAAAGCAACTGGTCCCGCCGGGCGTTCCTGGCGAGTTGTATATCGGCGGTGAAGGCGTGGCGGATGGCTACCTTGACCGCCCCGAGCTTACCGCCGAGAAGTTCGTACTTGACCCCTTCGGCCCACCTGGCACGACGCTCTACCGGACCGGCGACCTCGTACGCAGGCTAGGAGATGGCCGCCTCGAGTACCTCGAACGGATCGACAACCAAATCAAGCTACATGGTTATCGAATCGAACTCGGCGAGGTCGAGGATGTGTTGCGTAGCCATCCTTCTGTACGCGAGGCAATCGTCGTACTGCACGAAAGCACAGTCGGTGCCAAACGACTCGTCGCCTACCTGATACCGGAGACGTGGACCGATAAACCGTCTTCAGCGGATCTCCGCGAACATCTCTGGGTCAAGCTCCCGGATTACATGATCCCGGCCACGTTCGTCACCGTAGACGACATCCCACTCACCGGGAACGGCAAGGTGGACCGCAAGACTCTGTCCGGTCGGGCTATCAAAGTAGCCTCCCGCGAGGCACCCGTTGTTCCGGGCACCCAGACTGAGCGGGTCATCGCCGAGATCTGGCGGTCAACGCTCGGCGTGGGATCAGTAGGTTTGGACGACAACTTTTTCCAGGTTGGCGGCAATTCGCTGTTGCTCATCCGAGTCGTCAAACAGTTGCAGGCAACAGTGAGCCAATCACTTACCCGGGTTGACATGTTCCAGTATCCGACCATCCGAACAATGTCCCGATTTCTGAACCGTTCACCACAGGAAGAGGCTAGTGATCACTCTGCACACCGCCAAGGCCGAGGCTCGCTCTTAACGAGGGGCAGAAGGCTCGATGCTGCAACTAAGCAGCAGGAAAATCGAGTTCAGGACACATCAATCAATGAGTAGCCTAGGAGAGTCGAAGATAGTGCGCAACTGCAAGCTATGCTCGCTAAGTGGCGAGCACCCAGGGATCATGCTGGACCGCGAACAAGTATGCAACCTGTGCAGGCTGGACACCGCGGCCAGCCTGCTCTCAAACTTCAACTACACCAATGAGATCTACCAGGAATTCAAGGACAGCAAGCCCAATCCGAACGGATCGCATGACTGCCTCTTCATGTACAGCGGCGGCAAAGACAGTACATACATGCTGGACAAGTTCGTCAACGAATACGGCAAGCGTGTCGTCGCATACACATTTGACGTTCCATTCGAGAGCACTCACGCAGCCGAGAACATAAAACTCGCAAGGGAGAAGATTCCTGCGACGTTCGTATTAGATGCCGATGACGATAACATTAAGATGATGATGCGGGATGTATTCAATCGGCCTGCTCCGAAAAAACCCGGCAAGTACCTCGACGAGAAGCTCCCTTGCGTCTCTTGTCGGTCATTCTTCGTAATCAGGGCGATTCTGCACGCCTTTCGAAACAACATCCCCTACATTATTCTCTGCGCCGACCCGCAGCAGATACTTACCATGGAGTCCAATGTTCGCAAGGTAGTAAAGGACTTCTATCGCAGCTTTGGCGCCAGCATGACCGACGAACTATTCCGCGGTGAAGTGGAGCAAATTCTCTTTGCCCAGGACGACGAGCTGCCAAAGATCGTATTTCCATTTGTCGAAATGCGCTATGACTACGATCCAGATCGGATCGTCGACGAACTCAAGGCCAAGGGCTTATACGACTCTTCTCCCATGGAGACCCATTGCACCCTGTTCCCACTACTGAACTACTACTCCTTCAAGAATTGGGGCTGCATGTTCTATAAGCTCAACGCTTCAACCCAGCTTCGCTCCGTCAAGCGAAACAAGAATTACGACCGGTCGACCTTTAGTATCAAGTTCCCACGAGGGGCAGATATCCTCAGTATCGAGGAGCGGCTACAAAAGGTCGTCTTTGAGATTGCGGCCGAGCGAGGCGACCGAGATCAGCATGAGATGGAACTAATCGACCTCTTCACTCAACTCGGCACGACACCGGATGGAGCGCGGTTCGTGGCCCGCAGCTTCCTCGACATGCAGGAGACCGCGGCCGATCTAGGCATCAAACTCTGATGGAGGACGCTTTGACCCACCACAATAACACTGCGAAGGACTCGGATATCGCGATCATTGGCATGGCGTGCCGGTTTCCGGGTTCACGTAACGTCGGAGAGTTCTGGCAGAATCTTAAGGACGGGCGCGACTCGACGACGTTCTTTACCGACGATGAGTTGCGTGCCGCAGGAGTCACTCCGGCGCAGCTTGCCGATCCGGACTATGTCCGTGCCGGCCAGATCCTGCCGGACGTGGAGATGTTCGATGCCGACCTATTCGGCATGACGAGCGAAGAAGCAGAGATTCTTGATCCGCAACAGCGACACTTCCTCGAGTGCTCGATGGAAGCACTAGAGGACGCTGGTTACGACCCGGGTGCACATCCCGGCGAGATTGGCGTGTACGCAGGTGCAGGGATGAATACCTACCTGCTGAGGAATTTGCGAGACCGTTATCATGCCGCATCGTCGGTGGAACACTACCGACTCATGCTGGCCAATGATAAGGACTTCCTCTCCACGAGGGTCTCTTACAAACTGAACCTGCGCGGCCCGAGCGTCAACATCAACACAGCTTGCTCGACCTCACTGGTGGCAGTGCACCTCGCTTGCCTAAGCTTGTTAGGCGGGGAATGCCGGACCGCACTGGCCGGCAGCGTCCACATCAAAGTTCCGCAGACTGAGGGCTACCAGTTCCAGGAAGGGATGATCTTCTCACCGGACGGCCGCTGCCGGACGTTCGACGCCAAGGCCCAGGGCACGATCATCGGAAACGGTGTTGGCATCGTGGTGCTGAAACGGCTACGGGACGCGGTCAGTGATGGAGACTCGATCCGCGCAGTGATCAAGGGCACCGCGATCAACAACGACGGATCCGGCAAGACCGGCTACACAGCGCCCAGTGTACAAGGACAGGCCGCTGCCATCGCCGACGCACAAGCAGTCGCCGGAACTCCCGCGAGCACGATCTCCTACGTGGAGGCGCATGGCACCGGAACGCCTCTCGGCGACCCAATCGAGGTGGCCGCGCTTACCAAGGCCTTCACCGACCATTCCGATGCCAGCAAACCACCGGAACTTGGCTATTGCGCCATCGGCTCTGTCAAGACCAACGTTGGCCACCTCGACACCGCTGCCGGGATGGCCGGGTTGATCAAGACCTCGCTGATGCTTCAGCACCGAGCGATCGTGCCAAGCCTGCACTTCGACACATCTAACCCGGACATCGACTTCCGCAGCAGCCCGTTCTACGTCAACACCGAACTGGTGGAATGGCCTAAGGGCGATAGCCCACGCCGGGCTGGGGTTAGCGCTTTCGGCATCGGCGGCACCAATGCGCACGCTGTATTGGAGGAGCCACCGGCACACGAGCCTTCCACATCTTCGCAGGACGCCCAGCTGTTGGTCTTGTCCGCCCACACGACGAAGGCTCTCGACCACCTGACACACGACCTAGCCCGATATCTCAACCAGCACCCTCAACTTAACCTCGCTGACGTCGCACACACCCTCGGCGTCGGCAGGCGCGCACACGCTCATCGCCGGGCACTGGTGTGCCGGGACACGAAGGACGCCGCCCTGACCCTCGCACTCGCTAACGAGGATCAGATGTCCACAGCACAGATCTCGTCTCAGCGTTCGGGTTTCACGCTGGTCTTCCCGGGCCAACTCAAGGACAGCGGCAGCGGACTCGATCTCTACCATCGCTTCGCTAGCTTCCGCACAGCCGCTCACCGTTGCATGCAGTTGCCTGCCTCGAAGGTGGAGTCGTTGCTTTCCGGTTCAGACCTAGTAGCGGCCATGCTGACGCAGTACTCGTTGGCGACGATGTGGCTGTCGTGGGGAGTCCGGCCGGACTCGGTAGCCGGTCACGGCACCGGCGAGCTTGTGGCCGCGTGCGTGGCCGGGGTCTTCCCATTCAAGACAGCACTCGCGATCGCCGAGGCCTCCGGCACCCATAAATCGGATTGGCTCCTCTCGTTGTCTGCTCCCACGATCCCCTTGCTGTCTACCGCGACCGGCCGCTGGATGGACGAAAGCGAAGCGACCGATCCGGCTACGTGGAGCCGCCCTCATGGACTGATAACTGACCACGACGAACGGCTCTCCGAACTCCTCCACGACCACATGGTCATTGTGGTGGAGCCAGATAGTGGATTAGCGCCCGACGCGCTACTGCGGTCCGTCGGTCGCGCGTGGACACGCGGCATCGAGATCGACTGGACAGCCTTCTACGCGGGAGAACGGCGTCGCCGCGTACCACTCCCGACGTATCCCTTTGAACGCCAACGCTACTGGGTCGATGCGGTCGACGACCCTCAGCAGTCCGACAAGGAAGACGCAGCTGGGCTCCGACACTGGGTGGAGGCCGCCGCTGTCGGCGACAAGGCAGATCTGGTCGTCGGATTCATTCAAAACGAGATCGCCAACGTGCTCGGCACCAGCGAACTTCCTGCCCCAGACAAGGACCTGTTTGACCTCGGCCTGGATTCATTGATCCTCATCGACATCACCGCAAAACTCTGCAGTAATCTGAAACGCCCGGTTCCGTCTTCGTCGTTCATCGAGCACCCAACGATCCGTGGATTCGTCGACAACCTGGCGGACGAGCTGGGCCTGCTCAGCAACTCTTCAGCGGAATAGCTGCTACAGGTAGCACGTTTGGAAATCGGCCGATCGGGGCACGTCCATACATGCTGACGTGCCCCCTTCGTCATGAATACAGATTCCCGTCACAGATAACTGTAGGCATTGGGCGCCGGAATAGCACCGACGCCGACTTGATAGCCGTCGCCCAGCTGCTCCTGACGGGTTTGCGTCATGATATATCCTTTTTTTATAACCGCAAGAATAACCCCATTCGATAGGAGAGGCCTCGCATGTTGACTTTTACGCTCTCGTAGCTCGGCCGACTAAGGAGAGTGGCGACAGCACTGCGCGCATATGGGTCGGCCACGAGACTGTGCGGGGAGATATTCTCGGCTTGCAACAAGTGACGGGCCGCCCGAGCTCCTTCATCTGGCAAATGAGCAAATGAATACCCCGCCAGCAAATTGAAAGCGTAACTGTCGATAGCATCCCGGAATTCGCAGACGTCCAGGCTTCGCAGTACAGCAAGGGCCGAGTCAAAGTCGCCGAACACGTTGAGCAGTTCAAGCTTGTTTAGATGCAAAGATGCTCGACTGAGTCGAACAGAGTCTCCTGACATCGCGGATTCACCCATCCGAGTCGCAACGCTATCCGCTTCGGCAAGGTGGTCGAATGATCGAGAGCGCTGCGGACTTAACCGTGCATGGGCGAGCGCGGCAGTAATATGAAGCCTGCCGTAGACCGCTCGCGCCCGCCTGGCGTCCAACGATCGCGAGGCGAGCTCGTCCGCTGCCAATTCGGCCACCTGTGCCGAGCGTTCGTACAGGCCCAGACGAGTGCAGAGTTGGGAGTGTTGCCACGCGTTGACCGCCATCTCGAACGGATCATCCGACTCGGCAGCCAAAGACTGCGACCGCTCAAGGACAAGGGCGAGCAAATCCATGTACCCAAACTCTTTCAACACCGGCGCACACAGATCTCGATAGATTCTCGACATGAGACGACGAAAGATCATCTCATCCTGGCAAATTTGAGATGACGATAGAGCGTATGCACACGCCAGGATATCTGGCAGCCGCTGCAAGACCTGAAAGAACCGGCACTGCGTACACAATAGCAAGAGATGATCTACCTGCGCAGATAGATCATCTACACTAGAGACACAAGCAGTAGGCGTCAGCAAGTGTAGCGATGCCTCCGCCAATGCTAAACGTAGTTGGGTAATCGCAGCGTCCGTTTGATCCGCGAGACCTCCCTGCGCTGATATCATCACAGCCGGACCAACTAAGTCCTCAGCAGAAACCTTGAGAACTTCGGCGAGCGCGGAAATATGGCTAACACGTTCTAAGGATCGCTTGCCATTCTCCACCATAGACAAGAACGCAGGAGACAAGCCCGCCAACTGTGCAGTGGTGCGCAGACTCAACCCGCGCCGACGCCTGCACATTCGGACTCGATCTCCAACGTCCGATTTCGATGCCAACCGAGGACCGCCTTCGCAATACAGAGTGTCTACTGACGACCAACCCGGTCTGCAGTTCCACGAGAGGAAACCATCAGACCGGATGAGAAATCTACCATCACTCTAAGGCGACTGAGTAGACAGTAGATATTCGTCACATAGTTCGACGTCAGAATGCTCGAGTTTCGGTTTTTGGCGACCTCAGGCTCAGGATAGCAGTCCAGTCTGCGACTGCGACAGGCGTGCGTATAGTGGAATCGGCGCCACAGTAGGCAACAATAGGTGCGCACGTCTGGGTGATAGTTAGATAAGTTGACAAGGTGAGCCAGTGTTATCCTATTTACCACAAGAAGAGAATCGGCCATTCTTCCTTTGCAGTGCTAGTACCCTATTTGTTGCAAAGCCGCTCGACGTGGACAGTAACGGTGTGACCAGCTTGTCGGTAGTGATGAAACTGTCCGATAAAACAGTTGAACAGGTGTCGCGGTCGCCGAGTAGCGGTTACCGTCAGCGCGGCATCGATCGAAGCTGTCTTTGTCCGAGCCGGAGAGATGCGCATGACGGCGGAGGCCTACAGGAAAGTCCATCTCATTGGGTCGGTCATTCTTGACCAGGCGTTGAGTGATAGCAGCGCTGCGCCCCGACGCCAGGTTTCCGATGCCGCCTCAACTGTGGGGGCCCCGCAGCACCTGGTGAAGCTCGTTAGTAGCGAATCGACGCAGGTCTAGTGGTAGGCCTGCCGCAAGCCCTTCACGGTCCGAGTTGGCGTCTAGCTTGACACCGACCGCGGTGCCGGGACGAGCAACACCGGATCGCGTCCTGGGGGCGCGGACGAGCCCACCGTCGAGGCCAATGCCCGGTGGGCGTTGGCCTCGAGCCGCAGAGTGCTGGCCAGCACCATCGCAGCTGCGTGGCCAGACTTAGCGGTGTCGTCACTTCTTCCAGTGATGTGCTGGGATTCACCTCTCGTCAGCCTGCTTAAGATGAGCATGTAGTGACAATACCCCGTAGCGGGCGGGTTTTCGCTCCGCGATCCACTCGGGTCGGCAGGCTTCCAAGGGCTAGGTTGTGGGAGCCTAGATCTTGTGTAGCATGCGGCCCTGACGATGATCGCCCCGCCTGTCGATCGTCGAAATGGACGCACGGCCTTAAGGCGCGATTCTGGGCCCGTTCTTGCGTGTAGGCCCGGCCAAGGACGGCTCAGCCAACGACTTTGATTACGTCGCCGCAGATCCCGTGAAAGCGATGGTCCTCGCTGGCAGCCGTGTCCATCATCGCAAGTACCACCACCGCAGCTAGTCCCGTATCAAGCAACGGTGGGTAGGTAGTCGGGGCGGCGGATTTTGGAGTTCACGGCGAGGTGGCGTTTAGGGTGGCAGTAGCGGTTACCTCAGCGGGGTAGCCAGCGATGGCGGCTTCCTGAGCGGCGTGGCTGGGGTAGTCGCTGCCGTCGAGGGTAAAGTAGCTGACAGCGGTGAAATTCGCACTCGATCCAGTTCAGCCAAGAGGCGTGAGTGGGCATGTAGGCCTGCTCGATATCCTCGTCGGTGCACCAGGCCCTGACATCGGCTTTGCCGTGACCGTAGGTTTCGCAGACCAGGTAGAGTTTCCCGGCAGAGAAGCGGCGGCGCAGCTGCTTGCAGAAGTCCGGGAACTGCGACCAGCGCTTGCGGTCGCGGAACCGGTAGTACATCTGCCCGGTGGCGAGGTCGAGCGCTGCGAACATGTGCCGGATGCCTTCGATGCGCGTGTAGGTCTTCTTGGCCACGAAGTCCGGACCTTTGATCGCTTTCCAGGTGTATATTTCTTTGTCGCTTGCTACGACACGACCTCCTCGCGAAGGAACTCCCGAACGGCCTCGGCGCTCGCCCTGATCCATGCGCGTGCGACGAGGTTACCAGCTTGGTCAGGCTCCAGGTCGTCAAGAGCAACCCCAGCTCGGCTGGCTTGCAGACCCTCATGCGGCAGATCTGGTCACGGCCGGCCGACTCGAACTTACAAGTTCGGCCGCCCCTCCATTTTGGTGACAACGCCGTGAACCCGGAGTCGTTGAAGCGTGGACTACCTCCCGCACATAGCCTTCGGTTGAGGCGAACATCGCCGCGATCTCTCGCGCAGACCGGCCCTGCAGCGGGGCCAGCACGATCCCGGAGCACCGCAGCCGCACCCGGTCCTTTGCCGACCTTGTGATCTTGACCAGCCGCTGGGCCTCCCCTGCCCCAACGACCGTGTGAACACCCCCGGCTCACACTTCACCGGTCTCACCGCCACGGCCAGCCTCACGATCCACCAGCCAGGATGTCCACGCGACACGATGGCAACGTCAACGTTTCTTGATGAGGCACTAGTTAGGTACCGGGGACCGATCTGACCGCTATTGACCAACAGAAGCGAGTACCTGCAGCCAAGGGGCGGTCGGGCCGCCCAGCCCGCACAGTTGGAATCAGTGTGAACTCAACGTTTCGATCCAGTTGCTAGTCGGTTACATATGTGCACCTTGTCAGTACGGGGACAGTCATGGCACCGTTCGTTAACTACGGTGAACACCCTCAGGCAGCAGGTCGATAGCGTCCATCTACTGTGACAACCACTGCCTCGCGATTCGTTCCACGATCTCGCACACTGCACAACGTCCGTAGTACCAACTCTCGGACTCACGATGCCCAGCCCGACGCCATGATTGCCCTAGCCGCCAAGTGTGCGTCCGGTGACGAACGAGCGTGGGCTGATTTGGTCCAAATATTCCAGCCAGCCGTGCTGACGACGATTCGCTCATGCGGTCTGACCGGAGCGCTTGCTGAAGACCTCTGTCAAGTCACATGGCTGCGAGCCTTTCAGAACATTCACAAATTGCGTGACCCTAGCAAGATTCGCCCCTGGCTTGTGACAGTTGCCAAGCGTGAAACATTAAGACACTTCCGCCCGTCGGCTCGAATCAAGATTGACCTTGAAGGCCAAAAGGTTCTCCATATTCGCGATCCGAGGTTCACCCCGGAAGAGGCACTGGTCGCCTGCGCGGAACTGGCTAGCATACGTGAGGCCGTCCGCGCATTACCCACCGACCATTTAGACCTATTGAATCGCCTCTTTGCCGATCCACCACAAAGCTACGACCAAATTAGTGTGGAATTAGGCATACCGCGAGGCTCTATTGGGCCGACACGCCAACGAATTATTAAGAGGCTACGAAAAGACCTACGCGCATCGCATACGTCTTCGTAACTGTGTCTCCGGTTGACCCGCCGACTCGTCGGCCCGCTTTAAGCCTGAGCGACAATGTCGAACATGGCACTCAAGTCTGCGGTACATGTAATGCGACTTGGTCTAGTTTTCTGCTTTGTTTCTATTAATCTCATTGACCAACTCGGAGTACGACATCGACGGCAGCGCTGGCAGCAGAAGATCCGAGCCCGGCATGGAGATGGTCGAATGGCGGTCAACATTACTGACATAGGCGAGATATTGGCATGCTCAGGCATCCGTTGGCCATCTGGAGACGTGAGGCGTTACAACGGTAGATCACCTTGCCACCATGGATTGAAGTCCCTCTGGTGGTAGTTCTTGACCACCGCCCCTACGGCCGAAGGGCAGACAGCGAGCTCAGCGCGCGCGTCGCGGGCCTGTAGCGGTACTCGGGCGGGCTCGCCGGCCGATGCAGAACAGAACTGTGCCCGCGGATGCGATTGCTGATACAGGCCGTTCCGGCCGCGAGGCCCTGGCTGAACCCGACGAGTACGTCCAGTTCGACCAGGGCCTCGTTGTCGACGTTGAGCCGACGCAGGATGCAGGCGGCGCCGACAATGACGTATGTGCAGTGGGGCGGTTTGGTGTAGCTAGGATAGAGACCGGCGATGCGGTGCGTTGCCAGCGCAGGCGGGGAGGCCACCGACTGGCCGCAGGCACGGGTGACCGCTGCCGGTGACCGCTATCCAAGCCTTCGGCGTCGCCATCGCCGCCTGCCTACCCTTACCCGCGCAAAAGAAGCCGGGCACGACGTGCCCGGCTTCTTGTTTCAAGTATTCCTGTAGCCGGATCAGGCGGTGTGGCGGTTGTGTCGTTGGTCGCGCGGGACGATGGCGGCGACGGCTTCGGCGGTGTCGCGGGCGAGCTCGGGCAGGACGTGGGCGTAGGTGTCTGCGGTGACCGCGATGGAGGAGTGGCCGAGCAACTCTTGCACGACTTTGAGGTCCGCTCCGGCGGCGATCATGAGGGTGGCCGCGCCGTGGCGTAGGTCGTGCAGGCGTACGGGTGGGAGTTCGGCGGCGTCGGCGATGCCGTGGAAGGCGTCGGTGAGCTTGGCCGGATGCAGCGGGCTGCCGTCGCGTTCGGTGCACACCAACTCGTGCTCGACCCAGTCAGTCCCGGCTGCCACCCGCAGTTCGTGCTGGTGTTTCTTCTGCCTTCGCAGTACCAGTGTGGTGGCCTCGTCGAGGGCGATGACGCGGCCGGAGGCTTCGCTCTTGGGTTCGCCGAACTCGGCCCTCCATCCCAGTTGCACGATCGCGGTGGAGATGGTGATCGATCGGCTGGTCAGGTCGATGTTCCACCACGGTAGCCCGCAGGCTTCACCGCGTCGCAATCCCCGATAGGCGATGAGGTGGAACAGCGCGTAGTAGGGGTGCCCCTCGGCCTGGTCGAGGAATCGGCCGATCTGCTCAGGTGTCCACACCATGACCCGCGAGGGCTTCTGTCCGGTGCGCTGCCACCGCTCGACCCGGTCCGGGGTCCACAGCAGAGCCTTCGGGCGGCGCCCGGAGGGCAGCTCAACGTAGGAGGCCGGGTTGAAGGTGATCTTCTGGGCGCGGATGGCGGCGTTCAGCGCGGCACGCAGAGTGGCGCGATAGCGCTGCATGGTGGCCGCGCCCATGACTCGCATGCCGTGCGCGCTCTTCCGGACCTCGGGGTCGTCGCTGCCCTTGGCGGCCGTGATTGTGTCGTTGCGTTCGGCCATGGCATCGAACATGCGGGAGATGTGCTCGACCGTGAGCACGTCGAGTCGGTAGTGGCCCAGATGCGGGAGCAGCCAGTTGGCGATGTGGCGCTGGTAGGACAACCGGGTTCCTTCCCGGATCTTTTTGCGTGTCGCGATCCAACTGGTCAGCCATTGACCGACGGTCGGGATTGCGTCGAGGCCGGCGTTACCTGCGTCGAGCTGCTTGCCGACCGCCTCGGGCGTGGGAAACGGTTCTCCTGTACGCAGCCGGTTGTCGATGAGGTCGCCGATCGTGGCGAGCGCGGCCTCGCCGCGTCGTTCGCCGAGCGTGAGGAGGTCGGCGATCTGGTCGAGCTGGTCTTGCGCGGCGGTCTGCGAGGTGAACCCGTGCCGCCTGCGGGTGCGGCGAGTCCCGTCGGAACGTTTGGGGAGTTCAGCTTGAAACGACCAGGTCCCGTGGTTGGAGCTCCACATGCCGTTGCCACGCTTGAGTTTCGGGCATTGAGTCCCGAGTTGTTTCCTGGTGCCGGGGTCGGTGCAGGTACAGCGTTTGAATGTGCTGCCTTTGAACGTCATCGCGGATTTTTCCTTTCCCGCAATCCGTGGGGTCGTCGCGTTCGGACACCGGCCATGGACGCTCCAATGCGTACAGAGGGGAAGCGTCAGGCACGAGGCTCTTTGTCGAGCCCGAGGAGCTCGATCAGCGGTGCGACAGCGATGCGGTAGCTGCGGCCGACGCGAACCGCTGGCACCGGGAGGGTTCCGTTGCGGGCGAGTTTGTAGGCGGTTGTCCGGCCGATGCCGAGCATGCGGGCGGCGGTCATCAGGTCAGTGGTCACTCCGAGGGCGGCGAGCCGTTCACGCGACCACGCCGGTGATGGCGCGGTCATGGTTGCCGAGTCAGGTGTGGCGGAGGGACGTCGGTCGAGATCGTGCACAGCAACCTCCTCGCTGTGAGGTGGGTTCGGTGACAGTCATGGAGTTCTCGTGCGGGGCAGCTACCGCGATCAACGGGCACCCTGCGGGACTGGGGTCGCCGGGGTGTCGGAACGGCGCAAGTGATCCCGCACGGGTGCCGGAACCTGCCGGTGTTGGCGCGCGACTGGTCCTAGGGGACTGGCGCGGTCGCTTCGGGACCGCTGGGTATCGGCGGTAAGGCCCCACGCACCGGTGGAGAGGCAGCTGTCGATCCCTGCACTGTGAGCCGCGGCGCAAAGCGCTCCGTCCGGCGGTGGTGACGGTGTGCTCAGGGCGCGGTCGGGCAGAGACGGTCCGCCGTCGTGCGTGTCGTGGGTGCAGTTCTTTCGCGTCCGAGGCGGTCGGGGTCGGCAGCAGCCGCACCGAGTCGGTCAGCGTCACGCACCCAGCCGGGATCGGGCGGCCCGGCTTCTGCACGGTCTGGATCGCCGACGACCGCGAGTCCGCCGCCGTCGGAGTCGGCAGCAATTGCGACGGCCTGACGACCGAGTCGACGGCGTCGTTGAGGTTGACCTGATGTCCGCCCGCGCGCCGCCGTGCTGGATCGACCGGGCCGCGGGGTTCGCCGTCGCGGGCCTGCGAGGTGGGCATCATCCGCATCCCGCCCCGGGGTGGGGACGGCACACAGGAACACGCGTTCGCGGCGGTGGGCGGCGCCGAGGTCGCTGGCTCGTACGCAACGCCAGACCGTGTCATACCCCGTTTCGGCCAGCCCTGCGAGTACACGGTCGAGGCCGCCGTTTTTCCAGCGGAGGGCGGCGACGTCTCCACGACGACGAGGCGGGGTCGTACTACGCGAATGGCGTCCAGGATGTTGCTCCACAGTCCACTGCGAGCGCCTTTCTCGATGCCCGCGCGCCGACCGGCGGCGGAAATGTCCTGACAGGGGAAGCCCGCCGTGAGCACCTCGACCGGTGCGACGGAGGCGAAATCAACAGCGCGCAGATCGCCCAGGTTCGGCACGCCGGGCAGGCGCGCGGAGAGGATCGCGGCCGCGTGCGGGTCGACCTCGGAGTACGAGGCGATGCGGCCGCCGAGCACGGCGGCGACGCCGAGGTCGAGACCGGCCACGCCGGTGCACAGCGACCCGATCGCCGGGCCGTCGGTCCCGATGAACCGCAGCGGATCCACAGTGTTGGTGTGGCGCTCAGGCATGGCGTGTCTCCCGCGCGACGGGCCGCCGGTCCGAATCGTTGCCCGGCGGCGGGCAGCGGTGTCGGGTGGCGGCGCGCCGGGCTGTAGAGGGATGCCGGAACTTCGCGTCCCAGCCGCAGTCCCGGCAATGCACCCGCGTGCTCACGACACCCACCGCGAACGAACCGCAGCCCCGTCACCCGTGGCGGCGAGACCATCGCCCGACGAGGCTGAGGCCGGTGTGCCGCTGGGCGCGAGGGGCTTGGCCAGGATGACGACGTCTTCGTGCGCGATCAGGTGCAGCGGCAAGCCTTGCTCGCGCTGCTTGCGGATGAAGTCGCGCTGAAAAAAGCTGCCTCGGGCGATCAGTTCGCGGTCGGCGACGCGGGCGAGCAGGGCGACGCAGCGTTCGACCGGGACCAACCCGGCGGCGTGGCCGCAGGCGATGATCTGCGAGGGCAGGTCGATCAGTTCCGAGTGCTCGCGCCAGGGACGGACGGTGATCGCGACGTGCCCGCCGGGGCGCAGCACGGCCGCGCAGCCGGTGAGGATGCGGGTGAAGCCGGCCAGCAGCCGGTGGTGGCCGACGTTGGCCAGGTTCCCGCGATCCAGCGTGGAGCCGTAGCGGTGGTGGTACTTGTGCACCTTCCCGTCCTGCGAGCCCGTTCCGCTGGTGACGACCTGCCCGTGCGTGGACGGCCCGTAGGGCGGGGAGGTGACGATCAGCGCGACCTGTCCCCGATATTTCTCGGGCAGCAGGAACGGCAGCTGGCGGGCGTCGCCGTGCACGATCTCGGCGTCGTGGTCGTGACCGCGTTCCCGGGCCAGGTCGAGGTTCGCCCGCGCCACGGTGACCCAGTGCGGTTCGTACTCGACGCCGACCGCGCGGCGCCCGGCGTCGATCGCCTCCACCAGCGTGGTGCCGGATCCGGCCATCGGGTCGAACACCAGCTCGCCGGGTCGGGTGTAGGCGCGGATGGCATGAGCCGCGACGGCCGGGAGCATCTTCGCCGGGTGCGCGGTGGAATCGCTCACGTAGCGGCCTTTGCGCTGCGAGGCCGGGGACGTCTGCGCGGTCGCCCACACCGACAACGGCAACTCGCCGAGGTCAGTCACGCCGGTCGCGATGGTCGGCCCGGTCGGGTCGTGTCCGGTCGTGGTATCGGTATGTGCGGGGCTGATGTCGACGGCGTCGATGAGCGCGCGGGAGATCGGCATGGTCCGGTCGTCGCTGCCGTGGGTGGTCGATGCCGCGGGGTACTGGTGGGACATGAGGGTGCTGCCTTTCGCAGGGATGGGCGTGGCCGGGGACGGCCCGGTCGGGCGCGGCGAGGGCGGGATCACTGGCCACCTCCAGCGCCGGGCGCGGCCGTCGCCGGACCGGCCTCGGGTGGCGGTGCGCCGGGGTCGGCCGGTTGCGCGAACGCGAGGACATCGCCGTGAGCGCGCAGGTGCGGCGAGGGCAGGCCGCGCACCGCCGCGCGATGTCGGGCGCGGTCGTATTCGGCGGCCACCAGCGCGCTCGGCGTGGCCCGCAGGCGTCCCTTCTCCACGGGGGTGTGCAGGGTGACGATGTGCTGCAGGTAGAGCAGATCGGCGTGCTGGGCGGCGGCCACGATCGCGCCGGTCGGGTCGGCCAGCCGCCCCTGTGTCCAGTCACTGTGCGTGTACACCGCGAGGATGCCGCCGTGGCGCAGACGGGTCGCCGCGAGTAGCGCGAGCCGGTCCAGTGACATCGACTCGGCGGCGTGGGCGGGCAGGGACACGATCACCAGATCCGCCCGCACGCCACGGGCGGACTCCTGTTCTTCCACGCTGGCGGGGGCACCGGTGCGCACCGGGTCCGACGATGCTGCGGACGGGTCGGTCACGTCGGTGACGAGGTTGGCCCAGAACGGTCGCGACGGCGCGTCGGAGCCGCCGTCGCCACTGTGGAAGGTGACGACGTCGGCGGTGCGATCGAGCGCGCACACTGCCTCCCGAGCCGCTGCCACCGACGCTTCGCCGGATGTCGCCGAGCCGTCCGGGCCGGAGTGCGTGCCTGTGGTCGGTGCGGGGTCGAGGTCGACCAGGACGACGTGCGCTCCGGGGTCGGTGAACGCCGCGGTGATGGACTCCACGATCGGCACCGGCCAGGCCGCGTGGGCGTCGATCGGGTCCGGTCCACACGTCCACACCGTCGCTGGAGTCGGTGCCGCCGACGAGGACGCCGGGCGCCTGCGCGACCGGGCCGACGTGCGCGCGGGACGCGAGGTGCTGTCGGTCCCGCCGGTGCTTGCTGTGTTGATGCGGACACTCGCTCCGGGGTAGGGAGCGCGGTCGCCACCGCGTCCAGTGCGCGGCGGGCGATCCGAGTGTGTCCGGCGACCGGCGCTGTTGTCCGGGGACTGCGCGCGCTGGGTCATGAGAAGCCTCCTGAAGGGAGCGCCACCGGTGCGAGCCCGGCGACGGGATGCGGTCACCGGCTAACTCCGAAAAAAAGGCCATTTGGAGACACCCGATCCCAAAAAAATCAAAAGACTTTTCCGAGATGTAGAACGACCAACGCATCCGCGCCTGGCCAGAGCAACAAAGAGCGCCACATGGGAGCGGAAACGCCCGGTTCCATGCGGCGCCAGGGCATCCGGGTCGGCAGTGAAATATTTCTCACGTCATCTTTTCGCGCGCACCTCAAGGCCTGGATCGCACGATCAACTCGTGAGGCGCCGCGTTCCTTCGCGGCAGCTGATCATGCGTCGCCCGCCTGCTTGCCAGATCGCGCGCAACACGCCCGACGCTGCTCTTGAGGCGCCCTTTGAGGCGGTTTTGATGCGGCCGAGAGGCGTTCTTGAGGCTGTTTTGAGGCGGCGCGGCTGGCTTTCTGGTGGCCGCACTGATTCCGCCCTTATCAGGAGTTGCCGCCATGAATTTTCCGTTATCGGAAACCGGCCCCGAGTCAGACTTTTTCGCTCTTCGCCGCAACGATGGATACGCCCACGACGGCGGGGTGTTCGACGCCGTCATCGCGACCTTCGGATGGCTGGTGACCGGCCCGCATCCCGTGTGCGTGGACGGTGCGGCGGTCCGCGGGCTGCCTGCACGCCCGGTGCCGCTGGACGAGCTCGGCACGCTGCTGCTGCGCCAGGACTGCGCCCAGGCGACCCGGGACGCGGCGTGGACCTATCTGATCGCCCGGGCGCGCGCGGAGGGCGGCACCTGGACGATGGCGTGCGTCGGGCTGGCGATGCCGGTGCTGCTACCGGTCGCCGCGCAGCTGACCAACCGGTTCCGCGGGGACAAACACGACATCCATTCCGCCGTCCTGACCGGATTCCTCGCCGGGCTTGGCGAGGTCGCACTGGACCGGCCGGCGATCCTCGTGCGGCTGCGGTGGGCGGCCTACCGCGCCGGTTACGCCGCGCTGCGCGAGGCGCTCGACGCTCCGTCCCCAGTGGACGAGGAAGAAGGCGACGCGCCCCCCACAGTCGAGGACGTCGGCTTCCGCTCCGCACCGCCGCCCAGCACGAGCGGACACCACGAGCTCGTGCTCGTGGCCGCTGTGCGAGCGGGCGTCATCACCACCGACGAGGCCGCACTGATCTCGGCCACCCACTTCGGAGAACTGGCCCTGGCGGAGGCGGCGCAAGCACGCGGGGAGCGGTACAAGACGACCCAGAAGATCCGTCATCGCGCCGAGCAGCGCCTGGCCCGCTTCCTCACCGAACCGGCCGACGGCACCTCCGGCGCCGCACCGAGCGCCAACCGTCGCGACCGCTCCGGCACGCCCCGCCACCCTGCCCTGCGTCTATCCCGAACCCACCGCCTGCGGCTACGCAGCGTGACACATCTGAGTCCGGACCTGGCGAAGAAATTCGTGCACCCGGTGTCTTCACGCGACCCGGAATCCGGAGTCAACGCGCGCGGGACCCGATCGACGGCGCACCCGCGCCACCACCACTCGCCCGGCCCCGCCCGCCGCACGGCGCTCACTCAGGAGGCTCCCTCATGCGACTGACACCATCGCATCACCGCCGTCCGCACCCGACGCCCGCGCGACGAGAACACCATCGCCGTGTCGTGCTGATCGGGTGCCTGGTCGCCGCTGTGGTGCTGCTGACGTCTTCGGCCGCGCGAGCGGACACGGTCCACTACGTCGCGCTCGCGGCGACCGTCGATCAGGTCCTCAACAACATCCGCGACTGGATCATGGGGATCCTGGCCGGCGTCGCGGTCGTGTTCATCACCATCGGCGGCCTGCGCTACCTGATGGCCTCGGGTGACCCCGGCGAGATCGAGAAGGCCAAGGGCGCGTTCAAAGCCGCTGGAATCGGCTTCGGGCTCGCTGCGCTCGCCCCGCTCGTGGTCGAGATCCTCAAGGGCATCGTGGGCGGGGTGTGAGCGATGACCACCCCTCGCGACACCCCTTCCTTCCGTCCGCGCGGCCCTGCCCGGCGCCGCCCGACGACGCCGACGGTGCGTGCCGCCCGAACTTCTGAGTCCACTCCTCTCCATCACGGCACAGACGGCGAGCCAGAACGTGGCGGCAGGCGCATGGTCGGCCCGCCGACAGGCCCGGCTCCGTCCCGTCGCGGACGCGACCGCTGGCTGCCCCACCTCCGGTGGGCTCGCCTCCTCGCAGTGCTGGTGCCGCTGCTGTTGACTGTCGCCGGACTCGCGCTGACCGCCGCCGCCACACCCGCTGCTGTTCCTGCCTCTGTGGCCGCGGCAGCGCCTGTGGCGCCCGCGCAACCACCGGTGTTACCACTACCGCCCAACCCCGGCTGCACACCGGGTTCGGCCGAACCCGCCTGCCTGCTACCGACGCCCTCAACCTCGCGACCCGCGCCTCCGACGGGCCCGCCGAGCACGCCGCTGTTTCCCGGCCCGTCGGCGCCGCCGGTGTCGTGCTTCCCCGGTTCGGTGCTGCCCGAGTGCGGCAATCTCCCCACCCAGCCGCCGACGAGCCAGCCGTGCGAGGGCCCGAACTGCATCCCGCAGCCAGCGCGGCGGGATCCCGGCGACGAGGAGAGCGAGTGCGGGTTCACCGATCCGGTCGCCTGTGTCACCGAGGCCATCGACTCGTTCTTTCGCGGCCTGGTGATCGGCGCGCTGAACCCGCTGCTCGAGCTGCTGGGCAACACGGTGCTGTCCACACCACACCCGAGCCTGCTGCCCGGCATCGGGCAGGCGTGGAACGACTCCTGGCACCTGATGGTCGCCTTCTACGGCAGCATCGTCGTGATCGCCGGCCTGCTCCTGATGGGTTACGAGACCCTGCAGACCCGCTACACGATCAAAGAGATCGCGCCCCGTATCGCGGTCGGGTTCCTCGCCGGAACGCTGTCGCTGTTCTTGGCGACCCAGGGCATCGAGATCTCAAACGCCGTGAGCGCGACGTTGATGACCGACGCGGTCAACCCGAACACCGCCGCCAAGGCGATGACCGACATGATCCTCGGTTCACTCAACGGCGGGCAAGGCTGGCTGCTGTTCATCGGGCTCGCGCTCGCAGCGATGCTCGTCGTGCTGCTGCTGACGTTCATCGTGCGGGTCCTCGCAACGATGCTGCTGATCGCCGCCGCACCATTCGTACTGATGTGGCACGCCCTTCCACACACCGAAGGCGTGGCCGTGTTCTGGTGGAAGGCCTACGGTCTGCTGCTGGTCATCCCGATCGGCCAGGCCGGCGCGGTGAGTGTGTCGCTGCGGGTGTTCTTCACCCCGGGCGGGTTCACCGTGTTCGGGCCGACACTGAACGGGCTGACCAACCTGCTGTTCTGCGTCGCGCTGATGTGGATCTTGGTGAAGATCCCGTTCTGGTGCCTGCAACCCCTGCGCGGCAGCGGCGGCCGCTCCCTGCTCGGGTCGCTGGTGCGCGGCGCGATCGCCTACAAGACCCTCGGGCTGCTCGGCGGCGCCGGCTCTCTGTTCGGCGGCAAGGGCCGCAGGCGCGTCCGGGAACCTCGTGATCGGGTTCCGGCGGATCCGCCGTCCACGCGCTCGGGCCAGTACCTGCTGCCGTTGCGGGTGCGGCGGGTGGCGAAGCCGTTCCGCACCCCGCGCCGGGGCTTCGACGAGAACCCCCGGCCCAGCCTGCCCGCCGACCGCACCTCGGGACCGGGCCAGACATCGCTGTTCACCGTGCGCCGCACCGGCGACGCCGTGACCGCCAGCCCGAACCCGCGAGCGATGCCGCTCACGGATCTGCCCAACGCGCTCCCGTCCGACCAGCTCGGGTTGCCGATCACCGTGCGCCAGAACCCCGCCAGGGTGCCGCGCCGCACCCTGGCCGACGACCTCGCCGCCGGGCACCCAGCACCGCCTCCGGTTTCGCAGCCCGGGCTGTTGCTCCCGGATGGACAGGTCAGCCGCCGGGCCCGGCCACCGGTGAAGCTGCGCGGCGCGCTGATCGCCCCGAGCACCGGGATGCTGCCGATCCATCTGTCACCGCAGACCCCGCGCCAGCCGCGGCGCACACTCGCCGATGACCTGGCCGATCCCGCCCGCACCACCCGGGCACCGCAGACCGGGCAAGCGCTGATCTCCAAGTCCGGAGAGATCACCAAGACCGCCCGCGCGCACCGCCGCCCCGTCCGCGACGCCTACACCGGCAACCGGCCACTCGCCTCCGGCCAGTACCCGCTCCCCCTCGGAGTCCGCCGCCAGCCCAAGCCGACACCGCCCCCTGCCAGCAGCGCAAGCGCTTCCGCGCCGCCGAAGCGGCGCCCCGGTACACAACTGCGCCTGCCCCTGGACCTGCCCGCCCGGCGGGCCCCGAAGACGAAGTGAGGACCGACTCGCCATGACTTCTCCCGTGCGTGTGCCCGCCGACGTCGACCGCCCGGACCGGGTACTCGGCCCTTTAACAGCCCGGCAACTCACGATCCTCGGCGTCGCCAGCCTCGGGCTCTACGGCCTGTACTCGGTGACTCGGGCCTTCGTGCCGCTGCCCGTGTTCCTCCTCGTCGCCATCCCGATCGGGATCACGGTCACCGTGCTGGCCCTCGGCCAGCGCGATGGCCAGCCCCTGGACAAGCTCGCCCTCGCCGCCATCCGCCAGCACCTGTCGCCCCGGCACCGGGTCGCCGCTCCCGAAGGCGTCCGCACGGCACCGGCCTGGCTGACCGCGCAGCACGCCGACACCCGCACACGAGGTCGCCGGGCCACCGCTGAGCCGGTGTCCCCGGCGCCGCTGGAACTGCCCGCCCGTGGCGTGGCCGACACCGGCACGCAAGCCGGGGTCATCGACCTCGGCGCCGACGGACTCGCGGTCATCGCCGTGTGCAGCACCGTCAACTTCTCGCTGCGCACCCCCGGGGAGCAGGAGGCGCTCGTTGCGTCTTTCGCCCGTTACCTGCATAGCCTGACCGCGCCGGTACAGATCCTCATCCGCGCCGAACGCCTCGACCTCGCCCCGCAGATCGCCGAACTGCGGGACCGCGCCGGCGGGCTGCCACACCCCGCCCTGGAGGCCGCCGCCCGCGACCACGCGGACTACCTCGCCGAGCTCACCGCGCACGCGGATCTGCTGCGCCGCCAGGTGCTGTTGGTCCTGCGCGAACCGTTGCACACCGGCCCAGCCCCCGTCGCCGCGTCAAGCGTGCTGCCGTGGCGACACCGCCGCCGCGACGGCGAACTGCCGATGGATTCCGGGGCGAGGCAGGCGGCCGAGCAACGCCTGGTGCGGCGTCTTGGCGAGGCCATCGAACTGCTCACCCCCGCCGGGATCGTGGCCACCCCGCTCGACGCCGCCGCCGCGACCGGCGTGCTGGCGGGGGCCTGCAATCCCGACACCTTCCTCCCACCATCCGCAGCTTTGGCCGGAGCCGACGAGGTCATCACCGCCACCTCCACCTTCGCCGACCTCTACGGCACCGATGCCGCCGACAACGATGCCGAATTCGCAACGGCCCCTCAGTCCGCCCGGCCAGCGGGTGCGTCCGCCGCAGCGGCATCGCCCACTCGTCATGAGCCGGAACGACCCGGGCCGTCGTCTTCCGGTCGCTCGCAGCCGTCGGGCCCGTGGCTGTCCGAGGACGACGACTGGGACTACGACGACGAGATCGAAAGCAGGTAGCCCCTATGGCACGCACCAAAAGCAACAGCACGGCCACCCGGTCCGGATCGGCGGGAGCATTCACCCCGGACGCGCTGTCGGTGTCCGCTCGGCACCTCGAGGTCGGCAACGAATTCGTCGCGAGCTTCGGCGTCACGGGCTATCCGCAGGAGGTCTACCCCGGCTGGCTCGCGCCCCTGCTGACCTACCCCGCCCGGCTGGACGTGTCGGTACACGTCCAGCCCGTCGACCCTGCCACGGCTGCCAGCGGCCTGCGCAAGCAACGCGCCAAACTCGAATCCAGCAGGCGGCACAACGCGCGGCATGACCGGCTCGACGAACCGGACCTCGACGCAGCCGCGGAGGACGCCGCCGACCTCTCGCGCAGCATCGCCCGCGGCGACGGGAAACTCTTCAAATTCGGGCTCTACCTGACCGTGCACGCCCCGGACGAGACCTCCCTCGCCGAGGAAGTCTCCGCGCTGCGGTCGCTGTGCGCGTCCCTGTTGCTGGACGCGAAACCCGCCACCTACCGTGCCCTGCAAGGCTGGGTGAGCACCCTGCCACTCGGTCTCGATCCGCTCGGCCTGACGAGGACGTTCGACACCGCCGCGGTCAGCGCGGCGTATCCGTTCACCTCGCCGGATCTGCCCCCGACCGACCCGACCACCTCCCTCCCGTCCGGGGTGCTCTACGGCTACAACGTCGGCTCCTCGGGGCTGGTGCACTGGGACCGGTTCGCCTGCGACAACTACAACTCCGTCGTCCTCGGCCGCAGCGGCGCGGGAAAGTCGTACTTCGTCAAGCTCGAGACCCTGCGCAGCCTCTACCGCACCCTCGGCGATAACGAGAACGGGCGGGCCGCGGACGGGGTGCAGGCGTTCGTCATCGACCCCGAAGACGAATACGCTCGCCTGGCCGCCCAGGTCGGCGGCACCTACGTCCACCTCGGCGCGGGCGGGGTCCGGCTGAACCCGTTCGATCTACCTGTGCACCTCGGCGTGAACGGACGCCGCACCGCACCTCAAGACGCATTGAAACGGCGCAGTCTGTTCCTGCACACCGTCCTGGCCGTGCTCTTCGGCACGGACATCACCGCAGCCGAACGCTCAGTCCTCGACCCCGCGATCACCGCCACCTACCACCGCGCGGGCATCACCAGTGACGCGCGTACCTGGACCCGTCCGGCGCCGCTGCTGCGCGACCTGCGCGACACTCTCGCCGCCACCGGCGACGGTGGAGACACGATGGCCGCTGACCTCGCCGCCCGGCTGCATCCGTTCGTCGACGGCAGTTTCGCCGATCTTTTCGACGGGCCCACCACGACCACCCCAGACGGGAACCTCGTCGTGTTCTCCCTGCGCGACCTGCCCGACGAGCTGCGCGCGATCGGCACCCTCCTCGTGCTGGACACCGTCTGGCTGCGCATCTCGAACCCGGCCGACCGCAGGCCTCGACTGGTCGTGGTCGATGAGGCAGGAATCCTCATGCGCCAGCATGTCGCCGCACTGTTCTTGCTGCGCCTGGCCAAGGCAGCTCGCAAACACTGGTGCGGGCTGACCACAGCGACCCAGGACGCCGCTGACCTGCTCGGCAGCGATCTAGGCAAAGCCATTGTCAGCAACGCCGCCACCCAGGTGCTGTTGCGCGCGGCACCGCAAGCCATCGACGAGATCGCCGAGGCCTTCGACCTCTCCGCCGGAGAAAGGCGATTCTTGCTGTCGGCCGACCGCGGCCAGGGCCTGCTCGCCGCTGGGGCGCAGCGCGTGGCGTTCCAGTCGCTGGCCTCGCCCACGGAGAACTTCCTGGTCACCACAGACCCGAAGTTCCTCGCAACTCTTCCGGATTCCGAAACAAACTCCGGGTGGGTGGAACTGTCATGAGCAAAGCCCGGTCCCGAGGTTCGCGACGCCGCCGGTCACGTTGGCCACACCCGCCGAAGCCGCTCGATCAGCTTGACAGGATTGAGTTCCTGATTGATTCGGAACAGGTACCCAACCGGCGACTCCCGGATGGCTTCCCGACGTTGCCGACGCCACTGAGTAGGCGCGGTAACCACGCAGGCGGCCAGCGCCGCCGGCCCGGTGATCGCCGGCGAGAGCCCGACGGCGCCAGCCGCCGCCGCGGCCAGCGGGGGCAGGGCGACCGACTTGACGTTGACCAGTGCTCGCGCGGACTCCAGACCGACGCTGCGCAGCCGCTCCCGCAACTGCTCCAACTGCCCGCTGACAGTGCGCTGCACCTCGGTCTGCAGGTATTCGTAGAAGACGGGCAGGTCGCGAATATCTTGGAGTTCGGCGAGCCGCTCGACCTGCTGAGTCACGTAGACGCGGAACGCGTCGAGTTCCGTGCCGAACCGCGAGCGAACTTCGATGATCTTGTCGATCGGCACACGGTGGAGGTCAGCGGGAACGACGGTCTCGAACGCAAGGAAGACGAAGGCGTCCAGCAGGTCACGTGGGGTCTGTGTGTCGACTGCGCCGACGCCTTCCTTGTCTGTAAGCGTTTGCATCAGGCGGTCGAGGGTCCAGCCCGATTCTGCGGAGTGGGGCAGGGTTTGATCAGTGACCGGATGCAGGTGGTCCTCGATCGCGATGCGCTCGATCAAGGCGCAGGTATAGACGGATGCCAACTCTGGGTGCATCCCGACCCAGGTTCCCCCATGTCCCTCCTGAAGGATCGCAAGTCCGGCGTTCGTCGCGGCTTCGACCATGCCAGGAAAAATCTTGTCGGCGTGGATGTATCCCAACCGGGGATCCAATCGGGGTGCCGACACTCTCCTTCGCGGCCCCACACCTGGCCCCGATCGCGGCGCGCCGCCCGCCGAGCCATAGAACACCGGCGGCCCCGCGACGTTGCTGTGATCGAGGTAGCCGATGGTGGTGTCGGCACCGTGCCCCCACTGCCCGATCTGGTGGAGCCCGAAACTGTCCCGCAGGTCCTGCGTACGGGTATTGATCAGCTCGAGAAACGGAGGGGCGACCTGAGTGGCCGCCCATCGTGGCGGCTCGATGTCAGTCAGCCATCTCGCGTCGTTCCGCAGGGCGCGCGCTACCGGGGAGTCGAACGTCGGATAGTCGCGAGGCCGCAGCCTGGCCAGCTTGGGCCAGTACAGAGCCGCGTACTTCAGCCACGTGTCGTCGCGGACGTGGATATACGGGTAGTACAAAGCGATCGAGTCCACTGGACGCCCCTCGTCAACCTCGCGTTCGAGCACTATAGCGGGCTCAACGGGAGTTCACGGTCACTCGACCAGGTGTGCCAAAAGACCTGCCATGTGGCGATACCGAGTGGTCGACGGCGCCGGAGAGACCGAGCGACGCGGGACAGATCGACTCGCCCCTGGGGGACCCGGGCTCCGCGTAACTCGCGATTTTTCTCTTGTCCTCAAAGGATTTGCTGGCGGGAGTTCCACCATGGCTGAGCACGCTGCGGCAATACCGATGACGCAGACCTGGGTGACTGACTATCTGCGCGACCCCGGCGGCGTCACCGGTCGCCTGCTCACCGCCGCAGGCGACTGGGCGCTGACCTGGGGGCCAGTCGCCGTCCCGGCCCTGGCCGTGGCCCTGACGGGCGCGGTCGTAGTACGGCACTGGTGGCGTACTCGCCGCCACACCGCGCTGCTGGCCGATGCTCGCCGGATCACCGTGCTCGCCCCGCCCACCGTCGATCCCGCCGGCGGGGCCGCGGTTTGGTCCAACCTCGTCGGACTCTTACGCCCCACCTGGCGGCGGTTCTGGGCCGGGCAGCCGCATCTGGCGATGGAGTACGTGTTCGGCGAGCACGGCGTCACCGTGCAGTTCTGGGTCCCCGGCGTCATCCCACCGTCGCTGGTGGAACGCGCGGTCGAGGCCGCCTGGCCCGGCGCCCACACCCGCACCACACCGGCCACCTCACCCTTCCCGACCGTGGCGGCCGGGCGCCGGCGGATCACCGTCGGCGGTCAGCTGCGCCTCGCCCGGTCCGAGGCTCTCCCGATCCGCACCGGGTTCGACGCCGACCCGATCCGCGGGCTCTTGGGCGCGCCGGTCGGGCTCGGCCGGGACGAGCGGGCCTGCGTGCAGATCCTCGCCCGCCCGGTCACCGGCCGCCGCGTGGCCCAGGCTCGCCGCGCCGCCCGTCGGGTCCACCATGGTGCCTCTGGACGTCTCGGGGGCCGGATCCTCGACGCGCTATCCCCAGGCGTCAGCGCCAGCCGCCCTCGCCGGACCTCGGACTCGCGGCGGATCAGCCAGGATCCGCAGCTGTCGCTCGAATATTCGGCACAGAACAAGGCGATCGTCGGGAAACAGCGAGGATCCCAGTACGAGACAGTGATCCGGTACGCCGTAGCCACCGATCTCCCCGCCAATGCGGCCGACGACCTGATGCGCCAGGCGCGCGACGTGGCGCGTGGGCGGGCGCACGCGCTGGCCGCCGCGTTCGCCGCCTACACCGACCACAACCACTACACCCGCACCCGCCTCCATCACCCGGCCCGCGCGCTCGCCGAGCGGCGCCTCGGCCGCGGCGACCTGCTCTCAGTACCGGAACTCGCGGCGCTCGCGCATCTGCCGACCGACGCCGAGATCCCGGGCGTCGAACGCGCCGGAGCCAAAGCCGTCGCCCCGCCACCCGGCATCCCTGCCCCGGGGCCGGGGGTGATGCCGCTGGGACAGTCCGACACCGGCCACGCCCGCCCGGTCGGTCTGCGGCTCGCGGACGCCCGCTACCACCTGCACCTGGTCGGGCCGACCGGCTCCGGTAAGTCCACCCTGCTCGGCCAGATCATCCTCGACGACATCGACAACCAGCGCGGCGTCGTCCTGATCGACCCGAAAGGCGACCTGGTCACCGACATCCTCAACCGGCTCCCCCGCAGCGCGGCCGAGCGGGTGGTGCTGTTCGACGCCGACTCCCGGCACCGCCCGCCCATCCTCAACCCGTTAGAAGGTGGGGAAACCGACCGCGAGGTCGACAACCTCGTCTCCGTCTTCCGCCGCGTGTATAGCGCGTTCTGGGGGCCGCGCACCGACGACCTCATGCGCGCCGCCTGTCTCACCCTGCGCGCCCAAGAGGCCGTACCGACCCTGGCCGACCTCCCGAAACTCTTGACCAGCGAAGCATTCCGCTCCCGTATCACCACCGGCCTCACCGACCCCGTGCTGCGCGGGTTCTGGGAGTGGTACGACGAACTCACCGAATCCAGTCGCTCTCAGGTGATCTCGCCGCTGATGAACAAACTCCGCGCGTTCCTGCTGCGCCCGTTCGTGAAGGAAGCCATCGCCGGCGGGCGCTCCACAGTGGACATGTCCCAGGTGCTCGACGAGGGCGGGATCTGCCTCGTGCGCATCCCCAAAGGCTCCCTGGGGGAAGAAACGACACGGCTGGTTGGGTCGCTGGTCGTGGCCCGCACCTGGCAGGCCACCACCGCCCGCGCCCGCGTCCCGCAGCGCCTGCGTCCCGACGCGCACACCGTGATCGACGAATGCCACAACTTCCTGCATCTCCCCTACCCCATGGAAGACATGCTGGCCGAGTCCCGCGCGTTCCGGAACGGATTCATCCTCGCCCACCAGCACCTCGGTCAGCTGTCGAGAGAACTGAAGGAAGGCCTCTCCACCAACGCCCGCAACAAAATCATCTACTCCTCCTCCCCCGAAGACGCCCGCGAACTCGCCCGCCACACCACACCCCGGCTCTCCGAACACGACCTGTCACACCTGGGCGTCTACCACGCCGCCGCGCGCCTGGTCGTGCACGGCGAGGAAACCGAACCCTTCACCATGACCACCGCACCGCTGCCCGCCCCGATCCCCGGACGAGCCCGGGAAATCCGGGCCGCGCTCCGCGCCCAGCGCCGCGCGCACAACACCACCAGTGGCCCAGCATCCCACGCCGGAAACCCAGCGACGGCAGCCACAAAGCCGACCGGGCACCCAGTTCCCCCGGTCCGGCCGCCCAGGACCGACCCGCGCCGCACCCGCCCCTAGGCACCCGCCACACGAGTTTTCTCTCTCGCCACAAGAAAACAGCCGCCGTTACTCAGCTCGTGGCCGGATCCAGTGTCGGTCTTTGCCCACAGCACTTGTCCACAGCCTGTTGACAATCAAGGGGAGCCGTTCGTTGATCACGACCACTACTCGCCAGCACACCTTGCGGGGTCATCTGCCCGGGCGTCACACCGCCCGCGCCGCGAGCTCGGTCGAGCACCAGGCCATGCTCGCCTCCCGCCTCACCGCCCGCGACAAATGGCTGCTGGCACTACTACATGAACACCGGGTTCTGACCAGCCTCCAGATCCAGGACGCCGCGTTCCCCTCCGGCCGCTCCACCCGCCAGCGCCTGCTCGATCTCCACCGCTGGCGGGCGGTGTCGCGGTTTCAACCCTTCAGGCAGCTCGGGTCCGCCCCAATGCACTACGTCCTCGGCCCCGCCGGGGCGACCGTGCTCGCCGCCGAGCACGGTCTGGAGGTCAAGGACCTCGGCTACCGGCACGACCGCGCCATGAGCATCGCCCACAACCAACGCCTCGCCCACACCGTCGGCGTGAACGACTTCTTCACGTCCCTGATCGCCCGCACCCGCCACAGCCGGGCGGGTGATGCGTTGGCGGTGTGGTGGTCGGAATCCCGCTGCGCCCGTCACTTCGGCGACCTCGTCATCCCCGACGGATACGGCCGCTGGCGCACACATTCCGATGCCGCTGTCCGGGAGGTGGAATGGTTCCTCGAGTTCGACACCGGCACCGAATCCCTGACCAAGGTCGGCCGGAAGCTGGCCGGGTACGCACGGCTGGCCGAGTCCACCGGCATCGCCACCCCGGTGCTGGTGTGGCTGCCCACCACCCGCCGCGAAGCCGGAGCCCACAGCGCCCTGGCCCGCGTGCACGCCGGACTCGACGACCCCCGTTCAGTGCCGGTGGCCACCTCGGCGGCCGACCTGCTCGACCCCGGCACGCCGCATCCGAGCCCAGCCGAGGCGATCTGGCTGCCGCTGACCTCAGCACGCCCCGGCCGCGCAGGTCCGCGCTACAGCCTCGCCGACCTCGCCGATGCCTGGCCCGGCCTGGCGCCGCCGGCCAGCCCTAGCGGCGAAGCCCCAGAGGGCGAGGCCGGTGACGCCGCGGCCGCATCGCCGTACCGCCTGCCACCACCGAGCCCGATCCCGCCGCGAGCCACGCCGAACCGCGTCGCACGCGGAGAGCACTGACCCCGGGCGGCGCCAACCCACACACCGAGTCTCGTCGCCGCCCGCCGCCGTGAAAGGAGCGCGATCCAGCCAATGGGAAGCAAACTAGGGGTCGCCGTTGCCGCAGTCGTCCTTGCCATCCCGCTGCTCGTAGGCGCCGGCGTCGCCGGCATCGGCAGCGCCCTGTTCGGCGGCAGCGACACGAGTTCGCTGATCTGTACGCCCGATGGGACAGCGACCGGCACCGCGCCGGGCCTGACCGCCGAGCAGATGAGCAACGCCGCCACCATCGTCGCGGTCGGCAAACAGATGGGTGTTCCCGAACCGGGCTGGGTGGTCGCGATCGCCGCCGCACTACAGGAATCGAAGCTCCGCAACCTGAATTATGGCGACCGTGACTCCCTCGGACTTTTCCAGCAACGCCCCTCGATGGGCTGGGGCACCGCGCAGCAGATCACCACACCGACCTACGCGGCGACGAAGTTCTTCGAACACCTCACCGCCACACCGAACTGGCAGACCATGAGCGTCAACGACGCCGCCCAAACCGTGCAAGGCTCAGGATTTCCCAACGCCTACGCCCAGCACGAGGACAAAGCGCGCGCGATCGTCGCCGCCGCTGTGTCCGGGATACGCTGCCAGCCTGCGCCACCGATGACCGGAACCGGTGACTGCAACAACATCAAGGCACCAAACGCTACCGCGATGACCGCGATCAACTACGCGTGCGGGCAACGAGGGCTGCCGTACGTCTGGGGTGGCGATGGCCCACAGAACGGCGACGCGGGATTCGACTGCTCAGGCCTGACCAAAGCCGCCTACGACGCCGCCGGGATCTCACTCCCGCGCACCGCGCACACCCAGTACCACGCCGGACCACGAGTGCCCGACGGGTCTCTGCTGCCGGGCGACCTCGTCTTCTACGGCCCACCCTCAAAAATTCGGCACGTAGGGCTCTACATCGGGAACGGGAAAATGCTGAACGCCCCGACCTTCGGCCAGCCAGTGCAAATCGATAACTACCGCCACCCCGGCGACGACTATGCGGGCGCCACACGACCCGCGCGCTAATCAAAGCCAGGTGGAACTCGGTCAGCCACTTGAATTTGATGTCGAGGTCACGGGGGCCGGCTGACCACTTCCGACGTATTTGCTTCCGATCCAGTACGGCGCAGTCAGACTGCCGAGTTTCACCCCTTCCGTGCGGATAACGGCGAAGTCACTTGCGTAAGCTGCGTCGTCCGCGCGGCGGCCTTCTAGCCGCAAAACTGCAGTGGGGCCACTCGCCTCGTCAAAGTGCCAGAATGCAACCACCTTCGGGCGCTCGAGGCCAGGCTGCTGGTTCGACCGAGCCGCGCTCTCAAGCTGAGCGCGGCAATTCTGCTCAGCTGCGGCTACGACCTGGCACAAGCGGTCATAGTTTTTTCCTTGTGCCAGGTCGATGGCCTGATTAAGCAGATTTTCAGCCTCCGCTCGCGAGATAGGCGACCGTGAAGGAAGCGGGGCGCCATGGGACGCACACGAGGCAGTCCCAATCGCCACAAGGCCGACTAGCATCCAGCCGAAAAAAGCTGATCTTACTTCCTTCACCTCAACCACCTCACTTGCCGAGTACTCCATCTTAGCAAGCAGGAAATACCCAAATACTACTGGGTATCGTTACACTTATCCCCGAGACCGGTATGCGTACAAGGAGCCCACCCCATTGTGATACGAGGATCGCCTGACACGCCTGTACCCTCTGGCGCCGTGAACGAGAAGACCAATTCCGATGCTCGGGTTTTGCCCCACGCCCGACCAGACCACCACGCCTTCAAGTAGACCTGTGGGTTCCATTTATCAACCTTGATCGTATCGCACGCCGGATAACTCCACGAGCCAGTAATCGGCCCGACCGCAACTCCGTAGGAAATTGTCTTACACTACCCGACGGGCAACTCGGAGCGCGGGCTCCAGTCGACCCACCTGGCATCTGGCGAGGTAATAAGGTTCTGCACCCCGCATCCTGTCAGGGTGAATATCTTACGATTCTGCTGAGTGGCGCACGTTTGCCACATACGGAAGATCCAGTTTCCCCGGCCCGCCGTCGGCGGCAACCATCCCAACTGCGTGCAGGCGTCCTGCCAACCAACTACAGTATCGCCTACCACTCCATCCGGATCCGGCTCCACCCAAACAACGCGCCGGAAACACTCGACTGGAAACCAGTTCGGCTCGGCCTGAATTCCCAGAGAAACCCGATCTCTCGCCTTTGAAACCTCGGCAGACGACGGCGGAGCAACGTTAAAGCCAAGCATGGCAGCTTCAGATCTCGCACCGTCGCCAGCGATCATTGATGCCGCTTCGGGAACAGGCCCGCCGGAACGGTATGCCGCCGCGACTTCAGATTGCTTCTTTGCACGAATCGAGACCTCTCCCTTCTGGGAGAAGACTTCATAGTCGGCAGGGTTTATCTGAATACCATGCCTATCAGCGATACCGTTTACGAATTCAGCGATCATTTTCTGAGACTGCGAAGCCGAGATAGTCTCGCCCGGCTTCCAATCCGAGCTCGAACTCGCATCCGCTGTTGCGACTTGCGGAACGCTAAGCAAGGTGGTTACCGCTACGGCTGCAACTAACTTCCAATCTGACAAGCGCACAGCAGTTGGACTCCTTAGTCACTACATCTCGGACGACCAGAAGTAGGACGACTTACCGAAGGCAGACTTACCCCGACGCGGAAAATTACCGCCACCTTCACCCTCCCCTGGTGAGTGGTTGCACTCCATGTGAATTCAACACAACACGTTAGATACTCAACAGGGGCCAACTGGGTGAATGATCAACTAGCGACGGCTTCACGAGCCGACTCGGGGAAGCTCCAGCGGAGTACAAATCCGCCATCTGGCCTAACAGGACCTAGCGCAGCACACCTCCTCAAATAAGGAGCGGAACGTACAGCGGCGCCCCGTATTCAGGACGTACCACCTGCACAAGCGTGGCGTTCGTCACGCAACTCAGATAGCGCGCGATTGTCGTCCATACGCTTCCACGTCGTCCAGCCGTCTGCCAGTTTGCCCTTGGTCGCCGCAGCGACGGCCGCAGCTAGGGTGCGATGGCAGTCCCATCGGCGAATTGCAGCTTGTCCGTCGTCGAGCACGTGGGCAGCGCGCACTTCCCCTTCGCCGCCTCGCCAGCATCGGGCAGGCTCCACTGCCAGGAAAGCAGGGACCAAATCGTCGCCCGCGGCGGGCAGTGCCACATCGCGCGGACGAGAAATCCGTTCACGGGCACCGGCCGGCTCCGTACGACTTTGGCCGAGGCGCGTCCTCTGCCAAGGGGAACCAAACGATCCGGTGGCATCGCGCCGTGGATCGAGTCAAAACCTATATCCGGCTTGACATCCCGACGCGACGGAGCGTCCCTGGACGTGCCATAGCGCGGACCGCGCACCATGTCGCCGAAGGGATGTGTCTCTTATGGACGGAATACGCGCTGCCGTTTCCGGCTGTACCGCAGTACTTCCGGTGTTGCCGGAGGGCGAGGTGTGGGTGGCGATGCCGTACAAACCGGCATTCCCCGGCATTATCCCCGCTGACGAGACACCACCCGGTCTCATCGAGGACCAGACCCGGTTCCCCGTCCTGCACAACCCGGACAACGACGTCGAGGTCGGGTTGCGGTGTCGCCCCGCTGTCGCGCGCTGGATCGGGATCCATCTGGAAGCGTTCTACGGCACCGCCCAATACCGCTTCACCTGGCACGGGGACATGCTGGAAGTCCACGATGACCCATGGGGCGACTCGGAGGAACCCCAGCCGCGTGTGATCCAGCCTGGGGACGATGGCCGCTACGAGATCCGGGATCTGTGGTATCCCGTGGCCCCGGAGGCGGTCGGCGCCCTGTGTCAGCGCCATCCTGACGCGCTTGCCGCGCTGACACGCGACGACACCCCGGCCCCTGTGCCGCACATGCTGGCGTACATGACCGATCATCCCGGCGCGTCGTCGTGGATGTGGCGGAACGTCGAGACCGCGCTGGCGAAGCTCGCCGTCGAGCTGGGTCGGTGACCTCCGTGGCGGCCGTCACGGCGCGCGACGTGCCCGAGATCCGGGCACGGATGACCGAATGGGCACGGGATCCCGGTTCGGACGGCGCGGGCAACTGGTTCCGGTTCTTCGTCGGCCCTCGGCCCGAGGACACGGCGGGCGAACCCGCGTTCCCGCCTCTGGACGACGTCGGCGCCACGATCGCGGACACGCTCAGCGCCCAGATCCCCGCCGCCGAGCTGTTCTACGTCTCCGCCAACCTGACCGACCTCGCGAGCCACGCCGCGACCACCCTGGCCGACTACCGCCTTCACCCCGAAGACCTGCCCGCCCCCGTGGGGCTGATGGTGTACGAGCACCCGCCCGTCGAGGGAACCGCCTCAGCGCGGCACGACGCCGTATCGCTGGTCTCGTGGGGTCCAGGGCGCGGCGGTGTGTGGGTGCAGAGCTGGGGAACCGTCCCCGACCCCGAACCGCTTGCGGTCGACGTCGGACGCAGGCTCGCCCACCTGCCCCGCGACTACGCCCTGTCCCAGATGCGGAAAGCCGCCGCGCTGAACCTGCCACTACCCGCACCGGGCAACAAGCCCGCCAGCCACGACGATGCCGTCGACCTCGGCGCCAAGCACATCCTGGCCACGTTTCTGCGCAATGCCGAACGCGCACCGATTCCGCCGAGTTTCTCCCCTTCGCACGGCTACGAATGGTGCGGCCTCACGCCCATGACGTTCACCGATATGAAGGGCTGGCCCAGCGCCCTGACCGAAGGTACTTCCGCCGCCGATATCGACGCCCAGATCGCCCTGCAGCGCACCATCCTCGCCACCTGGCTGCTGATGGGCCAGACCCTCGTGCAGTCCGAACGCACCACCGCGCCCCGCGCCGCCCGCCGCCGCATCGAACGCTACGACCCCACCCTCAATCAGGACGTTCGGCTCGTCGACCTCCGGCGCGCCCGCACCGCGCCCACAGACCACAGCGGCGACACCTCCGGCAAGAGCACCCGCGAATACCGCCACAGCTGGATCGTGCGCGGCCACTGGCGCAACCAGTACTACCCCAGCCGGGGCGACCACTGCCCCATCTGGATCGCCGACCACCTCGCCGGACCGGAAGACAAACCCCTCATCGGCGGCGACCGCGTCAATGTCCTACGCCGCTGACCCGGGACACCGCCAACGCCCCTTCGCAGCCGCTGTGGCGGGGAGCTTCCGCGACTGTCCACACCAGACGCTCTGCACCGCAGGCGCTTACCAACAAAGGGAAAGGGAACCATCAACATGACCACCACTGAAAGCATCGGCACCTCGGCGACCGATCCAGCTCCCACGCCCGTGACGATCATCGGCAACCTCCACGACAGGACCGCCGAGCTGCCGCTTCAGGACATCGCCGCCCGCATTCGCGAGGACCTCGTCGCCGTCCAGGACGACGACATGATCCACGCCGACGCGGAGTTCACGGTCACGGTGGACGAATCCGGTCCGCAAAGCCAGATCCGCATCACGATCACCGGGCTGCCCCACAGCGATCACGGCACCGCCGACGTCCCGACCATGGACGTGACGCGGAACGTCTTCCAGTCGGCGTTCGCACTCGCGAGCCACTACAACCGGTTCACCAGCGACCCCTACCAGCTGCGGTACCTCGTGGTCATCCAGGCCGTCCACAAGAGCGGTACCGTCTACGCTGAAGGCGTCGGCGCCATCGGACTCTGGGGCACGCTGTCCCAGCCCGAACCCGCGGAAGCACCTCTCCACCACGTGTAAGGCCCCTGAGAGACAACACCCCACTGCGGGGCGCGGCAAGCACGAGCCGTGCCCCGCAGTGGATTGCCGGCTACGGCCACACGTGGCCCGTTGTATGGCGCAAACACTAAACACACGACGTGTCCACATGAGACGCATGTCTTGTTTGACGGATCGCTTGACAATGGCGTGGTGACGAAGCGTCCATAGACATGTAGCCCGAACCACCGGATGCGCACCGGCGGGCCCAACGCCCCGGCTGGGGCATGACCATCCCATTCCATACCAACGCAGGGAGTTCGTCATGTCCCGTAAGAACCGCAACCCCGGCACCACCCCGACCCGCGACACCGCCATCGCCATCGACGGCGACCGCCAGCATGCCGTGGCCGACGCCCCCGGTCCACAGAACGCGCCCACCACGGAAGACAAGGTGCGGGACGCATTGGCCGCCAACCCTGGGGCCACGACCGCCGCACTGGCGATGGCCGCCGGAGTCGGCCGTTCGACCGCCGCGAAGATCCTGGCCCGTTGGGGCCACGACGGCACCGCGATCCGCACCGCCGGAGACGGCCCGCGCAATCCCGACACGTGGACGCTCGCCCCGTCGGTCCGTGACACCGACGCACCCGGCACCGAGCACATGCGACCGGACACCACGGCGAGCGACACCGCCGATGACACCGAGACAACACACGAGTCCGACTCCGGCGCCGACGGCGCGACCACCGCGAATACCACGGCGGGGCAGGTGACCACCAACGATTCGGCCACTGATGCCCCGGAGTCCGCCCGCACAGACACCACCAACGACGAGGCAGAGTCGACCACTGCCCCCGATGTCGAGAACGGCACCAGTCCGTTGCCCGACACCACATCGGAGGATCCGGCTGACAGCGCAACCGGAACCGAGCCATCTGCAGCAGAACCGCCTGCGGGCACCAACACTGCCGCCATAGGCGGGGGCCGTCTACCCAAGGGCGGTCTGCGGGCCCTGGTCGAGGAATACCTGACCGACCACCCGGGCGAGAGCTTCGGGCCCGCCAAAATCGGCAAGGACCTCGGGCGTTCGGGCGGGGCGGTCAATAACGCCCTGGAGAAGCTCGTCACCGACAAGTACGCGATCAAAACCTGCGAAGCACCGAAGCAATTCGCCATCAACCCGGACAAGACCGACGTCTCGGCAACCAGCGACACCACCGAGCCCGCATTGAAAGCCTGACCTCCGCCCGCCTGGGCCGCGCGCAGGACCGTCACCCCATTCCCTTGGGATCATCGGTCCCGCGCGCGGCTTTTCGCCTAAACCAATCGGGGTGCGCTGGGCCAGCTAGCGGGTAGATCACCGATGCCACGGCTGGAGCTGGCGATGGACCCGCACCGTTCAGCATGGAATGGCGCGCCGACCCAAGCCTGCCTGCCTCGCGCAGCCATCGTGCCCCGCCCGCCATGGCAGCGGAGGCTGGGGCACGATACGTCGTTCAGTCCCCTGCCCTGATGGCGGCGGGCCGTGCCGATTATGCGGCGATCAGGTCGTGCAGCAGGGCGCGGGTTTCGGCGTCGGTGGAATAGAGCACGGTCCCCGCCGTGGCGCGGGTGAGCAGCACGCGGTAGGTGCGACGCACCCACAAGTCGACGTCGGCCGCTGCCGCGCCGTCGAGGGCGTCGTCGCGGATGGCGGCGAGATCGGTAACCCACCGGTCTTCGCGCCACACGAGATCGGGGCCGAGGATGACGCCGCCATAGTCGTACTCGAAGCCTTGCGCGCTATAGACGCAGCCGACCTGGCCGGCACCCGCGGGATCGATCGCCCACAGCGGCGAGGGTGGAAGGCCGTTGACCACGCGCTGGCCCTTCACACACCACGGGCGCTGCCAATCGCCGATCACAATGTCCTCGACCAGCGGATTTCCAGGCCTCGCGTCGCTCCACGGCCAGCACAACCCTGCCGTGATCCGGGCGCTCGCCCCGAGCTCGCTCTTCGCCCGCAGCAGCTGCTCCAGCTCGCCGGGGCTGTCGACCACCCGCAGCTCGAACCGCGGCACGGGCTGTTCCCGGTTCCATGGGGTCGGCTTCCGGGGTGGGGCGTCGAGACCGAGCAGGCGACGGACCCAACTGTCGTAGTGTGCGCTGCGGTGGCGGTGCTGGCTCGTCAGCTCAGCGCAGTGCACGGTGGCACCGCTGGCCTGGGCGGCCGTCACGAGATAGTCGCGGGTGCCGATCTGGCCAGGGCGAATCGCCTGGTCCTCGTCGAGAAGGAACACCACGACGCGAGCGGTCTCGAGCAGCTGCGCGGCTTGGGTGCGATCGCTGCGACGCGAGGCGGGCGTGTAGCGGGTGTTCGAGGTAGCCCGCAGCTGGTGCGCGTCATCGCACACCAGCACATCCAACCCGTCGGATTCGATGTCGGTGGCGGTGCCGAAGTACTGGAAGAGCTTTTGGGTGGCGCGGGAGCCATGTCCGACGGTCTTCCGCAGTGCGGTGGTGAACGCCTGCGAGCCAGTGGCGTGCCGAACCCGGTAGCCGGCACGCACCGCCTCGCCGAGCAGAGTCAGCGCGAGGGCGCTCTTGCCCGTGCCTGCGGCTCCGGCGACCATCACCACGGCCGTCCGTCTGTCCTCGTCGGCGAGGAGCTGTCGCACCTGGCCTAGGACGGCGCGCTGATCGTCTGAAGGGGCGAACACGTCGGCATGGGTGAGCGAGCGAGCCGCGAGGTCGAACAGAGTGGGCGCCGCGGAGCGCGAGGGTGTTCCGGCGTTCGACATGACGGTTACGGTCCTCCTCGCTGCGGGACGTACGGGTGCCAGGGTCTCAAGGCTCCGGCTTTGTTCGTGCCTGGAGGTGCGCTTGGGGCGAGCGGCACCAGGTCGCGCAACCGCCGCCTCCAAGCGCTCGCTGCTTGTGGCGGCCCGCTCGCCGCTGAAACCGGGACGGGCCCTGTACCTCACCCTCGGATTTCTCCGAGACGGCCTGGAAGACACACCGCTTCGGCGACGTCCCGGCGCAGCCGGGGACGCACCCACAGCCCGTGATGGCGGGCGGGTTCGATCACGGCGGGAAAGCTGGCTCGGTACTCCTCCGCCCGGACCGGCGCGTTGGTGGGTGCGGTCATCGTGACTCTTCTTCGACAGTCGTGTTCTGATGGAGGGGCTGGATCCAGCGGTGCGCGACGGGATCCCAGGTGGCGGTGGCCATCAGGCGGTTGAGGTCGGGGAGCCCGTCGTCCCCGTAGGTCCAGCCGAACTCGAAGCATTCGGCCGCTCCGGGCCATCGCCCGGACCAGATGTCCTCCGTGCATGGGCACGCTTCGTCGTGGCCCGTGCGCTGTCCTCCGGTGGCCAGGCAGCGCGCCACAGAACACCACTCGTGATGGACGTGGCCGATCTTGACGTGGCAACGCGGGCAGGACGGCTGTAACGGCCCACGAGGCCGCAACCACAGCGGGGCGGTCATGCGGGCCTCCCAGTCGGGTCATGCTGGCCTTCGAGGTACTCGTCCCACGACCGCGCCTCGGCACCGACGTGCGTGTCGTGCAGACGGGCACCGGGGTTCGCGAGAAGATGGCGGTACGCGAGGACCAGTCCAGCTCCTGCGGTGACGGCCTCGGCGAGGCGCAGGTGCATGCGTGCCCAGTCGAAGCAGCGCTTGTACTCGTTCTGGTCAGCCGGATACCAGCTGAGTTTCGGATGCATCGCGCGGGCGCGCGCGAACAGGGCCTCGGCGGCGGCGTAATGCTCGGCGGCGCTGCGTGGCTTACCCGCCTCTGGCGCGGCGGCCGGGTCGGCGGGCGTGGTCTGTGACGACATGGTGTGTCCTCGTTTCAAGGTTGTCGGTGATCAGTTGGCGGTGAACACGGCGCGGGCGCGGGGGTCGGTCAGCACCGGGTGCGTGGCGTGGCGGTCGTCGTCGGCGACGAGCACGCGCACGCTGAAGCGGGGCGGCCCGCCAGAGGGATCGGTCCAGCCGTAGAGGGCCGGTAGCTGAGTGAGCGCCTGTGCGGTGGCTGCGGCGGCGGGGTCGCCGTCGCGGTAGCCGAAGACCTCGAACCCCAGCTCCACCGCCGTCTCGTCGGCGGTGACGGCGTAGCGCAGGTGCGGCGGCAGCTGAGCCCGCAGTTCGGTGAGGGCGGTGGGTTCACCCGGGCCGGGTGGTCCGGTGAGATCGGTCAGGATCCGCTGTCCGAGCTGGGGCAGGTCGTGACGGTAGGTGTCGCCCAACAGCGGGCCGTAGCGGCGGGCGGTGGTGTCGGCGACGTCGATCCCGGTGTAGCCACAGATATCGCGCATGTACGGGAATTCCAATGGTGTCTCGTCGGGTCCGGGTGGGATGTACTCGTCGGCGCGCAGCGACCACCGGTCACCCCGTCTCGCGGTCCACACCGCGTCAGTGTCGAAGGCGTACACGTAGTCGGTGCCGTGGCTGGTGGGCCAAGGCCACGGCCACTCACCGTTTCCGAGCGTCACCTCGCCGGCCTCGTGGATCTCGGCGGTGCGCAGGAAGAGCGCGACAAGGGTGATGTACCCGCCCGCGGACCGGGCTCGCCGGATCTCGTCGAGCCAGCGGCCACTCCGGGTACCGAGGCGAACGGATCCGAGCCAGTCGGCATCCGGACCACGTCCGAGGTAGAAGTCGTGCGTTGTGCTACTCATTGGGTGCCACCGCCAATGATGGGCAGGTCGGCGGGTTTCTCCCGCATCAACGGCATCGGCACCGACGGTGGCGCGGCCGGATCACGCAGCCACGCGTACAAATCGGGCGGGCCGAGCGAGTCGTCCTCTTCCGGAAACCAGGGGTTGAGCGGGTCGAGGCGGTGCCAGCGGACACCGCCGCCCACGGTGGCGAATACCGCGCCGTCGCCGGAGTCGAAGGTGATGATCCAGCTGCTGTTGTGGCTGGAGTACCACGGCCACGGCCAGCCGCCCTCGCGCCGATACGCACGACCGAGACGTTCCTCCTCCCACACGTCGAAAGCGTCGGCCACGGCCGTGCGGAAGGCGGCCTCGTTGGTCGCAGTGATCGCCAGCCTCACGAGCGGGACGGCGAGGAAGTTCTCGGGGTAGCACTCCCCTTGCAGGGAGCCGATCCACTCGGCGTCCTCGCCGCGTCCGAGGTAGAAGTCGGTGTTGCTCGACATCGCCAGGTCCTCCTTATCGTGACTGCGCATAGGGAGCCCGGTCGGCGGGTGCCGGGACACAGGCATACGGATCGGGCGGCGGATACGGCGGAGAGTCGCCGTAGTGGGTGGCGCCCTGATCGGATTCGGTGCCGCTGCCGAGGCGGTAAGCCAGCACGATCACCGGGGTCCACGGCCCGGGTAGCATCACGGCCAGCACTGTCCACATGAGTCGCTTCTTCCTGTCGAGCATGATGTGTCGCCCTTTCTGTAGTGCAAGGGAAAATGGTTTGGTCAGCTGAAGGTGGGAATCACACCCAGCGTGCCGACGACATCGGCCACTGCGGCGGGAACGTCCATCACCGCGAACACGGCGTAGCCCCCAAGTTCGGTGTTGGCGGTAACCCCGACACGGCTGCACAACCCCGCCTCGCAGCGGCCGCTGTTCCACTCTTCGAACGAGATCCCCGCCTCGGTGAGCATCCGCCACGCGGCCGGGCAGTACAGGCGCAGTACCTCGGGCCACGCGCGCTCGGGCACGTCGAGCTCGCCGCAGTACAGCGCGGACACCACCGCGACAGTCGACGCGCGACCGGTCAGGATGTAACCCCAGTCCGGATCGAATCGCTCGACCGGGCGGTACCGTTTATCCCGTCCGGTCAGGGCGGGCAGAATCTCGCCCACCTCGGGCTCGGCGTGACGGTAGAGGTCATGGGGAATAGGCAGGAAGGTGGTCATTTCCGCTCTGTCCTTTCTGGACTCTGGGATCGTGGGGTTGCGTCGGAGGACGGGCGTTCATCGGCGGCAGGTGTATCGGGCAGGCGGTACACCGGGAGCGGGACCGCTGGTGCCGCACGGGGGTCGCGCAGCCACGTCGCGAAGTCCGGCGGTCCACACCGCAACGGTGGGCGCGGGTCGTCGGGGTCGAGGCGGTGCCAGCGGTCGCCGCCGCCACCGGTCATGTGCGCGGCGCCGTCGAGGTAGGTGATGATCCAGTCGTTGTGGTGGCTGGATTCCCACTCCCATGGCCATCCGTTGTGGGGTCTGTGCGCGACACCGAGTCCTTTCCACGCCCAGCTCACCAGCAGGGCTGTCACGGCGTGCTGGTAGGCAACGGGCTCGACCGCCGCCAATGCGGCCCGGCCGTAGGGCACTTTGAGGAGGTTGTCGGGGTGGCAGGCGAACTGCAGGGAACCCTGCCATTGCGCGGTCGGTCCGGTGCCGAGGTAGAAGTCGGTGCGCGTGACCATCACGAAGTCCCTTCTGGGGCTGGTGGGCTGGGTCAGAGGTCCTCGCGGACGGGGCAGCCGGGTGTGTGGCCGACGCCGGAGGTCAGTCCGGGCGGGCACGGCACGGGAGTGCCCGTGGCCCGTGCGTCGAGGTAGTGGCCCAGCGCGGCAGGGTCGTTGGCCGCGAGTAGCGGTACCTCGCCGCCGCACTCCGGGCACAGCCCGAGGGCACGCAGGTCGTCCACCGTGCCGTGGAAACAGGTCAACCGGTACTCGGTGCCGCCGTCGGTGATGGTCACCCGAAACCAGTTCCACCCGCCGTGCTGACGGTCGCGATCGTCGGTGACCGTCACCGCCGTCCTCGCCACACCGAACTCCTCGGCCACGTCACGGCCCAGCGTGCGGCGGAGGGCGGCGCGCTGGAGGTAGGCGGGATCGCGGCCGAAGTCAAGGCCCGGGTTTTGCCGTCGGGCCTGGTCGAAGGCCTCGCGAGCGCGCCCGGCAAGCGTGGTATCTCCGCGAGCCGGAGGCTGCTCGTGGTCAAGAGTGATGCTGTGCCAGTCATTCTCGGTGTCGTCGATGCTGAAGACGCCTTCGGGCAGGTACAGCACACGCCCGCCGTCAAAGGTGTACGCACCTCCCACGTGGAGGTTCGTGGGCCGCCACGTTCTCCATGTCGCGAGGTCGTGGTCGCAGCCCGACACCGCTGGCCCGAAGCCGCACATCGACCACGCTTCGGCCAGGGTGTCCAGTGCGGTATAGAAGTCGGTCTCGGTGGTAGCGGTCAGGAATTGCTGTCCGACGGGTAGCAGGGCGATGGTCGCGGGGTCGGGTGTCCTGTCCGGGTATGCGGATTCAAGGTAGCCGACGTACTGGGTGCCTGGGCCCGTGCCGAGGAAGACCTCAACGCGGGAAGCTTTGCGCGGATCGCGTGGGCGCAGGCGTGTGAGGTTGGCATTGATCGTGGTCATGTCGTCTCCTGGGTTTCCGTCGATGTGGACGGTGCGGCGGTGGTGGCGTCCTCGGCACGCAGTGCCTGTGCGAGTGCGGGAATGCGAGTCAGCGCGTCGTCGACCGCCATGGTCAGCGTGATGCTCACGAGGTCGCCGCTCATGAAGTAGATGCGGGCGGGCTGAGGTGCCTGCGGGAACGCGCTTTCCAACTGGTCGGCGATCTCGCGCTGAGCTTTGCACTGGCGCGTTTGGGCTTGGAGGCGTTCGCGTAGGGCGGTCTGGGCGCGGTCGAGCCACTGATGGAAGGCCGGGATCAGCCGCTGGTGGATGTGGGCCGCGACCTCGGTGGCCGGAGCACCGACGGCGAACGTGGCAACGGGGAACGGGTCTCGGCGGTACCAGAGCCAGGCGTCGTCAAGCTCTCGCGGGAGATCCCCGGGAACGAGCCGGTAGCGCCACGCGCCCGGTCCTGGTACCGGCTTGAAGCCGACACTGACCCCGGTGGCCAAGCACACGACGTCGGCGACCTGGTCTCGGTCTCGGCCACGGCCGACCGTCCACTTGCCCGGTAGCGCGGTCGCGACGTCGATCGCGGCGAGGGCCACCCGGTCTTCTTTGCTGATGCGTACGGGTTTGTCAGCCGTCGCGACTGCAATCGTTGTCATGACAGGGCCCCTTTCGTTGTCCCGCGCGGAGTTCCGACGCGTGTGCGGAGTAGAGACAGTGCGGGTGGTGGGCGGGGTCGCCGTGGAATTCGAAAGGTGCGGTGTAGTGGAAGCGGTGCTTGGCCCCGACGTCGAGGTGGGCGCCGAGCCTCACCCCGGGGGATTTGATCGAGGTCACCAGCGACGGCCGCCGCTGGTATTTCATTCCCGACCTGTCCGGGTTCGTGATGTGGTCCTGGCTGCTGCTCGGCCCGTGCCCCGGACTGCGAGGCACCGCGGGTCCCCACCGCGCGAGTCGCCGGCCTCGCCGACCGGTGGCGCCGGTGCCGTAGTGGCGGTCCGGGTCGTCCCGCACGAGCACGGTATCGACACCGACGCCGAGCGCGGCCGCGATATGGCTTGTGGTGATCGCGCGGCGATTCCACGACGACCGGGCACCGTGGCGATCGGCGAACGCGCGCGGCGCGATGGCGCGGTGAAGGCGGGCGACAGTGATCACGCGGTCGCTCAGCGAGGCGGGTGCGTCGCTGTGTGTCGCGTCAGTGATCATCGCGGCCACCCCAACGCGTCGACGACGGGATCGGGAAGGTACTGAACGTGCCCGCCGCCTACGCAGAGCCACGCCACGGGCTGACTGGTGTCGCCCTGAGCGAACAGGACCTGCGCGAGCGGGTACTCCAGCGAGTCGAAGATCGGCTCCTCGCAGGGCGGTGGTGTGGCGATTCGTACCGGGGCGGCCGGGTCGTAGTGGCCGAGGGCGGCGATCAGCTCGCCCACGGTGGCGATGGTGGAGTCGGTCATCAGTGGTCATCTCCTGGTGGTGTGTGGGCCCGGGCGGGGCGGGAAATGGAGGAGGATGGGTTCCGCCCCGCCCGGGGTCTGTGGGGTGGTTAGCGGGTGGCGCGTAGCGCGGCGGTGGCGGCGTGTCCGATGGCGCGGGCGGTGGCGGCGGGGTCGGTGAGGGTGTGCAGCGTGACGCCGTCCATCGGCCTGTTGGAGGGGTGGTCGTCGGGTAGCAGCCACAGGACCGCGCATCCGGTGGCACGTAAGCGATCGAGGAGTCCCTGGCCGGGTTTGCGGGTCGCTTTTTCGAAGATTCCGTCGGAGATGATGACCAGGAGACGGGCGGCGTTCGGGCGGGACAGGTCGAGGGCGCCGTCGAGGGCTTCGATGGCGTTGCCGATGACGTGGCCGCCGGAGCTTGCACCGAATCTGGTGATCCGGGCGGGGGTGGCGCCGGGGTGTGTGATCGGGGTGACCAGGCCCGCGCCGAAGGTCACGGTCGCGGTGGTGGCGGGCACGTCGGTGTGGTGTGCGGCGTGGGCGAGAATCCACGCGGCCGAGGCGACCGGTACGAGGTACGGCTTCATGGATTCGGTGACGTCACAGGCGATGCCGAGCCGTAGTGGTGGTGCGGGCACGGTCTTTCTGGTGGTGAGGGTGAACGGTTCGGCGGTGGGGATGGCGCCCGCCGCGCGTTGTGCGGCGGCGGTCATCGCCCCGCGCACCCGCAGCCGTCCGGGTGGGATGGCCGAGGTGGTCGTGGTGGTGGTGCGGTCGCGCACTCCGGCGGTGGTCAGCGCGCGGGCCAGTTGACGTGTGGCGGTGCGTTCGGCTGTGGTCGGCGGGCGGGTGCCCGTGATGTGGGTGGCGTACGGGTTGGTCCCGCCGCCGAAGGTTTTGGTGGCCGCGCTGACCGCGCGGGCGCGGGCGGCGTCGGCGGCGGCACGTGCCTCCATGGCGTCGGTGACGGGGTCGGTGGGCGCGGGGTCGGCGGCAGCCGCGTTGACGATGGCGATGGCGGCGGCGGTAATCGCTTGCGCCAACGGCGACGGTGTCCCGTTCCCGCTACCGGGCTGTGTGCCCGGGTCGGTGCCGCGCTCGGGCGGCGGCTGGTCGGGGTCGTCGCCGAGTGCTTCGCACCAGCGGCGCCCGAGTTCGATCATGGCGGTGGCGTCGTCGTCGGCGACACGGTGCGCCGTACGCCAGATGGCGCGCAGGTCGGCGAGCGTGTCGTCGCCGAGAATGCCGCGCACCACGCGCTCGACCCGGGCGACTTCGCGACCGTTGAGGACACCGCCGTCCACGCGTGCCAGCAACAGCGCGGCGGACTGCGCGGCATCCTGTTTAGTCATGGTCGGTGCGACGGCGGGGTCGTTGGCCCGGGTGTCGGCGAGGATGAGCTTCGTCGCGCTGCCACGCAGCCAGAACCGGTCCTGCGGGCGGCGCCGCAGGTGCGCGGCTTCGATGCGGGACTCTTCCAGCAGGATCGCGGCGGCCGCCGCGCCCGGTGGCGCCCCGGGAGGCTCGCGCCACACCGAGTGTTTCGCGTGGGCGGATTCGTGGGTCAGCAGTCCCCACAGGGTGCGGTAGCGCTTGCGGTCCCCGACCCGGTGCGGTTCGACGGTGGCGGGGTCGACCCCGCTGGGGAGGTGGGTTCCGTCGACTTCGATGGCGGCGAGGTCGGGGAAGAAACAGGCGGGGGCGTCGTGTCCCGCCCCGGGGGCGACGGTGACCACGAGGTCGTCGCGGTCGGCGATGGCGGGGACCTCGTCCCCGAACCGGGCCGACAGGGTCAGCCATCCCGGTTTGGCGGGGAACACGGCGGTCGGTGCGGCGGCGGGTGCGGCGATGTGCGCGGTCATCGTTATGTCCTTTCCGGATGGTCGCGGGCGGCGGAAACCGGTGGGGCGGGGGCTAGAACTGTTCGCCGACGGCGAGCGGGGCGACGTGGGCGCCGAAGACGTTGCGGACCACGTCGGCGACGATGTCCTGGTCTTCTTCCGGCGCGGCGGCGATCAGGTTTCCGGCGGCGGTCATGGGGTCCAGCGCGGCGGCGGTGTCTTTGGCCGCGAGGAGTTCGCGCATCTGGGGCGCCCACCCGATCTCGCCCTTCTTCTGCCGTCCGGCGAGGTTTTTCGCGACCCGCACCACTTTCGGGTCGACCCCGATGCGGGCGGCGAGGTCGTAGTCGGTGGTCACCTCGATTTTGATCCGGAACCTCGACGCCAACGCGGGACTGAGTACCGCGCCGTGTACCCCGGGGTTGTGCCCGCCCACGACGTAGAACCCGGGTGCGGCGTCGACACGTTCCCAGTTGTTGGTCTTGATGGTGATGTGCCCGCGCCCGTCCATGACGGGGTACACCACCGCGAGGACGGGCGCCGGGATGAGGGTGAAGTCGTCGATGAAGAACGCGCGCCCCTCACGCATCGCGGTCACCAGCGGCCCGTGCGCGAACGCGTAACTCCCGCCCGGTGCGGGCACGTACCCGCCCACAATGTCGTCCACCGTGGTGTCACTGTCCCCCGGAAGGGTCACCGCGTCACCGAACGCGGCCTCGACCAGCGACGTCTTGCCCGTCCCCGGGGGCCCGTACAACAGCGAGGGAATCTTGTTCTGCCGCAACTGCCGCAACACCGTCACATCCGAGCTGCCCGCAAGCTTGCGCGGGTGGTAGAGCTGCCCGTTCGGGCGCCGTACCGGTGCGGTCACCAGCGCGGGCGCGGCCGCCTTTTTCGGCCCGGGGGCGCGTTTCGGTGTGACGGGCGCGGGCGGCGTGACGGCGTCGCTTGTCGCGGGTTCGGTGGTGCGCGTGCTGATCACGGCGGTCGCGGCGGCGGCGGGGGTGTTGGCGTTGGCGCGATAGGCGCGGGACGGGTGCCCCATGTAGTGCGCTTCGCCGCGCGCTACCAGCGTTTCCAGGGCGTTGCCCACCGCACCGGATGATCGGTTCAGCAGACGGGCGGCGCCGCCCGCCGTCAGTCCGGCGTTGGCGGGTTGCTGGGTAAGCAGTTCGGCCACCATGCGGCGGAGTTCACCGTTGCGCAACCGGTGTGCCGCGCCCGGGGCGGCGGGCGCGGTACCCGTGGCCGGAGTCGTGGCGTTCGTGGTCATCGTGCTGGTTTCCTTTCACAGCAAAGGGGTTTGTCGGTGCTGGGCGGGGCGGGGACCGAGGACGGGTGGCGGGGGTGATTACGCGCGGCGCACCATGGTGGTGAGCGCGAGCACAGCGTGCCCTTCGCTGGGGTTTTCGGTGGTGTCGGCGTAGCACATAGCAATCCCCAATCACGTGTTTGCCGGGTTTCCCGCTTTCCGGGGCAATTCGTGCCCGGTGCGGTATTTTGTCGCGGTTTCCGGTTTTCCCGGTGACACAACAAACGTAACTCGACCCCACCCGCCCGCGCAATAGTTTTCCGGGGTCAATTTCGGGGAATTTTGCCTATATTTTCGCGTGAATGACCGCGATTTCACGGAAATGTTTGCGCAGGTCAGACGGCTTCGGGTCAACCAGGAAAGGGCAGGCCGGCCACAGGTGAAACCGCGGACAAATGTAATCTTTTCCAATAAACAGAAAGAGAAAGGAAGAGCGAATGAAGGTAAGTGAAGTGCAATGGTGAGCACTGGCGAAACACTAAGGAAGCCGCGTGACATCGCCGCCGGGCCTGATGTGTTCACCTGCTTGGTGTCAAGCGAGTCTGGGATACCGGTGGATCCCCCTTGAGGGGGCGTGACCTGCGAGAACGGCTGACACGAGGGGATCCGGCTTAGGTGGATACCGGAGGACCAGGCCGATAGGCCGGGTCGGTGGGCCCACGGTTGGCAGCCACGCTCCGCATGACCGGAGGCGACGGGGGCGGCATCGAGTGACCGGGCCGACGGCTCGAGCCTGGTATTCGAGGCGGTGTCCGCGCGCCGGATATGCGGGTCGCCACGGTGCCGCCGGAGTGTCTTTGTAGCGCGCGGGAGTCGCCGACAACGCGCGGCGAGAGGCAATGCCAGCGGTGGCGGGGAATGCGAATGTGTGCCCACGAAGTTCTTTTTCTTGGCCTCGATGGTTGTGCTGCCACAGCCGACGCTAGCATCGGCACGGGCGGAATCATGGCGGGAAATCGAGGCTTTTCGCTGTTCTGCACAAATACCTTTGTGGGGAACGTGCCTCGATCCCCGAATGGGCAAGGTGTGTTCGCGGACCGGTGGAGTGTTCATTCATGGCGCCGTGGATCGGGAGAAGTCCTCGACTGATATCCCGGTGTCGTGGTCACGTAACCGCTGGGCGAGGTCGATGGTGTCCGCGGTGGGCGTGGTGTCGATTTCGGCGAGGCGGATTCGCAGGAGGTCCAGGGTGCGGGAGATGGCGTCGTGCCGGCCGAGTGTGTGCTGCAGGCGCATGATGTCGCGGTAGATCAGTTCGTTGTGCGGATCGAATGCCCGCGCGGTTTCCAGCAGATCCAAGGTGTAGTCGGGGTCGGCCTCGACGCGGGCGCGGGCGAGTGCGGCCACGGCGTCGAGCGCGTCGCGCCGGGTCGTTTCCCGGGCGGCGATGAGCCAGTCGGAATCCAGGCCGTCGGCCAGGGCTCCGCCGTAGTGCGTCACGATCGCCTCGTAGGCGTCAGTACGGCGCTCGGTCGTGCCGGCGGTGCGGCGGCGGGTCACCGCGTCGGCGAAGGACCAGTAGTCCACCTCCACCACGGCCGGGTCGAGCCGGTACTGACCGTGCTCGACCAGGACCAGGTCGCCGACGGTGCCACGGGTTGCGGTGTCGAGGGCGCGGCGGATTCGGGAGCGGACGGTGCGCAGCACGCTGGCGGGGTTGCGGGGCGGTTCGTTCGGCCAGAGGGCGTCGACGATCGCGTCCCGGGACACCCCGCGGGGATGCACCGCGAGGAAGACCAGCAGTTCTAGCGGGCGGCTGCTCACCGCGCTGGACAGGTCACGCTGCTCGGTAACGGCTCGTGCAGGGTCTGTGCGCCAGTGCAGGGCGGGGGTCCCGAAGACCGTCAGCGCAAGAGGCGCAGGCGTCTGCTGGTCCCTGTTCGCGGCTCGCAGGCGCGGTTCGTCGCCGTGGATGGAGAGCGGTTCCGGCGCAGGTGTTCCTGCGGTGATTTCCAGGCGTTGCAGGTCGCCTCCGGAGGTTTGTTGCGGGGCCGGGGAAATCGTGTCCGGTGGCGCTGCCACCGGGCGAGGCGGGACGCGGCGCGGGTCGGAGGCGGCGGTCCCGCTGTCGGTGCTGTCGTGCGGGGCGGCGGTGCGCAGGAAGGCCAGCAGGTCGCGGGTCGCGGTTTCGGGCAGGGTGAAGGCGCGGGTGCCGCGTAGCGGTTCGCCGAGGCCGGGGTCGGTGGCCGAGATGGTCCCGTCGGCGGTGACGTAGGCAGTCACCCCGGCACGCCACTGCCCCAGTACCAGCGCGGTAAGCCCGTACTGGCCGTGGTTGTCGAGCAGGTGCTGCAGCCGCGCGTGCTGTTCGTGCTCGCTGGGAGGGGCCGTGACGAGGACGGCGGGCGGGTGCGCCGGAGCTTCGAGGGCGTTCAAGGCGGTGTCCAGGTCGGCCACGACCGTGATCGCCGCGGGCAGGTCGGCGGACGCTCCCGGCACGCCGAGCAGACGGGCCAGGTCTGCAGCGGGCACGTACACCGTCGGCGTCGGTGCGTTCTCGGGGATAGTGGTGAGGAGGGTGAGCAGCAGTGCGCGGGCGGCGGCGTAGCTACCGGGTCCGACCACACCGAGGCCGTGCGCGCGGGCCAGATCCAGGGCAATCCGGGGTCCCTCACCTGGGATGGCGGCTTCGTCGGGCGCGGCTCGCGCGCTGGCCTTGAACGCGACCTCGACTACGGACGGCGGCTTCGCTGGTCCGTCACCGGTGCCGATCACGCGGACACGAGATGCGCGGGCCGCTCGCGGAACCGGCTCGCCACCGGGTTCATGACGTTGCTCGCGCGTGGCCGGGTCGTCGGTCTCAGCGTTCAGGTCGAGGTCTTCGTCGTGGTGCTGGGCACGCAGGTGGGCCACGCGGAGCTGGTACACCACTGGGGCGACCGGCAGGTCGTCGTCGCGCCGTCCGCTGCCGGGCCGGTATCGGGCGTGATGCCGCCGTCGCGCGAGCACGAGCAGGGCGCTGACCGCGGCGGCCAGGCCCAGGCTGACGAACACCTCACCGCTACCCCAGGTCACCGCACCTCCGGCAGGCCGGTCCCCCGCCGAGGCGGCGGCGGGTGTCGCGGCCGGGGCTCCGGAAGGAGCTGGTGCCTCCGCGGTCGGCGCTGGGGACACTATTTCGGGAGCGGGAGCCGGGGCTGCTGACTCCGGCGGTGTGGGTGGGGCAGGCGGCGGGCTGGTCGTGGGAACGCGGAGGGTATCGCCCGGGTGGATCAGGTTCGGGTTGGTCAGCAGCCGCCCGCCGGGCTGAGCGCTGCCCTGGTTGAGTGCCCAGATCTCCGGCCAGCGATCACCGTCGCCCAGGCAGCGCTGCGCGATCCGCCACAATGAGTCGTGAACGCCGTTCTGCGGTGGCCGGACGCGCTCGGTCCCCGCTCCGGCAGGCGGTTGAGAATGCTGGTGGGTGCCAGGGGTGGCCGACGCGGGGCCGGTCACGGCTACCAGGGCATGGCTGGTGAGGCGTGCGTCGTCGGCCGGCGTGAGGGGTGCCGCGGTGGCGGTGCGACCCAGCACAGCCACGAGCAGGGCGCCCACGAGCACGGCCGCGACGCGCCGCACCGGGCCTGTCTGCCGTTTCAGGTCCGGTAGCCCGCCGCGGGCGACGTCGGCCGCGCACGCGGCGAGGTCGAGGACGAACACCAGCCACAGCAGCCAGGCCAGGCAGGCGAGGGCGTCGAGCAGGAACTGTGCCGACATGGGTGTCATCAGCGCTGTGCCGATCTCGTCCAGGCTCGGCAGGTGATCCGGCAATGGCCAGCCCACGCCATGGACCAGCGCCCACGGCAGGCCCGCCACCAGCGCGGCCAGCAAGACGGCGGCGAGCAGCCCTCGCGTCACCCGGCCCAGCAGCCGTGTGGCGCGGAGGAGCGATGCACGGCCGAGCATCAGCTGCTCGCCGCGCCGTCCGGTACTCCGCCGTGGACGGCGGACTCCGGTGCCGTGGGTCGGGCGGCGCGCGGTGCGGTGGCCGCAGGAGTGTCCTTGCCAGGGATGCCGTTGCTCTTTGTGGTGCCAGGGCGTTTGCGTTTACCGCCGCGGGCGGGCTTGGCTGCCTGGTCTCGCCAGCGGGTGAGGTCGGCGGCGGGGATGTCGGTGACCTCGGCGAGCTCGGGCACGTCGATGGCATCGCCGACTGCGGTGAGGACCTCGCCGAGCTCGCGTTCAAGGCCAGCGAGCCGCTCGGCCAACTCGGCGTGCCGTCGGGCCAGCTCGCCCACGGTGGCGGCTGCCTGGGCACGGCGTGCGCTGCGCGCGGAATCCCGCTCCTCGAGGCGGCGAGTGATCTCGTCCTCGCTGGTGACCATGCCGGTGTTCTCCCTCCAGTACGTGCGGGCCTGGTTCAGGGCTCGATGCCGGTGACCCCGCGCTGCGGATGGGCGGCGCCCCGCCCGTGGGTGTGGATGTCGTCGATCCCGGCCAGCGACAGCAGCTGGGTCCGGTAGACGGCGGTGACTTCGACGGTCACCGTGTCCCCGGTGACCGCGACGGTGCCGGTAGCGCCGACGCTGGCCAGATACTGCTGCGCGAGGTCACGTGCCCGTGCCGGATCGATGCGGACAACCCCGTTGGCGCGATACGCCGCGAGGTCGAGCGCCTGGGCGCCGGCACGGGCGGCGGACTCGGCCTGACCGCCGGCGCGGACCTTGCTCGCCAGGGCGAGGCCGCCGTCGAGGCTCAGCCCGGTCAGCGCGAGCAGCCCAAGCAGAAGGGCGAGCACGAACGCGGTCACCCGGCCTTCCTCCGCCCGCCACCACCGCAGGTGTGCGGGCGGGCCGGGCAGGCGTGTGCGCGGCGAGGCAGAGGGGTGAGCAGAATGAGCAGTGTGACCGCGCCCAAGACGGAATCGCCTGTCGTGGACGAGGATCGGATGACGGCCTGGCACGAGGCCGGGCATGCGGTCGTCTACCTGTTGCAGGGCGGGTCGCTGCGCTACGTGACGCTGCGGCCCCATGGCGCCGGACACGTGGGCTTCACCGCGGTCCGGCCCCGCCCTGTCGACCTGGGAGCGCAAGCGGTCGTCGCTCACGCCGGCCCGCTCGCCCAGGCTCGCCATGTCCTCGATGCGACGAGCGCGGCCGAACGGCGCCACGAGGGTGTGACCGACGACGACGTCCGCCTCGGCTCCTACCTGCACGGCGGGCACGACGACCTCGCCCTGATCGCCCAAGCCCGCCAGGCCTACGGACTCGCCGTCGATCAGCCCGATCTGTGGGCCGAGATCGCGCAGGACATCGTCGACCGGCACTGGGCGGACATCAGCCGTATCGCCAAGACGCTGCTCGAGCATCGGACGCTGACTGGCACCCAGCTTCGCGCTCTCGCGCTGGGGCTCCCGCTCGTGCACTGACGCCCCCATCAGGCACCGCCGGGGCGGGCATGGGACCGGTAGGTGTCAACGACTTCGCTGGCGGACGATTCCAGGGTTTTCCCGCCGGGGACGCCAAGCAGGGCGGCTTGTCCAAAGTCGACGGTGCACCGTACGTGCACCGTCACCGCGCCGGCGGGAACCAGCGTGCCCGACAGCGTGGTGGTCACCTCGCGGCACACCACACCCGCCTGGGCCAGCGCGGCGCCGGCGGTGTCGCGAGCGGCGATGGCGGCGGCCGTGGTGGTGCGGTGCAGGGTGGCAGCTCGGGCGGCCTGATGGGCGGCGTCGTCGAGACGCAGCCGCGCGTCGACACCGCGGTGCACCACCACGGCCAGCAACACCAGCAGCATGACCAACACCGGCGTCACCAGCACGGTCTCGGCGGTCACCGAGCCGCGCTCGGCACGCCACCATGCCCGTGCCCCTCCCACCTGCCAGCTCCTTTGCCGCGTCACGACAAGCCCTCCCCTGCCGGGCCGCCGGCACCGGGCGGTGCGATCGCACGGTGAGGTGGGACGAGCGTGAGCCGAGGCCACTCCGCGGATGGCCTTTCCCAGGGGAATTCCCCGGCCTGGGTAAGGTCGCGGGCCGCGGTGACGTGAGCGAACACGTTCTGCGGCAACGCTTCCGCGGCATGGGCCAGTCGGCGAAGGTGATCGTGACCGGGCAGAGCGGCCAGAACATGGCCAGTGCGGTGAGTCAGGTCGGTGTGCCGCAGCTTCGCCTCCCACGCTCGGGTGAGCAGCAGGCAGCCGTGCAGGTGCCAGGCGACCTCGCGCAGGCCGTGGTCGATCGTGGTGACCGCCTCGCGTGCCGCGGCCACCAAATCCTCGCCGGCATCGGGATCGGTAGCGAGTTCCTCGGCGAGTGCGCGCGCGTCGCGGCTGCGGTCAAGACAGCACAGGGCCTGCCACACCACCCGGTGCGCCTCACCCGGCAGTGCGGGGTCGATCCAGGCGCGGGCCGGTGTGCGGTGCAGTTCGTCGACTCCGGCCAGCAGTTCCCGCACCAGCCTCGCGGTCTCGGGCCCGAGGTCGGCGAAATCCCTGCTGCGCCGACCCTCGCCGCTGCGCAATCGGGTCCGGGGAGTTTCCTCGTGCAGCCCTCGGTATTCGCGGACAGTGCACGCGGCACGCCATCCGGCGAGCACGACGATCAAGACCACGGCGGCGAGGATGAACTTCCCGGCGAATCCGTTTCCTGCCACCAGGGCGAGTCCTACGACGATCGCGCTGACGAGTCCTTTCAGGACGGTTTCGGGTCGCACCGTGGCGAGGATCTGCCAGCGCCGCCACTGGCGCGCGGTGACAGCGGGATTCAGCAGCACGGTGTCGTGCCCGTCCGGGAACACGCCATCGAGCACCGGCGACACCAAGCCTGAACGGCCGAGGTTGCCCATCAGGTAACTCCTGTCGACTAACATCAGAAGCTGGCTCTGGATAAGGAAAAGTCAGGGTGTTGTGTCCGTATCGGGCACGAAGCGTTCGACCTCGCCGACGGTTTCGGCGTGCACGTGCAGCTGCACACCGGGCAGGACCGTGGCGGCCTCGCCACGGATACTCACCGCCACCGAGGTCGTGTCACGGGTCACGGTGAGCTGGGGGTCGCGTAGTGGGCCGGCGGCGAGGTCGTCGAGCAGCCGCTGCCCCGCGGCGTGTCCGGTGCCGGCGGTGCCGTGCTGGACACGGGCCGCGGCAAGGGCTTGCGAGGCGGCGGTCTGGGCGACGTGGGTCGCGTGGGACCACACGGCGAACTGGATGATCGCCAGCAACGCCAGCAGCAGCAACGGTGTCGCGATGACCAGCTCGACGGTGACCTCGCCCCGATCCCCGGACAGGGCGCGCCGGACACGGCGAGCCAGCGTCCGCCGCGGTGATGCGTGTCGGGGCGACATGGTCAGCCGATCCCGAGGTTGATCGAGTTGGCCTTCTCGGTCAGTTTCGCCACGATGATCGCGATGATCGCGATCGCGGCGATGGCCATCAGCGCGGTGACGATGACAGTCGTGGTGATCTCGCCACGTTCGGGTTCGGCTCGCAGCACGGCGATCCTCGCCGCAATCACTGTCCATACAGGACGAACGTATTGCTTCATGGCTCCTTCTTTCGTTTCCGTGCGAGGTTTTCCCTCAGCGATGACGCGGCCTAAAGCCCGTTGAGGACCTGGATGACAGCGGGGTAGGCGATGAAGGCCAAAAAGCCGAGAAATAGCGCCGTCACGGGCAGCGCCATACGTTCCGTGGCGGCCTGGGCGTCGGTCTCGGCGTCGGTGACCTGATGGGTGCGCAGCGCTTGGGCTTTGGCGGCCAATGAGGCACGAACGCGGGCGCCTTCAGTGCCGGCTAAGGAGATCGACGCGGCGAGTTCGGCCAGTTCGGTGATGTCGAGTTCCTCGCCGAGCTGACGCAGCGTGTTCCACGGGGTAGTACGGGTCAGCTGGGCGGCGTGCAGAGCGCGGCGGATCTTGTCGAACGCTGGCCCTGTGCCGACGGCCGCGGCGTCACCGAGCGCGGCCTCCACCCCTGCTCCCCCGGCGAGCGTGATCCACACGAGGTCGAGGAAAGCCGAGAGCGCGTCACGGAACTCGCGGCGCAGCCGGGTCGCCTTGGCCCGCACCTCGAGATCCGGAGTCACGAACCCGAGCGCGGCGAGCCCGAGCCCGGCCAGCAGGGGCACCTCGCCCCCCAGCGACAGCCCGCCGAGAACCAGCAGCGCCTGCAGCAGCCACGGCGCCAGCAGACCGGCCACGGCGAGCACGGCTTTCGACGCCAGGTGGGTGTCGACGCCCCGGCCGGTGACTCGCAGATCGACCTCGATCTTTGCGCCCGGAAGCCCGAGCATCCGCAGGCCAGGAACGAAAACACGGCCCCAGCCGCGCACCCACGCGGCCTCGGCGGCGAGGACGATCGGCGTAGCCGGCCGCCCGGCGCTGACCTTGGCGAGCTGGTCACTCAGCGCCGGGCGCGGCGGCAAGGCCCAGGCCAGGAGCAGCCAGAACCCGGCGCCAGCACCGGCGCCGAAGGCGAGTGACGGGATCATGAGCGCTCACCTCCGCCGACAGTCGTTCCGCTGTGTCGCGCGTCGGCGGCCTCTGGGATGTCCAGGGCGAGCACGCGCTGCTGCGGTCCGCCAGTCGCGAACCGGGCGAGCCAGGTGAACCCGGCGGCGAACAAGGCCCCGATGAACAGCAGGATGATCTGGCCGGTGGCGGTGTTGTAGACGTCGAGGTAGGCGCGGTTGAACACCACGACCCCGATGGCGAAGGCGAGGGTGGTGGCGACGATGACCCGCACCGACGTCCGGGTCCGGGCCCGGCCGGTCTCCACGCGCATGCGCATCGCGGCCTGCTCGCGGGCGGTGGTGGCCAGGGAGCCGAGCAGGTCGCCGAGCTGGCGGGCCTGGTGCTCGGCAGCGAGGACGAGGGCGGCTAGGACAAGGTCCGCGGTCGGGTCGTCCAGCTCGCGTGCGAGAGCACGCAGGGCCGGCGCCAGGCGCTGCCCGCTTTCCAGCCTCGCGGTGAGGGTGGCGACCTCGCCGCGGATGGCCGCGGGCGCGAGGCCGGCGGTGGCGAGGATGGCTTGCTCGAGCCCCGCCGCGGCGGACAGGACGTCGCGCAGCATCTCCGTCCACGACGCGATCGCCTCGATCCGGGCGACCCGTCGGGTGTGGGCGCGGTCCGGGCCGACCAGTCGGGGCAGGAACCACGTTCCGGCGGCTGCCAGCACCGCACCGACCACCCACCCGGTCGTGGCGCCTGTCAGTGCGCCCACGCCGACCGCCACGGCCAGGCGCAGCAACACCCTCCGGTCTCCGGCACGGTCCCGTACGGCGCGCAGCAGCGCACCAGGACGCGAGGTTGGCGGCATCGCCGAGGGCCGGCGCCAGGCGGCCGCGATCAGCAGCAGGCCGACGGCGGTACCCAAGCCGAGCGCGGCGGCGGTCATGGTGGTGGTGTCGATGTTCATGGCGTCCACCACCCCTCCGGGCGGGCCAGCAGGTCGGGGTCGAAGCCAGCGGCGACGAGGTCGTCGAGGGTGTCGGCACGCAAGGCACCGGCCACCGGGACGGCGCGGCGGTCCGGGCCGCGGCGGTAGATCTCGTTGGAGATCACCGCCCCGTCCTCGGCGTCGATCACCTCCCGGATCGAGGCGATCACTCGTGTCGTCCGGTCGGTGGCGCGGTCGAGGTGGACCACGAAATGCACCGCGCTCGCAACGAGCAGCGCGGTGGCTTCCAACGGGAGCCGTTCCGGTCCCTGGGCGGCGTAGGAGGCGAGGCGGGTGAACGCGATCTTCGAACTACTGGCGTGGAGTGTGGCCATGGAGCCGTCGTTGCCCTGGCTCATGGCGTTGCACATCGGAATGACCTCAGACCCGCGGATCTCGCCGACGATGACCCGGTCCGGGGACATCCGCAGCCCCCAGCGGACCAGCTCCGCCTGGTCGATGGCGCCCTCGCCTTCGATATTGGGTTCGCGGGATTGCAGGGCGGTGACGTCGGCGTGCAGCTGGGGATCCCGGTCGAGACCGAGCTCGAAGGCGTCCTCGACGGTGACGATCCGCTCCAGCGGGTCCATCTCCGCGGCCAAGCCCCGGAGCAGCGTGGTCTTCCCGGCTCCGGTGCCCCCGGTGACCAGGAGGTTCTTGCGTGCCCGGACCGCCGCGCGCAGGAACCTCTCCAAGCCGACGTCAAGGGTCCCTTGGCGGCGCAGCTGGGCGAGGGTGGCGGTGAGGTAGCCGTGCCGGCGGATCGTGCACGCCGTTACCCCACCCGCCGTGAGGCCGAGGACCGCGAAGAGCCGCTCGCCGCCGGGGAGCTGGAGGTTCAGCGCCGGGCTGCCGCGATCAAACCGGCGTTCCTCCGATGACGCCCGGGCGGCGAGGGCGCGGATCAGGTCGGTGAGTTCCTCGTTCGAGGCCGCGACCGGCGCTACCTGAGCTCGGCGGCCGTCGTTGTACTGGACGAACACGCGATCGAAGCGATTGACCACGATCGTCTCTACCGACGGATCCGCCAGCAGTGGCTGCAGACCGCCCAAGCCGAACACCTCGTCCAAAACCTGGTCGACGACCCGCTGCTCCGTCGCTGAATCCACCAGGGCGCGTCCGGCGAGGAGTTCGGCCTCGCTGTGTGCGGCGACCGCTGTGTCGAGGACCTCTCGGCCGATCTCGCGGCGCTGGGCCACGCTCAACGCACCACCGCTCGCGCGGGACGCGTTCTCGACCCGGCCGGGCAGGTCCGTGGTCAGCGCCTGCCGGAGCCGAGCGCGCAGCCGCTGCTCGGCATCGCCTCCGTTGCCCGGCGCGGCGGACGGTGCAGCTGGGTGATGGGTCTGAGTCATGCGAGTGGCTCCTTTCCGGCGGTGCTGGGCTGATGACCGTTGTGCCGCGGATCAATCACCCGCGGCGGCGAGGACGCCGGGTGTGACCCGAGGCCGGGCGGGGTGATGAGCACGCCACCGGGTCGGCGCACCTGCTGGGCAGGTACACCCGGGACACCGGCCGGCGTGGTCGCCGGTGGGGAGGCGGTGGGACTGGCGGGTTCGGCCAGGGTGCGGGCGAGAGCGGCGGCGTGGCGGGCAAGACCACCGTTGTTGCCGCGACGGCGGGCCGGTGGCCGGTGACCGGTCAGCGTGGCGGCAGCGATCGGGTCGTGTGGGAGACGCCCAATCGCGGGTACCCCTAGCTCACGCTCGACGTCCACGGTCGGATGACCATCTCCGGTCAGCAGCAAGCCGGGACGTGGCGTCCAGCGCGCCAGTTCCCCCAGCCGCACCGCGGCGTGGGCGAGGTCGTCGCCCTGAGTACCAGTCACCAACACCAGAGCGTCGGCGCGGCGCGCGATCGCCTCGGCAGGTGATCCGGGATCCGCCCGCCCGCAATCGGCGATCACCACCACTCCCGCGTCGCGGGCCACGACGGGCAACAGCGATCCGTTCGGGGCCGTGGCCAGGGTCGACAGCGCGGCGCGCGCGTGCGTGCCACCCGGCGGAGCCACCAGCGCGCGGGCGCCGCCGGGAAGGGCCTGGGTGTGGTCCCACACCACCGCGGGATCACGGGTGCGGCGCGCCGCGGCGGCAAGGCTCACCAGCCCCGGGGTGGCCGGCAGTCCGAACCGCATCGCCAGATCACCCCCGGCCGGATCGACCTCGGCGACCAGACGGCGAGTGCTCGCAGCCTGCGGCCACGTCATGGCCAGCGCGACGGCCAGAGTGGTCACGCCCGGCGAGCCTTTCAGCGAGCACAAGGCGATCAGCATCACCGCTCACCGCCCGCCGGTTGCATCACCAGCGCCAGCTGACCGGCCGGGACCTGCGCCAGCCGCGACGCCCCGGCGGTGTCGAGCTCCAGCGACACCACGGTCGTCTGATCCGTGCCCACAGGGGCGACCCTGACGACCGTGGCACGCCAGGACGTCCCCGGCGATTGCCCGGTCGAGCTTCCTGCCGTGGTGGTGACGACGACGGTCACCGGGGCTCCGGCGGCCAGCTCGGGCGGGGCCTGCCCCGGCTTCACGACGACCGCGACCACCGCCCGGCCCACCGCCGGGATCGCGGCGGCGCCCACCGCGTCCGGCGTCAGCAGCGCTCCCGCGCCGAGGCCGGTCGCCATCGGCTGCCCCAGCACGCTCTCCGCCCGATCCGCCGGAATCAGCGCCACGCCCGGCGCGGCGGACACGTCAATGCTGCGCAGGTCCGCGGGCGTCAGCACATGCCCGAGCGGGACCGGCTTCGCCAGCGCCAGCACCGGAACCCGGTCCTGGGTGCTGGTCGTCCACCACACCGCGCCACCGACACACAGCACCACCAGCAACACCCCGGCCACCAGATGCGGCAACCGGCGCCGCCGACCTCGGCGCGCAGCCGTCCTCGACGGCGAACCCGAGGAGTCCAGCCACGACGCTGGCCGGGCTTCACCGGTCGCGTTGTGGCCGCGCGCGGGACTGTCAGTACTGGTCACGAGAAACCCCTCCAGGCATAGCTCGCCCGCACCACGTATTCACCCGGCCAGCAAATGCCGCCGTGAATACACGGTCAGGAAACGAAAGGAAGCAAAACTGATGATTTAGTTAGAAAAGGTGTCCGGGTTAGCCGATGCCCAAGGCTTGAGCTTCGGCGACCCGGAAGGACGCCGCTCCGCTGGTGGTCATATCCGGGAACGTGCCCGACGCCCCGGCCCCCGACCACGTGATCCGCCACGACACCGTCGCCATGGCAGGAAACCGCTCGCCCGGCGCACCGGCCGACGAACGCTGGTAGGTGTGGCCGCAATCGGGCGACGCCGACCGCGGATCCCCCTGAGCAGCAAAAGGAGTGCCCGGTCCCGCGCAGGACACGGTGCTGCCGTCACCCATCGCCCAGGACACCGTGGTCGGGGTCGCGGTCGCGGTGACCGACACCCCGGGCACCGAAGCTGTCGCCGACTGCGGCCACCACATCGCGCGATCCAGCCAGAGCCACGTCGGCAGCTGCACCAGCTGGGTTCCGGCCGGGCTTGAGCCAATCACCGGACTCGGCAACCGCAGCTGCGACCGCGCCTGCTCGGCCAACTCTTCTGGCGAGGGCGGCGGCGCGGCACCCGGTGCCTGACCATCGGGGATCCACACCGGCGCCCGGTAGAGCGCGTCCCGCTGCCCCTGACCGGAACACCGATAGACGTACCACGCGCCGCCCGGCCCTGAACCTTGCGCCAGCACCACTTCTTGGGGCCGCGGACGAACCAACGACACGAACTGCACCCCACCGGAATCCGAGAGGCGTCGGTGGAAGCGGACCGTCTGCACACCGTTCGCTGGCGGCTGGTAGTTACTGCGTACGTACGAGCAATCGGCTTGGTTGCTGTTGCCGCCGACGATTCGATCGCCTGGCGGTGGCGGGGCCGTGCCCTGGTCCCCAGCCTGCGATTTCGGCGCAACAGGTTTCGGGGCTGGGCCCGGTCGCGGGGCGGGGTGCCCGCCGCGCCCTGCGTTGAGGTCACAGTAAGGCGAGGGATCGCTACTGCAGTCGACACTGCCCCAGCCGCCGGCTAGTGCCGGTGTTGTCGCGCACAGGAACAATGCGAAAACGAGGCCGGTGGTTGTACCCGTTCTCCTTAACATGTTCCTACGTCCTGAATCGCGAAGTCGGTGATCTTCCAGGAGCCATCGACCGCTTTCTTCGCCATAGCGTTGATGTGCCTACGCCCTCCCGGGCTGTCGTTGGCCGGCTGGCCGTTGTCCGCGCGGTACTTGATCCAGCGGCTGTCATCGCCGCAGTCCACAATGTTCACCATGGTCGGATTGTCGGCGGGTTCAACGGATTCGACCGTGGGGGCGTTCTCCGGTTTCCCCTTGGTGACGAGTCCGTTGTAGTGATCGGCATACAAGCCACGAGAGATCTTCGACAGCGCTTCAGCTGTCGCGTTCTGGACCAATTTCGGCGATTGCCAGTCCGAGGTCGTCGCGGCCTCGGCCATGTCGCTCCACATGCCCAGGTAGGCGGCAGTGGCCTTCTGTTTGGCGATGTCGGCGGGCGAGGTGGCTGTGGTGCTGGGAGCGGGTGGCGGAGCCGGCGTCGTGGAAGTGGGGGTTGCGCTGTTGCCCGAGCTGCAGGCACTCAAGCCAAGTCCGGCCGCGGCGGCGAGGACGGCCAGGGCGAGGCGGGTGCTGCGGTAGTGGGTCATTACGGTCCCCCGTTTCATCGACGATCGCAGATCAGCGTGGGCGAGCCACACCGCCGTGACGCTCCACCGCAGCGGGTTCACCTCAAGAGCGACTTTCGTGGTGATGGCGCTCTTGGCAGCAGCTCTCGCGTGAAGTTCACCCGTTGGTTTGAGAGCCGGTCGGTCGGAAGAACGGGCGGGCAGGATGGCGTACAAGGTGATTCCGTGAGGGGAGGGATCGTGCAGCTGACGGCGAGCAACTGGTGGTGGGTTGGCAGCGCGGCCACCGGCGTGGTGCTCGGCGCGGCGGCGAGCGGGCTCACGCGCCGGTTCCTGCGACATGAGCGGACGCTGGCCACGACGTGGTGGTTCGGCGCGGTGCTCACGGCGGCCGTCCTGGGGTTGCTGGGCTGGTGTGTGGGAGCACGCGGCGAACTCGCCGTCTACGGGTTCGTGGCTGTGCTGGCGGTTCCCTTGGGGGTAATCGACTGGTGCGAACACCGGCTGCCCCGGGCATTGCTGTGGCCACTGCTTGCAGGCGCTATTGCGGGTTTCGCGGTGCTGTGTTTGGTCCGTCACGACCCCGGCTCGGGTGTTCGAGCGCTTGCCGGGCTCGTCGCGGCGGGTGGGCTGTTCCTGATCCTCGCCGTGACCACCGGCGGTGGTGTCGGTGCCGGCGACGTCAGCGCCGCCGCGGTGGTCGGCCTGGTGACCGGTTGGATCGGCTGGGCCCAGGTCGCCGGAGCGCTGCTGACCGCCTCGCTGCTCGCGTTGGTCATGGCCGCTGTTCCCGGCGTCCGACGCCGCGATGACGGCGGTGCCATGGTGGTGCCGTTCGGGCCATGCCTTCTGGCAGGCGCACTCTCCATGGTGCTGGCAAACGGATAGAACGCCTGTCGCCGTGTGATGCGACTCCGTGGCTGTCTGGCTCGTCATCGTTCGTCCCTACTCTTTGACAACGCGAGTTGCGGGTGACGTCCTACCGGCTGACTTGGTCTGCCAGCGGGGTTGCCGGGGTGGCGCTTGAGGGGAGGGGGCGCCACCCCGGCGGCTTCCGTCGATCCCCCGACGAAACCGACGGAGCGTTTGCTGCTTGGCAGCTAGTTGGGGAACGGCGTGACGGGCCAAACTGGGGCGGAGAGCTTGGATTCCCGCCACGCCGCGTCCGGGGCGCTGACCTCCCCGGAGCGCCAGAGCAACCGCCCGATCAGCAAGTCCCGGGTCGGCGATCACGGCTCTGGCGAGTCTCGATCACGCGTGGCCGTAATAGCCCGGAATGCAGCGAATGCCTCCGTTCCACCAGGCGCCAGTCACCCGCCATCTGATAACCGGTTGGAGATTGGTCGTCCCGGGCCCGACGCAGTAGAGGAAGAGGCCGCCCAAGATATCCTCGACGTCCAGCATCACAGTGGACCCGGTACCGCCATCGCAGTGCCGGTACTTTCCCCAGCCGAGATAGCCACATCCCTCGCTGACGGTAACGGGACCGCGATCCACTGTTTCCCTTGCCGTGGCAGCGTTTGCCGTCACACTCGACCCCGCGACCGCGAGCGCTGCGACCACTCCAGCCAGACCGAATCGAACCGCACGAGTCCGCGAAATTTCAATCATGTCCTCAACCCTCAAGAGTAATGGAAGTGAATAGCCGGACAACAAGCATCTGGCGATCCATAAGATCGATGAAATCCATCTGCGACGGTTGCCCTGTTCTGCCATTCACTATCCACCGTCGCAAGTCGGACGGGAACCCGTCAGGCGAGCACAGCGTTGTGCCGATTCTGTGTTGATCTTGTCCTGACCCTGTCAAGACGGAAGCGGTTTTCATTAGTCATGGCTACGCCCAGGCCCGAGGAGTCAACGACGCAAGCAGCGTCGAAGGACATGGTCATCTGCGGGAACGCCACCGAATCCACCGTCATGAAAGCCGCGTGCGACAGCTTTGAACTTGGCGAAGATGCGTCAGCATTCGGCGTTTACCCGTGCAAGGGGCGCACATCTGCGCTTGGTGAGGTTTACTGCGATGCGCTGATGACCAGCGAATTTGGTAACCGCTGTCGTACCAGCTGACCGCCGAGAGGGGCCTTGCGCCCACGACTGTGCCCACGTTCGCGTCGGAGGCGGGAACGAGAGTTGACCTTGGTGGCCGTGGACTCACCCGGCGTCGACGGAGCGTCTGGCGTCGATCAGCTTACCTGCCAGGTGCGTACATGCCCTGCGGTACGACCAATCCCAAGCTGCGCCAGCTTGGTCGTCGTTCTCAGTCTAGCGGGCTGAGGTGCGGACTCTAGGTGGAGGTGTTTTCTGCGTCTGCGTATGGTTTTCCGACGAGTGTTGCATCGGTAAAGACGGGCTGTCGGGCGAAGTTCGCGCCGAGGGCGATGGGGTCTTTAATGAAGGCGGCTTTGATGAAGCTGGCCTCTCTGAGGAAGGTCGCATTGGCGAAGTTGGCCTCGCGGATGAAAGTCGCCTCGCCGAACAGCGCATCACGGGCGAAGGCAGCGCGAGTAAAGAAGGCATCACTGCGGAAATGCGTGTTGCCGAAGTCTGCGCGTCCATTGAAGGCCGTTTCGACAAAGAAGGTCGAGTTGGCGAAGATCGCGCCGGTGAAGGCTGTGTCCTGAGCAAAGGTTGTGCTGTGGAAGTACGTTTCGCCGCCGAAGGTTGCTTTGCCGAACGCAGCGATCTGAGCGAAGACTATTTCGGTGAATTTTGCGGATTGACTGAAAGTTGCCTCGCGAAAGTCCGCGCGTTCTTTGAAAGCGGCCGAGGCGAACGTGGCCGCACCGTTGAAAATTGCGTTGTTGAGCCAGGCTCCTTTGGTGAACGTGGTTCTGACGAAGAGAGCTTTCCCGGTGAAGCGGGCACCCATGAGGTCTGTATGACCGCCGAAGACCGCCCTGGTGAAGTCGGTGCGACCGACGAAGGTCGCGTTTCTGAAGATGCCGGTTCCGATGAGCGCGTCGTCGAGGTTGAAGTTGATGAGGTGTGCACCGGCGAGGTCAAGGTCAAGGCGGCCCCAGTAGGCGATGTCGCGGCCGGGTTTGAGATGGTCACTGAGGAGGCGTTGTGCGGTAAGCCGGACTTCACGTTCCTGGATGAGGGCACGGTGCTGTTCACGCTGCTCGGCGTCGGCGTCGTCTGGTAGCGATTCGGAGGCTTCGTAGGGCATGCGGAGGTAGGCACAGAGGACATTGACGATGGTCTGCCGCTGGGACTCGTTGTCGTGGGCGAGGCGTTCGAGTGCATAGAGGCCGCTGAGGCGGACCGGAGCCTTGTCCGAGCCGAGCAGCTCTGCGGCTTTGAGGTAGAGCTCGGTGATCCGCCGCTCCACGGCATCCGCGCGGGCGTCGTCGGCGGTCCGCTCCTGCTGGGAGAGAGCAGCTTCGGTGGAGTGCTGCCGTCGCCACGCGAGGTACAGGGCGACCACGCCGCCGCTGCCGACACCGATGCTCAATCCGATCTTCAGCGCGTCGAGCCGGGCTTTGACCAGGTCGGCGCCGATAAGTCCAGCCGTTGCCGGCCACCACAACGCCACCACCGCCGCGGCGGTCAGCACCGCGATCACCAGCGCGGTGATCCACATCGCCGACCGGGTCAGCTCCGGCAGACGCCGCACCGACGTCGTCGGGCGGGGTGGACTGCTGGTGGCGGCTGGGAGCCGCGGGGTATCGGTCATAACCTTCATCGTCGCGGAAGGTGGCGGGAACGCTTCGTTCGCCTCTCGACCATCGGCTGGGCAGCCCGTGCAACGCGCGGTTGCGTTCAGCATTGTCGTGAATGCTTTACCGTGCCCGCAGGCAAGCGCAGGACTGGATCGGCGGGAGCGCCCTTGGCCGCCCACTGAGGTGTTCCGCGCAACGCGGCGCGTGCACGAATTTCGTGCGCTCGCGAATCGCGGAGGCTTTCCAGTATGTCGGCAGCTTTTTCGTAGGCGGTTGTGGCCTGCGGCCGAAACCCCAGGGCGAGCAGGGAGTCCGCTCGGGCGATCAGTGTGTCGGCGAGGTTCCATCGTTGCCACGGGCGCTGCCGAAGGGAGGCCGCGGCATCAAAGTGTGTAAGGGCCGCTCTATGGTCGCCTCGGCGTTGCAGGAGGATGCCGAAGCTGTGGTGCGCGAGGCTTTGGATGCCGTCGGAGTCGTGCTTCTGAGCGAGGCTCAGTGCCTCGCGCGCGGTGTCGATGGCTCGCTCGCGATCACCGGCCTCGTGGATGGCTAGGGCGAATGCTGCCTGGTTCATGACGACGCCGATGCCGTGGTCAAGTGCCTGGAACCGGTCGTCCGCCGCCTGGAAGTGGGCGATCGCGTCATCGTGCCGCTGGCTATCGGTGAGGGCGAGCGCCAAGCCGTGTGCGGTCCATGCCGCGGGAAGCTCGTCGCCGAGTTCGGCGTAGAGCTCGAGGGCTTGTGTGAGATGCGAGATGGCTTCAGATGTCCGGCCGAGGTCACGCTCGGCCCAGCCGAGGACTTGCAGGCTTCGAGCAGTGCCTGGAGCGCTTTCCGTTGTGGTCGCGGCGTCGAGCCCGTCGTTGGCGGCCACGAGCCAGTCCGTCCAGCTTCGAGTGATGGCGAAGAAGGGGAGGAACGCGGTCGGCAGGACCCATAGGAGGTCCTTTGCGAGGTGGCTGCGGGTGTTCTTCGCGATTTGCAGGGCGGTCGCGACCTCGGCCTGGCACCAGGACATCGCCTCATCGAAGCCAGGGCTGCCTTGGCCGAAGTCCGCGAGCAGGCTGTCGATCGTCGAGTCCCGCCAGTTCGGGATGAGCGAGTTGTTGGCGGAAAGCGCTCGTGCCGTGTACCACCTGAGAACCCGGTCTTGGGCCTTCTCGACGTCGCGGAGGTGCTCCTCGACCAGCGCGCGCTGGTGTGCGTATGCCCGGAGGAGGTAGTCGATGCAGTAGCGGCCGTCCGGCATGGGCGTTACCAGGTGGGCCTGCCGAAGGACCGTTAGAAGTGACTCCGCTAGGTCGGGTTCGATGTCGGCGAGCACGGCAGCGGAGTCCGCGCTGACGGTGTACGCGGGGCTGATCCCCAGCAGACGGAACAGCCGTGCCGCAGCCGGTGGCAGGGCGAGGTAGGACAGGTCGATCACGCCATGGATGTTGACCGTGGGGTCCGGCGAGGTGAAGAGGTCCAGCCGGTGGCGGTCGGTCGCCAGCTGGGCGGCGGTCTTACCCAGGGTGCTGTCAGGCCGCTGTTGGAGGTGTTCCGCGACGATCAGGACCGCCATGGGCAGCCGGCCGCAGCGCCGTACGACTGCTTCCGCGACAGTGGGGTCAGCGGCTAGCCGATGACGGCCGGCGCGGCTAGCGAGCAAGGTCAGCGCGTCGTCGAGCGGCAAGGCGGGCAAGTCGATCGACACGCCACCGGTCCGCAGCAGCAGGCTACTTTGGTGCTCGCGGCTGGTAGCGACGACGACGCTGCCGCCACCGGGCAGCAGATGCCGTACCTGGCTGTAGTCTGCGATGTTGTCGAGGACCACTACGGCGGGGCGTTCGGCGAGGATCGATCGGAACCTTGCGACCCGGACCTCGAGTGCGCCGTTCAGGTCCGCCTGACCGGCGCCCAATGCCCGCAAGAAGCCATCGAGTACCTCCTCCGGCGTCCTGGGTGTACCGGGGCCGAGACCGCGCATATCGGCGAAGAGGCAGCCGCCGGGAAACCGATCCAGGTTTCGGGTGACCCAGTGCACGGCAAGGGCCGTTTTCCCGACCCAGAAGCCTCCTTCGATCACGATCGTGTGGGCGCCACCGTTTGCCTGGCTCGCGAGTGCGTCGTCCATCGTCCGCAGGACGTCTGCGCGTCCGACGAAGCCTGGGACGTCGGCAGGCAGTTGCATCGGCTTGTCCCCGCCCGCCGAGCCTTCGGAGCGTTGTTGTTCGGCGAGGCGTTCGAGTTGCCCCTTCGCGTCGAGGACCGTGTCGATCTGGCGCACGACCTCCGGCAGAAGGCGCCGCTGGCCGTGGAGCAGCTTGGATAAGTAGCTCGGGCTGTAGCGGGCTTTCGCGGCCACATCACCCAAGCTCATTCCCCGCTCACGGCGCAGCCGGTGCACCGCCTCGGCAAAGCTGTTGATTTGTCGCATCTGCGTCTCCCCATCCGCAGAGCAATCGACCGCGCTAGACGCGAGCCGCTCTTGCCCCGCTGCGCCGGGGCGAGCCCGGACCTGCCACCTGCACTGGCGCCATTGCGGTCACCATCAACTTCCTCCGACCTTGAGGCTCGAAGCCCGCTAGCCCACCCGGGTGGCGAACTTTCTCCTCAGTTGAGGCATCGTAGGCTTGAGACTATTCTCAGGAGAAAGTTCATTTCAACTGACGAGAAAGTGATCACCCGATTGGGTGTCTCACTAGTGAAGACACAGCGGCTGTCTTGGAGGCCTGGGGTGGCAGGGCAAGCGACGCGAACGCTCGCCGCGAAGCTGAACGACCTCTTCGCGACGAAAAAGCGACCGGACGGCAAGGAGTACAGCAACGAGCAGGTCGCCGCAGCCATTATCGCTGGCCGATACGTCAAGACGGCATCTCAGAGCTACATCTGGGGACTCCGCAACGGCACGAAAGACAACCCGACGAAGGGCTATCTGCAGGGGTTGGCTTCCTTCTTCGAGGTCCCGGTCGCGTACTTCTTCGATGACGACGACGAGCTGGTGCAGCAAGTCGACCAGCAGCTGGACGCGCTGAAAGCGGAGCGCCAAAGGATGGCCAGCCTTTCGGGTGACGAGGAGATTCAGCTGCTGGCGATGCGCGCAAGTCAGCTGTCGCCCGAACGCCTAAAGCTGGTGAAGGACATGCTCGAACTCGTCTATCAACAAGAACGAGCTGAAACGCCTACGCCACCCGATGGAGGGCTTACGGACGCTTAGAGCGGCCCGGCCATAACGATCTCTGCGATGCTGCCCGAAGCCGCTGCCGCGAAGGGAGGGTACGGGTGTCAGAACGGCGCATACGCCGACAATGCCGTGAGATGCTGAGCAAGCTCGACATTCGCCCACCCCTGGACGTCACCGAGCTATGCCGTCAGATGGGCGAGATTCGCGGCAAACCGATCCGGCTGATCGCCTACCCCATCCCTGTCCCGGGTCCCTTCGGCATGTGGATCTCCACCCCTGAAACGGACTACATCCTCTTCCAGAAGGAAACGTCCAAACTGCACCAGGACCACATCGTCCTGCACGAACTCGGCCATATCCTCGGCGGTCACCAGGGCGCCCTCGACAGCGACATCCTTCCCGACGGGCTCAGCACGCCAGGCACACGATCCCTGAGCGAGCAGTACCCGGATATCGGCGACGACGCGGTGAAACGAGCGCTCCGGAGAACTGCCTACGACACCGACCACGAACGGGAAGCCGAAGCAGTCGCGACGATCATCCTCGAGTGGGCGTCCATCCTGAACATCGCGGCCCCTCGGCCCTCTGACGGCGCCGCGCGCGGCATGGACACCGCTCTCGGCGCCCGGATCGGCTGGCTATGAGCTGGCTCATCAGTGCCGCACTGATCAGCTGCCTCCTCGGCGGCCTGGTCTGGAAGGGCTATCAGCTCAGCCGGCAACCCTGGAACCTCCCCTTACAAGGCATCGTCAGCTTCCTTGCCTTCGCGCTCATCGGGCGCATCCTGCGTGACGTCGTCGGAGACGCGTCGCTGGTGCGCGGGGGCCCGGTGTGGTCCGCAGTCGCCTGGCACGCCCCCACGTCGGCCGCTGTTCTCTCCCTACTGTTCTTCTTCGATGCTGCGACGCTGCCGCGACAGGTAGCCAAACGCCGCACTCGCCGCAACCTGATGGTGCTCGTCACCGCCGAACTCGTCATGATCGGTGCTGCCGCGTCGGCACCGGCGCCACGGTCAGTTCCACACATGTCGGTCATCTACTTCGCCGCCAACCTCTTCATGGGCTGCGCGCTCGCGGCGTGCGCGGTCTCGGCACTGCGCTACGCCCGCCAGGCCGAACGGCGGCTAAGTATGGGACTTCGCGTCGCAGCCGTCGGCTTCGTCCTAGTCGCGGTGACCAGTGGAATATTCGCTGCGATAGACGTCGAGTACTGGCTCACCGGAACCCTGTTCATGAACATCATCGGCGTGAACGGGACGCTGTCGTTCACCGGCATCGTCGCGATCGTCGTTGGCCTCCTTTATCCGGCGGCCCGCATGCGACTGACCGCCATACGTATCTGGTGGCGTCAACGTCGCGCTTACCACGCACTCGGGCCGTTGTGGATGGCTCTACACCACGCGTTCCCTGAAGACGAATTTCTCCGCGCCTCCACCACCCCGTGGGACTCGCTCCGCGTCTGGGACGTACATCGGCGCTACTACCGCCGGATGATCGAATGCCGAGACGGGCTTGTCCGAATCAGCCCACGCGTGGCGAAACTCCGCGAAGACCACCCAGCCGACACACCGCTGTCAGACCTTATCGCCGAAGCGCTCCAGGGCTCCCCTGACGACCACGGTGAGCAACAGCGGGCCATCCCTCTCGCAGTCCCGGACACCAACTCAGCGCATGACGAGGTCGACGAACTCGTAGCGCTTTCACATGCCTTTGCTGCCAGACACCTAGCCATCTCAGGGAGGGCCGCGTGACCCATCACGCGATCATCGTCGGCGGCGGCATCGCGGGATCCGCAACCGCCATAGCTCTGCGCAAAGCCAACATCACAGCCGAAGTCTATGAAGCTCGGCACGACGGAGGTGACTACAGCGGAGCCGCACTACGCCTCCCACGCAACGGTCTCAACGCTTTGCGCGCCATCGACGCGCTCGACATCGTCACCGACATCTCCTACCCCGTCGCCAACACCGAACTCAGCTCAGGCACCGGCCGCCACCTCGGCACGGTCTCCTTCACCGGCAACGGACACAACGATGTCCCCCGCACCATGCCCCGCGCTCGCCTCGCCCGCGTCTTGCGCACCGCAGCCGCCGACCGCGGAGCGTTCGTCACCATGAACAAGCGCCTGATAGCCACAACTAGCCGCTCCGGCAGCGTCATAGCAACATTCGACGACGGATCCACCGCCGACGGCACCGTGCTCATCGGCGCAGACGGACTCAACTCCACAACCCGCCGGCTGGCCTTTCCCTCCACGCCAGAACCCCACTACGCCGGAACTCACCTCGTCTACGGCTACGCCCCCGCAAGCACCGCCGCTCCTCCGTCGCCGGACGCCTTTCACATCTTCTGGGGAAAGAAAGCGACATTCGGCTACACAACCGCTGCCGGCGACATCTACTGGTACGCCAACATCGCCTCACCAGAACCACTCCCCGCGGACGAACCGCGCGACATCGAAACCTGGCGCAGACGCCTCGTGAAGCTCTTTCGGCGCGACCGCACGCCAGCCGTGGACATCATCCGAGCCGCGACCGTCATCCTGCCCTCCAACACACGCACCCTCGACACCATGCCGACATGGCGCACAGACCAGGTCATCCTTATCGGCGATGCAGCCCACGCCGTGCCACCAGCTACAGAGCAAGGCGCCGCGCTAGCCCTCGAAGACGCAGTTGTTCTAGCCCAACAACTTGGCAGTCACCAAGTGGCAGCGGCGGCACTCGAAGCCTTCGAAGCCATGCGACGCGAAAGAGTCATTCGAGCTGGGGCAAGCCGCCGCAGCCGCACGACACACCGACGCGGCACGCCGCGGTGGATCGAACAGCGAAGCCGCGATCGCAGAATCGCCCAAGCAGCTCAAAGCGGCGCCATGGACCCACCAGCGTGGTTACACGAGCACCAAATCGTTTGGGACTAAGCAGCCTCAGGCACCACTATCTGCTCAATTGCTGCTGTGACCCTGCGGTGTCCTTTGCCACCGTTTGTGGGACCACGTCGCCAGTCGTGTGACCGCCGACAGCAGGCGATCCGACGAGAGAACATGTTCCTGCCCCACTGTGCGGACCGATCATGGCGACGGCGATCGAACGTCCGGTCATGCCGATGAGCGGATGGCGGACGCCACCGTTCGTTTGGGTCCGTAACGACCCGCACGGTAACGGATTCAGGTGGATTTCGCCCTGTCGAGGTTCGAGCGGATGGTCCTGGTTATGGGGTGGTCGGGGCCCAGTACCCGCTCGCTGTCGATGAGGGTGGCCTCATGCAGCGGGATCGCCCGGTCCAGATCACCCGCCGCCTGGTAGGCGTAGGCCAGGTTGTTGCGGGAGCTCAGTGTGTCGGGGTGGTCGGGACCCAGCACCCGCTCCCGGTCGGCGAGGGTGGCCTCATGCAGCGGGATCGCCCGGTCCAGATCACCCGCCGACTGGTAGGCGCCCGCCAGGTTGTTGCGGGAGGTCAGTGTGTTGGGGTGGTCGGGGCCCAGCACCCGCTCGCAGTCGACGAGAGTGGCCTCGCACAGCGGGATCGCCCGGTCCAGATCACCCGCCGACTTGTAGGCGTAGGCCAGGTTGTTGCGCGAGCGCAGTGTGCCGGGGTGGTCGGGACCCAGCACCCGCTCGCAGTCGACGAGAGTGGCCTCGTACAGCGGGATCGCCCGGTCCAGATCACCCGCCGACTCGTAGGCGCCCGCCAGGTTGTTGCGCGAGGTCAGTGTGTTGGGGTGGTCGGGGCCCAGCACCCGCTCGCAGTCGACGAGAGTGGCCTCGTACAGCGGGATCGCCCGGTCCAGATCACCCGCCGACTTGTAGGCGCCCGCCAGGTTGTTGCGGGAGGTCAGTCTGTTGGGGTGGTCGGGGCCCAGCACCCGCTCGCAGTCGACGAGAGTGGCCTCGTACAGCGGGATCGCCCGGTCCAGATCACCCGCCGACTGGTAGGCGTAGGCCAGGTTGTTGCGCGAGCGCAGTGTGCCGGGGTGGTCGGGACCCAGCACCCGCTCCCGGTCGGCGAGGGTGGCCTCGTACAGAGGAACGGCCCGGTCCAGATCACCCGCCGACTCGTAGGCGCCCGCCAGGTTGTTGCGCGAGATCAGTGTGTCGGGGTGGTCGGGGCCGTTGAGGCGTTGGTAGCTGTCGTAGGCGCGGCTGTGGTAGCCGATGGCGGTGCCGACGCCGCCCTGCCCTGCGAGGTAGCGGCCCAGATTGTTGAGCAGGCGGCTGGTCTGTGTGGTGTCGGTGTCGGGTGTGGTGTGTTGCAGCAGTGCCCGTGCGTGGGGCAGGACCGTCCGATAGGCAGGCCAGTCTGCGGGAGTGTGTGGATCCAGCTCGGTGAGGGCGTCCGACAGAAGGGTCGTGGTGTTGTCGCGGGCGGTGGCGATGTCGGTGGGCTGGCGGTGTGGGTCGGTGGGGTCGGGTGTGCGGGTGACCGCTTGAACCAGGCGGTGCACGGCGACAGTGTCCTCGGTGAGGGTGATCATGCTGTAGGCGGCCAGCCGGCCCAGCGCCTCGGACAGCTCCGGTTCCGCCACCGCACCGGCCAGCAGGTTCCGGGGGATGCCGTCCGGGGCGTACCAGGCCAGCTGCCGCAGCACCTGCCCCGCGGCTGGGGTGTCGGACAGGTGGTCGAGGGTGACGTGCCAGACCCTCGCCATCGTCCGCTGCGCGTCACCGCCCTCCGCCGTCGCGGTGAACATCTGGACCGGAAACCGTGCCAGCAACTCAAGATAGGCGGCCGGGCTGGTCCGGGTCTGCACTAGATAGGCGCCTGCCTGCTCGACCGCCAGCGGCAACCACCCCAGCTCACCACACAACCGGCCGGCGTCGGCCAGGTCCGCGTCCGGCCACTCCGACCGCACGATCCGGGTCAGCAACCGCACCGCCTCGTCCTCGGTGAGCACGTCCAGCGGCACCGTCTCCACCGCCCGCCACCCCGAGCGCTGACGACTGGTGATCACCACCGTGCCCGTCCGCACCCGCCCCAGCAACCCCGCCACATCCTGCGGACTGGTCACGTTGTCCAGCACCAGCAACCAGTCCTCATGCGTCGCCAGCCACCGCACCCCCAACGCACTGCGCTGCTCCACCGGCAGCGCACTAGTAGCGGGCTGGAGAGTTTCGGCGAGTTCAGCCAGACCGGTGTCGATCGCGGCCGGAGAATCCGCGGTAATCCACCACCGGAAGCCGAAACGGCCAGCATGCAGATGCGCGAACCGGGCCGCCAGCGTGCTCTTGCCCACCCCGCCCAAACCGTGCACCGCGACCACCGTCGCCCGCCCAGACTCGCCCAGCACCACGTCGAGCCGATCCAGCTCCTCGGAACGGCCCACGAACAATGCCGTGTCGAGAGGAATCCACGACAAGCCCGGCACCGCAGGCACCGATTCGATCGCGGGCAACGGAGCCTGCGTGACGGTGGTGTAGTTGTGCTGGATGTTGTTGTCGCCAGCCTGCACGCCCCGGCTGTTGTTCACCGCGTGCACGGGCGACACCAAGCCCCGGGATCAGGAGATTCCGGGCGCGGGGACGACTGGTTGGTGGGCATCGAGGGCCGGGTCAGTGGAACGTGTTGGTCTGGGTGTTGTGGTCACCCACCTGCACACCCTTGTTGCCATGCAACAAGACCCGGTACTTACCCGCCTGGGCCCTGTCAGGATCGGTCAGCTCCAGCACCTTCAGCGCCGCCGCCACCAGCTCCTCGTCCTCCCCAGCACTTGCCGCGGCCAGCGCAGCGGTGAGCTCCCGCCGCCCCACGCCGTCGCCTCCGTCCTCGGTCAGCGTGACCGCGTCGGCTTCCACCAGCTCCACAACCTCCGCCGGCACCGCCTTCGCCCGGCGCAGCGCACGCGCAGCCAGCGTCTTCACCCCGGTATAGGCGTCCTTGACTGCCGCGGACGCCGTCTCACCCGCACCCGCCGCAGCACCAGCCGCCAGCGCCGCCACCACCAACTCCACCGACTCGATCACACCAAACCCCTCACCTGGACCCGGGACCCTCAGCTACCAGTATCGACCGAACAGAGCAGACCGCTACAAACCACACCGAACTGACTACACCTCCAACATCCGCTCGTGCCGCTTACCGGTCGTTCAGGAACGCGGCGTTTACCAATCGCCAGCACGATAACCTGTTCCACCTGCCGGTGGTCCCACGACTAGGGATGTGGTGGCCTCACAACAGTGGCAGACGACGCCTACGGGATTCGACCGAACTCGGCGTAATACGTCGAACCGTCAAGAAGTGCTCGATGCGCCAGGCTAACCCGCCGAGCCATTGACGGGCGAAGGTGTTGTTTGGCAGCGTCAACGTGGAGGAACTCAAGACGACCGACCTCGTTGGCCGCCGGTCGAATCGCCTCGATCTGCTCGACACTGAGGACGCCGCCGTCAAAGATGAACTGGACGCTGTCACGCCACACGCCATGAGTCGGCATCCAGTCAACGAGTAACAGCCTGCCAATCTGCAAGTCGACCCCAAGTTCCTCCCGAACCTCGCGGTAGCAAGCGGCTAACGGCGACTCTTCATCCTCGGTCAAGCCTCCCGGTATGTCCAGAAACGGCTTGTAGGTCGGCGATATGAAGAGGATACGACCCGAATCGTCACGGATGAGCACGCCTGCTGCAACGTTCTTCCGCGGCAGCCGCTCGGCGATTCCCAGGTTGAACTCGGGCTCTGGATCGCCCTCGTCCTTCAAATCGTGCTGGAAGACTGTGCGATCACCGCAGTGGTTGGGCTGCTCATGCGTCAAGGTGCCTCACTTGGTAGGAGCGTGGCCACCGTCTCCGTCAACTCGCGTACAGGCCGCAGCTGCCGATGCCCTTCAAGCTGGCTGAGCAGGTCGCGGACGATGTGATGCGAGCGTTTCGAGTTGGCGGCCGCAGCGGCTTCGGCCGCCATCGTGCCATAGTGAGCACATCGCTCGACATCCCGTTCGAGCAGGGCAGCCTTGGCGCGTTGCCCAGCCGCGAAAACCTCGCGACGTACCTGCCCCTGGGTCTTGTCCGCAAGGACCTGCAGGTACGGTTCCGCCGCGCGAACGTCTCCAAGATCGAGCCATGCCGAGCTGGCGAAGCTCGCAAGGACCGCGTCATCCCAGTGCGCCATCCAGTAGGGCGTCTCATCTGCCGAACCGTGATGGTCGTACGACTTCTCACCTCGACGTAAGGCCTCAGTGCTACCCCTGTGATCACCAAGGGCTGCGGATGCAGTTGCTTCGAGCATGGCAGCTTCGGTCTTCACTGCCGCGACGGAGCCGGACGGAGCAGTCTCCTGTGCAGCCCGAGCAAGTGTCAACGCCTGGTCAGGTCGATCAAGGTACAACGCCTGATGGCTCATGGTGGCGAAAACGAACGATCCGTACGCAGGGTTGCCTGCTTCTTTGGCAAGCCGGAGGGAGTGGATAAAATAGTGCTGCGCAAGACGGTGAAGCTGAGCGTCATAAGCCATGTATCCGATAACCTCGGCCAATACTGCCGAAGCCTGGAATAGTTCACGCCGCACCGAATCAGATGCAGGCCTCCGAAGTGTCGGCAACACACGACTCGTCAGATACTTCACAGCCAGCCCGCGACAGTAGTCGCCGCCAAACTGGCGGTCGAGCCGATCAAGCGCAGTGGTCGTCGCTTTAATCTCGTCGATGTCGCGCACGCTTGCCGAGGCTCCGGTCGTCGGCACGTCGAAATCCTCCGCACCGAAACGCCAAGCGCGGACCGCCTGGGCGGGCAACCGCCCCTCAAAGACACGCATACCAGGCTTCGTGTCCGCCCCGTTGTCAACGAGAGCTACTGCTTCCAAGGTACTCAACGCATCATCAAGCGACTGGGCGTAGCGGGGCGACGTCGTCAGCTCTAATGACGGAGCCTGCCGGGACGGCGAGAGCAAGACCTCCAACTCGTCCAGGCTCACTTTGAGCACCTGGGCAATGCGCGGCCGCCGGTACGGATGCGGGGTCAAGTCGCCTCGTTCCCAACGCCCTGCGGTGGAGAACTCCACCCCGACTGCTCTTCCGAAGCTTTCTTGGGTGTAGCCCATCTGCTCGCGCCGGTGAGCGAAGGCATCTCGCCGGTCCCCCATGAACATCACCTCACCCGTCGGTCACCGTCACGATAGCCAGCTATCCATCAAGTCTGATCACCCGCTCGATGAGCTGCACCCGTTCGGACTACGAACCCGCATTGAGGTGTTTGCGCAGGTAGAGCCTAGTGGCGCCTCATTGCCGCCTTATAGCCGCCTCCTTGCCGCTCTGGCCGCTGCTTGATCATCGAGCGTTCACTAGCTTCCCTGCAATCCGGAGGAGCCCGAGCCGCACGGGGTGGACGCGCGACGTCTGCGGATGTGGGCGTTTCGCTTGGCAACTCAACAGCGGCGCACCCACAGCAACTTGTGTCTGACGACCCGGAATCGGTCGCAGGCGTGCGTATAGCGCTGGCGTCCACCCGCCTGCACGGAGGAGTCGTTCCATGCCCCACCCGCACGATGCCGTCTCTACGGCTCAGCTTCACACCGTCAGCGGCGTCGACTATGCCGACGTGTTCGCCGCCGCTGCCGCGTGGTTCGCCGCGCCGGCCCAAGCTGACGTGGCGATTTGGAGCCTTGAGCTTGACCAGCAAGGTCGGCTGTACATCGAGTCCGACGAACGTCTCTATCTCGAAATCTATTATCAGCGCTTTGATAAACCGCGGCTCCTACAGGGGTCGCATTGACCGGGTCGACAAGCGCACCGGTGCTGGTTTTCTGCCCGCCTAACACAGCAGCGGTTCGAAATCTGGGCAGGTCAGCGCGGGCAACGATCTATGAACGCCCCATCGCCGCCGCATAGCCGCTCTGGACCGTGACCTGTTACAGACGTTTAGTTAATCAGCGCCTACCAGCTGGACACCGTGAGGCTCACGAGAACGCTTTGACAACCTGCGCGGATGGCAATCCGACGCAACAAATAAATTAGGGACTCGCTGACTATTGGAGTAATTATGCTCTTCCAGCGATTCGTGGCGCCACGCGCGTCACGATACCCAAAGACTCAGCTCGCTGTGCCGTGTTTGTTCGTGCAGCCGGTGTGTCGACGGGAATGGAGTAGGGACACCGCACGAGGTGGTGCCGCATGACAAACACCAGATCTTGGTCCATCGCGTGCCGTGACGTGACCGGCCGTGAACGGACGCTGTGTGTTGCCGTGCGCGACTCGGAAGTCGTGGTCGTGGCTCCCCCAGGAGAGAGCGCAATCCTCGACTGTGGGGCCGCCGCGAAGTTCCGCTCTGCCGTCATGAAAGCCACTGAGGTGGCGGCCACACCCGCGCCAGCCATAGCTGGCGCCGTCACGACAACGGACACGGCGAGCACGGCGGAGCAGAACCTTGGCGGTCTTCCCCCAACCGTCGAGGGGCGCCCTGCTCTGTCGTCATGTCGCGGCGGGACCACGGCCCCGGTACCTGGTCCCGCCGCGATCCCCGCCACCAGGGGTGAGGGCACATGATCCCCTTGAGCATCACGGCGAGCGCCGCGTTGGCGTTTGTCTGTTGCCTGTTGCGGATGGCGTGGCGGCGACGACAGCAAGCCGAGTCCGCCTATGCAGGTTCGCACCGCCGCGCGCCGCGTCAGCCGCCCAACCGAGTCCTGCGGTACGCGATCGCGACCGCCGGGACACACGGTCTCGGCTTGGTCAGGAAGGCCGAAGGCCCATGAGGCGGCCATGTCCCACCGTGCCAGCCGCCGCCTTGCTTCGTCGACTGGGCTGGCAGCACCGCAGGGTCGACTGCCGCGACGGCGACGGCCAGCGGTCCGCGCTGCACCTACGGCGGCGGACTTCCGCGGACGTCGAGATCGAGCTGCCCGGCGGGCGACTCGCCCGGTTGACCAACGTCGAGGCCGGGCAGCTCCGTGCGGCACTGCGCGACGTCCTGCTCGCGGATCAACCGTCGCACCGAGCGGGGGCCGTCTAGCCAGACCTCGCAGGGTCAGGCTGGCTTTCCCGTGGCGCCTTATCGGCTGAGCACGTCCGCGACACCGACTGCGGCCGGGCGGGAGCGGTTACACGACGCCTCCCGTTCGGCCGCGCCCAACGCCCAACTCACTCAAGGAGGACCGAATCATGACCGCCATCATCATCGACGCCCCACCCGCCCAGGCTGAGCCGCAATCCGGCCAACGTGTGCGGAACTACCGCGACTTATTCGCGTGGCCAACCACTATCGACAGCGTCTCCGGCGACGTCTGCCTCCAGCTCGGCACCATCGTCGACGCGCTCATCATGCGCGCCGGGTTCGCCGGGGAGGTCAACGATTCTCTTGCGCGGCACATGTTGCGCGCGCCCATCATCGTGGTCCCCGGCGACCCCGGCAACTGGATCTTTCTAACCCAGCCACGCACGACGATGCGGAGGTCGTCCTGGGACGAGCTGGTGCGCCTCCGGATCGGTTGGAAACGGCGCGGCGACACCATCGTGCTTCCCGCTTTGGACAACATGGACGAGGGCGTGCGGTGGCTTGAACGGCCACGACCCCACGTGGCTCTTCCGCCGTGGACCGCAGTGGTCGGCGCGGCCCGCTCGATGTCCTCGCCGTGCGGGACGTGGTGAGCGTGCCGATCGACTCGCCTGCTCACCGGCACCCGCGGCACGCCATTGTGGTCGCCTCCGGCGGGCTGGACTCCACTGTGCTGGCGTACTGGCTGGCCGCGCGCGGGGCCGAGCTGACGCTATTGTCTTTCGATTACGGTCAACGGCACCGGGTCGAACTGGAGTATGCGGCTGAGATCGCTCGGTTGCTGGACTGTCCACATGAGATCGTCGACCTGGCGATGCTCGGCAGTCTGCTGGCCGGTTCTGCCCTGACCGACATTGATGTGCCGGTGCCCGACGGGCATTACACCGACGAGTCGATGCGGGCGACGATCGTCCCGAACCGCAACGCGATCATGCTCGACATCGCTGTCTCGCTTGCCGTTGTCCGTAAGGCCGACGTGGTCGCGTTCGGCGCGCACGCGGGTGATCACGCCGTCTATCCGGACTGCCGACCGGAGTTCGTTGAGCGGTTCACCCGGTCTGCCCGCACCGCCAACGAGGGACTTCTGGTCGGCGATTTCGAACTTCTTGCCCCGTTTCTTACCCAGAGCAAGACCGACATCGTCCGCGTCGGTGCGGCGTTCGGCGTGCCGTTCGAGAAAACGTGGTCGTGCTACCGGGGCGGGACGACGCACTGCGGGACGTGTGGGACCTGCACCGAACGCAAGGAAGCGTTCCAGCGCAACGACATCCCCGACCCCACCAACTACGGCAGCGCGTGAGGAGGTGACGACAATGACGGAGGCGGAGCCCAGTTCACCGGTTGGGCCTGGGCGGGGCCGTCGTTCCCGGCACCACGGCTCGCGCGTGTCGGGTAGCGAGCCGGTACAGCGTGGCGAGGGGATCGTTCCTGCCGCCCAAGCACCCAGCACGGTAGCGCACCCGGACACGACCGCGCCAGCACCCTCGACCGCTGGACCGCAATCGCACTCGCTGATGCCCCTGCTGTCCGAGCCGCGTCTGCGCCGCGCGTTGCGCCAGTGCGGCCGGCGAGCCTCCGCCCCTGGCGCCGACGGCATGACCTGGGGACGCCTTCGCAGCGAGTCCCACGTGCTGCTGCCACAACTGGCCTTCGAACTCGCCGAGGGCACCTGGCGGCCCGGACCGGTCCGAGAGGTACAGCTGCCCACCTACACCGGCAAACAGATGTACACCTTCATCCCCACCGTGCGGGATCGCCTGGTGCACCGTGCGCTGCGCAACGCGCTGGAGCCGGTGCTGGAAGCTAGCGCCTTCCGCAGCTGGGTCTCGGGATTCCGCCCGCGCCGCAATCGCATCACCGCCTTGCGCCAAGCCTCCGTGCATTATCAGGCAGGCTTGCGATGGGCCGCCGATCTCGACGTCGCTTCGGTCTCCGAAGGCGCGACGGTCGACGAGGTCATCGACTGGCACGCCGAGCATATCCACGACGGCACCTTCCTGACCCGCTTACGTCGCGCACTCGCTGCGATGCCGAGCCCGATCGCGGCGGGCTCCGGCCTGGCACCCATGCTGATCAATCTCCGGCTGTCCCAAGTGGACAAGAGAGTGACAGGCCTTCGAGTCGTCCGCTTCGCCGACAACTATGTCGCCTTCGCCCGAACTCGCGACGACGCACAGGAGGCGTTCTACGCCATCAGCGACGCACTCTTGCAGCTTCGGTTACGGCCCAACGAGCGCAAGAGTCGCATCCGCGAAGACGCCAACGTCGAAGACCTGTTCCTGATTGGCGGCTGAGGCATGAGCCTGGAGTGGCTCGAAGTCACCGGCGGAGTCTGCGCATACGGGGACGCCGGGCGTCCCGTCACGGTCCCCACCCTGTTGTGGACACGCACCCCGCTTACCTGCGGGCACCTGCCGAGCGAACAGCCTGGTCTCGGGCCACGGTACCCCGTCACCGAGATCAACCACGCCGACGCGACCCGGATCGCCGAGCGCTTGGGCGGTCGACTGCCGCGCTCGGTGGAATGGGAATGGATGGCGGCCGGATCCGGCCGCCGCCGCTGGCCGTGGGGTGACGTGCCTTGGCAACCGGCGTTCGCGAACCTGCGTGATTCCCTGTACGACACGGTCACCCCGGTCGACACGCATCTCGCCGGAGCCACACCCGAGGGCATGCTCGATGTCGCGGGCAATGTGTGGGAGTGGACCGCCAGCACCGCGATGAGCGACGGAGTCGTCATCCGGGGTGGTTCCTACGCCTCGCCACCGTTGTACGCGCAATGCACGTTCCTCAACGCCGCCCCCGCTGAACTACGCTCGCGCGGCATCGGCATGCGGGTGGTGCGCGAACCATGACCCTCCAGCCGTCCCCCACGCGCGTCATCGCACCCGACCACGGGTTGATCATCCTCAACTGCTCGCGGCGCAAGATCGTCACCGCCGCGCCGGTCGCGGCGCTCGACCTCTACCAGGGTGGGTGCGTCCCGAGCGCGCGAGAACATTTCGCCGCGGACGCCGCTCGCCGAGCTCGGATTCGCATCCTGTCCGGCGCCCATGGCCTCCTGCGCCCTGAGGCGCTGCTGAGCACCTACGACCACCGGCTCACGACTCGGGCCGAAGCCACGCGTCTGCACGAGCGGACGGTCGCCGCGCAACTGGACACCGAACTCGCCGACGCACCGTCGCTGCGGCACGTGCTGATCCTGGTCGAGCCGCTGTACCTGCACGCTCTACAACGCGTGTTCGACCATCCCGCCCAATTCCGGCAGATCACAATCATCCCGGATCCGAGGGCATGGCGCGCCGCAGTGCCCCACCTCCGGGACTGGGGGTGGGCGTGACCACATTGCACCAGGAATTACTGCACCGCAACAACTTCCACACCAGCAGCACCCGAAGCTGGGAAGCCGTGTCCGGGATCGGCTGGCACGAGCCCACGCCGTCAGGCCTTCCACTGGCCGCCGTGCGTACCCTCTCGGTCGTCATCCCGGCCCACAACGTCGGCTACTGCCTTTCGGCCGTGCTTAACGCTTTGGAAGGGCAGCACCACCGGTACAGGTTCGAGGTTATCGTCGTCGACGACGCCAGTACCGACACCACTGCCGCCATCGCAGCCGTGCATCCGATCGTCACCACCGTCTTGCGGATCCCTGAACGCGCGGGCGCGGCGACCGCGCGCAACCTCGGCACCGTGCTCGCCCGCGGGCAAACCATCCTCTATCTCGACGGCGACATGGTGCTGCCTCCGCACGTGATCACCGACATCGCCGCCCGCGCGACCGACACCACGGTGCTCGTCGGGTTCCGCCACAACCTTCCCTACGACCTGCATCAGGGCGGACGGAGAGTGCTGGCCGATCACCCGGACCTCGCGGCGGACCACCGAGTCGTCTGGCGGCCGCCGGTCGGCCGCCCCTTGCTCTACACCGGCATCACGCTGGACAAGCGCCTCGACGGCCGTCCACTGGATCACACCCACGATTTCCTTGACCTCGGCTACGGCCGGCGCTATGTCGACTGGGACCTGCCCCGCATGGTCGTCACCGCCCTTGTCGCCGTTCCCCGCGCCGCCGTCCTCGACGTCGGAGGGTTCGACCCCGAGTTCGGGCGGATCGGCTGGGGCATGGAAGACACCTACCTCGGCGCGTGCCTGATCGCGTCCGGGCTGCTGGTCATCCCGCTCCGGCAGGCCGTCGGGTTCCACCTCGATCCACCGGACGCCGAGCAGCAGTGGCAACGCAAACTCGCCAGCTGGCACGGCACCCTCGCCCGCTACTGGGACCTCATGCGGCGTCCCGCCCCGACTGGCCGCTCTCATTCATTCAAGGCCGGAATGACCAAACTCCTGCACCTCTGCGAGGTATTGCGATGAATGGCCCGATCTCACTGACGCTTGGCTACTGCCTCTTCGGCGCCGGGCTGCTGGTCGGCAGGCTGACCCGCCGCCGCGCCCCCGCAGACGCGACAACGAAACCGGTCTGCGGGTGTTCTCACGGGCTTGAACACCACGACCCCGAGTCCAAAGAGTGCCGCGGCGAGATCCTGCACAGGGACGCGCGCAGTACAAGTGGCATCTACATCGGCAACCAGTGGGTTGCTTGTACCTGCCGCCAGTATGTCGGCCCGAAGCCGTTCGAGGAACTCTTCGTCTCGCCGATGCTGCCCCCGCAGGACACGGCATGACGGCACCACGCACCACCACGACACGCACCTTCGCGGCGCGAACAGACGGCGCCGAGAGCGTCGTCCATGATCCGCTCACCGGCCTGACCCACCGCGCTGGCACCGCACTCGGCTCCGGGCGTGTCCGGTTGTCCGATACCGACGTCGCTTCCTGGCCGGAAGTCCACCCGGCGGCCCTGCACGCGGACGTGCCGATTAGCGTCTGCTGGTCGCCCCTGGTTCGCTGCAACCTCGCCTGCCCTCACTGCCTGGACGACAAATCCGTGCCTGAACTGGCCCGGCCCGATCGGTTCCGCGTCGCGAACCTGCTCGCCGAGTCCGCGGTCCTGGGTGTGGACATCTCCGGTGGCGAACCGCTGCTGTTGCGCGACTTGCCCGAGTTGATCGACGTACTCGTCGCGGGCGGCTGCGCGGTCAGCGTGACGACCAACGGAACACACCTGGCCCGCCGCGCCGAAGCCCTGGCCGCCCGCGTGGACGCCATACGGGTGAGCCTGGACGGCCCGGACGCCGAACGCCACGACCGGTGGCGCGGTGCGGGCAGTTTCGATCACGCCATCGCCGGAATCCACTCGGCGGTCGCCCAGGGCATCCCCACACAGATTCAGGCCGTGCTCCTGCGCTCCACGGCGTGGGCTGGCATCCGAGCGATGGTCGACCTGGCCGCCGCGCTGGGGGTGAGCGGGGTGACCTTCCTGCAGATGCTTCCCATCGGAGAAGGCGCCGCCCTGGCCGTCACCGAGCAGCTGACCGATGACGAAGCTCTCGCTCTCCTCGCCGAACTGAGCACCACCGCGGCCGTGCCCATACGTCTGCGTACTCGCGAGGCGGCCGGAGGCTTCACGGTGATCCGCGCCGACGGCCAGATCTGGCGCAACCAGCCGGGCGCACACGCCATCAGCTCCCTCCGCCCCCTGCACATGGCCAGCGATCTCGCCTTGACCGCCCGGGACGGCTCAGCGTGAACAGCTCCGCGGACGGACGTCGAAAAACTGCCCAGCTCGCAAGCACGCGCCACGTTACGGAGGACAGAACATGAACACGCCAACGAGCGATCAGCTCGACCAGTTCGCGCACGCCTTGGGCGAACTGCTGCGTTCCGCGCGGAGAGAACGCGGCTGGACCCGCAAACAGATGCGTGCCGCGATGTGCGTAGGCGACGATGAGCTTTCCCTGCAAACGCTCGCCAGCTATGAACTCGGGACGCGCCGGCTATCCGTCGAGCGGTTGATCGAAGTATGCGCCGTGCTGAAAAAACAGCCAGACGAGCTACTTCGCCGCGCGACCACCCTCGCGTTCAGCGGTCACTACGGCACTCGCATCACGGTCGATCTCCTTGGCCTCGCGCACACCACCGATCCCAGGTTGCGGCCTCTCCGGCGCTGGGCGCAGGTCCGGACCCAGCAATCCCCGGCAGAACGGGCCCTGGTCGAAGAGCTCGACGCCACCGCGCTGTCCGCGATGGCCGACATCGCCGCAATCACCGAGTACGACCTCGTAAAGGCCCTGCAAGAGCTCCGTATCCCCCACGACCCCATTCGGCTCGCCGACGCGATATCCCCTGCCCTGTAAGGAATAGACCCGCGAATGACCACACCACAGCGCGACTTCGATCACCACCGGATCTGGCGCATGACACCGGAGGTTCTCCACGACGCCGCCACCCTTCTGACTGACGCGGTCCTGCGTGATCACTCGTCGGTCGAGCGCGTCATCGGCATCGCCAACGGTGGTGTCTCGCTCGCCCACCTCATCGCCTCCACGCTGAGGCTGAACGCCCGCATCGTCCGCGCCCGCCACAACACCAGCGACGACGCCTACCAGCAGGCCACCGGCAACGTGTCCCTCGATCTCGCCCCGCTGCTCCGCGGCCTCAACGGTCAACAGCTCAAGGGCCGCGTGCTGGTGGTGGACGACATCTGTGGCAGCGGCGCCACCCTTCGCCGCGTCCGCGACGACCTCGCCCCCTTGCTCGGCCCGGACGCCCAAATCCTGACCACGGTCCTATGCCTCAACACCGGGGCGACCACGCTGCCGGACTACTCGATCTGGACCGTCTCCGACTGGGTCGTCTTTCCCTGGGAACAGCCACCCGCCGACCACACCACCACAACACTGCCGACGCCGGAGGAGGTCGCCCGCCATGTCTAGCGCGCCCCCGCTGACCGTCGCGTTCGTCCTAGCCTCCTACACCCCGAACGCGCCGGCCGGGATCGAACGCGCCACCGCCGCCCTCGCACACGGCCTGCGCCAGCTCGGCCACCGCAGCCTCATCCTGACCGCCGCCCCCCTCACTACCCGGGATGACACTGTGCTGCGGGTGGGCTCGGTGGGCGTCACCTTCCCCTGCGACGACGACGAGCTGCGTGACGCGATCAGCGCCCACGGGCAGGACGCGCTGCTCGCCGCCGAACTCTGCGAGGTGTACCGCGAGCACCGGGTCGATGTCGCCGTCTACACCGACTGCTTATGGGGCTTCGGCAGAGCCGCACCGATCAGCCGGGCGCGCACGGTCCTGGCCATGCACGTCGTCGGTCACGACAAGGACCTCGAGCCCGCCCTGGACCGTGCCGACCTGGTCATCGCACCGTCTCGGACGGTTCTCGATCAGGCACACGGTCGCGGCTACGACACCGGCGGTTGGCAGGTCGTGCCCAACGCACTGCTGCACGACCCGGCACCGCCACCCGAGTCGCGACGGGAGGCACTGCGACGGCATGGCCCGATCCGGATCCTGGCCCGGCTCGGGCCGGAAAAGAACGTCCGGGCTTTGCTGGACGCCGGACGGCTGGTCGGCCGCACGGTCGAGGTGATCGTCGGCGAGGCCGGGTTCGAGGCCAGTGGCGGCGGCCAGGCGGCCGAACTGGACCGGTGCCGCTATTCGGCGGCCCACCTCACCCTCGGTACCGTCCACGGCGGTGGCCTCGACTGGGGCCGGGTGCCATCCTGGCTCGCGCAGGCCGCGGTGGTGATCGTGCCCTCGCTGCGAGAGACCTTCGGGCTGGTCGCGCTCGAGGCCATGGGTGTCGGGACCCCTGTCGTCGCCTTCGACGTGGGCAACCTGCCCGCCCTGGTCGGCACCGGTGGCGACGCGGGCGGAGTGATCGTCCCCCGATCGTGGGGCGAACACGGCCTCTGGCGCGCCGCTGAACAGCTACTCGCAGATCCAGTACGCTACGCACACCTATCCAGGGCTGCGTACTACCGCTCGCGGGACTATCTGCCCACCACAGTCGCCGAGACATTCGTAAAGGCGGTGCGGTGATGCCTGCTGGCGTCCCTTTGCTCCTCGTAGACGGTCACAACCTGCTCTGGCGCGCGGCGTTCGGGTTCCCCGCCGCGATCCTCTCCCGCGACAAGACCCGCGATCTCACAGCCGAGTTCGGGTTCTTCGCCCTGCTCCGCGTCGCGATCCGCGAGGAGATGGCGGAACCACCGGAGGTCCTTGTTGTGTTCGACGGCGAGCACGGCGCCGCCGACCGCAAGGACAGCGACGCCGACTACAAGGCCAACCGTGTCCTCGACGAGGCCGCCCTCAAACCCTTGCGCGCGATCCCACACGTCCAGCAGGCCCTGACCGGCTACGGCATCCACTGGATCGAGATCGACACCGCCGAAGCCGACGACGTCATCGCCACCCTCGTCGCCACCACCCGCGAACGCGAACCCGGACGCCGGGTCTGGATCATGTCCGGCGACCGCGACTTCTACCAACTCGTCGACGAACGCGTCCGCGCTCTCAACACCGTGATGAAACGCGGCCGACGGCACATCGGCCCCGCCGAGGTCACCGAACGCTACAACGTCACCCCGGCGCAGTGGCCCGACTTCTGCGCCCTCAAAGGCGACCCCGCCGACAACATCCCTGGCGTGAAAGGGATCGGCGCAGGCACCGCGGCCACGCTCCTGGCAGGCGGGCTGCACCTCGACCAGCTCACCGACTCCGGACGACTGACCGGCGCGAGGAAAGCCAAGGTCGCGGAGACCTGGGACCAAGTACTCGCCTGGCGCGAGCTCATCCGGATGCGCACCGACCTCACGCTCCCACACCACCCAACCGGCGATCCCACCCGAGAACTGCCCAAGCCCGCCGACGTCATCGAGAAACTCGGACTCTGGTGAGCCGCGTGCCGTTCACCCCGCCGGCGTCCGTGCTGACCGTGATGGCCCACCCCGACGATGCCGAACTCTGGGCCGGCGGAACCCTCGCACGCTGCTCCGCCTCCGGGACCACCGTCACCATCGCAGTCCCGCACCACAACGAACCAGGACGGGACACCGAAGCCGCGGCAGGCGCGGGGATCCTGGGTGCCACGCTGTACCAGTACGACCAGCCCACTGCGACGACACTGCGCAAACTACTGCTCGCCGTCCGGCCCGAAGTCGTCATCACCCACCCGCTCCGCGACGCCCACCCCGACCACCGCGCGGTCGCCGACACACTCGTCGCAGCCCTGCCCGACGTCGTCATCGCCACCGGGCATCCACGCCGGGTCTACACCGCCGATTCCTACAACAGTCTCACCCTCGACGGCCCTGTTCCCGCGCACACGATCATCGACATCACCGATACCTACGAACAAAAACAGCGCGCCCTCGCGGCGCACGCCTCCCAGCCGATCACCGACCACTTCGGGCCGATGGCCGAGACACTCGCACGTCTATGGGGAGGCCGCATCGGCGTGAACCATGCGGAGAACTTCGTGCCGCTGCCCGTACTCGGACGCCTCCCCGCCGCCCCCAATTTGTGATCAGCTGAACCACACCGTGCAGCGAGCCCTCGATATTTATCGTAAGGGCAATAGAGTCCAGACGCGCAAAACTCGCCTAGGATCGACTCCCGTGCCGGCCATCGCCTTCGGAGTGACCGGCGGCCCGAACTGACATACTGGTTCGCCTGGATAAGGAGGACAGTCAGTGCATGTGCTGGTCGTCGAGGACGATGAAAACCTTCGGTTGGCGATTGGTGGTTCGCTGCGGGACGCGGGCATCTCAGTGGATACCGTGGCCGACCTTTTGGGTGCCGATCTCGCTCTCGCCGCAACTACATACGACAGCGTCGTCTTCGAGCAGTCGTTACCCAGCGGCGACGTCCTCGACTATGTGCGAGCCCGACGCTCGAACGGGTGGACCGTGCCGGTGATGGTCCTGACCAGCAGGGACGCAAACGCAGACCGGTTCGTGAACCTATCGCAAGATGTCGACGACTTCCTGATCAAGCCCTTCTCCATGGAAGAGCTGATCGCGAGGGTGCGCGGACTCCGTCTGCGATCGGCGAGCAGTACGCCATCGGTCTTGCGCGTCGGAGACCTCGAAATCAACCAAGAACGTCGCGAGGTACGCCGGAGCGGTGTGCTGCTCAAGATGACCAGAACGGAGTTCGGCGTCCTCGAGCGGCTGGCCGCCCAGCCGGGGCAACCGGTGTCAAGAACAGAGTTGGTGTCCCACGCCTGGGACGAGCTGGCCACCCTCCAGGACAACGCGTTAGACGTGGTGGTCGCTCGGCTGCGCCGGAAGCTGGGCCGGCCCATGCTGGTACAGACGGTGCGGGGATTTGGCTACCAGCTGGTGAACGACCGGGCAACGGGGGCCGCGACGATTTCGGAGAACCTGACCGGTGAACTACCTGCCCAGCGCAGCGTCCTTCCCGTGCCGGATAGACGGGGCCATGTCGATACCGCGGTGACGTTCCCAGTAACGATCTACCTGGATGACGAGTCCGCCCACCGGCATGTCCAGGCGGCGGTGGAAGAACTAATCTTCGCTGCTGATGCTGAGATCGTCGATCGGGACGATCCCCAGCTGGGTTCATGGTTCCGGCGGATGCGAGCTAGAACACGAGCTGCGGCCACGTCCGGTCTCGCGCGAGAAGCCGCCGCCACAGCAGCGCACGCGCTGGACGCGCGGCTGGTTCTCGCCCAAGACGCCAGCGTCACCGCGATGATGATGCAGAACCTCGGTCCAGTCCTGGCATCACTGGAGACGACCAAGAACGCGGTGATACGAGTCGGCGCGCTGCTCATCGTGAAAGTCGAGGGGACTGTCGCGGTGCACCAGCTCACCGCCGTGCAGCAACTGCTCCTCGACCATCATCCACAGTTACTCACCTCCCCTCAAGACATCCTCACCGCGCTGCGCCCGATCACGGACAGCACGGCTGCTGCCGCTCTCACCGGCCCGCCGGTGACAACACCGGACACCATGCAGAACGTCCAGCCGCCACTCCTGAGCCACAACTCCAACCACCCAGATGACCTGGATCCTCCTAAGTCGCCAGGCCAAAATGACCTGGCGAACCCACCCACCTGATCCAGACCCTTCTACAGCCAACTACAGCACCCAACTGGCCAACTGAGGCGCTCAGTCACATCATCATGCTCGTTGCTGTAGAGGCTGCGAAGCCGTCGATGGGCGAATTCCGGTGGCGAACGTGCCCGCCCGTGGCTCCGATCAGGCGGAGGCCGACATCCATGAACGAGCGAGGCAACCGTCGAAGTCCGTGACAGACGGTTCTGACCTGTGAACGTTGCCATCGCAAGAACCCGCCCTGGTGAACACGTGCCGGCGAATTGGGCCCATTGGCGTCGCACGGTTTCCCTGGTCAAGGTGATCGACGCGGTGTCGACGCCTCATCGACGCCTCATTGGCGCTCTGGATAGCGCAAACCACCCGGCGTTGACTGAGCCGTGGTGTACGGCGGAAGGCGCCCTCCCGCCCCTCGACCTTCCGCCGCAGACCACACCCAGCTTGGCGAGACGAGCGCGCTGTGCGCACTCGCGGTGAAAGGATCCGGCACTCACGATGTACGACACGGAGGCAATCGGGCCGACTATCGTCGGCCAGGCGAAGCCCACAATGGCAGCTGCCGCGCCGACAGCTCACCAGATCAGCATCGAGCACACCTTCGAAACCGCGCACCGACTGCCGCACTTGGGAGGCAAGTGCACCAGCCTGCATGGACATTCCTGGCGTGTCACGGTGTCCGTGTTCGCTCCAACGTTGAGTACCGACGGCACCGTCGTGGAGTTTGGCGTCCTCAAAACCGGAATCCGGCAGTGGATCGACACCCACCTCGATCATGGCACCATGCTCGGCGCCCGGGACCCATTCGCTGTGTACCTCGACACTATGGGGTCCAAAGTCTTCCGCTTCGGCGCAAATAGCTGCGACACGGTCGACGATACGGAACTGCTCGCCACTGATTTGCCTTGGCCGACTGTCGAAGCGGTCGCGGTGTTGCTGCGACGAGTGAGCCAGTCCGTGCTCGTCGCGCTGCCTTGCGCTCCCGCAGCCAGCGTCGGCAGGGTGTTCGTACGTGAAACGCACCTCAACACCGCGACCTTCGGCCCCGCGGACGTGCCGTGAAACTACCCGTTTCGTCCGATGCCGACCGCGACCTCGTGGTCAACGAAACATTCGGCCCGACCTTTCAAGGTGAGGGGCCAAGCACCGGTCGTTACGCGCACTTCATCCGCCTGTTCGGCTGTCACCTGTCGTGTACCTGGTGCGATACCCCGCAAACCCATGACGCGACCCGCTTCGACCTCGCCGCCGAGCAGCGGATGCTCTCGATCGAGGACATCCTGTCCTGGCTTGCCGCCGATCCAGCCGACCTCCTGGTTGTCACGGGCGGCGAACCGCTGCTGCAGGCGCGTGTTCTGGAGCGGCTGCTGTGCCCGATCCGAGAGCGTGCGCTCGCTGCCGATATCGAGATCGAGACCTCCGGCACCGTCGCGCCTACGAACTTACTCACTTCGGCGGTGACACGGTTCAACGTCTCGCCGAAGCTCATGCATTCGAGGCTGCGTCGCCGTCAACGCATCCGTCCCGCGGTGTTGCGCGACCTCGCTGGCACGGGGAAGGCCGTTTGGAAGTTCGTCGTCCAAGAGATCGATGACTTGGACGAGGTCCAGGAGCTGGTTGGAACCTACGACCTTCATCCAGTCTGGATCATGCCGGAGGGCCAGGACAGCTCCACTGTCCTGGCGCGGACGCGGATGCTGGCCGAGCCGGTGCTCGCGCGCCGATGGCACCTATCTACCCGACTTCACACTCTGCTGTGGGAGAACGATCGTGGCCGCTGATGCCCACTTCCGAACTCACCGATCCAGACTTCGCGCAGTACTCCTCCCGTCTTCCAACGACAGGTGGGCGAGGTGAGTACGTCGCCGCCACAGTGACTTGACCTGCAGCACGCGGCACTGGCCCGGTTCAACACCGCGTCCGCAGCGCGATAACGAGGAACTCGATGAAAACGTCCAAAGGTGAATACTTTTCCAGCGTGAAGCGGAGGGAGATCGGCGCCGAGTTGCGGCGCATCCGAGAGCGTGCTGGGTACCTCGGAAACGATATGGGCCGCATGCTGGAGTGGCCCAACTCGGCGGTGTCGCGTTTGGAGCACGGCAGGTGGAAGGCACCTGACGGCAAGATCGCGCTCTACCTCGCGCGAGCGAAGGCCACGACCGCGGAGTTCGACCGCCTGCTGGCGCTGGACCGCGCCACCGACGACGGCTATCAGGTGCGGCCACATCCGCAGGAGGTTCCTGATGGCCTTCTTGCCGTCTCCCTGCTCGACACCGAAAGCATGTCCTGCACCACCTACGACCCCTGCGGCATTCCCCGGCAGCTCCAAACCGAAGCACACATCCGCCTCGTCCTTCGCCGCCACGGGCACCAGGACGGGTCAGAGTTCGACGCCGCCGTCCAGGACCGCCTCCGGTGGCAGCCTCACTCCAGCCTTCAACGAGGCCCGTTCACGTTCTACGTGCCCGAAGCGGCCCTTCTCACCGACCTTGGGAGCCCAGAGGTCACACGCGACCAACTGGCACATCTCGCCGTCCTATCCTCAGCACCCCGCTGCCGCATCCACCTCATTCCCGCCGACGCGCCCGTGGCCGGCATCTCCACCGCGTTCACCGTGTACCAACACGACGAACACCCGCCCGTTCTCCACCTTCAGCATCCCACGTTCAGCATCTTCCTCGAACAACCACACGACCTCGCCTACTACGACACACAGCTGACGCGCCTGGCGGAGCTGTCCCTCAGCCATTGGTACACCACGGAGTGGCTCGTCCGAACACTGGCGGACCTCGATCATCGCCTGGAACCTGACCAGACACGCATCCCCGGCCACCGAGACGCTGCAGCGAGGTCCGGGACATGAAACTCCCCTACGCAGTCGACGACGACCGTGCAGCCGTCACCGCGGTCGGCCACGAGATCAACCGGCCGGACCCGGCGCGCTGGCAGGCGATGACCACCGACGACGAGCGACTCCGGCAGACCCACCGCGCGCTCGGACTGCTGATCAAACAAGTCGAAGTCTCCTTCCTGCAACGCAAAGCCGACCTGTGCGCTGTCGAGGGCACGTACAAGGACCGCCAGCGAGCGACAGTCGAGTACGAGGAATGGAAATCACGCACGATCCATTTCCTGAACCTCGCGCGTGAACGCCGCAGCAGCCTCACACGCCGCGTCCGCCTGCTCAACGAAACCCATGTCATCGGCGACCTGAGAACTGCGTTGCAGACACTCGTGCGGGCCGTCACCGACCACCGGGACGCGATCCGCTGCGGCAGCCGGAACGAGACGACCGCGGACCGGATGCTGTGGCTGCAACTCGACCTCCTGCACCACACCGCCCAGGAGGACCACCCGCCCGATCGTCCGGCTCCCTGCGCTCATCGGCGACCGTGACACCCGCCGATATCGTCCGCCAAGGCCTGCCCTGGCAGGCCGCTCCTCCCTTCTCCCAGAACGAAAGTAAGCATCGTGAGCAGCGCCGACACCCGCCGCGACCTTGAAAACGTACGACAGACCATCACCGACAACATCGACGCCTCCCAGAAGGCGATCGAATACCGTTGGGAGGAAGCGCAAGCGTTCTTCGCGGCATCGGTCGCCGGATACAACAACCTGGCCGGCGTGGACCAGGTCTTCGCCCTGTTCGCCAGAGGCAACGAGGTCCTGATTGACTTCCTGGCCGTGCAGACGACTCTGAGCACAACCCTGATGAGCATGCAACAGCGGCTATGAATACACGGTGATATCCACTGCGCGGATACCCACCCACCTGTTGCATGTCCACAGTGAACTCGGTCGCCGTGACGACCCGGCTGGCCATGGTTTCTTCGCACTTGTTGCGCTTGCATCAAGCAAGCGACGCCACTTCGTCTCTGTGACATACCTGCATCCACAGGTGGACCAGCCTGGGAAGCAGATCCTGTGAGGTGATCATGAATCGTAAGACTGCGGAATTGGTGCGGGAGCTGACCGCCTGTGCCACGACCATTCCACCGGCTGTGACTGCGCTGCTCGCCAACCGCCTGTCCGTCCGGGAGCAACGCGCCCTCGCCGACCATCTGGCGACGGTGGCTGGGCTTCTCCGGACGTTCGCGTCCGAGCAGGAGGAGTGGAACTCACCGAGCCCGGCACCAGAACACCACCTCGACGACAAGGACGACTAGGGCGTGTCCTGCGGATCTTTTCCATGATCGTGTGCAGATGATGGATTGTGGTGGGTCGTGGTGAGCTGACGGACAAGGCCTGGGCGGTGAT
>NZ_JBITKV010000014.1:0-218230 GCF_044461365.1 Amycolatopsis sp. NPDC049868 | reverse complement strand
GCCGCCCGGTGACCGACCCGGTGCTGGGCACCGACGCCGCCAGCTGCGACCAGGCCGGGAGCTGACACCGCCGCCCCAAGCGCGTGAAGGCCCCCTTCCCTCGGCTGAGCCGAGGGAAGGGGGCCTTCACGCGCTTCGGTCCCTATTTCACTTGACGGAGTGAGCGCTCACTCCGCAAACTGGTCGCATGACAACCCCCGAAACCACCGCCCGGCGGAGAGCGCCGGGGATGAGTGCCGACGAGCGGCGCCGGATGATCGTCCAGTCCGTGCTGCCCTTGCTGGTGGAGCACGGCGCCGGTGTCACGTCGAGCCAGATCGCGCGTGCCGCGGGCATCGGCGAAGGCACCGTCTTCCGCGTGTTCAAGGACAAGGAAGAGCTGTTCGCCACCTGCTTCGCCGAAGCGCTGAAGCCCGACCAGGTACTCGACGCGATCGCGGTCATCGACCTCGACCAGACCCTCGACGACAGGCTCATCGAAGCGGCCGACGCGCTCAGCGCGCACCTCCAGCGGATGGGCGCGCTCATGGCGGTCATGCACGGTTCCGGCAGGCGGCCGGAGCATCGCCACGGCGACCGTGGTAACCGCCGTGACCAGCGCAAAGAGTCGATGAGCGCGATGCGCGACGCCATGGCCGAGCTGTTCGAACCGGAGAAGGACCGGCTCCGCCTGCCGCCGTCGCAGTCCGCGGCGCTCTTCCTGTCGCTGCTGTTCAGCGGCCGGATCCGGTTCAGCGAGACCGGTGACGAGCCCACCACGATGGAACTGGTCGACGTGTTCCTCAACGGCGCCTTGGCGGCCGCGTGATCGGGCCGCCCGGTGGGGGAGGCGGCATCGAGATGCTGCTGGCGCGCGGCGGCAGGCGACGTCGCCCGCCGTCGACGGTGCCCGACAGCGGGCTGACCGGCCCGGTCGACATCCCGGAGCCCGAACCCGAAGCCGTCCCGAAAGACCTGAAGTCCCGGCTCAACCGTATGTGGGTCAACGTCGCGGGCACGGTACGCGGCCTGCCGAAGGTCGCGAAGCTGACCTGGCAGGCAAGCCCGGCGCTGACCATCGTGATCACCTTGGTGACGCTGCTTTCCGGCCTCCTCCCGACGGCGACCGCGTACATCGCGAAACTGCTGATCGACTCGGTCGTCGCGGCGATCCAGGGACACGGGACGAAGAGCGCGATCGTCGGTGTCGCGCTCTTCCAGTTCGGCATCCTCGTGCTCAACGCGGTTTCGCAGGCGCTGACCACCTATGGCCAGTCCCTGCTGCAGGAACGGATGACGCTGACCATCCGCCACCAGGTGATGGACCACGCGAGCAAGCTGCATCTCTCGTACTTCGAGGGTTCCGCGTCCTACGACATGCTGCGCCAAGCCGCGCAGGAGGCGCCGACCCGGCCGCTGTCGATGATGAACTCGGCGCTGGGCCTGGTCCGGACGGTGATCACCTTCGGGAGCATGATCGCGCTGCTCGTCTCGATCAGCCCGCTGCTGGCGCTCGTCGCCCTCCTGGCACCGATTCCCGCGTTCATCTCGCAGTCGAAGTACGGCGCCCGCGCGTTCTGGCTGACCTTGATGATGTCGCCGCTGAAACGGCGGATGGATTATCTGTCCTCTTTGGTCACCACCGACACGTACGCCAAGGAGACCAAGCTTTTCGGCCTCGGCCCGTATTTCGTCGACCGGTTCCAGCGGCTCGGCCAGGTCTTCTACGACCGTCAGCGGACACTGACCCGCAAGCGCAGCGTCAGCTCGACATCCTGGGGTCTGCTCAGCACGGCCGCCGGATCCGCGATAGCGCTGTACATCGCGCTGGAGGCCGTCGGCGGCAGGCTCACCCTCGGCGACCTGGCGTTGTACACGGCGGCCGCGGCGTCGGTGCAGACCTCTGTCCAAGGCCTGTTCACCGCGTTTTCCGGGATGTACGAGAACAATCTCTACCTCGACACGCTGTATCGCTTCCTCGGGACGAAACCGGAGATCGTCGCGCCGCTCCAGGCGCGCCCGCTTCCGTCCACTGTGGAGGGACACATCCGGTTCGAAGAAGTGTCCTTCACCTATCCAGGAGCGCCCGATCCCGCCCTCGACGGCGTGAGCTTCGAGATCCGGCCGGGTGAGACGGTCGCCGTCGTCGGCCGCAACGGGGCAGGGAAGTCGACGCTGTTCAAACTGCTGTGCCGGCTGTACGACCCGACGGGCGGGCGGATCCTGCTCGACGACGTCGACATCCGCGAATACGACCCGGTGGAACTGCGGCGACAGATCAGCGCGATGTTCCAGGATTACGTGACCTACCAGGGCACCGCCGCCGAGAACATCGGACTCGGCGATCTGACGCACCTCGTCGACCGCGAAAGGATCGAGACGTCGGCGAAACGCGCCGGCGCCGACGAGCGGATCGAGCGCCTGCCCAGCGGGTACGACAGCCCGCTCGGGCGCTGGTTCGACCAGGGTGTCAGCCTGTCCGGCGGCGAATGGCAGAAGATCGCGCTGGCCAGGGCGTTCCTGCGGGAGGCGCCGATCCTGATCCTCGACGAACCGACCTCCGCGCTGGACGCCCAGGCCGAGCACGACCTCTTCTCGCGGCTGCGGGAGCTTTCGGAGGGACGCACGACGCTGTACATCTCGCACCGGTTCTCCACCGTGCGTCAGGCGGAGCGGATCCTGTTGCTGGAACACGGAAAGGTCGCCGAATACGGGACACACGACGAGCTGATGGCAGCGAAGGCGGGCTACGCCGAACTGTTCACCCTGCAGGCGGCCGCGTACCTGGACGAGGCTTGATCGTGCGACGGATCATGGTCGTCGGTTGCAGCGGCGCCGGGAAGTCGACGTTCTCACGACGACTCGGCGCCGCGCTCGGCCTGCCCGTCACCCACCTCGACCGGCTCTACTGGCGGCCGGGTTGGACACCGGCGCCGGACGCCGAGTTCCATGCCGCGCAGCAGGAGATCATCGCGTCCGACGCCTGGGTGATCGACGGGAACTACGGGGCGTCGATGCATCTCCGCCTGCCGAGAGCGGACACGATCGTCTTCCTCGACTACCCGCGCCGCGTCTGCCTCCGGCGGGTGCTGATGCGGTGCCTGCGCGATCACGGCCAGGACAACCAGGCGCCCGGCTGCCCCGAAAGGCTGGATCTGGAGTTCTATTCCTACGTCTGGCGCTGGCCGAAGCACCACCGGGAACGGACGGTGCGACGGCTGGCGGAACAAGGGGCACACGCGCGGCAGATCGTGCTGACCGGGCCACGCGAGGCGGAGGAGTTCCTGCGCCGGATGGGTTGACCCTGGTCACCGTATCGGGGGTTGGGAGCAAAACGGGCAAGCCGTACGTTGTCCAGGTATGGCTGTCGCGTTCCTGCTCTATGTCGTCGCCGAGATCGCCGCCGTGTGGGCGGTGGGCTCGGCAGTTGGCGTGCTCGGCACGATCGCGCTGCTCTTCGCCGGCGCGTTCATCGGCTCCTGGCTCGCGCGCCGTGAAGGCGGCCGCGCCTTCCGGGCGTTCGCCGAGTCCGCCCGGCTCGGCCGCCCCGCCGACGCGGAGAAGGAACTCACCGACGGGATGCTGATCGGGCTCGGCGGCCTGCTGATCCTGCTGCCCGGTTTCGTCAGCGACGTCATCGGCCTGCTGTTCATCCTGCCGCCGACGCGGAGTGTCGCGCGCAAGGTGTGGCAGAAGCGGATGCAGCGCCGGGCGGTCAAGTTCGCGAACCGTGCCCGCGGGCCGGTGATGGTCGTGGACAGCGAGGTCGTCATGGACACGCCGCCCGCGGAGGCCGCCAAGAAGCAGCCGCCGGTGATCGAGGGCCGCATCGTCGAGGGCTGAGTGTCGCGCCAGCTTCGCCACTACACTTCCAGTGGCGAAGCTAGTGGCGAAGCTAGGACGGCAGTTGCCCAAGAGTGTCCGCGAGACACTCTCGGCCTTCGCCAACACCAACGGGGGCGTGCTGATCCTCGGCCTTGACGAGGCCCTGGGGTTCGAAGCGACCGGCGTTCGAGATCCGGTGAACCTGGAGCCACCTCTCCGGCCGCTGATCGGAACGCACCGGTTCGAAGGCGCTGATCTCGTAGTGGCCGAGATTCCCGAGCTGCCGCCAGGCAGCAAGCCCGCGTACAACCGCGGTACCGGCATGACGCAGGGAAGCTTCATCAGAGTCGCCGACGGAGACCGGAAGCTGAGCCCCTACGAGGTCCAGTTGATACTGGCGAACCGTGGTCAACCGCGAGACGACGAGCAGCCTGTCCCAGGCACCACGGTCGCGGACCTCGACGAATCACTGACCGGCACCTTCCTGAGCCGGCTCCGCCGTCATCGCGGCAGAGCCTTCGCGCACCTCGACGACACCTCGGCATTACGTCGCGCCAAAATCCTGGTCGGGGACGAGCTGTCGTTGGCCGGACTTTTGGCATTGGGTGACTACCCACAGGAGTTCTTCCCTCAGCTCATGTTGACCTTCGTCCACTATCCGACCAAGTCGGGGCCGGACCCACGGAGTGGCACGAGGTTCATCGACAACATCGCGGCCGAAGGACCGATTCCGGCGATCGTCGACGAAGCCCTTGTCGCACTCCGCCGCAACATGAAGCGCCGATCGACGATTCGCGGCGCGGGGCGAGCCGAGACTTGGGAATATCCCGAAACCGCATTACGCGAAGCAGTGGTCAACGCCCTGGTCCACCGTGATTACTCAGGCCCGTCGCAGGGAACTCAAGTGCAGGTCGAGATGTATCCCGACCGCCTCGTCATTCGCAATCCCGGCGGCCTCTATGGGTCGGTTCGCGAGGAGAACCTCGGAGTGGAAGGCACCTCCTCGGCCCGCAACGCGACCTTGCTGAAAATCCTGGAAGACACCCCGCTGCCGGGGTCGGATCGCCCGATCTGCGAAAACCGCGGCTCCGGAATCCCGGCGATGCTGGCGGCCATGCGAGACGCCAAGCTCAGTCCACCACGGTTCGCCGATGACATCTCCACGTTCTCGGCCACCTTCCCCAATCACACGCTGATGGGGGACGGCGCCGTCCAGTGGATCGCGTCGCTTCGCGAGCACGGCCTGACCGACAGCCAGTGCCATGGCCTCGCGATGCTGTTCCACGGCGAGACGCTCAACAATCAGGCTTACCGCAATGCGAACGACCTCGACTCTCGTATCGCCACCGAAGAACTCGGCGATCTGGTCGCCCGCGGTCTGCTCGTTCCCACCGGTGGAAGGCGGTATGCGCACTACACGCTCGCAGACGATGTCGTTCCGACGACCGCGGACGGTCCGGTGCGGGAACAACGCCGTGCCGATCGCCGCGAGGAGATCCTTTCGGCACTCGACGAAAAGGAGGCGAGTCGTGCCGATTTGGTCGCAGCGACAGGACTTCCCGATCGGACGGTGTCCCGCTGGATCGGCGTTCTCCTCCGTCAAGGACTGATCGAGGCGACGGAGAAGAACCTGCGCAGTCCCAACGTCCGCTATCGCCGGACGCGGCAACGAACCCTCGACGAGACGGGCGGCTAGGCACCGCTCGGCTTCGGGATGTCGAAGTACCCGCTGAACCGCACGGCGGGCGCGTACTCGCCCTTCACCTTCACCTTGCCCGTCACGAACATCGCCGCCACCGCCGCGTTGCCGGTCGCCATCCGGATAAAGTCGTCGACGGAAAGGGTGATGGTGGTGTCCGGAGTGCGCGCGAGATCCGTGCTCGAAACGCAGACACCGTCTTCGATGACCGTTTGAAAACGATCGAAACCGTCTTCTCCGTCACCATCGGTGAAACGCCACGCGACGACGAAGTCCACATGCCGCGCGCGTTCGGGAACGAAATGATCCGACATTCTGCGGAAAATCTCGTCGAGGAACGCCGAACGCAGTTCCGGGTGATCGGCGATCGCCTTGAGCTGCTCTCGTGACGCCCGTTGCACGACGTCGACGAGCACCTCGGTCTCCAGTGAGCTCAGCTCGATGCCCGCACCGGTTTCACCAAGCATGTGCAGGGTTTCCAGCACCTGCGTGAACTGCCCGGGGCTCAGTTTGGCGAGTTCGAGCTTCTCCGCGAACGCGTTGACGACGTGCTCGCCGGCGGTGCGCGTCTTGTGCAGCCTCAACGGACGGGAAAGGCGTACCTTGTCCCGCCAGCGCCGGTTCGGGGAATTTCGGGGCACGGCACGGAAGTGTATCTGCTCGGCCGGGTTCAGGACGGTTTCGGCAGGTCGAAGAAACCGATCAGGCCCGCCGCGAAGGCCAGATCACCTTTTACTTTGATCTTTCCGGTGACGAATAGCACAGCGGGCGTCGCCTGATGGGTGATGAGCCGGAAGAAATCGACGGGCGCGATCGTGATCGTCACCCTCGGTTTCTCCTTCATGTCGCGGCTTACCGTGCACTCGCCGTGCGAGATCACCGTCTCGTAGCGGTCGTACCCGCCACCGCCGGTGCCGCCGGAGAGCCGCCAGTGGACGACGGCGTGCAGTGTCTTCGCGCGGTCCTGACGGATGTGGGCACCCATGCGGTCGAAGATCTCGCGCAGCACCCGCTCCCGGAGCGGCCGTTCGGCGACGACGCTCTCCAGTTGTGTGCGCGAGGCACGGGCGACGAGGTTCGCGAACCGGACCGGGTCGACCTTGCGGAGGTCGAACGCGGGCGCGGACTCGGCGAGCCGCCCCAGCGCGGTGAGCAGCCGACGGACGTCGTCCTTTCCGAGGTCCTTCGGGTCGATGGCGCCCGCGACCTCGTTGACGTCGAGAGAGTGCGCTTCGGCCGAATCCGGCTCGATCCGCTCCAGCGCGTCGACCAGCGCGCGGCCGGTCAGCCCCACGATCTCGGCCATCTTCCCTCCAGTTCCGCCTACCCGAGCGTAAGGCTACCCGCGAGTAGGTAGCCGGGCAAGCGTGCCGAAATCACCCTTGCCGGTGGTAGCCCGGTAGCGTCTTACCGAGCAAAAGGGAGGTCCTGAGTGTCCGAGGAAGTGCCGCGTCCCGCGGAACGCGCCAAAAGGCTGCCGAGAGCGGTGCGGGAACGCCAGATCCTGGACGCGGCGGTCTCGGTGTTCTCGCGCTACGGCTATCACTCCGCGTCGATGGACGAGATCTCCGAGGTCGCCGGCGTGTCCAAGCCGATGATCTACACCTACCTCGGCTCCAAGGAAGATCTCTTCGGCGCGTGCATCCGCCGCGAAGCCACCCGCCTGCTGGAGGCGGTGCAGGAGGGGATCAAACCCGATCTGCCGCCCGACATGCAGCTTTGGCACGGGCTTCGCGCGTTCTACCGCTTCGTCGCCGACTATCGCGAGTCCTGGACGGTGCTGCACCGCCAGGCCATGACCGTCGGCGGCGCCTTCGCCGCGGAGATCACCGACATGCGCACCCGCGCGATCGAACTGGTCGCCGCGCTGGTCGTCTCCGCCGGCACCCGCAAGGGCCTCGGCGAGCAGGCCGAGTTCTCCGGCGCCGGGCTGTCCGCCGCGCTGGTCGGGGCGGCCGAGTCGCTGGCCGACTGGGCCCTCGACCACCCCGATGTCTCCGACGGCGTACTCGCCTCGTGGCTGATGAACCTGGTCTGGCTCGGGTTCAACGACCTGGTCGAGGGCGAGATCTGGAAGCCGTCAGAGAGCGACGACTGAGCCCTCCAGGTGCGGCTTCGGCTTGCGGGCGTTCCACAGCTCGAAGGCCCAGCCGCCACCTTCACTCCAAGTGGTGAAAGCGGCCTTGGCGGGCAGCAGGACCGGCTGCTTGAACTTGACGTCGATGGCGAAGGCCTCCGGAAGCCTGCCTTCGAACGCCGCGAGCGCGTGCGCCTTCGTCCACATGCCGTGCGCGATCGCGGACGGGAACCCGAACGCCTTCGCCGTGATCGGGTGCAGGTGGATCGGGTTGCGGTCGCCGGAGACCTCGGCGTAGCGGCGGCCGATGTCGCCGGGCACCTGCCAGATCGCGGTGGGTGTCGGCTGCGAGAGCTGACCGCGTGCGGTCTTCTCGCCGCTGCCACCGCCGCGGCGCAGGTACGTGCTCACGTCCGTCCACACAGGACTGTCGCTGACCAGCAGCTCGCTGATCACGTCGAACTGCTTGCCCTTCTCGTGCGGGCGCAGATCCTCGGCGCGCACGCGCAGGGTGAACGACTCGCCGAGCCGCAGCTGCCGGTGCTGGGTGATCCGGTTGGCGACGTGCACCATGCCCAGCAGCGGGAACGGGAAGTCGTCCTCGGTCATCAGCGCCATCTGCAGCGGGAAGGCGAGGATGTGCGGATACGTCGCCGGGAGCACGTCGTCGAGCCGGAATCCGCACACCTGGTTGTACGCGGCGAGGTGCGCCGGGTCGACGACGACGCCCTCGCGGACGAACTCGGTCGACGGCAGCGTGTTCCCGCCGCTCTTGCGCAGCGAGCCGAGCAACGCCTTGGGGTACAACGAGGACAGGCTCGGCGACTCGTGGAGTTCCTTGACGCCCATGCTCACGCCCCCAGCAGTGCCTGGCCGCAAACGCGGACCACGTTGCCGTTGACCGCGGCCGAAGCCGGGTTCGCGTACCAGGCGATCGTCTCGGCGACGTCGACCGGGAGCCCGCCCTGGCCGAGGCTGGACAGCCGCCGCCCGGCCTCGCGGATGAACAGCGGCACGGCGGCGGTCATCTTGGTCTCGATGAAGCCGGGCGCGACGGCATTGATCGTGCCGCCGTACTCGGCGAGCTTCGGCGCGCCGACGTTCACCATGCCGATGACGCCCGCCTTGCTGGTGGCGTAGTTGGTTTGGCCGACGTTGCCCGCGATGCCGGCGATGGAGGAGACGCCGATGATGCGGCCGTTCTCGCGCAGCACCTTGTCCGTGAGCAGCTTCTCGTTCACCGCGAGCTGCGAGGCGAGGTTGACCGCGATGACCGAGTCCCAGCCGCCTTCGGTCATGTTGCCCAGTGTCTTGTCGCGCGTGATGCCCGCGTTGTGCACGACGATGTCGACGCCGCCGTGGCGGGTGACGAGGTACTCGGCGAGCTTCTCGGGCGCGTCGGCGGCGGTGATGTCCAGCTGCAGCGCCGAGCCGCCGACCTTGTTGGCGACCTTGGACAGGTCCGCGCCCTGCGCGGGGATGTCGAGCGCGACGACGTGGGCGCCGTCGCGGCCCAGCACTTCCGCGATGGCGGCGCCGATACCGCGGGAAGCGCCGGTGACCAGTGCGACCTTGCCGTCCAGCGGCTTAGCCCAGTCGGACGGCGCGGAGGCGGTCTTGGTCTCGGTGCCCACGCGGATGACCTGGGCGTCGACGAAGGCGGACTTCGACGACAGCAGGAATCGGAGCGTGGACTCGGTCGCCTCTTCGGCTCCTTCGGCGACGTACACGAGCTGAGCGGTCGCGCCGCGCTTCAGTTCCTTACCGACGGAACGGACGAAGCCTTCGAGCGCGCGCTGAGCGATCCGCTCGTTGCCTTCGGCCAGCTCCGGCGGCGTTCCGAGGACGACGACGCGGCCCGACGGACCGACGCTCCGGATCACCGGGTGGAAGAAGTTGTAGACCTCGCGAAGCTGCTTCGGATCCTTCACGCCTGTCGCGTCGAAGACGAGCGCGGCATGCCTGTCGGCCGCCGCCGAAACGACCTCGATCCCGGCGCGGTGCAGCTGCGCCTCGATCACCTTTTCGAGGCGACCGCCCGGCGCGGCCCCCAGAAGTGCGGGACCCTCGAGAGCGGGCTGGCCGGGCTTGTACCGGCGGAGCGTCGCGGGGTTCGGCAGGCCGAGCTTCGGCACCACGAATTTCCCTACCGGGCTCTTCGTGAACTGCTGGTACCTGTCAGCCATTACGTGCCTCCCGTGCAGTTTGCGTCACGTCGCATTCTAACCTACTCGCTAGTAGGTTACAGTGTGAGAGAGCCTACGGAGGAGTGGAAAAAATGGCCACGAAAAGGACGGCACCCGTGCGCAAGGTCGCGATCATCGGCGGCAACCGGATCCCCTTCGCCCGCTCGAACGGCCCGTACGCGAAAGCGTCGAACCAGGACATGTTCACGGCCGCCCTCGACGGCCTGGTCAGCCGCTTCTCCCTGCAGGACGAGGTGATCGGCGAGGTCGCCGCCGGCGCGGTGCTCAAGCACGCCCGCGACTTCAACCTCGCCCGCGAAAGCGTCCTCGGCAGCAGGCTGAACCCCGCCACCCCGGCCTCCGACGTGCAGATGGCGTGCGGCACCGGCCTGCAGGCGATCATCAACGTCGCCAACAAGATCGCCCTCGGCCAGATCGACTCGGCCATCGCGGGCGGCGTCGACACCACGTCCGACGCGCCGCTGGCGGTCAACGACGACCTGCGCCAGATCCTCGTGCAGCTCAACGCCGCGAAGACGCTCCCCGAACGGTTGAAGCTCGCCGCGAAGCTGCGCCCCGGCCACATCGTCCCCGAGATCCCGCGCAACTCCGAGCCGCGCACCGGCCTGTCGATGGGCGAGCACGCCGCGCTGACCGCGAAGGTCTGGGAGATCACGCGCGAGGCGCAGGACGAGCTCGCCGCCACCAGCCACCAGCGGCTCGGTGCCGCGTACGACAAGGGCTTCTTCGACGACCTGGTGACGCCGTACCTGAAGCTGGCGCGCGACCAGAACCTGCGGCCGGACTCCAGCGTCGAGAAGCTCGCGAAGCTGAAGCCCGCCTTCGGTGGTCCTGACGGCACGATGACCGCGGGCAACTCGACGCCGCTGTCCGACGGCGCGTCGACGGTCCTGCTCGCGACCGAGCAGTGGGCGAAGACCCGCAAGCTGCCGGTGCTGGCGTACCTGACGTTCTCGCAGACCGCGGCCGTCGACTACGTCCACGGCGACGAAGGCCTCCTGATGGCGCCCGCGTACGCCGTCCCGCAGATGCTCACGCGCGCCGGGCTCACTCTGCAGGACTTCGACTTCTACGAGATCCACGAGGCCTTCGCCTCGCAGGTGCTCGCCACCCTCAAGGCGTGGGAGGACCCGCAGTTCGCGAAGTCGAAGCTGGGCCTCGACGAACCGCTCGGCTCCATCGATCGGGCGAAGCTGAACGTCAACGGCTCGTCGCTGGCGGCCGGGCACCCGTTCGCCGCGACCGGCGGCCGAATCGTCGCCACGCTCGCGAAGCTGTTGAGCGAGAAGGGATCCGGCCGCGGACTCATCTCGATCTGCGCCGCGGGCGGCCAGGGCGTCACCGCGATCCTGGAGAAGTAGAAAGTTCGCCCGGAGCGGATCCGGGAAAAACCCCGGTGCCTTTGTCGGTGCCGGGGTCTAGTTTGACCGCATGTTCGCAGTTCAGGCGAAAGCGCTGGTCAAGACCTACGGTTCCACCCGCGCGCTCGACGGGGTCGATCTGTCGATCCCGACGGGCAAGGTGCTGGGACTGCTGGGGCCGAACGGCGCCGGCAAAACGACGACGGTCCGCATCCTGACCACGCTGCTCCGCCCGGATTCGGGCGAGGCGGAGGTGGCCGGGCACGACGTGCTGGCCCAGCCCGACGCCGTCCGGCGGTCGATCGGGCTGTCCGGGCAGTACGCCGCCGTGGACGAGAACCTCACCGGCTTCGAGAACCTGTACATGGTCGGCAGGCTGTACGGGAGCAAGAAGGCCGCGGCGAAGTCCAGGGCGCGCGAGCTGCTCACCCGGTTCCGGCTGGAGGACGCGGCCGACCGGCCCGCCAAGACGTACTCCGGCGGCATGCGGCGACGGCTCGACCTGGCGGGTGCGCTGGTCGCCGAGCCGACCGTGGTGATCCTCGACGAACCGACCACCGGGCTCGATCCGCGCGGCCGGATCGACACCTGGGAGGTCATCAAGGAACTCGTCGCCGACGGCACCACGGTGCTGCTGACCACGCAGTATCTGGAGGAGGCCGATCAGCTCGCCGACTCGATCGTGGTGATCGACAAGGGGAAGGTCATCGCACGCGGCACGGCCGACGAGCTCAAACAGGAGATCGGCGGCGAGCGGCTGGAACTGGTCGTGGCGAACACGAGCGATCTCGCCATCACCACCCAGGTGCTGACCGAGGTCGGTTCGGGCACGCCGTCGGTCGACGAGCACACCCGCAAGGTCGACGTCCTGGTCGAGGGCGGACCGAAGGCGCTGATCGAGGCACTACGGCGGCTGGACGGCCACGGCGTCGCCGTCCAGGACGTCGCGCTGCACCGGCCGACGCTCGACGACGTCTTCCTTTCGCTGACGGGGCACGCCGCGGACGAGGGGGAGAAAAAGTGAGCGCGGTCGCGAAGGCCTTTTCCGACGGTGGCGTGATCACCTGGCGGAACCTGAAGAACGTCCAGCGCAACCCGGACTGGCTGATGGCGGCGACGCTGCAGCCGATCATGTTCGTGCTGCTGTTCGCCTACGTCTTCGGCGACGCGATCGGCGGGGAGGCGGGCGGGCTCGCGTATCGCGAGTTCCTGATCGCCGGCATCTTCGCGCAGACGGTCGCGTTCAACTCGGCGTTCACCGTGATCGGGTTCGCGAACGACCTGCAGAAGGGCATCATCGACAGGTTCCGTTCGCTGCCGATCTCGCGGCTCGCGGTGATCTTCGGCCGGACGACGTCCGACCTGGTGATCAGCGTGGTCGCGCTGGTCGTCATGTCCCTGTGCGGGCTGCTGGTCGGCTGGCGGATCCGCGGCAGCTTCCTCGACGCCGTGCTCGGCTACCTGGTGATGCTGATGTTCGCCTGGGCGCTGTCCTGGGTCGGCGCCTGGATCGGCCTCGTCGCGCGCAGTGTCGAGGTGGCGCAGAGCGCCGGGCTGATGTGGATGTTCCCGTTGAGCTTCATCTCGACGGCGTTCGTCCCGGCGGACAAGCTCCCGGGCGTGCTGAAGACGATCGCCGACTGGAACCCGTTCACCGCGGTGATCAACTCGGCCCGCGACCTGTTCGGGAACCGCTTCGGCGCGCCCCCGACGGGCTGGCCTGCCGAGCACGCGTCGCTGTACGCGATCCTGTGCTGCATCGCCATCATCGCGATCTTCGCGCCGCTGGCGACGGCCCAGTACAAGAAGGTCGCGAGCCGGTAGAAGCCTTTTTTGAACGAAATGTCGAACCGCCGTCGAGCCGCTCGACGCGTCGGTGAAGGCGGGGTAGAAACAGCCCCGCCAAGACACTGAGGAGCGACGATGCGGTTTCTGATGATGCACCGGCTGGACGAGAGCGCCCCGGAGGCCTGGAACCCCAGCAAGGAGTTCATCGAGAAGATGGGCGCCTTCATCGAGGACTCGTTCGAGAAGGGCATCCTCATCACGGCGGAGGGCGTGCACCCCTCCGAGCGGGGCACGAAGGTCCGCAAGGTCCGCAGCGGCAAGATCACCGCGACCGACGGCCCGTTCACCGAGGCCAAGGAGGTCATCGGCGGGTTCGCCCTGATCAACGCCAAGGATCTGGCGGAGGCCGTCGCGTTCGCGGAGACCTACGCGGCGCTGTTCGACGAGATCGAGGTCGAGGTCCGCACCGTCGTCGAGATGGAGGACATCGAGGCCTTCACCGGGTGAGGCCGCATCTCGCGAATGTCATGAACGACCCTTTCCTGACGTTTTTCGTCAGGAAAGGGTCGTTCATGACATTTCGCTGAGGCCGAGCTACTTCGAGATGGCCTTCTCGGCCTTCTTCGCCAGCTTCTCGGCGCGCTTCTCCGTCTTGGAGGCGGCCCGCTTTGCGCGCCAGCCGAGCGACGGCTTGCCGGCGGTGTCGGCGGCGGCGAGCAACAGGCCACCGGCGAGGCCGGCGTTCTTGATGAACTGGATCTGCTGCTGCTGACGCTCGGCCGGTTCCTTGATCTCCCAGAACCGGTGCGCCGCCAGCGTGGTCGGGACGAGGCTGCCGAGCAGCAGCAGCGAGGCCAGGCGCGGCGCCTTGCCCGCGGCGAGCGCGACCCCGGCGCCGACCTTCACCACGGCGTCGATCCGGACGAGGGTGGCGGGGTCGCGCGGCACCGATTCCGGTACCACGCCCTCCAGCTTGTCGAAGGACTCGGTGAGGAACGGTTCCGCGGCTTTGGCGTGCCCCTGGGTGTCCCTCAGCGCGCCGATCCCGCCGGAGATGAAGATCGCGGCGAGAAGCGGACGTGCGACGCGACGGAGAATCACGGTCGTAAACCTTTCTGGATCCGGACCCGGGAAACCAACCTATCCCCAGTCTTCCCGCCCGCCACCGCGCCGAACCGCGCTAACGGTGTATCCCGGAATATTTGTCTGGCGCTAGACAGCGCTAGATTTCACTAGCGCGCCCGATACGCCTTCGGCAGCTTGAAGCCGCGATCGGCCGCGACCTGCCGCAGCCGGTCCGGATAGTCGGTGATGATGCCGTCGACGCCGTCGTCGATGAGCTTGTGCATGGTGGCCGGGTCGTCGATCGTCCAGGGCACGACCTTGATCCCCGCTTGGTGCGCCTCGGTGACCAGCGCCTTCGTGGTGAACGGCCGGTAGTCGGGGTCGCCGACCTTGCCGCCCTGCGGGTTGCCGTGCACCGGCGAGAGGGCGCTCGCGCCGAACGATTTCACCGCGCGGACCGGGCTGCCGCCGAAGTCGTCGATGTCGAGACCGCCGAGCCACGGCGACTTGCCCGGCTGCCCGACCTGCAGGAACTCGGGCTGGGTCAGCGCGACAGCCGGAATCCAGGGCGCCACCTCGCGAAGCCGCATCAGCGCGCCCCAGTCGAAGCTCTGGACGGTGACGTTGCGCGCGAACCCGCCGCGCAGGATCTCGCGCACCGCCCGCTGGACGAACTGCTCACGCGGCGCCGTCTCGTGCGGCGCGGCGGCCTCGACCTTGGTCTCGATGTTGAATTTGATGCCCCACGCGTGGTGCTCCCTGGCGAGCTGGAACAGCTCGGCGAGCGTCGGCATCTTGGCACCGGGGGAGAGCGTCTGACCGGGGTGGGCGGGCAGCCGGATCGAACCGCAGTCGAGCGTGCGGACCTGCGCGAACGTCAGGTCCTTCACGTATTTACCGACGTACGGGTATGCCGGGTCGCCAGGCGTCGCGGGCGCGGTGTCACGGCACTTCGCGGGCGTCGTCTTGCGGTCGTGGGTGATCACCTCGCGACCGTCCTTGGTGATCTGGAGGTCGAGTTCGAGCGTGGTCACCCCCAGCTCCATCGCCTTGCCGAACGACGCGAGCGTGCTCTCGACCGTGAGGCCGAGCCCGCCGCGGTGAGCCTGGATGTCGAAGGCGCGACGCGGCTGCGCGTCGGCGACCCCGGCCGTCGTCAAGGTCAGCGCAGCGGCGATGACCAGCGCGAATGTCTTCATCCGTGAACCATGCCACGGTCGGGTGAACTTCGATTGACTTTGACGCAACGTCAACCTCTACCTTCGTGGACATGCCGAACGAGACGGAGTGGTCGATCCAGGACATCGCCCGCTCGGCCGGGACCACGAGCCGCACGCTGCGCCACTACGGCGACATCGGGCTGCTCGAACCGAGCCGGGTGGGGAGCAACGGATACCGCTACTACGACCAGGACGCGCTGGTGCGGCTGCAACGGATCCTGCTGCTTCGCGAACTCGGGCTGAGCCTGCCCGCGATCGGCGAAGTCCTCGAAGGGGAGCAGGACACGACGGCGGCGCTACGCACGCACCTGAAGTGGCTGGAGCAGGAGCGACAGCGGCTCGGGCGGCAGATCGAATCGGTCAAAACGACCTTGAAGAAGACGGAAAGAGGTGAACAACTGATGGCAACGGAAGTATTCGACGGCTTCGACCACACGAAGTACGAAAAGGAGGTCACCGAGCGCTGGGGCGCCGACGCCTACAAGCAGGGTGACCGGTGGTGGAAGTCGCTGAGCGCCGAGGACAGGAAGGCGCACCAGCAGGAGCAGAAGGACATCGCGGCCGCGTTCGGCGAGGCCCGCGCGCAGGGCCTGCCCGCCGACGGTGACGAGGCCCAGGCGATCACGCGGCGGCTGTACGAATGGCTCCGACCGGCGGTGCGAGCCGTCTCGAAGGGCTACTTCGCCGGTCTCGGCCAGCTGTACGTCGACGACCCGCGCTACGGGCAGTACGACGAGAAGTACGGCTCGGGCACCGCGGAGTACATCCGTGACGCGATGAAGATCTACGCGGAACGCAACCTGAGTGAGTAAGAACGAGGGACGGGGCTGCAGACCCGTCCCTGTTCATCTGTCGCGCGCTGACGAAGACGCCCCGCGGGGCGGAGACCGGATAAAGCCTCTGGTGGACGAAGCAGCCGCCCCGCAAACCGTCTCCGTGGGCCTTCGGCCCAAACGAGGCGCGCGACGGTGAAGTCTCCGCCGGGCGCAGAGCGCCCTTGGGGAGACCGCTCGGCCGCATTTACCGCGACACGCCTATCCCTCTATGGCGGAATATCGGGTCGACGCTAGAAACGCCGATAGCGTGTGAGAGTGGATCCCATCCGCAACCCCTTCGCCCCGGGTGCCGGTCAACGGCCGCCCGAGCTGGCAGGTCGCGTCCGCGAGCTCCAGGCCTTCGAGGTCGTGCTCGAACGGGTCGCGCGGGGGAGACCCGAACGCAGCCTGATGCTGACCGGTCTGCGCGGCGTGGGGAAGACCGTTTTGCTGGGCGAGCTGCGCTCGAGGGCCATCAAGCACGGCTGGGGCGCGGGCAAGATCGAAGCCCGCCCGGACACCGAACTGCGGCGACCGCTCTCGGCCGCGTTGCATCGCGCGATCCGCGATCTCGCGGTGCGCCATCGCGCGCCGGACCGGGTCGAGCAGGTGCTCGGCGTGCTCAAGGCGTTCGCGCTGCGCGCCAACAAGCCGGACGCGAAGCTCCGTGACCGCTGGCAACCCGGCATCGACGTGCCCGCCGCACAGGGCCGCGCCGATTCCGGCGACATCGAGATCGACCTGGTCGAACTGTTCACCGAGGTCGCCGAGCTGGCGGCCGACGTCGGCACCGGGGTCGCGCTGCTGATCGACGAGATCCAGGATCTGCTGCCGGAGGACGTTTCCGCGCTCTGCGCCGCCTGCCACGAACTCTCGCAGTCCGGAGCGCCGCTGGTCGTGGTCGGCGCGGGACTGCCGCACGTGCCCGCCGTGCTTTCGGCTTCGAAGTCGTACTCGGAACGCCTCTTCCGCTACGCACGCATAGACAGGCTGGAGCGCGAAGACGCCGACCTCGCGGTGATGGCACCGATCGAACGCGAGGACGCGGGTATCGAACCGGAGGCACTGGACGCCCTGTTCGACGCGTCCGGCGGCTATCCGTACTTCATCCAGGCCTACGGCAAGGCCGCCTGGGACGCCGCGCCGGCGGATCCCATCACCGTGAAGGACGTCCAGGTCGCCGCCCCGGAGGCCGAATCGGAACTCGCGGTCGGCTTCTTCGGTTCCCGCTACGAACGCGCGACGCCCGCGGAACGCGAGTACCTGCTTGCGATGGCCGAGCTGACCCAGGGCCGGGACGAGTCCGCCGGGACCGCCGATGTGGCCGTCTACCTGGGGCGGAAGCCTTCATCGCTGTCACCGGCGCGGGACAGCCTGATGAAGAAGGGCCTGGTGTACTCCGCCGAGCGCGGGCACATCGCCTTCACCGTCCCGCACTTCGGCCACTACCTGCTCGGCCGGGACTAAGCCTCTCTCCTGCTTTATCGCCTCAGCGCTAGAAAGCGATAGAGGCCCCTACTGTCGCTTCATCGCACCCTCTTCCGTCGTATAGCGCAAACGCTAGACACCTCCAGCGTTACCAAGAAGTGACCGGCGACACCAAATCTCTCCGGATTTCCGCTCTGGTTGCCGATGATTCATCGGCAGGTGTGCCAAGTCACCGGATAATCGTTGGCTTCCTTGTGAAAAAGGGTGCATACTAGGAGCACAGCCACGAAGACGCAAGACCTACTCCCAAGGGGATGACAAAAACCGATGAACAACATCGCCGCCAAGCTCCGTGCCCGTCGCGCCGAGGCTCGCACTCGCCGGGCGCTGAACCGGGCGATCGACACCGCGGCCACCGCGACCGTTCGTCAGGAGCTCATCGCTATCTCCCAGGCGCGTCACACGCACATGCGCTGACCTGACAACAACCGTTGTAGGTGTCGCCCGTTCGAGTGACCTACGACACATAGTGCGTGAGGTGTAACGCCGCGGAACGCGGCGTCGATACCCATTACGACCCCGTGATGCTGGCGGACCCCCGACCTGGCAGCATCACGGGGTTTCCATATGTCCAGCCCCGAAAGATTTCTTGCCTTCACCGCTTCGCGGAGTAACACTTGACTTCGTCAACGAATCTGTTGAGGTGGTCAAATGAATCGATCCGTGGACCGGGTTGCGACCGTCCGGGCCTTCAACCGCCTGTACACCGGCGTGATCGGCGTCCTCGACGAAGGACCGGCCGACGCCGAGTACTCCCTGAGCGAAGCCAGGGTCATCTTCGAACTCGCGCAGCAGGATCAGACCCAGGTCACCGACCTGCGCAAACGTCTCGACCTCGACGCCGGTTACGCGAGCAGGCTGCTCGCGAGGCTCGAAGGACGCGGCCTGCTCACCCGTGAACGCAGCGACGAGGACGCCCGCCGTCAGATCGTCCGCCTGACCGAAAACGGCCGCAAGGCCTTCGCCGTCCTCGACGAACGGTCGGTGGGCCGGATCGGCTCGCTGCTCGGCCGGTTCGGTGACGACGAGCAGCAACGGCTGCTCGGCGCCATGGACACGATCACGTCGCTGGTCGGCGAGCGCGCCGCGGACCCCACGCTGGTCCTGCGCCCACCCCGGCCGGGTGACTTCGGCTGGGTGGTCCACCGTCACGGCGCCCTCTACTCCCGCGAGTACGGCTGGGACGAACGCTTCGAAGCACTCGTCGCCCGCGTCGTCGCGGAGTACGTCGACAGGCGCGGCGATCCGCGCCAAGCGGGCTGGATCGCCGAACTCGACGGGGAGCGCGTCGGCAGCATCTTCTGCATGCCCGCCGAAGACGGCATCACCGCGAAGCTGCGGATGTTGCTCCTCGAACCGGCCGCGCGAGGACGGGGCGTCGGGAAACGCCTGGTCACCGAGTGCGTCGAGTTCGCGAGGGCGGCCGGCTACCCGGCGATGGAGCTCTGGACGGTCTCGCTGCTGGAGGCGGCGCGGGCGATCTACCAAAAGGCCGGTTTCCAGCTGGCGAGCGAAGAGACGATCACGGGCTTCGGTTACGAGCTGACCGGGCAGACCTGGCGGCTGGAGCTGTGACGTGTTCGTCGTCTACTGCCCCGTCTGCGATCGGCGATCCGTGGTCGGGGTCGGCTCGATCGATTTCGTCGACGACCTGACCCCGGGCATGATCTCCGTTTCCGGTCGCTGCCCGGACGGCCACTACGCCGTCCTCCTGACCGGGAAGTCCTTCGCGTCCGACGAGCCCTGTGTGCGCGAAGTGCGGCAGGTGTTGAAACGCCGGCGGCTCCGGACGAGGCTGGGCGCCTGGTTCGCGCGGCAGCGTGAACTGCACGACCGGCTCTTCCGTTATTGATGTCGATTCGCCGTGGGCTCGTTCGTCTAGGGGCCATCGATTCCCAAGGAGGACACCATGCCCCACTACGTCGGTTTCCTGCGGTCCCAGTCGGATTCGCATGAACACCTCGGCCCCGACGAAGCACAACGCGTGCTCGAGAGCTACATCGCCTGGGCGGACGAGCGCACGAAGGAAGGCCGTTTCGTCGGCGGCGGCGGGCTGTCGCGAGGCGGCCGGGTGCTGCGCGGCACCGGCGGCGACGTCGGCGCGACCGACGGGCCGCACACCGAAGCCACCGAGATCGTCGGCGGCTACCAGGTGATCGAGGCCGCGGACCTCGACCAGGCGGAGAAGATCTTCGCGACGCATCCGCATCTGAGGTTCGGGCCGATCGAGGTGCGCAAGGTCGGCGAACGCGGTTGTGAGGACTGAGGCCGTCATGAGCCGCCCGGCCGGCGTGGTGGAGCACCTGTTCCGGCACAGTGCCGGACGGATCGTCGCCACGCTGGCCAGGGCGCTCGGCCCCGAACGCCTCGACCTGGCCGAGGAGGCCGTCGCCGACGCGCTGGAACAGGCGCTGCGCATCTGGCCGCAGAGCGGGGTGCCGGACAATCCGCGCGGCTGGCTGTTCCGGGCCGCGCGGAACCGGGCGATGGACGTCGTCCGGCGCGAACAGACCTTGCGCGCGCTGCTGCCGCGGCTCGTGGAGCTGAACGGCCACGAAGCCGACCGGCGTACGGACGACGAACTCGTGTTGATGTTGCTGTGCTGTCATCCCGCGCTGCCGACGGTCTCGCAGGTGGCGCTGACGCTGAAGACCGTCGGCGGGCTCGGGGTGAACGAGATCGCGGCGGCACTGCTGACGAAACCGGCGACGGTGGCGCAGCGGCTCGTGCGGGCGAAGAAATGGCTGCGGGAATCGGGGAAGCCGCTCACCCTTCCCGGGCCGGACGCGCTGGAGTCCAGAGTGGACAGTGTGCTGGCCGTGCTCTATCTGCTGTTCAACGAGGGCTATGACGCGACGACCGGCGAGGTCGCGGTGCGCGGCGAACTGTGCGGCGAGGCGATCCGGCTGGGGCGGCTGCTGCTGGCCGAGCCGAAGACGGATCTGCCGAGGGTGCGGGCGCTGGTCGCGCTGATGCTGTTGCAGGGGAGCAGGCTGCCCGCGCGGGTCGACCGGGACGGTGACCTGCTGCTGCTCGACGAGCAGGACCGCGACCGCTGGGATCACGCGATGATCGCCGAGGGGACGCGGCTGTTCGAGCGGGCGTGCGCCGGGCCGGAGATGTCGGCGTATCACGTCGAAGCGGCGATCGCGCTGTGCCACAGCACGGCTTCGTCGCCGGACTGGCGCCGGATCGTCGGCCTGTACGACGACCTGCTGACGCTGCGGCCGTCGCCGGTGGCGCGGCTGAATCGCGCTATCGCGCTTTCGATGGTGGACGGTGCGGCGGCCGGGATCGCCGAACTCGAAGCCGTCGAGGCCGACCTGCCGGACTACACCCTGCTGCCCGCCGTCCTCGGCGCGCTGTGGCTGCGCGCCGGCGACCCCGGGCGAGCCGCGGACCACTACCGGCGAGCGCTCGCGCTGCCCTGCACGGAACCGCGACGCCGCTTCCTCACCCGGCGCCTGTCGGCCTGCTCCACCACCCCTTGAACAGCAGTTTTGGCCTCGCCGCGCGTACCCCACCCCCCACCGCTCCCAGGGGGGCGCGCCCCGCACCAGCGTATCGGGAGGGGGTGACGCGGGGTGGGTTCCGGCGGTGACGGGGACCGAGTTGTCCACAACGGTGAGTGGGTGTGGACAACTCGGGTGGATGTCTCAAAGGGGGCCTTGGGGACATTGAGCGTCTCGAAGGGGCCCTTCAGGACTCGGAGATCCGGCGGGCGACACGTCGCGAAAGCCACTTTCGGGACATCAGACGTCGCGAAAGTGGCTTTCGCGACGTCCCGGCGTCCGGCGCGGAAGACACCCCCAGTTCACGCAGGCACGGTTATCTGAGGGAGTGAACTGGACGGCGTACGTCGACGGCTACTGCGAACGCCTCGCCCCCGGCCTCTGGGGCGAGCCACTCAACAGTCTCAGCAATCTCGCGTTCCTGATCGCGGCGATCGCGGTCTGGCGGCAGCCGAAGGGCCGCGTCTTCGCCGTCCTGATCGGACTGGTGTTCCTCGGCAGCACGGCCTTCCACCTGCTCGCCACCCGCTGGTCCGCGGCCGCCGACACCGGCTTCATCCTGGTGTTCGTCCTGTACTACGCCGCCGTGTTCCCGCATCTGTTCTTCGGCGTCCGCCGCGGGCTCTCGTGGCTCGGCGTCCCCGTGTTCCTCGCCTTCACCGCCGTCGTCGCGTCGCTGGGCGGCGGACTGTACCTCTCGGCCTTGCTCGGGCTCGTGGTCTTCGCGGTCATTCTCAGGGGTGAACACCGCCGCAGGTTCGCCCTCGCCGCGGGCGTTTTCGGGGTGTCCCTTTCGTTCCGCACGGCCGACCACACGGTCTGCGGGAGCTTCCCCGCCGGAACGCACTTCCTCTGGCATCTGCTGAACGGTCTCGTGCTCTACCTGGCGGCGACCGCGGCGACGAAAAGGGCCGCGTCCCGGCAGGACGCGGCCCCTTCGATCATCAGTGACTAGTGGACGCCGATTTCGCGGAGATCCTTGTCGTGTTCGTCGGCGTGGTAGTCCTCGGCCTCGGTGTCGTCCGTGCCGTTGAAGACCTTCAGCCGCCGCGCGATCACCGTGAAGATCACGGCGATCAGCAGGTTCGCGATCAGCGCCACGAACCCGACGTAGATCTGCAGCTGCGAGCCGCTGAACGGGTGCCAGCCGAAGATCGACAGGTCCCCCAGCTTCAGCGCCGAGCCACCGAAATGCGCCTTCCCGGTCGCCGGGTTCGGGATGTTGTAGAGCATGATCAGGCCCCAGCCGATGCCGACCACCCAGCCGGCGATCAGGCCCCAGCGGTGGAACCACCGCGTGTAGAGCGAGATCGCCACCGCGGGCAGCGTCTGCAGGATCAGCACACCGCCGATGAGCTGCAGGTCGATCGAGAACTGCGGGTCGATGAACAGGATGAACGCCACCGCGCCGAACTTCACGATCAGCGAAGCGAGCTTGGCCTGCTTCGCCTCCTGGCCCGGCGTCGCGTTCTTCTTGATGTACTCCTTGTAGATGTTGCGGGTCCACAGGTTGGCCGCCGCGATCGACATGATCGCCGCGGGAACCAGCGCGCCGATGCCGATCGCGGCGAACGCGATCCCGGCGAACCACGACGAGAACTGCGTGTCGAACAGCACCGGGACGACGGTGTTCGTGTCGGGTTTGCCGGTGGCGTTGTTGGTGATCGGCGAGACCGACGCGCTGATCGCGACGTAGCCGAGCAGCGCCAGCAGGCCCAGCACCAGCGAGTACGCCGGGAGCGCGACCATGTTCCGCTTGATCACGCTGCGGCCGCGCGAAGCGAGCACGCTGGTGAGCGAGTGCGGGTACAGGAACAACGCGAGCGCGGAACCGAGCGCCAGCGTGGCGTACTGCAACTGGTTGTTCCCGTTGAGCAGGATGCCGTCCGACGGGGACTGCGTCTTGTCGAACTTCGCGTCGGCCGCGTCGAAGATCGCCGACCAGCCGCCGAGCTTCGAGGGCAGGTAGATGATCGCCACGATGATCACGAGGTAGATCAGGATGTCCTTGACGAACGCGATCAGCGCGGGCGCGCGAAGGCCCGACTGGTAGGTGTAGACCGCCAGGATGACGAAGGCGACCAACAGCGGCAGGTGACCGACGATGCCGGAGCCGTTGATGCCCATGGTCCGCAGGACCGCTTCGAGGCCGACGAGCTGCAGCGCGATGTACGGCATCGTCGCGACGATGCCGGTGATCGCGATCAGCAGCGCCAGCGTCGGCGAACCGAACCGGCCGCGGACGAAGTCGGCGGGCGTGACGTAGCCGCGGACACGCGAGACCGACCACATGCGCAGCGCCGGCATCAACACGATCGGGTAGACGATGATCGTGTACGGCAGCGCGAACAGGCCCATCGCGCCGGCGCTGAACATCAGCGCGGGGACGGCCACGAACGTGTAAGCCGTGTAGAGGTCACCGCCGAGCAGGAACCAGGTGATCCACGAACCGAACTTGCGGCCGCCGAGACCCCATTCGTCCAGGTGGTCGAGGGTGTTGCCGGCCTTCCAGCGCGACGCTACGAAGCCGAGCACCGTGACCACCGCGAAGAGGATCGTGAAGATGATCAGCTCGGGCCATTGGATGTTGGTCACTTGACGTCCCCCTCGTCGAGCTCGTCCACGGACAACCGGTCGGGACGCTCACTGGTCGGCTTGTCCTTGGTCATCACGTAGACGATCCAGGTGCACAGGACGCCGACCGCCACGAACGCGAATTGGAACCAGTAGAAGAACGGCATCCCGAACAGCCGGGGACCGTCCGAATTGAACAAGGACGTGATCAGCACCAGCAACGGGATGATCAACAGGAGGTTCCAGGGGCTGAACTGAAAGCCCTTCACCTTCCCGCCTGCCTTACCTGACGCCATCGGACCTCACCTAACGTTCCCGTACCCCCGGATGGACCCGATGACCCTAGAACCTCTCACCCGCCCGGGTCACGCGTGCCGGATATCGATTTGATCAGTGAAGCCTCATACGACGAAGGGCGGTTGCCGTCGGAGTCCCCGGCGGATATCAATAGCCGCAAGTCGCGAACAGGAACTTCGCACGCAAGATCAAAGGGGCATCGGATGAAGAAACTCCGCTATGCGGTGGTGATCCCGGCTGTCGCCGGCACCATGCTGGCCGGGTTCACGCCTGCGTTCGCAGGGCCGGAGGCTGCCGGACAGCAGCCGCTGAACTCCACCAACATTCCGGCGAAGTACGCGGACCAGAAGCTGGACTGGCACAAGTGCACCGCCGGCGAGCTGCCGTCCGCGCCGCCTCCGGGGGCCGAGAACATCGAGTGTGCGACCTACCGCGCGCCGCGTAACTGGTACAAGACGAACGAGGCCATCGACCTGACGATCGCCGTCAGCCGCCTCGCCGCCACCAGCGGCAAAGCGACGGCCAGTGTCATCACGAACCCGGGTGGCCCCGGCGCTCCGGGCCGTAACTTCCCGGCCCGTCTGCGTAACCAGACGAAGCTCCGCGCGAACCAGGAGATCATCGGTCTCGACCCGCGCGGCACCGGCAAGAGCACCAACATCACCTGCGGCAACGCGATCGGCACCGGCTCCGACCTGGACCCGCGCGACCGCAGCCGGGCGAACCTCAACCTGATCCTGGACGCCACCAAGTACGCGGCGGACTCCTGCCAGGTGAAGTCCGGCGAGCTGGGCCCGCTCATCAACACCGCCCAGACCATCCGCGACATCGACCTGCTGCGCGTCCTCCTGGGCCGCGACAAGATCAACTGGGTCGGCTACTCGGCGGGCACCTGGATGGGCGCGCACTACGCGCAGCAGTTCCCCACCCGGACCGGCCGCTTCCTGCTCGACTCCTCGACCGAGTTCACCACCACCTGGCAGAACTCGTTCGACGGGCAGCCGCTCGGCTTCGAGCGCCGCTGGCGTCAGGACTTCCTGCCGTGGATCGGCAAGTACGACAAGGTCTATGGCTTCGGCAAGACCGGTGAAGACGCTCGCCAGACCTACGAGAAGGTCCGCTTCGCGCTGACCCAGAACCCGGTCGAGGTGGACGGCGTCCCGGTTTCGGCCAACGCCCTCGACTCGACCATCGCGGGGTACCTCTACTCGAAGCGCAACTTCCCGGCGCTGGCCGACTACCTGGTCAACCTGAAGACGCTGACCGAGGGCACCTCGACCCAGCAGCAGAAGACCACGGCCGCGCAGAAGGTCAAGGCCGAGACCGTCGACGGTGACGGCGTCATCGGCCCGCAGCCGCTGTTCGTCCCGACCGACGGCGACTCCTACAACGCCAGCTTCTGGACCATCCCCTGCAACGAGGGCAAATGGACCGGCAACCGGCAGAGCGTCATCCGCCAGTCGCAGAAGCTGATCGACCGCGATCTGCCGCTGCTCGGCGCCGGCTGGCTGATCCAGCCGTGCATCTTCTGGAAGAACAAGCCGGTCGACCTGCCGAAGCTCGACGGCCGCGGCGTCCCGCCGGTGCTGATCGTCCAGTCGGTGAACGACCCGGCGACCCCGATCGAGGGCGCGACCCGTGCGCACCGCGCGTTCGCCGGTTCGCGGATGATCACCGTGACCGGTGAAGGTGACCACGGTATCTACGCCGGCGGCAACGTGGGTGTGGACAAGGTCGTGGAGGACTTCCTCGTCGACGGCAAGGTGCCGAACGACCAGAGCCTCCCCGGACTCCCACTTCCGGTGCCCGCGGGCGCCTGAAGCCACTAGGGATTGTGGCCCCGTCGAGTTTCGGCTCGGCGGGGCCCTTTTCTTCGGGTTGTCCACGACCTGTGCACAGAGTTGTCCACAGGCTGGGGGTAACTCGGCACGTGAGCGGTATTAGTATTGGCTCCATGGTGCGAGTGCCGTTGACGGACGAGGAACGCGAACGCGGCGAGCGGCTGGGGCTGGCGCTCCGGGACGCGCGCGCGGCGTCGTCGCGGAGCATGGTCGAGGTCGCGGCGGAGGCCGGGATCTCGGTGGAGACGCTCCGGAAGATCGAGACCGGCCGGATCCCGACGCCCGCCTTCTTCACCGTGATGGCGATCGCGGACGCCGTCGCACTGCCGCTGGACGCGCTGCGTTCGGCCGCCGAGGGCGGCGCCGAAGAGGTCGCCGAGGCGAGTTAGGGGCGCAGGGCGGCCAGGGCGTGAGCCCGGTCGTTCAGGTAGAGGAAGCCGTCGATCGGCAGGTCGAAGCTGTTCAGCAGGCTTTCCAGGGTGGCGTACTCGTCCACGCCGAGGTGCAGGTTCTCGTTCAGCGCGTGCGCGACGAGGACGTCCGCCAGCTCTTCCCATTCGCCCGACCAGTGCAGCGTGCGGTAGAAGGCCAGGACGTCCGGCGCGATCCGGTCGCCGATCTGGTCGAGCAGGCTGTCGCCGAAGAAGCTGATCCGGCCGGCGGCGAGGTCGGCGACGGTCGGGTTCGCCGGGTCGGCGGCGGCGTCGGGATTGCGGACCACGCCGGGGCCCGCCACCGGATAGCCCGTCTTGACGTGGCCGTTGTCTTCGACCAGCACGATCAGATGCACGCCGTACCGTTCGCCGGCGCAGCGCCAGCGGCCGTTGTGCAGTCTGAGGCGGGGTTCGCTCGGATCGTTCGCGACGTCCTTGATCACCGCGATGATCTGCTCGTCGGTCCAGCCCACGGGGAACTCGCTGGTCGCCCGCCGCCTCTTTCCCGGTGCGTGCCCGCCGCCCACTCGTGCTCCTTTCGTCGCATCGAGGGTAACCCGCGTTCGGAGTATCCGAATGATCCGAACGCGGGAACGGGTGACCTCAGGCGATCACGCTGAGCAAAACGGCACCGACGACGAGCACGTCGACGCCGCGCAAAGCCTGCAGTCCGGCCGCCCCGCCGCTGACGTCGTAGTTCATCGGTGGCCGGGTCGCCGTCCGCAACACGGCGAAGACCGCGAGCGGGATCGCGAGCCACACCGGCCAGGCCGGGACCACCCCGAGGATCAGCGTCACGAGGCCGAGCAGGATCCCCCAAGCGAGACCGAGCAGGGTGATCACCAGCCCGTTGACCAGCCGCAGCTCCCAGTCCGACGCGCCGAGCCACCGCCGGCGGCCGGGATTGCGCCACAGTTCGCCGAGCCCGCCGACGAACGGCACGAGCGCCGCGTACGCGCCGAGCGCGAACAGCGCCGCCGCGGGGATCGCCGGGAAGGCCAGGTGCGCGACGCCTGCCAGGCACGCGACCACCACACTCGCCGCCGCGTAGCGCGTCCGGCCGAGCACCCCTGCCCACGCGAGCCGCAGCGTCGTCGGACGCCGCAGCGACAGCCACGGCACCGGCTTCGACTCCGGGATCAGCAGCATGGGATCCATGAAGACCGCGGCCATCGCCCGCAGGAGCCGAGCGTTCCAGCCGTCGACGAGTTCCTGACGGCCGACCCCGGACATCGGTTCGCCACCGAAGCCCACCGCGACCGCCACCACGAACAGGGCACCGGCCAGCACCTCGACGGCGACCGGGCCGAGGCCCGCGGCCGCGACCGCCAGGCCGGCGAGCGCGAGCACGACCGGTGCGAGCGTTTCCCCGCGGATCGCCGTCCGGCGCGCGGTGACGGCGGCCAGGATCGCACCGGAGGCGGTCAACGCCGACACAGCGATCCACACGTTCTTCGATCCGCCGCCGATCGCGGTGACCAGCGCCCCGGTGTAGCCGACCACCAGGACCAGCCCGGCCCAGAGCGTCCACATCCGCTTCACGACGACTCGGCGCCTGTCGACGCGGGCGAAGTCCATCCATGTCAGGGCCGCCGGCTCGGCCCAGACGAAGCCACGGCGCAGCAGGCCGCGCCAGAACATCGCGCAGAGCACGACCAGCAGCCCGAAGACCGCCGGAAAGTCCACAACGGACTGTCCAAAAAGGAAATCGCGGAGCTTCGGCAGGTTCTGGAAGGCGGTGAACAGCGCACCGAAACCGAACAGTGCCAGGAAGCTCTGATAGTCGCCGTTGAGCAGTCCGCCGAAACGCTGCCGTCCGGGCACATGCGTGGGCGCCTTCGTGGTCACCACAGCTCTAGCGTGGAATCGGCCGCTTCGAGCAGCGGCGGATGGTGCGTGGCCACGACGACGGCGGCTCCGGCGGAGGTCGACCGCTTGATCAACGACGTCAGCCATTCCTTGCCCGCGACGTCGAGCGCCCGCTCCGGCTCGTCGAGCAGCAGGACGTCGTGCGGCCGCGCCGTCGCGCCGAGGAGCAGCAGACGACGGCGTTGCCCGGCCGAGAACTTCCCCGCGGTGACCTTCGCCCGCTCGGCGAGCCCAGCGTCCGCGAGCAGCGCGTCGAAATCGCCGAGTTCGGCGCCGAACGAGCCCTCCAGCAGTTCGAGATGCTGGAGCGGGGTCAGCTCGGCGAAGAAATCGGAGTCGTCGAACAGGACGGAAACCTTGCGCCGGAAGGAAACATCGCGTTCGTCGGGTTTCCCGCCCGCGACGACGACCCGGCCCCGTTGCGGGGTCTGCGTTCCGTACAGACACCGCAACAGGGTCGATTTCCCGACCCCGTTGGGGCCGACGATGACCGCGCATTCGCCCGCCTCGACCTCGAAGTCGAGGCCGTCGAACAACCAGTGCTCCCCGGCCTGGACGCCGAGCCCGCGTACGTCGATCATTTGCCGCGCAATGATTCGATCACCGGTGCGAGCGCGTCCATGTTGTGCTCCAGCACGGTGAAGTAGGTGAAACCGAACCGTTCGCGATGCGCCAGGATCTGTTCCGCGATCTGCTCGTGGGTGCCGACCAGGGCCGTCGGAAGTTCGGCGAGCTGATCGATGGTGAGCTTCTCGTCGAGCAGCTCTCGCAGGCTTTCCAGACCCTTTCGCCGGTCTTCGACCACGGCGACGAAATGCGCGAGGATATTGAATTCGACGGCGCGCCCGTTCAGTTTCCCGCGAACGAAGTTCACCCGCTCTTCGATTCCGGCCGCGTCTTCGACGGCGAGCGCGCCCCCGTCGGGAACGGCCGCCGTGCCGGTGAAGCCGATGATGTCGGCGTGTTCGGCGGCGAGGGTGAGGAGCCTGTCGCCGCGACCGGCGATCATCAGCGGCGGTCCCGGTTTCTGCACCGTCGGCGGTTTGTGGTCTTCGTCGGAATAGAGCCTTTTCAGCACTTTGATGGTGTTTTCGAGATGGTCCACGCGTTTGCCGGCACGCGGGAAATCCATTCCCGCCGCTTCGAATTCGGCCTTCACGTAACCGGCCCCCAGGCCGAGCTCCAGCCTGCCCTCGGTGAACTGGTCAGTGCCGGTGACGTCGCGGGCCAGCAGCACCGGGTTGTAGAAGGCGGTGTTGATGACGAAGGTGTTGAGCCGAGGGCGATTCGTCACCTCGGCGGCGAGCACGAGGGCCGGGAACGGCGGTGCCATGCCGAGGTGGTCGGCCGCGCCGATCACGTCGAAGCCGAGGTCCTCGGCCTTGCGGCACTTTTCGACCCACGCGGCACGGCTTTCCGGGACGACCATGTTGACGCCGAATTTGACCATGCGGCCACGGTACCGAGCGCGAAAGAAGAAGGCCTCATCCTCGGGAATGACTCCGAGGATGAGGCCTTCTCAGGTGTTACGACGATCAGCCGAGACGCTGCTTGAGCGCGTCCAGTTCGTCACGCAGCGACGACGGGACCTTGTCGCCGATCTTCTCGAACCACTCCTCGATGAGCGGCAGCTCCTGGCGCCACTCCTCGGCGGAGACGTCCAGCGCGGCCTGGATGTCGGCCAGCGGCTCCTTGAGGCCGTCGGTGTCGAGGTCCTCGGCGTTCGGCACGAAGCCGACCGGGGTCTCGTTCGCGTTGCCCTTGCCCTCGACGCGGTCGATGACCCACTTCAGGATCCGCGAGTTCTCGCCGAAGCCCGGCCACAGGAAACGGCCGTCGTCGCCACGGCGGAACCAGTTGACGTAGAAGATCTTCGGCAGCTTGTTCGCGTCGGCGTTCTTGCCGAGGTCCAGCCAGTGCTTGAAGTAGTCACCGGCGTGGTAGCCGAGGAACGGCAGCATGGCCATCGGGTCGCGGCGCACGTTGCCGACCGCGCCGGCGGCGGCCGCGGTGGTCTCCGACGACATGGTGGCGCCCATGAACACGCCGTGCTGCCAGTCGCGGGCCTCGTTCACCAGCGGGACCGTGGTCTTGCGGCGGCCACCGAACAGGATCGCCGAGATCGGCACGCCCTGCGGGTCGTCCCACTCGGGCGCGAGGATCGGGCACTGCGACATCGGGGTGCAGTAGCGCGAGTTCGGGTGCGCGGCCTTTTCTTCCGACTCCGGCGTCCAGTCCTGCTTCTTCCAGGAGGTGGCGTGCTCGGGCTTGTCGCCCATGCCCTCCCACCAGATGTCGCCGTCGTCGGTGAGCGCGACGTTCGTGTAGACCGTGTTGCCCTTTTCGATGGTGCGCATCGCGTTGGGGTTGGTGTGCCAGTCGGTGCCCGGCGCGACGCCGAAGAAGCCGAACTCGGGGTTGACCGCGTACAGGCGGCCGTCCTCGCCGAACCGCATCCACGCGATGTCGTCACCGAGGGTCTCGGCGCGCCAGCCGGGGATGGTCGGCTGCAGCATGGCGAGGTTGGTCTTGCCGCAGGCGCTCGGGAACGCTGCCGCGACGTAGTGGACCTTGTCCTCGGGCGAGATCAGCTTGAGGATCAGCATGTGCTCGGCCAGCCAGCCCTCGTCACGGGCGATGACCGAGCCGATGCGCAGCGAGTAGCACTTCTTGCCGAGGAGCGAGTTGCCGCCGTAGCCGGAGCCGTAGCTCCAGATCTCGCGGGTCTCGGGGAAGTGCGAGATGTACTTGGTGGTGTTGCACGGCCAGGAGACGTCCTCCTGACCCGGCTCCAGCGGCGCGCCGACGGAGTGCAGGGCCGGGACGAACTCGCGCTCGGTGCCGTCCTCGGTGATGAACTTGTCCAGCGCGGCCTTGCCGGCGCGGGTCATCACGCGCATGGAGGCGACGACGTAGGCGAAGTCGGTGATCTCGATGCCGAGCTTGGGGTCCTCGGCTCCGAGGGGGCCCATGCAGAAGGGGATCACGTACATCGTGCGACCGCGCATGCATCCGCGGTACAGCTCGGTCATCGTGGCCTTCATCTCGGCCGGGTCCATCCAGTTGTTGGTGGGACCGGCGTCCTCTTCGTTCTCCGAACAGATGAAGGTGCGCTCTTCGACGCGGGCGACGTCATTCGGGTCGGAAGCCGCCCAGTACGAGTTGGGCTTCGCGTCGAGCTGCACGAACGTGCCGGCGGAGACCAGCTCGGCGTTGATCCGGGCGGCCTCTTCGTCGGACCCGTCGACCCACACCACACGGTCCGGAGTGGTCAGTTCGGCGACCTCCCGGACCCAGGACAGCACGCCACTGTGCGTCGTCGGCGCATTTTCCAGTCCGGGGATGGCGACTGCGGTCATCTCTACTCCTGACTTCCGACGGCAGAAGCCCACACCGGGAACGACGCTGTTCCGATGCGGGCTTCGATGCCGGCGACCGAATGGCTTCGCACACCGGCGGGAAGACCGGCGTGCAGGTTTTGGGATTCCCCGAGAGTAGCCGGATGACCGGCAGGTAACCGAGAGCTGACCTGTCGGTTCTCTCACAAGAACGATAAGGGAATCGATTCAGTATCACCGGAATGGGCCATACGCAAAAATTCTTCCGGTGATCGATGGCACAGGCGCCGGACGAATCGGACATGAGAAAACCCGGCACGAGGTCTCGTACCGGGTTTTCCTGTGACCAGGATTACATTAATCGGCCTACCGAATGGACTAAACCATTCTTGTATTGGTCCAGGCCATTTCAGGATTTAGTTCGGGCTGATCCACTGACCGGTGGCGGAATCGATCTTCGCCACTCCTTCGAGTGTTTCGGTGCCCCCACCGCCCCACGCGGCGTCGCCCGCCGGGTCGGCTGCCGTGTTGCCTTCGGCCGCCGGAGCGCTCGTGAAGGCCGAGTCGATGTCGTTGCTGACCAGGCCACTGCCGACCTCGGTCCACTGGCCGGGGCCGGTGTGCTCGTAGGTCTTGGAGTTGCCGGAAGCGTCGGTCTCCACCGCGATATCCGCGCTGCCGTCGCCGTCCTTGTCGGTGAAGGCGATCGTGCGGCCGTCCTCCGTGTGGACGATGGCGGTGTCCGGGGTCCCATCGTTGTTGGTGTCGACGGTCGGCGGGCCGACCTCGACGTCGCCGCTGGGCATGTCGGCGTGCATGGAGCCGCTGGTGCCCGCGTCGGAACCGTCGTCGTTGCCGCCGCCACCCGCTTCGACCCAGGACCCGGACGCCTCGTCGTAGACGGCTTCCTGGACGACCTTGCCGTTCTCGTCGAGCACCGCGTACTGGTCGGCCTCGCCGTCGCCGTCGGTGTCGACGAACGCCTGACCGGTGCCGTCCTCGTGCTGGATGACCGCGGCGTCGTTCACGCCGTCCTTGTCGAGGTCGTAGTTGAGCTCGGCCTGGTACTCCTCGCCGTCAACGTGGACGGTGACTGCTTCGGTGGAGCCCGACTCGGTGTCCGTGCCGCCGCTCTCGTCGACCCACATGGGATAACCCCCTCGTTGACCTGCTGGTGTGTCGAAGCTTATGACTCACCGTAGGCCGGTTCGGTTCCGGTCCACAACAGGACCACCCCGTCAGGCGTCGCGCAGTGATCGAATGCGACCGAGCAGTGCCTCAGCGCGGTCACGCCCGTCCGAGACGTCCTTCAGGCGCTTCGCGACGACCGAGATCTTCTTCGCCCGTTCCTGCGCGCCCATCTTGATCGTCTTGTCGACTTCCTTCAGCTCCGCCTCGATCGCGTCGATGCGGCGGCCGAGGGCTTCGTCGAGCGCCATCGAAAGCTGCTGTTCGGCTTCGATCAGCTGCTCCGCGACGAGCTGGTCCAACGTGGACCGAGCGTCGGCGATCGCCTCGACCAGCCATTGCTTCATATGCTGCTTGTCCGACGCGTGTTTACGGGTCCGCGCCATCCACCAGCCGGCACCGAGCCCGATGATGATCGTGGCAGGCAGGATCACCGGGTTCAGGATCGCGACGCCCGCCAGCGGCAGCGCGGCGACCTTCCCGGCGCCGAGCCCACCGGAAACCCCCATGAAGATGAGCAGTTTGTCCTCGGCCGTCGGCGGCTTCTTGTCCGGCGGGCGCAGCACGACCGGCGGGCCGCCCGCCCTCGCGAACTGGCCGCGGATGATGTCGAGCTCTTCGGCCGAGAACAGCTCGGCGAGCGCGACGTTGGTGACCTGGTTGAGCCGCTGGGAGAGCAGCATCGAGATCCGCTGCGACGTCGTCTGCAGCGCGATGTCGACCTGCTGGGGCAGCGCGGCGAGCTCGTCCCGTTTCGCGCCGTCGATCCGCTGCCGGAAATGGGTCGACGCGTCGCGCATCTGCCTGCTGGTCTCGTGTCCGACCTCGACGCGGGTCCGCTGGATCTCCGCACGCAGTTTGAGCTGCCAGCCCCGGGTCGAAGACCGGCGTTCGGCGGTCAGATCGTCCCGGCGCTGACGCAGCTGCTCCGCTTCGGCCTCACCGGCGGACAACGCGCGGCTTTCGGCCTGCAGCTTCGCCTTGAGTTCGCCGAGCGCGCTCGACAGCGCGCGCAGGGTGTTGGCCTCGCCCAGCATCGCCGAACGGCCGACCAGCATCTCCTGCAGCGCGCCCTGCAACGCGGCGATGCCCGCCTTCTCGCGCAGCATCATGGCCATCTGCTCGTTCGGGGCCTTGGCCGCCGTCTCGAACATGCGCGCGGACACCGGGTGGAACACCGCGTCGGCGAACCGGGGGGCGTGCTCGGCGAGCAGCCGCCGGTCGGCTTCGAGCACCTCGCGCCAGCCGCGGAACTGGTCGGTCTTGGTCAGCGCGAACAGCACGGTCTCGACGCGTTCGCCCATGTCGTGCAGGAATTGCAGCTCCTGCGCGGTGAACGGCGAGGAGGCGTCGACGACGAACAGCAGCGCGGTGGCGCCCGCGGCGGCCTCCTTCGCCAGCTCGCCGTGCATAGAATCGAGGCCGCCGACGCCCGGGGTATCCACAATGGACACCCGTTCGAGCAGCGGGACCGGGCCGGATACCTCGACGTACCGCGGCGGGATCTGCCCTTCCGGCAGTTCGTGCGCGGCCGAAACCCAGTGGATCAGCTCGTTCAGGTTGATCGGCACCGGCGCCAGCTGGCCCGGGTAGCAGGCCTGCGCGGACCACTGCTCGGCGTGCTCGAAGACGAGATACGTCGCGGTGGCGACGTCGGCGTCCACAGGGGACAGTCCCGGCATGGAAAGGAGCGCGTTCACGAGCGAGCTCTTGCCGCGGTTGGTCTCGCCGACCACCACGACCGACGGCTTCTTCGGCCGCGCCTGCCGGATGTCCTCGACCCATTTCGCGGCCTGGGGATCGGCTTCGCGGACGACGGTGAGCAGCTGTTCGCGGGTGCTCTTCACGACCGCGGGCAGGTTGGCCGCCGCGCTCGGAGCGGTCACTGTGCCTTCTTCGCGTAGACGATGACGATCGGCGCGCGCAGTACCCGGTCGTGATCGGCGAAACCGACCACCTCGGTCTCCGCGACGAGCCCTTCGAGTGCCGGGTCCTCGGTCGCGACCGCGCCGCCCGCCTCGTGCACGGCGGGGTCGAACCGCTCGCCGTCCGGGCGCAGGGCACGGACGCCGATCCCGGCGAGACCGTGTTCGAGCCGCTCGACGACACCGCCGCTGCGGGCGCGATCGAGGGCGTACAGGCACATCTGGATCAGCGCCTGCCTGTCGGCGAGAGCCTGTTCGAGGTCGGCCGGACCTGTGGTCGTGGACTCCACATCGGTCTTTGACGCGGCTTCGGCGCTCTCGGTTCCCTCGGACGGCGAAGTCACGCCATCCGCTTCGGCGATGACCGCCGCCGAGATCTGGCCGGTCGGCACGTCGTCCGGATTTTCCTCGTCGACCGCCTTCTTGCGCAGCCAGGCACCCACGGATTCGACCCCCGTAACTGATGTCCCGGGCCTACCGATCAGCCCGGGGAGATTTCACCAGTGTCGGATACCCGCCCGCCCGCCGGGGCGGAATCGCCGGAACGGGACGAAGGAATCTGGCGATCAGCTCCTTCATCACCGCGAGTTCCGCCGCCGGATCGAGGTCCGGCTCCAGAATCACGCGGGAAAGTGGCGCGTCGACCAAGGCGACGAGCCAGCTGGCCACCGTTCCCGGGGCCAGACCGGGATCGATCCGGCCCGCGTCCATCGCCCGCGTCACGAGACCGGTGAGCCCGTCGCGCAGGGCGCGGTCGTTGCCCTGGACGAGCCCGGCCAGATCGGCGTCACGGGAGCACTGCGCGGCGACCTCGAGGACGAGTTGGGCCGCGACCGGATGCAGAAGCTGTTCGGACACATGGAGGACGACGTGGAGGATCGCCTCCCACGGGTCCTCGATCTCCCCGGCGGCCGCGAGCAGGGCCGCGGTCTCGTCGGCGTCCTGCTCGAAGATGCCGGCGAACACCGCGCGCTTGTTCGGGAAGTAGTGGAACAGGCTGCCGGTGCTGATCCCCGCCGCGCGGCAGATCTCCGCCGTCGTGGTCTTCTCGAAGCCCTTCATCGCGAAACAACCGGCGGCGGCGTCGAGGATGGCCCGGCGTTTGGCCTCGTGTTTGACCGGGTCGACCGTCCTCATTTCACCGCCGGCGGCTCGTCATGCCACGGGTAGCCGTATTCGAGGAAGGCCTTGGCGACGGCTTCGCGGTCGACGTCGCCCTTCTGGCGTACCAGCTCCCGGCCGTCGGCGGCGAGCAGGACGAGCTCCTTGCCGTCGAGGAAGACGGCCTCCAGCTCGGCTTCGTACGCACGGCTGCGGCCCTTGGTGGTGAGCGTGACGCGGGTCGGCGTCACCTTGACGATCAGCCGCTCGTGCGCCCAGACCGCGGCGAACAGCAGGCCGAGGACCAGGCCGGCGCCGATTCCGGTGACCGTGCCCCAGGGCTGGGGGATCTCCGAAACGAGCTGGAACGGGCCTTTGAACGGGATCCAGCTCAGGGACGCCACCCAGCCCGAGATCGACTGGAGGAACCAGCCGAGGGCCGCCCCCGCCAGCGGGCAGCCGATCCAGGAGGCCGTGCGCAGCCACTGGGGCTCGTCGACGATCGTTTCCATGCGCTCATTATTAGACCGAGCGCTCGGTTTATCAAACCGGGAGGTCACTCGCGGATCTGCTGCCAGATGAGGAAGTAGGCCCGGTGCACGACGTGCGCGACGCGGCTTTGGGCGGGCGTCGCACCGAAGGACGCGAAGGAGCGCCACCAGCCGGCGCGTTCCAGTGCGTGGGCGGCGAGATCGGCGCGGGGAGCCCCCGGCTTGCCGAGCTGGGCGCCGATGTCGGCGTTGCTGCCGACCCGCAGGACCTCCTCGGACAGGTCCTCCGGCATGTCGACCGCGCCGGACGCGACCAGCGTGAGCGCTTCGAGCAGGCGCAGCTGATGCGCCTCGGGCTTGGCGAGCAGGACCTCGATCGCGTCGTGGACGCGCTGCCGCTCGGCCGGGTCACCGGACGCGTGGGCCAGCGCGGTGACCGAAGCCAGCGCGGCGGCGGCCTTGATGCCGTCGGCGCGGGCCGCGAAGACGATGCTCAGCCGCTGGCGGACGGCTTCGAGCCCGGAGGCGTCGAGCAGCTTCCGCCGCAGCGAGCCCGCGGTGATCTCGGGTTCCTTGCGGATCGCCTCGACGGCGTACCGGACGCCGAACAGGTCCAGTTTCTCCAGCAGCCGCAGCCGGGTGCCCGCCGCGACGTCGCATTCCCAGCTGGTGAAGATATCCGCCGAGATCAGCATGGTCTCGAGGATGTCGTCGTCCATCTCGGCCAGCTGGCGCAGCGCCTCGGCGTCGGGGGAGGTGAACCCGCCGGATTCGGCCGACTCCGCGATCAGCCCGATCACCGGCAGCACGTCCGCGACACGGGGCTTGAGCGTCGAGGCCTGCTTCTCCGACAGCAGCGTCGCGGCCTTCCACACGTCGCCACCCGAGCCTTCGACCGACTCCGGCGCGATGGTGTCCGCCTTGTTGAGCACCGCGATCGCGTTGACCGGGCCCGCTTCGCGGCTCGCGGTCGCGGCGGTGAACGCGGCCAGCGCCTGCTGGTCGTCGGCGCGCACGCCCTGCGTGACCACGTAGAGCACGGCCTCGGCGCCCGCGACGGCGTTGCGCGAGGTGTCGTCCAGCTCGTCGGAGCCTTCTTCGTCCTCGGCCTCGTCGTCGGGCTTGCGGTGCTTCGCCGCGCCCAGCAGCTCCTCGGTCCGCGACACCGAAGCGGCGTCGAGCGAGCCGAGGCCGGGGGTGTCGATGACGGTCATGCCCTGCAGGACCGCGTTGGTGAGGTACGCCTCGATATGCGAGACCTGGTCGATGTCGATGCCCAGCTCGGCCGGGATCATCCCGTCGGCGGAGAAGGGCAGCACCTGTTTGCGGCCGTCGTTGAAGACGATCTCGACGCGGTCGACCGTGCCGTACTGGAATCGGGTCACCAGGCGGGTGCACTCGCCGACGTCGGTCGGCGCGACCCGGCGCCCGATCAGCGCGTTGACCAGGGTGGACTTCCCCGATTTGATCCGGCCGGCGACGGCGACCTGCAGCGGGCCGCCCAGCCTGCGCAGCACTTCGGCGAAGCCGGCCGCGGTCCGCGCGGACACCTGGGGCTGGAGACGATGGCAGAGATTCGCCACCGACATCGACAGCGGACCGGCGAGACGGCCCTGCTCCGTCGCTGAGGTCACGGCGCCCACCCCTCCCAGTCGTCGAGCACGCCGAGTGGAATCGTGCCATGCCGCTCATCCTCGGGTCGCACCGAAGGTGGTACCGGCGACCGACGCGCGAACGGCACCGGCCGACATAGTGTTACCAGGTGCGACGGTTGAGCCTCTGGATGCGTGCCCACCCCATGGCGGGGGACAGTCTCATCGCCGTCGTCCTGCTGCTGACCGACCTGCTGATCTACGTGGCGGCGACCGAAACGCCGGAAGTCCCGATGCCGCCGTGGTACGTGGCGGTGCCGCTGGACCTGGTGATGGTCGCCCCGCTGGTCTTCCGGCGGAAGGCGACGCTGTGGTCGGCGTATCTGGTGCTGCTGATCGGCATCCCGCACGGCGCACTGGAGCTGGGCGCCGCCAGCGCGTTCGGGGTGATGATCAGCATCTACTCGGTGCTGGTCTACGTCGGGCGCAAACAGGGGCTGCTGTATCTGGTGGCGACGCTGGTCACCTCGGGGCTCCAGCTGTGGGCCGACCCGCCGGAGGACGTGTGGGTCCTGGCGATCATCGGCGTCTTCTCCAGCGCACTGTGCTGGACGCTCGGCGAGTTCGCCGGCGCGAGGCGCGCCTATCACGAGGAGGTGGAAGCCAGGTTGCATCTGCTTGAGACGGAACGGGACCAGGCCACCAGGATCGCCGTCGGCGAGGAACGCGGACGCATCGCCCGTGAGCTGCACGACGTCGTCGCGCACGCGGTGAGTGTGATGGTCGTGCAGGCCGACGGCGCGTCCTACGCGGTCGACGGGAATCCCGAGATGGCGAAACGGGCCTTGCAGACGATTTCGGAGACCGGCCGCGGCGCGCTCGCCGAACTGCGGCGGCTGCTGGACGTGCTCCGCAGCGACGGCGACGACGAGCCGCGGGTGCCGCAGCCGGACGCCAGCGCGCTGACCGACCTCGCGGACCGGATCCGCCAGGCCGGAGTGCCGGTGACACTGGCGATCGGGTCGGACGCGCTGACCGGGCTGCCCGCCGGTGTCTCGCTCGGCGTGTACCGGATCGTGCAGGAGTCGCTGACGAACACGCTGAAACACGCCGGTCAGGGCGCGCAGGCGGAGGTGCTGGTGCGCCGCGAGGCGGACGTGATCGACGTCAAGGTCACCGACGACGGCGCGGGCCGCGCGAAACAGCTGGTGCCCGCGGCCGCGAAGACGGCGCCGCACGCCGCGCCGTCCGGGCCGCGCAAGCTCACCGTCCCCGGTGGGAACGGATTGATCGGAATGAAGGAACGGGCGAACGTCTTCGGCGGCACGCTGGAGGTCGGGCCCGCTCCCGGTGGAGGGTGGCAGGTGCACGCGAGGCTCCCGGTTAGGTTGGCGACGTGATACGGGTGGTGGTCGTCGACGACCAGGAATTGATGCGCGTCGGGTTCCGGATGGTCCTGGGCGCGCAGGCCGACATCGATGTCGTCGGCGAGGCGGGCGACGGCGCGCAGGCCATCCGCCTCGCCGAGGAACTGCGGCCGGACGTCGTGCTGATGGACGTCCGGATGCCGGTGCTGGACGGGGTCGAGGCGACGAAGCGGATCGTCGAGGCCGGGACGGCGCGCGTGCTCGTGATGACGACGTTCGACCTGGACGAGTACGTCTATTCGGCGTTGCAGGGCGGGGCCAGCGGATTCCTGTTGAAGGACACCCAGCCGGATCACCTGGTGTCGGCGCTGCGGGCGGTCGCTTCGGGCGACGCCGTGGTCTCGCCGTCGGTGACCAGACGGCTGCTCGACCGGTTCGTCGGCGGCGGCGGGAAGCCGATGCGCGACGCGGCCGAGCTGGACGTCCTCACCGAACGGGAGCGGGAGGTGCTCGTGCTGATCGCGAAGGGCCTCTCGAATCTGGAGATCGCCGAGACCCTGTTCCTGTCCGAGGCGACGGTGAAGACGCACGTCGGGCGGATCCTGTCGAAGCTGGATCTGCGCGACCGGGTGCAGGCCGTGGTGCTCGCCTACGAGACCGGGCTGGCGCGTCCAGGGGTCACCTGAGATCCCGCCGGAAACCGGATCACGTGTGCTTGGAGGCGGAACTCGCGTGCTTGGAGCCGAAACTCGCGTGATTCTCGCCGGAACACACGGTGCGGAGCCGGCTCGGGCGTGTTCCGCCTCCAATCACGCGTGATCGGCCCTCAATCACGTGAGTTCGGCCTTCAAGCACGCGAGTTCGGAAAAGTGGTCATTCGGTGAGCACTTTGCGATGGATCCTTGTTCTCAGAGCCACTACCTGAGGAGAAGGAAATGCTGCGAGGTCTCACCACCACCACGTTCTACGCCGACGACCTGACCGCCGCGATCGAGTGGTACTCGGACCTCTTCGGGATCGAGCCGTACTTCGTCCGCAACGGTCCCGACGGCGCGCCCGCGTACGCCGAGTTCCGGATCGGTGACTACCAGCACGAGTTCGGCCTGGTCCGCGGGGACTTCCGGCCGCCGCTGGCTCAGCCCGGCCCCGGCGGGGCCATCGCGAACTGGGCCGTCGACAACGTCGAGGACGCCTTCGCGAAGCTGCTGGAGAAGGGCGCGAAAGAGTACGAGCCGATCATCGAACGCGGGCCGGGTTTCGTGACCGCGGCCGTCGTCGACCCGTTCGGCAACGTCCTCGGCGTGATGTTCAACCAGCACTACCTGGACGTGCTGGCCGGGAAGAAGTAGCTCCCGGCCAGCACGGCCTCAGCGGTACAGCGAGTGATCCGCGGTCGCCTCGTCCTTGCCCGCGTCCCGGACTTCGGCCATCCACTTGCCGAAGTCGGGACGTGAGCCGTCGACGTCGGTCAGGCCGTATTCGTTCATCAACGTCCACGACGCCAGTGTCTTGCCGGCGAACCGCGAGACCTCCGGGTCGGTCGCCAGCTTCGCGACGCCACGCCCGAGCAACGCCGGGGTCTCCGAGATGGCGAAGTCGACCGGCGCGGTCTTGCCCACCGCGTCACGCCACGTCTCCTCGGTGACCCCGAAGTGGTCCAACATCGACTCCGAGCGCAGGAAGCCCGGTGTGACGGTCATGCCGACGCAGCCGTACTTCTTCAGCTCGGCGCCGAGCGCCCTGCCGATCGCGCGGATCCCGGATTTCGCGAGGAAGTACGGGATCCCCGCGCCCACGTACTCGTCGTGGTCGCCGTCGGTGACCTCGATGACGAGACCGCCTTCCTGCCGCACGACCAGCGGGAGCAGCCGGTGCAACGCGATCAGGTGCGTGTCGAGCGCGTTGTGCACCAGCGTGAGCGCGTCGTCGAGACTGGAGTCCCAATACGCCCGCTCGAAATCCGCGAACGGGTCACCGCCCCAGACGTCGTCGACCAGGAGATCGATCCGGCCGTCCACTTCGGACTCGATCCGCGCCCGCAGTGCGTCCACATCGGACACCTTGGTGAAATCGGTCCGGACCGGGATCGCCCAGCCGCCCGCCGCGTCGACGAGTTCAGCGGTGTCTTCGATCGTCTCCGAACGCTTCATCGGCGACTGGTGGTCTCGCGTCGTGCGGCCGGTGACGAACACCGTCCAGCCGAGCCTGCCCAGCTCCACCGCGATCGCCCGGCCACATCCTCGCGTCGCCCCCGTGACGACGGCCACTTTCCGGTCCATTCAGGACACTCCTTTCCACGCGGTCAGTACCGCGTCCACGTCTTGCCCCACCCGTTCGGTGAACCGGCCCTTCGGCCGGATCGACCAGTCCAGCGCGGCCCCGTTCGCCACCCCCAGCAGCACTCGCGCCGCTCGGACGACACCCGGCGCACCCGGCAGCACTCGCGCCGCCACCCGCGTCAGCCGCCGCAATTCCGCTTCCACGGCGGTGAAATGCTCACCGAGCAGGGCACGCAGCTCCGGATCGCCGATGTCCACCCCCAGCTGCCCGAGATGGTTCGCCGCGGTCTCCGCGTCACCGAGGCCCTCGTAGACCACGACGACCGCCGCCCGCAGCGCCTCCACCGGATCGGCCAGTTCGCCGCATTCCCGCATCCGTCCCACGACGGACCGCGTGTTCGACCGGCTCAACGCCAGCAGAAGACCGTTCTTCGAACCGAACCGCTGGGCGACGGTGCCGACCGCGACGCCGGCCTCCGCCGCCACCTGGGCCAGCGTGAAACCCGGCCCGACCATGCCGATCACGGTTCCCGCCGCGGTCAGCAGTCGTTCGTCCGTGATGCTTCGGGGCCTCGCCATACGATTATTGAACCACGGTTCATTAACCCTGGCGAATCAGGGTCACTCTCAGGGGTATCACCGATCGCGTACGCCGCCGGAAGACGGCAAGCTACATCTCAGGTCGGGTATCAGGTTGGCACCTCAGGATGACGCGCTCGGCCACCCACATGAACGACGATTGTTCTCGCAGTCGCCGAGGGGAGCAGACATGATCGAGGCAGCGGGCCTCACCAAGCGCTACGGCAAGACACTGGCGGTGAACGACCTGTCCTTCTCCGTCGCGGCCGGTGAGGTCACCGGGTTCCTCGGGCCCAACGGGGCGGGCAAGTCCACGACCATGCGGATGATCCTCGGCCTGGACAACCCGACCGCAGGCCAGGTGCGCATCGGGGGCAAGCTCTACCGCGAGCTGAAGGAACCGCTGCGGACCGTCGGCGCACTGCTGGACGCGAAGTGGGTGCACCCCAACCGGTCGGCGCGGGCGCATCTGCGGTGGATGGCGAAGTCCAACAAGATCGCGGAGAGCCGGGTCGACGAGGTCCTCGAGATCGTCGGGCTCACCAGCGTGGCGGGAAAGCGCGCCGGCGGATTCTCCCTCGGCATGTCGCAGCGGTTGGGGATCGCGGCGGCACTGCTGGGCGACCCGGAGGTGCTTCTCTTCGACGAGCCCGTCAACGGCCTCGACCCCGAAGGCATCCTCTGGATCCGGAAGTTCATGCACCGGCTGGCCGACGAAGGCCGCACGGTATTCGTTTCCTCGCACCTGCTTTCGGAGATGGCGCTGACCGCGAGCCACCTGGTCGTGATCGGCAAGGGACGGCTGATCTCCCAGTCCTCCACCGAGGACTTCGTGGCGCGGGCCGCCGAGAACACGGTCAAGGTCCGGTCGCCGCAACTGCCCGCGCTGCGCTCCGCGCTGACGCAGGCGAGCGCTCAGGTCACCGACGCCGACCGAGCGATCGTGGTGTCCGGTTTGGACAGTGAAAAGATCGGCGAGATCGCCGCGGCGAACCAGATCGTGCTGCACGAGCTCAGCCCGCAGACCGGCTCCCTGGAGCAGGCCTTCATGCAGATCACCGGCGATTCCGTCGAGTACCACACCGGTCTCGAAGCGGAAGCCGCCGAAGTGGTCACCGCCGCCCAGTAGCCGCCGCCACCTTCCGAGGAAAGAAAAGCCATGACTCTGCTCGCCGTGGAACGCATCAAGCTGTTCACCACCCGCTCACCCTGGTGGTGCGCGCTGGCCGCACTCGCCGTCGTGATCGGCTTCGCCGCCATCATCTCCGGTGCCGCGCCCGCCGGGGAACTCACCGACGTCAGCCTGACCCAGTTCGGTTACGGCTTCGGCATGGCCGTGATCATGGTGCTCGCCGCGCTTTCGGTGACCACCGAATATCGCTTCAGCACCATCCGGACCACCTTCCAGGCCGTGCCGAATCGCACCGCGGCGTTGCTGGCCAAGACCGGTGTGGTCGCGACCCTGTCGCTCGTGATCGGCGAGGTCGCCGCGTTCGGCGCCTGGGGCCTCGCTTCGGCCATGCGGCCGGAAGATCTCATGCTGAACACCACCGCGGAGTGGATCAGTGTCGCCGGGGTCGGCGTGGTGTTCGCCCTCGCCTCGGTGGTCGCGATCGCCGTCGGCATCCTGATCCGGCACAGCGCCGGCGCCATCTCGCTCGTGCTGATCTACGCCCTCGCGGTGGAGAACCTGATCCAGCTCATCCCGAAGATCGGCAAGGACATCTACGACTGGATGCCGTTCCACGTCGCCGACCGGTTCCTCACCGGGGGCCCCGCCGCGGCGGACGCTCCGTTGAGCCAAGCCGGCTCGCTGGCCTACTTCGCCGGGTTCGCGCTGGTGCTGCTGGTCATCTCGCTGGTCGTCGCGAACAAGCGCGACGCGTAAGGACTTCCACAGGGGAGAAGGCCGGACGTCTCGCTCGGGGGAGCGAGACGTCCGGACGGGGAGAAAAAGGGGAACAAGGACCGGGCCGCCTATCGGGGGGCAGCCCGGTCCTTTCCCGCGTACTGTCGGAATCCACCGGAGGGAGGGCTGATGATCGAGGCCACCGGACTCACGAAACGCTACGGCGACAAGCTCGCCGTCGACGACCTTTCCTTCACCGCCGAAGCGGGGCGGGTCACCGGATTCCTCGGCCCCAACGGGGCGGGGAAGTCCACCACCATGCGGATGATGCTCGGGCTCGACAACCCCACGTCGGGCACGGTGACGATCGACGGCAAGGCCTACCGCGAGCTGCATGATCCACTTCGGACGGTCGGCGGCATGATCGACGCCACCTGGCGGCATCCCGGCCGTACCGCGCGCGACCACCTCAGGTGGATCGCCGCGACCAACGGGCTGCCGGACAAGCGCGTCGACGAGGTGCTGCGGCTCGTCGGGCTCGACTCGGTCGCCCGCAAACGGGCCGGGCAGTTCTCGCTCGGGATGGCGCAGCGGCTTGGGATCGCCACGGCCCTGCTGGGCGACCCGCGGGTGCTGCTGTTCGACGAGCCGGTGAACGGGCTCGACCCCGAGGGCATCGTCTGGATCAGGAAGCTGATGCACGCGCTCGCCGCCGAGGGGCGCACCGTGTTCGTGTCCAGCCATCTGCTGCCGGAGATGGCGCAGACCGCGCAGGACCTCGTCGTGATCGGGCGCGGGAAGCTGATCTACCAGGGCACGATGGAGGACTTCATCGGCCGCGCGAAGGGCCTCGGCGTGCGGGTCCGCAGCCCGCATCTGCCCGCACTGCGGACGGCGCTGACCGAGAAGGGCGCCGAGTTCCGCGAGGAGGACGGCGCGCTCGTCGTGTCCGAAATGGACAGCGACGACATCGGCGAACTCGCGTTCGCCGCGGGCGCGACCCTCCACGAGCTGAAGCCGCTCACCGGCTCGCTCGAACAGGCGTACATGCAACTCACCGCCGAGGCCGTCGAGTACGGCACCGGCCAGGTCCCGGAGGTCGTCGGATGACCGCGGCGAACATGCTCCGCGCGGAGCGGATCAAACTGCTGAGCACCCGCATGCCCTGGTGGTGCGCGGGGATCGCGGTCGTGATCGCGCTCGCCTACACCGCGCTCTTCTTCGGTTTCGTGCCGCTCGAGGGCCAGACAGGCGTCAACTCGACGCAGGTCGCCAGCGCGCTCGGCCGCACCGTCGTGCTGGTCCTCGCGATCCTCGCGGCGGCGACGGAGTTCAACTGGGGCACGATGAAGCTCACCTTCCAGGCGGTGCCCGCGCGCGTGCCCGCCCTGCTGGCGAAGGGCGCCGTCGTCGGGGTGTTCTCGGGGCTGATCGGGCTAGTGGTGGGCTTCGGCTCGTGGGCCGTCGCGTACTTGATCAAACCGGCCGCCGACCTGGGCCTGGCTTCGGGCGCCGACTGGCGCGCGGTGGCGGGCCAGGGCCTGACCTTCTTCCTGACCGGGCTGCTCGGCGTCGGCCTCGGGCTGTTGTTCCGCAGCCCCGCGTTCGCGCTCGGGTTCGCGCTGGCCTGGACGCAGCTGCTCGAGGGACTCGTCATGCTGATCCCGAAAGTGGGCGACGACATCTACCAGTGGATGCCGTTCTTCGCGGCGAATCAGTTTTCCGGGCCGGATCTGACGGTTTCGATGCTGAAACTCGAACCACCGTTGGGGCCGTGGGGCTATTTGGCTTATTTCGGCGGCATCTGCGTGATTGTTTATGCGGCCGGGCTGATGATCACCCATCGAAGGGATGCGTGAGCTTTTACCGCGGCCAAAGGAGTTAAGTCCACGTTAAGAGGCTGTGGCTTCTCTCACAGGGAGCGGACATACTGTTCCTGACCGGGCGATGCTCGGGACGAGCCTATTTTTCGGCTCTCGGCCCCGGAGGTGATCCTTGACGGTGGATTCCGGTCAGGGAGTGGAACGCATGATCCCGCAAGCTCGCACGGAAAGTATGCAGCCCCGGCTCGAGCCCATGCTCGACCTCGAATGGTCACAGGCGATCGAACTACCCCGCACGGTGGGGTCCGCGACCCGGCCGTCGGATATCCGCCGCGCCTGGGTGCATCGCGCTCCCGAAGATCTCGTCGTCGCGTTGTACCGCGCGTCGAGCGGAATGCACGGCGAAATTCCCGCGCCTTGGTGGCTTCGCGCCGTCGTGGAAGGGCGGCTCGAATCGCGGGAGCTCGGTTTCCGCATCGAAGATCGCATCGCCGGCCTGCTCGGCAGGCGGCCCGGCTGGGAATTCGTGCCGTGGGCCGCCGACGGCGAATCCGGCTACTGGGAGTTCATGCCTTCCGAACGCGGCGCGTCCGGGCATTCGATCCCGACCACGGTGCTGAACACCAGCCGCCACGACGGCTGGATCGACGTCCTCCCCGCCCATTCCAGTACGACGCCCGCCCCGATCGCGGTCGGCGGATTCGCGGGACTGCGCTCGCGGCTGGGGGAGTTCGAAGCCGTCAGGTAACCCCCGCGTTTAATGGGCTGGTGGAAAACGAGGACCAGCCACGGATGCGCAGCGTGGTCAGCTATGTCAAACGCGGCGGCCGGATGACCGTCGGGCAGCAGCGAGCCTGGAACGAACTCTGGCCGTCGCTCGGCCGCACCGTCGGCGAACTGCCCGAAGGACCGGTGGACTTCGACGACTGGTTCGGCAGGCAGGCCCCGGTCATGGTGGAGATCGGTTCGGGCATGGGCGAGACCACGTCCCAGCTCGCCGCCGCCGCGCCGGAACTCAACTACGTCGCGGTCGAGGTCTACGACCCGGGGCTCGGCCAGCTGATGTTGCGCGCCGAGAAGCTCGGGGTGAAGAACCTGCGGCTGATGCACGGCGACGCCGTCGTGCTGCTGACCTCGCATGTGGAGCCGGGCTCGCTGTCCGGCGTCCGGTTGTTCTTCCCGGACCCGTGGCCGAAGAAGCGGCACCACAAGCGGCGGATCGTGCAGCCCGGGTTCGTCTCGCTGGTGGCGTCGCGGCTCGCGCCGGGCGGGACCTTCCACCTGGCGACCGACTGGGAGAACTACGCCGAGCAGATGATGGAGGTCTGCTCGGCCGAGCCGCTCCTGCGCAACCGCCACGCCGGCGAGCCCGGGGGCTGGGCGCCGCGTCCGGAGTGGCGGCCGATCACGAAGTTCGAGAACCGCGCCGACGTCGAGGGCCGGATCTCGCACGACCTGATCTTCGAGCGGGTCTGAGCGAACAGAAAGGGCCGGTCAGGACGTCCCCACGTCCCTGACCGGCCCTTTCTTCACACCCCCGCACCTTGGAACGCCCCCTGCGCGTCCCCGGTGCCCGTTCGTCCCTCCCCCGACAGAGAGACGACCGGGCACCCGGTCTCGTGGGTGTGATCACCGACTCCACCCACGAGACCTGCCCGCCCAGGCGTCATGACGCCATTCGGGCGAACCTTTTCTATTCGTCGGCCAAGGGCTCCGACTGCACCCGCTTGAGCGCCGGGGTCGAGACGGATGCCCCGAGCAACGCCACCCCGATTCCCAGCACCACGGGCGCCAGCAGCCACGGGCTCAGCACGACCGCGTCCTTCTCGACCAGGCTGTAGAGCCCCATGGCGACTCCGATCCCGACCACACCCGCGCCGATGGTGGCCACCATCGCGGGCAGGGCCGCTTCCATCCGCAACGCCCTCGCCAGCACCCGGACCGGTGTCCCGGCCGCGATGAGTGCCCCGAAGGTGCGGCGGCGGTCCATCACCGAACCCGCGGTCGCCACGGCCGCGCTGCAGCCGGCGAGCACCCCGGCGGCGATCAGGCCGATCACGGTGACCCGGCGCAGGTCGCCGAGTTCCTGCTGCTGACCGATCAGGTGCAGGCCACGGCTGCCGACCTCCTGGCCGGGGGCCGCGCCGACCAGCGCGGTCCGCACGACCTCGGCGTTCTCCGTAGTGGTCGGCACGATCACGTCGAAGCGCTCCGGCGTGACACCCGCGGGCACCAGGGCCGGGTCGATGACGATCGTGCTGGACGTGTCCTCGTCACCCTGCGGGAAGAGGTGCACGGGAGCCTTCGGGTCCAGCGGCGTACCGGCCTTGTCGTATTCCGACGTCACGCGGTACTCCGCCGGGTTGATCCCGTACCTGCTGTAGATCGCTGGACCCGGCTGGCAGGAGCCACCGATGTTCACCCGCAGGAGTTTCGTGGCGTCCTCGCAGGTCATCACGAAGGCCCGGTTCAAGCTCTGGGAGCGGGTCCCCGTCTCGCCGGTGGCCAGGTAGACCTGCCCGACCGAGACGGCCTTCTCGGTGATCCCGTAGCGGGTGAGGGAGGCGTTGGTCCGGTCGGCGACCTGCTGGGCCTGGGTCGCGTCGGACTGGGCGTAGAGGACGTTGTCCTTGAAGGTCCGGCCGCCGCCCGCCATCGACTCGAACGAGGGCAGCAGGGTGAGCGCCATCGAGCCGGTGAAGACGGCGAGCACGACACCCGCGGTGGCGCGGTAGGCGCTCTTCGGGTCGTCGCGGAGCCTGCGTCCCGCCAGCAGCGACGCCGGTTTGCGCCAGATCCGGACGAACGTGCCGCCGACCGCCGAGGTGACCCACGGTCCGATGATGGCGGCCGACCCGACCAGCAGGAACAGCCCGAGCATCACCATCGGCAGGCTGGCGTTGTCCTGGGTGACCGCGAAGAGGAAGAACGCACCGGCCACCGGGACCGCGAGCAGACGCCACCAGTGCAGCGGCTTGCGAGCGTGTGCCGAGGCAGCGAACAGCGGCGTCTTCAGCACGCGGCGGATGCCGAGGACCCCGGCGAAGACGACCAGCAGCGGGATCGCGATGGCGACCGCGATGGTCGTGCCGGGCGCGAGGCTGAAGTCCGACGCGAGCCAGGTACCACCGGCCCACGGAACGAACGTCGAGAGCCCTTGCAGCGCGGGCGCCACGAGGATCCCGAGTAGCGCGCCGACGGTCGCGGACAACGCCGTCTCGGCGGCGACGATCTTCGTCACCTGGCCTGGGGTCGCCCCCGCCAGCCGCAGCGCGGCCATGCGCAGCTCGCGCCGGGCGGCGGTGAGCCTGGCCGAAGACGCGACGAGCACCAGGCTCGGCACGAGCAGGACGATCACGCCGACCCAGGCGAGCAGTTCGAGCATCGGGTCGGGCTTCGCCTGTTTGTTGGGGAAGCCGTCCGCGGCGAGCGCCGTCTGCGGCATCGTCTCCGGGGTGTGGCCGACGACGGCGACCAGCTGCTCCGGGTACATCAGGGATTCGGGTCCGAGCGCGTCGACGAGTTTGCCGAACCGGTCGCCGAGCTGCGCCTTCGGCGCGGACTGGATCAGTTTCCCGAGTTCGGGGGAAACGATCGACTCGCCGGGACCGGGCAGCCTCGGGATGCCGGGCGGCAGGCTGAGCATCGGTGAGGTACCGGTCAGGGCGATGTCGACGCGGGTGATCTCGCGGTCTCCCGAGTAGTCCTTGTTCGACGCCATCAGCAGCGGCGCCGGACGTTGGCTCTCCCCGGATTGGGAGTAGTAGCTGCCGATGTCCTGCCAGATCGCCCGCTGCGAACGGGCCTGCGTGGCACCGGGAAGAGAGGCGAGCAGGAGCACCAGACTGGTCGCGACGGCGACCCCGACCGCGGTGAGGATGGCCGACGTGCGGGTCCGGCGGTCGACCCGGAGCACCCGCATGGCCAGCTGGAAGCTGTTCATTACGCGGCCAGCCTCGTCGCGATCAGGCCGTCCCGGATGGAGACGGTGCGCGGCATGGCTTCGGCGAGCTCACGGTCGTGGGTCACCACGATCACCGCGGCGCCGCTGTCGGCGGCCGCGGCGAGCAGCGCGTCCATGGTGGCGCGGCCGGTACGGGTGTCGAGCGCGCCGGTCGGCTCGTCGGCGAAGATCACCTTCGGCCGGTGCGTCAGCGCGCGGGCGATCGCGACGCGTTGCGCCTCACCGCCGGAAAGCTCTCCGGGGCGGCGCTTCTCCTTGCCCGCGAGGCCGAGCTTCGCCAGCCATTCGCGGCCGGCTTCGATGGATTCCTTGCGCCCCTTGCCACCCAGCAGCGACGGCAGCGCGACGTTCTCCTCGGCGCTCAGTTCGGCGACGAGCATCCCGGACTGGAACACGAAACCGAACTCGGTGCGCCGCAGTTCGCTGCGCTTGCGCTCGTTGAGCTGGTCGACGCGCTGGCCCGCCAGGAAGATCTGCCCGGAGTCGGCGCGGAGGATCCCGGCGAGTACGTGCAGCAAGGAGGTCTTGCCCGAGCCGGAGGGCCCGACGATGGCGACCGCGTCACCCGCCTGGATGTCGATGTCGATCCCGGCCAGCGCGTGCTGTGTGCCGTACCGCTTCACCAGCCCGCGGCCCGATAGCACCGGCTGCCCTGTCCACTGTGGATCCGCCACCGTGATTCTCCCTAGTCAGTCACTTGGTGTTCTGCTTCGGGGAAGAGCTTCGCTGTGAACCACCTGTGTCCACTTCGGGCAGACGGCCAGTGCTGATCACGCGCGCATCGGCCGATCGGCCGACCCGGCTCGGGCCGGTCGGCCAAGGTGCGGACGGCGGCCGATCCTCTACCGTCACGGTGTGACAGCAGGTCCGGCCCAGAACAAGTTCACCGCGCGGGTGAGTGCGCTCGCGCGACGTATCGGCATGCCCGCCGTCGTCCTGCTGGCCGCGCTCGCGTTCGACCTGGTCTTCGTGACCGACGCGGCTTTCGACGACACGGGCCCCCGCGGCATCGATCTCCTGCTGTTCCCCGGCATCTTCGCGATGGTGTTCTGCGCGCTCTGGGCGCAGAAGCGGGCCGCGGTCGCCGCCGTCGCGGCCTCGGTCGTGCTGGTGGCGTACACCCTGGTCGTCCGGTACTTCGACATCCCGACCTATTCGAGCGTGCTCGCGCATCTGTCCATCACCGAGGTGGTGGCGGGGGTCGAGGTCCTGTTCTACGCCGCGCGCCGGACGCGGCCGGGTGTCGCCTTCGCCGTGATCTCCGGCCTGGTGCTGGCCACGTTGACCGCGGTGTCCGGCCGGTACTACTCCGGCAGCGAGTCGAACGGCACGATGGCGCAGGCGATGCTGTTCGGCAGCCTCCTGCTGGGCGGCACGCTGGTCTTCGCGATCCCCGGACGCGACCGGACGGCGCATCCGAAACGCTACGAGAAGCTGCAGAAGCTCAACAAGCTGGTGATGGGCCAATGGCCGCTCATCGGCCTGCTGGGTGTCGCGCTGATCCTGGAGTTCGGCTTCACCTACGAGAGCGGGGCGCACGGCTTCCCGATCCTGGTCTGCTCGATCGTCGCGGCGTTCATCGCGGTCGCCGCGCCGCGCCGGCCCGCCGACGCGATGGTCGCGCTCACCGCGGTCATGCTGCTTTCCGCGCTGGTGACGCCGTTCCTCCGGCTCCGCTACGACTACCCGACGCCGGGCGGTGTGCCGGGCACGCAGGTCGTCGCGGGGATGGGGCTGGTCGTCACCCTGGTCCGGTCGGTCGGCCTGAGCAAGGCCGTGTCCCGGATCGCCGGGCTGTCCACGGTGGTCGCCGTGGCCTGCGTCCTCAACACCAAACGGCCGGCGCCCAGGCTGATGACCGACCCGGACGACCTCGCCGGCCTCGCCGTCGCGGCGCTGCTGCTGCTCGGCATCTCGGTGGCGGTCGGCCTGGCGTTGCGTTCGCGGGATTCGGAGCGCACGCAGGTCATCCAGTCGGCGATCAGCGACGCGCAGACGTCGGAACGGATGGCGCTGGCACGGGAACTGCACGACGTCGTCGCCCACCACGTCACCGGGATCGTCGTGCAGGCACAGGCGGCGAAGATGATGGGTGAGAAGAACCCGCAGGTCGCGGTCGAGGCGATGGGCCGGATCGAGGACGCCGGGGTGGAGGCGCTGGCGGCGATGCGGCGGCTCGTGCGGAGCATGCGCGGCGACGCCCCGGCCGGGAGCAGCGAGTTCAGCGAACAGGCCACCACCGATCTCGCCGCCGACCTGCGGACGCTGATCGAACGGTCGAACCACGGCGTGAAGACGTCGATGAAGCTCGAACTGCCGTCGAACGTGCCGCACGAGGTCGGGCGGTCGGCGTTGCGGCTGGTGCAGGAGTCGCTGACGAACGTCGGCAAGCACGCGTCCGGTGCGACGGAGGCGCTGGTCGTCGCGGAGGTGACCGGGAACGAACTGCACCTCCAGGTGACCGATGACGGACGCGAGCCCCAGCGGCGTCCGGCGGGTGGGTCGGGCGGCTACGGTCTGATCGGCATGCGCGAACGGGTCGCCCTGCTGCACGGCCGGCTCTCCGCCGGGCGGGCGCCGGGCGGCGGATGGCGCGTCGAAGCGTGGCTACCACTTGAAGGAGAAGAGTGATCCGGGTATTGATCGCCGACGACCAGGACATGGTGCGGATCGGCTTCCGGATGATCCTGGACGCGCAGGACGACATCGAGGTGGTCGCCGACGTGGCGGACGGCGTCTCGGCGGTCGCGAAGGCGCGCGAACTGCGGCCGGACGTCTGCCTGCTGGACATCCGCATGCCGGGGATCGACGGGCTCGAGGTCACCAAGCAGCTGGCGGGCCCGGACGTCACCGATCCGCTGAAGGTGGTGGTGGTCACGACGTTCGACCTCGACGAGTACGTGCACACCGCGCTGCGGAACGGTGCGAGCGGGTTCCTGCTGAAGGACGCCGGGCCGGCACTGCTGATCGAAGCCGTGCGCGCGGCCGCGCGCGGGGACGCGCTGGTCTCGCCGCAGATCACCGTCCGGCTGCTGAAGCATTTCGACGGCGGGGCGGTGAAACGCGACGTCAGCCCGCCTTCGGAACCGCTGACCGCGCGGGAGCTGGACGTCGTCAAGGCGGCCGCGAAGGGGCTGACGAACACCGAGATCGGGGCCGAGCTGTTCCTGTCGCTGTCCACGGTGAAGACGCATCTGGCGTCAGTGCAGGGGAAGGTCGGTGCGCGGAACCGGGTGGAGATCGCGGCGTGGGCGTGGCGGAGCGGAGTGGTGGACTAACCGTAAGCTCGGGTCATGCAACGCCGTTTCCACGCTCCCGTCGTTCTCCCCGCCGACCCCGCCTGCTCGTTGCTGCGTGACGCCGTGGTCGACGTGGACGAGGCGGGGCGTATCACCCATGTCGGTCCCGCGTCCGAGGCGCCCGAAACGTCCGCTCCCGTGACCCGGTTGAGCGGCATCCTCCTGCCCGGTCTGGTCAACGCGCACGCGCACAGCCCGATGACGCTGCTGCGCGGGATGGGCGGCGACCTGCCGCTGCTGCCGTGGCTGACCGAGATCATCTGGCCCACCGAAGCGAAGCTGAAGCCCGCCGACATCCGCACCGGCATGCTGCTGGGCTCGGTCGAGATGCTGCGGCACGGCGTCACGACGAGCGCGGAGATGTACTTCGAAGGCGAGCAGCTCGCCGACGCGGTGCTCACCACCGGTGGCCGCGTGGTGCTCGGCCCGCCGATCATGGAACTGCCCGGGATGGACTGGCGCGCGATGCTGAAGGGCATCGAACGCTGGATCGACACCGACGGCCTGCGGTTCGGGCCGGGCGAGCGGATCGAGGTCGGCTACGGGCCGCACTCGGCGTACATGCTGAACGAGGAGGCGCTGCGGGCGACCGCGGAATCGGCGGCCGAGCGTGGCGCGCTGGTGCAGATCCACGTGGCCGAGGCGGCGCTCGAAGACGTCAAGCAGCGTGAAGAGCACGGCTCGGTGCCCGCGCTGCTGGAGAAGGTCGGGATGCTGCGGGGCCGGACGCTGGCCGCGCACGCCATCCACCTGTCCGACGAGGACATCGCACTGTTCGCCGCGCGCGGGGTCGGGATGGCGCACTGCCCGGGCTCGAACGCGAAGCTCGCTTCGGGCATCGCGCGCGTGACGGAGCTGCGGAAGGCGGGCGTCGCCATCGGGCTCGGCACGGACGGCCCCGCCTCGAACGACGACATCGACCTGTGGGAGGAACTGCAGCTCTCGGCGATGTTCGCGCGGCTCGCGACCGGCGACTCGACCGTGCTGACCGCGGCCGACGCGTTCCTGCTCGGCACCCGCGGCGGCGCGGACGCGCTGGGCCGGACCGACATCGGCGCGCTGGAAACCGGCCGATGGGCGGACATGGTGCACGTCGACCTCGACGACCCGGCCTTCGCGGCCGGGCTCGACGTGCCGGACGTGCAACTGCTCTCGAACCTGGTGTGGGCCGCGGGCTCACGCCGCGTGCGCGACGTGTGGGTGGCGGGCGAGCAGGTCGTCGGCGACGGCGAATCCCTGCGGGTGGACCGCGCACAGGTACAGGCCGAAGTCGCCGACACCTCCGCGCGCCTTCGCTCTTGACTCACCTACCCAGCCCCCCACCCGTCCCAGGGGGCGGCCCCGAAGCCAGTCTATCGGGGGTGGGGGCTGGGGCCCGCGGAAAAGTGCTGATCAGGGGCTGGTTGTCCACAACGGGGCGAGGCTGTGGACAACCCGGAGCACGTGCGGTGGTCGCGCGCCCAATGTGGCATTGGGGACGTTGAGCGGCCCCAATGCCACATTGGGGGCAAAGCGCGGCGTCGAAGCGAGCGGAAGCGAACCGGGCTAGACCAGGCCCCGCGGCCGGAGGGTCACCTCGGTCGGGTGCGCGTCACCGGTCGCGGAGACCGCGGCGACGACGGCGGCCGCGACGGATTCGGGGCGCAGGAAGCGTTCCGGCTCGTACGCGCGGCCCTCGTCGGCGATGATCGCCTGCTGCATTTCGGTGTCCGTGCGGCCGGGGTAGATCGACGTCACCCGAAGCGTGGACTCCTCTTCCCGCAGCGAGTCGGCGAAGGCCCGGACGGCGAATTTGCTCGCGGCGTACGGGCCCCAGCCTGGACGTGCGTTCTGCCCGGCGCCCGAGTTGATCACGACGACGTGCCCCTTCGAAGTACGCAGCGCGGGCAGCAGCCGCCGGGTCAGCGTGACCACCGCGAGCACGTTGACCTCGAAGTTCGCCCGCCAGTCGGCGTCGGTCGCGGTCTCGACCGTGCCGAGCCGCGCCACGCCCGCCGAGTGCACCAGCACGTCCAGCTCGCCGAATTCGGCCGTCGCCGCTTCCAGTGCCTCGTCGTCGGTCAGGTCGATCGGCCACGGCCGTGCGCCGGGCAGCGTGCCCGCGAGCTCGCCGAGCGCGTCGGCGTCGCGACCGCCGAGCAGCAGCCGGTGGGTCGGAGCGAGTGCGCGGGCGACCGCGGCACCGATGCCGCGGGTGGCGCCGGTGACGAGAGCGAGGGGGAGATCAGCCATGTCCGCCACGCTAGTACGGCGGTCTCACGTGATCGAAAGCGTGCCTCGCGTGATTGGAGGGCGATCTCGCGTGATTGGAGGGGGAACTCGCGTGATCAGGGGGCGCACACGACGGGAGGGGTCGCCACCCGCGGGAACCGCACGGAGCCGCGTGTGAACGACCCGGCGAAGTTGTCCGCGAAGCGGGCGGCGGTGAGCGGGTCGCGTACCGAAGCGTCGATCGCGACGAGATCCGGGCAGTCGAGCGCCGCTCGTGCGGCGGCGACGTCCTCGCCGCGGGCCGGGCCGCCCTCGGCGATCGGGAGCCGGGCCGAATTCGCCAGTTCCCACACCGGCGGCAGCCATTTCTGGTGCCCTGGGCGGCCGTTGGGGAGCGACGTCGAATGCGCGGCGAACGGGTTGGCGAGGCCGTAGCCGTCGCGCAGCCGCATGTCGAGCGGGATCAGCAGGCCGAGAGCGCCCATGCTGTCCGCCGCGACCGTCACGTACGGCCGGTCCGTCGGATACGCGTACCAGCGTCTGGTCGCGTAGTCCTGGACCAGCACCGCCGGGCCGACCACGCCGTGGACGGCGTCCAGCGCCGACGGCATCAACGGGTGGTCGGCGTAGTCCTCCGCCAGGACCGGGTGTTCGTGCCCGGTCGACCGCGACCAGAACGATCGCTCATCCGTGACGCCGACGGCGCGCGGAGAAGCCGAGTACGCCGGACGAAGCGACGCGGCGGCCACGAACGCCCAGATCCCGACGATCACCAGGAACGCCACGGTCAGTCTCGTCACCGGCACGGCCAGCACGGGCAACAGCAGGCAGAACAGCGCCGGGAGCAGCATGCGGCCGTGCATGAAATCCCCGCCGACGCGGATCACGTACACCGCGAGCAGTACCGCGCCGACGAGCGGCACCGCGGTGAGCACCACGAAGGTCTTGTCCACAGTGGACGAAACCGTGACGGCCGCGACGGCGAGCACCAGCAGCGGGAGCCACAGCCAGTACGGCTGGACGAGATCGACCAGATAGGCCCAACCGCGGGCCCAATTCGCCTCCGACGCTTCCTTGACCAGTGCGGTGTTCGGTGTCAGCAGACCGTAGTAACCCATGCGGAACACCTGATACGCCAACGGGAGCGCGCACGCCACGGCCAGCAGGCCCAGCGCACGACGACGTCCCGGCCGCGCCAGCACGAGCAGTGCGGCCAAGGCGACGACGCTGAAGAGCGCGAGGTCCGGCCGCACCAGCGGCCCGAGGCCGGCGACCACCGCGACCGGCCAGGTGCGCAGATCGTCCATTGTGGACGTGTGGCGGACGAGCAGCCACCAGGTGCCGCCCAGCCACAGCGTGATCAGGCCGGTTTCCAGCCCGGACGTCGCGAAGTCGCGGAACGGCGGCAGCGCGCAGACCACCAGCGCCCCGGCGGGGGCGAGTCCGTGGAACGCCAGCGGCTGGTAGAGCCGCCGGGCGCCGTCCAGGCCGAAGAACAGCCCGGCGACCGAGAAGACCAGCCCGGTGACCACGGAGATCCACTCCAGCGGCACCCCGGGAAGCAGCCCGAGCACACTCAGCACCGCCGTCCACAAAGGACTGGTGTTCGTCTCGACGCGTTCGCCGATGTTGAACACCGGCCCGTTGCCGGCGAGGATCTGGCGGACCGTCCGGAGCACGATCAACCCGTCGTCGCTCATCCAACGACGGCGCCAGGCCAGGTCGGCGTAGACCATCAGCACCAGGCCGAACCCGAACCACGTCCAGGTCGACGGCCGCCGGAACCAGGTGCGCGAAGGCCAGTCGGGCGTGTTCTCGCCCGTGGTCGTGTTCGTCTGCGTCATGACCCCGCCCGGCTCGGTTGCGTGCGCAGGAGATCAGGTCCGCGGCCCGCGAGTCAAACCGCGCGTGCGGACAGGCAGGCCTGTGGCCATTTCCTCCCTTCCATGGTCAGCCGCGCGGTGACCTCGAAGCCCGCCTGGCCCAGCAGGTCGGCGATCCGGCCGGGATCCAGCAGGTAGGCGTCGTAGGTGACCGGGTGGCCGTACGCCGTCTCCGGGCTCAGCCGCTCGTCACCGACGTGGAATCCGACCAGCAGACGACCTCCGGGCGCGAGCGTGCGGCGGAACTCCGCGAACACCTCCGGAAGCGTCTCCGGCGGCAGATGGAAGATCGACCACCAGGCGACGAGACCGCCCAGCTCGCCGTCCGGGAAGTCGAGGGCCGTCATCGAGCCGACGGAAAACCGCTGGTCAGGGTACTGACGGCGGGCCACCTCGATCATTTTCGGCGACAAGTCGACACCCGTGACGTCGAGGCCGAGCGACGCCAGGTGGGCGGTGACGTGCCCGGGACCGCAGCCGACGTCGGCGACCGGGCCGCGCACCTGTTCGGCGAACGCGGCGAGCATCGCGCGGCTGATCGGCTCCTGGTCGAAGAGCTGTCCGACACGGGTCGCGTAGTCCTCGGCGACGGTGTCGTAGGACTCGCGGGTGGCATCGAGATGTGAGGTCACGGTGGGCGACGTTAGCGGCACCCACCGACAATTCACGGGTCGAGCAGCCCGGCGTCCCTGGTCAGATCCTCCGGCGTCCCGGGCGAGGCCACCGCCGTGCACCCCGTGGCGGGATCCGCGGCCGAATCCGTGCCGTTGTGGTGCGCGGCGCCGGATCGGGTCAACTGGCGCGAGCCGACGTCGAAGCACACCTGGTACGAGCCCGGAGCCAGCCGCTCGAAGGCGTATCGCCCGTCCGGCCCGGTCACGGTCGAGCCGACCTCCTTGCCCGACGCGTCCTTCAAAGTCACCTTCACGTCCGGGACGCCGAGTTCGTCACGGCTTTGGAGGCCGTCCTTGTCCTTGTCCAGCCATACGAAGTCGCCCAGCCTGCTCATCGGCGCGTTCAACCCCGCCGCGAGCGTCAGGTCCACCCGCTTACGAGGGCCGACGGTGGTGGTCGCGGTGCAGCCGGTGGCCGGGTCGGCGTCCGAATCCTTCGTGTCGTCGCCCGCGTCCTTGGCCGTATACGTGAACGGGAGTCCGGCGAGGTCGAAGCAGACCTGGTAGATGCCGTCCTTCAGCTTGGTGAAGCGGTACTTGCCGCCGGCGTCCGTGGTGAGCGTTCCGAGTGCCTTGCCCGACGCGTCCTTCAAAGTTGCCTTCACGCCCTGAACGCCCGGCTCCCCGGGATCCTGCAGGCCGTTCCGGTCGACGTCGTCCCAGACGAACTCGCCGATCTCGTCGATCGCGGGCGGCGGGGTGACCTTGATGGTCGTCGTCGCGGTCTTCTTCGGCACCGTGCCGCTGGAGACGGTCACGGTGCTGACGTGGCCGTTGTCCGCTTCGGTGACGTTCTTGTGGTCGCAGGTGACGGTCGCCGACTTACCGCTGTCGAGGGTCGCGATCGGCGCGGGCTTCACGTCGCAATACGGGTCTTCGACCTTGATGTCGGTCAGCGTCGTGGTGCCGTCGTTGGTGACGGTGAAGCGGTAGTTCGCGGTGGTGCCCGCCTCGATGGTGGCCGTGGCACCCCAGGCGCCGCTCGCCGGATCCCGCACCTCCGCCTTCGCCGAGAACGAGGCGACCTGCAGGTGGACGCAGTCCCACATGACCCAGTTGCGGTTGGTGGCGGCGTAGAACTTCACGGAGCCCGCCGACGGTGGGGCGATGGACGGCGGGAAGTCCTGCCGCGCCAGCGCGCCGTCGGTTTCGACGGCGTGCGCGACCTTGAGCTTGTTCTCCAGGACGACCTTGCCGGACCCGTCGTAGAACCGGAGTCCCGTCTCCTGGACGGCGTCCGCGCGCCGGAGGTTGCCGTCGTTCGTGCCGGTCCAGTCGGTCAGGGTGTAGACGGCGCCGGGCACGAACTTCAGCGCCGCGTAGGCGGTGCTGACCATCTCGTCCGGGGTCGCGATCAGGGCGTATTTGCCGCCGTCGGGCTGGTAGCCGCCAGCCGTCGACAACCGGGGCTGTTTGCTCCTCGGGGTGCCGGGCGGCACCGGGGCGGCCGGGCTGAACGTGTACCCGGCGGGCGGGCTGCCCTGCTCGACGCTCGGGTTCGGCGCGGCGCCGCCGGTGCAGCCGGACGGGACCGCCGTCGCCTGCGCGGACGAAGGGACGAAGCCGGAGACGAGCGCGCCTGCCGCCATGAACACCAGTGCCCTTTTCACAGGGCTGAAGCTAATGAGCGCGGCAGGCTTCCGTCATCACCGAACGGTGTCGTCCGGCGCCCCGATCAGGCAGAACATGTCTCGCCGAGAGTGATCGGGGCGCCGGAAGGCACTACTTGACGCCGATGCGGCCGACCTGGCCCCAGCGGCCCTTCTTCCACACCGAAACGATCGACGGACGCGGCTGCGTCGTGCCACCGTCGGGCCAGTGCGAGGTCGGGCTCCCGGAGTTGGGCGCGTCCTCACCCGGGTGCTGCACGGCGACGAGCACCAGGTGGTCGGTCACCACCGGGCCGCAGGTCTCCGCGCCGACCGGGACCGACAGGAACTGCTTGACGTGCCCCCGCTCCGGACCGTCGACCGGCACGGAGAACAACCCGTCGTTGGCGCCGAGCGCGTTCCCGTCGGTGGAGATCCACAGGTTGCCGTGCCGGTCGAACGCGACGTTGTCGGGGCACGAGATCGGGCTGACCTGGTCCTTCGGGAAGCCGCCGAAGTAGGTGTCCGCCGTCTTCGGGTCACCGCAGACCAGCAGGAGCCGCCAGGAGAACTTCGTCGACGCCGCGTCGCCGCCGTCCTCTTCCCACTCCAGGACGTGGCCGTTGCGGTTGTTCGGCCGCGGGTTCGCCTCGTCGACGTTCGCCTTGCCGGCGGGGCCACGCTGGCTGTTGTTGGTCAGCGCGGCGTAGATGCGGCCGTTGACCGGGTTCGGCTCGATGTCCTCGGGCCGGTCCATCTTGGTCGGCTTGACCTTGTCCGCCGCCTCGCGGGTGAAGACGTAGACCTCTTCGGCGGTGAAACCGTCCACAAAGGACTTGTTGCCCGACGCCAGCGGGATCCATTCGCCGACGCCGTCAAATTCCCCGTCCGACGGCAGCTTCCCGGTGCCGTCGATCTCGGCGGCCGGGCTGTCGCCGGTGAACCGGCCGACGTACAGGGTGCCGTCGTCGAGCAGCGCCGAGTTGTGGCGGCGCGCGTGCGCGCTCTTGCCCGGCTTGTACTTGCCCTTGGAGACGAACTTGTAGATGTACTCGAAGCGCTCGTCGTCACCGGAGTAGACGGCGACCCGGCCATCCTTGGTGATCTTGATGTTCGCGGCCTCGTGCTTGAACCGGCCGAGCGCCGTGTGCTTGATCGGCGTCGAGTTCGGGTCGTTCGGGTCGATCTCGACGACCCAGCCGAAGCGGTTGGCCTCGTTGGGCTCCTGGGCGAGGTCCCAGCGCTTGTCGAACCGCTCCCACTTACGGGTGGAGGCGCCGCCCGAGAAGCCGTACCGCTTCAGGCGCGCGGCGGCGACCGGGTCGGTGACGCTCGCCGCGTTGGCGAAGTACTGGTTGACGTTCTCTTCACCGGAAAGCACGGTGCCCCAAGGGGTCACGCCGCCGGCGCAGTTGTTCTGCGTGCCGAAGACCTTGCGGCCGGTCGGGTCCGCGGAGGTCTTGAGGAACTTCGAGCCTGCCGCCGGGCCGCGCACCTCGAAGGCGGTGTTCAGCGTGATGCGGCGGTTGAACGGGCTCGGCACGGTGCGCAGCGCGCCGCCGATCGGGTCGCGGAAGGCCTGGACGACCGAGAGGCCGTGCGCGGCCCACGCGATCTTGACCTGCTCCTCGGTCGGGTTCGCCGGGTCGTACTGGTCGACCGGGAACATGTGGACCTCGGTGGTGTACTCGTGGTTCACCACCAGGAAGTTGCGGATACCCATCGGGTCCTGCGGGATCAGGCCGACGAAATCGCAGTTGTAGCCGAACTGCTTCGCCTGCGCGGCCGCGGTCTGCTTGTGGAAATCGAACTTCGGCGCGCCGAATTCGACGGCGTCGCCCCAGCGGATGACGACCCGCTGGTCGTAGCCCTCGGGGATGGTGACCGCGTCGAGCTTGTTCGGCGGCACCGCTTCGAAGTCGGTGCCGGGGACCGGGCGCCCGGGGCGGCCCGGTTTGCCGTGGCCCGCGGCGGAAACGTCAGCCGGGGTTTCGGCGGCGGCCGTGCCCGACAGCGCGGCGAAACCGCCGGCGGCCGCGGCCAGCACGGCACTCGCCTTCAGCGCGCCACGACGGGACAGCATGTTCTTGACGACGTCGCCGAAGTACTCGTTGTCCGACGTGTTCGGCTCGGGGTGGGAGCACGCGTTGCCGCAGCGGTACTCGCAGGTGACCGCGGAGCGGCCACCGGGGTGGGAGGTGATCAACGGCAGGAGCCGCTGAGGCTCGAAGGACACAGGGCCTCCATGGTCGCGGTGGGTACACGTAGTCCAGTCGGGGGAACGTCGTGACGGTAAGCGACCAATACGATCCAGCTCTGGCCAGAAGGTGAACAGCACGAGAACGAGCGATGACGCGCTGCCGGACCCGGCAGCGCGCCATCGACCAAAAGTACTGCTAGATCGTTGCTTTTCGACTAAGAACCGATGTCGGACAACCCGTGCCTGCCCGGTTTCCACACCGCCACCACCGAGGGACGGGGCTGGTTTTCGCCGCCGTCCGGCCAATGGGAGGCCGGTTTGTCGGCGTTCGCGCCGTCCACTTCACCCGGATGCTGGACACAGACCGTGACGATCTTCCGCTCCACGATCGGGCCGCAGGTCTCGGCGCCGCGGGGCACGGTGAGGAACAGTTTCAGCTCGCCGCGGTTACGGCCTTCGAGCGGCACCGAGTAGAGGCCGTCGTTGATGCCGAGGGCGCCCGCCGAGTCGGTGGAGATCCAGAGGTTGCCGTGCCGGTCGAAGGCCACGTTGTCCGGGCTGGAGATCGGCGAGACCTGGTCCTTGGGGAAACCGGCGAAGTAGGTGTCCGGCGAGGCCGGGTCGCCGCACACCAGGAACAACCGCCAGCTGAAGGTCAGCGCGAGCGCGTCGCCGCGACGCTCTTCGAGCTCCAGCACCTGCCCGTGCTTGTTGTTCAGCCGCGGGTTGGGCTCGGTCGCGCCCTCCTTGCCGGGGTTGCCGCGTTCGACGTTGTTGCTCAGCGCGCAGTAGATCCGGCCGGTGTACGGATGGGCCTGGATGTCTTCGGGCCGGTCCATCTTGGTGGCGCCGACCCGGTCGGCCGCCTCGCGGGTGAAGACGTACACCTCTTCGGCGGTCATTCCGTCCACAAAGGACTTTTTGCCGGACGCCAGCGGGATCCACTCGCCGCCGCCGTCGAATTCACCGTCCGAGGGCAGTTTCCCGGTGCCGTCGATCTCGGAAGCCGGGCTGTCGCCGGTGAACCGGCCGACGTACAGGGTGCCGTCGTCGAGCAGGGTCATGTTGTGGCGCCGGGCATGCGCGCTGTCGCCCGGCTTCATGCGCCCCTTGGAGATGAACTTGTAGATGTACTCGAAGCGTTCGTCGTCGCCGGAATAGGCGACCACGCGGCCGTCCTTGGCGACGCGGATGTTCGCCGTCTCGTGCTTGAACCGGCCGAGATGCGTGTGCTTGACCGGGGTGCTGCCGGGATCGTTCGGATCCAGCTCGATCACCCAGCCGAAGCGGTGGGCCTCGTTCGGTTCCCTGGCGATGTCCCAGCGCGCGTCGAACCGCTCCCACTTGCGGGTGGTCGCGGTGCCCTTGATGCCGTACCGCGCGTAGCGCTTGCGCTGCACCGGATCGGCCACCGTTTCGGCGTTCCCGAAGTACTGGTTGATGTTCTCCTCGCCGGACAGGATCGTGCCCCACGGCGTGACGCCGCCCGCGCAGTTGTTCATCGTGCCGAGCACCACCGTGCCGGTGGGATCGGCGGCGGTTTTGAGCAGGTCGCTGCCCGCGGCGGGACCCGTCACCTTGAACGGCGTGTGCAGCGTGATCCGCCGGTTGTAGCGGGACATCTTCGGCCGCAGGTGCCCGGTGTCGCGTCCGCGCGTCACCTGGACGACCGTCAGCCCGTGGGCCGCCCACGCGATCTTGACCTGTTCCTCGGTCGGGTTGTTCCGGTCGTAGCCGCGGAACATGAACTCTTCCGAGGTGTACTCGTGGTTCGTGACCAGGAGCGAGGAGAGGCCCCAGTGGTCGAGCGGCAGCAGCGCGGCGAAGTCGCAGTTGTAGCCGAACTGCTTCGCCTGCGCCTCGGCGGTCTGGTTGTCGAAGTCGAACTCCGGAGCGCCGGGCAGCACCGCGTCACCCCAGCGGATCACGATGCCCTGCTCGTAGCCCTCGGGCACCACGACGGCGTCGAGTGTGTTCGGCTGGACTCGCTGATAGTCGGTGCCCGGCGGCGGCTTCGGCCGTCCCTCGGGCGTGGCGGACGCGGGTGCGGCGAGCGCGAGCGGCGTCCCGGCGGCCAGCGCGACGACGGCGGTCGCCTTCAAGGCGCCACGGCGGCTCACCGCGCCGAGCACGTCGGCGAAGGTGGGGTTGTCCGACGTGTTCGGCGCGTCGTGGAAGCACGCGTCACCACAGCGGTAGGTACAGGTCACTGACGCCCGGCTTGGTGAGTGGCCGGCCAGCAACGGAAGGAATTTCACGCGGACCTCCGCATCGGCAGTTCGGGAGGTCGACGCTAAGGCACCGGACCAACGAGAGGAAACCCCTCGTTGGTCCGATGTTCACCCTTTGTTCCGCTTTACATCTCTTCGCCGACGAGGACCGCTTCGGCCGGGATCGTGTGCGGGTCGGCCGTCTTCTCGCGGATCGTCAGCAAGGCCCCGGCGAGCACGCACAGGATCGCGGCGATCACGAACGGCGCCTGCTTGGCGCCGAACCACTCGGCCAGGTGACCGACGACGGTCGCGGCGACCGCGCCGCCGAGCCAGCGGCAGAAGTTGTAGCCGGCGCTCGCGACCGGACGCGGGGCGCCGCTGATCGACATCGCCGTGCCGGTGAAGAGCGTGTTCAGCAGACCGGACACGAGACCGGACAGGATGATGCCGACGACCAGCACCGGTTTGCTCGGGATCGCCATGACCAGCAGCAACACGGCGTAGCCGAAGACGGCGACCACGGTCGCGTGCCGCTCGCCGAGCTTCGCGGCGAGTTTCGGCGCCAGCACCACACCCGCGACGGCGACCGAAAGGCCCCAGCCGCAGAAGATGAGGCCGACGGCGACGGCGCTCCACTCCAGCACGAACGGCGACCAGGCCAGCACCACGAAGAACGCGGCCGTGTACAGCGCGGAACCGATCGAGGTGCGCAGCAGCCCGCCGTGCTTCAGCGCGCGGAACGGGTCGAGCAGGCGGATCTTCGGCCGCTTCTCCTTGGCGTCACCGGTCAGGAAGATCGAGCAGAGCACGAGACCGCACAGCATCAGCAGCGAAGTGCCGAGGAACGGGCCGCGCCACGAGATGCTGCCGAGCAGGGCGCCCAGCAGCGGGCCGACCGCGAGGCCGACCCCGAGCGCGGCTTCGTACAGCAGGATCGCGCCCGCCTGGCCGCCGGTCGCGGCACCGACGATCACCGAAAGCGCGGTGGCGATGAAGAAGGCGTTGCCGAGTCCCCAGATCGCGCGCAGCCCGATGAGCTGCTCGATCGACCCGGACGCGGCGCACAGCGCGGTGGCGACGACGACCAGCGTCAGCCCGACGACCACGGTCCGCTTGGCCCCGAACCGGGCACTCATCGCGCCGGTCACCAGCATGGCGACCGCCTGGACGCCGAGATAGCTGGAGAACAGCAGTGTCACTTCGGACGGCGTCGCCTGCAGGCCTTCCGCGATCGACAACAGGATCGGGTCGACCAGCCCGATGCCCATGAACGCGATGACCGCGGCGAACGCGGTGATCCATACCTGTTTGGGCTGCCCCTTGACGGCGTCCAACAGGCTCGAGTGGTGCTCAGCGCTCATCGCGGATCAGTTCCTCCTTCTTGTCTTCGTGCAGCAACCTGGTGAGGGCGGGAAGCGCGGCTTCGATCGCGACGCGGTCGGTCTCGTCGAGTTCGAGGAGTCGTTCACGCAGGAACTCCTCCCTCGCGACGATCAACCGGCGATGGAAGCGCTGTCCGACCTCGGTGACCTCGACGAGCACGGCCCGGCCGTCGGCGGGATCGCGGCGGCGGCTGACCAGGCCCAGCCGTTCGAGACGGCGGACGACGTCGGTCATCGTCGGCATCCGGACCCGCTCCAGGCCGGCGAGCGTGCTCATCCGGCGCGGACCGCCGTTGAGCAGCTCCGACAGCACCGATCCCTGCGTGAGGGTGAGCTGCACCTGCGGGGTCTCCCGGCGGACGAGGTAGTACAGCCGGAACACCAGCGGGCGGAGCCGATGGGCGAGATCGGCGACTTTCGCGGTCACTTAGCCATGCTAACTAATATTACTGAGCATGGCTAAGTAATCTGCCGCACAGGTTTCCACCGCCTAGGGTTGAGGGTGTGGAAGCGGTGATCTTCGATCTCGACGGTGTCCTGGTGGATTCGGAAAAGATGTGGGACGAGGTCCGCCGGGCGGTCGTCCACGAGTTCCACGGCACCTGGCGGGAGGAATCGACCAGGGCCATGCAGGGGATGAGCACCCCGGAATGGGCCGCCTACCTGGCGCACGACCTCGGCGTCCAGCTCCGGCCCGCGGACGTCGCACAGGTGGTGATCGACCGGATGGCGCGGCGGTACGCGGAGAAACCGCCGATCATCCCGGGTGCGCCGGGCGTCGTTCGCGAGGTCGCGAAGCACTGGCCGGTGGCGATCGCGAGCTCGTCGCCGCCGCTGCTGATCAAGGCGTTCCTCGACATCACGCGGCTGCCGGTGCCGACGGCGGTTTCGTCGGAGCAGGTCGGCGCGGGCAAGCCGGCGCCCGATGTGTATCTGAAGGCGGCGGAGCTGCTGGGCGCGGAGCCGAAGAACTGCGCGGCCGTGGAGGACACGACCAACGGGCTTCGGGCGGCGCTGGCCGCGGGGATGACGGTGTACGCGGTGCCGAATCCGCATTTCCCGCCGGATCCGGCGGTGCTGGAGCAGACGACGGTGGTCCCGGTGATCACGGACGTGCCGTCGGCGCTTCAGGGAGCTGAAGGGGTTTAAGCGGCCCCTCGAATGCAAGGAACGGTCCTTTCCTCGCAAATTTTGCAAGGAAAGGACCGTTCCTAGCGCGCTACGGGAGGGTCACGCCTCGCCGGCGATGAACTTCTCCACCTCGTCGCGGGCGGTGGCGTCGTCGTACTGCTCCGGCGGCGACTTCATGAAGTACGAGGAAGCCGAGAGGATCGGGCCGCCGATGCCGCGGTCCTTCGCGATCTTCGCGGCGCGCACGGCGTCGATGATGATGCCCGCCGAGTTCGGCGAGTCCCACACCTCGAGCTTGTACTCCAGGTTCAGCGGCACGTCGCCGAAGGCGCGGCCTTCGAGCCGGACGTAGGCCCACTTGCGGTCGTCGAGCCACTGCACGTAGTCGGACGGCCCGATGTGGACGTTGCCCTTGCCGAGCTCGCGGTCGACCTGCGAGGTGACCGACTGGGTCTTCGAGATCTTCTTCGACTCGAGCCGCTCCAGCTCCTTCATGTTCAGGAAGTCCATGTTCCCGCCCACGTTGAGCTGCATCGTCCGGTCGAGCTGGACGCCGCGGTCTTCGAACAGCTTCGCCAGCACGCGGTGCGTGATGGTGGCGCCGACCTGGGACTTGATGTCGTCACCGACGATCGGGACGCCGGCCGCGCGGAACTTCTCCGCCCACTCGGGGTCGGAGGCGATGAACACCGGCAGCGCGTTGACGAACGCCACACCGGCGTCGATGCACGCCTGCGCGTAGAACTTGTCGGCTTCTTCGGAACCCACCGGCAGGTAGGAGACCAGCACGTCGACCTCGGCCTCGCGCAGCGCGGCGACGACGTCGACCGGGGTCTCGTCGGACTCCTCGATGGTCTCGCGGTAGAAGCGGCCGAGACCGTCGTAGGTGTGACCGCGCTGCACGGTGACACCCAGCGGCGGCACGTCGGCGATCTTGATGGTGTTGTTCTCGCTGGCGAAGATCGCCTCGGACAGGTCACGGCTGACCTTCTTGGCGTCCACGTCGAACGCGGCGACGAACTCGATGTCGCGGACGTGGTACTCGCCGAACACGACGTGCATCAACCCGGGCACGCGGGTGCCGGCATCCGCGTCGCGGTAGTACTGAACGCCCTGGACCAGTGAGGCCGCACAGTTGCCGACGCCCACGATGGCCACCCGAACGCGGCGGTTCTCGCCCATGCCGGTTTCTCCTTCATTAGTCCAACAGTTGTAGGTAAATGCGCAGCGGGGACTGCCAGAGCGCCTCAGGTCTCCGGTCCGCGCTGCTCGGCCTGTTCGTGCGCGATCAGCTCGTTGAGCCAGCGCACCTCCCGTTCACTGGACTCCAGCCCGAGCCGGTGCAGTTCACGGGTGTAGCGGTCGATCTTCTCCTCGGCCCGCGCCATTGCCGTCCGAAGCCCTTCTCGGCGCTCCTCGACCCGACGACGACGGCCTTCCAGGATTCGCATCCTGACGTCGGCCGGTGTCCTCGAGAAGAACGCCAGGTGGACGCCGAAGCCTTCGTCGTCCCACGTCTGCGGCCCGGCGTCGCCGAGCAGTTCGGCGAACCGTTCCTTGCCCTCGGCGGTGAGCTTGTACACGCGCTTGCCCCGGCGGGCCCACGCCCGGTCTTCCACCTCTTCGAGTTCCTCGACGAGGTAACCGGCGCGAAGCAACCGGCGCAAGGTCGGGTACAGCGAGCCGTACGAGAACGTCCGGAACATCCCGAGCGTCTCATGCAAACGTTTGCGCAGCACGTAACCGTGCATGGGGGTCTCGTGCAACAGCCCCAAGATCGCGAGCTCGAGCACACCGCACCCCCTTCCGGGAACAAACCGCGACCGGTCGCGTTGGCCACCGTGACCGGTTCGGTCAACCTACCGGCCCACTATATCGCGCCGATACATCGAAGTGGCGTAGCTAACCCGATCGGTACCCGGCGGATCCGGACGAAATTCACCGGAGAGTTATCGAATCGTCGGCGTGTCCGACCGTGCGCGGACCGTCCCCCCGAGAACGGGGCGTGGACCACACAGCAAGAGCCCGTACTCTGTTGGCGTGCGAAACCAGCGGCAGGTCGTGGACTACGCCTTACAGCGGCGCGCGCTGCTCAAGGGCGTCCACTCCGGACGGGTCGGCACATACGACGTCTGCGACGCGGGTCCGTACCTCCTGCGGGCCGCGAAATTCCATGGCCGACCAGGCGAGCGGGACTGCCCGGTCTGCCATCGGGAGGAACTCACCCTGGTGTCCTGGGTGTACGGCGACGAGCTCAAGCACGCCGCCGGATCGGCCAAGACGCCGGAAGAACTGGTGCGGATGGACGGGCTCTTCGCGGAGTTCACCGTCTACGAGGTCGAGGTCTGCGGGAGCTGTCACTGGAACCACCTGGTGCGGTCCTACGTCCTCGGAACAGGAGAACCGGGATCCACCCGGCCACGGACCCGGTCGCAGAGGACAGCGGGTCAGTGACAGGTATCGAAAACGCAGTTGACCACAGAGCGGCGTCCCCCGAAGCGCCGGTCTGGGAGGCCCATTCGTGAACGACGACCGCAATCGCTCCTGGCCTGGCCAGGAGCCTGATGCACCTCGCCGTGCCCAGTGGCCGGGCGAAACCGACGATCCCGGCTGGCCGAGCGAAGAACCGCCGCGCCGCCCCCAGCGCCGGACACCTCCGAGCGGCACCCCCCGCTCGGCCCCGCCACGGTCCGCGAACCAGCGTTCTTCCGATCCGCAGTGGCCGGGCGGCGACGCCGGTGGCCCGGAGTGGCCCTCCGACAACGAGACGCGCGAACCGCGCCGTCCCGCTGCCCAGCGCCGTTCCAACGGCATGCCCCCGCGCAGGCAGGGCCCCCCGCCACCGGGAGCCCGAGGCCCCGCCGGTGACCAGCGGTCCCGCCAGGGTGCCGCCGGGCACCGCCCGCCGCCGCCCCCGCCCGGCAACCGCCGTCCTCCGGCCGACGAGGCGACCGCGATGGTCCGGCCGGTCGAGCCGGAGCCGTACGAGCGCGAGCCCGAGCTCATCACGCATCACGCGCACAACGGCACCGAAGACCCGTACGGCTACGACCCGTACGACGATCGCTATGACGATCGTCACGAAAGCACCGCGCTCGGCGCCGAGGGCGAAGACCCCTACGACGACGAACCGGCCGAAGACGGAGAAGACGGCAAGAAGAAGGTCCTCACGCCGAAACAGCGCAAGAAGCGCCGCTGGCGGATCATCCGCCGCGTCCTCTACGCGATGTTCGGCCTGTTCGTCGTGGTGCCCGCGATCGCGTTCGTCATCACCTACTTCCTGGTGGACGTCCCGTCGCAGGAAAGCGTCGCGAGCCTGCAGAGCCAGCCGATCACGCTGATGTACGCCGACGGCAGCCCGATGGGCAAGATCGCGCCCGCCAGTGGCGGAAGCCGGTACCTGCTGCAGCCCGGCGAAGTCCCGGACGTGGTCAAGAAGGCCGTGTACGCGGCCGAGGACTCGTCGTTCGAGACCAACTCCGGTTTCGACGTCGGCGGCATCCTGCGCGCGGTCTACAACAACGTCACCGGCGGCCAGGGCGGCGGTTCGACGATCTCCCAGCAGTACATCAAGAAGGCCACGGCCAACGAGGCACCGACGCTCACCCGTAAATGGACCGAGCTGGCCAAATCCTTCAAGATGAACAACCAGATGTCCAAAGAGGAGATCATCACCGCCTACCTCAACACCATCTACTTCGGCCGCGGCGCGAACGGCATCGAAGCGGCCGCGCAGGCCTACTTCAAGAAGCCGGCCAAGGAACTCGGCGCGTCCGAGGCGGCCCTGCTCGCCGGCTTGATCCAGGGCCCGAGCAAGTCGGAGAACGAGGCGTACACGCTGCGGCGCTGGACCTTCGTGATGGACCAGATGGTGGCGAACAAGTGGCTCGAACCGGGGGCGCGCGCCGCCGCCCAGTTCCCGAAGCCCATCCCGAAGGCACAGGCGAAGGCCGACGACGCCGGAACGCTGAGCCTGCACATCCGCAACCGGGTGATCGACGAACTCGAAGCCCGCGGCTACGACCAGGACCGGCTGCACCAGGGCGGTTACAAGATCACCACGACGATCGACCCCAAGGCGCAGAAGATGGCCGAGGAGTCCGTCGCCGAGGGGATGAAGGGCCAGACGGACGAGAACATCCTGAACGCGCTGGTCGCGATCGATCCCAAGACTGGTGGTGTGGTCGCGTATTGGGGCGGCCCGGACTGGAAGAAGAACGACCAGGGCCAGGACGTCCAGGCACACGACTGGGCGAACGTGCCGCACAACCCCGGTTCGGCGTTCAAGGCCTTCGACCTGGCCGCGTTCCTCAAAATGGGCAAGGGTCTCGGCGAGACGTTCGACGGCTCCAACAACCGGAAATTCGACGGCCGCACGATCCGGAACGCGGGCGAGAGCTCCAACTGCGGTCCGCAATGCACGGTCGCCGAGGCGATGAAGGTCTCCGCGAACACCGTGTTCTACGACATGGTCCGCAATCAGACGAAGATCGACCCGGTGGCGAAGGCCGCGAAGGAAGCCGGCGTGATGGTGGAGGCCGACGGCGGCAAGGCGAAGCTGAGCCCCGACATCAACATCGCGCTCGGCGGTGGTGGCACGGTCACCACCGCGGAGGACATGGCGGCCGGGTTCGCCACCTTCGCCGGCGAAGGTGTCCGGCAGAAGCAGCACTTCGTCGCGAAGCTGACCAACGCCCAGGACGAGGTCGAGTTCGACGAGACGGCCCCCAAGGGCGCTCCCGCCTTCAGTGACGACGCCGACAAGAGCAAGCAGATCGCGGGCAACGTCACCGACGCGCTCGAAGAGGTCATCCCGTACTCGAAGCTCAAGTGCCCGAAGGGCCACGAGTGCGCGGGCAAGACCGGGACACAGCAGTACGACTTCAAGGAAAGCGACCCGGCGAGCTATCGCGATCGCAACGCGCAGACCTGGATGGTGGGCTACACGCCGAGCATCTCGACCGCGGTGTGGGTCGGCGGCGACGGCAACAAGCCGCTGCACGACAAGAACAACAAGCCGGTCTACGGCCGGACGATCGCCGGTCCGATCTGGGAAGACTTCATGTCCCGGTACATGACCGGCAAGCCGTCGGAGAAGTTCGGCAGCGTCAAACCGATCGGCAAGGACGCGCGCTCCGTGCCGACGACGACGGTTCAGAAGCCGACGGAGACGTCGACGCCGCCCGAGACGCCGACGTCCACCCCGACGCCGACGACTCCCACCGAGCCGACCGACACGACGCCGACGAAACCCACCAAGCCGACGAAGCCGAGCTGGACGAGGCCGGGACCGGGGACTTCGGATCCGTTGTTCCCGAACGGCGAAGATCCGTGACGATCGGGCTGAGTACCTGACGAAAAGGTGTGCCGGGCTGGTGCCCGGCACACCTTTTTTCGTGCCGGCGGTGAACCTGAACCGATCCGATACGTCTTTAGTAGAAGGAGACCTGCGACCGCAGGACCGCGCTCACCCACGGAAGGTTCGGAGGACGTCCCAGTGAACGACGATCCCCACGGCGGATGGCCAGGTCAGGACCCTGACCCCGCACGTCGTCCGCAACGCCCGGCCGGACCGCCCCGTCGCCCCGCCGGTCCGCCCCCGGGATACGGGCAGCGGCAGGGCCCCGGTCCGCAGGGGCCGGGTCAGGCGCCGTGGCAGCGCCAGGGTCCGTCCCAGCAGCAGCCGCCCCCGCGTCGTCCGCAGCGGCCGCCGGTCGCGCCGCAGCACGAGCCGGACCTCATCACGCATCACGAGCACAACGGCACCACCGATCGTGGCTATGAAGAGCCGTACGAGGACGAGCAGTACGGCCCGGAGACCGACGAGAACGGGAAGCCGATCCTCACCCCGGCTCAGCGCAAGAAACGGCGGTGGAGACGCATCCGGCGGGTACTGCTCGCGCTGTTCTGTCTCTTCGTCGTCGTCCCGGCGATCGCGTTCGTGATCACCTACTTCGCGGTCGACGTGCCGTCGCCGCAGTCGGTCGCGGCCACGCAGGGCCAGGCGGTGACGTACTACTACGCCGACAACACCGAGATGGGCAAGGACGTCCCCAAGGGCGGCAACCGGCATATCCTGACACCGGAGCAGATCCCGGACATCGTCAAGAAGGCCGTGATCGCCACCGAGGACGCCTCCTTCGAGACGAACTCGGGCTTCGACATCGGCGGTATCCTGCGCGCGGTCTACAACCAGGTGACCGCGGGCAAGGGCGGTGGTTCGACCATCTCCCAGCAGTACATCAAGGTCGCCAGCGGGGACGACGAATCGTCGCTCGCCCGTAAATGGACCGAGCTCGCCAAGTCCTTCAAGATGAACCAGACGTACGAGAAGAAGGACATCATCTCGGCGTACCTGAACATCATCTACTTCGGGCGCGGCGCGTACGGGATCGAGTCGGCCGCGCAGGCGTTCTTCGGCAAGCCCGCGGGCGAACTCAACGCCTCCGAGGCGGCGCTCCTCGCGGGCCTCATCCAGCAGCCGGGCCGCTCGGAGAACCCGAAGGTCGCGAACGAACGCTGGACCGTCGCGCTGAACCGGATGGTGCAGAACGGTTTCCTCTCGGCCGCCGACCGCGCGAACCTGCAGTTCCCGACGCCGATCCCGCAGACCGACAAGCAGCAGGCCGGCGTGGTGAACCCGTTCATCCGCGACAAGGTCAAGGAAGAGCTCGCCGCGAACGGCATCACCGACGACGTCTACTACCGGGGCGGTTACAAGGTCTACACGACCATCGACCCGAAGGCCCAGGCCGCGGCCGAACAGGCGGTGGCCGACGGGATGAAGGGCCAGACCGACGAGAACCTGCTCAACGCGCTCGTCGCGATCGACCCCAAGACCGGTGGCGTGAAGGCGTACTACGGCGGTCCTTCCATCGTGAAGGGACCCAACGGCCAGGACCTCAAGGGCCGGGACTGGGCGAACACGCCGCAGAACCCCGGGTCGTCGATGAAGCCGTTCGACCTCACCGCGTACATGCAGCTGGGCAAGGGCGGCATCAACTCGACGTTCGACGGATCCAACAACCGGCAGTTCGGGAAGCAGACGATCCGGAACGCCGGCCCCGGCAGCACCTGTTCCCAGCAGTGCACGGTGTCCGAGGCGATGCAGCGGTCGGCCAACACGGTGTTCTACGACATGGTCGTGAACGTGACCAAGCCCGGGCCGGTGGCGCAAGCCGCCAAGGACGCCGGGGTCAAACCCGCGCCCGACGGCACCGCCGAGCTGTTCGCCGACAACAACATCGCGCTCGGCGGTGGCAAGACGGTCATCAGCCCGGAGGACATGGCAGCCGCGTACGCGACCTTCGCGGCCGACGGGCAGCGCCGGGACAAGCACTTCGTCGTCAAGGTGACCAACTCGCAGGACGAGGCCGCGTACTCCGCTCCGGAAGAGGCGAAGCCCGCGTTCTCCGACGATGCCGACAAGAGCAAGCAGATCGCCGGCAACGTCACCGAGTCGCTCAAGGGTGTCATCCCGTTCTCGAAGCTCAAGTGCCCCAACAACCACGAGTGCGCCGGCAAGACCGGGACCCAGCAGCACACCTACCGTCCGGGCGAGCCCGCGTCGGCGAAGGACGCCAACTCGCAGACCTGGATGGTCGGCTACACGCCGTCGATCTCGGCCGCGGTGTGGGTCGGCGGCGACGGCGACAAGGCGCTGAAGGGCAAGAACGGCAAGTCGATCTTCGGTTCGACGATCGCCGGGCCGATCTGGCAGAAGTTCCTTTCCCTGTACCTGAACGGGAAACCGGGGGAGCGCTTCGACAAGGTCAAGATCATCGGCGGGGACGACAGCAACACCGTCCCGTCGACGCAGACCCCGCCGGACGACGACGAGGGTTCGTCCGAGACCGGTACGCCGTCGACCGGCCCGTCGACCGGGTCTTCGTCTTCGCGGAACGAGGATGAAGAGACGTCCAGTTCGCGGAACCCGCCTACGTCCAGCGAGAACAACGAAGAGGGTGGCAACGGAGGTCCCGGCCGGGGCGGCAGAGGCGATACCGAATAGCTCCGTCGGCTAGAGGGTGACGACGCGCCGTTCGGCACCCGCGAGGTGAGCGGCTTCGATGACCCGGAGCGTCTCGACGGCGGAGGCGGGATCGACCGGGAAGCCGCCTTCGCCGAGCAGCGCGTCGCGCACCTGCGCGTAGAAGTCTTCGTAGCGGCCGACCTCGGTGGGCACGGTCTCGACGTCGTCGTTCACGCCGAGCACACCGGCGTCCGAAGGCGGTTCGACGCCCCAGCCTGGGTCGCCGGGCCGCAGGCCGTCCTTGATCTGCGGCTCCTGGACGTCGAGGCCGTACTTCGTGAAAGTCGCCTTGTCGCCGAGAACGCGGAATCGCGGGTTCCGGGTACCCGCGAGCGCGGACGCCCACAGGTGCGAACGCACGCCGTTGGTGTGCTGGAGGGCGACGAAGGCGTCGTCGTCGACCGACACCCCGGCGCGGCGCCTGTCGACCTCCGCGTAGACCTCGGAGACCGGGCCGAACAGTTGCAGTGCCTGGTCGACGATGTGCGCGCCGAGGTCGTAGAGGAGCCCGCCCGCCTCGGCGGGGTCGCCGAACTCGCGCCAGTTGTCGCGCGGCTTCGGCACCCAGCGGTCGTAGCGTGACTCGAAGCGGAAGACGTCGCCGAGCCGTCCGGTCTCAAGGACCTTCCGGACGGTGAGGAAGTCCGAGTCGAACCGGCGGTTCTGGAACACCGTCAGCCCGACACCCTTGGCCTTCGCGGCTTCGACCACCTTCGACGCTTCGGCCGCCGTCGGCGCGAAGGGTTTGTCGACGACGACGGGCAGACCCGCCTCGATCGCCCGGAGCGCGAGCGGGACGTGCGTGCGGTTGGGCGTACTGACGACGACCAAGTCCAGCTCGCCGGCCTTCGCGAACAACGCGTCCGCGTCCGGCAGCACGTCGGCGGCCGGATGGTCGGCGCTCGCCTGCGCGACCCGATCCGGATTCGAGGTGACGATGGCGGCCGGGGTCAGCCCCGGTGTCGCGTCGACCAGCGATGCGTGGAAGACGCGTCCGCCGGTGCCGTATCCGAAGATCCCCACTCGCAAGTCAGCCATGCCCCCATTAAACAACAGTGTTGCTTAATCAGCCAGGCATGGCAGGATGCGCGCTATGCCGGAGACCGGGGTCAATCTGCGCGGCCTGCGCCAGCACAATCGGACACTGCTGCTCACGCAGATCCTGCGCGCGGGCGGCCTCAGCCGCGTCGAACTCGCCGAACGCACCCGCCTCACCCAGCAGGCCGTCTCGAAGATCGTGCCCGAACTGCTCGAAGCCGGCCTGCTGGACGAAGAACGCCAGCCGGCGTCGGGTGTCGGCAAGCCACGCACTCTGCTGCGCGTCCGCGCGGACGCCCGGCACGCGCTCGGGGCCCAGCTCGACCGGGACTCCTTCCGGGTGGTCATGACCGGCCTGACCGGGAAGATCATCGCGTCGCGCGGTGGCCCGCTGCCCCCGGGATTCACTCCAGACCAGGCGGTTTCCGCCCTCGGCGAAGCGACCGAAGCGCTACTCGACGGTGTCGAGCGGGAACGTGTCCTCGGCCTCGGCGTCGGCAGCGTCGGCCCGCTCGATCACCACGAAGGAGTGGTCCGGGACGCCACGAACATGCCGGGCTGGCACCACGTGCCCCTGCGCGACCTGCTGGCGAAACGCACCGGGCTGCCCGTGCGGCTCGACAAGAACACCAACGCCGCCGCCTTCGCCCAGCACTGGCCGGAGGGCGAGGAGACCGCGACCGCCGTCGTGCTCGTCGGCACCGGGATCGGCGTCGGCCTGCTGATCGACGGTAGGCTGTACCGCGGACCTCGGACCAACGCCGGCGAGTTCGGGCACACCACGCTCGCCTTCGACGGACCGCGCTGCGCGTGCGGCCGCCGCGGTTGTGTGGAGGTGCTGCACAACGCGGCGGCGACCACGGAGGAGGCGGCCGGACTGCTGGCGATCGGGCTCGCCGACCTCGTCCAGGTCCTCGACCTCGAACGTGTCGTGCTGACCGGACGTTCGGTCCGCGCGGCACCCGGGGTGTATCGCGACACCGTCGCCGCGCGGCTGCGGGAACTACTGCCTTTGCCGCACTGGCAACGGATCCAGGTCGATCTCGACGAGATGGGCGACGACGTCGTGGCGTTCGGCGCGGCCGCGGAGGTACTGGCGGGGTTCTACGAGAGCGGCGACATCACCGGGGGGTCACCCGGATAGGCGCTAACATCCGCCACGTGCCCGACCAGACGACCCAGCCCGAGGCTCCGCTCTCCCTCACCCCCGGCGAGCGGGTCATCCCGAGCTGGAACGAACCGCTCGTGGCCGCGGCCACCCGGCCGATCGGCGGCCCGCTCGGCGAGCACGCGGCCGTGGGGCGGCACTGGTTCTGGTCGCCGCAGCGGGTCGGGCTGCTGCTGGCCTGCCTCGCGCTGGTGCTGTCGTGGTTCGGCAAGGCGTCGTGCATCCAGCAGTACACCGACGACTCCGGAACCCACCAGCTCGACTGGCGGGCGGGCCGCCCGTTCGTCGCGATGTGCTACTCGGACATCGTCCCGCTCTACAGTTCCGAACGGCTGAACGATCCGGACACCTTCCCGTATGTGACTTCGTGGACCGAAAACGAGGGAACGGCGAAGGAGACCACGCGGTACATGGAGTACCCGGTGGCGACCGGGCTGTTCCAGTGGATCAACGCGAAGCTCACCGAAGCCTGGCTCACGGTCGCGGACGCGGGCTGGCTGCCCAGCGCGCTCCCGGTGGCCGTGTACTTCAACATCTCGGCGCTGTGGCTCGCGCTGGCCTGGCTCGTCACGGTGTGGGCGACCGGCCGATCGTTGAAACGCCGCCCGTGGGACGCCGCGCTGGTCGCGATCTCGCCGCTGGTGCTGGTGCACGTCTTCACCAACTTCGACGCCATCGCGACCGCGTTCACCGCGACCGCGCTGCTCGCGTGGGCGCGGCGACGGCCAGAGGTCGCGGGATTCCTGCTCGGGCTCGGCGCGGCGGCGAAGCTGTATCCGCTGCTCCTGCTCATCCCGTTGTTCTTCCTGTGCCTGCGGGCGGGCAAGGTCAAACAGTGGGCGCTCACCGCCGGGCTCGCCGTGGCGACGTTCGCCGTGGTCAACGTCCCGTTCGCGCTCGCCGCGCCGACCGGCTGGTGGGAGTTCTTCCGGCTCAACACGGCGCGCCCGATGGACCCGGACTCGCTCTACAACGTGATCTCCCACCTTTCCGGCTGGGCCGGATTCGACGGAAAGCTCGCCACGGGCGAGACACCGGTCGTGCTCAACGCCGTCGTCGCGGTGCTGTTCCTCGCCGCCTGCGCCGGCATCGGGTTCGTCGCGCTGAAGGCGCCGCGCCGTCCGCGGCTCGGCCAGCTCGCCTTCCTCGTGGTGGCCGCGTTCCTGCTGACCAACAAGGTGTGGAGCCCGCAGTACTCGCTGTGGCTGGTTCCGCTGGCGGTACTCGCGATCCCGCGCTGGCGGCTGCTGCTCGGCTGGATGATCCTCGACGCGCTGGTCTGGGCGCCGCGGATGATGTACTACCTCGGCGTCGACAACAAAGGCCTGCCCCAGGACTGGTTCCTTGGCGCCGTCGTGGTCCGCGACCTGGCGGTGCTCGGCCTTTGCGCACTGGTGATCCGCGACATTTACCAGCCGCGCAAAGACCCGGTCCGCCTCGCCGGTGACGACGATCCGATCGGCGGATTCCTCGACGGCGCCCCCGACCTACGCGCGGTCAAGCACGCTTCAGCACCTCAGGCCCAGGACGCTCGAGCCTGATGTGCTTGCCGAAGTCCTCGGCACCGAAGTCCTCGATTCGCACGACGACGGCTTCAGGCGAGGTTTCGACAAGACGGCAGGTGAACCAGTCGTCGCCGTGCCTGACCGACCAGCGCTCGGCGAGGATGGCCAGCCCCTCGGCCTCCAGCAACGCGACGGAGTCGTCGAAGGCGGCGGGCCCGCCGAGCGGGTAGCCGAAAACGGTCAGTGCCTGCCAACGGGTTTCCGGCGCGGGGACGACGTAGCCGACGTGCTCGCCATCCTCCGCCCGGTACACGGTCCGGTTCTTCATGCGGCCAAGACTCGACCCTCACGTGGCGAGAGGGTCAAGCCGATTCAGCGCACGAGGTAGCCGCCCGTGCTCGTTTCGAAGAACGGGATCGGGGCCGTGCAGCGCACGACGTCCTGATCGAAGCCCCCGACGGCCCAGCTCCAGCCGATCCGGTCGTGACCGCCCGGCACGTCCCGCACCGAGAAGCCGACCCGGCGGCCGACCAGGTTCACCGGGAGCGCGGGGATGTCGGCCCGTTCGATCACGCCGGTCAGGATCGCGATGTCGCCTTCACGCGAGACGCAGTCGATCTTGCCGTCGAAATCGGCGAAGGGCTTTCCGTCCTTGGTCAGATGATTCACGTGGAACCGGCCGGACGACTTCCCGGGATCACCGAAGGCGGCGAAGTCGAACCGGACCGGATCGCCTTCGTAGCCCGGAAACGTCAGCGGACCGCCTGCCGACCCGAGGACGACCGAGCCGGACGGCGGGGCCTGCGCCGCCGTCGCCTGTGTCGCCCCCAGCGTTCCCGCGGCGACGGCGAGCACTGCGACGGCGGCGATCTTGGCCTTGAGCTTCATGACTTCCCTCCAGAAACCGGGTGTGTCCCGGCTGGAATCGAGCCTTCCTTCGTCCGCGCGGGCGGGCCTCCCGCTGGAGAGGGAACGATCTCCCGCCCGGGTAGCACCGGTCCAGTACATGAAGGCCCCGATGCTTGCGCCTAGGTACAGGATGGGGGCCTTCATGTACTTCAAGTGCCCAACGCGACGTCAGGCGGAGGCGACGCGCTCCCGGACGTAGGCGATGTCCGCGGCCTGCCCGTCGGACGGCGTCTCGACGACCACGGGCGCACCCGCCTCGGCCGCGACCGCGGCCAGCACCTCGGGATCGATCGTGCCGTCGCCGCCGACCACGTTGGCGTGCCGGTCCCGCGTGGAACCGAACTCGTCGCGCGAGTTGTTGAGGTGCACCAGATCGATCCGGCCGGTGATGGCCTTGACCTTCTTGACCGCCTCGGTCAGGTCCCAGCCCGCCGCGTACGCGTGGCAGGTGTCGAAACAGAAACCCGCGCCGAATTCGCCGACCTTGTCCCAGAGCCGGGCGATCGTGTCGAGGTCGCGGGTCATCGCGTTGTCGCCGCCCGCGGTGTTCTCGATCAGGATCGGCACGGCGAAACCGCCCTTTTCCTGCTCCCGCTCGAAAAGCTTGCGCCAGTTGACAAGACCTTCTTCGACGTCTGCCGCGGAACCGACGTGGCCGCCGTGCACGACGAGCCCTTTCGCGCCGATTTCGGCGGCGCCGTTCGCGTGCTGTGTGACGTTCTTCCGCGACGGGATACGGATGCGGTTGTTCATCGACGCCACATTGATCAGGTACGGCGAGTGGATGAACACCTCGACCGGCGATTCCTTGATCGCTTCGCCGTGCGGGTGGGGTTTGGGAGCCTTCCAGCCCTGCGGGTCGGAAAGGAAGAACTGGAGGACCTCGGCCTCGCGTTCGGCGACCGCGGAGAGGGGATCGTCGTCGCGGACATGGGCACCGATTTTCATGCTGGAGGAATCTACGCGGAGCGAAGCTCCTCCGTTGAGGGCGGTGGTGGGGAGGAAGGCGGAGTACCCTTGGCCAATTCTTACCGGCGCGCCCCAGTCCGTCACGCTCGTGGGGTAGCGTGAGCGCGTTCCGTTAAACCGCGTTGGGTCTTGAGGGGCGGAGGACGAACTCGATGGGGAAGACTGCCGGGCGGATCACGGCTTGGGGATTCGCGCTTTCGGTCACGGCCGGATTAGCGTTCCCGATGACCGCGACGGCCGCCGAGGAACCGAGCCCGACCCTTTCCGGTGATTGCGGATCGACGCTGCAGAACGGGAAATCCGGCAACGGCCTCACCGCCGACGTGGGTGCCCCGCTCGGCTCGTCCGAAACGCTGACGGTCGGCCTCGATTCGAAGGCCAAGACCGCCGAAGGCCGGAAGCCTCTGCTCTCGCTGCCGGTCGGCGATCTGGTCAAGACGACCGGCCTCACCGACAACGCGGCAGGCGACCTCGTCGCGCAGGGCGTCTGCGAGCCCGCGCAGGGCGCGGTGAACGCGGTCGGGAACCTGACCCAGGGCGTCGCGGACGAGCTGCCGCTTCCGGAAGTGCCCAAGCCGCCCAAGCCCGAACCGCCCAAGCCGGAGCCCCCGAAGCCGGGGCCGGGTCAGCCCGGCGGTCCGGGCAGCGAGCTCCCGGTGGAGACCGCCCCTGGTTCGTCCACCGGTATCGGCGGCGACTCGATCGCCGGCCTGATCAGCAACGCGGCGCTGCTCCCCGGCAGCTTCGTCCAGGCGCCGGTGATCACCGAGATCATCCCCGGCGAGGTGCCGCCGCCCACCGTCGACGAGAAGGACACCGGCAACGCGCAGGCCGTCCAGGCGCCGGTCGCCCCGGCCAAGCTGCCGCTGCTGCTCGCGGTGCTGGCGCTGGCCGTCGTCGCCGCGGCTCTGGTCCGCGCCTGGCTGCGGGGTAAGCCCGCCTGATCTTCACCGTCAGTGACGCCCGCTTCCACTCGAATGCCTGACCTCTTCGAGTGAGCGGGCGTTACTTGTCTCCATTAGCGTCGTTGTCCGGGTAGGTGATCCCGACGACGGAGGAGTCGAAGGCATGCGCGAACGGACACGGAGGGCGACCGCCCTGGGTGCGTCGGCCTTCATTCTCGCGGGTTCGGCCGCCCTCGCCATGCCCGGCACGGCCGCCGCCGCGGAGACCAAGACCGCCACCTGTGGCGGCTCGGTGACCGCGAAGACCGGCGACACGATCCTCGGCAAGACCCCGTTGCTCGGCATTCCGCTCAACCTCGGCCAGGCCGGACCGGTCTCCGGAGTGCTCACGGGCACGATCAACGCGCTGCTCGGCACGGTCTGCAAGGTGACGGTGACCGTGGTGAACACCGTCGTCGCGCCGGTCCCGGTCGTCGGGGCGCCCGCCGCGGAAGCGCTGAACGGCGCGGTCGCCGGCACCACCCAGGCCTTGACCGGCGGCGGCCAGCCCGCCCCGGGAACCCAGCCCCAGCCTGGGAAACCCGCTCCCGGCAGCGGCGGACCGCAGACCGGCGGGCCGGGGGCTCCCGCGCAGGGCGGCACGCCGTCCGGCGGCATCCCCGCGGCGAACAGCCCGCTCCTGCCCGGCACCTTCACCCCGAACTTCGGCGGCCTGCCGTGGGGCATCAGCACGGGCTACGCCCCGATGCGCGACTACAGCTCCATCCCGATGGCGACGGCCGGTCTCTTCAGCCCCTCGCCCGGTCTCCGCTACGGCGGCCAGATCCCGGGTTACGCGCCGCAGTTCGGCATCGCGACCGAAAACCAGGGCGGGAATCCGGACGTCCAGAATGCGGGACAGGCCGAAGCGCTACCGAGCGTGAGCGATGGCTTCACTCAGGACGGGAAACTGCCGCTGCTGATCGCCGTTTTGGCACTCTCCGGAGTCAGCGCGGGCCTCGTCCGCACCTGGGTCCTCCGCCGAATGGCCGCTACAAGTTAGTCCTACCGCCTAGTATCTTTCTGGTCACTCCCTCGTTATCCCCGTTGCAGTGATTCCTCACGCACTGCTTCACGCCCCCACCGACCGGAGGATCGCGCTCGTGCGGAAGACCACCATCTGGCAGACCACCCGCAAGGCGCTCACCGTCACCGCACTCGCGACCATGGTCACCGGTGGCGCGCTCCTGACGGCGGGCACCGCCTCGGCGGCCACCACCCTGGCGAACGCGTGCAGCGGCACCGTGAACGGCGGGATGGGCGACACCGTCGCGATCACCGGCACCTCGGTCAAGGAACTGGTGCGGGCGGGCGCGCGGGAAGCGGGCACGCTGGCTCTGTACGACGTCGCCGCGAACGACATCGCGAAGGTCAACACCATCAACGTCGGCGCGGTCCCGAACGCCGCGGGCGGCTCGGTCGACGGCAAGGCGATCGGCACGGCCGTGCGACAGGCGGTCAAGGACACCAAGTCCTGGGGCCTCGGGCTCAACCCCGAGAAGACCCTCGACTCCATCGAGCACAAGGTCGCCGGCAGCTGCGGCCTGACCACGGTCGCCACGAACTACGTCGCGCCCACCCTGCCGTCGCCGGGCACCACCGGCCCGCAGCAGGGCGGCAACGGCGGCGGCACCAACGGCCTCCCGACCTCGCCGAGCCTGCTGCCCGGCGGCAGCAACGGCACCGGCTACGCCCCGCCGCGCGACTACGGCAACCTGCCGGTCGCGCAGCCGGGTGTCGCCGTGGCGCCGGGCGTGCGCTACCCGGCGAACAGCCCGCTCCCTGGCGAGGGTGCCCCGCAGTACGGCACCGAAGGCCAGGCCGGGCAGGGGCCCGACGTCCGCAACGCGGGCAACGCCGAAGCGCTCGCGACCGACGGCATGCCCGGCGGCGACGTCCAGCTGCCGATGCTGCTCGCGGTGCTCGTGCTCGCCGGCGTGACCGCCGCGCTGGTCCGCACCTGGGTCCTGCGCCGCGTCTCCTGACCGCCAGGTACGCTTACCTGGACAAACCCTCCTGCCACGGACAGTCCGTGGCCGCGAGCCCATAGGAGGTGAGTGGTTGTGTCACGCCATTACGAGGTAATGGTCATCCTGGACCCCACGCTCGACGAGCGTACGGTGGCCCCGACCCTGGACAACTTCCTCAACGTGATCCGTACTTCGGGCGGAAGCGTCGAGAAGGTCGACGTCTGGGGCCGTCGCCGGCTGTCCTACGAGATCAAGAAGCACGCCGAGGGCATCTACGCGCTCCTCGACCTGAACTCGACTTCGGAAGCGGTCAAGGAGCTGGACCGTCAGCTCTCGCTGCAGGAGACCGTGCTCCGCACCAAGGTCATGCGCCGCGAGATCAAGCGCGCCGCGACCGCCGCCGCCAAGGCCTGAGCCGAAGGACTTTCCCGATGGCTGGAGACACCGTCATCACGGTGATCGGCAACCTCACGTCCGACCCGGAGCTTCGCTTCACCCCTTCCGGTGCGGCGGTCGCGAACTTCACGGTCGCGTCCACCCCGCGCACGCTGGACCGTCAGTCCGGTGAGTGGAAGGACGGCGAGGCCCTGTTCCTGCGCTGCAACATCTGGCGTCAGGCGGCCGAGAACGTCGCCGAGTCGCTGACGCGTGGCGCGCGAGTCGTCGTGCAGGGGCGCCTCAAGCAGCGGTCTTTCGAGACCAAGGAAGGCGAGAAGCGCACCGTCGTCGAGCTCGAGGTCGATGAGATCGGCCCGTCGCTGCGCTACGCCACCGCCAAGGTGAACAAGGTCAGCCGTGGCACCGGTGGCGGTGGCGGCGGCTTCGGTGGTGGCGGCGGTGGCCAGAGCGCCCCGCCCGCCGACGACCCGTGGGGTTCCGCCCCGCCCGCCGGTGGCGGCGGTGGCGGCGGTTTCTCCGACGAGCCGCCCTTCTGATCAGGCGATCCACCGCGGGCGAGAGCTCCGCGAGACGCCTCGAGACAACCACTACGTAGAAATTCAGGAGTAATACCGTGGCCAAGCCACCCATCCGCAAGCCCAAGAAGAAGGTCTGCGTGTTCTGCAAGGCCGAGAAGAAGGGCCGCCCGGAGAACATCGACTACAAGGACACCAACCTGCTTCGGAAGTACATCTCCGACCGCGGGAAGATCCGTGCCCGCCGGGTGACCGGCAACTGCAGCCAGCACCAGCGTGACATCGCCATCGCGGTCAAGAACTCCCGTGAGATGGCGCTGCTGCCCTACACCTCGACCGCGCGCTAAGGAGGCACGTCAATGGCGAAGATCATTCTCACCACCGACGTCGCCAACCTCGGTGGGCCCGGCGACATCGTCGAGGTCAAGGACGGCTACGCACGCAACTACCTGCTCCCCCGCGGCTACGCGATCGTGGCCACCAAGGGCGCGGAGAAGAACGTGCGCACGATCAAGCGGGCGCAGGAGAGCCGTCGCATCCGCGACCTCGACCACGCCAAGGAGATCAAGGCGACCCTGGAGGGCCTCGGCGCCATCCAGCTGAGCGGCAAGGCGGCCGAGGGCTCGAAGAAGCTCTTCGGTTCGATCACCACCGCCGAGATCGTGGACGCGATCAAGGCCGCGGGTGGCCCGCTGCTCGACAAGCGCGTCATCGAGCTGAAGGACCACATCAAGACCGTGGGCAAGCACTCGGTCGGCGCCCGTCTGCACCCCGACGTCCGCGTCGACGTGCGGCTCGAGGTCAAGGCCAAGTAACACCACTTCGGCAACGGGCGGGACGTCTCCATTCCGGAGGTGTCCCGCCCTTTGTTTTACGGGGAACCGCACCCCACCAGGCGACGTCTTAAGCTTGACTGGGGATCGAGGCATTATCGAGACTCGACGTCGAGGCACGGGGAGATCTGGACGCAATGGCTTACGACAGCAACGCCGAGCAGAACCGGCAGGAGAAGGTCACGGTGTCCGCGCCGGCCAACCCGGACAAGCCGGCGTCGGGCGGAGGCGGCGGCGGGTTCACCTTCGACAAGGACAAGATCGACGGCATCATCAAGAAGTGGACGGACCTGCAGGTCGAGCTCAAGAAGGACTACAACGACGCGAACCTGATGGCGAACGTCAAGGCGCCCGGCAAGGAGTTCGCGAGCGGCGACTGGGAGAAGCTGGCGAACCCGTCGGGCAAGGCGTTCCTGGAGCAGAACCAGAAGATGCAGGAATACGTCAAGAACTACATCGACCAGCTGACCGCCGCCAAGAAGAAGATCGCCACGAACGAAGCCGAAACGCAGGCTTCGCTCAACAAGCACAAGGGCGTGTGATGCGACGTTCCCTCGTTCTCCTTCTGGCCGCGGGCGCGCTGGTCGCCGGCTGTTCCGGCACCAAGAACGGCACCGCCTCGTCGGAGCCGTCCTACACGACCGGGGCCGGCGCCCCGAGCGCGTCGAGCGGCTCGTCCGGCTCCGCGCCCAAGGTGTCGAACCCGTTGAAAACCTCGTCGATCGAGAGCGACGCCTGCTCGGCGCTTTCCGCGGCGAAGCGGTCCGAGCTCGGTCTCGGCGAAGGCGAGCGGCGGACCACGAGCGTCGGACCCGGCTGCTCGATCTTCGCCGCCGACGACCGGCTGAACCAGATCGAGATCAGCCCGGTGCTCGCGAACAAGAACGGCCTGAGCGACGTCTACGACACGAAGGCCAACAACGAGTACTTCGAGCCGACAGAGGTAGGCGGCTACCCGGCGGTGTACGCCGCGTCGCTCGACGGCCGCAAGCAGGGCAAATGCGGGCTCTTCGTCGGGGTGACCGACCAGCTGGCCGTGAACATCCTGGTGCAGTACGACAACGGACCCGGCGCGAGTGATCCGTGCCCGGTCGCGCTCAAAGTGGGGGAAGCGATGATCGAGACGTTGAAGGAGGGCTGACGCGTGTTCCTGCTGCCGATCATCGCCGGGTATTCGGCCTACAACCTGGCGACCACGAAATCCGGCGACTTCGAAGCGTCCGGCGGCGATCGCAAGATCGACTGCTACAACATCTGGGAGAAGATCGTCACCGGTCCGGGTACCGGGTCGATCCAGGAGGGCCAGGCCGCGGCGACCCGGCTCAAGGCCGGCTACCAGGACAGGCTGACCACCATCGACAACCTGTCGAAGGAGATGGACGCCGCCTGGACCGGTAAGAGCGCCGAAGCCGCGCAGCAGTCGGGCGCGCATCCGCTGCGGACGTGGATGGAGGACTCCGGCAAGAAGCTGGTGGACTCCGACAAGTACCTCGGTGAGCAGAACACCGCCTTCACCACGGTGAAGGCGAAGGTGCAGCAGGTCCCGAAGGATCCGCCGAAGAACAACCTGCTCAACTCCATCACCCCGTGGACCACCGACACCGACCGCGCGATCCGGGACTACAACCAAAAGGGTCAAGCGAACGTCGACGCGTTCAACGAGTACTTCAAGGCCAGTTCCGAGAACGGCAAGAAGCTGCCCACCTACAACAAGATGGAGGGGCAGAACACGAACGTCGACGTCAACGGCGGCGGCAAGGGCAAAGACAAGGACGACGGCGGCCAGGGCGACCGGAACGGGAACAACGGCATGCCGGGTATCTCGACGCCGCCCGGTTCGATGCCGCCCGGCGGGATGCCGAACGTCCCTGCCCCGAACATCCCCGGTTCGAACATGCCGGGTATCGGCACGCCGGGGTCGAACCTTCCGGGCAGCAATCTCCCCGGCTCGAACATGCCGGGTTCGAACCTGCCCGGCGGGCAGTACAACCCGAACATCCCCGGCAGCAACTACAAGCCGCCGTCCTGGGACGACGGGACGAACGCGTCCGGCTACACCCCGCCGAAGATCCCCGGCGCCGGTGGCTTCGGCCCGGGTGGCGGCGGAGGCGGTGGCGGCGGCTTCGGCGGCACCGACATCCCCGGTGCGGGCGGCTTCGGCCCGGACGGCGGATTCGGCCCTGGAGGCGGCTTCGGTCCCGGTGGCGGGAGCGGTGCGGCCCTGCCCGGCAACGCGGGTGCGATGGGCGGCGCCGGTATGGGCGGAGGTGCCGGTGGCGCCGGTTCCGGAGCGGGTCGCGGCGCGGGCGGAATGATGGGCGGCATGGGCGGTATGGGAGCCGGTGGCGCCAAGGGCAAGGGTGGCGAAGACGAGGAGCGCAGCGCCAAGTTCCTCGTCGGCGACGACCCCAACGAGATCTTCGGAACCGATGAACTCACCGCACCGCCGGTGATCGGCGAGTAGTCGTCACGAGCGGGCCGGGCGCGTGCCAAGATTGGGGCGCGCCCGGCTTGTCTTGTTCCGGGCTGGACGAACAGAACGACTAGGGGGCAGTTCCGGTGCTGGACAAACAGGTCACGATCACGACCGGCACCCTCATCACGCTGATCCGCCGCCGAGGCGGCGAACCGCACACGATCCTGTCGGAAACGCCGACCTGGTACGACGAGGACGCGCAGCGGGCCGAGGACGAGCGGACCAACGAGGAACTGGCGAGCCAGGGCCTCTTCGGCGCGCGCGGGCTGCACCCCGGGTTCAAGGCGACGCTCGAAGCGATCGCCAGGCCGTCGCTGGAGTACTACGGCTGGGTCGACGGCGGGTTCGAGGGGAAGGCGCTGAGCTTCAGCCTGCTCGCGGGCAGCGCCGGCGGCGAGGGTTTCGTGCTCGCCCGGCACAGCGAGCACGACGGCGTCGCGCTGGCTTCCGCGCGGCCCGAAGAGCTGCTCACCGAGTTCCTCGACCAGATCCCGAAGCTCGCACCTGGCCGCGGCCGGCCGATCGCCGTCCCGAAGAGTCAGGTCGAGGCTCCGCGCTCGTCGTCGACGGCGCAGGACGAGGGCTTCGAGGTGCTTCGCAGTGGACGGCAGAGCACCGGGAGCCAGGAGGCCGACGAGCTTCGCCGCATCCTCGCGTTACGCCGTATGGGGAGCGGAAGCCTCTACGTCGCGGCCCGCGGCCGGAGCGGCGCGCGGCAGCGGATCGAACGCCCGGTGAACTACATCGATACGTCCGAGGGCCGCTGGCTGACCGAGGAGGTACCGGGGAGTGGCGAGCCGAGGATCGCCTTCACACCCGCCGACCAGCAGGTTCTCGGAGAACGACTACGGAGCGCACAGGGCAGGTTGTTCGCGTCCTGAATTCCGGCCCGTTCAGCCCGGCGGGTCACCCCTCTACCCTCCGTAGCATTCATCCACAGGGCACCCCTGTGCGCCCGCGTGCGACACGCCGAACGACGAGTTTTGCCCGACACGCCGTCGCGAGGTGAATAAAGTTCTCCACAGTGTCTCCACAGGCTCTGACCAGTGCTTTTGTCAGACCATCCCGGCGTTGCCCACAAGTTGTACACAGGGTTTCGGCCACCTGTGAAGGGATGCCCACAGTCATCCCCAGGTTATCCACAGGGCGGTCCCCAGGCGAAATTGCGCTGGTCCTTTCGAGGGGCTTAGCGTGCCCGCCGGGCCGGTACACACAGTGGTGACCGTCCGGCCGAAGAGGGGACGACAGGGGAGGGTCCGGAGCCACGGGAGGGGCGGACGGGCGCGGGCGGATCGACCGGGGAAGTTCTGGCATAATCGAACGCGTGTTCGATGTCTTGAGGAGGTGGCAGCAGCGGTGGCGCTGACCGACGACCGCAATCCGATGTACGCGGAGTCCGACCCGGGTCCCAGTGATCCCGGTCCGCGTGGCGGCGAGTACGACCGCCAGCCTCCGCAGGACATCGCGGCCGAGCAATCCGTGCTCGGCGGCATGCTGCTGTCGAAGGACGCCGTCGCCGACGTCATCGAAGCCCTCGGCCCCGACGACTTCTACCGTCCCGCGCATCAAGCGATCTACGACGTCATCCTCGATCTCTACGGCCGAGGCGAACCCGCCGACCCGATCACCGTCTCCGCCGAGCTGGAACGCCGCGGCGAACTGGGCCGCGTCGGCGGCGCACCGTATCTGCACACCCTGATCGCAACCGTGCCGACGGCGGCGAACGCCGGGTACTACGCCGAGATCGTCTCCGAGAAGGCGGTGCTGCGGCGCCTGGTCGAGGCGGGCACGCGGATCGTGCAGTACGGCTACGGCGCGGCCGCGGCCGACGGCGCGAACATCGACGAGGTCGTCGACCGCGCGCAGGCCGCGATCTACGACGTCACCGAGCGGCGCACCAGCGAGGACTACGTCGCGCTGGAAGAGCTGCTGCAGCCGACCATGGACGAGATCGACGCGATCGCGTCGCGCGGTGGGCAGTCGCAGGGCATCCCGACCGGGTTCGCCGACTTCGACGATCTGACCAACGGCCTGCACCCCGGCCAGATGATCATCGTCGCGGCGCGTCCCGGTGTCGGGAAATCGACCCTGGGACTCGACTTCGCGCGTTCGGCGTCCATCAAGCACGGTCTGACCAGCGTCATCTTCTCGCTGGAAATGAGCAGGACCGAGATCGTCATGCGCATGCTCTCGGCCGAGGCTCGGATCCGCCTGGCGGATATGCGCGGTGGCAAGATGTCCGACGACGACTGGACGCGGCTCGCGCGCCGGATGAGCGAAGTCTCCGAGGCGCCGCTGTTCGTCGACGACTCGCCGAACATGACGATGATGGAGATCCGCGCGAAGGCCCGGCGGCTCAAGCAGCGCAACGACCTCAAGCTCGTCGTCCTCGACTATCTCCAGCTGATGACCTCGGGCAAGCGCGTCGAGTCGCGGCAGCAGGAGGTCTCGGAGTTCTCGCGGCAGATGAAGCTGCTGGCGAAGGAGATCGAGGTCCCGGTGATCGCGATCAGCCAGCTGAACCGTGGCCCCGAGCAGCGAACCGACAAACGCCCGATGCTGTCCGACCTCCGTGAGTCAGGCTCGCTGGAGCAGGACGCCGACCTCGTCATCCTGGTCAACCGCCCCGACGCCTGGGAGCGGGACGACCCGCGGGCCGGTGAGGCGGACCTGATCATCGCGAAGCACCGTGCCGGGCCGACGGCGACGATCACCGTGGCGCACCAGCTGCACTACAGCCGCTTCGTCGACCTGTCGCACGACTAGCGGCGGGTCAGCGCGGACCGGTGACGGTCGCCAAGAGGCGCGCGACCATGGGATTCCGCTCGTCCTTGCGCCAAGCGACGGCAACTCGCGTGCGAGCGGTGCTGGGCTCGATCCCCCGGAAGGCGACGCCTTTGAGGCGGATGCGCCGGATGCTCGCCGGGGCCAGTGACACGCCAAGGCCGGTTCCCACCAGTGCGCAGACGGTCTGCCATTCCACCGCGTGCTGGGCCACCCGGGGCGTGAAGCCGGTCGCGGTGCACAGGCCGGTGATCTGGTCGTACAGCTGCGGGCCGGCCTCGCGGGGCAGGAGCACGAAGGGCGAGCCCGCCAGCTGCTCGACCCGCACGGTTCGGTGAGCCGCGAGCGGGTGGGTCGACGGCAGGACGGCCACGAAGGGTTCGGTCAGAACGGTCCTGAAACCGAGCTCTGTTTCGTCGCCGGGCGGCTCGCGCACCAGGCCGATGTCGATGATCTTGTCGTGCAAGGCGGTGAGCTGCGGCGCCGTGGTCATCTCGTGGATGTCCAGGTGCACATCGGGGAACCGGTCCCGGAAGGTGCGCAGCAGACCGGGCAGGACGGTCAGGGCCAGGGAGGCGGCGAACCCGATCCGCAGGCGGCCGGCGACGCCGCTGCCGACGGCCCGGGCCGCGACGAGGCCGTCGGTGACGGCGGCGAGGGCACACCGGGCGGCGGGCAGCAGTTCCCGGCCGGCCGGGGTGAGGGCGATGCGTCCGGGTGCGCGGTGGAACAGCGCGTGGCCGACCTTGTCCTCCAGGCGGCGGATCTGCTGGCTCAGCGGGGGTTGCGCGATACCGAGACGCGCGGCCGCATGGCCGAAGTGGAGTTCCTCGGCGAGTACGACGAAGGCGTGCAGTTGCGGCAGGGGAAGTTCGGGGCGTTCCATATTTCCAGAGATATCAGGCGATGCCGGTAGCTGTATTGGACGTATTCGTGCTGGTCACTTAGCGTTCGACGGGTGACAGAACGACGCGCGATTCTCAGCGGCTCGACGTTCGAGGAGGAGATCGGCTACGCCCGGGCCGTGGTGGACGGCGACTGGGTACACGTGTCCGGGACGACCGGATTCGACTACTCCACCATGACGATCTCCGATGACGTCGTGGAGCAGGCCGAGCAGTGCCTGCACAACATCGAGGCCGCACTGGCCGAGGCGAAGTGCGCCTTCGCCGATGTGGTGCGGGTGCGATATCTGCTGCCGGACAGGGAGGATTTCGAGCCCTGCTGGCCGGTCCTGCGCCGGGCCTTCGGTGAGGTCCGGCCGGCCGCCACGATGCTCATGTGCGGCCTCGCCGACCCTCGGATGAAGATCGAGATAGAGGTGTACGCGAGGCGGGCCACCGCGTAGCGGAGACCGGCGCCGAACTCCCGATCGCAGCCAGGTCAGAGAAGGAATTCGAAGACGTCTTTGGTGAAGCGGCGATCGCTCATCACGGTGTGGTGCCGACGTCCCGGGTAGACCTTGAGATCGCCGCGGCGTGCCTTGTCGGCCACTCGCTCGGCGAGTTCGAGCGGATAGAGGGCGTCTCGCGAACCGGCGATCACCAAGGTGGGCGCGCTGATCTCGCCGAGCCGGTCTTCGATGTCGAACGCCTCCTCGGCCCGCAGCATGGCCACCATGCCGCGCGGGTCCGCCGGGCGGCCCGAGGTCAGCGCCAGCAGACCGGCCAGCAGCGCCCGCCCGGGCCGGGATTCCGCGACGGTGGGCGCCAGCGCCATGGCCGCGGCCCGGTGCTGCCCGGTGGCCAGCCGGTCCGCGTACAGGCGCTGGACGCGGCGGCCGGTGGAGCCGAGACGGGCACCCGCGGCCACGACCACCAGCCGTCGCACCAGGCCGGGATGGTCGGCGGCGAACTGCAGCGCCAGGCAACCGGCCGTGGACACGCCGAGCACGTCCACCGGCCGGTCGAACCTCTCCCGCAGCTCCTCGGCGTGGTGGGCGGCGAGCTCGGCCATGGTGACGCCGGGTTCGAGCCCCGGTCGCCGTCCGACCGTCAGCACGGTGAACCGCGCGGCCAGCGGTTTGAGGGACCGCATCTCCGCCCATCGGGCGACGCCGGTGGGGTTGGCCGAATCGGGCAGCACCGTCCGGAAGACCACGAGCGGGCTTCCCGTCCCGAATTCGAAGTACGGGGCGCCACCTGCCAATACACCTTCGCGCATGGTCACTCCTCGGTCAGTCCCGCCGCGACGATGTCGATGAGGCGGTCGAGTACGGCGGGGTAGCGCTGCTCGCCGATGTCCTGCCGGTGCATCGGCAGCAGCAACACGGCCCGGAGCACCCCGGTCAGCTCCTCGTCGTCGGCGTCGACGAGCTGCCCTTTGCCTCTGGCCGCCGCCAGGAATCCGGACAGCGGCAGCACCTGCTCGGCCCTGGCCATCTCGTCGGGACCCATCCGGCGGGCCACCGCCCGCATCTCCTCGGGATGCGTGATCAGCCGGTGGTAGAGCGGGTTCTCCGCCAAGATCCGTACCGTGGCGCGCAGGAAACCGCCAAGGGCGGCGCGCGCGTTTTCGGTCTCGTTCACCACGTCCGCCAGCTCTTTGTGCAGCTCAGGGGCCTGACGCAGCATAAGCTCCAGGTACAGCGCCTCCTTGGAGTCGAAGAAGGCGTAGAAGCTGCTTTTGGCGATCCCGGCGGGGGTCACGAGGTCGTCCAGGGAGGTCTTGCGCAGGCCCTGGGTGGCGAACAGAGCGCGTCCGGCGTCCAGGAGCCGCTCGGTGATCCTGGCGCGATCCTCGGCGCTGAACGGGCTCGGCATCTCGGCTCCCCGGTGGCTATGAACGAAATGGGCTTTCGTTCATAGCCACCTTAGTGGTTGCCGGGCTGGAAGAACGCGAGCATCCTCCGGGAGGCGTCCGGAGCCGTCAGGAGTTCGTGGACCCGCTCGGACATCCGGGCGGCGGCGCCGGTGCGGTCGAACATCTCGTGTTCGTACTCCTTGACGGCGCCGGGGAAGTCGTCCGGCCGCGCGGCCAGCGCGAGACCGAGCAGGGCACCGTCGAGCAGGGCCATGTTGGCGCCTTCACCCACCGCCGGCATCAGATGCGCGGCATCGCCGAGCAGGGTGACGTCCGGTGCCGACGGCCAGGTCAGGCCGACCGGGAGGGCGGCGATCGCCCGCGGCACGACGACGTCGTCGCAGGCCGCGATCAGCGCGGTGAACCGCGCGTCCCAGCCGTCGAGCCGCCCGATCAGCCACGTCCGGGCGGCGGCCGGATCGTCGAGCGGCATCCCGCTGGTGGCGAACCAGTCCTCGGCGGTGTTGTAGAAGCTGAGTCCGACGCGGACGGTGCCGTCGCCGTTGCGCTGCGCGGCGAGGGACTTCCCGTCGCCGAGCACCCAGTAGGTGCCGCGCCCGACCATCGCCGCGAGCTCGGGATGGGTGCGGTCGATGTCGGGGATGCGGAGTTCGACCAGGTTGTGCCCGAGATGCACGGGCCGGGCGTCGGTGAGCAAGGCGCGGACGCGGGAGTTGGCGCCGTCGGCGCCGACGAGCAGGTCGTACGTCGCGCGGCGCCCGTCGACAAACCGCAAGACACCGTCCCCGGCGGACTCGAAAGCGTGTCCCCAGCGCACCGTGTGCTCGGGAAGCGAGTCCAGCAGCAGGTCGCGCAGATCGGCACGATCGACCTCGGGTCGCTCGAACGGCGCGTCCTCCGGCGTGTCCTCCTGAAGCAGCAGCGTGCCGTCCGATTCGAGAAGCCGCATGTCCTGGCCCTCGCCGCGGGCGATCGCGGAGAACCGGTCGATCAGACCGGCTTCGCGCAGCGCCCGCTGCCCGGTGCCGGCGTGGATGTCGAGCATGCCGCCCTGCCCGCGCGCGTCGCGTGACGATTCCCGTTCGTACACGACGGCCTCGATGCCGTGGACGTGCAGGACACGGGCGAGAGCCAGGCCGCCGAGGCCCGCTCCGACGATGGCGATGGTCATGATCCGCACCTCTCGATACAGTGTATTGGTCGATACACTGTATCGAGCGATGCGTTGTATTGTCACCGCCATGGTGGTGTGGGAGCGGCCGGAGCCGCCGGATCGGCCCGCTCTGGCCCCGCTGAGCCGGGAGCTGATCGTGCGCGCGGCGATCCGGCTCGCCGACGCGGACGGCCTGGACGCGGTGTCCCTGCGCAAGATCGCCACCGCGCTGGACGTCGGCCCGATGCGGCTGTACGGCTACATCGAGAGCAAAGAGGAGCTGCTCGACCTGATGGTCGACGCCGCCCACGCCGAGATCCGGCCCTCAGGAGACGGCTGGCGGGAGGTGCTGCGGTCGCTTGCCGACGCGATGCGGCACGCAGTCCACCGGCACGAATGGCTCGCCGACCTCCTGGGCGGCAGGCCCCAGCTGGGACCGAACGCGCTGGCCACCGCGGAGGCCGTGATGGCGGCGCTGGGCGACGTCGGGGTGGATTCCGCGATGCCGGTGGTCTCGGCGGTCAACGCGTACACGATCGGCGCGGTACGCCGGGAAATCGCCGAGCGGCGCGCGGAACGAGCCACCGGGATGGACGAGCAGCGGTGGCAGGCCACACTCGGGCCCTATCTGACGCGGGCGTTCGCCAGTGGTGATCTCCCCGCGCTGGCCACGGTCGTCCGCGACGCCGTCCACCTGGACGCCGGCGAAACCTTCCGGATGGGCCTCGATTTCCTCCTCGACGGCATCGAAGCCCGCCTCTCAGGCTGACGCCCCATGTCAGCGCCGTGACCGTCCCGTGTCAGCGCGACCCGCGAACGTGGTCGCCATGACCAAGACACCGAAGACCTTCCGCCGCATCGGACTCACCGTGCTGGCCGCCGCGCTGCTGGCCGGCGTGACCGCACCCGCCGCCTCCGCCGGGCAGGATCGCCCGGAACTGCGGCAGGCTGTCCAGGAATTCGTCGACGCGGGCTTCGCCGGGATGCAGCTGCGTGTCCGTGACGAACGGGGCGAATGGACCGGCAGCGCCGGGGTGCGCGAGCTGGGCGGCACCGCGAAGCCGTCGACGAACGGCCACTTCCGCCTCGGCAGCACGACGAAGAACTTCACCGCGACCCTGCTCCTGCAGTTCGTGGCCGAGGGCCGGATCGGCCTCGACACGCCGGTGGCGAAGTTCCTTCCCGAGTTCGGGCTGGACTCGCGGATCACCGTGCGGATGCTGCTGCAGCACACCAGCGGGCTGTTCAACCACACCGGCGAGTACAACCCGGACGGGACGGTCACGCCGGGAATCCCGTGGGCAGGCAAGGAATGGGTGGACAAGCGGTTCCACACCTACCAGCCGGAACAGCTGGTGCGCCTTGCCGTGTCCAAGCCCGCGGTCTTCGAGCCGGGAGCGCGCTGGAGCTACTCCAACACCAACTACGTGGTGGCCAGGCTGCTGGTCGAGAAGCTCAGCGGCCGTCCCTTCGCCGACGAGCTGGACCGGCGGATCCTGCGGCCGCTCAAGCTGCGTGACACCTTGTCGCCGGGGGCGTGGGCAGGGATGCCCAAGCCGTACGCCCACGCCTACTACCGCTACGAAGACGCCGGCCAGTGGAAGACGATCGACGTGACCCACCAGAACCCGAGCTGGATCTCCAGCGCCGGTGACATGATCTCGACGACCAAGGATCTCCAGACCTACTACTCCGCGCTGCAGAGCGGAAAGCTCCTGCCGGCCTGGCTGCTGGCCGAGATGCGCGTGACGCATCCGGGCAGCGAAAGCCTCTACGGCTTCTACGGTCTCGGGCAGTTCTCGCAGGACTTGGGCCCGGGCTGTGTCGGCGTCGTCCTCAACCACAACGGTGGCCTCAACGGCTACGGATCGCTGATGTACAGCACGCCGGACGGCAGCAAGACGCTGACCGCGTCGATCACCGCCGGGGAAGACGCGAACGCGGGGCAGGCGTTCCCGGCGGCGCTGAACAAGCTCGTCCGGACGGTGTTCTGCGGTAAGTGACCGGTCAGCGCGCCCGCTCGGCCAGCCGGGCCGCCAGCGCGCCGACCAGATCCCGGAGCTCGGCCGGCCGTTCGATCACGAACGGCCGGTCGAGCGCGGCGAGCAGCGGCGGGATCCAGTCCAGCCGCTGTGCCCGGATGCGGGCGCGCACCCGGTCGCCGTCGGTTTCGAGGGTGGCCACGGACGGCGGGAAAACGGCGCGGATCTCCTCTGGCGTCGCCTCGATCCGCACGGAGACGTCGTGCCGGTACGGCGCCTCGGCCAGCGCGGTCAGCACTCGCTCGGCCGGATCGAAACCGTCCGGTGCCTCGAAGGTCCCGGCCTGAATCTCGGCGGACTTGATCCGGTCGACGCGGAAGGTGCGCACCTCGCCGCCGGCCGAGTCGAAGCCGGTCAGATACCACCGTCCGGAGTGCGCCACGACACCGTAGGGATGGACGACGCGTTCGCTCGCACCGCCGTGACCGGCGAGATACGCGAGCCCCACCGGACGCCGGTCCCGCGCCGCCTCCGCGACGGTGAGCAGCACCTCGGCCTCGGCCGACAAGGCTTTCCGGGCGGGTGCGGTGAAGTCGGCCGTCTCCAGCAGCGCGTCCAACCGGCGGCCCAGCGCCTCGGGAAGCACCCGGCGGACCTTCGCGACCGCGCTCTCGACGGCCGCGACGGACGTGGTGATCAGCCCCGCGCGCCGCCCCGCGACCAGGCCGAGCAGGACGGCCAGTGCCTCCTCGTCGGTGAGCATCAGCGGCGGCATCCGGTAGCCGGGGGCCAGCCGGTAGCCGCCGTACCGGCCGCGTACCGAACGCACCGGGATGCCCAGGTCGACGAGGTGTTCGGCGTAGCGGCGGACGGTGCGCTCGTCCACGTCGAGCCGCCCGGCGAGCTCGGCGACGGTGCGCGTGCCGCCGCTCTGGAGGATCTCCAGCAGCGCGAGCACACGGGCGATGGGCCTGGTCACAAGCCGGAGAATACCGGGCGGATTCTGCCCGGTATCGCTCCTAACGTGGCCGGTGTCCCGCTTTCCGGCACTCGAAAGGATCCATCGTGCAGTTCGTTTCCGTCCGTGTGATCACCCATGACGTCGCCCGCCTCACCGGGTTCTACGAGAAGGCGACCGGCCTCGACGCGCGATGGCGCTCCGAGCAGTTCGCCGAACTCGTCGGCCCGTCGTGCACCTTGGCGATCGGCAGCGCCGAAACGATGACGTTGTTCGGCGCGGGCGCCGCCGTGCCCGAATCGAACCGGACCGCGATCCTCGAATTCCGCGTCGAGGACGTCGACCGCGAGTACGAGCGGCTGGCGGATCTGGCCGAGATCGTGCAGAAGCCGACCACGATGCCGTGGGGGAACCGGTCGCTGCTGTTCCGCGACCCCGACGGCAACCTGGTCAACTACTTCACGCCGAGCGCGCCGTAGTTCCGGACGAACGCCGTCAGCAGCCGTGCGAATTCGCGACGGTCGTCGTCCGGCCAGTCCGCCATCGCCTCGGCGAATACCGAACGGCGGAATTCGTGCATCCGCGTCACTTCGGCGCGCCCGGTTCCGGTGAGCACGAGGACGGCGCGGCGGCCGTCGCGCTGATCGGCTTCGCGCCGGAGGAAACCACCCTCGACCGCGCGGGCGACCAGGCGGCTCGCCCGCGGCTGGTCGATGGTCAACGCCGCCGCGAGGCTGGTGACGGTACCCGGTTCACCGCTCTCCTCGGCCGCTTCGACGGCGTCGAGGAGCCCCTGTATCGCCTGGTCCGGCATCGTTTCGGCGCGGTCGCGGGCGAGCTTCGACAGCGATCGCCTCGCCTGGCTTCGCCGGATGGCGATCATCGCGCGTTCCACGTCGGCCACGGCGTCCGTCATTGCCCGTCCTCACCAAGTGCATGTATTTTTACATGTAGTTGCCGTCTACCCGGGGAGTATCCATGAAGCCCATCGGATTCTGGTTCGCCCACCTTCACCAGGCTCTCGAATCTTCACTGGACCGGGTCCTCGCCACCGAATCACTGACCCGCCGTCACTGGCAGGTCCTGAACACGGGAGCGTCGCCCGACGAGGCGCTGAAGCCATTCGGAGATCTCCGGGAAACCATCGCCGACCTGCGCGTTCGCGGCTGGATGGACGAGGACGGCCTGACCGAAGCAGGCCGGGCGGCACACCTCCGGCTGAAGACCAAGGTCGGCGAGTTCCGCTCACGCGTGACCGAGGGCATCAGCGACGACGAATACCGGACGACGGTCGGCGTCCTGGAACGGATGGCCGCGAACCTCGCCCGGGAATAAGGCGGAGGCGACCGGCGTCGTCTATCCTGGTAGTTGAAAGTTCAAACACCTGGAGCTGACATGACGCCGGTGCTCTACCTCAGCCACGGCGCGCCGCCGCTCGCCGACGACGCCACCTGGACCCGCCAGCTCGCCGGCTGGTCGGCGGACCTCGAGAAGCCGAAGGCGATCCTCGTCGTCTCGGCGCACTGGGAAGAGGCGCCGCTGACCCTCGGCGCCACCACCACGGTGCCGCTGGTCTACGACTTCTGGGGCTTCCCCGATCGCTACTACCAGGTGAAATACGCCGCGCCCGGTGCTCCCGAGCTGGCGGACAAGGTGCGCAAACTGCTGCGTTCGTCCCAGACACCGGTCCACGACGCGCCCGACCGCGGCCTCGATCACGGCGCGTACGTCCCGCTCGTGGAGATGTACCCGGACGCCGACATCCCAGTGCTGCAGGTGTCGATGCCCTCGCTGGACCCGAGGGAACTGTTCGACCTCGGCCGGAAGCTCGCGCCGCTGCGCGACGAAGGCGTGCTGATCATCGGCAGCGGTTTCTTCACCCACAACCTGAGCGCCATGCGCGAGACCGACGGAACCGACGGGACGCCGCCGTCATGGTCGAGCGAATTCGACCACTGGGGCGCGGAAACCCTGCGCGAGGGCGACCTCGACGCGTTGCTGGACTTCCAGCGCAAGGCCCCCGCCGCCGCCATCGCGCACCCCAGGATCGAACACTTCGCGCCGTTGTTCGTCTCGCTCGGCGCGAGCTCTTCGGAAGGAAAAGGCGAGACCGTCATCGACGGCTACTGGCACGGCCTCGCCAAGCGTTCCCTCCAGTTCGGCTAGCGGGATCGCAGGACACCCGCGCCGGCCACCAAGCCGAGCGCCAGCAGCGTGACCACCGCGAAGGACACCGTCAGCGACGTCAGGTCGGCGATCCCGCCGATGAGCGACGGCGCGACGAGACCCGACGAATAGGTGATGGTCGCGACGCCCGCGATCGACTGGCTCGGCGTCGGCCCGCTGCGTCCGGCCGCCGCGAAGGCGAGCGGAACGACGACGGAGACGCCGAGCCCGATCAAGGCGAAACCGGCCATCGCCATCACCGGATGGACGGCGAAGACGACCAACAGACCACCCGCGGTCGCGAACACCCCGCCCGCACGGACGGTCTTGACCGAGCCGAAGCGCCGCACCAGCGCGTCGCCCGAGAGCCGGGCGACCGCCATCGTGCAGGTGAACGCGGTGGTCGACGCGGCCGCGATCCCCGGCGAGGTACCGAGGACGTCCCGCAGGTAGACGGCGGACCAGTCGAGGCTCGCCCCCTCGGCGAAGACGGCGCAGAACGCGACCGCACCGATGACCACGGCCGACTTCGGCGGCAACGCGAACCGCGGCGGCGGGTGCTCGTCGGGGGCGCTCCGGACGTCGAAAACCCCCTGACAGATGAGCGCGCCGGCGACGGTGAGCACGGCCGACGCGATCACGAAGTGGATCCGGGCGTCCAGTCCGGCGTGCGCGGCGAGCGTGCCCGCGGCGGAGCCGAAGAGCGCGCCCGTGGTCCACATGCCGTGCAGCCCCGACATGACCGACTTGCCCATCTTCTCCTCGACGTCGACGCCGAGGGCGTTCATCAGCACGTCCGAGGTACCGGCCGCGGTTCCCATGACGAACAGCGCGAGACACAGGGTGAAGAGGTTTCCCGCCAGGGACGGGAGGATCAGCGCCAGTGTCCAGTACGCGAGCAGCAGCCGGAGCCCCAGTCTGCCGCCGAGCCGGTGCCCGATCCGCGCGGCGAGCGGCATGGTGAGCGAAGCGCCGATCGCGGGGAAGGCGAGCGCGAGGCCGAGCTGACCCGCGCTGATCCCCGCGTGTTCCTGGATCCACGGGATCCGGGTGGCGAAACTGCCGGTCACCGCGCCGTGCACGGCGAAGACGGCGGCGATGGCGACCCGCGCCTGCCGCACCCGCCGCGTCGGCCCGCCGACGGTTTCCACTGTGTTGGTCACTGGGCCCCCAAGGTCCATGAGACGACTCGACGGCGTCAGCGTAAACTATCAGGAAGGGAACCTGATAATTAATTCTGGGAGGATCTGCCGGTGAGTGTCATCCGGACGCCGTCCGCCTCCCCGAGCACGGCGCGCGCCATCAACGACCGCCTCGCCCTCGACCTGCTCCACCGCGAGGGTTCGCTGACGGCCGCCCAGCTCAAGACGTTGACCGGGCTTTCCCGGCCGACGGTGGCGGACCTCGTCGAACGCCTGCGGGACGCGGGCCTGATCGAAATCGTCGGCGAAGCGGGCGCGGACCGCCGCGGCCCGAACGCGAAGCTGTACGGCATCGTCGCCGAACGCGCGTATCTCGCCGGGCTCGACGTCCGCACCCACGGCATGGCCGTTTCGGTCGCGGACCTGCTGGGCCGGACCCGCGCGGAGGCGTCGCTGCCGTTCGACCTGGACGTCGACACCGACGAGGCGGTGGAGCGGGCGATCGCGCTGCTGAAGACCACCACCGCCGAAGCGGGCGCGACCGCGCTGCACACGATCGCCGTCGGCGCCCCCGGTCTGGTCGACCCGGCGACCGGCGGTCTGCGGCACGCCGGGGGATTGCCCGCGTGGCACGGGAAACTCGTCGACGAACTCCGGCGGCGGCTGGGGGTCCCGGTGCTGCTGGAGAACGAGGTCAACCTCGCGGCCGCCGCCGAACAGCGGCTCGGCGCCGCCCGCGACCGGGACACGTTCGTCCTGCTGTGGCTGGGCTTCGGGGTCGGCGCGGCGGTCGTCCTCGACGGTTCGCTGCGGCGGGGCGCGTCGGGCGGCGCGGGTGAGATCGGGTTCCTGCCGATGCTGGGACCCGGACGGCTCCCGACCGCGACCGACTGCGACGGCGGCTTCCACACACTGGCGGGCAGCGCCGCGCTTTGCGAGCTGGCCCGTGCGCACGGCATCCCGGCGTCGTCGGCCGACAACGCCGAAGCGGCCGAAGCGGCCATCGGGTACGCGATCGATGCCGACGCCGGGGATTTCCTGGAGATCGTCGCGGAGCGGATCGCGATCGGTGCCGCCGCGGTCACCGCGGTGCTGGACCCGGGCTGTCTCGTACTCGGCGGGGAGATCGGGCGGGCCGGTGGCGACGCGCTGGCGGCACGGGTGAGCCGCCGGCTCTCGGAGATCTCGCCGCTGCGGACCGAGGTCCGGGCGGGGACCGTCGGCGGGGGCGCGGTGCTGGAAGGCGCGGTGCTGACCGCGATGGGCGCCGCGCAGGACGCGCTCTTCACCCCTGGGGGCTGAAACGGCGATCTCGCGTGATCAGACGGACGACACGCGTGATTGGAGAGCGAACACGCGTGATCGGGGGCGGAACACACAAAAGGAAGCGGGCCCGGGAGTGTCTCCCGGGCCCGCTTCGGTTCATTCAGTGGCGCTAGCCGACTGGCAGGTTCACATGGTGTGGAACTTCTTGCCGGTCAGGGTGCCGATGAAGCGCTGGAACATGTTCAGCGGCGACGAGTCGACGCCCGCCAGAGCCGGGACCTGCGCGGTCGGCATCGCCGGGGTGTTGTTCACCGCGGGCAGGGTGCCCGTGGTGGGCAGCTGCACCGGCAGCGCACCGGCGGTGGGCAGCGCGCCCGCGGTCGGCAGGGCGCCGGCCGTGGGGAGCTGCACCGGCAGGTTGCCCGGGGTGGGCAGCCCGTTCAGCGCCGGGAGGGTCGGCAGCTGCGCGACCTTGGGGGCGTCCGCGCGAGCGTCGTCACCGGGCAGACCCGGGGTCTTCGGCAGGGCCGGGACACCGGGCAGGGCCGGGGTGCCGGGCAGCTCGGGCAGGTCCGACTTCGGCAGCTGCGTCGGGATGGCACCCAGCTGCTTCAGCGCGGTCAGGCCGGCCACCTGCACCGGGAGGGTCGCCACCTGGGGACCGTCGGCGCGGGCGCCACCGATCGCCGGGGTGGTCGGCAGGGTGCCGGCACCGTTCATCGACGGCACCGCGGGGGCACCGAACGGCAGCGCGGGCAGCGCGTCGATCGGCATCTCCGAACCGACCGAGTCGGTGAAGGCGCGGGTGAACTCCTCCTCGTTGATCACGGTGGAGTCGGTCGAGTTCTCGTCCGCGATCGCCAGGACCGGGACCTCGAACTCGTTCAGCGGCACCACGACGACCAGCGGGTGGTGGAAGTTGAAGCCCGACAGGGCCTCTCCGCTGCCGTCGGTGATGCTGTCGCCACCGGCCTGGCCGGTGATCATGCTCTCCGCGCCGGTCTCGGACACGCCACCGGCGGCCGCGATCGCGTCACCGAACACCTCGGGGTCGGCCGCGGCCGGGATGTCGAGGATGTTGCCCGAGAGCGATCCGTCGAGACCCGAGGTCTCCACGTCCCCGCCCGAAAGGGCGTCGACGGTGTTGGCGCCGTTGGCGTCGGCCAGACCGGCGGCCGCGACCGCGTCGTGGGTGACCGGCACGATCGGCAGCGCCTGCGCGCCGACGATGTTGCCCGAAACCGCGCCACCGTCACCGTTGGTGGTGGCGTCGCCGCCGGCCTCCGAAAGGACGTCGCTGACGCTCTCGCCCTCGGCGATGCCCGCACCGGCGATGCCGTGCCCGGTCAGCTGGCCCGTGCCACCGATCGGCGTCTGGACGATGTTGCCCGCCAGCGCGCCTTCTTCACCGTTGGCGGTGGCGTCGCCGCCCGCGTTCGAGTCGGTGAGGTTCGTGCCCTTGCCCGAGGCGATCCCGCCGAGCACGCCGGCGAAGTTGTGCGCCTGGATCGGGGCGGAGACCGGGCCGTAGATCAGGTTGCCCGCGCCCGCGCCACCGTCACCGGTCGCGTGGACGTCGCCGCCCGCGTTGGAGGTGGTGTCGCCGTCGGCGCCACCGTGGCCCTGGCCGATGAACGCACCACCGACCCCGAACGCCTGCACCGGCAGCGAAACCGGCACGGTGCCCAGGTTGGAGCTGAGGAAGCCGTTGTCGTCGGCGGTGTTCCCGCCGCCGCCACCGGAGACGACCTTGGTCTCCTCGGCCGAGGCGGTGCTCTGACCGATGAACGAGCCACCGACGCCGAAGACCTCGGCCGGAACCGCGGCCGGGACCTGGACGATGTTGCCCGAGCCGGACGAGTCGTTGCCCGTGGTGCCGTCGTACGCACCCGCGGTCACGGTCTTCGTCTCGGACGCGTCGGCGGTCGCCTGTCCGATGTGCGAGCCGGCGACGCCGAACACCTCGGGGGCCAGCGCGGCCTGGGTGTTGACGACGTTGCCCGCCAGGGTGGAGTCGTCACCCGTGGTGTGGCTGCCGTTGCCGGCGTTCGCGTCGACGGTGTTCTCGCAGGACTCGACGTTGGCGCTGCCGATGTAGGTGCCCGCGATGCAGGTCACCTCGACCGGGGCGGCCAGTGCCGGGTCGACGATGTTGCCGCCACCGGCGGAGCCTTCGCCCTCGCTGCTGACGAAGCCACCGGCGTCGACGACGCTGGACTGGCTGGTCCCGCCGTCCGTGCCGGTGTTCGCGAGGCCGATCCAGCTGGCGGCCACGCCGCCGACGTTCGCGACGTCCGCGGTCTGCGGCACGATCGCGTTACCCGCGACGGCCGAGTCCTCGCCGGAGGTCTGCACGTAGCTGGGGACGTTGCTCCAGCCGGGGGTGGTGTCACCGGCGGTGGCGTCCGCCGACGAGCTGCTGTTGGAGTTCGCGAGCGAACCCCACGCGGCGGCCGCGTTGTCGTTGAACTTCACCGGGAGGGCGATCGGCACCGCGCCGACGTTGCCGCCGAGGGCGGACTCGTCACCGTCGGTCTCGACCCAGCCGCCGGAGGTGGCTTCGGTCTCGGCCTCGTAGCCGGAGCTGTTGGCGTTGCCGATGATCCAGGAGGCGGCGTTGCCGGTGACCTGGACCGGGGTGGCGAACTGACCGGCCAGCACGTTGCCGGACAGGGCGGAGCCCTCGCCGTCGGTGGTGATGTTGCCGGTTTCGGTGGTGCTCTGGCTGGCGGAACCGCCGACCACGCGACCGGTGCCGCCGGCGAGCCCACCGGCGTTGCCGGCGATCTGCACGGGCAGCGCCCAGTCGAGGGCCACGACGTTCCCGGCGAGGCTGGAGTCCTCACCGGTGGTCTCGACGTCCTGGTTGTGCGACCAGGTCTGGTCGTGCGTGCCACCCTCGACCTCGGCGTCGCCGATCACGCCGATGGCGTTGTCGACGATCTGGATCGGGACGACGACGTCACCGACGACCTTGTTGCCCTTGAGGATGTCGTCCGTGGTGGTGAACCCACCCGAGGTCATCCCGCCGCTGATCTGGCGGGAGTCCTTGGCGGCCAGCGGCGCCGGGACGGCGTTCTTGCCGGAGAGGCTGGGGAGCCCTCCACCGATGCCGTCGGTGCTGCCGCCGGGCGACGAAGCCGAGTCCAGCGCGTCCGAGACGGGCTTGGTGACGGCCTTGGTGCTGACCTCACCCTTGTAGCCGGGGAGGTCGGCCTGGCCGAGGGGCGTGCCAACGGCGTTGTTGTCGATCTCGACCGGAACGGTGACGTTCGCGTCGAGCGGGGAGGCCGGGGTGTCGGGGTTGACGTGTTCGTCAGCCGAGGCGATGCCGGTGCCCAGCATCAACAACCCACCCGTGACCAACGCGGTCTGGAGTCCGCGCTTTGCCCAGGATTGCATGGGGTTTTTCTCCTTCATTTCGGGTTCCCTTTCGGGTTCGAGGAGGTGCCGTTCGAAAGGCACCAGAGGGGGGTGGAGCGAGTGCGGGCGCGACAAAGCGCACCGCCGTTTCGCGGGGGATCAGGAGCGGACGCGAAGCCAAGCCCGGAATCGGGAGGCGTGAGGCGCGTCGGCTACCCCGCGGAGGGAGGTGTTCAGTCGGGAGTGACGCCGGGCTGCGAGCCCGGGGTGAGCGGCATGTACCGCGTGCCTGCCAGCGCGTAGCCGGTCAGGGAACGCTCGACGGCGGCGGCGACCCAGGCGGGAACGCCGTGGGTCAGGCCGTCGAGGTGACCACCGGGGGCGGAGCCGCCGGGGACAGTCGGGAAGGAAGGCGCGGAGGGAAGCGGCGCCGGGGTGATCGGACGCGGGAGGTCACCACGGTGACCGTCACGCGCCGGAGCGTCCTCGACCTGATCGAAGGCATCGTGCGACTGCGCGAAGGCCGGCATCGGGAGGACGGTCTCGGAGGAAGCGGGGAACTGCGTCGTGGCCAGCTGCGCGAAGTCGGTGATCTGCTCACCGGCGCCGATGGTGTCCAGCGGGGACTCCGGGTCGACCGGGCTTCCGCCGACCGGGAGTTCCGGGACGAGGTCGCCGTGACCGTTCGGGTCGAGGAGGTCCCAGACCTTGCTGCCGAAGTCGGGCGACGGGGCGAAGGTCTCGTCCAGCACCTGGCGGGTGTCCTGCGGCTTGCGCACGATGTGCTCGACGGCGCCGAGGGTCCGCTTGACCGGGGTGACCACCGAGTTGTCCGCGAAGTCGGTGACCGCGTCGCTGACGCGGGTGGAGACCTCGTGCCGGTCGGCGCGGATGTCGCCGCAGTGGTGCTTCGCGGACGCGGACCCGTCTTCGCCCGGCATGGACCACGTCGTGGCGTCCTGCTGGGTGTCGCCGCACATCGCTCCGGCGACATCGCCGGCGAACTTCGAGGTGCCACCGGAAACGTCGGTCAAACCCGCCGCAGTGGCGTCGGTGACCGGAGTGACGCTGGTTTCGGGAGCGGAGACCACCGGCGCGACGTCCGCGGAAGCGGAAGCGCCGGAAACGGCCCACGCCGCGGCGGAACCGGCGACGGCACCACCGAGCACGAACAGCGCACGCGAAGCGAGACGGCCGAAGCGCACAGCGCCCCGCCTCTCGTTCTTCGCCGCGTTCGTCACTCGGTCTCCTGTCGCTTCGGTTCGTGGTTGCGGGACCGAGGTAAGCAAAGTGCGGATGGCTTGCGCGAGTTTGAAAGGCCTTGATGGCACGATCGTGTGAAGAACACACGGTGTAACCCGAAATCACGATCGGTGATCAAGCCTGGCGGGGCCCGGTTACTCCCGAGTCGATCCACCGGCGATGTGTCAAGCGTCGCATCGGGCGAATTCGACCCGTGCGCGTTGCCCGGAATGCTCAGGAAACGTCGTCTCGGACCGATACGGTGTGCCCGTGAGCGAGCCCCAGCGCAAGCAGCCGGAATTCGACCCGGCGAACCCGTTCCTCTCCGAGTCGACCGAAGACGTCACCAACCTGGTTCCCCGCGGCCTGCGGATCGGTGCGGCGTTGTCGTGGCGCTTCATCGTGGTGATCGCGGCGCTCTACGTCGTCGTGTTCCTCATCGGCTATCTGTCGGTGGTCGTGATCCCGCTGTCGATCGCGCTGCTGCTCGCCGCGCTGCTCGCGCCGGCGGTCTCCAAGCTGACGACGCTGAGATTCCCGCGCGGGCTGGCGGCCGGGATAGTGCTGATCGCCGGTCTCGCGGTGCTCGGCGGGCTGCTGACGTTCGTCGTCGCGCAGTTCTCCTCCGGCCTGCCGGAACTGCAGAAACAGCTGACGGAGAGCCTCAACCAGATCAAGGTCTGGCTCATCGACGGGCCGCTGCACCTGCGCCAGGAGCAGATCCAGGAGTTCATCAACCAGGCGATCAGCTTCCTGCAGAACAACCAGGCGTCGATCACCACCACCGCGCTCACCACCGCGGGCACGGTCGGCGAGATCGTCACCGGTTTCATCCTGACGCTGTTCATCCTCATCTTCTTCCTCTCCGGCGGCGACCAGATCTGGACGTTCCTCGTCCGCGGCGTGCCGGGCCGCGTGCGGAACCGGGTCGACGTCGCGGGCCGGCGTGGCTTCGCGTCGCTGGTCAGCTACGTGCGCGCGACGGCGGCGGTGGCCGTGGTCGACGCGGTCGGCATCGGCATCGGCCTGGCGATCGTCGGCGTGCCGCTGGTGATCCCGCTGGCGACGCTGGTGTTCCTCGGCGCCTTCATCCCGATCATCGGCGCGGTGATCGCGGGCGCGGTCGCGGTGCTGATCGCGCTGGTGACGAAGGGCGTCGTCGGCGCGCTGATCGTGCTGGCCATCGTCATCGGCGTCATGCAGCTGGAGAGCCACGTGCTGCAGCCGATCCTGCTCGGCCGCGCGGTGAAGCTGCACCCGCTCGCCGTGGTGCTCGCGATCACCGCCGGTCTCGTCGCCGCCGGGATCGCCGGCGCGCTGCTGTCGGTGCCGCTGCTCGCGGTGCTCAACGCCGGTATCCGGTCCCTGCTGCACGAACACGATCCCGATCCGGCCGAGATCGACGTCCTGCGGGATCAGGCGGCGCAGCCGAACGATCCCGGGGAAGAGGCCGAAGCGAAGTCATGACCGAGCCCCCGCTCTGGCGCGCCGTTTCGGCGCTCGGCACGCGGGACCCGGCCACTCCGCTGTGGCGCGGGGTGATCGTGCTCCGCGTGACGACGCTGCTCTTCGCACTCGGCTCGTTCATCGTCCATTACGACGGCTACGCGAATAAGTGGCTCGCGTGGACGTCGTTCGGCGTGATGACGCTGTGGACGGTGCTGAGCAGCGTGTTCTACGCGCGGCCGTCGAGCCGCTGGCCGTGGCTGGTCGGCGTCGATCTCGCGCTGACCGCCGCTCTCATGGTCACCTCGGCGTGGATCCTGACCACCGCGCAGTTCGACGCCAACACCCCGCTCATCACGACGGTGTGGGCGGCGGTCCCGCCCGCGGCCGCCGGGACGCGGTTCGGCGCGCTCGGCGGGGTGCTGGCCGGGCTGGTGGTCTCGGTGGTCACCGGGCTGGTGCGCTGGCGGTTCGACGTCGACGTCGCGCGGGACGGCTTCCTGCTCACCGCGAGCGGGTTCGTGATCGGGCTGGCCGCGACCATGGCCCGCCGGTCGGCGGACGCGCTGACCAGGGCGTTGCGCATGGAGGCCGCGACAGCGGAACGGGAGCGGCTCGCCCGCTCGATCCACGACAGCGTCCTCCAGGTGCTCGCCCGGGTGCGCAAACGCGGCGCCGAATTCGGCGGGGAGGCCGCCGAACTGGCGAAACTGGCCGGTGAGCAGGAGATCGCGCTGCGGGCACTGGTCACCACCGAGCCGACGCATCCGAGCGAGAACGGGACCACCGACCTCCGGTCCGCGCTGCAGCTGCTCGCGACGCCGTCCGTGCAGGTCTCGACGCCCGCGGGCGAAGTCCAGCTGCCCGAACACGTGACCGCGGAGCTGGTGGCCGTGGCGCGCGAGGCGCTGTCGAACGTCGAGAAGCACGCGGGGGAGGACGCGCACGCCTGGGTGCTGCTGGAGGACCTCGGCACCGAGGTCGTGGTCAGCGTCCGCGACGACGGGCCGGGAATCGCGCCCGGTGTCTTGGAACGCGCGGCGGCCGAGGGACATCTAGGTATCGCGGAGTCCATCAAAGGGCGGGTGCGGGATCTGGGCGGAAGCGTCGCCCTGGACACCGCGCCCGGCCAGGGCACGGAATGGGAAGTCAAGGTTCCAGTGGCGGCGAGGGGAAAGCGATGACCGAAGCGCCTCAGGTCTCGGTGATGGTGGTCGACGACCATCCGATGTGGCGGGACGGCGTCGCGCGCGACCTGGCCGAGCACGGTTTCGACGTGAAGGCCACCGCGCCGGACGCGCCCGCCGCGGTGCGGATCGCGCGCACGGTCCGGCCGGACGTCGTGCTGATGGACCTCAATCTCGGCGACACGTCGGGCGTCGACGCCACCCGCGAGATCACCGCGGAACTGCCGTCGACGAAGGTGCTAGTGCTGTCCGCGAGCGGCGAGCACAGCGATGTCCTCGAAGCGGTCAAGGCCGGGGCGTCGGGGTACCTGGTGAAGTCGGCCTCGGCGAGTGAGCTGGTGGACGCGGTCAAGCGGACCGCGGCGGGCGACCCGGTGTTCACCGCCGGACTCGCCGGACTCGTCCTCGGCGAGTACCGCCGGATGGCCGACGCCCCGGACGACGGGCCCGCGCCGCCGCGGCTGACCGAACGCGAGACCGACGTCCTGCGCCTGGTCGCGAAGGGGATGACGGCGCGGCAGATCGCCGAGAAACTCGTGCTCTCGCATCGGACGGTGGAGAACCACGTCCAGTCGACACTGCGCAAACTCCAGCTGCACAACCGCGTCGAACTCGCCCGGTACGCCATCGAGCACGGGTTGGACGAGGAATAGTCAGCCCTGGGCGATGGCCACCACCCGCTGGTTCCGCTCGGCGGGCAACGCGGTTTTGACGACCGTCCACTGTGGCCGGTCGAGCCGCCAGCTCGCGACGACGTCCGTGGCGAGCACCAGGTCGTCGCTCTCGGTCCATTCGATCACGGCCCGTTTGAGTTCGGTGGCGATCGGCATCGAGGGCGCGCGTGTCCAGGTCAGCGTGTCGAGCGCGAGCACCCAGATGTCGGCGGTCTGCGTGGCCGTCCCCGCCCAGGCCGGGTCGCCGAACAGCACGGCGACCCGGTAGCCGTCGCGGCTCGGCACCACCGGCCCCGGTTTGCCGTTGGCCACCGGCCGCTTGACCGGTGTGCGCTGGTTGTTCCGCAGGTCGAGCACGGAGAACTCGGTCAGCTCGGCCAGCAGCATCCGGTCCTTGGTGATCGCCAGTACCCGGGGGAACTGGCGCACGGCGCGGCCGGTGGCGGGGTCGATCAGCACGTCCTCGGCGGTGGCCGTCCCGGTGTTCACCGTGATCAGCAGGCCCTGCGGTACCTCCTGGCGCACCGCCATCGTGCAGCTCGCCGGACGGCCGCGCCCGCGCTCGACGCCGAGCAAGGAGACGTATTGGAGGCGGCACAGGTCGTCGCCGTCGTCGCGGATCAGCCAGACGCCGCTTTCGTCGGCGGCCGGGGCGACACTGCGGGCCTTGCCGAGCTTCCAAGGCTGGTTCTGGGGATCGCCGTAGACGAGCACCTCGGACGGCTCCAGGCAGGACGGCCCGCAGCGGCCGGCCGACAGCACGACCGGGAACTTGCCGACCCGGATGACGTCGTTGACCCGGTCACCGGCCGGAGCACCGGGCAGCGGAGTGGTGGCACCGGTGGCGGGATCGAGCATCGACGGCGGGGACGTGGCCATGACCAGGCGGAACCCTGAGTAGTCCACCGGTATGCCTTCGAGTTTCGACGCCGGTGGGGCCGTCGGTACCGGAACGGCCCCCGGCGGGTCCGCTTCGACGGTGCATCCGGTCAGCAGCAGGACAGCCGCCAGCAGGGCGGCACAGGGAAGAAATGCGGGTCTGTTCAGGGTATTTCCCCGATCTCGCGCGTGAGAATCGGTTCTACCATTCCTGGCATGGGCGAGGAAGAGCAGCCGGCGACCGAAACCAAGCCGTTGACCGGACGGGACATCCGGGTCTCCGACGCGGAACGCGAGCATGTCGTCGAGGTCCTGCAGAAGGCGATCGGCCTCGGGCTGCTGAACCTCGACGAGTTCACCGAACGGACCGACCGCGCCCTCGCCGCCAAGACCCGCGGTGAGCTGAACGCGGTGCTCACGGATCTGCCTGGCCTGGTGCACCCCGAAGCGGGGATGGTGCCGCGACAGCAGCAGAACCCGTGGGCGCCGCCGCGGCAGCACGCCTACGCGCAGGCGTCCGGGCAGGTCATGGAGCTCAACGGCAAGTACTCGGCGTTGCAGCGCAACGGGAACTGGCTGGTCCCCGAGGCGATGGTGATCCGGAACAAGTACGGCGCCACGAAACTGGACTTCTCCCAGGCCGAGATCCGGTATCCGGTGGTGCACATCGAACTGCAGGCCAAATGGGGGCCGGTGGAGATCACCATCCCCGAGAACGGCGCCGTCGACACCAACTCGATCACCGACATCAAATTCGGCAACCTCGACGACCGGACGCGATCGAACGGCCGCCCCGGCACGCCCCGGTTCGTCATCACCGGGCGCGTGCACGGGGGGTCGCTGATCATCAAGTACCCGCGGCGGGGCTTCTTCGGTTAGGCGCCGACCGGGCGCACGTGGCGGAGGTGCCGGAGCACGAAGTAGGCGACCGCGGCCAGCACCAGCGCGGCCAGCCCGGACACCGCGTGCATCCCGCTGGCGAACGCGTCGTGCGCGGGGACGGCGTCGGCGAGCCGGGACCGGGTGACGGCGTTGCCCAGCGTCCCGACGGTCGCGATACCCAGCGCGTAGCCGAATTCGTTGCCGGTCTGCGAAAGCGAGGCCGCCGAACCGGCCTTCTCCGGCGGCACCGAGCCGACGACCAGATCCGTGCCCAGGGTGATCAGCGGACCGCCGCACAGGCAGGTGATGGCGAAGGCGATCGACGGGATCACCGGACCGGCGCCCGCCTCGACCTGCGTCAGCAACAGGAACCCCGCGATCGCACCGGCCAGCCCGGTGGCGATCAAGGTCGCGGGGCGGACGCGACGGGCGAGGATCGGGGCGGCCAGGAAGCCGACCGTCGAAGCCAGCATCCCGGGCAGCAGCGCCAGCGCGGCACCGACCGGGGAAAGCTCCAGCACGATCTGGAAGAACTGCGCGACGAAGAGCATGGTCGTCCCGCCGAGCATCGAAAAGGCGCACATCCCGCCCAGCGCCGTCGAGAACGCGGGGCCGCGGAACAGCGTCAGGTCGATCAGCGGGTCCCGCAGGGTGCGCTGGCGCCGCACGAACACCGCGCCGAAGCCGAGACCGATCAGGAGCGAGGCCACCGGAACCACGTGCACACCGTCGCGGGCGAGTTCCTTGATGCCGTAGACCGCGGGCAGGATCGTGACCAGTGAAAGCGCGACGCTCACGAGGTCGAGACGGCCGGCGTTCTCGTTGCGGTACTCGGGCAGGAGCTTCGGGCCGACGGCGAGCAGCAGGACCATCGCGGGGACACCGAGCAGGAACACCGAACCCCACCAGAAGTGCTCCAGCAGCACGCCGCCGACCATCGGGCCCACGATCGCGCCGACGGTGAAGCAACCGGCCCAGATGCCGATCGCGAGCGAACGCTGACGGCTGTCGGAGAACAGGTTGCTGATCAGGGCGAGCGTCGACGGCGCCAGCGTCGCACCGGCGATCCCGAGGAGCGCGCGGGCGGCGATGAGCATCAGCGCGGTGGTCGAGAACGCGGCCAGCACGGAGGCCAGCCCGAACGCCGTGGCGCCGATGAGCAGCAGTTTCCGGCGGCCGATGCGGTCGCCGAGGGTGCCCATGGTGACCATGAACCCGGCGATCATGAAGCCGTAGACGTCCATGATCCACAGCTGCTGGGTGCTGTCGGCGCCGAGGCTCTGGCTGAGCTTCGGCAGCGCGAGGATCAGCACGAACACGTCGAGGGAGACCAGGAAGGTGGGCAGGGCCAGCACGGCCAGCCCGACCCATTCCCGGCGTCCAGCCCGCGTCGAGGTCATGGTGGTCGTCATGGTCCGGTCCTTTCGTCGCTTCGGTGTCTTTCACCTAGGCGTCGAAGTGGTGAACCGGATTTCGACATGCCCCCCGATCCTTTTTTGGGGAGCGGGGGACCTTTGCTACCGCTCCGCGGCGGCTTGCCTTGCGGAGACCGGGTCCGGTGTGGCCAGTACCGCGTCAGCCAGTGCCTCGCATTCGGCCAGCGTCGTGGCCGCCAGGCTCGCGCCGACCGCGCGCACGGCGGGTGCGTTCATCGAGAGGCTGGTCAGGCCGAGGCCGGTCAGCACCAGCGCGAGCCTCGGATCGGCTGCGGCCTCACCGCAGACTCCGGCGGGCTTGCCGGTGTCCTTCGCGGCCTGGCCGATGACCTTGAGCAGGCGCAGCAGGCCGGGCTGCCACGGGTCGTTGAGCTTGGCGACGGCGCCGAGCTGGCGATCCGCGGCGAAGGTGTACTGCGCGAGGTCGTTGGTGCCGACGGAGACGAAGTCGACCACGTCGAGGATCTCGCGGGCGGTCAGCGCGGCGGCCGGGATCTCGATCATCACACCCGCGCGGGCGATTCCGGCGGCGCGGACGCGCTCGGCGAACCAGGCGGCCTCGGCGGCGGTGGCGACCATCGGGGCCATCACCGAAACCTCGGCGCCGGAGTCCTGCGCGGCACCCGCGATGGCCTCGAGCTGGCGGTCGAGGATCTCGGGACGGTCGAAAGCGACACGAAGGCCGCGTACGCCGAGCGCCGGGTTGGGCTCGTCCTCGGGCTCCAGGAACGCGAGGGGTTTGTCCGCTCCCGCGTCGAGGGTGCGGACGATGACCGGCTTGCCGCGGAACGGCGTGAGCACGGCGGTGTAGGCCTTGCGCTGCTCTTCGACGCTCGGCTCGGAAGAGGCGTCGAGGTAGCAGAACTCGGTGCGGAAGAGGCCGACGCCTTCCGCGCCCGCCTCGGCGGCGGCCTGGGCGTCGGTGGCGGAACCGACGTTGCCGAGCACCTTCACCCGGTGCCCGTCGGAGGTCGCGCCGGTGCCGTCCCACTCGATCGCGCCGATCTTGGCGGCCGCGACGACTTCGGCGTTCGGGTCCGCGACCTCGACGACGCCGGTGTCGCCGTCCACCGCAAGCGCTTGCGCGTCGAGCGCGAGGATCCCGCGGATCGCGACGACGGCGGGAATGCCGAGCGCGCGGGCGAGGATCGCGGTGTGGCTCGTGGGGCCGCCCTCTTCGGTGACGAGCGCGAGCACCTTGTCCGGGTCGAGGCCCGCGGTGTCGGCGGGCGCGAGGTCGCGGGCGACGAGCACGCTCGGCGACGCCAGGTCGGGAACGCCGGGAGGCGCGATGCCGAGCAGTTCGGCGATGAGCCTGTCGCGCACGTCGAGGACGTCGCGAGCCCGCTCGGCCATGTAGCCGCCCGCGGCCGCGAGCGCGTCGGCGAATTTCCCCGCCGCCTGGTGCACCGCACGCGGCGCGGGCAGGTTCTGCTCCTTGACCAGCTGCTCCGCCGAGGAGACGAGCGCCGGGTCGGCCGCCATCGCCGCGGTGGTGATGAGGATCGTCGCGGCCTCACCTGACGCCGTCTCGGCGAGCTTCTCGAGCCTGCCCGCCACGATCTGTGCGGCCGGGGCGATCCGGGCCGCCTCGGCGGCGGGATCGGCCGGTGCCGGCGTGCTCGCGGGTTCACCGAGCGGTTCGGCGACCCGGACGACAGGACCGCTCGCGCGGCCGGGACTGACGGCGACCCCGGACAGTGACTCAGACGGCATGGTCTAGACCATATCTCATAGGCGGCGTGACCTGGCTCATAGCCATCAGCAGACCATCATTCCAGTTCGGACGCCAGTGGATACGAGGGCTGCGCACCCTGGCGGGTCACAGTGATCGCCGCCACCCTCACCGCCTTGCGCGCCGCATCGGCCAACTCCTCGCCCTTCGCGAGCGAAGTGGCGAGCGCCCCCGCGAAAGCATCACCGGCGCCCGTCGTGTCGACGGCCTCGACCTTCGGCGACGGCACCTCCGTCACCCCGTCCGCCGTCACCACCGCCGCCCCCTTCGCGCCGAGCGTCACGACCGCGGCCTTCGGGCCGAGGTCGAGCAGCTTGGGGAAATCCGCCTCGCCACCGAGCAGGAAGGCGGCCTCGTGCTCGTTGACCAGCAACACATCGAGCCCCTGAAGCGTCTTCGCGGAAAGCTCCGCGGCGGGCGACAGGTTCAGCAGCGTCTTCACATGGTGTTCAACGGCTTTCGCGACGGCGTGCTCGACGGTTTCGAGCGGGATCTCCAGCGACAGCACCACGATCTCGGCGCCGTCGAGGTCGACGTCCTCGGGCCGCAAGGCGGAATTGGCGCCGGGCGAGACGAGGATCGAGTTCTCGCCGTCCGGCGTGACCGTGATGTACGCGATCCCGGTCGGGCGCTCACTCGTGCGCAACGAGCCCGTGTCCACCCCGGACTCGGCGAGCGACCGCTTGAGCAACTCCCCGTACGGGTCGTCGCCGACCGCCCCGAGCAACGCGACGTCCGCCCCGAGCCTGGCCGCCGCGACCGCGGTGTTGGCGCCTTTGCCACCCGGTGACAAGATCGTGTCGCCACCGAGTACGGTTTCGCCACCACCAGGTCGCCTATCGACCGGGACGACGAGATCGGCATTGGCGGACCCGATGACCAGCACCTGAGAAGTCATGGAAGAGACCATGCCATGACCAGCAGTTGTCCGGCCGAGCCCCTTCTCCAGGCGAAGATGTGAAGAACTTTGTAACTTTCTCGGCGCGTAGTGCGACAATCAGGCGAGCAGCGGAACGCCGTCACTCTTTCGGGGGACAATCTTCCCCCGGGCGTCACTTCGGCGATCACGCCCGCTCTTGAGATGCGTTGCCGCGTCCAAGCGGTGACGTTGCCCCGATCCCGGCTTCCGCCGGGAAGAGGGCATCGGGTCGCCGGCGTCGATCACGTAGCCCCCCGAGTGATCGGCGCCGGCGGCGCCCCGGTTGACGGGCGCCTCAGCCCGCTACGGCCGTTTCCCGGAACTCCACGCGATCTGATGTCCGCATACTGCTTTCGAACTCACGTCGCGCGTTCACGCTGAACGGGCGCCCCAGCCGATACCAACCACCGGCGAGACTTTCGGACTCGTCGTTGTACGGATCACTTCTGGTCAATTCAGCCAGCTTCGGATGGCGGATCGCGAACATGTCCGATCCCGGCAGGAAGTCCAAGTAGGTGGAGCCATGGTCGACTCCCCACCGCACCGCGTCGATCTCGTGCCACCACACTCCGACGAAGGTGCCGTAGGTCCGGAAGTAGAAGCCGCGAGGTCCTAGTTCCAGCACGACTTTTCTCTTCTTCTCGTGCGTCGCTCCTTCGAAGGCTTCGACCACCATCGCTACCGCAAAGAGCGCGAAGAGCACTACAAGCGCGCAGACGCGAACTGAGCCTTCAGCGGCGGCGGCGATCACCAAGGCCGTGACCTCGATCATCAAGGCCGCGAACCGGAAGATCCCCAGCTTGCGCTTGTCCCATCCGTTGACGTGGATCTTCACCACGTCGTCCACGACGTCAAGAGCTTCCTCGCGGGCCGTGGCCACCACCGGTTCGTCGGGCACGGTCCGCACGGCGGTGTTGTCGTCCTCGATCGCGACGTCGACATGTTTCACGAGAAAGGGCATCAGCAGCTTCACCTCACGATGCCTGAGGTCGACATCGGCCACTTGGAGGTCTCCATCGGGTTCGCGGGCCAATCCAGCGGACAGCGCGTCGAAACCCGATCCCGGGCGAATGACCAGAGTGAAGTCGTCAGATCCGGAACGGTGTGGGGAGTACTCACGAAACTTGAGACTCAGGATGACTTTCGCGATGTCCTCCCACCTGGCGCTCCAGGCCACCACGCCACCCTTGATACGCCTGATTCCCGCACGATCGAAAATCAGTTCGTCAGCGGGAGGGGGCGTCCGGTAGTTACGGAACTCGATGGTTCCGCAGTAGATGAACACGGCGCAGAGGACCCCGGCCACGATGCGCACAGCCAACTGATAGTCGCTGACCACGGCGATCCCCATGACCACGGTCAAGGTGCCGAACAGGATCACCAGCACCAGGTGACCGATGACCCCGGGCGTTCGTGAGATCACCAACCGTTCGTCGGACACGTCATGGTTCCTGTCGCGTCGACGAAGGTTCTGAACCTTCTTCATCGAGATAGCCCGGGTTGTCGATTCCCGGTGAGTCGAAGGCGACTTCCGCGTTTCTCTTGAAGACCGGCCAGATCTCTTTGACGTCCTCCGTCGTCAGTTCCGTCTCCGCGAGGAGGATGTCGCCGTTCTCCTCACGCTTCAATCCCAGCGGTCGCGCCAAGCGCTCACGCGGGTAGTACGCGTCGACGTTCTTCGACGGGCTGAGAACTACGTGAAACACGTCCGTGCCGGCGGCTCGGCGCAGTACGATCTTCTCGATGTCGCTCCAGCGCACAGACCAGCTCCACGTGCGGGACGTCAAGGTCGTCACCGTGATCCAGCGCGGCTTGAGAACCATTTCCCTGATGACCTGGCTCTGATCACGTCGCAGCGAAACGATCGCCGCCGAGAACATCGACAAGCCCAGCAAGCCGGCGACGACACGCACTGCCACCCCGGTGTCCGAGACGACCCCGAAGCCGAGGACCACCGTTGCGGCAAGCGCGATGAAACCGGCGCGCCGCTGTTTGCCGGCATCGAGGACCTTCGAGATCGACAAGCCCTCTTGTGGCGCCGGGTGCGACGCTGTTCCGCCCCTCCATCGCAAGGCGGCGCGTTGGAAGAGACCGAATCCGCCTCGCTTGGTCTTCCGAGCGGGCCAGCGCACCAAGCCGGGCCGCCGGGATTCGACCATGGCCGCGAATCGCTCCGCCTCGGCGGCCGTCATCGTCGGTGTCAGTCGATGACCGAACCTCGATCGGTTCCGGAACATTTCATGCAGGAGAACCACTGCTTCCGCCTCGGCCAAAGCGATATGGGCAGAGAAGCGCCCACCGGCGATATGTTGGTCGAGGATCACTTCGCTGACTTCATCCCATGGCAGGACAAGGGGTTTAGCCTGCTCGGCCGGTTGCTCCAAACCCTCGTCCATCACGGACACTCGAAGCGACTTCGTGGTCTCGCGATGGCGAAACGCGATGGATCCGAGGCAAAAGAGCCCGATCACGAAGACCGCTGCACCGAGAAGCTTCGCGACGCCATCGTCGATCACGGCCTGATCGGCGACAACGAACAGGCCGCCGCCGAAGGTGATCAAGCCGATGCCATTGAGCCCGGACACCAGGACCATGGTGACGAACTTGGTGTTGTCGGGAATCCCGAACCCGACCACATCCGCCGGGAGAGGCCAAAATCCGCGGACCTCGCGCCGCCGGAACACGAACCGGTTCATGACCGCCCGCCGGCCGGTCACCACTACCGCCAGGACGCCTGCCAAAGCCACCACGATGCCGGCGACGACCAGAAACGGCATGCCGCCGCCCAGCGCATCGGCGTTCAAGATCACCGTCGACAAGGTCGAGACGAGAACCACGGACACCGACCACGCGGCGATACCTTTGGCGACCGCCACGGATCGAGACTCCCGGGCGACGACAGCCGTCGCCTGCTGGGGAGCGGAGGCCGGGTCGTCCGAGCGATCGGGCTCGCCCCAACGCACGACGGCGTCGTCGCCGCCGCCGGGATTCTCGAGCCCGAATCCGCCGCGCCGAACTCTCTGATCCCGCCACTCCACCAAACCGGGATTGAATCGCTCGATGGCCGCTTCGGCACGTTCGGCTTCAGCGGGATCCATAGCGGTGGTCATCAGGAATCCGTGCTCGGACTCGTTGGCGAACAACGGCAACAGCTGGTGCCGTCCTCGGTCGTCCGAGATCGCGATGTGAACGTCCACACGGCGACCACCTCGGTGGCGATCGAAGACAAACCCGCCGATGCTCGACCAGGCAACGGTTTTCTGACCTTCTCCGACAGGCTGACTCATGCCGACAGGCGTGAAGGTGATCTCGATCGGCCAAGTGCGGCCGCTGTCACGCGCCCGGCTGATCGCCATCGGGATGAGCGGATAGAGCGCCAGCCCGGCGACGAGGAACGTACCTGCCGACAACGCGGTGAAGCCGCCGCCATCGAGCATCGCCCACCCCGCGGCACCTCCGGCCAGCAGCAAGCCGAGCCCGATCAGGAAAAGCTCCACGGCAACGATGTTCGCCGCGGTACGACCGCCTTCCTCGGTCTCGGGAATGTCGAAGGTGATCGCAGCCTTCTCGGCAACGGTCTTTTCAGGTTTGATCGCACCGAAGGTGAGTGCCTGGACGACGCTCACGAACCCGATCTTCGTGACAACGAGCAACGCGATGATGAACGTTACGAATAGCACCACCCTGACGAAACCGTCGACCTGCGTGTAGCCCGGGTCGTCCGGATCTCGTTGGATCTGGACCAGGGTGTTGGCGCCGACCAGTACGACGGCCAGCGCGAACCAGCCGATCAAACCCCTCAATGCCGTCTTCAACGCACTCCTCGGCTGTCACAGCATTGCGTCACTCCAGCGAACCGGATATGCGCTGCCCACCTTGCTGGTCGAAAATGGGTGCTTCAGAAGATCTGGCGGAAGAGGCCTGCGGAGCAGCGCTGTTCGGACCGACGATCCCGGACTGTTTCGGCTCATCGTCCTTCATGAGCTTGTCGGATTCTTTGCCGACAGCCTTCAAAGTCTCTTTCACCAACGTTTCCGTGTACTTACCGGCATCCCCGAGAGTCGTCGAAACGTTCTCGATCCCCCGGCCGACGGCACCGAGGTTGTTCCAGTTGGCTCGCATCACCCTCGAGGCGGAGTCACCAGCCCTGGACATCGCCTTCCCCACCGGGGCAAGGAGTTCCCTTACCCTGACGAAGGCAGACATGAGTTGCTTGAAGAGCTTGTTCGCCTCGCCGAATGCCTTGGCGAGCTTTTTGACCCACCCCATCGCCTTCTGCGCGTACTGGATGGCTTTGGGTACTCCTTCGGCGGCCAACCCGGCAGGAGCCGCCGGCCCTGGGTATCGCATCAGGATACTGACGAGCTTGGCGAGTGCTTCGGAGATGAGGTCCCGGACCATGGTCCGGACGACGGCCAGAATCGTCTTGCAAAGGCTGACCAACATACCCATCGCGTTGGCGCCGACGGCTAGGCCCGAGTAGAGGTCGGCACGATCCTTCGCGAAGGCACGGTAAGCGTCAGCAGCCGTCCCCTTCCAACCCGCACTGTCGTGATCGACGGTCTTGGAGAGGTCCTCAGCGACCTGTTCGAGTTCCTTGCCCACGTTCTCCCAGGTGCCGATCATGTTGTCGAGCGCGACCTGGTCGCCGACGAGCATGTCGAGAGGGTCCCGGAGGAAGGACACATGCTCGATGACCCAACCGAACCCAGCGCTCAGAAGCGTGCCGATCGGATCGGTCATCAACCCGACAAGTCCCATGGCCCCGTTGGCCAGGTTCGCGAGTCCCTCCGCCCAGTCACCACTGTTGATCTTGGCGGCGGTGTCCCAGAAATCCTGGACGATTCCAGCGCCTTCGAGAGAGCTCTCGTCCGCGGCGGCATCGGTCTTGACCAGTGGGTTGGATGTGCCCGGGCCGGGGCGAATCTCAGCGGTCTCAGGCATCGTCAGTCCTCCAGCTTGAACAGGCCCTTGAAGTCCTCTTCATCCCACTCTTTGACCTTCTGCCAGGTGTGCACCCGTTCCGCATGATCCAAAGACGCCTTCGACGCGGCCACGATCGACTCGAGTGCCTCGACCTGCCCGAGCCCGCAAATGGCGGCCAGAGGAATGCCGACCAAGCCGAAAGCCTCGGGGTTGGCCGTCGTCTCGACGGCCGAACCGACCCGGTTCAATCGGATGCTGATGTCGTCGATCTTCTTGCGATGAGTCTCGAGCTCACCCGGATCGACATGGAAACCTCCGGACATGTTCTTTCCCTCCCTCAAGAACCCGCTCAGCGCAGGAAGTCGCCGCCGGTGAAGTAGTCGTCCTCGTGGTCCGTCTGCTGCCGGCGCGCGGCACGCGGCGGCGCGGGTGTGGCCGGAGGAGCGGGCGGCTTCGGGGCGGGAGGAGGCGGAGGTGCGTCGAGTTCGTCTTCGGCGACGAAGCGGTCGTCCTCGTCCGCTTCCTGGTGACCACCCTCGACGTAGCCCGTCGGTTCGGGTTCCGGGTACTCGTTGTGCAGCTGGTTGACCAGCTCGTTCATCGTTTCGGTGCCCGCGATGGACGGCACGCCGGTCTGCATCGCGCCCGCGAGTTTGCTTTGCGCGCTCTGGACGACGCGGAGGATCTCCTGCGCGAGCGCCGGGTTGTCCCGTACGGAAGGGCCGATCTCCAGGCCGACGAGGTTCCCCGCGTGGTTGACCTTGACCGAGATCTGGCCATCCTTGCTGCGTTCGGACACCGAGACGCTTTCGATCTCGGTTCGCATCTGATTCGCCTTCCGCTGGGCGTCGGCCAGCTTGGCCTCGAAATCAGCGAAGAGCTGCTCAGGGTTCGACACGCGAACCTCCCCTGTTCACGTCGTAGCCATTCGGCGACCGAGTGTGGCATACCCGTCTGACATCGGGGAACGTTTGGCGTACATCCGCACCCCGGTCGTGTGGATCACCACAGTGACCTCCGGTTTTCCCTACCGGATCCGACGGCTTACCCGATGTTTCCGCAGGTCAGCGAGCCCTAACGTGCCCGGTATGACGATTTCGGACTGGAAACGCGCGGTCTACGCGCTTCTCGTGCTTCCGGGGTACCTCGGTGGCGCGAAGGTCCAGCGCGGACTGACGCGGCGCTGGCTCGGGCACGAGAGCGGGTCGCGGCCGCGGTTCGTGGCGGCCTTCGGTCCGAGCGCGGTCGCGTTCCTGCTCGCTTTGCTGCTGTTCTACCTCGTCGGGCGCATCGCGACCTACGGTCTCTTCTGGACCGGGAGCGACCCCGAGGGCACGTGGGGCGGGCCGACGCTGGCGGGAGCGTGGATCGTGCACTTCCTCATCGCGGCCGGGATGGCCGTGCCGATCTTCCTGGTGCTCCGGCCACTTACCAGGCTCCAGGCTCGCCTTCTCGGCTGAAACCCGTCTACCAGGTGTGATCGGCGCGGTATCGTGCGTGAGCGCAAGACATCGACCGATTGGGCCGGGGAGGGCTTCGATGGGTTTGTTCGGGGACGTGTGGGAGGCGGCCACCGGCCTGCTCGGCAAGACCGGTGCGGGTGCCGTGGCCGGTTTCGCCGTGGGCGGGCCGGTCGGCGCGATCGTCGGCGGCATCGTCGCCTCGAACGCGAGTGACGGCTCCGGCGCGGTCAATCAAGGCGGATTGACGCCAAAGCAGCTGCTCGAAGCCGTTGTGAACGGCCCCGGAACGGGCTCATTGGAAGAAGCGCGCCGGGTCGGTGGTGAGCAGGCGCGGAACCAGACCCAGCTGCATGACGGGACCCGCGACGTGATGACGGCGTTGGAGTCCGCCTGGACCGGGGGCGCGGCGGACGCCGCGCGGGCGAAGCTTCAGCCGCTCGCGGACTCCTCCATGTCAGCGTCATCGAGCCTGGAGCGCAATTCGGGGTTGACGCAGACGCAGCTTGATCAATTCGTGTCGCTGAAGAACTCGCTGGACCGCGAAGTCGCCGCCGACCCACCGACCACGGGCACCTACGACGACGTGACGCCGTGGGACACCGACACCGAAGACAAGGTCAATCAGTACAACCAAAAGGCGCAGGCGAATCTCGAGCGCTACAACGCCTACAACGAGCAGTCCACCTCGAACAACGCCGGCCGGACCATCGACTACGGGCAGCTCGGCGCGTTCGACGGCGGGGATTTCAAGGTCGACGACGGCCGGCCCGGTCCTGGCGACGGCGGCAAGGTACGCGGGTTCGACGGGCGCTCGGATTCGGGTGGCGACGGGTACCGGCCGCCTCCGGGCGGGGTGCAACCGCCGCCACCGTCGTCGGGGCCTCCACCGACCGGCCCCGAAACGCCGAACCACCGGCCGTACGAGGTCCCACGCCCGCAGCCGTCCGATCCGGGCTTTCGCCCCGGCCAGTACGACGACGGCACGCGGGCGGCGGGCTATACGCCTCCGCAGCCTTCGTCGTATCCGGGTTACCAGCCGCCGTCCTTCGGCCCCGGTACCGGCGGCGGCACCAACTTCGGCCCTGGTGGTGGCGGAGGTGGTTTCGGACCGGGCTTCGGCCCCGGCACGGGCGGTTTCGGGCCCGGCTCGGGTTCGTCCGGCGGCCCGGGGAGCGGCTCGGCGCCTGGACCCGGTCGCGGCAGTGGGGCGATGACTCCCGGTCAGCCCGGTCAGGTGGCCCGTCCGGGGATGCCCGGTGGCCCCGCCGGAGGCGCGGGCCGGCCCGGCGCACCGGGAATGGGCCCGATGGGCGCCGGTGCGGGCAAGGGAAAGGGCGGCGAGGACGAGGAACACAAGCGTGCCTCTTACCTGCAGGAAGCCGACCCCGACAGTGTCTTCGGCGGCACTGAGACAAAGCCGGTCCCGCCGGTGATCGGGCTCTGATCGTGTTCGAAGCACCCCTGTACCTGCCGAAGACCGTCCTGCTCACCGCGTGGGAGTGGGAGCGCCACGGCACCCCGCCCGCGGTGCTCGGCCCAGACCACCTGTGGCTCGCCGAGGAGACCAAGAAGAAGCTCGACGACGCGGTGCTCGACACCCTCACCGAGCTGAAGCTGGCCTCCGGAGGCGCCCTGACCAGGGAGTTCCGCGACCTCCTCCGTGTGCTGGCCAACGGTCCGCTCCGGTTCACCGCGTGGCTCGGCGACATCGAGTCGGACGAGACCGGGAACATCCTCGTGTCGGCGTCCGGCCGGGACGCGGTCCGGGTGATCCGCCAGGACGAGAAGGTCCGTATCGACGTCATCGACCCCGGCTACGGCGCCGAATCGCTGGTCGACATGCTGCCCCCGGTCGAACCGGCCCGGATCGACCCGGTCAAGATCCCGAAATCCCGCTTCTCGGGCCAGCCGGTCTACGAGGATTCGTACGATCTCGAGGACCCGACCGAAGAACCCGACTACGACCCCTTGCCCTCGGCGCGGGAGCTGATGGCGGCGAAACGAACCGGCGTCCACCAGCTCTACGCGGTCAACAACGGCACCAGGAGCACTCCGCTGACCGTGGTCGACACCGCTCATGCCGGACGCGTCCTCACCTACGTGCTGCCGGGCGAGGACGGCGAACCGCTGGTCAGCTTCGAACCGGGGCGCAGGGATGTCCTGGTCGACGTCCTCTACGCGACCCTGCACGGACTGAGGTAAGGGGATTTCGATGACTTCGTTCTTCGGGGACGTCTGGTTCCAGAACAGTGACACCGTCGTGGGCGGTGGAGCGGCACCGGCCGGTGGCCAGGGCTTCAGCATGAGCGGCGACGAGATGCGCGCCCTGCTCAAGAAGTGCCAGGACCAACGAAAGTTGGTCCGCGAAATGCAAGACACTGCATGGAAACTGCAGCAAGTCATAGCGCCAGGTAATGAGCCTGCGAGCAAGCATGCGGTCTACGGCCCAAACGGAATAAAAGAAACCGGGGTGTACTATGAAGGACACTTGCGGTTCCAAGATAACTACTTCACGGAACTGATCCTCCGACTGGAAAAAGCACTGGGAATGACCGAGGAAACCGACCGGCAAGCAGCCGAAGCAACCAAGAAACGCGGGTCACTCGAATGACTTCACGGCACCAGGTGGCCACTCTCGCACTCATGGCAACCGGCACCCTGCTCCTGGCGGCTTGCGATGGCAACCGCGGCAATCCGACACCTGGTACAAGCACGCCCGCCGCATCGCCAAGCGCGGCGGGCGTCCCGCACAGCGGAGCGCCAGCCGTGCAGAATCCGTTGCCTGCCACAGTGCTCGACGGAAGTCCTTGTGACAGCGCCCTCACCGTTCAGCAACTCGAGTCGTTCCTCGGTGAACCAGATCCCGCCAAGCCCAGCACGGACGCTCTCGGCGCCGCTTGCAGGTGGAATGCCGCGTCCGGCAGTGGCGCAGGATTCACGGTCAGCTACCAAACCAAATCGGATCAAGGTATCAGCCTCGCCTATCAGAGCGTGAAACCGAAAGTAGCTCGCTGGGTGGAACTCACTCCCATCGACGGCTATCCCGCGATTGGGTACGGCGGAAATGCGGCGGGCGACGAGCGGCATTGCGTCGTGGTGGTCGGGGTCTCTGATCAGCTCGCTTACTCGGTTTCTCTCTCCCGAGGAGACAAAGCTGGCCGCGAGGGTAAGGACTCATGTGAACTCGGCCGGGGCGTGGCTGCCGAAGTCCTGAAGAACCTCAAGGGGAGGGCGTAAGCCGCGCATAGACGGCCTCCGCGCCTTTGGTCAGGTTTTCGCGGGTGGTGGCCGGATCGGTCTTCGCGGCGATGAGGCTGATCCGCACCATCGCGCGGCCACTCTGGAAGAGGACCTGGCCGCCGTCGGAGCCGGGAAGGCCACAGCCGGCCTCGCCGATCGGCCTGGGCAGCGGCTCGCCTCGGCTGAAGTCGCAATGCTCGCGAACAGCGGCGATGGCGGCGGTGGGGTTCGGCACGGACAGCACGGTCTGGCTCACGGTGACGCTCGGTGCGATCCCCTCCGAAAGCGCCACCTGACCGGCTCGATCACAGCGCATTTCGACCGTGTTGTACTTCGAACCGGGGGTTTCGCTCAAACTGAACAGATCCTGCTGCAGGCCATCGGTCGGCCGCCCGGTGATCGTGGGGAAGACCTCCGCGGGGAAGGCCGCGCACGGGTCGGCGACGAGGTCGTAAGGCGCGGGGTAGCTGTGCACGGGCATGGACCGCGGGCCTTGGGCGACGTTCCGGCGGATGCCGTCGAGCAGCGCGGTCAAGGCCGCTTCGGGATCGGGGAGCCTGGTGAAGCCGGTAATGCCGAGCTCCAGGATGTTGTAGTCGGTCTGGAGACTCACTCTGATGTCGTCGGTCCCTCGGCGAGCACCGACCTTCAGCACAGCGTCGCGCCAATCCATCCGTCGCGAGAATCGCGAGTGCACGACGTTCAGGCTCACACTCGTGTCGATCTGCTGCGGCGCACCGGACACGGTGACACTGCCGCCGCACGTACTCGCCCACAGACCCGTTCCGGCGAGTTCGGGGCGGTCCCCGTCGGTGGTGCTCAAGCGTTGCCCGCCCTGGAGAAAGCCGTCCTTCAACGCCAGGCCCGCGGCGGCCAGCACCTCACGGGTGAGGACCGCGCAGGCGTTGTGGACGAAACCGCCCTGGAAGGTCGCGGGTGGTTCGGTGCTCGGGGTTTCCTCCAAGATGAAACGCCGGGGTGGCGGAGGCGGGTCGGCGGCGGGCCCGGATCGGGGAACGCAAGCGGCACAGACCAAGGCGGGCACGATCAACAGCAGTACGCGTTTCATCAAGCTGGAACGTTACGATTTGCCGCCGCGGAAGCCAGCCCACTCCGGGGTGGTCCATTTGCCGCGAATCCCGTACTGACCACCTAGAATGCGCGGATGACCAACACCGGCCGCAGGGGTCGCGAGCGGGCCGCGACCGATCAGGACATCCGCCGGACGGCGCGGGCGCTCCTGGTCGAGCAGGGGCCGGAGGCCGTGACCCTGCGGGCGATCGCGCGCGAGCTGGGCATCACGGCGCCGGCGTTGTACCGCTACTACGGTTCCCGCGACGATCTGGTCGAGCATCTTCGCGCGGACGTCGTCGCGGATCTGGCGGCCGGGCTCGCCGAGGACATCGCGCAGCTGCCGGACGAGGGTGCGCTGCAGCTTTTCGCCATCTGCAAGGGATTTCGGCGCTGGGCACTCACGCACACCAAGGAGTTCACGCTGGTCTTCGCGTCGCCGGCGGGCGACGACACGTTGAGCAGGCTGGGCGAGCCGTTCGGGCGGATCTTCCTCGCGGCGGCGGGCCGGGTGCTCGCGATGCACGATCTGGTGACGCCGTCGAACGACGTGGTCCCGGCCGAGTTGCGGGACGATCTCACGTCCTTCCAAGAGGAACTACTCGCCGTGCTGAAGGAGTCCGGGGCGACGTTCCCGCTCGAAAAGCTCGACCTCGGCGTGACGTACCTGATGATCCAGTTCTGGGCCCGGCTCTACGGGCACGTCACGCTCGAGGTCTTCGGCAACTATCCGATCCCGTTCTCGAAACCGGACGTCCTCTTCGACGCGATGCTGGCCGATCTCGCGCGCGAGATCGGCCTGTCCACCGACTGAGTCAGGCCGCGTGCCCGCCGTCGACCGACACGGTCGCCGCGGTCACGTACTTGCTTTCCGGCCGTGCCAGGAACGACACGGTGGCGGCGACCTCCGACGGCGAGCCGTAGCGGTCGAACACCGTCAGGCTCCGCTGGTCGGCGGCGTACGGGCCGTCGGCGGGGTTCATGTCGGTGTCGGTCGGGCCGGGGTGGACGATGTTCACGGTGATACCGCGCGGCCCCAGTTCCCTGGCGAGTCCCTTGGTCATGCCGAGCAGCGCGGTCTTGCTCACCGCGTACAGCGACATCCCGGGGCCGGGCACGCGGTCCGAAACGCAGCTGCCGATGGTGATCACGCGTCCGCCGTCGCCGAGGTGCCGGGCCGCGGCCTGGGTGGCCACGTAGACACCACGGACGTTGACCGCGAGCACGCGGTCGATGTCCTCCAGGCTCGTCTGGTCGAGCGGGCCGACGAAGCCGACGCCCCCGTTGTTGACCAGCACGTCGAGCCTGCCGAATTCGGCGACCGCCGTGTCGACCGCGGAGACCACGGCCGCGGCGTCGGCGCTGTCGGCCTGGATCGCCAGCGCCCGGCGGCCGAGCGCCTTGATCCGGTCCACGACACCGGCCGCGAGTTCGGCGTTGTTCTGGTAGGTGAGCGCGACGTCGGCGCCGTCCTCGGCGAGCCGGATCGCCGTGGCGGCACCGATCCCGCGGCTGCCGCCGGTCACCAAAGCCACCTTGCCGTCGAGGGTCATGCGGTGTTCTCCGTTCGATTTCGTTGTCCTTGAACAACTCCATCGAATCGCCTCATGACCCTCGACGCTGGCACGAATCGGCCACGGCGCTACAGCACGATGTTGACCAACCGCCCCGGTACGACGATCACCTTGCGCGGGGTGCCGTCGCCGACCAGCGCGGCGACCTTCTCGTCGGCCAGCGCGGCCGCCTGCACGGCGTCCTTGCCCGCGTCGGCGGGCACGGTGACGCGGGAACGCACCTTGCCGTTGACCTGGATCGGGTACTCCACGGAGTCCTCGACCAGGTATTTCTCGTCGACCACCGGGAACGGGCCGTGCACCAGGGAATCCGCGTGGCCCAGGCGCTTCCACAGCTCCTCGGCCAGGTGCGGGGCCAGCGGCGCCAGCATCAGCACCAGCGGCTCCACCAGTTCCCTCGGCGTCGCCTCGGTGCCGCCGTAGGTCTTGGTGACGTAGTTGTTCAGCTCGATCAGCTTGGCGCCGGCCGTGTTGAACCGCAGCTCCGCGTAGTCCTCGCGGACCCCGGCGATCGCCTTGTGCAGCTGTTTGCGGTCGGCGTCCGTGGCGTCCACTGTGGACACACGCAGCTCGCCCGACTCCTCGTCGACGACCAGGCGCCACAGGCGCTGCAGGAAGCGCTGCGCGCCGACGACGTCCTTGGTCGCCCACGGCCGCGAGACGTCCAGCGGGCCCATCGACATCTCGTAGAAGCGGAAGGTGTCGGCGCCGTAGTCGGCGGCCATCTGGTCAGGCGTCACGACATTCTTCAGGCTCTTGCCCATCTTGCCGTATTCCTGCTTGACCTCTTCTTCGCCGAAGAAGAACTTGCCGTCCCGCTCCACGACCTGGTCGGCCTGGACGTGCACACCGCGGGAATCGGTGTACGCGTACGCCTGCACGTAGCCCTGGTTGAACAGCTTCCGGTACGGCTCCTTGGACGACACGTGGCCCAGGTCGAACAGCACCTTGTGCCAGAACCGCGAGTACAGCAGGTGCAGCACGGCGTGCTCGACACCGCCGACGTACAGGTCCGTGCCGCCGGGGTCGTCGACGCCGTGCTCGGCGGGCCGCGGCCCGACCCAGTACGCCTCGTTCTCCGGCGCGACGAACACGTCCTGGTTGGTCGGGTCCAGGTACCGCAGCTGGTACCAGCAGGAACCCGCCCAGTTCGGCATGGTGTTGATGTCGCGGCGGTAGGTCTTCTTGCCCTGGCCCAGGTCCAGTTCGACCTCGACCCAGTCGGTGGCGCGGGCCAGCGGCGAGGACGGCGTGCTGTCCTTGTCCTCCGGGTCGAACGTCACCGGCGAGTAGTCGGCGACCTCGGGCAGCTCCACCGGCAGCATGCTTTCCGGCAGCGCGTGGACGTGGCCGTCCTCGTCGTAGACCACCGGGAACGGCTCGCCCCAGTAGCGCTGACGCGAGAACAGCCAGTCGCGCAGCTTGTACTGGACGGTGCCGCGGCCGTGCTCGTTCTCCTCCAGCCAGCCGATCATCGTCTTCTTGGCCTCGTCGACGCCCATGCCGTCCAAGAAGCCCGAGTTGATCGCGGGCCCGTCGCCGGTGAACGCCTTGCCGTCGAAGCCGTCCGTCGGCTGGACCGTGCGGATGATCTCCAGGCCGAACTTCTCGGCGAACTCCCAGTCGCGGGTGTCCTGGCCGGGGACGGCCATGATCGCGCCCGTGCCGTAGCCCATCAGGACGTAGTCGGCGACGAAGACCGGGATCTCCTTGCCGTCGGCCGGATTCACCGCGTAGGAGCCGGTGAAGACGCCGGTCTTCTCCTTGTTCTCCTGACGGTCCAATTCGGACTTCCGCGAAGCCGCGGCGCGGTACTCGGCGATCGCTTCGGCCGGGGTGGCGGCGTCGCCGGTCCAGCTCGCGTCGACGCCTTCCGGCCACGTGGCGGCGGTCAGTTCGTCGACCAGCGGGTGCTCGGGCGCGACCACCAGGTACGTGGCGCCGAACAGGGTGTCCGGGCGGGTGGTGAAGACCTCGATCTTCTTGTCGCCGGAATCGAACGACACCCGCGCGCCGTGCGAGCGGCCGATCCAGTTGCGCTGCATGGACTTGACCTTCTCCGGCCAGTCCAGCAGGTCCAGGTCGTCCACCAGGCGATCGGCGTAGGCGGTGATCCGCATCATCCACTGACGCAGATTGCGCCGGAACACCGGGAAGTTGCCGCGTTCACTGCGGCCGTCGGCGGTGACCTCTTCGTTCGACAGCACCGTGCCCAGGCCGGGGCACCAGTTCACCGGCGCCTCGGAGAAGTAGACCAGCCGGTGCGTGTCGATGATCTCCAGCTGCTCGGCGCGGGTCAGCTCGCACCAGTTGCGGCCGTCGGGGGTACGGCGCTTGTCCTGCGCGTACTCGGTCTCCAGCTCGACGATGGGCCGGGCCTTGCCCGCCTTCTCGTCGTAGTACGAGTTGAAGATCTGCAGGAAGATCCACTGGGTCCACTTGTAGTAGTCCGGGTCGATCGTCGAAATCCGGCGACGCTCGTCGTGCCCCAGCCCCAGGCGCCGGATCTGGCGCAGGTAGGTCTCCATGTTCTCTTCGGTCGTCTTGCGCGGGTGCTGCCCGGTCTGCACCGCGTACTGCTCGGCGGGCAGGCCGAAGGCGTCGAAGCCCATCGTGTGCAGCACGTTGCGGCCGATCATGCGGTGATACCGCGCGAAGACGTCGGTCGCGATGAAGCCCAGCGGGTGCCCGACGTGCAGGCCGGAGCCCGACGGGTACGGGAACATGTCCTGGACGAACAGCTTGTCCGACGGGACCTCACCGCTCTCGTCCGCGAGCGGGCCCACCGGGTTCGGTGCGTGGTAGGTGCCGTGGTCGGACCAGTAGTCCTGCCAACGCTGCTCGATCTGGCCCGCCAGCTCCGCGGTATAGCGGTGCTGGGGGGCCGCGTCGGCGCCTTCGCTCGCCTGGTTCATCGCCGAAATCCTCCGTGCTCATCCACGTCAAGCCACTCCAGAAACAACTCGACCCCTCAGCCCGGAGGGCATGAGGGGTCGCCGCGCTGGTCCCGGCCGTTCGGCCGAGTTCAGCGCGGCAGGCTAAGGAGCAGCCGAGCCGTGTTCATGAGTCCAGTTTAACGCCCAGGTCAAAGGCGTTCCGAGGGGACCGCCAGAGCGATGAACTGGGTCACTTGGGTCGCGGAGAAGTTGTTGTCACTGACCAGGACCAGGCTGCGCTCCCCGGTCGGGAGGCGCGGGCCCCAGGTCATGCCCTCGACGTTGTCCACCGTGGACAGTTCGAAGTCCGCGAGGTCCGCGAGCAGGCGCTTCTTGACCGGCTTGACCTTCTTCGCGTCGGCGAGGGAGGGCGTGTTCAGGATGTTCGTGGCGCCCTTGGTGTCGATTTCGTAGATGCGGACCTTGTTGCCGACGCCGGTGACGAACGACCGCTCCATCACCAGGTAGCGCGTCGGATCGGCCTGGTCGACGGCCAGCAGCGACGAGATGCCGGTGGTCGCGAACGCGCCGGGCGGGTTCGGGGACGCGAAGACCTTCTCCTGTGGGTACGCGTACTGCGCGAGGACCGGACCGAACCGCGACTGCACGGTGATCCGCGAAAGGGCACCCGACGTGGTGTTCGCCTCCGGGCCGTCCTGGAGCAGCGGGCCCTCGACCGAGCTGGCGACCAGCGACCCGAAGCCCGCGAAGGTGAGGCCTTCGAGGGCGAGGTTCTGCCGCGGCCCTGCCGTCTCGGCCATCTTCTCGTTGGCGGGAATCGGCAGGTCACGGACGTAGGAGCCGTCGCGCTCCGCCTCGCGGATCGACGGGTCGATCCGCGCCGCGGCCGACCGCTCGCCCTCCTGCGACCAGACGTACCGACCGGTCCAGGGGTCGACGCGCAACTCTTCGGGGTCGATGGTCTGCATGTTCGGCGGCTGCGCGGGGTCGTTCTTCGCGAGCGGCGGGTACGACGTGCCGTCGGGACGCAGGAGCGGCTTGGTGCCGGTGAAGGTCACCGGGCCGAGGCCCTTGGCGTCGAGGGAGAACTTCGCCGTGTAGAACCGCGCCGGGTCGATGGCGGAGCGGTCGTCGCAGATCAGCGCGTACTCGCCGGTGCGGGGGTCGTAGTCGATGCTGGACAGGCCACCGACGACGGTGCCCTCGTAGGGCAGGGCGTTGGGGACGCGCTGTTCCCCGACCAGGCGAAGCGGACGGTGACCCGCTTCGGCGGCCGGTGCGGCCATCAGGGTGAGGGGGAGGGCCCCGATCAGGGCGCTGGCTAAAGCTCGGCGTGACATGGCCTGTAGCACAGTCGATCAGGGTATCCGGCAGGTTGCCGGAACGTCACGCTTATCCTCGTGGAGTGTTCGTCATAGCGCTGGTCCCGATCGTGCTGGGTGTCCTCGTCGGCTGGGGTGGGTTCCTCGGCCTGCGCGAGAAGCTGCCGCGTGACCGCGGCGCCGGCGTGCGCACCGCCGCCACGATGCGCAGTGAGGACGCCTTCCGGCTCGGCAACAAGGTCGCCGGGGTCCCGACGCTGGCCGGTGGTCTGATCGCCGTGCTCGCGGGGATCGCCGCGCTGGTCATGCCGACGACATTCGGGCTGCTGCTCGCCTCGTTCGTGGGCGTGGCCGGGATGGTCGCGCTGGTCGCGGCCGGGGGAGTGCTCGGCAACCGCGCCGCCGCGACGGTGCCGGAGCCCGAACCGGAGCGGCCCGCCGGCTGCAGTGGCTGCGCGTGCGGCACCTGCGGTGTCTTCAAGAAGGCCGACACCGCTACCGCCTAGTTGCGCTGAAGGTCTCCCGGGTGGGTGGCCAGCAGCGCCAGCGGGATGCCCTGACGCCGCAGCACCTGGCCCCACAGGTCGTGGTGCGGCGAGGCGAGGACGTCGCTGGGCAGCGCCGGGACGATCACCCAGTCGTCGCGTTCGATCTCGTTCGCCAGCTGGCCGGAATCCCAGCCCGCGTACCCGGCGAACACCCGCACGCCCCGGACCTTCGGCACCAGGATCTCGGGATCGGTGTCGAGGTCGACCAGCGCGACCGGGCCCCGGACGGCGATCACGCCGGGCACGCTCGACGCCGTCTCGCCGGTCCGCAGCGCGGCCAGGCACAACGCTGTCTTCTTCTCGACCGGGCCGCCGACGAACACCGACTGCGGCTCGGCGACGTGCCCGCCCCAGTTGGGGAGCACGTCGTACACCGGCACGTCACTCGGCCGGTTGAGCACGACGCCGAGCGTTCCCTCGTCCCGGTGATCGATGACGAACACGACGGTTCGCCGGAAGTTGGGATCGAACATCGTGGGGGCGGCGACCAGGAGCGTTCCCGGTTCGACCTCGGCGTCCGCTGGCACGTCCGCCATGATCCCACTTCGAGCGGAGACAAATCGTCCGGCTCTGGGAACAACAGCATCACGAGCACCGTTGGACACAACGGTCGGTGCGCTTTCCGTGTCCCCCGGGCTCACTGAAGAACCGCCTTTGTGGAATACCGTCCGGCTGGAGCCACACTGCGCATAGCCGCCGAGAGGCGACCTCAAAGCGCACCGGCCTTTCTTTGTAGGCTGCTGTCGTGACGACCACCGCCACGGCGCCCACCAGGGCGTTCGTCCGCGACCGTGACTTCCGCCGACTACTGTTCACGCGGTTCTCCGCGCACTGGGGCAACGGCATGTACCAGGCCGGACTGGCCGGAGCCGTCCTCTTCAACCCCGAACGCGCCGCCGACGCGCTCGCCATGGCGGGCGGGTTCGCGGCGTTGCTGCTGCCGTATTCGATCGTCGGCCCGTTCGCGGGCGCGCTGCTCGACCGCTGGGACCGCCGGAAGGTCTTGGTCTTCGCGAGCCTCCTGCGGTCGGCCACCATCCTCGCGACGGCCGTCGCCGTGGGCACGGGCGCGGCCGGGATCGGGCTGTTCTCCCTCGCGCTGGCGTCCGAAGGCATCTCCCGGTTCATCGGCTCGGGTCTGTCCGCGTCACTTCCGCACGTCGTCGAAGAGAAGTCCGTGGTGGCCGCGAACGCCTTCGCCGCCACCTGGGGTTCGGTGCTCGCCGTCGCCGGGGGCGGCTGCGCGATCGGCCTCCGGGCGCTGACCGGCGCGGACGACTCCGGTTCCGCCTGGGTCACCGCCGTCGCCGCGCTGGGCGGGATCGGCGCCGCCGTCCTCGCTTCCGGATTCGCGCGCGGACTGCTCGGGCCTTCGACGGTCGACGAGCCGTCGAACCCGGCCCTCGCCGTCGCCCGCGGCCTGGCCGACGGCGCGAAGGCGGCCTGGCGCACGCCCAGCGTCACGGCCGGGTTCCTCGCGCTGTTCGCTCATCGTGCGTCGTACGGCGTCTCGTTGCTGGTGACCGTCCTGCTGATGCGCAACCACTTCCACGCCGGGATGACGGGGCTGGGCTGGATGGCGGCGCTGGCCGGTGCCGGGATCCTCGTCGCCGGACTGCTGACCGCCCGGCTGATCAGGCTGTTCGGCAGGGTCCGCGTCGTGGTGGGGGCGCTGGTGCTGGCGGCGGTCGCGCAATCCGCGCTCGGCCTGCCGATGACGATCCCCACCGCGTTGCTCGCGGCCTTCCTGGTGACCGGGGCCGGGCAGGTGCTGAAACTCTGCGTCGATTCCTCGGTACAACTCGACGTCGCCGACGAAGCGAGGGGACGGGTCTTCGCGCTCTACGACACGCTCTTCAACATCACCCAGGTCGTCGCGGTCTCGCTGGCCGCGACGGTGATTCCGCCCGACGGCCGCTCGCCGGGGCTGCTCGTCACGGCGACCGTCCTCTACCTGGCGGGAGCCGCCGGTCATCTGCTCGCGGTGCGAAAACGCCAGATCCGGTGATATGGCGCGGGCGTTGGCATTAGGGTGACGCATACCGACACCGGGTGGCGTATGCCCGGGATCCAGCACTAGCGGGGGCTCAAGTGACGACGGCCGGCGACGACAGCGCACGCCTCGAAGCGCGCAATGCCGCCATGAAGGACCAGGTCGACACGCTGCTCGAACAGTTCGAGCGCCAGACGGCCCAGCTCCGGGACGCGCAGGAAGCCGCTTCTCAGACGTCGGCGACGGTGGTCTCGCAGGACGGCCTCGTCCGCGCCACGATCGACGCGACCGGCACCCTCGCCAAACTCGAGATCCAGCCGAACGCCTTCGAGCGCACCAACCCCGCGCAGCTGGCCAACACCGTGCTGACCTTGGTCCGCCAGGGATCGCTGCAGGTCAAGCAGCAGGTGGCCGAGCTGATGGCACCGATCACCGAGGGGCTGCCGGACCTCTCCGACCTCATCGAAGGCGCGCCCTCGCTACAGGGGCTGATGCCGGCGATCCCAGACTTCCTCGCGGCCGAAGAGGAAGAGGCGCCGGCGAAGTCCGACGAAGACTTCGACGCCCCGCTGATGATCAAGGACGACACCCCGCCGCCTCCGCCGCCCCCCGCTCCGCCCGCGCCACCGACGCCGAAACCGGTGCCGAAACGGGTGCGTCAGCAGGACGACGATGAGGAAGAGCCGCCTTCGAGCTGGCTGACCAGGGGGGTCTGATGCCGAACGGTGGGGGCGGAGCCGGATTCACCGCGGATCCGGATGCGGTGAAGACGGCCGCGGCCAAATTGGGGATCGCCGCGGACCAGCTGGACGAGGCGGGCAAGGAACTACTGGCCGCGATGAACTCGCTCGGCCAGTGCTGGGGCAACGACGACGCGGGCAAGGAGTTCGCGAAGGACTACGAGCCGGGCGCGCAGGGATCGTCCGAGGGGTTCGCGAACATCGTCGAGGCGCTGCGGGGCATGCAGCACAACGTCGAACGGTCGATGACCGCGTTCACGAACGCCGAGGAAGAGATCAAGTCGACGCTGGACAAGAAGGTCTAGCGCCGTGGGTATGGAGATGCCCGACGCGGTCAAGTGGCTCTTGCCGATCGTCGTCGGGGAAAGCTGGCCCGAAGGCGACGAAGACAAGCTCCGCGAACTGCGCGACGCCTGGCACAACGCGTCGAAGGCGATCCAGCCGATCGCCGACACCGCGACCAAGGGCGCCACCGAGGTCCTCGGCGGCTGGAGCGGTCAGGGCGCGGAGAAGTTCGCCGAGGCCTGGAAGAAGTTCGTCGAGGGCGACGAGGCGTACTTCAAGTCGCTCGCCGATTCTTCGAAGGCGCTCGGTGACTCGTGCAACGCGACCGCGCTGGACGTCGAATACACGAAGTACATGATCATCATCTCGCTGGTGATCCTGGCCGCCCAGATCGTCGCGATGATCGCGGCCGCGGCGGTGACGTTCGGCGGTTCGACGGCCGGGATCGCGCCGGCGCAGATCGCCACCCGCATGACCGTCCAGATGATCTTCCGCCAGCTGATGCAGAAGCTCGCGCAGGAAGGCTTCAAGAAGGTCGCGAAGGAACTCCTTGAGAAGCTGCTCAAGGAGGGCCTGAAGAAGATCGGCAAGGAGGTCCTGCAGAACACGGCGATGAACCTCGCCATGGACGCGGGGATCCAGGGCCTGCAGATGGCCAAGGGCGACCGCGACAGCTGGGACTTCAGCAAGACCAAGGATTCCGCGATCAGCGGCGCCGTCGACGGCGTGGTCGGCGCGGGCAGCAGCAGTATCGGCAAGGGCGCCACCAAGGGACTTTCCGACAGCGTCGGCGGCCAGATCGTCGACAGCGCGGCGCGAGGTGCCGTCCGCGGCGCGGCCGAAGGGGTCGCCAGCACGGTCGGCCAGGCCGCCGTCACCGGTGACCTGGACAAGCTTTCGGCCAAGGACGTCCTGATGGGCGCGTCCGGCGGGGCGGTCGGCGGCGGTGTCGACGGGGCCAAGAGCCAGATCGGCGACATCAAGGCCGCGAACACACCCGGCCCCTCGGCGGGCGACGGTCCTTCGGCGCCGGATGTGGATTCCGGGGATTCCGGGACGCCTTCGCGCACGCCGGGTTCTTCGGACCCGGGTTCGTCTTCTGACTCGGGTTCTTCGCGGTCGGACTCTGGTTCTTCGTCGGACTCCGGTTCTTCGTCGGACTCCGGTTCTTCGTCGGACTCCGGCTCTTCGTCGGACTCCGGCTCTTCGTCGGACTCCGGTTCTTCGTCGGACTCGAGCTCTTCCAGGTCGGACTCTTCGTCGGATTCCGGTTCTTCTTCGGATTCCTCTTCGCGGCCGGACTCTTCTTCGGACCCGGCACCACGGTCCACTTCGGACGGTGAGTCTTCGGCACGGAGTACGTCCGGGTCCGCTGACCCGCAACCCCAGCGGGCGGCCGACGGCGACCGGGTCAGCCAGTCCTCGACGCAGGCTCCGGAACGTCCGGCGGACGCCCCGGCGAACACCGGCGACGGTCAGCGTGCGGCACAGACCCACCAGAACGCACCGGCGGCCGCCGCGGACAACGGATCCGGTCAGCAGCAACAACAGCAGGCCGCGGCGGGGAATCAGCAGCAGGCACCCGCCGCCCAGCAGCAGGCACCGGCGGCGAGCCCGGCCCAGACACCTGCGGCGAGCCCGGCGCCCAGCCCTTCGCAGGGACCGGCATCCGGCCCGGCCCCGTCGCACAGTCCTTCGCAGGGACCGGCGTCCGGTCCTTCGCAGTCCAGCGCGATGCCGCCCGCCGCTTCCTCCGGTGCCCCCGCCTCGACGGGCGCGCCGTCGAGTTCGGGCGGCTACGGCATGGCGTCGAACCCGGGTTCGGGCTCGTCCGCCCCGTCGGGTGGTTACGGCATGGCGCCCGGCGGCAACCCGCCGGGCAATGGGCCCACGCCAGGCGGGTTCCCGTCCGGCGGACACGATCCGTCCCGGCCCGCCCGGCCGAACGACGGCGTCCAGGCCGCAGGCCTCGCCAGCAACGGCGGACCGCAGCAGCCGCGGTTCGACCAGCCGCCCGCGCCGATGCCCTTCCAGGGCCAGCAGCCGATGCAGCCGCCGCCTCCGGGTGGTTTCGCGCCTTCTCCGGGTGGTGGTGGCGGCGGACCGATGCCGCATCGAGGACAGCAGGGGCAGCCCGGCCCGATGGGCCCGCGGCCGACCGGGCCGCAGCCTCCGCCGCCGCACCCTGGCCAGGGCGGACATCCGCAGGACCACGGGCCTCGGCAGCGTCCTCAGCAACCGCCGCAGCCGCCGGGTCCGCAGGGTCCGCCGCGGCCGCCCCAGGGTTATCAGGGCAGGCCGGGACCTGGCCAGCACGGCGGGGTTCCGCCGCGCCCGCAGACACCTCCGCCCGGTCCGCCTCCGGGCAACCGCGGTCCGGCGGGCTACCCGCCGCCTCCGCCGCGGCCCCAGCATCCGGGCAACGGCCCGTTCCCCGGCAACCGCGGCCCGATGCCGCCGCCTCCGCCCGGTCACCACCCCGGTCCGCCGGGGCGTCCGGGACAGCAGCCCGGACGGCCGATGCCGCCCGGTGCCGAGCCGCCGCGGTTCGGTGGTCCGCAACGTCCGCCGCAGGTCCCGGCCCCGCGCCCCGGCCACCCCGGCCAAGATGGGAACACGGGCCCCCAGCAGCCACAGCGTCCGCAGCAGCAGCCACCGGTGCGGCCGGTGGAGCACGCGCCGCAGCAGGTGCCCCAGGACCACGGCGGGAACCCGCCCAAGGACACCGAGCTCCCGAAGGACACCCAGGCTCCCAAGGACACCGAGCTCCCCAAGGACACGGAAGTCCCCAAGGACACCGAGACGCCGAAGGACGTCGAGAGCCCCAAGGACACCGACGCTCCTCACGACACCGAGGCGCCCCAGGACGTCACGCCCGACGACAAGACCACTGTCGACGAGCCGTACCTGACCGACCCGGACTTCCACACGGACGATCCCGCCGCCTACCGCGCGCTCGCCGAGACGCAGATCGACAAACGCGGTTTCGACAAGGACACCGGGGAAGCGCGGAGCGAACAGGTCCGCCGCGAAGGTCTCGCCAAACGCGACGCCCACGAAGACCCGCGCGTCAAGGAAATGTCGGATCAGGGCGCCTACGCGGTGCACAGCTACACGCGGACCGACATGGCCGAGCGGATCACGCACGCCCAGCGTCACGGTGGCGCGGAGCTGGACGCGCTCCGGCCGCATATCGAGGCGATCACCTCCGGTCTCAACGAGATGCCCGCCTACGAGGGTCTCGTCTCGCGGCGGGTGAACTTCAACGGCAACGAGAGCGCGATCCGGGCCTTCCTCGATGCGCACGCCAAGGGCCAGGTCATGGTCGACCCGCAGATGCTGAGCACGTCGCGGGTCACGCCCGACCATCCGCGCAGCACGTTCCCCGGCGAAGTCGAGATGCGCATCCAGTCGAAGACCGGACGCCATATCGAAGACCTAGCGTCCAAAAAGGACGAACGCGAAGTGCTGATGAAGTCGGCGACGCAGCTGCGCGTCACCGACGTCAAGCCGGGCCCGGGGCATCCCGAACACCCGGACTACAAGGAGCGGCTGGACGACGGCTCGCCGAACAACCTGCCGAAGTGGATCATCGAATGCGAAGAGGTCGTCGCCGGTGACGACGGCCACCTGAGCCCGGACGAGGTCCACCAGAAGGTCGCCGAGCGGCGCGACTACAACAACGCCGTGCAGGAGCGGCTGGCGCAGGAAGCCGCCGACCAGGAAGCCCAGCTGCGCCGCGATCACCCGGAACTCTTCGAGTCCAAGGGCTTCGACGCGTTCGAAACCAAGCTGGCCGACGGCAAGGGTGGCTGGGTCGACGCCACGGACGTCCCGGTCCGGGAGACCCCGAAGCCGCCGAGGGAGCACGCGCCCGACGGCGGCTGGTCCGAGCTGGCGAAACCGCTCGAAGAGGGCGGGACGCCGGTCATCCACGCCGGTTCCACCGAGACGCCGCATCAGCAGGTCCGGCTGGTCATGGACGAGATCCCCGCGATCGGCGAGGCCAACACCCGCAACTACTACGCGCCCGAGTCGTGGAAGGACGGCTACCAGACGAACTCGGCCGAGGCGCTGGTCGCGTTCGAAGACCGGATGAACGGTGGCGATTCCGTCGCCGGGCCGTCGACCGGCGGTTCGCCGTTGCAGCACGTCAGCGACCGGCTCGGCGGGCAGTGGTCGGATCGCGGCGGTTTCGCCGACGTCGCCCGTGAGCTGGGCGAACGTCCGGTCGGCGCGCGGACCGCGGTGGCGTTCGAGCATCACGCCGCGGCCGATCCGAACGCGCCGGAAGGCTCGCCGCGGTCCAAGGACCGGATCGAGACGCGCATCGTCGCCGCGGTGAACACGCCGCACGGCGTCGTCTTCGCCGACCCGATGACCGGGCGGCTCGCGACGCTGCCCGACGATCCGACGTCGATCAAGGCGATGCCGATGGGCGGCGGCGACGCTCCGCACGTCCACACGCCGGAAGCACCCGAAGCACCGAAGGCACCTGAGACGGCGCACACCGAGCCGCACACGGACAAGACGCACGAGGCCGAAACCCCCGTCCAGGACCAGGCGCCCAAGACCGAACTCGACATCGCCGAGCGGCTCAAGGGCCCGGAAGAAACGCCGGCCCGACTCGACGAGAGCTACCTCGACGACGACGGGTTCCGTGGCACGCCTGAGGATCACAAGAGCCTCCGGGACCGCTACGACAACGCCGACCTCGCCGAGCAGGCCCGCGAAAAGGCGCTGAAGCGTCTCGAAGCCAGCCCGCTGAAGGATCGCGTCTCGCCCGAAGCCGCCGAAGCGATCTACTCGTACTCGCGCGAACACGCCTACGCGATCAACGAAGCGAACCGGCGCGGCGAGGCGCACCCCGACTTCGAAAACGCCCAGCGCAGCACCCGGGCGATCGTCGGCGCGCTCAGCGAGCTGCCGAACTTCCACGGCGAGGCCATCCGCGGTATCGACACCAAGGGCGACATGCAAGCCGCCGCGATCATGGCGGCGCACTACGAGCCCGGTCAGACCGTCGTCGAGCCGACGATGACCAGTTCCACCATCAAGACGTCGCCGGACACGAAGTCGAAGTTCGGCCAGGACGTCGAGATCCACATCGTCTCGAAGACGGGCAAGGACGTCTCTTCGCTCGCGGAGAATCCGGGCGAGAACGAGGCCATCAACAAGCCGAAGACTCAGCTTTACGTGCACAGCAAGGAGTTCAAGACTCCGCCGCTGGTCGACCGGCCGAAGTGGGTCATCCACGCCGAAGAGGTCACTCCCGGCGACCCGCGCTACCTCGACCCCGAGACCGCCAAGCAGAAGATGGACGAGCGGCGGGCCCGGCACGCCGCGGAGGCACCGGAACTCGCCCGTCTCGCCCAGGCGCGGTCGATGGCGCGCCTCGGCGGTTTCGACGAGCCGCAGACCCCGCACCTCACCGCCGAGAACCCGGCGGAGCACACGGTCGCGGACGCCGACAAGGGACCCGAGTACGGCGAGGAGCCCGCTCAGGACCACTCCGCCACCGACGACACGGCCGAACTGCCGGTCCCGGAACGCGACTACTCGTCGATGGCGGTCGCGACCAACCCGCCGAGCGAACCGGCGATCCACGCCGGTTCGGCGAGCCCCGCGCAGCAGGCCGCGTACATCGCGGACCGGCACCCGCGGCTCGGCGAGGTCAACCCGCATTTCAACGACCCCGACGCGCTGGCGAACGGCTACCGCTCCAACTGCACCCGCACGCCGGGCGCGTACATGGACCGGCTGAACGGCATCGACTCGACCGCCGATCCGCTGCTCGTCCACGAGATGGACAGCCGCGGCACGCTGGAGCACGTCGAAGAGCGGTTCGGCGGGCAGTTCTCCGACCGCGCCGACTACGACACCGTGATCCGCGAGATGCGCGGCATGCCGACCGATCACCACGCGGTCGTCGCGGTGAAGTACCTCGACGAGAACGGCGTCGAGCGCGGCCACGTCGCGATGGTGGCGAACACGCGTGACGGCGTCGCGTTCCTCGACCCGCAGTCGGGCGCGCTGATGAACCTGCCGCATCCGCCGCTGGGCATGAAGCTGATGCACGTCGGTGTCCCGGAGGGCCCGGCCGCGCAGCACGCCGACGGGCACACCACGCGGACGGAGACCTCGTCGACGCGGCCTGTCGATCCGCGGATCGCGTTCGCGCGGCCGGATCAGCCGGCGGTGGACCCGCGGATCGCGTTCGCCAGGGAAGACGCGCCCGAAGTGCAGCCGTCGCGGATCGGGCCGGACGGCCGTCCGATCGTGACGCCGCCGCGCGACGCGGGCTACGGCATAGCACCCGACGAGCCGTCGCACGGGGACCGGGCCGACGCCGAACGGTTCCTGAACGATCCCGAGGTCGCGGCCGCGGTGGACGGACTCGACCCGGACAAGAAGCGGGCCGTCCACGAGGACGAAAACGGGGTCAAGCACGACGTCGGGCCGATGCGGGACTTCATCCGCGAGCAGCTGCCCGCGCATCCGGAACTCGTCCGGCTGATGGAGCACCCGGACAACGCGTACCTGCGCGCTTCGCTGCTGAACAACCCGATGACCATCGGCAGCCTGCTGTTGCACCCCGAGGCCATCCCGATCCTCGAAGACGCCCTGCGTGACGTCGAGGAACGCGGCCACCAGATGATCGACGACGTCCACCAGGACGGTCCTGGAGACACCCCGCTGACGCAGGAGCAGCGGGACCTCGCGAACGCGGCGGCGGAGATCGCCGCCGACGTGGAACCGGGCGATCAGTATCACGCCGGCTTCGATCGCGCGGACAAGGGCGACACCGCGAAGATCCAGGAATTCCTGGACGCCGAGCGGGAGGCCTGGCCGCGGAATCAGGGCGATCTCAACCGGATCGCCGAGCGGATCGCGGCGGACAACAACGGCGACGCTTCCGGCCGTCCCGGCCCGAAGGATGACGACCGCGCGAAGGCGAAGATCGCGGGCTACGACGGCGACGCGTCGAAACTCACCGACCTGGTGGGCGTGAAGATCCAGTTCGACACGCTGGCCGACGTCTACAACGCGCTGAACGCGGTGATGGCCGATCCGGATCTCCGGATCGTCAGCTTCGACGACCGGTTCGCGAATCCGCAGGACAGCGGGTACCGCGATCTGCAAATGAACGTCCGGCTGCCGAACGGACATGTCGCCGAACTGCGGCTGCACCTGAGGCATATCGACACCGTCTCGGCCTACGAACACGCCTTGTACGAGGTCCGCCGCGACTTCCCGACGTACAACCGGACACTGGACGAGGACAACAAGAAGCGGTTGTCCCCGGAGCAGGCCCTGCTGGAAGCGGCGCTGATGGACCGGGTCCGGGAGAAGTTCATGGCCGGTCTCCGCAAGGGCCTGCCGCCGGAGGAGAACACGTGATCCAGACACCGTCCTTCTACACCTACTTCGGGAAGACCTACCGCGTCGAGTCGACTCCCGACGGCGGCCTGACGGGTTACCTCCTCAACCTGAGCTCCGGCGAGTTCGACGAAAAGCCGGAGCACGTCCGCGAGGTCCTGCGGGCGATGGCGAGTTCGGACATCAGCAAGGTGCCCGAGGAGAAGTTCGTCCAGGAGACCGAACGCGCCCGTGCCTACGAGCTCAAGGGCGACGGTCCGATCTTCGCGCTGTACGAGACCATCGACGGCCTCTACCAGCAGGCAAAGCGCGAGAACCGCCGCGTGGAACCGCAGGAATCGGCGTTGATCCGGTCGCTGCGCGCGCGCACCTTCAAGATGTGGGAGGACGAGCTGGCCCGCCGCGCCGCCGGTGAGCCGCCATCGTTCCGGGCGGAGCCGCGTTTCCCGAACCGGGCGCGATGATTCACGTGGAACAACTCACTCCGGAACAACAGCGCGGGCTGCTGGTCCAGATCGGCAGGCTCATCCTGGCGGGTATCACCGACCCCGCCCACGCCGCTGTCGCCGATTTCCGGCGGGCGGGGGAGCACACCGAACTCGAGGGCCACAATCTCACGCCCGCGCCCGAGCTGAACGATCTCTTCGGCAGGCTCCGCGCCGGGATGTACGCGACCGGCCGGGGAACCTGGCTCCAATCCCGGTTCACGCTGAAACCCGACGGCACCTTCGACTTCGACTTCACCCTCGACGACGAGCCGGCGTGGACCGAGGCACCGCCGTCTTCGGCGTACCCGGACGAGCTGGCCGCGTTCCCGCGAGAAGACGAGCACGTCCCGGACTGGTGGCGGCTGCGCGCGCAGCTGCCGTTGCGGGTCGAGTTCCGGCACGCCCGGATCGTCGACGCGTACACCGAGGGCGAGCCGCCGGTGGTGGAAAGACCCGAACTCGACGAGTCCGAAGCGCCGCTGGTCGCGCAGTACCTCGAACGTGAACCGGCGATCCTGTCCGGCAGCGGCCTCGGCAAGGACATCTTCGATCCGGAGGCCGACGGCGACGTCCCGGAGAGCTACCACACCGACGGCACCTGGATCTGGCACGCGTCCGTACCGCACTACCTGCGGAAATACGGGATCCCGCCGGAGCCGGAGCTGGTCGAGCACATCCGCGGCCAGCGATTCCAGCCGCCGTACGTCGAGCATCTGGTGCGGCGGACCGCGGAAGCGGATCTGCTCGGCAAGCCGCGGCCGAGACCGGGCCGCTCCGACGTCAAGAGGACCGAGGGCGACATCGCCGCGGAGCTGGAGACGTCGCCGAATCCGGCGCTGACCGACGAAGAACTCCTGGTCGTGCTGGTCAGCAGGCTCGGCGAGCACGCCGTCTGGCCGGAGGCGTACCGCATCGGCGACCGCGCGGACGGCGCCTGGTGCCTCAACTTCACCGAGAAGGGCTGGGAGGTCGCGGCCTACTCGGGCGGCGCCGCGGTCTCTCCGAAGTATTTCGACAAACTCGAAGACGCGTCGCATCAGCTCCTCGGCGCGGTTCTGCTGCATCCGGCGAGGATGACCGCCGGACACGAGACGCCACTGGAGACGGCGAAGGAACTCGCCGACTGGCCGGTGCACGCGGCACCGGGTGAGCCTCCCCTCACCTTGCTCCGCAACAAGCGCGTCAGCCGGATGGTCGCCGGTACGGTCGTACTGCGGTTCGGCGAGGAAACCGGCAATCTGGTTCACCACGGAGGGGTACGGTTCGCCACGACGTCCCTGCCGCTGGAACGGGAGCGTGTCGGTGGGACCTACCGGCTGCGACGCCCGCTCCACGTGATCATCGGTGTCACCGTCCCTTGGGCGAACATGCCTGGTGGGGCGGTGGCCTACGTGCTCCCGAGGACCATCGCCGAGCACGTGTCCGACGGCAGCCTGGAGAGGATCGAGTAGGTGGAATCGGCGGAAGCGGTAGCCAAGGTCGAAGAGTGGCTGCGCGCGGTCCACGGTCCGGACGTGTCCGAACCGGGCGGCGCCGGCCTGCGCGTGAACCACGAGAAGGTCCTGCGGATCCCCGAGGGCTGGTCGGTCCCCTACAACACGATCGCCTTCCTCGACGAGGGTCATGCCGAGAAGGAGATCTTCCCGCCGCCGTCGGTGATCGTGCGCGAGCCCGACGGCGAGCTGCGCCAGGCGCATCCGCAGCCCGGCGGGCTCAGCGTCCCGGTCGCGTTCCCCGGCCAGGAGGCCTGGCGCGAGGTCGTCGACCCCGAGTACGCCAAGTCCGGTCTCGGTGACCTCGGCGTCCCGCCGGCGGTCGTCGCGGGCTGGGTCAAGGTCAACGCGGAGGGCGTGCAGACCGGGGAGGAACGGGAGAATCCCGAGTACAAGGCCGGCCCGGTCCGCCGCGGCTACCCGAAGCCCGAGAACAAGCTCGAAACGCTGCTGTCGTTCGCCAGTGTCGGCTGGCTGACCAGGGAACAGCTGCTCATCGGGCTGCTGCGCTGCGAGGTCTACGTCCCGCTCGACCTGGCCTCCGGCAAAACGGAGCGGTTCTACTTCAACGAGGAACGCGCCGAGCTGCGGGTGTTCAGCTCGACCAGGAACCTCCCGTCCCGCGAACACGGGTATTGGAAGGTCGACATCGCCACCCTGGCCGGTTACGAGAGCCCGCCGAACCTCGTGATCAACGGCGGTCCCGCGACGTTCGAGGACGTCAGCGGCGCCGAGCTCGCCGAGACCGCGCAGCGGTTCCCCCGCCGGGGCGCGGGGGTCGACGTCAACGAACGCTGCCCGGAAGCGGAACCCGAACTGGTGACCTTCGCCGCCGAAACCGCCGCGAAGATGGGCCTGTCCGAGCCGGTGAAGCCGCCACTGGCGGCGGCCGAGCGGGCACGTCGCCGCGGGTTCGAGCTGAGCGCCGAGGAATGCCAGAAGACCATCCTCGGCCAGTCATGGCTGGCCCGGCTCAAGCAGCCGGAACCACCCCGCGGCCGTCCGAACGACCTGCGGGCGAACGGGCTGGCGCCGGGCTACGACAACGAGGGCCAGATCCAGCCGCGTCTGGACACCTTCGGCAAGTACTTCGAACGAGACCGCTCCAGCTCGCGTTACGGCTGGCAGCGCGTCACGGGCGCGTACGTGGGCTTCGCGCTCGGCGAGGCGCTCGGGGCGGCCGTCGACCGGATGCGGCTCGACGAGATCCACAACACCTACGGCCCCGAGGGCATCTCCGACCTGACGGTCGCCTTCGACCTGCCCGGTCGCGTCGGGCCGCTCACCCAGCGGCTGTTGTTCTACACCGAGGCCGTGATCCGCAGCCCGCATCGCGAGCAGCCCGAGAACCGTGACGCCGAAAAGGCGCTCGGGACGGTCGCCCGCAACTCGCTGATGCGCTGGCTGCACACCCAGGGCGCGCCGCTGGACAACGCCGACGGCTGGCTCGTGAAGGTGCCGGAACTCCGCGTCCGCCGCACCCCTGACGACGCCGAGCTGAACGCCTACCACGCGCTGGCGACGATCTCGCCGACGGCGATGCCGATGAGCGGCCCGGACGCGCTGGTCGCGGCGCTGCCGGCGGCGATGACCGCGGCCGGGCCGGGGAGCGCGATGAGCGGCGGCGTCCGGCAGGCGGTGCGGGACCTCGTCGCGGTCACGCATCCGGGTGAGGTCGACGTCGAAGCGGCGACCTACCTGACCTGGCTGTTCGAACCCGCGCTGACCTCGGAGGCGTTCAGCTACCCGATCTGGAACACCTCCCGCGAGATCTTCAGCGACCAGAACCCGCACCAGCGGGGACCGGTCTGGGCGGATCTCAAGGCGATGGTCGCGGAATCGGTGCCGTTCTTCGGCAAGCACGGCCTGCCCGATCTGCGGGTCCCGGAGCTGATCGGCGACGGCAAGAGCACGCTTTCCGTACTGGGCCGCGCGTTCGCGGCGCTGTCCGGCTTCGAGAACTACCCGGAGCAGGCGCTGCTGCGGGCGGTCAACCACTCGGGCCGCAGCGCGATCACCGGCGCCATCGCCGGTGCGCTGCTCGGCGCCCGCACCGGGATCCCGGGGCTGCCGCAGAAGTGGGTCGAGCAACTGGAACTGCGGTATCTGCTGGAGAACATCGCCACGGACGCGTTCTGGCACTTCGACCGCCATTCGGCGCTGCACGAGGTCGACGGCTGGTCCCAGCGGTACCCCCGCTGGTGAAGGATTCTGGAGCTGGGGGCGGAGCTGAGATGGAAGCCGAAAATGACCGAGGGTGTGAACCCGCCCGGCCGAAGGCCCCGCTATCGCGGTGGCAGGACGCCCTTTCCGCGACGGTGACGCGGACGACCAGGCGGCGTCCTGCCGACGTCGATCGCGGTCGCGGGTTCACCGACAGGCCAGGATGGGGACGATGAACGAAGAGGAAGCCGTCAGCCGCGTCGAGGAATGGCTGACGGACCGAGGCGGGGAGGGGACGGCCGCGTTGCGGGTCCGCCGCGACTACGTCGTGCGCGCGACCGGCGGCTGGAACGTCACCTACAACACCGTCGGCTGGCTCGACGGCACCGACCCCGGCACCGGCCTGTTCCCCAGCCCGGTCGCCTTCGTCCCGGACGACGGCGGCGAGATCCGCCTCGACCTGGAGCTGATGGCCGTTTCGGCGGCGGGCGACGACACGGACGCGTTCACCCGGTGGGCGGAGGTCGTCGATCCCGAGTTCGATCCGGCCGCGGTCCCCGGCTTGCCCGTGCCGAAGGCGGCGATCCTGCGCTGGGAGCAGCACACGCTCTTCGGCGAGCCGACCGGCGCGGTCCGCGTGAACCCGGAGCACCGGCCGGGGCCGCGGTTCGCCGGCCGCCCGGCACCGGAAAGCCCCGTCGAAACGCTTCTCGGCTACCTCCGCGTCGAGTGGATCACGCCGGAGGAGTTCGTCCATTGGATGCTCGACCTCGAGGTGCTGGCCCCGGCGAAGGACGGCCACCTGCAGGTCCGCGACTTCGGTGACGCGGGCGCGCGCTTCGTCGTCTACACCTCCGAGGCCCAGGTCCCGTCGGAGTACACGGTGTGGCAGCGGGTCCAGCCACGTGTGCTCCTGCGCCGGGCCAAGGACAACCCCGGGGTCGGGCTGCTGGTCAACCCCGGACGCCCGGAGACGTTCAACGTCTACCCCGAGACGCTGCGGCAGGTCGCCGACCTCGACCTCCCGGCCGGTACCGAGCATCCCGAGTCCGTCGGGCGTCCCGCCTACTTCAGCGGGGAGTACGGCAGTCCCGCCGTCGCGAACCTGCGAAGCCTCGTCGACCAGGCCAGGGACAACGGCTACCCGCTGAGCAGCGAAGAGCTCACCCGCTACACGCAGGCCGCGACGCTGTCGTTCGAGCGCTCACGGGCGAAGTACGACGGCCGCCCGCTGCCCGAACTGCCCGAAGACCTGTTCGCCAACGGGCTGGTCACGCACTTTTACGACAACGGCGAGCCGCGCCCGGCCGCCTGGACGTTCGGGAAGTTCTACGACCCGACACTCCCCGTCGGCAGCTTCGCGTACCCGCGGCTTCTCGGCGCGTACGTCGGCTTCGCGCTCGGAGACGCACTCGGCTCGGGCGCCGATCCCGCCGACGGCTTGCCGCTCGGCGGCCTGACCCGGCAGCTGCTGTTCCACACCGAATCGGTGATCCGCGGCCTGGACCCGACTCCGGACAAGCCCGAGATCCCGGCCTCGCTGCCCGCGGGCGGACGGCCGGACGGCTGGGTCGCCAAGGCCACCGCGGGCGCCGGACCGGCCCCCGCCGAATTCTCGGCCATGCTGGCGACCGCGCTCGCCGCGACGGTGACGGGTGGCGTGCAGGGTCCCGCCGACAGCACCTTCTACGCGATGAAGGTGGTCCGCGAACTGGTCGGTTCCGCGGCGGGCCACGAGGTCGTCCACGGCGCCGAACTGCTGGTGAACGTGTTCCGCGCCCAGCTCGCGGCCCAGAACGGCGAACCGGCGGTCGCGAACTTCCTCGAAGGCTTCGACGAGTACAGCGGCGAGGTCGGCGAGCTGGTCAAAACCGTGCTCGACCTCCGGAACGACATCGGCGGCGACGACGTCGAGCAGTTCGACAGCATCGGCGACGGCAGGACGCCGCTTTCGGTGCTCGGCCGGGCCCTGTTCGCCGCCGCCAAGCGCGGGTACGACCCCGAAGCCGCGCTGACGCTGGCCGCTCGCGGCGGCTCGGTGACCGCCGCGCTGACCGGGGCGATGGTGGGCGCCAGGCTCACCGTGCCCGGCCTCCCGGAGGCTTGGCTCGCCGCGTACCCCGGCCTCGGCGTCATCGACAATCTGGCGGGCGACGCCTATTACTACTTCAACCGCTTCGGCCTGCCCCGCGAGCCCGAAGAGCGGCGGCGCTGGGAAGCGAAACGGTATCCACGAGGAGATCAGTAGAGCAATGCGCGAGTGGCTTCAACATCCGGCGACCAGGTCGCGGCTGCGCGGCAGCCTGTTCGCCGGGGCGATCGGCGACGCGCTCGGCGCGAAGACCGAGTTCGACTCGATCGACCGCATCCGCGAGATCGCCGGCCCGGCCGGGATCACCGACCTCATCCCCGCGTACGGCGGTGTCGGGCGGATCACCGACGACACCCAGATGACGCTGTTCACCCTCGAAGGCCTGATCAGAGCCCATGCCGCCGCCCGCCGGGAGCAAGGGACCTTTGCTACCACTGCCACCGCGTCGCCGGTCGAGCAGTCGCTCCAGCTGGCCTACCAGCGCTGGCTGCACACCCAGGGCGTCTCGTGGGAGCGAGCCCGCGGCCCGCAGGACACGAGCACCGAACCGGACGGCTGGCTGATCACGAACCGGGAGCTGTTCAGCCGTCGCGCGCCCGGGCTCACCTGTTTCAGCGAGCTGGAGGCGTACGGCAAGACCGGCGTGCGCGCCGGTATGGACAAGCCGGTGAACAACTCGAAGGGCTGCGGCGGGATCATGCGCGCGGCACCGGTCGCGCTGTGGTCGGACGATCTCGCCGAGGTGTTCCGGCTCGGCGCTGAGAGCGCGGCGCTGACGCACGGTCACCCGAGCGGGTATCTCTCGTCGGGTGCCTTCGCGGTGATCGTGCGCGAGCTGCTGCTCGGGAAACCGCTGCTCGACGCCGTCGCGACCGCCCGTGCCGAGCTGGAGAAGTACCAGGGGCACGAGGAGCAGAGCGTCGCACTCGACCAGGCGCTCGCCCTGTCCCGGGAAGGTGCCCCGACGCCGGAGAAGCTCGAAACACTCGGCCAGGGGAACATCGGCGAAACCGCGCTCTCCATGTCGGTCTACGTCGCGCTGACCACCACGGACGCGAACACCGCGCTGCTCGCCTCGGTGAACCACAGCGGCGACAGCGACTCGACGGGGTCGATCTGCGGAAACCTCGTCGGCGCGATGTACGGCGAGGAAGCGCTCAACACGGACTGGCTCGCGAAGCTGGAACTGGCCGAGGTCATCGGAGGGCTGGCGGACGACGCGCTCGCGGAGTTCGGCGGGAGCGCACCGGGTGACGACCGGTGGTACGCCCGCTATCCGGCCCACTAGATTTACCTCCGGTTTGGGGTACTTGGGGAGGGGACACATAGTGCGTTACCGGGTTCAAGCGGCGGAGCGGCCGGACGGCCTGTACGCCGTCTGGGGGGACACCGTCTTCGCGGCGCAGCGGTCGACCGAAGACGGCACACTGCTGCTCATCGCGCCGCCGGGGGAAGCGGCGCCAGAGGGCTTCGACCGCGACTGGAACGGCCGTCCGGCCAGGGTCGTGCTGAACGGCGAGGCGGGCGCGACCTTCAGCCTGCAGTCGTACGGCCGGTTCGACGACGAGCATTTCCAGATCGCGCCGAGCACCGGCGGCGGCGACCTGACGTTGCGCTGGGCGGGCGAGGACGCGGCCCGCGCGGCCGAACTGGGTCTGACGGATTTCTCGACCACGGCCGCGCCGACGCGGCTGACGGCCTTGTGGCAGACCAGGCACGACTTCGTCGAGACGCCGGAATCCCGGCCTCAGGCGGGTACGGGCGATCAGGCCGCGCTCCTGCGCGCCATCGGCCGGACACTGCTGCGGGTGCTGCCGCCCGGCTGGCAGCGGGTCGGCGCCCAGTTCCGGCAGGTCGGCGACTACTCCGAACTCGAGGTCCGCTCGGTCGGCGACGAGGGCAACGGCCCGGTGTCGGTGTCGATCGCGGCCCCGCCGGAGCTCGGCTCGCTGTTCGCGCGGCTGCGCGCGGCGATGCACCAGCCCGAGACCGGCACGTGGTTCCAGGGCACCTTCACGCTCGACTCGGAGTCGCACTTCGACTTCGACTTCGACGCCGATCAGGAGCCGACGTGGCGGCTCGCGCCCAACGAAGGCGGCAAGCCGTCTCCGCGCGCGTACGCGACCGAGCTCGCGATCTTCCCGCGCGACCAGAAGCACGTCCCGGCCTGGCTGTCGGCCAAGGCGGGTCTGCCGCTCGACGTCGTGTTCCGGCACGCACAGGTCGTCGACGCGCACAACGAGGGCGAACGACCGGTCGTCAACCGGCCGCCGGTGCCGCCGGACATGATGCGCGGCGTCTTGGACTACCTCTTCCGTTCGCCGGTGGCGCTGACCCGGCCCGGTCCGCAGCCCGACATCTTCACCCCGAACGGCCCGCCGGACGTGCCGAACGCCTTCCACACCGACGGCGTCTGGATCTGGCCCGCGGCCGTCCCGCACTACCTGCGGAAGTACGGGGTGCCCCCGGAGCCCGAGCTGATCGAGCACATCCGGGCCGCCGGTTTCCGGCCGCCGCTGGTCGGCGAGCTGGTGCGGGCGACCGCCGAGGCGGAGATCGCCGGCAAGCCGCGGCCGCCGCAGACCGCCGCGGACCTGCCGGACGAAAGCGCCCGCACCCGGGTCGAACGCGACGGCGAGCCCGCCCGCGACATCCGGGCCGTCGAGGTGCTGGACGTCCTGTACCAGCGGCTGGCCGAGCACGGCGTGGCGCCGACGTCCTTCCGGATCGGCGCGAACGCGGTACCGGAGCCGGGGCTGTGGACCTTGCGCCGCACCGAAAGCGGCTGGGAGGTGTCCCGCCCGCCGACCGACGAGCCGGTGGCGTTCGCCAAGCTCGAAGAGGCGGCGCGGTTCTTCCTCGGCACCCTGCTGCTGTATCCGGCACGGGCCGCGGCGGGCGCGAGCGAGGAGGCCGACAACCCGGCCGACTGGCCGATCCTGCCGCTGCGGGGCGAGCCGCCGCTGAACTTCTTCCGGCGCAAGCGGATCGTCGTCCTCCCGGCGGGCACCACGGTGCAGCGGTTCGGGAACGAGACCGGCAACCTCGTGCACGCCGAATCGGCGCGGTTCATCGAGACCTCGCTGGCCGCGGACCGCGAACGGGAGCGCCGTCTGTACCGCGTCCTGCGGCCCCTGCGCGTGGTCACCGGTATCACCGCGCCGTGGAACGGGACGCCGGGCGGGGCCGTGGCCTACGTGCTGCCCCGGCCGATCGCCCAGCATCTCGAATCCGGCGCGCTTTCCCGCGTCCAGTAGTCAGAAGGCCTTCGCGACCAGCTCGTAGGACCGGGCCCGCGCGGCCGCGTCGTACACCGGTGCCGTCAGCATCAGCTCGTCGGCACCGGTGGCTGCGGCGAGGTCCTTCAGCGACCGCACCACCTTCTCGGGTCCGCCGTGCGCCTGCGCCGCGGTGAACTGCGCGATCAGTTCCTTCGCCTCCGGCGTGAACTCATGCGCGGCGGCCTGCTCCCTGGTCGGGAAGGCGAGGTCGCCGCCCTCGCCGTTGAGCAGGTACGACTTGATCACCGCGCACGGCCCGGCGACGTAGGCCGCTTCGGCGTCGGTGTCCGCGCAGATGGTCTCGACACAGAGGATCACGTACGGCTCTTCGCGCCATTGGGACGGCTTGAAGTTCTCGCGATACGCCTGCAAGACCTCGGCCGTGTTCTGCGGCCGGATGTGGTGCGCGACCGCGATCGGCAGGCCGAGCTCGGCGGCGAGACCGGCGCCGGCCGCACTTGAGCACAACAGCCACGGCTCCGGCGCCGGGACCTCGCCGGGCAGCACCCGGATTCCGGTCTCCCCGGCCAGATGACGCAGCAACTCGGCGACGTCGGCGCGGTACTCGTCGTCCGTCGCCGGATCCGCGCCCCGCCGCAACGCGCGGACGATCTTCTCGTCGAAGGTGCCGGGACCGCGCCCGACGCCGAGGTCGATCCGGCCGGGGTGCAGCGCCGAAAGCGTCGCGAACTGCTCGGCGACCGCCAGCGGGGCGTGGTTCGGCGCCATCACCCCGCCGGAGCCGATCCGGATCGACGACGTCACCGCCGCCAGATGCGCGGCCAGCACCGGCGGCGAAGCCGTGGCGATGGCCGGTGAACCGTGGTGCTCCGCGATCCAGACGCGGTGATACCCCAGTTCCTCCAGTTTCGCGGTGACGGTGGTCGTCGAAGCGAGTACTTCGGTGGCCGCGCGGCCGTCCTCGACGACGGCGAGTTCGAGCGCGGAAAGCGGAATCCCCATACCCCCAACGTAGCCAAACTTCAGGACGCGGTGATCAGCACCGCGGGCGACCACCAGTAGTCCGCGAGCGGCTCGATCCGGACGCCGGTGAAACCCGCTTCCTTCAGCTGCGAAGCCCAATCGGTGGCGGGCTGCTCCCAGTTCGTCCGGCCCGTCCCGGGTTCGACCAGGCCGAGCAGGACCGGCAGCAGGAACCCCTGCGCCACCAGCGACGCCTCCTTGCCGTACTCCGCGATCCCGCGTTCGTAACGCGTGACCAGGGAAAGCAGGTATTCGGCGGAGTCTTCGTCGTACTCGGGCACGTCGAATTCGGCCAGCACCAGACAGGAGGTGCGGGGCCGGAGCGCACGCAGAACCTCGGTGCGTTCCCCGGTCGGGATCGACTGGAGCGCGAAGGTCGACTGCGTCAGCTGCCACTGCCGGTCGTCGTCCCGGTCGAGGAATTCCTGCGCGGTGGCCTCCCAGGTGTGCAGGCCGTGGGTGCCGTCGAGCTGCTTGCGTGTTTCCGCGAGCAGCGCGCTCGACGGCTCGACGAGATCGATCCGGCCCGGCTGCCGGTCCGCCTGTTCGAGAGCCGGGACGACGGCGAGCCCGTCGCCGCAGCCGAGGTCGAGCAGGGAACCGACGCTGCCGTAGCGCCGGGCGAGCATGGCACTGAGCCGCCGGTAGAGCTTGACGTTCCCGCCCCCGCGGATGAACGCCGTGAACGCGGCGGGCCGGTCGTAGACGGCACCACCGCCGCCCTCGGTCAGGTACCGGTGCAGTTCGATGCCGAGCGTGGATCCGGCCCGCTCGGCGAGGTCCGCTGCCTTGGCCCGGTCACCGGCGCGGTACGCGGTGAGCGCTTCGGCCAGGACGTCCGTTTTCTTCATGTGCTCCTGTTTACCGTCAGAAAGGCACCCAAAGGGTGACTCTGGTGCCATTGCCCGGAGCCGACTCCACCCTCGCCGTTCCACCGACCTCGTTCAGGCGGGCGGTGATGGACTCGCTGATCCCGAAACCGGCGGGCCGGGTTTCGAGGCTGAACCCGGCGCCGTGATCGCGCGTGATCACCGCGACGCCGCCTTCCTGCTCCTCGACCCGCACGACGACCTGGTCCGTCCCGGCGTGTTTGAGGGTGTTGCGCAGCGACTCGCGGACGGCGTCACGGATGGCGATCTGCCGGACCTCCGAAAGCGTGTCGTCGTCGAGCTCGGCGATCACGAGCTGGGCGCGCAACCCGTCCCGCGCCATCTCCGCCGCCAGCGACGCGAGCTTCTCGCCCAGCGGCCGCGAACCGGCCTCCGAGCGTTCCGAAGCCTCGTTCTCGATCGTCCGCCGCAGTTCCATCGACTGCGCCCGCGCCAGCCGCTGCACCTCCGCGAGGCGCGCGGCCGGGTCGCCCTTGTCGGCCAGCGCGATCGCTTCGAGGGTCTGCAACACGGAGTCGTGCAGCATCCGATGCTGGCGGGCGCGTTCGGCGATCCGGCCGTTGCGGATGCCGTACGCGAGGGCGAGCCGGGTACCGAGACCGATCAGGACGAGGGCGCCGCTCGCGGTGAAGAGGACGCCGAGGATCGACGGGAAGGTGGCCATGGCGTCGCCGGGCGCGGCGTGACCGGTGCCGAACAGGGACGCCAGCATCCGCACCGGGAAACTCACGACGGCGAGCGCCGCGGCGGCGGGCATGCCCAGTGCCAGCGCCAGCAACGCGACCTCGCCGAGCAGATGCTTGCCGGGCACCGCCATCGCCTCGGTGAAGACCGAAGCCGGTACCAGCGCGCCGATGGCCAGCGGCGCGAGCAGGGTGAACACGAGGTCGATCGCCAGCAGCCGGGCGGCGTGCTGCGGGCGGAACGGCGCCGAGCGCAGCATCCACCGGATCCCGTACAGCGAAAGCCCGACCGAGCCGAGCGCCACCAGCCCGACCGGGCCGATCCCGATCATGCCGTGCGTGGAGACGTAGACGCCGAACGCGCCGGGCACCGCGAAGAGCCGGTAGACCAGCGGGACGAGAGCGACGTAGCGGGCGGCCCTGAGCAGCAGGTTGTCGCGATGAGCCGTGTCGATCGGACCGGACATCTGCTGGATCCGCCGGAGGGCGCGGATCGGTGTCGGGTCGCCGACCTCGTCGGACAGCTCGCTCGTCGCCGTCGCCAGCGCGGGCGCGCCCCGACGCAGCAGCGTCACCAGAAAACTGGACGGCCGCTTCGCCATGGATTTTCCCCCTGCCCGGAGTACCGGCAGGAGTATCTCCGGTTACGCCGCGTGGATCCAGAGACCAAGGGAGTTTGTCTCAGCCTATGCCGTTCTCGGCGGCCCATTTCTTCAGTTCGGCCACCGCCTCGTCGTGCTCCAGCGGACCGCGGTCGAGCCGCAGTTCCTTCAGGTGCTTCCACGCCTTGCCGACGTCCGGCCCCGGCTTGAGCCCGAGGATCCGCATGATCTCCTCGCCGTTGAGGTCCGGCCGGACCCGGTCGAGGTCCTCCTGCGCCTGGATCGCTTCGATCCGCCGCTCAAGGTCGTCGTAGGTCGCCTGCAGCGCGGCCGCCTTCTTGCGGTTGCGCGTGGTGCAGTCGGCGCGCACCAGCTTGTGCAGCCGGGGCAGCAGGTCGCCGGCGTCGGTGACGTAGCGCCGCACCGCCGAATCCGTCCATTCGCCCTTGCCGTAGCCGTGGAACCGCAGGTGCAGGAACACGAGCTGGCTGACGTCCTGGACGATCTCCTTCGAGAACTTCAGCGCCCGCAAACGCTTGCGGGCCATCTTCGCGCCGACGACCTCGTGGTGGTGGAAGCTCACGCCGCCGCCGGGCTGGAACTCACGCGTCGCGGGCTTGCCGACGTCGTGCAGGAGCGCCGCGAGCCGCAGGATCAGATCCGGCTCGGAGGTCGGTTCGTGCGTCTTCTCCAGGTCGATCGCCTGCGCGAGCACGGTCAGCGAGTGCTGGTAGACGTCCTTGTGCTGGTGGTGCTCGTCGATCGCCAGCCGCATCCCGGGTACTTCCGGGAGCACGCGATCGGCGAGGCCGGTGTCGACCAGCAGCTCGATCCCGGGCCGGGGGTCGTCCGCCAGCAGCAGCTTCGACAGTTCGGCCTGGACGCGCTCGGCGGTGATCCGGTCGATCTCCTCGGCCATCGACGCCATCGCGTCGACCACCCGCGGCGCGGCGGTGAACCCGAGCTGCGCGGAGAACCGCGCGGCCCGCAGCATGCGCAGCGGGTCGTCGGCGAAGGACTCCTGCGGGGTCGCGGGCGTGTCGAGCACCTTGTCCTGCAGCGCCTGAAGACCGCCGTGCGGGTCGACGAAGGTCTTGTTCGCGAGATCGATCGCCATCGCGTTGACCGTGAAGTCGCGGCGGAGCAGATCGCCCTCGATGCTGTCGCCGAAGGTGACCTCGGGATTGCGGCCGACGCGGTCGTAGCTGTCGGCGCGGAACGTGGTGATCTCCAGGGTCATGCCCTGTTTGGTCACGCCGACGGTGCCGAACGCGATACCGACGTCCCAGACCGCGTCGCCCCAGGCGCTGACGATCTTGAGCACCTGGTCCGGCCGGGCGTCGGTGGTGAAGTCGAGGTCGTTCGACAGCCTGCGGAGCATCATGTCGCGGACGCTGCCGCCGACCAGGTACAGGCTGTGTCCCGCCTTCGCGAAGAGCTTCGCGAGCTCGTCCGCCAGCGGGGAGATGCGCATCAGCTCCGTCACAGCGTTCTGCATCGCAGTGCTCTTCCCCGCAATCGCCTGCCCGGCGACCACCTTGTTCACGACAATCCCACCACGATTTGGATGTACTACTACGGCCCGGCCCAACACGGGCACGGTGAGCCAGCGTACCCGTACCGCCGTTTGCTCTAGCATCGCAGCATGTCTGGATCAGCCGGCCGCTCCGGCGCTTCGAAGCCGGGCCGCCGGCGGAGGCGCAGGCGGGGGCGGCGGCTGACCACGGTCGACGAAACCTCGGCCGGTGGACTCGTCGTCGACGCCGACCGGACGAACGCCGCGCTGATCGGGCGGCTCGACCGGCACGGCAGACTGCTGTGGTCGCTGCCGAAGGGCCACATCGAGGACGGTGAGACGGTGGAGCAGACGGCTGTGCGCGAGGTGAAGGAGGAGACCGGCATCTCCGCGCGGGTCCTGCAGCCCCTCGGCACCATCGACTACTGGTTCGTGGCCGAGCGACGGCGCGTGCACAAGACGGTGCACCATTTCATCCTGGAATCCACCGGCGGCGAACTTTCGGACGAGGATGTCGAGGTGACCGAGGTCGCCTGGGTGCCGCTCGCCGACCTGGAGACCAAACTCGCCTACTCCGACGAGCGCAAGCTGGTCCGGAAGGCCAAAGAACTCTTCGCGCAGCAACAGCACACCGCCGAGGGAGCACCTGAGTGAAGCGGCTTGCCGCCACTGTCCTGTCGATCCTGTTCCTGGCCCTGTCCGCGTTGCCCGTCGCGGTCGCGCAGGCACAGGAACAGCCTCGGCTGCGCGTGGACCTCGACCAGCTGAACCCCCGCGTGCTCACCACGACCTCGGCTTCGCTCACGGTCGCCGGCCGCGTCACCAACATCGGCGACCGGCGGATCAGCAAGCTGGGCGTCCGGCTGCAACTGGGCACCCGGCTGCAGAACGAACAGCAGATCGGCGACGTCCTCGCCGGTGACAAGTTCAAGGACCTCGCGGCGACCGAGTTCGTCGACCTCGAACCGGACGAACTGGAGCCGGGGCAGAGCGCCGCGCTGAACCTGTCCGTACCGCTCGGCCAGTCGTCGAAGCTGCAGTTCCCGAGGCCGGGCGTGTACCCGCTGCTGGTCAACGTCAACGGCACCCCGGACTTCGGCGGCCCCGAACGGCTCGCGGCGGTCACCCTGCTGATGCCGGTACTCGGTGTCCCCGGCAAGCCTCCCGCGTCACGTCCACCGTCGGCACCGTCCACGAGCCTGCTGTGGCCGATCGCGAACAGCACCGTGCACGTCGTCTCGTCGCCGCTCGGCGGCCCGCTGACCCTGGCGGACGAACGGCTCGCCGGCGAACTGGCCGCCGGCGGGCGGCTGGACTCGCTGGTCGAGGCGGCGCGGGCGGCCGAGGCCGACACGAAGGTCTCGTCGTCGTTGTGCCTGGCCATCGACCCCGACCTGGTCGCGACCGTCGACGGGATGACCCGCGGCTATCAGGTCGCGGGCGGTGTTCCCGGCAAGGGCGTCGAGACCGCGAAGAACTGGCTCGGCAGGCTGAAGGCCTTGGTCGCGGGCCGGTGCGTGGTCACCCTCCCGTTCGCCGACGCCGACCTCACCGCGCTGACGAAGGTCCGCGCGGGCGACGCCACCGACACCGCGCTCCTGGCGAGCGCGCTGGGCGGCGCGGGGACGATCAAGAACCTGCTCGGCATCCAGCCGCAGGACGGCGTGCTCTGGCCAGGCGGCGCCCTCGACTCGCAGACCGTCGAAGCGATCGGCAAGGCCGGCGTCAAGACCGTGCTGACCGATTCGGGCAAGCTCCAGTCCGGCTCGCCGCTTTCGGGCGGGGTGTCGATCGAGGGAACGGACCTGCGCGCGCAGCCGATCGACGCGCTGATCTCGTCCGCCCTGAACGGCTCGGGATCCACCCAGAACGGGCTCGGCGCCATCGCCTTCCGGGCGGGGCTCGGCGGGCAGGCCGAGGGGCCGTCGCGCTCGCGGCTGCTGATCGCGCCGCCGCGGCACTGGGCCGCGACCGGCACCGAACTCACCACGTTCCTGGAGCGGATGGGCGACTTCTACACCGCCGGTCTGATCAAGCCGGCGCCGTTGCCCGAGCTGCTCGGCGACGACCCGTCCGGGACGGCGTCGGTCAACTACGACCCGCAGGATCTGACGGCCGCGACCAGCGGTGAGGTCACCGCGAAGATGTCCCAGATCGACAACGAGACGCTGGGCCTGTCGTCGGCGATGACGATGGATGCGACCAAACGAGTGAACCCGGCCGACGTGATCGCCCCGGTCCGGCTCGCCCTCATCCGGGCCGCGTCGACCTCGTGGCGTGGCGCGGACGCCGCGATCGTCACCGGCAACGCCCGCGGCGATCTCGAAGCGATCCGCAGCCAGGTCACCGTGGAGCGGCCGAAGCAGACGATCGCGCTGGCCTCCGGCGCGTCGCCCCTGCCCGCGTACATCACCAACGGCCTTCCGGTCGGCGTCAACGTCCGCACCGTGCTCAAGAACAACGTGGGCCTGCGCCCCACCGAAGCGGTCCCGGAGCGGACCGTCCCGGCGAACGGCGCCATCAACCAGCTGCTCCCGGTCGAGGCGCTGCGAGCGGGCCGGTTCAGCGTCGACGTGGCGCTGACCACGCCCGACGGGACCCCGCTCGGTTCCGACGCGCGGTTCGAGCTGACCTCCACGGAGTACGGCGCGATCACCATCATCATCACCATCACCGCGGCGGGTGCGCTGCTGCTCCTGTCGTCCCGGCGGATCTACCGGAGGATCAAGGACTCGCGGGCCGATCGGGCGAACGAAACCACCCCACGTGTGACCGAGGACGCACAGGTTTAAGTGTTTCCGGCCGTTCCCGATTACCCTGGGTCGAACGATGCCGCCGGGCATCACGTAGCCGAGCACCGAGGATTGGGCACGCGTTGGAAAGAGAGCCGGGTGTACCGCCCGAGCGTGCAGGCCGTCCCCGGCGCGAAGGTACTCCGCCACCGCCCCGCCGTACCGACGGACCGGCACGCCGTCCGGAGCGTCGTCAGCCACCGCCCCCGCAGCAGCCCCCGCCCGAACGCGGTGAGCGCCCGCGGCGGGCCGTGCCGCCGCCTCCCCAGCAGCCGCCGGACGGTCGCCGCCAGCGGGTGGCGGGCCGTCCCGACGACGAAACGCGACGGCTGAGGGCACCCCAGGGCCCGCCGCCGCGGCAAATGCCCCCCGGACAGGGGACGCCGCCTCCGCCGACCCGTCGTCAGCCGGTGCCGCCTCCGCAGGGACCGCCGCTGCCGCAGCCGTCGCAGAACCAGGCGCCGCGCCGTCCGGCCGCACCCCAGCCTTCCCAGGCGCCGCAGGCCCTCCATCAGACACCGCCCCCGCCGCATCGTGGGCGCCGCCAGCCGCCGCCGGTCCGCCCGTGGCAGGTCGACCGGCGCGACGAAGCCGACGCGACGCGGTTCATCCCGCGCACCCCCGGCGTCCCGATGGGTTCACGCTGGCCGGTCGCCGACCCCGACGTCCTCCGCCCGTACGACCAGCTCGCCACGCAGGTCATGCCGGCGATCAAGGACGCGCCGCTGGTCAAACCGCGGCCGGGGGACACGGGCGAACAAGACGTCGCGGCCCCGGCGAAGGCGCCGTCGATCGCGAAGTCCAGTGGCCGGATGGCGATCGCGTCGCTCATCAGCCGTATCACCGGCTTCGCGTGGAAGCTGCTGCTGGTCGCGGCCATCGGCGCCCAGGTGGAGAACGACTCGTTCAACGTCGCCAACACCATGCCGAACATCATCTTCGAACTGCTGATGGGCGGCGTGCTGTCCAGTCTCGTGGTCCCGCTGCTCGTGCGGTCGCAGGACGACAAGGACGGCGGCGAGGCCTACACCCAGCGGCTGGTCACGGTGGCGGGCACGCTGCTCGTGGCCGGGACGGCGATCGCCGTGTTCGCGGCACCGTTGATCACCAAGCTCTACGTCGACGACAAGGGGCAGGCGAATCCCGAGCTGGTCACCGCGTTCGCGTACCTGCTGCTGCCGCAGATCTTCTTCTACGGTGTGTTCGCGCTGCTCTCGGCGGTGCTGAACGCGAAGAACATCTTCGGCCCGACGGCGTGGGCGCCGGTGATCAACAACCTCGTCGTCATCTTCACGATCCTCGTCGTGTGGATCATGCCCGGGAACATCTCCACCGATCCGGTGTCGATCACCGACCCGAAGGTGCTGACCCTGGGCATCGGCGTGACCTCGGGCATCGTGGCGCAGTCGGTGCTGCTGATCCCGCCGCTGCTGCGGTCCGGGTTCAAGTTCAAATGGCGCTGGGGCATCGACAAGCGCATGAAGGAGTTCGGCGGGCTCGCGCTGTGGACCGTCGGCTACGTCGCGGTCAGCCAGGTCGGCTACACGATCACCACCCGGGTGCTGACCAGCGGTTCGCAGGGCGGTGTGACCGCGTACAGCAACGCGTGGCTGCTCTTCCAGCTGCCGTACGGCGTCATCGGGGTGTCGCTGCTGACCGCGATCATGCCGAGGATGAGCCGGGCGGCCGCGGACGGCGACCACAAGAAGCTGATCGGCGACCTCTCCTACGCGTCGCGGATCTCGACGGTGATGCTCGTGCCGATCTCCGCGGTGATGACCGTGGTGGGCGGTTCGGTCGGTATCGCCCTGTTCACCTTGGGCAAGGGCACGGTCGAGGACGCGTCGCGCATGGGTGAGGCGCTGGCCATCTCCGCGTTCGCGCTGCTGCCGTACGCGCTGGTCATGCTGCAAATGCGGGTGTTCTACGCGATGAAGGACGCGCGGACGCCGGTGCTGATCATGATCGTGATGACCGTGGTCAAGGTGCCGCTGCTGTACCTGTGCCCGGCGCTGCTCTCGCCGGACAACATCGTGCTCGGCGTGATGATGGTCAACGGCCTCACCTTCGTCGTCGGCGCGATCCTCGGTCAGGTCTGGCTGTGGGTGACCCTCGGAAACCTCCGGAGCAAGCGAGTCCTCGGGGTGATCCTCTTCACGGTCGTCGCGAGTGTGCTCGGGGTCGGCGCGGCGTGGCTCGCCGGGCAGATCGTGCCTGACTCGTTCGGGCCTACTTTCCAGGCCTGGGTGAAACTTCTCCTGCAGACGGTGGTCGGGATCGTGGTGTCGTTCGGCGTGCTCATCGCCTTGAAGGTCGAGGAATTGAAGCCCGCCACGGCGAGGATCACCCGGTTGATCAAGCGCGGATAACGATTCACGTACGGATGGCGCGCGTTCACGGGTCGTATTCTGGGTACCCTCGGGGCGGGAGCTACGCGGGAGAGTGCGGTGGATACGAGACGGAGCGAACAGGCAGGGGAGGCGAGCCAGGTGGGCATCCGGGCCCAAGGCGGGTCGCTGGCCCCTGGCCGGGTCGTCGGTGACGGCCGGTATCGCCTGCTCGCACAGTTCGGGGTGGACGAGCGGGCGGCCGCGCATCTTTGGCGTGCCCGTGACGGGCAGCTGAAGCGGGACGTGGCGCTGACGCTGCTGGTCGGCGACCCCGCGGACGCGGAGGCCGCACGGCTCGCGCGCCGGACGCTGGAGCGTGCCGCGCACGCCTCGAAGTTCGGTCACGGCGGGGTCGCGCGCGTCCTCGACGTGCTCAGTCTCGGCAGCGGCGTCACCTCGAGCGAAGGTCTGCTCGGTGTCGTCGTGGCGGAATGGACCAAGGGCAGCGACCTGGTCGACCTGGTCGCGCAGCGGCCGGTGGCGCCCGCCGCGGCCGCCCGGATGGTGCAGGCGCTGGCGGAAGCCGTCGACCACGCCCACCAGAACGGTCTCGTCCTCGGCCTCGACCACCCGCAGCGCCTGCGGCTCACCCCGGACGGCGCGCTGAAGCTCGCCTTCCCCGGCCCGCTGCCTGAAGCGACCCTTCGCGACGACGTCAAAGCACTCGGCGCAGTCCTGTATCTGCTGCTGACCGGCCGGTGGGCCCTGCCCGGTGGCCCGGCCGCGATCCCCGCGGCGCCGCACGCGCCGACCGGACGCGTCATCCCGCCGCGTTCGCTGGTCCCGACGGTCCCGGTCGAGCTGTCCTCACTCGCCGTCCGCACCATCGAGGACGGCGGCCACGGCGGCATCCGCACCAGCGCGGCCATCCTGCGCGTGCTGGACCAGGTCGCCGAAGCCGAAGAACGCACCCAGCTGATCAAGGCCGTCGGCGAGGAAGAGGCCGTCGCCGAATCGGACGGCACGGTCTGGACGACGAAGAAGCCGGTCAAGGACGTCGCGCGGCGCAAGAAGCTGGCGCTCGGCGTGACCGTGCTGGTCGTCGCGACCGTGGTCATCCTCGCCTGGGGCGGGATGATGCTGATCAACCTGTTCCAGGGCGAGTCGAAGTCCAGCGGCCCGAAGATCAACGTCGCCGCGTCGTCCTCGCAGGTCGTGCCGCCTTCGGGCGAGCAGCCGCCACCGGTGCAGAAGCCGCCTGCGCCCGCGGTGGGTGCCGCGGTGAAGCCGTCGGCCGTCGCCGTCTACAACCCGGGCGGCAAGGGCGACAGCCCCGGCAGGGCCAGGAACACCACCGACGGTGACGCGGTCACCTCGTGGAAGACCGACCAGTACGACAAGCAGTTCCCGGTGCTCAAGGACGGCGTCGGACTGGTCGTGACCTTCAAGGACCCGATCAACCTCAGCCAGGTCAAGATCGACGCGGCCAGCCCGGGCTCGAAGGTCGAGATCCGCTCCGCCGACAAGAAGAACCCGAAGCTCGAAGAGACGAAGGTCGTCGGGAGCGGGGACCTCGCGGCGGGTGAATCGACCATCGCGTTGCAGCAGCCTCAGCAGGGTCAATACTTCATCGTCTGGATCACTCAGCTGGGTGAAGATGACGAGGGCAAGTTCCTCACCGAACTCAAAGAGCTGACCTTCCTGCCTGCGGGGTGACCTCAGACACCGGGTCAGTAGGCTCTCTCGGGTGACAGCTGCAGCTCCCACGGACGCGGATCTCATAGCGGCGCACGCCGCTGGGGACCCGCACGCGTTCAGTGAACTGGTCCAGCGACATCGAGACCGCATGTGGGCGGTAGCCCTGCGCACCTTGCGGGATCCGGAAGAAGCCGCGGACGCCCTGCAGGACGCCTTTATCTCCGCGTTCCGAGCAGCGGGCAACTTCAGAGCGGAATCGCAGGTCACGACGTGGTTGCACCGCATCGTCGTGAACGCGTGCCTCGACCGCATCCGGCGGGGCAAGGCCAGACCGACCGTTCCGCTGCCCGAGACCGGGCAGTTCAACGAACCCGCCTCGCCGCGCGACTCGATGTCCGAGCGCGAGACGAGCCTGGTCGTCAAGGAAGCCCTCGATCAGCTCCCCGACGAGCAACGTGCCCCGATCGTGTTGGTCGACGTCGAGGGATACTCCGTCGCTGAGACGGCGAAGATGCTCGGCATCGCCGAGGGCACGGTCAAGAGCCGGTGTGCCCGAGGTCGCGGAAAGCTCGCGAAGGTTCTCGGACATCTACGGAACCCCGATGCTATTGCGAACGTCCCAACTCACGAAAGCAAACGAGAGCGCGCTACCCCGCAACGGGGTGCCAGGCGTCCTCAGGGCACGCCGGGTGACGGGGAGGGACGATGACAGACGAGAGCAGGGGGATCGGTGGGACCGTCGGTCCGCCGTGGTCTGTCGATGTGCTCGCCGACCTGCACGCAGGTGTGCTGGACGAGCGTGAGGCGGCCGAACTGTGGCCGTTGGTGAACGCCGACCCCGAAGCACTGGCGATCATCGAAGCACTGGAAGCGACCACGGCCGACCTCGCGGAGCTCGCGAACGAGCCGGTCGCTCCGATGCCGGCGGAGTACGCGGCACGGCTCGACGCCGCGCTGGCCGCCGAAATGCGGGTGTCGCCTGCGTTTCAAGGCGCATCTGAAAGGCAGCAGGAGCAGGTCGCCCCGGTGGTGGACCTCGCGGCCGCACGGCGGCGGCGGAACAAGCGGATCGGCTGGGGCGCCGGGATAGCGACCGTGGCCGCGGCGGCCATCGCCGCCGTGGCAATCGTTGTCCCGACCACTCAGGAGCCGAGTACGGGCGGTGTCGCCCAGCCCGCACCGTCGGCTCCTGCCGGACCTTCGGTCGGCGGAGACGGCGGAGGGGCCGAAGCCCTCGTCGGCAAGGCGATCGGCGTCCGCGACTTCGGCCCGCTGAAGACCGAAGAGCGCCTTGACGCCTGCGTCGCCGCGGCCGGAATGGACGCCGACGTACGGCCGGAGGGCATCCGGCCGGTGAACGTCGCGGGCAAGGACGGCGTGATGGTGATCTACACCACAGGCAAACTCGCCCAGTTCCGCATCGTCGCCTTCGGTGCCGACTGCGGCCCGGGCAACCCGGCGGTCCTCTTCGACAAAATCATCGGAGCCAAGTAACCGGCCGAAACCTCACTGGTCCCTCGCTCCCCACCACCCCCATTTCGGGGGGAGCGAGGGACCTTTGCTACCACGCTAGGTTTTCTAGCGGCGCTAGAGGTCGGATCTCCGCCGTGGCGCAAGGCGGGAGAAAGTAGCGCCGGTCACCACGGGAACACCGGCCCTTACGATCGTGTTGAGCCTGGTGAACAGGTCACTACGAGCGGAGGTCACGGGTGGCTGCCGAGGAGATCAGGAACCTGATCATTGTGGGATCGGGTCCTGCGGGATACACCGCCGCTGTCTACGCGGCACGAGCGCAGCTCGAACCGCTGGTGTTCGAGGGCACTCAGTTCGGCGGTGCGCTGATGACGACGACGGAGGTCGAGAATTTCCCGGGCTTCCGCGAAGGCATCCAGGGTCCCGACCTCATGGAAGAGATGCGCGAGCAGGCGAAGCGTTTCGGCGCCGACCTGCGTCAGGAGGACGTCGAGTCCGTCGAGCTGACCGGTGACGTCAAGTACGTCGTCGCGAACGGCAAGCGTTACGCGGCCCGCGCGGTCGTGCTCTCGATGGGTGCCGCCGCCCGCTATCTGAACGTGCCCGGCGAGCAGGAGCTGCTCGGCCGCGGTGTTTCGGCCTGCGCCACCTGCGACGGCTTCTTCTTCCGCGACCACGACATCGTGGTCGCGGGCGGCGGCGACTCCGCGATGGAGGAGGCGACCTTCCTGACGAAGTTCGCCAAGTCCGTCACGATCGTCCACCGCCGCGAGGAGTTCCGCGCCTCCAAGATCATGCTGGAGCGTGCCCGCGAGAACGAGAAGATCAAGTGGGCGCTCAACAAGCAGATCACCGGAGTCGAGGGTGAAGGCAAGGTCGAGGGCCTGACGCTCAAGGACACGGTGACCGGCGAGGAGTCCAAGCTCGACGTGACGGGGTTCTTCGTCGCGATCGGTCACGACCCGCGCAGCGAACTGGTGCGCGGTCAGGTGGACCTCGACGAGGACGGCTACGTGCTCACCCAGGGCCGGACCTCGTACACGAACCTCCCCGGTGTCTTCGCGGCGGGCGACCTGGTCGACCGCACGTACCGGCAGGCGATCACCGCCGCGGGCTCGGGCTGCGCGGCCGCCATCGATGCAGAACGATGGCTGGCGGAGCACGCCGGTGTCGAGACCGCCCAGGAGACCCCTGAGCTGGTCGGCGGCGGCTACGGCGCCACCACCAACTGACTTTTCCCAGCCCGTTCACCACCCAGAAGGAGACACCATGGCCAACACCGTGACGGTGACCGACAAGACGTTCGTCGACGACGTGCTGACGAGCGAGAAGCCCGTCCTGGTCGACTTCTGGGCGACCTGGTGCGGCCCGTGCAAGATGGTCGCCCCGGTGCTCGAGGAGATCGCCGCGGAGAACGGCGAGAAGCTGACCATCGCGAAGCTCGACATCGATGCCAACCCGAACACTGCGCGTGACTACCAGGTGATGTCGATCCCGACGCTGATCCTGTTCCAGGGCGGCAAGCCGGTGAAGCAGATCGTCGGCGCCAAGCCGAAGGCCGCGCTGCTCTCGGACCTCGCCGACGTCCTCTGATCTCGCGTTTCACCTGCCGAAACCCGGGGCCTGCCCAGGCTCCGGGTTTCGTCGTTCTTCGGATTGGGTAAAACTCCCTGTTACGGGAACGCCTGGACGAGTTCCACGAACGGCGACTTGACGCACCGACCGGGCCTCCGCGCTCACCGAGAGTTCACAGGGCACAATAGAGCACCGGGGTTCGCCCCGCAGGGTTTTCACAGTCGCGCATCGAGCTCGATCGGTGCCCCAAAGGGAAGAGCGAGGAGTGCATGCGGGTACTCCGCCGCGGTGACGCCGGACCGGACGTCGCCGAGATCAGGTCCACGCTGGCGGCGATGGAGCTGCTCCCGCCGGTGACCGAATCCGGGGAGTACGAGGTCTTCGACACGGCGATGGAACACGCCGTTCGAGCGTTCCAGCAGCGCCGTGGGCTCATCACCGACGGTCTGGTGGGTCCGGCGACCTACCAGGCGCTTCGCGGCGCGGGCTTCCATTTGGGCAGCCGCCCGCTGACCTACATGTTCTCCGCCCCCATGCAGGGTGACGACGTCTTCGCGCTCCAGGAGCGGCTGACCGAACTCGGTTTCGACGCCGGCCGCCCGGACGGGCACTTCGGCCCGCAGACCGAACGCGCGCTCAAGACTTTCCAGCGCGACATGCGCCTGGTCGCCGACGGTATGTGCGGTCCGGCCACCATCCGTGAGCTGCACCGGCTCTCCTCGCCGCGTGCCCGCGGCGGCCGTCCCGTTTTCCTGCGTGAGCAGGAGCAGGTGCGGCAGGCGGGCCCCCGGCTGCGTGGTAAGCGCATCGTGATCGACCCGGGCCACGGCGGTGAGGACCTCGGCGTCGTCGCCGGCGGCCTGCGTGAGGCGGACATCGCCTGGGACCTGGCACGGCGGCTCGAAGGCCGGATGCAGGCCACCGGCATGGAGGCGCTGATCTCGCGCGGCCCGAACCAGAGCCCGAGCGAGGGCGACCGGGCGAAGTTCGCGAACGAGGCGGGCGCCGACCTGTTCCTTTCGCTGCACAACGACAAGAACCCCTCGCCCAAGGCGCAGGGGGTCGCGAGCTTCCACTTCGGCACCGGCAACGGCACCACGTCGACCGTCGGCGAGCTGCTGGCGGGCTTCATCCAGCGCGAACTGGCCGCCCGCACCGGCATGCTCGACTGCCGCACGCACTACAAGACCTGGGAGATCTTCACCCGCACCCGCTGCCCGGCGGTGCGGATCGAGATCGGCTACCTGACCAACCCGGAAGACAGCCGCAAACTGGCGGACCCGGCTTTCCGCGACGTCGTCGCCGAAGGCATCCTGGTCGCCGTGAAGCGCCTGTACCTCCTTGGTGAAGGGGACCAGCCGACCGGCACGTTCACCTTCGCGGACGTCCTGGCCCACGAACTCGCCAAAGCGGAGTAGCCAGTCCTCCACACCCGCACGCGGGCGCACATCGTTCTGCCGACGCCCTCGGCACAACCGGTTGTGTGCCCCCGCGGCCGATCACGCCACCCCTAGATCAACCCGGCGCGCAGCCCCCGCCCTTCCCGGGGGGGCGTCCCCAGGTCCAGCCTACCCATCCACAGATTTTCCACCGCTCCTATCAGCGATCTGTGGATAACTCGGCGGGTTACCCACAGCTGTCCCCAACCCGGGGGATGGCTGCTGCGCGCGCTCGAAAACTCTGCTAGACGGCTCACTCGAGCGCTAGGAACGGTCCTTTCCTTGCGAAATTTGCAAGGAAAGGATCGTTCATGGCAAGCGGAAGGTACCCGTCCAGAAAGACGAGAGGGTCAGGCGCGGCCCAGGCTCGGCTCGGCCGTCGTGATGGAGACCTGGCCGAGCAGCCGTTCGAGGGCTGCCTCCACGTCTTCCTTCCACGAAATCGCCGACCGCAGTTCCAGCCGTAGCCGCGGCCACCGCGGATGCGGCCGCACGGTCTTGAATCCGACGCTCTGCAGGAACGCGGCGGGCAGCACGCAGCTGTGGCCGCCGTCCGGATCGGTCTCGTCGGGCTTGGCGTCCCCGAACGCTTCGATCGCGCGGACACCACGTTTGGTCAGATCCTTCGCGACGGCCTGCACCAGCATCCGGCCGAGTCCGCCACCTTGGAACTCGGGAAGGACCTGGAAGGCGGTCAGCAGGACCGCGTCCGGGCCGGGCGGCGAAGTCGGGAAGGCCAGCGAGCGCGGGACGGCGTTCGGCGGCGCGTAGAGCACGAAACCGACGGGCAAGGTGTCGCTGTAGACGATCCGGCCGCAGGAACCCCACTCCAGCAGCACGCTGGAAACCCAAGCTTCCTTTTCGACCTCGGTCGCGCCGTATTCCTCGGCCTGCGCCTTCATATGCGGCGCCAGCTCCCAGTACACGCAGCGGCGGCAGCTCTTGGGCAGGTGCTCGAGGTTGTCCAGGGTTACGCCCACGACGCGACGCGACACAGACAGACCTCCCTGAATGACGACACCCCACGCAGCCTTGTCCCGAGCAGGGCTCACCGAAGGGGTCCTGACCGAGGATAGGCCGATGTGATGAACACCGGAAGGCCAGGGCCCCTCAAGGGAGGGTGGTTACACTCGATGGAACTACCAGTCGGTAGCGACTATGTCCACTTCGAAGCCGGGTGAAGCGCCTGATGACCGAGAATCGCCCTGTCCGGCCGGAGCCCGGCCGCCACAACCTCGACCCTCACCTCGACCGCTACGCCGCGCGTACGGCCGGGATGACTGCTTCCGAGATCAGGGCCTTGTTCGCGGTCGCCAGTCGCCCCGAGGTGGTATCGCTCGCCGGCGGGATGCCGAACCTCGCCGCGCTCCCGTTGGACACGCTGTCCGCGCAGGTCGGCGAGCTCATCGCCGAGGACGGCCTGGTCGCGCTCCAGTACGGCTCCGCGCACGGCGTCCCCGCCCTGCGCGAGCAGATCTGCGAAATCATGGCCCTCGAAGGCATCAAGGCCCACCCGGACGACGTCGTGGTGACGGTCGGCTCCCAGATGGGGCTCGACATGGTCACCCGGCTGTTCTGCGATCCGGGCGACGTCATCATCGCCGAAGGCCCGTCGTACGTCGGCGCACTCGGCTCTTTCGCCGCGTACCAGGCGGACGTCGTCCACGTCGCGATGGACGATCACGGCCTGGTCCCCGAAGGGCTGCGCGCCGCGCTCGCGGAGACTCGGAAGGCGGGCCGCCGGGTCAAGTTCCTCTACACGATCCCCAACTTCCACAATCCCGGCGGCGTCACGCTGGCCGTCGAGCGGCGCGCGGAGATCGTGGAGATCTGCCGTGAGAACGACATCCTCATCATCGAGGACAACCCGTACGGCCTGCTCGGCTTCAGCGGTCAGACGTACCCGGCGCTCCGCTCGATCGACCCCGACAATGTCGTGTACCTGGGCTCATTTTCGAAGACCTTCGCCTCGGGCCTGCGGGTCGGCTGGGTGCTCGCACCCCACGCCGTGCGGGAGAAACTCGTACTCGCGGCCGAGTCCGCGACGCTTTGTCCGCCGACGCTTAACCAGTTGATCGTGTCGCGATACCTCTCGACTCACGACTGGATGGGTCAGATCAAGACCTTCCGCGAGAACTACCGGGATCGCCGGGACGCGATCCTGTCCGCGCTCGAACAGCACATGCCCGCCGGCTGCACCTGGACCAAACCCGATGGCGGTTTCTACGTCTGGATGACCGTTCCCGAAGGCGTGGACACGAAGGCGATGCTGCCGAGAGCCGTCACGGCCCGGGTCGCGTACGCCTCCGGAACCGGTTTCTACGCCGACGGTTTCGGCAGCAGACAGCTTCGGCTTTCCTACTGCTACCCGACGCCCGAACGGATCCGCGAAGGCGTCCGGCGGCTCGCCGCGGTGCTCGAGTCCGAAATGGACCTGGCGCGTACCTTCGGTAACGCGAGCCCACGCTCGATCTCGGGGCCGCAGAACCCCTCTCCGGACACGGTCTGATCGACCGGACGTCCCCAAGCACAAAGGAGTCTCGGTGGTCGACCGCACCGTTGCCGTACTCGCAGGCGGCCTTTCCCACGAACGCGATGTCTCGATCCGCTCCGGACGCCGGCTCTCGGTCGCGTTGCGGGCGGAAGGTCTCATCGTCGAGGAGTGGGACACCGACGCGGGTCTGCTCGAACGTCTTCGCACCCAGCGGCCCGACGCGGCCATCGTCGCCCTTCACGGTGGTGAAGGGGAGAACGGTGCGGTACAGACGGTCCTGGAGATGCTCGACGTGCCTTACGTGGGCACCAGTTCGCGGGGCTGCCGCCGCGCGTGGGACAAGCCCACGGCCAAAGCGCTCGTCGCCGACGCGGGCTTCACCACGCCGGACTGGGTCGTGCTGCCGCACAGCACCTTCCGCGAGCTCGGCGCGCAAGCCGTGCTGGACTCGATGGTCGATACGCTGGGGCTGCCCATGATCCTCAAGCCCGACCAGGGCGGATCCGCGCTGGGTGCCCAGGTCGTCAAGGACGCCGCGGAAATGCCCGGCGCGATGGTCGGCTGCTTCGCATACGGCGACACCGTCCTCGCCGAGAAGTTCGTTTCCGGCGTCGAGGTGGCCGTGACGGTCATCGAAGGCGAAGAGGGACCCGAAGCACTGCCCGCGGTCGAGATCGTGCCGGAGAGCGGCGTGTACGACTACACCGCCCGCTACACCGCCGGGCTGACCGATTTCTTCACCCCCGCGCGGATCCCCGACGACGCCGCCAAGGCGGTCGGCGAGCTGGCCGTCGCCGTACACCGGCAACTCGGGCTTCGCGACATCTCGCGCACCGACGCGGTGATCACCGAAGACGGCACGGTCCACTTCCTCGCGGTGAACCCCTCACCGGGTCTCACCGAGACGTCGATCGTGCCGGTGGCGATCGAGGCGGCAGGCGCCACCCTCGGCTCGGTCTTCGCAGGCCTCGTCGGACGGGCGATTTCCCGCAAGAGCTGAACCGGACTCGACGAAGGGGACTTGCCCACCGCGGGCGAGTCCCCTTTCTCTATTTCCGGGCCACGACTACGACCTGATGCTCGTCCTCGTAGACGATCTGTCCCGGGTTCGCCGACCAGACAGTTTCACAGGGAACCTCGTGCATCTTCAGGATCGACAAGTAGCCGTCGACCCGCTCGATGAAGACCCGAGCGGTCGCCTTGAACCAGGCCGCGGCCCCGGGATTGAGCTCCGGGTCGTAGACGCTCGGGTCGGCGTGCGCGGGGTTGGTGAAGTTCGCGTCGTACCAGTCGTTGTTCGTCCGGCGGAACGCTTCCTGCTCGACGGTGAGGCGTCCGGCGCGGGCGAGCCCGTTGACGAGACCGAAGACCCCGGTGAAGTTTCCTCGTTCATCGCGGGTCGGGCTCTGGAAGCGGACGAAGGGCAGGCCGGTCACCGCCGGGACCATCCGCAAGCGGTCAAGTACATCTCTGGATCCGGCTTCGGCGCGCTCACCTCATCGGCGGCTAGTTTCACGGGAAACATCTCCGCCAGCCCGCCGCGAACGAGCGCGGCGTCCAGCAGCGCCCGGGGCGAGTTGCCCGCGACGGCGACCGGTACGGCGGCGGCGGTCAGTTCGACCAACTCACGCGCGCCGGGCATCGCCTCCGCCTTCGCGGTGACGACCTCGGTCACCAACCTCAGCAACTCGGCCGCGATCTCGGCGCCGGCATCCGGTTCTCCGAACGCCTCCGCCATCGCGTCGGGCGCCGCGCGAACAGTTCAGTCTCGACGACCGACCAACATGGCTCGGTGTCCATGAGCAATCCGTCGCAGTCGAAGACCACGGCGCGCGGATTTCGACCGCCGAACAGACCCTTCACACTTGCCCCCAGTTCAAGCACTCAGCGTCACCGAGTCATCAGCACCGAGCTATCGTCACCGTGACAAAACAACCCGGGGTGATCCCTAATCGGTTTCCGGTGTCTGATTTGCCTGGTTTTGATCCATGAGCGCCACGATGCGTTCAAGATCGTCAACCGAGCCGAATTCGAGGGTGATCCGCCCCTTGCGGCGGCCCAAGTCGACCTTCACGCGAGTGTCGAACCGGTCCGAGAGCCGGTTCGCCAGTTCCTGGAGACCGGGCGCCTGGATCGGCTTGCGGGGAGCGGGCTTCGGCTTGGCCGGCTTTTCGCTTTTCTTGAGCGTGACGGCTTCCTCGGTCGCGCGGACCGACATGCCCTCCGCGACGATCCGCGCGGCCAGCTCTTCCTGACTTTCGGCGTCTTCGAGAGAGAGCAGCGCCCGCGCGTGGCCCGCCGAAAGCACCCCGGCCGCGACCCGTCGCTGGACGGCGAGGGGGAGTTTGAGCAAGCGGATCGTGTTCGTGATGACCGGGCGGCTGCGCCCGATCCGGCTCGCCAGTTCCTCGTGGGTGACCGCGAATTCGTCGAGCAGTTGCTGATACGCGGCCGCTTCTTCGAGCGGGTTGAGCTGAACGCGGTGGATGTTCTCAAGGAGCGCGTCGCGCAGCATCGCCTCGTCGGCGGTCTGGCGGACGATCGCCGGGATCGCCTCCAGCTCCGCCAGCTGGGAAGCGCGCAGCCGCCGCTCGCCCATGACGAGTTCGTACTCGTCGTTGCCGAGCTCCCGGACCACGATGGGCTGCATGAGCCCGAACTCGCGGATCGAGTGCTCCAGCTCGTTGAGCGCGTCCTCGTCGAAGACCTGCCGCGGCTGCTTCGGGTTCGGCTTGATCTGGCTGACCGGCACCTCGCGGTAGACCGCGCCGGCGACCGTTCCGCCGTGCGAACCGGCCGCGCCGTTGGCCGCGAACCAGCCCTTGTCGTCCGGCCCCGCGGGTTTGCTCGCGGGAGCGGACGGGACAGGGGAGCCGTTCTCGGCCGGAGCCGCCGAACCCGGTGGCGGACCGGTGGGGATCAGGGCGGCGAGCCCGCGCCCGAGCCCCCCTCTGCGCTCGCTCATGCCGTACCGCTCCTTTCCTTCATCTCCACTCCGCGCTGGGCGATCTCCTTCGCGGCGTCCACGTAGCTCATCGCGCCCCGCGAACCCGGGTCGTACGCGAGGACCGTCTGCCCGTACCCGGGCGCCTCGGAGACCTTCACACTGCGCGGGATCACCGTCTTGAGGACAGTGTCCCCGAAGTGGTTTCGGACCTCGCTCGTCACCTGATCGGCCAGCTTCGTCCGGCCGTCGTACATGGTGAGCAGAATCGTGGAGACGCTGAGTTCGCGGTTCAGATGCGCCTGAACGAGCTCGATGTTGCTCAGCAGCTGACCCAGACCTTCGAGCGCGTAGTACTCGCACTGGATCGGGATCAGCACCTCCTGCGCGGCGACCATCGCGTTGACGGTCAGCAGGCCGAGCGACGGCGGGCAGTCGATGAAGACGTAGTCGACGCCGATCTCGTCGAGGATCTCGGACGAGAGCGCCTCCTTGAGCCGCATCTCGCGGGACGCCATGGAGACGAGTTCGATCTCGGCACCGGCGAGATCGATGGTCGCGGGCACGCAGTAGAGGTTGGGCGACTGCTCGCTCTGCGCCGCCGCCTCGGCCAGCGTCACCTCACCGATCAGCACCTCGTAGATTGACGGCGTACCGGATCGGTGGTCGATGTCGAGCGCGGTGCTCGCGTTGCCCTGGGGGTCCAGGTCGATCACGAGCGTCTTGAGTCCGTGGACGGCGAGGGCGGCGGCGAGGTTCACCGTGCTCGTCGTCTTGCCGACGCCGCCCTTCTGGTTGGCGACCGTCAGCACTCGCCGGCGGTTCGGCCGGGGGAGCGCACCCTCCTTGGGGTGCAGCACGCTGGCGGCGCGGACGGCTTCTTCAGCGATGGGCGTCCAGCCGAGTTCCTGGCCGACGCTCGCAGGGTCGGACGGCGGGGGAGTCACCGGTCTCGAGCCTCCTCTGTAGTGGACGTGAGAGTCGTTCTGCGTTGTTTCACGTGGAACCGGTCTAGCTGCGCCTGCCGCGCTGTCGAGACGGTTTCGGGGGCAGACGGTGGATCACGACGACCGTGCTCGGAACCTCGAGCACCTTGGTGCCGCACTCGAAGACTTCCGGTTCGCCGCCGCCGGCCTTCCGGACGGCGGCGCGATCGCGTTCGATTTCCTCTCCAGCGCTCGCTCCTTTGAGGGCGACCAGAGTGCCTTGGGAACGCACGAGCGGGAGGCACCAGTTCGCGAGCCGGGCCAAGGGAGCGACCGCCCGGGCGGTGACGACATCCGCGCCACCGAGCTCCTCACGTACCTGCCGCTCCTCCGCGCGCCCGCGGACAACGGTGATAGGGAGTTCCAGCTTCTCGGCAACCTCGGCCAGCCAGTCGACCCGGCGAGCCATCGGTTCGAGCAGAACGATATCGAGGTCCGGTCGGCTGATCGCGAGCGGTACACCCGGAAGTCCCGCACCCGACCCGACGTCGACCACGCGGGCGCCGTCGGGGATCCGCTCGCCGATCACGGCGGAGTTGAGAACGTGACGCTCCCACAGCCGGTCGACCTCGCGGGGGCCGATGAGCCCGCGCTCGACGCCATGCCGTTCCAGGAGTTCGACGTAGCCGGCGGCTTGCTCGACGCGGTCTCCGAATACTTCCGACGCCGCACTCCGTACCGATGCGGCGACCCCGTCCAAGCCCAACTCTTGCTCCTCAACCCTCGACGCCGTTTCACGTGAAACGCGCTCCACTGATTGTCCATGACGCCGAGCGCAAAGCGGGGAGACAGTCCGAAGTTGTGGACAACTCCACTCGGCTTCCCGCGTTTCACGTGAAACGCCACGCTTGTAATTCACCCCCGACACAACGAAGCGGCCCGCCGGATGACCGGCGGGCCGCTTCGTTCGAGTAATCGTCAGGCGGGGAAGATGACGACCCGGCGCTTCGGGTCCTCTCCTTCACTCTCGCTCTTGACCCCGTCGACGGCGGCGACCGCGTCGTGGACGACCTTCCGCTCGAACGGGCTCATCGGCTGGAGCCGGACACGCTCGCCGGACGAGACGACCGTCTCGGCGGTCGAGCGGCCGAGCTCGCGGAGCTCCTCGCGGCGGTCCGCGCGCCAGCCCGCGATGTCCAGCATCAGCCGGCTACGCGAACCGGTCTCCTGCTGCACCGCCAGCCGCGTCAGCTCCTGCAGCGCTTCCAGCACGGTGCCGCGGGGACCGACGAGCTTCTCCAAGTCCTCGCCACCGTCGATGCTGACGATCGCGCGACCCGCTTCGACGTCGAGGTCGATGTCGCCGTCGTAGTCCAAAAGATCGAGCAGCCGCTCGAGGTAGTCACCGGCGATGTCGCCCTCCTTCACGAGGACGTCGTCGTCGACACCTCCCTTGCGAGCGGTCTCTTCAGCGGCGCCCTCAACCTCGGCCGCGCTGTTCTCCTCGGCGTCGATCGTGTCGATCGTCTCCGCCATTACTGGTCTCCTCTCCGGCCCGGATCGGCGTCAGCGACGCTTCCGGCCCGATTTCTTAGTCGAGTCCGAGATGAGACCGGGCACGTCCGTGCCGTTCTCCTTCGAGCCGTTCGTCGACGACTCGGCTGTTGCGTCTTCGGCGTCCTTCTTCTCGGCGGCGGACGAACCGGTCTGGGCGAAGCCGTGCGGCGAGCCCGCCTTCTTGACCTGACCACCGGAGGACGGCTTGTTCTTCTTCTGCTGGACCGGCTTCTGGCCGGGGCGCGGCGCGGTCGGCTTCTGGCCGGGCTTCGGGCCGAGGTTGGAGCGCTTCTCCTTCTCGGCGGCCTTGCGGGCCTCTTCTTCCTTGTCGATCCGCGTGTAGACGAGACGCTGCTGCATCAGGGTCCAGCCGTTGTTGGCGAGCCAGTAGAAGAGGAGGCCGACCGGGAACAGCGCACCGAAGATGAGGACACCCAGCGGGAAGATGTACATCGTCAGCTTGTTCATCATCGCGGTCTGCGGCGTGGCCGACTCGGGGTTCTGGCGCTGGACCGAGTGACGCGCGGTGAGGTGCGTGGCGATGCTGGCGACGATCATCAGCGGGATCGCGACCGGAGCGACGTACCAGTGGAAGCCCGCCGGTGCGTTGCCACCGCTGACCATGTCGACACCGGTGTAGATCGCGTCACCGAGGTTGACGCCGAACAGCTTCGCGTGAACGTAGGACTCGACGCCCGCCTGGTCGAAGAAGTAGTTCTCGGTCTTGGGGCCGCCGTACGGGTTGATGGTGAACATCCGCAGGACGTGGTTCAGACCGATGAAGACCGGGATCTGAAGCAGCATCGGCAGGCAGCTGCCCAGCGGGTTGACGCCGTGCTCCTTCTGGAGCTTCTGCATCTCCATCGCCTGGCGCTGCCGGTCGTTCGCGTACTTCTTCTGGATCTTCTTCATTTCCGGCGCGAAGTCCTGCATCTTCTTCATCGACCGGACCTGGTTCACGAACGGCTTGAACATGATGCCGCGGACCGTGAACGTCAAGAAGATGATCGCCAGGATCCAGGAGACCGCGTTCGCCTCACCGAACACGAGCCCGAAGACCTTGTGCCAACACCACAAGATGAAGGACACGGGGTAGTAGATGAAGTCGAGCACTGAGCTACTCCTCGATCGGTGTTTCAGGTCGGCGGTGGCGCCACGAGAACGTCTCGGGTACCGGATCGCGGCCAGGCATGGTCCACGGGCCACAGCGCAGCAGACGCCGGACCGCGAGATAAGTGCCGCGGCCGGCGCCGTGCCGGGTCAGTGCCTCGACGGCGTACGCGCTACAGCTCGGGTAGAACCGGCACGCCGGAGGAAGGAAGGGAGAGATCGCCTTGCGGTACAGCTTGATGGGCAGGAGCAGCACCCATGCCACCGGGCCCGGGCGGGCGTCTTCGGTGGTCTCGTTCTCGGTGGCTCGCATGCCATTACACCGCTGATCCGTGGTCGGGGGGTCGCGTCTGGCGGGACAACCCGAGACGCCGCAACGACGCGTCGAGGTCCGAGCCGAGTTCCGCGCTGGACGCGTCCGCGGCCGGAGGTAGTGCCCGTATCACCAACGAGCTGCCCGGCGGCAGTGTTCCGATCCTGGCGGAAACGAGATGCCTCAACCGGCGGGTGACCCGGTGGCGGACCACCGAATTGCCCACGGCCTTGCTCACCACAAAACCCGCCCGCGCCGCTTCGGCGGCATCGGGCGGGTCCGTGGTCAACGCATGGACGACGAGGCGGCGCCTGCCTGCCTTGGCCCCACGCCGCATCACGGCACGGAAATCCTCACTGCGCCGCAACCTCGCGGCGGCCGGCAGCACGACGTCCCTCGACGGCGGCCGGATCAGGCGGACAGCGCGCCGCGGCCCTTGCGACGGCGAGCCGCCAGGATGGCCCGGCCCGCGCGGGTCCGCATCCGCAGCCGGAACCCGTGGACCCGGGCGCGTCGGCGGTTGTTCGGCTGGAAGGTGCGCTTACCCTTGCTCACGACTAACTTCTCCTGTTTCTCGGCCGCCGGGAACGGTTCGACCCGTTCCTGGCGTGTCGTGCTGACGCACGGCAGTCTCTGGTGTCTCCTACCAACGTGTGGCCTCGTCACGTCGAGCGACGACAACGTGGGCACGCGAAACGCCCCCGCTGTATACGGGAGACCTTACGAGGGTACGCACCCACCGGCCGGGCCCGGCAAGCACCCCCTCGACCACGGACCGCGACCGTACGTGGAGAGTGATCACCGGCGACGCGAGGGCATCGAATGGCAACACGCCGTACACCGTGAAATGCTTGCGCACGAGGACGCCTTGTGGCAACGAGCGGGGCTTGTTAGCGTGCCCCTCCCGGGTTTTCGCCGAGGTGGAACGGTGCAGGCGCCCGGGTGTCCTTGGGGATGTGGAGGCGTCCCGTCGGCATACGACGATCCCGCAGGTGGCGTCACCGCGGGCCGCCGTACATTAGTGCACAGCTGTGGACAACTATGTGGATATTTGCTGTGCGCATGAGCCGACCGGGCCATGATGACGCTCGACCCGGCGTTCGGGCCGCTGAGTGATCTCGCCGCAGCGCACCGATGAGGGGAGGGGAGTCAGGCAGGTGTCCGATCACCAGCACAATCTTGGCGTCATCTGGGAACAGGTCGTGCGCGAGCTGTCCGATGGCACCCTCTCCCCGCAGCAGCGCGCCTGGATGCGGGTGACCCGGCCGATCGGCCTGCTCGACGGCACCGCGCTGCTCGCCGCCCCCAGCGACTTCGCCAAGGAAGCGATCGAACGCGCCCTGCGCGGCGCGATCACCGAAGCCCTTTCGCGACGGCTCGGCCGCGCGGTCTCGCTCGCGGTGAAGGTCGACAGCACCGAGCCCCACACTTCGATACCCCCGCCGTCGCCGGGTCCTCGCTATGAACCGACGTCACCCGGCCGGGTGGAAAACGGGTCCGGCCCGGTACCGGGTCCCCCGCCACTGCCCGAGGGTGACGGCATGCTGTCCCCGACCAGGCCCCGGCCCGAGCCTCCGAAGCCGAGGCCGCCGAGGCAGCAGCCGGTGGACAACAGCCTCAACGATGGCGATGACAGCGATGAAGAAGTCGACGAAGAGGGCGAGGCCCTCGCCGCCGTGACCGAGATCTGGCCGACGTTCTCCGGTCAGCCGATCGCGGGCCAGCCCTACACCGCGCCGGCGCAGCCGCAGACGTCGAAGACGAAGCTCAACGAGAAGTACACGTTCGACACCTTCGTCATCGGTGCGTCGAACCGCTTCGCGCACGCGGCCGCGGTCGCCGTCGCCGAAGCACCGGCGCGCGCGTACAACCCGTTGTTCATCTGGGGAGAGTCCGGACTCGGGAAGACCCACCTGCTGCACGCGGTCGGGCACTACGCCCAGCGGCTGTTCCCCGGCATGCGCGTGCGGTACGTGTCGACCGAAGAGTTCACCAACGACTTCATCAACTCGCTGCGAGACGACCGCAAGGTCGCGTTCCAGCGCCGGTACCGCGACATCGACATCCTGCTCGTCGACGACATCCAGTTCCTGGAAGGCAAAGAAGGTACGCAGGAAGAGTTCTTCCACACCTTCAACACCCTCCACAACGCGAACAAGCAGATCGTCGTCTCCTCCGACCGCCCGCCGAAGCGCCTCGAAACGCTGGAAGACCGGCTGCGCACGCGGTTCGAGTGGGGCCTCATCACCGACATCCAGCCGCCGGAACTCGAAACGCGTATCGCGATCCTTCGCAAGAAGGCGGCACAGGACCGGCTCGCGGTTCCCGGCGAAGTCCTGGAGTTCATCGCTTCGCGCGTCGAGGCGAACATCCGGGAACTCGAAGGCGCGCTCATCCGCGTCACCGCCTTCGCGTCGCTGAACCAGCAGCCGGTCGACGTGGCCCTCGCCGAGATCGTGCTCCGGGACCTCATCCCGGATTCGCACGCGCCGGAGATCACCGCGCCGACCATCATGGGCGTCACATCGGAGTTCTTCGACGTGACCCTCGACGACCTCTGCGGCCCCGGCAAGACGAAGGCGCTCGCGACCGCACGACAGATCGCGATGTACCTCTGCCGCGAACTGACCGACATGTCGCTGCCGAAGATCGGGCAGACCTTCGGCGGCCGCGACCACACGACCGTCATGCACGCGGACAAGAAGATCCGCAAGGAGATGGCCGAACGGCGGCGCATCTACGACCAGGTCCAGGAACTGACTTCCAGGATCAAGCAGCGCGCGAGGCAGTAATCCCTTAGCACACAAGGACTTCAGGGGCTCTCACCGTCCAGGTGGGAGCCCCTTCTGCATGCCCGCACGCACCCCTCGCGGCCGTCCACATAGGCCAGAGAGGCGTGTAGAGCGGCTAAGAGTGGGTACTTCGGAGATATGCCTGAAGAGTGAGAAGGACGCGAAGCTTGCGTACACGCACTTCAGAATTTTCCTTGTGCACAAAGGGAATCCACATGCTGTGGGTATCTTGTGCACAACTCCGGCGGGTCCGAGAGCTGCGGCGATCGGGTTTTCGTCCACATCGCACTCACAGGCAGTCCACAGCATTTCCACACCAAGATCCACACGCTGTCCCCAGGTTGCCCACATCTTGTGCACAAGGGTGACGCAGGCTGCACGGATCACTCTCCCGAGCGATTCCGGTCACGAACGGCGCCCACAACCCTGGGTACAAACCGCCCCACAACTGGGGATAACCATGGGGACAACTGTGGATGATTGTGGACAGATCGAGCGCCGCCCGAATCCATCCACGGACGGCCCGAGCTGTCCACCGTCCGTACACACCCGGAGTCCACAGCCTCGGACGCGCCCGGACCTGCGCGAACGAGCCTTGTCCACACAATCCACAACGCCTATTACTACTGCTGTCTTTTCTTCTTCTCTAGAAGAGAACAAAACAAAAACAGGCGAAGGACGAAGTTGGGGACAGCTCCGGAGCCGTGTCGTCTTGTCGACAAAAGCAAGGGGAGGCCGAGGTGACGCGGACCCCGGGGACGGCCTAACGTGGGTCCCTGCACCTGGTCTGCGTGTCGACGTGCGTTCGCGTCCTCGCACGGACCGAACACACCTGCGAGGCACCTGGCCATCGCGCTCTCCGGCCGAGGTGACCCGTTGAGCTTTCGAGCCGTCAGGGGCTCGGCTGTCGAAAGGAAGCGCGCATGAAGATCCGCGTCGAGCGTGACGGGCTGGCCGACGCCGTCGCGTGGGTGGCGAGAAGCCTCCCGTCGCGGCCTCCGGTCCCGGTTCTGGGCGGTGTCCTGCTCGATGCGGGATCCGACGGGACGAGTGACGCCCTCACCGTCTCCGGATTCGACTACGAGGTCTCCGCCACCGTCGGCGTCCCGGCCACCATCGCCGACGGCGGCCGCCTCCTGGTCTCCGGCCGTCTGCTGGCCGACATCACCAAGTCACTGCCCGCGCAGCCGGTCGAGATCTCCGTCGACGGCGCCCGCGCGACCATCACCTGCGGCTCCGCGCGTTTCTCCCTGCCGACCATGCCGGTCGAGGACTACCCTCAGCTCCCGTCCCAGCCCGCCTTCGCCGGTGAACTCACCGGTGACGCGTTCGGCCAGGCCGTCACGCAGGTCGTCGTCGCCGCGGGCAAGGACGACACCCTCCCGATGCTGACCGGGATGCGCTTGGAGATCTCCGGCTCCTCGCTGACCCTGGTCGCCACCGACCGCTTCCGGCTCGCGATGCGCGAGTTCACCTGGGAGCCGGCCGAGGGGCTGTCCGACGCCGCCGTCCTCGTCCCGGCGCGCACGCTCGCCGAGGCCGCGAAGACACTCGGCGCCAGCGGGGCCAAGATCCGGCTCGCGCTCGCCAGCGGCGAAGGCCTGCTCGGTCTTTCCGGTTCCGGTCGCTACACCACGACCCGTCTCCTCGACGCGGAGTTCCCGCCGTACCGGCAGCTCCTGCCGGCGCAGCACACGTCGCGCGCGGTCATCGAGGTCTCCGCGCTCGCCGAGTCCATCAAGCGTGTTTCGCTGGTCGCCGAGCGTGGCACCCAGGTGCGGCTGGAGTTCAACGACGGTTCGCTGCGGCTCTCCGCCGGTGGCGACGACGAGGGTTCGGCCGAGGAAGAGCTTCAGGTCGACTACGAGGGTGAGCCGGTGACCATCGCGTTCAACCCGGGGTACCTCGTCGACGGGCTCGGCGCGCTGAACGCGAACCGGGCGGAACTGACGTTCACCACCCCGAACCGGCCGGCGCTGATCAAGCCCGCCGACGAGGAGGGCAACGTCGTCCCCGGCTACCTGTACCTCCTGATGCCGGTTCGCCTCCCGGGCTGACCGGCCGCCACTTTCTGTTCGCACCAAAGGGGATCTTCATGGCTCAGCTGGGACTCATCGGCCTCGGCAAAATGGGGTTCAACATGCGTGAGCGGCTGCGTGCGGCCGGTCACGAGGTGGTCGGCTACGACCGCAATCCCGACGTCACCGACTCCACCTCACTCGAGGACATGGTGTCCAAACTGGACGGTCCCCGGATCGTCTGGATCATGGTGCCCGCCGGCGAACCCACCCGGCAGACCGTCGCGGAGCTCGGCAACCTGCTGTCCGAGGGCGACCTCGTGATCGACGGCGGCAACTCGAAGTACACCGACGACCGGATCAACGCGGACCTGCTCGCCGCGAAGAAGATCGGGTACCTCGACTGCGGGGTTTCCGGTGGCGTGTGGGGCAAGGACAACGGCTACGGCCTGATGGTCGGCGGCGCGGCTTCGGACGTCGAGAAGGCCATGCCGATCTTCGACGCGCTTCGTCCCGAAGGTCCGCGTGACGAGGGCTTCTCGCACGCCGGCGCCGTCGGTTCCGGTCACTACGCGAAGATGATCCACAACGGCATCGAGTACGGCATGATGCAGGCCTTCGCCGAAGGTTTCGAGCTGCTCGAAGCCGCGAAGGTCGTCGAGAACGTGCCCGCGGTGATCAAGGGCTGGCAGCGGGGGACCGTCGTCCGCTCGTGGCTGCTCGACCTGCTCGTCCGCGCGCTCGACGAGGACCCGGAGCTGGACGACCTCGAGGGCTACGTCGAGGATTCCGGCGAAGGCCGGTGGACCCTCGAAGAGGCGATCAACAACGCGGTCCCGGCGCCGGTCATCTCGGCCGCGCTGTTCGCGCGGTTCGCCTCGCGCCAGGAGGACTCCGCCGCCATGCGGGCCGTCGCCGCGCTGCGCAACCAGTTCGGCGGGCACTCGGTCAAGAAGGCCGGCGACTAGGCAAACGGGTTGTACTTAAGACATCTCCAGGTCACCGACTTCCGGTCCTGGCCACAAGCCGATCTCGCGCTCGAACCCGGCCCGACCGTCCTCGTCGGACAGAACGGCCGCGGCAAGACGAACCTCCTGGAGGCGATCGGCTACATCGCGACCCTGGGCTCGCACCGCGTCGCGACCGACGCGCCGTTGGTGCGGCACGGGTGCGAACGCGCGCTGATCAGGGTCGCGGTGGTCAACGAGGACCGCGAGCTGACGGTCGAGCTGGAGATCACGCCCGGTAGAGCGAACCGCGCGCGGGTCAACCGCGGCGCGGTCGGCAAGCCCCGCGACGTGCTCGGGATCCTGCGCACGGTGCTGTTCTCCCCGGAGGATCTGGCACTCGTGCGCGGGGATCCCGGGGAGCGCCGTCGGTTCATGGACGAACTCCTCGTGCTGCGCGCTCCCCGGTACGCCGGGGTCCGCGCCGACTACGAGAAGGTGCTGAAGCAGCGGAACGCTTTGCTCAAGACGGCAGGCAAGCGGCGTACGGGGCGCGAAGACCCGTACGCGTTGTCGACGCTCGACGTCTGGGACGACCACCTGTCGGTGGCGGGGGCCGCGTTGCTGGCCGCCCGGCTCAACCTGATCGCGGACCTCGCGCCGTACGCGGCCTCCGCGTACATGGGGGTCGCGCCCGACTCGAGACCGGCGAAGATCGCGTACAAGTCGAGCCTGGGCGAAGCGATGCCAGCGGGCTATGGCACTCCGGACGGTCCTCGCGCCGACCAAGCGGTCCTCAAGGAAGTGCTGGTCGAGGCGCTGAAACGGTCGCGGAACCTGGAGCTCGAACGCGGGGTGAGCATGGTCGGCCCGCACCGGGACGAGCTCGACCTCATCCTCGGCGAAGCGCCGGCGAAGGGCTACGCGAGCCATGGGGAGTCCTGGTCGTTCGCCCTCGCGTTGCGTCTGGGAAGCTACGAGCTCCTGCGTGGCGAGGCCGGGGAACCGGTGCTTCTGCTGGATGATGTGTTCGCCGAGCTGGACCGGCGCCGCCGGGCCCGACTGGCGGAGGTGGCGGCAGGCGCCGAGCAGGTGCTGGTGACCGCCGCCGTGGACGAGGACGTGCCCGCCGAACTGGCCGGACATCGATTCCTCGTGGCGGATGGTGAGATCAACCGAGGGTGATCCCGTGAAGCGGACACCCCGGGTGATCGGCGCCACAGCAGTTGCCCACCGATCTGGGGACAAACCTGTGGACAGTGTGGATAACACCGGGAACGCGTTATCGCCCCGCGTGACCAAAGGGCCTGATAAGCGGCTTGACACCCCCCACGCGGGTGGCGACCCGAGTGGGGGAGCCTTGTTCGATACGCGGAGTGAGCGACCTTCGGTATCGAACGGCGCAACCGATACCGAAAGCAAAGAACCGACTACAGGTCGTGATCTTGCTCGTGCCGCGCTGGACGCCGCGAAGGCCAAAGCGAAGGCCCGTGGAGTTGAACCGGGTGTACGCCGCGGCCGTATCACCGGAGGGGGAGCCGGTTCGGCAGGGCAAAGCCCGCGACGTCGTCGCTGGTCAGGGCCGGGCGCCGACGCCCGCGACCCGCAACCGCTCGGCAGGCTCGCCTCCCGGATCGCCGTCGACCGCGGCTGGAACACGCGGCTGGCGAACGGTCAGGTCTTCGGCCACTGGGCACGCCTGGTGGGTGAAGAGGTCGCCGAACACGCTCAGCCGGTGGCCTTGAAGGACGGCGAGCTGACCGTTCGCGCGAGTTCGACGGCGTGGGCGACGCAGCTTCGGCTGCTTCAGGGGCAGCTGCTGGCGAAGATCGCCAAAGGTGTCGGGCACGGCGTGGTGAAGAAGATGCGGATCCAGGGGCCGACGGCGCCGAGCTGGCGGAAAGGGCCGCGGCACGTGCCGGGACGCGGTCCGCGTGACACGTACGGCTGACCCGAGTTGCGCTTCGCCGCGACAGTGCCCATTAAAGCGCCGAGAACGCCTCCAGAGTGCTTCGCGAACGTCAAGACTCTTCTTCGAACGAATTAGCGCGCCTGTGAGCAAATCAGGGGTGTCCTTGCCGCATGTCTGCGGACGCGGCCAAGTACACTGGAGATGAGCGAGCGTCCGCTCGGGCGAGACGAGGAGAATCAACGCCTGTGACCGAGAACAAGAGCGAGTACAACGCGTCGTCGATCACGGTGCTCGAAGGCCTCGAAGCCGTCCGCAAGCGTCCCGGTATGTACATCGGTTCCACCGGTGAACGCGGCCTCCACCACCTCGTCCAAGAGGTGGTCGACAACTCCGTCGACGAGGCCATGGCCGGTTACGCGACCAAGGTCGAGGTTACCTTGCTGAGCGACGGCGGGGTGCGCGTCGTCGACGACGGCCGCGGTATCCCGGTCGACATGCACCCCAAGGAGCAGAAGCCGACCCTGGAGGTCGTGCTCACCGTGCTCCACGCGGGCGGCAAGTTCGACAGCGACTCCTACGCGGTCTCCGGTGGTCTGCACGGCGTCGGCGTTTCCGTGGTGAACGCGCTCTCGACCAAGCTGATCGCCGAGGTCAAACGTGGCGGGCACAGCTGGCGCCAGGTGTACACCGACCAGATCCCCGGCGAGCTGGAGGACCTCGGCCCGGCCGAGGACACCGGCACCACGATCACCTTCTGGGCCGACGGCGACATCTTCGAGACCACGACGTACAACTTCGAGACGATCTCCCGGCGTCTTCAGGAGATGGCCTTCCTCAACAAGGGCCTGACCCTTTCGCTGCGCGACGAGCGCGTCGCCGACGAAGAGACCGAAGAGGACGCTTCCGGCCAGGCGGCGCGGGTCAAGCAGAAGACCTACTGCTACCCGGGCGGTCTCGAAGACTTCGTCAAGCACATCAACGGCAGCAAGGACCCGATCCACGCGTCCGTGATCTCCTTCGAGGCCAAGGGCACCGGCCTCGAAGTCGAGGTCGCCATGCAGTGGAACAACGGCTTCACGCCGTCGGTGTACACCTTCGCCAACACGATCAACACGCACGAGGGCGGCACGCACGAAGAGGGCTTCCGCGCCGCGCTCACCCGCGTCGTCAACGCGTACGCGCGCGAGAAGAAGCTGCTCAAGGAGAAGGACGCCAACCTCTCCGGTGACGACGTGCGCGAGGGGCTCGCCGCGATCGTCTCGATCAAGCTGTCCGAGCCGCAGTTCGAAGGCCAGACCAAGACCAAGCTGGGCAACAGCGAGGCCAAGACGTTCGTGCAGCAGACGTCGAACGAATGGCTGGCCGACTGGTTCGAGCGCAACCCCACCGAGGCGAAGACGATCATCAACAAGTCGATCTCCTCAGCGCAGGCGCGGATGGCGGCCCGCAAGGCGCGGGACCTCGTCCGCCGCAAGGGCGCGCTGGAGATCGGCGGGCTGCCCGGCAAGCTCAAGGACTGCCGCTCGACCAACCCGTCGGAATGCGAGCTCTACATCGTCGAGGGTGACTCGGCGGGCGGTTCGGCCAAGGAAGGCCGCGACTCGATGTACCAGGCGATCCTGCCGATCCGGGGCAAGATCATCAACGTCGAGAAGGCCCGTATCGACCGCGTCCTCAAGAACACCGAGGTCCAGTCGCTGATCACCGCGCTCGGCACCGGTATCCACGAGGAGTTCGACCTCGAGAAGCTGCGCTACCACAAGATCGTGCTGATGGCCGACGCCGACGTCGACGGCCAGCACATCACCACACTGCTGCTCACCTTCCTGTTCCGGTTCATGCCCCCGCTGATCGAGCACGGGCACGTGTTCCTCTCGCGGCCGCCGCTGTACAAGATCAAGTGGCCGCGGCAGGACCCGGAGTACGCCTACTCCGACAGGGAACGCGACGCCGTCATCCAGGCGGGAGTCGAGGCCGGCCGGAAGCTGCCGAAGGACGACGCGATCCAGCGGTACAAGGGTCTCGGCGAGATGAACGCCGAAGAGCTGTGGGAGACCACGATGGACCCGGCGAACCGGCTGCTCGGCCAGGTCACCCTGGACGACGCCGCGCAGGCCGACGACCTGTTCTCCGTCCTCATGGGCGAGGACGTCGAAGCGCGCCGTTCCTTCATCACGCGTAACGCCAAGGACGTGCGCTTCCTGGACGTGTAGACGTCCCCGTTCCTTTTGTCCCCTTAGGACTGCTTCCACGAGAAGGACCTCATGACGGAAACCTTGCCGCCTGCTCCGGACCACGACCGGATCGAACCGGTCGACATCCAGCAGGAGATGCAGCGCTCCTACATCGACTACGCGATGAGCGTCATCGTGTCGCGGGCGCTGCCGGACGTGCGTGACGGACTCAAGCCGGTGCACCGCCGCGTGCTGTACTCGATGTTCGACTCCGGCTTCCGCCCCGACCGCGGGTACAACAAGTGCTCCCGCGTCGTCGGCGACGTGATGGGCAACTACCACCCGCACGGTGACTCCGCGATCTACGACGCGCTGGTGCGGCTCGCCCAGCCGTGGGCCCTGCGGTATCCGCTGATCGACGGCCAGGGCAACTTCGGCTCCCCGGGCAACGACCCCGCCGCCGCCATGCGGTACACCGAGTCCCGGCTGGCGCATCTCGCGATGCACATGCTGCAGGACATCGAAGAAGAAACCGTCGACTTCTCCGACAACTACGACGGCCGCACCCAGGAGCCCGACGTCCTGCCGTCGCGGTTCCCGAACCTGCTGGTCAACGGTGGTTCCGGAATCGCGGTCGGGATGGCGACCAACATCCCGCCGCACAACCTGCGCGAGGTCGCCGACGGCGTCAAGTGGGCGCTGGAGAACTACGACGCGACCGACGACGAGCTGCTCGCCGCGCTGCTGGTCCGGATCAAGGGCCCGGACTTCCCGACCAAGGCGATGATCCTCGGCAACTCCGGGATCGAGGACGCGTACCGCACCGGCCGTGGTTCCGTGCGCATGCGCGCGGTCGTCGAGGTCGAAGAAGACGCCAAGGGCCGCACGATCCTGGTCGTGTCCGAGCTGCCGTACCAGGTGAACCCGGACAACCTGGTCGAGAACATCGCGAACCTGGTCCGCGACGGCAAGCTCACCGGCATCTCCGACATCGCCGACGAGTCCAACAGCCGCAGCGGGATGCGGATCGTCGTCACGATCAAACGTGACGCGGTCGCCAAGGTCGTGCTGAACAACCTGTACAAGCACACCCAGCTGCAGCAGAACTTCGGTGTCAACATGCTGGCACTGGTCGACGGCGTGCCCCGCACGCTGCGGCTGGACCAGATGGTCCGGCACTACGTGAAGCACCAGATCGACGTCATCGTCCGCCGGACCCGTTTCCGGCTGCGCAAGGCCGAGGAACGCGCCCACATCCTGCGCGGTCTGGTCAAGGCGCTGGACATGCTCGACGAGGTCATCGCCCTCATCCGGCGCTCGCCCTCGGCCGAAGAGGCCCGGCCCGCGCTGATGAGCCTGCTCGACGTCGACGAGATCCAGGCGACCGCGATCCTCGACATGCAGCTCCGCCGCCTCGCGGCACTGGAGCGGCAGCGGATCATCGACACCCTGGCCGAGATCGAACTCGAGATCGCCGACCTCAAGGACATCCTCGAAAAGCCCGAGCGGCAGCGCACGATCATCGCCGAGGAGCTCCAGGAGATCGTCGACAAGTACGGCGACGACCGGCGCACCAAGATCATCCCGTTCGACGGCGAGGTCTCGGTCGAAGACCTCATCGCGGTCGAGGACGTGGTCGTCACGATCACCCGCACGGGTTACGCCAAGCGAACGAAAACCGATCTGTACCGCTCGCAGAAACGCGGCGGCAAGGGCGTCCAGGGCGCGACCCTCAAACAGGACGACATCGTCCAGCACTTCTTCGTGTGCTCGACGCACGACTGGATCCTGTTCTTCACGAACAAGGGCCGCGTGTACCGGGCGAAGGCCTACGACCTGCCCGAGGCCAACCGCAACGCGCGCGGCCAGCACGTCGCGAACCTGCTCGCGTTCCAGCCCGACGAGCAGATCGCCCAGGTCATCGAGATCCCGAACTACGAGGTCGCCCCGTACCTCGTGCTCGCGACCCGCCGCGGCCTGGTGAAGAAGACCAAACTCACCGACTTCGACTCCAACCGCGCCGGCGGCCTCATCGCCGTCAACCTGCGCGAAGGCGACGAACTGGTCGGCGCGGTCCTCGCGGCCGCCGAGGACGACCTGCTCCTCGTGTCCGCGGAAGGCCAGTCGATCCGCTTCCACGCCACCGACGAAGCCCTGCGCCCGATGGGCCGCGCGACGTCCGGTGTGCTGGGCATGCGGTTCAACGACGGTGACGAGCTGCTCGGCGTCAACGTCGTCCAGCCGGACAAGTTCCTCCTCGTCGCCACCGGCGGCGGCTACGCCAAGCGCACCCCGACCGAGGATTACCCGGTGCAGGGCCGCGGCGGCAAGGGTGTGCTCACCATTCAGTACGACCAGAAACGTGGCAGGCTGGTGGGCGCGGTCATTGTCGACGCCGAAGACGAGCTCTACGCGATCACCTCCAGCGGCGGGGTGATCCGGACTTCGGCCGGACAGGTGCGCAAGGCGGGTAGGCAGACGAAGGGAGTGCGGCTGATGAATCTCGACGAAGGAACCACTCTTCTCGCGGTCGCACGCAACGCGGACGAGCCCTCAGACGTCGCCACTGCAGGTAGTACTGAAGGAGAAGAAACCCCGGCGTCGGAGCAGGAGTAGACGACGCCCCACGTACTGGGTAAGGACTGACACCTCGTGACACCATCCGAGAAGCCCGAAGCAGGCGGCGCGCAGGCGGGTTCGTCGAGCCCGCCTTGGCAGCGCGACAGCGGCGCCGGGGAACCTGAAGGCTCCAGCGAGCAGACGGTCTCGGTGTCTTCGGTCGCCACCGAAGACGTGGCCCACTCGGACCCGAAGCGGGACGCGACAACCGTGACCGACTATCACGGGGTAAGCGGCACAGCCGCGAAGAGGCTCTTCGGCGACAGCGGAGAGGGCGACCCCGCCCCCTCCGCCATCCCGTCGGCCTCCCGCACCCGTGCCGCCCCCACCGCGCTCCGCCGCCCCGGCCGCGGACCGCGTCGCGCCAGCCTGCAGATCAAACGCTTCGACCCCTGGTCGGTGCTGAAACTGTCCCTCGTCCTCGGCGTCGCGCTGTTCTTCGTGTGGCTCGTCGCCGTCGGCGTCCTCTACACCGTCCTCGACGGCATGGGCGTCTGGGACAAACTCAACGGGACCTACTCGTCGCTCGTCGGCGGCGAAGGGGCCGACGCGCCGGCCGACCCGTTGATCAGCGCCGGCCGCGTCTTCGGGATCGCGGCCATCCTCGGCGCCATCAACATCGTGCTGATCTCGGCGCTGGCCACCGTCAGCGCCTTCATCTACAACGTCTCCGCCGACCTCGCCGGAGGCCTGGAAGTGACCCTTTCCGAACGAGAGTGACCCGGTTGCAGGGCGCCGAAAGGCGTCCTGTAATCTTCTCCTCGTTCGGGCCCATAGCTCAGGCGGTTAGAGCGCTTCGCTGATAACGAAGAGGTCCCAGGTTCAAGTCCTGGTGGGCCCACCCGATTGCCCGGTCTGTGTTCGCGGAAAGCGCGAACCCGGATCGGGTGTTCTTCGTTTTGGGGGTCGAACCCCCAAACCCCCGCCAGGGAGGGCTTCGCCCCCCTGGACCCCCCAAGCGTTGGGGCGCGTGGTCGTTGTGGGTTCCGGTGGTCTTCGTTCCACGTGGAACGTTGGGCAGGGGGCGTCCGGAGAACGGCGTGCAGTAGCATCGGTGGGTAAGCGGAGCAACTCGGCGGAAAGAGGGGGCTTCTGATGAAGAAGCTGTTGGCACTCGCGGTCATCGCGGGCGGCGTGCTGTTCGTGATCAAGCGCAACAAGGCCGCCAAGGCCGAGGCCGACCTCTGGCGTGAGGCCACCGCTCCCACCGAGCGTCCGCTGGGATCCGCTTCCACCAACGGAAGCGCCCCGGCCAAGGCCGCGGACGCCTCCCGCAACAACTGATTTCGGCGCAGGCGGTTATCATGATCGCCTGCGACCCGGGGCTGTAGCTCAATTGGTAGAGCACTGCCTTTGCAAGGCAGGGGTCAGGGGTTCGATTCCCCTCAGCTCCACTCTGTGATCGAAAAGGCCACCCGCACCGGCGGGTGGCCTTTTCGCTTCCGAGGCCTGACTTCCTGTCAGAATGCGCGCATGAGTGTCCTCTTCGACTACTTCGCAGCGCCGGACAACGACGCCGCGGCCGCCACGATCGACCTCGTCGGCGGTCCGGCCGACGCGTCCTTGCCGACCGTCTCGCTCAAAGGCGTGGACCCGTTCGTGCAGCTGGGCACGCTGGAGTCCCTGCTCACCGGGGTCGGCTACGAGACCATCATCGAACGCGACATCGCGCCCGTCGCCATGGCCGACGGCGGCGCGCGTCTGGTCGTCTCGCTGACCGAGGAGCTGTCCGCCGCGCTGTCCGACGCCGACGAGGCGCGCCTGCGCGAGGTGGCCGAGCCGTGGTCCCGGACCGATGAGTTCGGCGGCCAGGCCGACCCCGCCGACCTGGCCACCATGCTGACCGGCCTCGCGGAGCTGGCCCGCACCGCCAGGACCCGGGGCGATCGCCTCTACTGCTGGGTCAGCGTCTGAGTGGTGACGTTCGTCACCGTACGCGGATGACAAAGTCGCGCGTCCAGCCAAGTCAACGCTGCTTACATGGGGGTGGAATCCGGACAGCGAGGTGAACATGGTCAGTTTCGAAACCGACCTCGACGATCTCAGGTTGTCGAGCAAGGAACTGCAGAATGCCGCGGACATAGTCAGCACCGCGCACACCGGTGTGCGCGGGCAGGACGTGCCCGCTCCCGACCCGGTGACGGGTGGCCTTCTGCCCGGCTTTTTCGCGCCGGACACCGCGTTCGGGAAAACGCTGGGCATGCGCGGGGTTTCGGCGGCGTACGAGGAACACCGCCAGGCCGTCGAGAAGATGCTCGGGAAGCTGCACCGCAGCACGCAGGACGCCTCACAGGCACTGGCGAGGGTCGCCGAGCTTTACGAAGCCGCCGACGAGGACAACAAGCAGCGGCTGAACCGCGCGGCGTACGGGAACCAGGGGTAGCGGCGTGGACGGGTACTTCAACGCACTGGACGCGGAGACCACCTCCGGATTCGGCGACAACAGCAAACTCCTCGAGGGGATCTCCGACGACCTCACCGCGGGCGCCGAGAAGGCCTTCACCGCGGTGGACCTTCTTTATCCGCCGTGGATGTTCGGCGGCGCGGAATTCAGCGATGGGTTCAAGGACCAGATCCGCGACTTCTTCCTCGAATTCTCCGAGGCGGAGCTGGTCGGCGAGAACAGCCTGCAGACCATGATCGAGGCCTACGAAGGTCTCTGGAACGCTTTCCAGGACACGAAAGCGCCGCTCGACCGGTCCTTGACCCTGCTTCTCAAATGGCGTGGTGAAGGGGCCGAGACCGCCAAGAGCTACATCCAGGGTCTCGTGAACACCTATTCCCGCGTGGGCACCAAACTCACCGTGCTGGAAGCCGACATCGTGGCCGCGAGGGACGCCATCGCGACCGCCAGGGCCGACCTGAGCAATCTCGCCGCTTCCTTCCTGACCGCCGCGGAAAAGTATCAGGACGATCAGGAACGCCAAGACGAATCCGCCTTGGTGAAGGCGTTGGCGGCGGGTTTCGCCGGCGCTGTCGCGGCTTTGCTCGTGGCGGCCGTGCCGCCCGCAGGGGCCGCCCTCACCGCGGCGACGTTCTTCACCACCGCGAACGGGGTCCAGGTCGCCGGTGCGGCGGCTGGTGCCGGGCTCTCCACTCTGGTCTCCGAGAACGCTTCGATCGTCGGGGACAGCCCCGAAACCATCTACAACAGCTTCCACGACGGTGTGGTCAACATCCGTGAAGGCATGTTCCGCGCGACCGAGTCGCTGATTTCGAAGATCAACGTCGAGATCAACAACCTGCCGATCGTTCCCGAACCGCCGGACGTCAGCCCCGGCGAGACCTTCGACCCCGGCAACTTCGAAACGGAGAACACCGACAAGGGAACGGAAAAGCGGGTCCGGGACAAGAACGTCGACATCTCGAACGACGGCAAGTTCCAGGAACCGCCGCGGGAGCTGTCACCCCTCAAGGAGTGAGCGTGGCCGACAAACCGGCACCCAAGAAACCGGGTAACGACCGGCAAGCGATGCTCGAGGCGCTGGCCGCCCTCTCGGTGGACGCGTCCTCACCGGACGGTGCCGTTTCCGTTTCGGTCAATACCGACGGCGTGATGACGCGGCTCAGAGTGGGCGAAGCCGCGTCGCGGATGTCGCCCGCCGAGATCGCGGACACTGTCATGCGGACCTATCAGGAAGCGCAACAAGGATCCGCGAAACGCAGCGCGGAACTGATGGCGCCGATCGGCAATGCCGGATACATCACGGACCGGCTTCGCTGGCGGCTCGGGTTCACCCCTTCCTTCCAGCAGAGCGGGGAAACCGCGGCGCCGGCGGGGGCGGTACCGCGCCGGGCGACGGTGGTCACCGAGAACGTGGTGCTCAAGGACCGTTCGGAAGAACCCGCCGGGCCCGCCGAGGACGAACAGCCCGAACCGGCGGAATCCGACGACCAGTACTACGAACAAGGCCTGCGGTACCGGCCTTCCTGGTAGCGCCTGCTTGCCCTCAAGCGCGCTTCAGCGTGCACGCTGGCCCGGCGGCGGAAGATCATCCGCCGCCGGAGGCGGAGGGTGACGGTATGAAACGTGAAGGCATCGTGCTCGGGTTGGCCTGCGCCGGATCCTTCGTGGTGATCCTCGACGCGACGATCGTTTCCGTCGCCCTGCCCGCGATCCGCTTCGGCCTCGGTTTCCCGGCCGGCGCGCTGACCTGGGTGGTGAACGCGTACACGCTCACCTTCGCCGGCTTTTTGCTGCTGGGCGGCCGGTTGTGCGACGAATTCGGGGTCCGGCGGATCTTCGTGCTCGGGATGAGCCTGTTCACCGTCGCACGGCTCGCCGCCGGGCTCGCCGGTTCCCCGGAAACACTGCTCGTCGCCCGCACGGTGCAAGGGTTCGGCGGCGCGTTGCTGATGCCGGTGACGCTGTCCCTGCTGACCACGACGTTCACCGAACCCGGCCGCCGCGCGCGGGCCTTGGGCACCTGGAGCGCGGTGGGCGCGGCCGGTGCCGCGGCGGGGCCGGTGATCGGCGGCCTGCTGACCCAGTGGGCGGGCTGGCGCTGGGTGTTCTTCGTCAGCGTCCCGATCGGTGTGGTGGCCGTCCTCGTCGCCGGAGCCGTGCTGCCGCTCCGGGATCGAAGCCGTTCTCGCGGCAGGCTGGACGTGCTCGGCGCGGTGTTGTCGGCGACGGGACTCGTCGGCGTGGTCTACGCGGTGATGCGTTCGTCGTCCGACGGCTGGGGAAGCGGGTCCGTGCTGCTTCCGCTGTCCGGCGGGCTCGTCCTGCTCGTCGTGTTCCTGGTGCACCAGCACAGGTGGGCGGACGAACCGCTGGTCGCGCTCGGGATCTTCCGGCTGCGCTCGGTCAGCAGCGGGAACGTGGTGATCTTCCTGCTGGGGCTGGGTTTCCTCGCCAGCCCGATCCTGCTTTCGCTGTACCTGCAGGATGTCCACGGCTACTCGCCGATGCGGGCCGGATTGGCCTACCTGCCGGTGGGGGCGGCGATGTTCGCCGGCGCACGGACCGCGGGCGGGTTGTCGGTGCGGATCGGGCCCCGGCGTGCGGCGGCGCTGTACTGCGCGGTCGGCGCGGCGGGGTTCGCCGGGATCGCGGCGCTGGCCGGTGCGCACGCTTCCTACGTCGTGTCCGTGCTGGTACCGGGAATGGTCTTCGGATTCGGGACGGCGGCGGCCTTCACCCCGATCACCGTGGCCGCCACCAGCGGGGTGCCGGAACGCCAGAACGGCCTGGCCGCCGGTCTGCTGAACACGGTCCGGCAGACCAGCGGCGCGCTCGGCCTCGCCGCGTTGACCGCGCTCGCGGCGGCGGTGACCGCGGGTTCGCCGTCCGGTCTGCCGAAAGGGGAGGCGCTGGTGCACGGCTACACCGCCGCGTTCCTCGCCTCCGCCGCCTGCCTCGCGGCGGCCGCGGTGGTCGCGGCGGTGGCGATGCCCGGGCTCAGCTCGCCGCGGCGTGGGCGGGCAGGTCGACCCGGTCGCGGAACCAGGGGCAGTCCTCAAGGTTCCCCTCACGGCGGCAGGTGAGGAGTTCGACCAGGTAGTCGTGCGCGGTGTCGAGCCGCGCACGCTCCCGCTCGATCTCGGCGAGCTGTCCCGTCACCACTTCCCGCCAGCGGTGCTGTTCGGCGAGCAGTTCGGTGATCCTGACCAGGCCGAGCCCGCCGATCCGCCGCCAGTGCTTGATCAGCGCGATGCGATACAGCTGATCGTCGTCGTAGTACCGCTGCCCCGAGCGGCGGCGGGCGGTGATCAGCCCGCGGCGCTCCCAGTAGTGCAGGGTCGAGATCGCCAGCCCGAAATGGTCGGCGGCCTCGCGAACCGGCGTCAAGGAATCCATGCGGCCAGTCTAGGTTAGGTTACCCTAAGTTTCGAGCCAGCCAGGTGAAGGTCCACCGGTAGAAGCTCCGTGCGGCGAGGCTGGTGTTGATCGAATGACCGCTGCCCCGCACGATCTCGTCGGCGCCGCAGCCGCCGCCTTCGCAGACCAGGGTGTCGTGTTCGCCCAGTACGTACGCCGTCGGGACCTTCGGCGCCGATCGTTTCGCCGCGCCGGGTCCCACCGAACGGAGTTCCGCCGCCGCCAGCGTGTCCTTGAGGGCTTCTTCGACGGGAATGATCGCCGGGTCGTAGGTGCCGGGGTGATGGAAGGTCTGGGCGCGAGTGCCCGGACGGGTCGTGAAATAGCCGCGGGCCCAAGGCTTTCCGGCGAACTTCGGGTCCAGTTCGGCGGGATGGAACGGGGACGCGGCCGCGGCCCGGGCACCGGGCCGGTCGCGCGGGATACCGCTGACGATCACGGCGTCGACGCCGCCCCGTTCGGCGGCTCTTTCCGCGACGAGGCCGCCCATCGAGTGTCCATTGAGGACGATCGTGCGGAAGCTCGGGCGCAGCTGCCGGACGACCTGATGGACGGCTTCTCCGCCGGCGTCGAAGTCGAGCGTCTCCGGATCCGGGCGGCTGCTGCGGCCGTAGCCGAGCCTGTCGAGGTTGAGCGTCGCGTAGCCCGCCTTGGTGGCACTGTCCACATAGGAGTATCGACGCGGCTGGTACGGCCAGTCCCAGTAGGAGCGGTCGTAGGTCCCGCCGTGCAGCAGGATCTGCACCGGGGTGCGCGCGGTGAGCTTCCCTCGGGCGCAGAATTCCCCCGCGATGGTCTGGTGTTCGCCGTTCACCTGTACCGAAAAGCGTTGTTCGGTGCAGCGGGCCGGTCGTTCCGCGGCGACGGCCGTCGTGGTTCCCGGCAAGGTGAGGAGCGCGGTGAGCAGAGCGGCTTTCACGGTGAATTTCATGGCGAAAGCGTCGCTCGCCGGGCTGGGTCGCGTCGTCGTGCCGCCGTGGAGATCGACGGCTACGTCAGGCGCGCACCATCCCGGTCCGGTAGGCGAACACCACCAGCTGCGCGCGATCGCGGGCGTGCACCTTGCTCATCGCGCGGCTGACATGCGTCCGCACGGTCGCCGCGCTGATGAAGAATTCCCGCGCGATCTCCTCGTTCGACATCCCCTGCGCGACCCGCTGGACGACTTCGTGCTCCCGTTCGGTGAACGCCGAACCGTCCGCACGGGGCAGCGAAGGCGTCGGCCGCGCGGTGAATTCCGCGATCAGGCGACGCGTCACGCTCGGCGAGAGGAGCGCGTCGCCCGCGGCGACCACGCGGACGGCTTGGAGGAGATCCGCGGGCGCGGTGTGCTTGAGCAGGAACCCGCTGGCGCCCGCGCGCAAGGCGTCGAAGACGTACTCGTCCAGGTCGAAGGTGGTCAGCATGACGACACGGACCCCGGAAAGCCGCTCGTCCGCCACGATGCGGCGGGTGGCCTCGATCCCGTCGAGGCCGGGCATCCGCACATCCATCAGCACCACGTCGGGCACGGTTTCCGCGACGACGGTCACCGCCGCCGCACCGTCGTCCGCTTCCCCCACCACAGTGATCCCGGCTTCCACCCGGAGCAGCGCCGCGAAGCCGGACCGCACCAGGAGCTGATCGTCGGCGAGCACCACCCTGATCACGGCCATCGCGCGCTCACCCGGAACCTCCCGTCCTCACGGCCCGTCGTCAGTGTGCCGCCGGTCGCCCTGGCCCGTTCACCCATTCCGCTGATCCCGGCGCCAGGAACGTCCGGACCAGGTGTGCGCACGTCGTTGACCACGTCGAGCCGCAAACCGTCCTCGCCCACCCGCACCGTCACACCGACGGGGGACGCGCCGTGCTTCGCGGCGTTCGTGAGCGATTCCTGGACGATCCGGTACACCGCGCCGCCGACCGGCTGACCGATCCCGGGAGCGTCGAGGTCCAGCGTGACGGCCAGGCCGGCCTGATCCATCGAAGCGACCAGCTCCGGAATGTCCGCGATACCCGGCGCCGGCCGGAGCGGGGCGGAGTCGTCACGCAGCAGCCGCACCATGGCGTTCAGTTCGTCCAGGATCGTGCCGCTGACCGTGCGGACGACTTCGAGCGCTTCCTTCGCCACTTCCGGGTGATCGTCGATGACGTGCCTGGCCATCCCCGACTGGACGTTGATCACCGCCATCGCGTGGCCGACGCTGTCGTGCAGATCCTGGGCGATCCGCAGCCGCTCGCCGAGGACGCGATCGCGTTCCGCCCGTTCGGCGGCCGCGGTCCGCTCACGACGTCCTCGAAGCGCGTCGGCCGCGAAGACCGCGACGCCGGCCCAGCCGACGAAGACCAGATCGAGGACACCTGCCCCGCCCGTGGCCAGGTTCGTGCCGACGACCGTCGCCGCCATACCGCCCGCGACGGCGTACGCGAGCCGTCGCGGGCGCAGGATCCCGAGCGCGAACAACGGCACGAGACCGGCGAACAGCACGGGACCGTCGGGATAGCCGAACCCCAGGTAGAGCAGGAGCGCAAACGCTTCCGTCCCCGCTGCCGCGACCGGCATCCGCCGGACGGCGGTGAGCGCGAGACAAGCGAGCACGACGATCGCGAACCCGAACGCGCCGACCGGTCGTTCCCCGGGTTCGGGCTCGAGGTTCGCCGTGCCGACGACGAGCAACGCGCTCACCGCGAGCCAAGCGGCGACGGCTCCACCTCTGATCAGCCACCTCACCGGCTCAGTCTGCCGAACCGGGCGCACGCGCACGTCCGCGTTCCGTGGATCCCGGCTACGTCAGATGTGCAGCAGCCGCTCGTCGAGTTTCGTCAGATGGTCGCGGCCGAACTCGCCGTTCTCCAGATCGCGCCACAGCACCGGCGGCAGATCCTGCGCCACCTCGGGCGAGCGTGAAGCGGCGGCCAGCGCGATCGTCGCGACGGTGTCGACGTCGCCGGTGAGCGCGACGGCGGAGTGGAGCATTCCGCTCAGGCTCCGGCCGTTCGCGAGGGTGGTCAGCGCGGCGCGCACGCTCATCCAGCCTTGCGGCCCGACCCTGCCCGACCACGGCAGCGCCCAGCCGCCGTGCCCGACATCCTCGGGAAGGATCCCTTCGATCCACCTCGCGATTTCGGAAAGCGGGCCGAGCCGATGGTGGCAGTAGTGCACGGCCAGCGCGGCCGCCTGCGCCGCGGCGATCCCGGCCGGGGTGTCGTGCGTGATCCTGGCCTGCAGTTTCGCGTGATAGAGCACGTCGTCGACGGTCGGCAGGACCCCGATCGGCCCGGCGCGCATGGCGGCGCCGCTCTTGTCGCTCTGCGGCCGGAGCCGTCGTAGCAGCTCTTCGCCGTCGCGGACCTCGCTGAGCAGCTGATGGAAACGTGGCGCGTAGCCGTCGTGCGGATCGCGGTGATACGCCCGCACGAACTGTTCGGCGAGCAGCAGCGGCGTCCACCGCAGTCCCGAGACGAGCACTTCGGCGATCGCGATCGTCATCTGCGTGTCGTCGGTGTAGCGGCCGGCCGGGGCACCGGGCTGGCCGTGATGAGGCACGTAGCCGGTCAGGTTGTTGTGCTCCGCGACGAAGCTCGGGTACGCGTGCTCGAAGGAGCCTCCGTACGCGTCGCCGATGGCCAGCTCGACCAGCATTCGGGCTCCTTCAGGCGGTGAAGCGTGCCGTTTCCGAGGGAAGTTTGCCGTAGGTGTCGCGGTAGAAGCCGGAAAACCGGCCGAGATGCGTGAAGCCCCACCGCAGCGCGACGTCGGTGACGGTGTCTTCGGCGCGCCCTTGCGCGATCGCGAGCAGGTCCTGGTGCACATGGTCGAGCCGCACCCGGCGCAGGTACTCCATCGGCGTCAGCCCCAGATCGGTCCGGAACGCCTGCTGCAACGCGCGCACGCTGACCCGCGCGGCCATCGCGAGTTCGCCGATCGACACCGGTTCGGCGGCGTGCTCCTCGCAGTAGGTCATCGCGCGACGCACCGCCGACGACTTCGGCCGGGCCCGTTCCTCGGCGAGATCGCCGGACAGCGAATGCGGCTGACTGTCGAGCAGCCCGTGCAGCAGCAGCTTCTCGAAATGTGCGGCGGCCAGCGGTGACCGGTCGAACATCCCCGACGCGGCGGTCTCACTGAAGGTGTGGAGCAGGGTGAGCCACTGGTCCATGTCCGGCGCGACCATCGGGTCGAACCGCAAGGTCGACATCGGCGCCTCGCCGAGCCGCTCGTGCATCGTGTCCATCACCAGCTGCCTGCCCAAGCGGAGCAGCAGGATGTCGGGATGGTCGTACCTGGTCCGGAACCGGGTGCCCGGACCGGTCACGACGTGTCGTGCCGGAACGACCTCGCCGTCGATCTCGACCTGGCTCTGGCCGTTGAGGGTCACGACGACGGTGTACGTGTCCAGGGTTTCTTCGCCCTGGAGCACGACATCGGAGTCCAGCGTCAGCTCGTAGACCGACAGGCCGTTCGGGTCGCTTCCGGTCACGCGGAGGCCGCTGAGCTGGGAGATGTCGAAGAACCCGGTGGGTGCCGGAGTATGCAGCTTGACCGTGTCCGGCGCGAGGAACGCCTGGAAAGTGTGCTCGAGTTCCTCGAAGTCGTCGCCGGTGACCACCGTCGACGCGATCGGGGAGCCTTCCGAGAACCGCTTGCGCACCCGCCGATCCTGCCAGGCTGCGGGGGGTCGGGAGATGCCAATACCGTGGAATCATGGCGACCGGAAAGCTTCGCGCGTGGTGGGCACATCGGCAGGGTCTCGACGGATCGCTGCCCGGGGCATCGGCGGCCGAGGTGCTGGAACGGACCGGCTGGATGCGCTCGGTCGGCGGGTCGGCGCCCTATCTCGGGCTGTTCGCCAGGGCCCGCCTCGATCGCGAGACGGTGGACGCGGACGTCGCCCGGCTGGCCATCCATGAGCTGCCTTCGGCGCGCGGCTGCACTTACGTCCTGCCGTCGGCGGATTTCGAACTCGGCCTGACCGTCGGGGCCGGGGCGCCCGCCGGCGAACTCGCGGCCGCGGAGAAGTACCTCGGCGTCACACAGGCCGAGATCGAGCAGCTGTGCGTCACCGTCGCCGACCTGCTCGACGCGTCGGATGAACCGCTCGGCCCGGCCGCGATCAAGGACGCCGCCGGGGCCGTGGTGCGCAATCTGGGGGAGGCGGGCCGCAAACGCGGCACCACCACGACGTTGCCGCTCGCGCTCGGCCTGCTCCAGGCGCGCGGCGACATCCGCCGGGTCCCGGTCAACGGACGGCTGGATCAGCAGCGCTACGGCTATGTCCGCTGGACGCCGTCCCCGCGCGGCGGACTGACCGATATGGACACCGCGCGGACCGAACTCGCCCGGCGCTACTTCTCGTGGGCGGCTCCGGCGTCGCTCAAGCACTTCCGCTGGTTCTCCGGTTTCACCGCCGCGAGCGCGAAGAAGATCGCGGAAGAGCTGGAGCTCGTGCCGCTCGACGGCACCGATCTCTTGATGCCCAAGGAACTCGTGGACGAGTTCGCCGCGTTCACCGTGCCGGCCGAGCCGTCGTACGCGCTGCTCGCGGGGGTCGACGGCATCCATCTTCTGCACCGCGAGATGTCGCGGCTGCTCGCCGACGCCGACGTCGAACGCCCGGTGCCCGGAGGCCGGGCGGGGGAGACGCTGGGCGGACAGGCGGATCCGCCGAGTCACGTGATCGTCGACAGGGGCCGCATCGCCGGCTTGTGGGAGTTCGACACCGAGGCCGGGAAAATCGTCTACAAGTTCTTCGGCGACGAAGACGCCGCGTTGCGCGAGACGATCGCGAGGACCGAGGAATTCGTCCGTGACCAACTGGGCGACGCCCGGAGCTTCAGCTTGGATTCGCCGAAGAGCCGGGCGTCGCGAGTGGCCGATCTCAGGCCTTCGCCTCGTTGACGATGATGTCGACGGCCTTGTCGTTGCGGGCGGTCTGCTCCGGGATCACCGAAGCGGGCGGGTAGAAGCCGTCGATCCCGCCGTCCTTCGGGTACATCTCGAAGGTGTAGCTGAGGATCTTGTGCTTGCCCCATGCCCAGTCGTTGATGTCGCCGTCGGTGACGTACAGATCGCTGGACTGCTCGGGCGTGTAGCCGTTGGTGCCCGCCATCTGCTTGCCGACGTCGGCGAAGCGCTTCGCTTCCTCCTCGTTCAGGCCCGTGTCGGTCTCGGCCTTCGTGTAGCCGTAGGGCCAGAGCACCAGCTCCGAAAAGGTGTGGAAGTCGATATGCGTCTTGATCTGCTGCGCGCCGCCGACCACGCGGGAGTCGATGAACGCCGCGACCGCCTTGGTCTCGGACTCGGAGAACGCCGACGGACCGTGGTAGTCCTCGGCGGACGGGCTGTTGCTCGACCCGCCGCAGCAGTTCCACTTGTAGTCCCAGTTGCGGTTCGGGTCGGTGCCGACCGCGCTGCTGCCCGGCACGGGCTTCCGCGTCTTGCGCCAGCCCTGGTACTCGCCGCCGGTGATGTCGTACTCGGAGCCGTCCGGGTTGACGTTCGGGATCACGTAGATCTCGTGCTCGTCGACCATCTTCTTGATGGCCGGGTCGCTCGCGTACCCGCTGGTGAACCGCTGCACGATCCGCAGGCACATCTCGGTGGTGAGGTGTTCGCGCGCGTGCTGGTTGCAGGTGAACAGGACCTCGGGCTCGTTCTCGTCCGTGCCCGCGTTGTCGCTGATCTTCAGCAGGTTCAGCTCGCGGCCTTCATAGGACTTGCCGACGCTCGACAGCGTCGCGATGTCGCTGTGGTCCTTCGCGGCCTTCTGCAGCTCCGCGGTCGTTTCGGCGTAGGTGTGGTACGCCTCGTCGCCCGGCGGGAAGTCGCCGGCGACCGCCGAGGTGCCCGCCCGGCCACTGCGCTGTTTCAGCATGCCGTCGAAGTCGCCGAGCGACTTCAGGCCGAAGCCGTTCGCGCGCAGGGCCGCGGCCTGTCCCGGCGTGGCGACGACGGTCAGCGCGCCGCCGCGTGAGCCCGCGACGTCGACACCGGTGCGGGCGACCTCGGTGCGCTTGTCGGGGGTGGACGCGCCTTCCACCGAGTACAGCCCTCTCGCCGGATCGCCGGTCTGGGCGCTCGCGACGGGCGTCGTGACGGCCAGCAGGGCGAGCCCTGTGGCGGCCAAGGCGCCCCCGATGCGACGGCGTGTGGACATTTCGCCTCCGAACGATCTGGGGACAAGGTGGCGTTCACCGTCGCCGAAGTGAATCATCCACGACAACCCGACGATCGTCGTTCCCAGTTACCGTTTACGGCCAGAGGCGTTCTTTGTGCCAGCTCCCGTCCGCGCGCCGGTAGCGGAGCCGCCGGTGCCTGCGGTCATGGCTCGCCTGCCAGAACTCCACTTCGGACGGCGTCACCAGGTAACGGGTCCAGGTTTCCGGTGCCACGCCGGGATTCTCCTCGACCCACCGCTCCGCTTCCGCGGCCGCGCGGTCGAGGTCGGCCGGATCGTCGAGCACCTGGGACTGCCTGCCGATGAACGCCTCCACCCGGGACGCCGGCGGCCGGGCGGTGAAATCGGCCGCGGACACCTCGGGATCGGCGACCGAGACCGGGCCGCGCATCCGGATCTGGCGGCCGCGTCCTGGCCAGAAGAACGTCAGTGCGGCGAACGGATTCTTCGCCAGCTGAACACCTTTCGGGCTTTCGGAGCTCGTCGCGACCGCCCAGGTGTCCCCGTCGACGTCCTTGAGGATCACGACCCGCGCGTCCGGCACCCCGTCGGCGTCCACTGTGGACAGTGTGACGGCGTGCGGCGCCAAGACGTGTTCTCCCGCCTCGTCGAGCCATTCCAGGAAGAGCTCGCGCGGGGTCGCGGGCGTGGCCTCGGTGTCGAACTCCGGAAGTTCTCCGGGGAACGAAGGCCAGCCGCGCAGCGTGCGATCCATCAGTACCCCGGCGGGCGCTGCGGCGGATAACCGGGCGCGGGCGGCGGATAGTGCGGCGGATGCTGACCCGGCGGCGGACCCTGTGCGGGCGGCGGCCCGACCGGGTATTGCGGCTGCTGCTGCGGCTGCCAGCCGGGAGGTGGCTGCTGCGGACCTGGAGGCGGCTGCTGCGGACCGGGCGGCATCGGCGGCTGCTGGCCCTGCGACTGCGCCCACTGCACCTGCTGATAAACCTCGGCGGGCTGCGGGAAACAGAACGTCAGCTTCGCGTTGACCGAACCCTGGACCGCCGCGCCCCACAGCTTCCCGCCGACGAACGCGTACATCTGCGCCGCCGAAACGTCGACGGCCACCATGCGCGTCTCGCCGCCGAACTGGTTACCGGATTTCGCCGACGCGGCCTGCGCGGCGTCCGGGTACACCCGGTCACCGATCAGCCCGGCGATGACCACCGAAGCGGCCGTCCAGCCGACCGTGCCCATCACATTCGCGCGCGCGTGCTGCGTCGCCAGCCCGGTGAAGTCGTACAACGCGGGCGCCGTCACCTCCGGGATCGCCGCGGCGACCACGCAGTAGTTCATCGTCGACATCATCACGGACTCGGTGAACAGGCCCACGACGGCGGCGCTCGGGCCGATCTGGACCGTGTTCAGCCTGCCCCCGCTGCGCTGGATGCGCTCTGCCACCGCACCCAGGTACTGCTCCTTGCTGAGCACTGACGCCTCCCGAAGACTCCTCGCGCACAGCCATCGTCGCACGAACGGCGATCTGCTTCACTGGACGCCACTATGCGACGTCTTCTGATCTTGCCGCTCGTCGTGCCGCTGCTGGCGGCCTGCGGGCCGACGGAACAGCCGCCGCCCGCGGCGAGTTCGCCCGCGCCGACGAACACCCCGGCGCCCAGCATCCCGCCCGCCCCGGAGCCCACCGGCAAGGGCCCGTGCCCGTATCTGGGCAACGAGTTCGTCTCGGACGCCAACGGGCAGAAGGTCTCCAAGGTCAAGACCTCGGCCGACCAGCCGCATCCGACCTGTTTCTTCTACGCGCTCAGCGGGAAACTGCAGCTCACCGTGCGCGTGTACGTCGGGGAACCCGCCGTGGCCAAGGCGCTGGTGGATCAGGCGGCGCCCATCGACACCTCCAACCCCGCCGACGAACCGGCGGGCTGGAAGGGCGGCTACCAACCCTCCGGCGAAGGCGCCGTGTACGCCGTCGCGAAGGGCGGGAACGCGGTAGTCGTGACCACCAACCAGAAGCAGAGCATCAAGGCACGTACGGTGGCGAAGGAGGCTATCGGCGAGCTGAAGCTCTAGGTAGTGGTATCCACACGTCAGAGTGAAGTTGATCTTGTACTACCCTGTGCCGCACGCGCGAGGTTCGCGGGACCAGCGCGACGCCAGATCCGGCGGAGGCCGCCTTGCGGTGTGGCTCGGCGGCACAAAAGATCATTTCTCCCCATAAGACAAAAGGACAGGTTTCGTGGCTGACACCCTCAAGGAAATCTTGCTCGACTCCAGCCGTCGCCCGGCGGTCGTGAGCGACTTCGAAGGCCTCGTCGACGCCGAGGTCTCGGACAAGGGCGGCGTTTCGGGTGCCGTCGTGAAGACCGGCTTCGCCGCCGTCAAGAAGATCAAGCCGGGCATCATCCCCGCCGCCGTCGACACCCTGCTCGACGACTTCACCGGTGCTCTCGAGCCGTTCTACGGTGACTACAAGGCCAAGGGTGGCAACGACTTCGGCGCCTACCTGGTCGGCCGCAGCGACGAGGCTTCGGACGCGCTCCTGTCGGTCACCGACTCGCGCGCCGAGAAGAGCAGCCGCGACAGCATCAAGAAGGTCTACTCGAAGCTGCGCCCGAACGGCAAGAAGAACGTCGAGGAGGCCCTTCCCCGCCTCGGCCAGCTGATCGACAAGCACGCTGCGTCTGTTTGATCTTGATCGCGCTGACGTAAAGCGCGCCGAAGGGGCGCCCGGGCCGCTTTCAACATCCTGTTGGGAGTGGAGGGCGCCCCTTCATCGCGTTTACGTGGGCCTTCGGCCCGAAAGAGGGCGCGATCGGTGAAGTCTCGCCGTCGCGCTGGCGCGCTTTCGGCGAGACGAGTCCGCCGGTCCCGTTGTTGGGCGCGTTTATTTTGTCGCGCCGAGGATTCGGAGCAGGCTGGTGTGGAGGGCGTCCGCCGCTTCGTCGACGGACATCCGGCCGGAGTCGACCTCCTCACCGGAGGCGTGCCCGAGTTTCACGGTGACCGCCACCAGCCAGCCCGTCGGCAGCCGATCGTCGAACTCGCTCGTCGCCTTGCCCCGCCGGATGACACGTTCGAGCCGGTCGGCGACCGGCGAGTGGCGCCGCTGGTCGGCGTCCGGGCTCGCCGGCAGGGAAGTGATCTTCCGGAGCAAGGCGGGGTACCGCCCGGACGTGCGGCGTCCGGCTTCGATCAGCCGCACCAGCGCCTCGGCGGCCGGGCCGTCGTCGAGGTCCGCGGCGTCCATCGCGGCGACGGCCTCCTCGGTGATGCGGTCGAGTACCGCGGCCAGCAGTTCCCCTCGTGACGGGAAGTGGGCGTAGACCGTCTGACGGGTCACGCCCGCGGCGGTGGCGATGGCTTCGACGCCGGCGTCGGGATCGGCGCCGAGGGTCCGGAGCGCCGCGTCCAGGATCGAAGCCCTGCTGCGCTGTGCGTCGGAGCGCTGGTTCCGCGCCGAAGATCGAGGCATCTCTTACACCTTGTCAGAATTGATGGGCCGTGGATATCTTACATCTTGTAAGAGATCATTCGCGACGCTGGGAGCGGCATGGAACCTTTCGGCACAGATCCGAAGAAGTTCATCGCGGATTTCAACCTGTCCTTCCACGACGAACTGGTGAACAGCGACGAAGACGCGGAAGTGATCGTCGACCGCTATCACACGCCGGACATCGTGCAGATCGCCGACGGGCACCCGATGGACCGGGACAAGCTCATCGCGCACACCCGCCCGGTCCGCAAGAATCGGCCCACCGCGCGATGGGAGGTGCACGAAGCGGTGGCGGCCGGAGACCGGATCGCCGCCCGGAGCACCTTGTACGTGACGAATCGCAAGAGGGACCTCACGATGGAGGTGTACTTCTTCGGCGAGTTCACCCCCGACGGCCGGATGCGCCGGGGACACACGCTCACCCGCACCGTCCCCGTCGAAACGGCGTCGGCATGAGCGAGAGCACCTACGCCGTGAGCGGAATGGTCTGCGGGCACTGCGCGGGCTTCGTCACCGAGGAGATCGAAACCATCGCGGGGGTCACCGCGGTGGCGGTGGACGTCGAGAACGGCACGGTCACCGTGACCAGCGACCGAAACCTCGACGTGGCCGACGTCCGCGCCGCCGTCGAAGAGGCGGGCTACGAACTCGGCACCGGGACGTGAAAGGGCCGCCCGGGACCGGGAAAGTGGTCCTGGGCGGCCCTTCACGACAAGCAGAAGAGGGTGAGGCGTCAGTTCTTCTTGTCGGCGGAGCCCGCGTTCGAAGCCTGGTGCCCGTTCTTCGGAGCCGTGGGCTTAGCCGGAGCGGCCGGCTTCGCGGGAGCGGGCTGTGCCGGCTTCGGCGCGGCGGCGGCCGGAGCGGCGGGCTTGGCGGGAGGAGCAGGAGGAGCGGGCGGAGCCTTCGGCGGCGCGGGCGCGACCGGCGGCTCCTGCTTGGAACGCAGGGCGTAGGCGGCACCGGCGCCGACGACCGCGATACCGATCACCCAGGGCCAGCGACGACGCTTGCGCGTCCCCTTGGCGGCGGTCTTCGCCTCGACGAGCGCGGCCTTGAAGTCCTTCTTCGCCGCCTTGAAGTCCTTCTTGCCCCGGCGCTTGGACTCACCGGCGGACTTCGCGGCCTGGATGGCGGCCTTGCGTGCCTTGCGGCCCGGCTTCCGCATCTCGGAAAGCCTGGCCAGCGCCTCCTTACGAGCCGCCTTCGAGCTCCGCTTGAGCTCCTTGCGGGTCAGTTCCGTCTTCTTCGCGAGCTTCTTGCGCGCGCGACGGCTGGTCTTAGCGATCTCACCGGCGCTCTCGGAGAGCTTCTGCTCGGCTACCTCGACGGCGTGGGCGGTGGCTTCCTTACCCGCCTCGACGGCACGTTTGCGCAGGCCGAGCGCGCCGGCCTTCGCCGACTCGCTCACCGAATCTGCGGCCCGGGTCATGGCCTTCACCTCATCAATCGTTTTGATTCTGCTTCGTTGCTTGTAACCTATCGTGCCCCTTTTCCCCAGATCTTGCCGCAGATGGCACGATGAAGCTCGTGACTGAAAGCAAGGGATCCCTCATTGGTGGCGCGCTGAAGGCCACTCTGCACACCAACCAGGGTGACATCAACCTGAACCTGTTCCCCGACCACGCGCCGAAGACGGTCGCGAACTTCGTCGGGCTCGCCGAGGGCAGCAAGGAGTACACCCAGCCCAACGCGCAGGGCACGAACTCGGGCCCGTTCTACGACGGGTCGATCTTCCACCGCGTCATCGACGGCTTCATGCTGCAGGGCGGCGACCCGACCGGCACCGGCCGCGGCGGCCCCGGCTACAAGTTCGGCGACGAGTTCCACCCGGAGCTCCAGTTCTCCAAGCCGTACCTGCTGGCCATGGCCAACGCCGGGCCCGGCACCAACGGCTCGCAGTTCTTCATCACCGTCGCGCCGACGACGCACCTGAACTTCAAGCACACCATCTTCGGCGAGGTCGCGGACCAGGCTTCCCGCGACGTCGTCGACGCGATCGGCCGCACGGCGACCGGTCCGGCCGACCGTCCGCTGCAGGACATCGTCATCGAGAAGGTCAGCATCAGCCGCTGATCGCAGAGCCTGTCACTGGGGATTTCGGTAGGTTGGTGGCATCGTGAGCCAACCACCGAATCCCCAGTACCAGCAGGCCGCCATGCCCGGCTGCTGGTGGCACCCGAACCGGCCGACCGGGCTGAGCTGTTCACGCTGCGAGCGTCCGGCCTGCCCGGATTGCCTGCGCGAAGCCGCCGTGGGCTTCCAGTGCACGGACTGTGTCCAGGCCGGCCGTCAGCAGGATCGCGCCCAGCAGAGGCAGTACCGCGACGCCGGTTACGGCTCGCGCACTCTCGCGGGCGCCCAGCCCGTTCAAACCGCTGTCGTGACGCCGGTACTCCTGGCGCTCAACGTCATCATCTTCTTCATCACGGTCGCCCAGTCCGGCAGCCTCGCGAACAACAACTTCTCCGACCTCTTCCAGTACGGCCAGCTGTGGAATCCCGCGACGCTGGCCGGCGACGAATGGTGGCGGATCCTCACCTCGGGCTTCTTGCAGTACGGCCTGCTGCACATCGCGAGCAACGCGTTCTCACTCTGGTTCGTGGGGCGCCCGCTGGAGACCGCGCTCGGCCGCGTCCCGTTCACGGTGCTCTACTTCGTCTCCCTGCTCGGCGGCTCGGTCGCGAACCTGGTCTTCAGCGACCTCGACGCCGTCCCGGTGGTCGGCGCGTCCGGCGCCATCTTCGGGCTCATCGGCGCGTACACGGTCATCGTCATCAAGCTGCGGCTCAATCCGACGTGGCTGCTGGTGATCCTCGGCCTGAACGTCTTCATCACCTTCCAAGTGCCCGGCATCTCCATCCTCGGGCACGCCGGCGGGTTCGTCGCGGGGCTCCTGGTCACCTTCGCGCTGCTGTACGCGCCGGACAAGAACCGGCTGAAATGGCAGCTCGGCGGGATCGCGATCGTCGTGGTGGCGATGATCGGGCTCGTCGTCTGGAAGGACTCACAGACGATTTCCGCGTCCTGTGAGCTCACCACCAGCCGGGGTGCGCCCTCTTACGCCTGTTACCCGGAGTAGCCGCACTTCCCCCAAGTGGGTCATTCGAAAACCCGATGGAGAAGCGGCCGGGCTGGATACCTTCGAGTTGATCATGTGCATCATCAACTTGGGGGTTGAGATGAAGATCCGGAAAGCAGCAGCTCTCGCCGCCGTCGCCGTGCTGGCGTCGGTATCGGCACCCGCGGTCGCGCAGGCCGGGCAAGCCGCCGAGACCTGCCAGACCTACACCAAACGCTATTTCCTCGGCTCGGGCAGCACCATCACGCTCCGTGTCGCCTACGTCGACTCGGCGTTGAAAATCTGCTTCGGCGATCCCGGCGTCACGTCCTCGGCGGCCACGCAGACCGTCGGCACGACAGGGCCGGGTGCGGCCACCGGCTGGGAGATCACGGCGGGCCCGGCGGTGGTGGAAGACCAGCGGCCCCGGCACGTCAAAGCGAAGTTCAGCGGGTCACTGCGGAACTGCGTCGTCAAGATCAACCCGATCTGCTCGCCGGCCTCGCCGTACGAGATCTTCGGGGAGTACGCGCCGCCCGCGATCGGTCCGGCCGTTCCGGGCTGGTCACACGGCCCGAACGGCGACGTCCACTACTACGACAACGCCTGACCCTTGAGGGCGGTGAGGACGTCCAGCACGTCGCGGGGGTCCTCACCGAGGTCGATCCGGCCGAACACCAGCAGGTGATCGCCGGATTCGACCTCAAGGGTCAAGTTGTCCCGGCCGAGCCGTCGGGTGGTGCGCAGCCGGAGCCGGGCTTCGGTCCAGGAGTAGCGGTGCGCACCGCCCACGGTCCTGGCCAGGAGTCCGCCGGGACCGGCGGCCAGCCGGGGACGGAGCAGGGTGCCGTGCAGCGCGAGCGCGCCCACGGACAGCATCGCGACCCCGGTCAGGACGGTTCCGCCGACGTCGCCGCCGATGGCCAGCCACAGCACGCCTGCCAGCAGCAACAGGGTGATCACCCAGGCCACTACCACAACGTTGCGCTGCGGCGCCCACGAGGTGGGGTAGTTATCCACAGGGGTTATCCACACTGGGGATGAGTCACACCGGTGTAATTCGGCGTCAAGCCGCCATCCGGGGTAATGCTCACCGCCACCGCATCGTCATGAGCAACCCGGCGATCATCAGCACGAAACCGATGGCGAAGTTCGTGTTGCCCAGATCCGCCATGAAGGGGATCTTGTCGCCCGCGATGTAGTTGACGACCAGCCACAACAGGCCGATCAGCATGAGGCCGAACATCACGATCTTGTAGAACAGGTTCGACGGGCCCGCGGCCTTGACCTTCACCGGCGTGCGGCGATCGGTCGGCGGGGTGTACGCCGTCTTCTTGCGGACCTTGGACTTCGGCATCGTGTTCCTCGCGTACTGTTCGGCTTCCCTGGTGGCGATGACCCGCTTTCGGGTGCGCAACCAGCGCCACGTGCACACGTTAACGTAAACGAGCGCCGCTGGGCACCGTCCGGGACCGGTCGATTTCCCGCACTGTGACAATGGTGTCACACACGGTTCGGCAGCGGTTTGGTTCGAGACTGAGGAGCTTTGCGTGGCTGAGCGGGAAGAGCCAGGCGGGGACCGTCGGCGGTACTCCGAACGCCCACCCGGTGGAGGCCGTCCGGCCCCCCGGCGTAGGCCGGAGGACCCAATCCCGCCGCGCCGCGGCCCGGGAGAGGCGCCGACACCTCGCCGGAGGCCGCCGGATGGCAGGTCCTACGAAGGGCCGCCGCCGCGTCGCCGGAGTGACGCGCCACCGCCGCGCCGTCGTCCCATGCCGCCGCCGGGGTCGACCGAAGAGACCGTCATCTTCGAACCGGTCGGCGGTGGCACCGCGACCGAGGAACGGCCGCCGCCGCGCGAACTGGGCAAGGGCGGCGTCGCCATCCGGACCGTTGGCGAACTCCTCATCACCGCCGGCCTGGTGGTGCTGCTGTTCATGGTCTACGAGGTCTACGTGACCGACCTCTTCTCCGCGGGCAAACAGTCCGAGGCCAGCTCCGAGCTGGACGGCGAGTGGGGCAAGGACCGGCAGCTGCATCCCGACCTGGTCGACGGGAAGGCGTTCGCCAGGATCCACATCCCGGTGTTCGGCGCCGACTTCAACTTCACCATCCAGGAAGGCACCACCGAGGCCGCGCTCGAAGTCGGCCCCGGCCACTACAAGGGCACGGCGCTGCCGGGCGAGCCGGGCAACTTCGCCATCGCCGGCCACCGGGTCGGCAAGGGCGCGCCGTTCAACGATCTGGACAACCTCAGCTCGTGCGACCAGATCATCATCGAGACGCAGACCGACTTCTACATCTACAAGGTGCTGCCGTACAAGGACGAGGTCGAAGGCTGGGCGGCGGGCAAGGGCGCGCAGCCGAAGTGCAAGAACGTCGGCACCCTGCGCAACCCGAACGCCGCCGACGGCGGCCCCTACGGCGAGACCAACGGCCGCCGTATCGTGTTCCCCACCAAGGGCGACACGGTGAACCCGGTGCCGTACAAGGACCCGGGGATCCTGCCGAAGGCCGAGCAGGTCTCGCTGCTCACGCTGACGACCTGTCACCCGAAGTTCTCGGCGAAGGAACGGCTCATCATCCACGCGGTGCTGGCCCAGCAGGTGCCGAAGAGCCAGGTCGGTTCCTACGCCGAACTCCTGCCCAAGATCTCGGAGGCGCGCTGATGTACGGCTGGATCTGGCGCAAGCTGCCGGGCCCCTTCGCGGTGAAACTGGCGACGGCGGTCGTGCTGGCGCTCGGGATCGTGGCGCTGCTGATATTCGTCGTCTTCCCGTGGCTGGAACCGCGGCTTTGGTTCAACGAGATATCTGTCGAGCGCTGACGGAAATATTTCGCAGGGCGCCGGCTCGTAGATGGCTTGCGAGGGCGTGAAGGCGCCCTGCAAAAGATTTCCGTGGCCTTCGGCCGAAAGAGGGCGCTCGACGGTGAAGTCTCCGTCGGGCGCAGGGCGCCCTTTGGGAGACCTTTGGGCTGAGTGAGTTCGAGTCGCGTTCAGGGGGCCTGTGATGGTGCGGTTCGGGGTCTTCCTCGTCTCCGGGCGGTTTCCCGGGCAGGAGGACGCCGATGTGCTGCGCCGGTCGGTCGACGCCGCCATCGCCGCGGAGCGGGCCGGGTTCGACGACGTGTGGTTCGCCGAGCACCACTTCATGCCGTACGGCGTCTGCCCGTCCGCGATCACCCTCGCCGCGCACGTGCTCGGCCGCACCGAGCGGATCGCCGTCGGCACCGCGGTGAGCGTGCTGTCCATCGCGCATCCGGTGGCGCTCGCCGAACAGTGGTCGCTGCTCGACGCCGTGTCCGGCGGACGGCTGCGAATCGGCGTCGGCCGCGGCGGGCCGTGGCAGGACCTCGAGGTGTTCGGCACCGGTGCTTCCCGCTACGAGACCGGGTTCGAGGAGAGCCTTGACCTGATGCTCGCGGCGATGACGTCGAAGACGGTCTCGGCCGACGGGGAGCATTTCCGGTTCCGTGAGGTGCCGATGGTGCCGCGGCCGGAGCGTGCACCTCGCCTGGTCGTGGCCTGCGGGGACGCCGGCTCGCGCGCGGTCCGGCTCGCCGCCGACCGTGGGCTGCCGATGCTGCTCGGCCTGCACACCGACGACGACGGCAAAATCGAAACCCTTGCCGCGTACGGGGATTCCGCCGCCGAGCACGTCTCGACGGTGATGTGCCAGGTCGGGGACGACGCGCTGGACGTCGTGCGGTCCGCGTTGCCGGGCTCCCTGAAGGAAGGCTTCGCCGGGCACGTGTACCTCGACGGCAAACGAGGCCTGGACAAGGATCCCGTCTCCTACACCGACAAACTGTGCGAGATGCACCCGATCGGCGGAGCGGGGTACTGCGTCGACAAGCTGGGGACGAGCATCCGGCGTACCGGGGTCTCCCACGTGATCATGATGGTGGAAGCGTCCGGTACGCCGGAGGGAACGCTCGAGAACATCGCGCGGATCGGGGAAGAAGTGCTGCCCGCGCTGCGCTGACGGATCAGCAGTCGCGGAGTTCCGGGCTCTGGTTCAGCAGCTGGCCGCGGACGGACACGAACGCGCGGTAGCGGTCACTGTCCACTTGGGACTTCTTGAACACGGCGACGCGGTGGCAGTTCTGGAACGCCAGCTTCACGCCGAAGTGCCGTTCCAGGCCGCCGCGGATGGCGTCCGAGGCCAGCGCGCGCAGCAGCTGACCGCGTTCGGCCTCGCTCGGCGGCGGCGTCTCGTTGTCGGCGAATCCGTCGGCCGCGCCCTCGGCCTCCGCGATGACACCGGTGATCACGGTCCAGGCGTAGGGCAGCGATTCCCGGACACAGGCGACGAATTCGGCGTCGGAGACCTCCCCGCGCTCGGCCTTCTCCAGCAGCGCGGGCGATACATCCAGAGACATCGAACCTCCGAGAGAGACACGGTGAACGTGGGCCATCTACCTGACTACCCACCCGCGGCCCAAGCCACAAGAGAAAACGATCATCATCACCACTTTGGCGGAAGCCGCCGTCACGTCACAGCGCTCTCACCACTTGACCTTCTTGGTCGTGCAGGCGTCCGGCCACCAGTCGATCGTCTCGCAGACCGACACCTCCCGGAGACCGCCGGTGTAGACCTCGCCCGTACCGCAGCCGGGCTTCGAGCCGTTGGCGTCCGAGTACCCCCGTGCGGCGCCGTCCGCCCACTCGAACCAGATGTAGACCTTGCGTCCGTCGGCCTCGTTGTCGCAGATGAGGAAGTCGCGCGTGTCCCGTTCGACGGATCCATAGTCGTGGCCCTGGTGCATTTCCGCGATGGGGCCGGCCGCCGCGTCCTGACCTTCGTCGGCTGAAGCCGTTGCCGTGCCTGCCGCGCCTAATGCGCAGGCCGCGGCGAGCACAGTGAGTGCGCGACGCATACCTCCACCGGTCGTCACGTTCTTGTCCATGAAACCTCCCTTTGGTCGATCTGACGCCAACCACCGTCACTCGCGGTGCGGACGTTCGTCCAAGCCTTTGCCCTGGGACGAAAACGTCACTCCCAGCGAAAGAGCTTCGCGGCCACGACACAGCTGCCCACCGCGAACGCCGCCAGTACGGCGAGTTGCAGCGGCTGCGCGCCGGTACCGGTCCAGGCGTCTTCGAGGGCTTTGACGCCCGGCGGGATGTACGCGCCGATGTCCTGGATCGCCTGCGGAAGCAACGGTCGCGGCAGGTAGACGCCGCCGAGGAACATGATCGGCAGGTAGGCGACCATCGCGATCCCGCTCGCGGCGCGGCTGGTCTTGGCGACCGAGGCGGCGATCAGGCCGAGACCGAAGATCGAGACGGTGCCGAGGACGAACGTCAGCAGGAAGCCGAGCGGGTGACGCGGGCCGGGGACGCCGAAGAAGACGGTGCCCGTCACGAGCAGCAGGCCGACTCCGGCGATCGTCACCGTCACGTTGATGATCAGCTGCGCCACCAGCAGCTTCGCCGGATGCACCGGGGTGGTGGCGAAGCGGCGGAGGACGCCTTGTTCGCGATAGGTAGCGATGATCCCCGGGATCGCTTGCAGGCCCATCATCGCGATGGCGAGGACGACCATCGACGGCACCCAGGCGTCGAGGAACCGCTGTCCGGGCGTGTCCTCGCTCTCGGCCCGGATGGCCGGGATCGCGCCCAGGATGGCCATGATGGCCGTCGGCAGCACGAGCCCGCCGATGACGAAGCCCGGTGTGCGGAGGGCGAGTTTCGTTTCGGTGAGGGTGATCTTGGTGAGCGTGTTCATTTCTCGTCTCCTCCAATCAGTCGCGGCCGGTCAGGGTCACGAAGGCGTCGTCCAAAGTGGATTTACCGGCGCGGCCGCGGAGCTCGCCGGGAGTGCCGGTGGCGACGACGCGCCCGGCGTCGAAGATCGCGAGGCGGTCGCAAAGACGTTCGGCCTCGTCCATGAAATGGGTGACGAGCAGGACGGTGACGCCGGTGTCGCGCACGGCCTCGACGAGCTTCCAGGTGTCGCGGCGGGCATGCGGGTCCAGTCCGGTGGTCAGCTCGTCGAGGACGGCGACCTCGGGGCGGCCGACCAGCGCGAGCGCGATCGAGACCCGCTGCTTCTGCCCGCCGGAAAGCTTGCCGAAGTACTTGTCCCGCTGCTCCGTGAGACCCACCTTCGCGAGCAGGTCGCCGGTGTCGGCGGGGTTCGCGTAGAAGGACGCGTAGAGGTCGAGCGCCTCGTGGACCTTGATCTTGTCCGGCAGGCGGCTCTCCTGGAGCTGCGAGCCGAGACGCTGCCGCAGCGCGGTGTGGTCCTTGCCGGGGTCGAGGCCGAGGACCGACATGGTGCCGGAGTCCGGCGTGCGCAGTCCCTGGAGGCATTCGACCGTGGTGGTCTTGCCGGCGCCGTTGGTCCCGAGGATCCCGAAGATCTCGCCCTGTTCCACGTGGAACGAAACGTCGTCGACCGCGACGTGCTCCCCGTACGTCTTGCGGAGGTTGGTGACTTCGATGAGTGGCATGCGAAAAACGTTATGGCGCAACGGACTTCGCCAGAATGGCGCTGAACCCAAAGCTGGGGTGGGGCTAGGTCCACCCTGATCGTGGTCCTGTGGTCACTGCGCCGGGCAGGGGCGGTGGGGAAGACTTCGTCGCATGATCCGCACCTATCTCACCTCAGTGCGCCGGGGCTTCGTGCTCGCGGGCTTGGCGCTGGTGAGCTGGCTGGACCTGCTGCTCGAACTGGTGGGTTTCTGCCTGCTTTGTGTCGGCCTGGTCTTCGCCTACACACTCGCGCTCGAAGGGACGCGTCCGCGCGCCGCACTCACCCGGCGCCTGGCCGGACGCTGGTGCGATATCGAGGTCGAGCCGCCCTATCGGCCCGCCCCGCCCGAACCGGAACGCGAGCGCGACGGCTGGTATCGCGACGGGAACAGCCTGTTCAAGCGGTCGTGGTTCATCAAGTGGACCAAACGGTTCGAATGGATCTGCGACGATCCGGCGACCGGCCGCGATCTCGGCTGGCAGCTGTGGAATCCGGTCGCGGGCCTGCTGCTGGTGCCCGCGGTCCTGCTGGCCGGGCCGCGCGCGCTCCGGCTGTACGGGAAGTGGACGCGCTGGTGGCTCGGGCCCCGCCCGGCTCGCACCGGGGACGGCTGGATCAGGACGAGGCTGAAGGCGCTGGGATTCCAGCTGGCGCTGTTCGGGCTCTCCGTCGCGCAGCTCGCGATGGTGGTGCCGACACTGCTTATCCTGGTCTTCGGACTGACGCCGCTGTTCGTGACGCTGGTCGTCGCGGGTCGTTCGGTGACCGACACCCTGCGCCGCGAGGCCAAGAACTGGACCGGCGTGCGGATCGACCGCCCGTATCTGCCGGAGCCGTCGTTCCCCCTCCCGCGCGCGGACGGGATGTACCAGTACCGGCGGCAGCTGTACGACACGCCGTGGTGGCCGGCGCGGCTCGGCCGTTGGCGCTGGGTGCTGCGTGATCGCGCGACCTGGCGTGACATGGCGGGCGCGGCGGTCAACTCCGTCGTGCTGCTGCTGATGGCGGTGCCGACGGCGTCGCTGGTGTTCTTCGGTTTCTGGGGATTTCTGTCGCTGTGGGTCTGGCGGCCGATCGCCCACTGGACGGACACGTCGTGGACGATGATCGGCCTGCCCGAGGCGACCACGCACTGGCAAGCGCTCGCGCTGACCCCGGTGGTCGTGGCGGCGTTCGTCGCCGGGCTGGTCCCGACGCCGTGGCTCGCCCGTCTGGGAGCGCGCTTCGCGAAGCTGCTCCTTGGGCCTACAGAGGCTTCGCGGCTGGGGCAGCGTGTCGAACGGCTGAAGCAGACGCGGGCGGACGCGTCGGTCGCGCAGGCCGCCGAGCTGCGGCGTATCGAGCGGGACCTGCACGACGGCGTCCAGTCTCGGCTGGTCGCGATGGGCATGAAGCTGGGCGCGGTCGAAGCGCTGATCGACAGCGACCCGGCCGCGGCGAAACGGCTGGCCGCCGAGCTGCGGCAGGCGTCATCCGAAACGTTGACCGAGTTGCGGCTGCTGGTGCGCGGGATTCACCCGCCGGTGTTGTCCGAGCGCGGGCTCGGTGACGCGGTGCGGGCGTTGGCGCTCGACAGTCCGCTGCGTGCCTCGGTGAACGGCACCCTGCCTCGGCTGGAGCAGCCCGCGGAGGCGTGCGCGTACTTCGCGGTCAGCGAGTTGCTGGGCAACGCCGCGAAGCACGGCGAGGCGCGGCGAGCGTCGATCGAACTGGGTTACGACGACGGTCTGCTGCGGATCGAGGTGACCGACGACGGGAAGGGCGGCGCGAACGCGGCCCGGGGAAGCGGGCTTCGCGGGATCGAACGCAGGCTGGGCGCCTTCGACGGTACTTTTGCTCTGACCAGCCCGCTCGGCGGGCCGACGAAGGCGATCATGGAGATCCCGTGCCAGCTCGACCCCGATGCGTCGTCGCCGAGGACCAGTACCTCCTCCGAGACGGCTTGACGCATTTGCTGACCGCGCACGGTTTCGACGTGGTCGAGGCGGTGGGCACCGGGCCGGAACTGGAGCGGGCGCTGCGCTCGCACCGGCCCGACGTTTCGGTCGTCGACGTCCGGATGCCGCCGACGCTCACCGACGAAGGACTTCAGGTCGCGCTGGCCGTGCGTCGTGACATTCCCGGATTGCCGATTCTCGTTCTGTCGCAACATGTCGAGCAGCTCTACGCGCGGGAACTCCTGGCCGACGGGTCGGGCGCGATCGGATACCTGTTGAAGGACAGGGTCTTCAACGCGGACCAGTTCATCGACGCGGTGCGGCGGGTGGCGGGCGGCGGGACCGCGATGGATCCCGAGGTGATCGCGAAACTGGTCGCGGGCAACACATCCGACCCACTCGCGGCGCTGACCCCGCGCGAACGCGAGGTGCTCGGCTTGATGGCCGAAGGCTGTTCCAACGCCGCCATCGCCGGGCGGCTGCATTTCAGCGAAGGGGCGGTGGGGAAGCACACCGCGAACATCTTCGCGAAGCTCGGCATCGTCGCCTCGGACGACACGAACCGCCGGGTGCTCGCGGTCCTCGCCTACCTCGGCTCCGCGTGAAGGCCCCCTTCCCCTTGGGTTCTAGTGGTGGTTGCAACACCTGAGTTGTTCAGGGGTTGTGTTGTTCGAAATCCGCAAGGATCGGTCGCCTCAGGGGCCGAGGAAGCT
>NZ_JBITKV010000013.1:0-233960 GCF_044461365.1 Amycolatopsis sp. NPDC049868 | reverse complement strand
GCCCGGTCCCATTCCGAACCCGGAAGCTAAGCCTGACAGCGCCGATGGTACTGCAACCGAAGGGTTGTGGGAGAGTAGGACACCGCCGGACTAACATTGAAGAGAAGGGCTCGGGCCCCGGTCGAGAACCACGAGTTCTCCCGGGGCCCGAGCCCTTTTCTCATGCGCCGAAACCCGTCACACACGTGTCTGAAGCCGTGACACGCGTGATCAGAGACGGAACACGCGTGATTACACGCGTCGTCCGTCTGATCACGCGAGATCCGCCCCCAATCACGCGAGTTACGGCCTCGATCACGCGAGTGACGGGGCGGGGTCCGCGCATTGAGAGGACTAAACGCGGGACGGGGCGGGGCGGCGCAGGTGGTAGATGTCCATGATCCAGCCCTTCCGGGACCGGGCGGCGGCGCGGACGGAGCGGATCTCCTCGGCCAGGGCCGCGGTCAGCGGGCCGGAGAGCAGGAGCTCGTCGGGTGTCCCGAGGTACGCGCCCCAGTAGATCTCCAAGCCCGTGTCCGCGAATCGCGAGAACGTGCACCCCGCGTCCAGCATGACGAATACGTCGTCCACGTCCGCGGGCCAGCCGGCCTCGAGGCGACGGCCGGTGGTGACCAGCACTGGCCGGCCGATCTGGTTCATCGTGGTCCGGTGCCGTGACGTCAGCGCGGCCACGCTGCTGACACCGGGAATGACGTCGTACTCGAACTCGACGTTGCCCCGGTCGAGCACCGCGTCCAGCAGGGTGAGGGTCGAGTCGTAGAGTGCCGGATCGCCCCAGACGAGGAACGCGCCCCGCTCATCGGGACCCAGGGAAGCGATCATGCTTTCGTAGACGTCGGTGCGGAGCCGGTGCCAGTCGGCGACGGCCTTCCGGTAGTCATCAGGAGTACGGTCGCGTTCGGGGTCCGGTGCCCGTACGACGCGGTAGCCGGGTTGCTCGACGAAGCGGTCGAGGATCTCCTGGCGCAGAGCCACCAGGTCCTGCTTTTCCGAGCCCTTGTCGAGCACGAAGAACACATCGGTCTCGTTGAGCCGACGGATCGCCTGGACGGTCAGGTGGTCCGGGTCGCCGGCGCCGATGCCGATGGCGGAGATCTTCCTCATTTCCGCAGTCTCCCCGTACCCTCCGTGCACACCCCTACCCCCACGGGGTATAAAGGAAGTGATCGCTCCACCTGTCCTGTAGAGGAGTTCGTACCGATGGCCGAAACCACCTACACCGTCAAGGGCATGTCCTGCGGGCACTGCGCCTCCTCCGTCACCGAAGAGGTCAGCGGGATCGCGGGCGTCAGCGCCGTGAACGTGGACGTCGCCAGCGGCAAGGTCACCGTCACCAGCGAGGCGCCCCTGGACGTCCAAGCCGTCGACGCGGCCGTCACCGAGGCCGGTTACCAGCTCGTCTCGTGAGTACCGCCGTCAAGGTGTCGGCGTTCGCCGCGGCTCTGGTCGCGGTGTTCGCCGTCGCCTGGGCGATCGGCTCCGCCGTCGGGCCGCTGGACGAGACGCCGCCCTCGCCGGCGCCGACCAGCGTGCACGAAGGCCATCACGAGGGCCACCCGGGAGGTACGCCGTGACATCCCAGCGGGTCGAACTGGCCATCGGCGGGATGACCTGCGCGTCCTGCGCCGCGCGCGTCGAGCGCAAGCTGAACAAGGTCGACGGCGTCTCCGCCACGGTCAATTACGCCACCGAGAAGGCACAGGTCGACTTCCCCGCCGCGGTCTCGGTCGAAGATCTCGTCGGCGTCGTCGAGTCCGCCGGCTACACGGCCCAGCCACCCCGGCCCGACGAAGACGAAGACGAGACAGGCGAGCTTCGGACGCGTCTCGTGGCTTCCGCCGCGCTCGCGGTGCCGGTGATCGTGCTGGCGATGGTCCCGGCCTGGCAGTTCACTTATTGGCAGTGGGTCTCACTGGTCTTGGCGGCACCGGTCGTCACCTGGGGTGCGTGGCCGTTCCACCGCCCGGCCTGGACGAACCTCCGCCATGGCGCCGCCACCATGGACACCCTGATCTCGCTCGGCGTCACCGCCGCCACGCTCTGGTCGCTGTACGCGCTGCTGTTCGGCAGCGCCGGGACGCCCGGTATGCGGCACGGCTTCGAGCTGACCATGGAGCGCGGATCCGGCGCGGGCAACCTCTATCTCGAGGTCGCCGCCGGGGTGACCACGTTCCTCCTCGCGGGCCGCTATTTCGAGGCCCGGTCCAAGCGTCGCTCCGGCGCCGCGCTGCGAGCGCTGCTCGAACTCGGGGCGAAAGACGTCGCGGTCCTCAAGGAGGGCACTGAGAGCCGGGTCCCGATCGGCGAGTTGAAGACGGGCGACGAGTTCGTCGTGCGGCCGGGGGAGAAGATCGCCACCGACGGTGTGGTGACCCACGGCGGATCGGCCGTCGACCTGAGCATGCTGACGGGTGAAGCCGTCCCGGTAGAAGTGGTGGCCGGGGACGCCGTCGTCGGCGGGACGGTCAACGCGGGCGGGCGGCTCGTCGTCCGCGCCACCCGGATCGGCGCCGACACGCAGCTCGCGCAGATGGCGCGGCTGGTCGAGGACGCGCAGAACGGCAAGGCGCGGGTCCAGCGGCTCGCCGACCGGGTGTCGGCCGTGTTCGTCCCGGTGGTGATCGCCCTCGCGGTCGGCACGCTCGGCTTCTGGCTCGGCGCGGGCAGCGGGGCCGACGCCGCCTTCACCGCCGCCGTCGCGGTCCTGATCATCGCCTGCCCGTGCGCGCTCGGGCTGGCCACGCCGACGGCACTGCTGGTCGGCACCGGCCGCGGCGCGCAACTGGGCATCCTCATCAAGGGCCCTGAGGTACTGGAGTCCACTCGCGCCGTCGACACCGTCGTGCTGGACAAGACCGGCACGGTGACCGCGGGGAAGATGAGTCTCACGGACTTGTTCGGCGAGGACGAGACCGAGGTCCTGCGGCTGGCCGCGGCGGTCGAGCACGGTTCCGAGCATCCGATCGCCCGCGCGATCGTAGCGGCCGCCGAGGAGCGGCTGGGTGAACTGCCGCCGGTCGGTGGGTTCCGCAACGTCGAGGGTCTCGGCGTCGTCGGCGAGGTCGAAGGCAAGACCGTCCTGGCCGGGCGGCCGGCTCTCGCCGAGGAACACGGCATCGCCGTCGGAGACGAGTTCACCCAGGTCAAGAAGATCGCCGAGGAACGGGGCGCGACCGCGGCCGTCGTCGCCTGGGACGGCGAGGTACGGGGTGTGATCGTCGTCGCCGACACGGTCAAGCCGACTTCGGCCGAGGCCGTCGCCGGTTTGAAGGCGCTCGGGCTCCGGCCGGTCCTGCTGACCGGCGACAACGCCGGTTCCGCGAAGGCCGTCGCCGCCGAAGTGGGGATCGACGAGGTCGTCGCGGAGGTGCTGCCCGCCGGCAAGGTCGACGTCGTCAAACGGCTGCAGGCGCGAGGCCGCGTGGTCGCCATGGTCGGCGACGGCGTCAACGACGCGGCCGCGCTCGCGCAGGCCGACCTCGGTCTCTCGATGGGGACCGGGACGGACGCCGCGATCGAAGCGGGCGACCTCACCCTGGTACGCGGCGACCTGCGCGCGGCCGTGGACGCCATCCGGCTCGCCCGCCGCACGCTCGGCACGATCAAGGGCAACCTGTTCTGGGCGTTCGCCTACAACGTGGCCGCCCTGCCGCTGGCCGCGCTCGGCCTGCTCAACCCCATGATCGCCGGGGCCGCGATGGCGTTCTCCTCGGTTTTCGTCGTCACCAACAGCCTGCGGTTGCGACGGTTCCGCGGGAGCGCCTGATCAGGACCGGACCAGCCGGGCGATGGCGTCGGACGCTTCCCGGACCTTGAGGTCGGCCTCTTCACCGCCCGCGGCGGCGGCGTGGACCACGCAGGTGGCGAGATGCTCGTCCAGCAGTTCGAGGGAGAACGACTGCAGCGCCTTCGTGGCCGCGGACACCTGGGTCAGGATGTCGATGCAGTACTTGTCCTCTTCCACCATCCGCTGCAGGCCGCGGATCTGTCCTTCGATCCGGCGCAGGCGCTTGAGATAGGCCTCCCGCTCAGTGCCGTAGCCCGTCATTCCGCACCCGTTCTCTCGTCGTTGCCCGTCGTCGCCCCACTATACCCTCCCCACGTATGTGCCGGGCGGAGCCGGATTCGCGGGTGCCAGGATGTCGAGAACGATCCGGCGGCTCCGACTCCTGCGTGAGTGGCCGGGCACCGGCCGGACGACCAGGAGGAACACCGATGAAGTACATGATCATGATCACGATGAACCCCACCGCCTGGGACGCCCTCCCCGAGGAGGAGCGCAACGAGGTGGTCGCCCGCATCGACCCTTTCATGAAGAAGCTCACCGAGAGCGGCGAACTGCTCGGGACGCAGGCGCTGGGGGAGCCGAAGGAGAGCACGGTGGTCCGGGTGCGTGACGGCGTCCCGGTGGTCACCGACGGCCCGTTCGCCGAGTCGAAGGAGTACCTGGCCGGCTTCTACCTGGTCGAATGCGACAGCAAGGAGCGGGCGATCGAGATCGCGGGCCAGATCCCGGATGCGCATATCAACGCGATGGAGATCCGGCCGGTGGTCTTCTCGTCGGGCGACCCCGCCTAAGTCGTGGCCGCTTCGGTGCCGGTGCGGGCTTCGGGCCTGCTCCGGCGCTGAACAGGCACTTCCGGTTTCGGTGAGTCCGCCACGGCCAGCACCGTGCCGGCCTCGGTGAGCAGTTCGCGACAGCCGACCAGCTGTTTCAGCACGTCGTCGCGCAGGCGGAGGGCCACATCGGCCTTCTGCCGCGCTTCGGCGACCAGGCGCTCGCCCTCTGCGGCGGCGTCGTCGAGCAGTTTCCGCGCCTTCGCCTGCGCGGCTTCGTCCCGTGCGGCGAGCGCGCGCATCGCCTCCGCGCGGCGCAGCGTCATGGCGCGCTCGAAGTCCTCGGTGATCCGCTTCCGTTCCGCTTCGGCCTTGGCGGCTTCTTCGGCGGCTCGCGCGGTGATGTCGTCGGCTTCCTCGCGGGTGAGTTCGAGCATCCGGCGCGAGCGCTCCTGCAACGCGTCCGGCGCGATCGGCACGCGGCTGATCCGGTCGACGCTCGCCTTCAGTTCGCGATTTTCCTCTTGCGTGGCGGTGAGCTCGGCGGCGAGAGCTTGCCCACGGCGGATCGCTTCGTCGCGTTCGGCTTCCACTCGTCGAAGTTCGGCTTCCACCTCGCGGACGAATTCCCGGACCTGCGCGCGATTGAAACCACGCCACGCCAGATCGAAGCCGGGCATCTCCATTGGTCACCTCCACAGTGGTCGATGTGTCACCGTTGGGCGCTTTTCTTTGCCACACGGGGCTTTCACCGACCAGTGTGCCTGAAGCCGCGGCGACACGCGCCACGGGTGGGTGGTCTTTGCGGTGAACGGTCCGCCGCAAGCGGGAAGAAGGGTGAAGCTTCCCGGCGATGGGAGAATGGACGACCATCGCATCCCCCACTGGAGGTGACCGCGTGACGAGCAGCCGAATTCGGGTCCCTGGCTGGAATACGGCGACAGCGGCCGAAGGATATCGGCAGGTCAGGGAGAACATCGCGATCTTGCTCGCCGATCACGCGGGGGCGGGCGAGCAGCCCGTCCCGGCCTGTCCACAGTGGACCGTGCGGGAACTGATCGCGCATCTGACCGAGATCTGCGATCGGGTGATCACCCGGTTCGGTGGCGAGGCGTGCCCGATTCCGGAGTCCGCTTCGGCCGTCGAATTGCTGAAGCTCTGGATCGAACGCGGTCCCGAGGCTGACACCCTCCTCGCCGCCGACGGCGACGGGAAGAGCCGCGGCGACATCATGGTGATGGACGCCTTCACCCACGAACTCGACCTCCGGTACGCGCTCGGCGCTCCGCCGCCGGAAGCCCACGCGGCCTGGCTGCGAGGGTTCGAAGTGCTCGTCAGCGGGCTCGGCGCCTCGCTGGGCAGGCACGGACTGCCGGGGATGCGGATCGAGACCGAGGGCGCGACCTGGATCGCCGGCACCGAACCGGTCGCCGCGGTGCTCTCCGGCGCCCCCGTGGACCTGTACCGGACGCTCGCCGGGCGCCGGAGCCCGGCCCAGATCGCCGCCATGGACTGGCTGGGCGATCCCGGGCCGTGGCTCCGGGCCTTCACCTGGGGACCGTTCACTCCGCCGGAAGCGGAAATCGAGCGGTGATCAGCCGGTCGGGGACATCGAGGACAGCGCCGCGGCGAGTGCGAGCACCACGGCCACGATCAGCACCTCGACCCCGACGCTGACCCGCAGTTTCCGCAGGTCGGCGGTCACCACTCCGATGCCGCCCCGGCCGGAGATCCCGCGGCGCACCGCGGTGCGGCTCAGGTTCGCCACCAGCAGCAACGCGGCGAACCCGGTCAGCTTCAGCACGAAGACGATGCCGTAGGCCGACGTCCAGAGCGCCTCCACCGACGGGACGAGCCGGAAGCCCAGGTAGGCGCCGCTGACCACCATGAGCACGATCGACCGGGTGGCGATCGGATGGAACCGCGCCAGCGCGGGCTCGGCCTCCGACGCCGAGTACCTGCCGCGCAGGAGCACGGCCAGCTGGATCAGCCCGCCCACCCAGACGGCCATCGCGCCGAAATGCGCGAGGTCCGCGCCGACCGAGAGGAACATGATCTTGTCGGCCACCGCGTGCCCGGTCGCGGAGAAGCTCAGCATCACGATGAACCCGGCCGCGATGCCGAGGTTCTCGTAGCGCGGCCGCAGCCGGTCCGGCAGGTCGCCGGTCAGCAGCCGCCGCACGATCACGGCGAGCGCGACGATCGTGGCCAGGCGCAGGAGCAGGAGCTTCCCGTACGCCACCCGCAGGGTCGCCTCGATCAGTGCCGGGTCGAAGATCGCACCCACCCCGCGGCCGGCGACGTACGGACCTTGCAGCAGGAACCCGGCCACGGCCGTGATGCCCGAGAGCCACAGGCCCGCGGTGATCAGCTTCCGTGCCGCCGGGTCGGCCCGGCCGCCCGGACGGCAGACCAGCAGGAACACCAGCCCGCCGAGCAGCGCGACACCGCCGAAGGACCCCCAGCGGAAAGTGGTGAACAGCGCGTCGGTCACCGGGTCGGTCCCGGTCGAGGCGGACACCGCGCCCGCCGAGGTGATCAGGGGTCCGGTGCCGATCACGAAGGCGATCGTGCCGCGCACCGGATGCGAGTCGGTCGAGACGAAGGCGTACTCGACCAGATAGCTGCCGTCGGGGAGGTCGGGTTCGAGTGCGACGGCGACCTCTTCGGCGACCTCGCCGGGCTGGAACACCGGACCGGACACCACGTCGGTGCCCTGTTGGTCGACGACCTTGATCGAATTCGGCTGGATGCCGATGTTCTCCGACAGGGTGATCGAGACCCGCGACGGCGCCGAGGTGAGCCGGGCGCCGTCGGCGGGGTTCGAGGAGAGGAGTTCGACGTGGGCCGAGGCCGGGGCCGCGGTGAGCACCGAGACCCCGAACCACACCGCCACGAGGGCCAGGAGCGCGAAGAGTCTCCCGGTCACGATGCCGCGGTCGCCAGCTCACGCCGGCTGATGGGCGAGCACGTGCAGCCGGTCAGCTCACGCTCGGCGGCGGAGGCCTTCCGGTGCACGAGCATCGCGATGATCATCGGGATGGTGACGATCGTGTTGTAGAACAGGTGCAGTTCCACGCGCGGGATGAACAGCTGGATGATGCTGCTCGGCGCGGTGCCGCCGCCGAGGCGCCAGCCGGTCTGCGCCTGGATCAGCAGGAGCAGATGCTCGATGTGGTGCCAGAACTGCAGGCCGAGCGCCAGATTCCACCACTGCCGCGAACGGCCGGCGAAACCCTTGCGCAGGGCGAACAGGAAGATCAGCATGACGATGGCGTAGCCGTAGTGCAGCCATTCGGAGCTGATCAGTTTGGGAAAGGGGATGCCGAGCACGCCGCGGGCGTCCGGGGTCTTCCAGCCGAGGGCGTAGATCTGGAAGGCCTGCACGAGGTGTTCCGCCCAGTGGGCCACGACGACCACCGCGAAGGTGAGGAGCGCCGCGCGGTGGTATTTCCCGTTGAGCGAGGCGAGCAGACCCGGACGAGGCGAATCGAGTGCGGCCATGAAGGGCTCCTAGGGCGAAAGACCGACCGGTGACGGATGTCGACGATATCCCGCGTTCCGAGGGTTTTCGTTACTCCGGATTGCTGATCCGACCGGCGGTGTTACGCCGGATGGATCAACGGACGACGATTCCGTCGGACATTTTCGGAGCGGCGGGAATGTGGAACAATTCCGTGAACAGTTCCAGATATTCGAAGGCGCCCTCGATGCGGATCTTCCCGGTCCGCGTCGCGTCGGCGGCGGCGAGATCCCCGCTCAGCAGATCCTTGATGAACGGGCCCAGCGGTTCGATGACCGCGTCGGCGCCGGGGTGCGCGCCCTCCGCGACCTTGAGCGCGCCGTCCTCGACGATCGCGTGCAGGATCATCTCGCCCGGGTAGCGCAGCTCGTAGGTGACCTGGACGCCCTTGGCCTTTTCACTCCGGAAGGTCGTGTACAGCGACAAAATCGCCGAATCCAGGGTGAAGACGTCCTCGGCGGCCGGCTGCCCGAGCGATCGCGCGCCCCAAAGCCCGAGGTCCAGCACGATCTGGTCGAGTTCGCTGCCGTATTCGGTGAGCTCGTAGACCACCGCGGCGTCGAGCTGGGGGAGCAGGCGGCGGCGGAGCACGCCGGACTGTTCGAGTTCGTTGAGCCGCGCGGACAACGTGCTCGCCGGGATCTTGGGCAGGCCCGCCTGCAGTTCGGTGAACCGCTTCGGGCCGAGGACGAGGTCACGGACGATCAGCAGCGACCAGCGTTCGCCGATGATCTCCAGCGCGCGGGCGAGCCCGCAGAACTGTCCATAGGTACGACTGCTCATCCGTCGATCCTCACTTTCGTTTCCGTGGTGGGAGCGGGGTTCACGCGGGTTCGCCTTCGGAAAGCAGGTCGTGGTGCAGGACCTGCAGTTCGTCACAGGGTTCCACGCCCAGTTCGTTGTTGAGTCTCGTTCGCACCTGACGGTACGTGGCGAGCGCGTCGGAGCGCCGCCCGCTGCGGCCGAGCACGCGGATCAGCTGCCCGTGCAGTGCCTCGTCGAGCGGATTCGCGGTGACCAGGGAACGCAGTTCGCCGATCAGCTCGTGCCGCATCCCGGCCGCGATATCCGCCTCGATCCGCAGGTGGAGGGTGCTGCGCCGCTGCTCGACGAGATCGACCGCGTACGCCGACAGCACCGGTCCACAGTGGACGTTCGCGAGCGGCGGCCCAGACCACAGGTCGAGCGCGGACCGGAAGGCCTTCGCCGCGTCGGCGTGCTCACCGCGCAGGTGCAGCTCGCGGCCCTTGTGCTGCAGCTCCTGGAACTCGAAGACGTCCACCTGCTCCGGGGCGATCCGGAACACGTACCCTGGCGGTTTCGTCGCCAGCATGGTCTCGCCGTACGGAGCCAGCTCGTTCTCGTCGATGCACTTGCGCAGCTGGTAGACGTAGGTGTGCATGGTGGTGCGGACGCTGCGCGGCGGGTCGTTGGCCCACAGCTCCTGCACGATCGTGTCGATGTGCACGATCTTCCCCGGGCTCATGACCAGCATGGCGAGCACCTGCAACAGCTTCGGCGTCGTCGGCGCGTAATCGATCCCGTCCCGCACGAGTTCGAGCGGGCCGAGAAGGCTGAAACGGACGGGGCTTGCGGACGAGGCCGGAATCGGGTTGGGTGCCGAGCCGTGGTGCTTGTCCGCTACTCGTGATCCGGTGTACATCGCAAGCGCCCTCCAGCTCGATACGCGTCGTGACCTGATTCCCAGTACTTCGACAGTGACAGAGCGGCCGGTCGCCGGGCCAGTGAGCCGTCCACCAGGGCCCGCATGCGTGTCTCCCGGAAGAACATGGGTTTTTCACGTCCGACGCGTGAATCGCACACTGGCCGCCACCAGGCCCCGCGCAGCAGGATTCGAGAATCGAACCGACCTACTGGGGGTCATCATGCGCGAGGCATCGTCCACGCCCACCTCGATCGGCGGACTGGGATTCAAACGGCATCTGCGTGCGGAGATCAGCGAGGGCAACGGTGCCTACCTGTTCTCCGAACAGGGGGTCATCGCCATCCGCGGGGCGCAGGTCGCGTCGGTGGCGGCCCTGCTCGACGGCACCCGTGACCTCGACGGGCTCCTGTCCGCCTGCCCGGAGGGGATGAACGCCGAGCAGGTCACCGGGGTGGTGGCCCGGCTGGTCGAGGCCGGTCTGGTCACCGTCCGCGTCCCGGACGAGTTCAGCGGGGACGAGCGCGCACTCGCGTACTGGGATGCGTGCGGGCTCGACGCGTCCGCGGTGGCCTGCCGTCAGAAACCGGCGACGGCGAGCCTGACCGCGATCGGCCGCGGCGTCGACACCTCGCAGGTGGCGAGCGCGCTGGCCGCGAGCGGTATCGAAGTGGTCGAGACGGCGTCCGAGCTGGCCATCGTGCTGTGCGACGACTACCTCGACCCGAGGCTGGCCGAGATCGACGCCGCGCACCGGCGCACCGGGCGGCCCTGGCTGCTGGCCCGGCCGTCGGGTTCGCAGGTGTGGATCGGCCCGATTATGCAGCCCGGCCGGTCCGGCTGCTGGCACTGCCTGACGAACCGGTTGTGGGGGCACCGGCACGCCGAGGCCTGTGTGCAGGAGGTACTGGGGCACGACGGTCCCGCGTCGTTCCCGATGCCCGCCGTGCCGCCGCTGACCGCGGCCGCGTCGCACCTGATCTCCCTCGAAGCGTCCAAATGGCTGGCGGGGCACCGCTATCCAGGGCAGCAGGCCGTGTGGATCCTCGACACCCTCGACCTCCAGGGGCGGCTGCACGAACTGCGGCGCCGCCCGCAGTGCCCCGAATGCGGTGACGAAGGCATCGTCGCCGCGCGGACGGCCGAGCCGGTCGTCCTGCGGGAGGCCAAGAAGGCGACGTCGGGCGGTGGCGGGCACCGGACGCTCACCCCGGTCGAGGTGCTCGACCGCTACGGCCACCTGGTCAGCCCGGTCACCGGCATCGTCAAGGAGATCGCCCGCGACCCGAGAGCGCCGGCGTTCGTGAACGCGTACCGCTCCGGGCTGAACGTCGCGCGCCGCGTGCGCGGTGAGGCGGGGTTGCAGGCCGGGCTGCGCGGGGACAACGGCGGCAAGGGCGCGAGCCCGATCGACGCCGAGGTCGGCGCCCTGTGCGAGGCGATCGAACGGTTCTCGGCCAACTACCAGGGCGACGAACTGCGGATCCGCGACACCTTCCGCGCGCTCGGCGACGACGCCGTCCACCCGAACTCGTGCATGCTTTTCGATGAGCGCCAGTACGAAACGCGCGTCGAGTGGAACGCCAAGCACGCGAACTTCCAGCACGTCCCCGACCGGTTCGACACCGAGGCCGCTGTCGACTGGACGCCGTTGTGGTCACTCTCGCAGCAGCGGCGGAAGCTGATGCCGACGGCGTACCTCTACTACGGGGTGCCGCCGGAGTGCGGGCTCACCGGGATGCGCGCGGACTCCAACGGCTGCGCGGCCGGAAGCAGTATCGAGGACGCGATCCTGCAGGGCCTGCTCGAACTCGTCGAACGCGACGCCGTCGCGATGTGGTGGTACAACCGGCTTCCCGTGCCCGGCGTCGACATCGCGTCGTTCGACGACCCGTGGGCCGAGGAGATGGTCGGCCAGTACGCGCGGGCGGGCCGGGAGCTGTGGGTGCTCGACCTGACCGCGGATCTCGGCGTGCCGGTGATGGTCGCGCTGTCCAGGAGTATCGCCGGACCGCGCGAGAACGTCATGATGGGCTTCGGCGCTCACCTGGACCCCAGGACGGCGTTGCGGCGGGCGGTCAGCGAGCTCAACCAGATGATCCCGGCGGTGCTCGCGAACGACGTCGAACTCGACGATCCCGACGCGTCGGCGTGGCTGAAGTACGCGACCGTCGGGAACCAGCCGTATCTGCTGCCGGCACCGGGGCGGTCGGCGAAACGCGCCGCCGACTTCAAGTTCGTCCGGCGGCCGGATGTCCGCGACGACGTGGAGTGCTTGGTACGCAAGCTTTCCGCATTGGGAATGGAGACGCTCGTGCTGGACCAGACCAGACCGGACATCGACCTCCCGGTGGTGCGGGTGGTCGTTCCGGGGCTGCGCCCGTTCTGGAGCCGCTTCGCCCCCGGGCGCCTTTTCGACGTGCCGGTGCGGCTGGGCAGGCTCGCCGAGCCGACCCCCTACGACCGGCTGAACCCTTTCCCCATGTTCTTGTAGATCAAGCTGGAGCAACCGTTGACGACAGATCCCCCCGGCGGAGTGGCCGAAACGATCCCCTTGTGGTCGCTCACCGACGACAGCCTTGTCGAGATCGGTGAGGACGGCTCGCTGGTGGTCGTCACCCGCTGGGGCGAGTTCGAATTCGACCGCGCGGAACCGCTGGTGCTGGAATCGTTGCGGCGGATGGCCTTGGGGCCGGTCTCGCTGGCGAACGTGACGTCTTCGTGGGAGCCCGTCGAGCGGGAGCCCGATCTCGAAGGCGAGCTGAGCTGGACGGCCGAAGGCGCCGACGCGCTGCGGCAGGCACTCAAGGAACTCGGCGGTTCCGTGGTGCGCTCGCTCGGTCTCGCCGACGGCAGGGGACCGCTGCTGTCGGTGATCCCGGTCGTGCTCGCACCGGTGTTCGCGCCGGTGGAGATCCCGGCGACGCGCCCGATCCGGTTGTCCCGCTTCAGTTCCCTGCGTTCCGACGCCGACGGGATGGGACTGGAGTCGCCGTCCGCGCGGTATCGCGTCGTGCTGTCCCAACCGTGGGCGGTGCATGTCGCGGCGACACTGGCGACGGCGAAATCGGTCGGGGACATCGTGTCCACGACCGGTATCGACGCCGCGGTGGTCGGCGCGATCGTGTCCTATCTGGTCGCCGCGGGCGTCGTCCAGGTCGCCGGGGAACACGGCCGGTTCGCCGAGGACGACGATCCCGAACTGGGCTTGTGGTCTCCGGACGAGCTCTCGTTCCACACCACCAGCCGCACCTGGCGGCCCGGTGGCCCGGCGGACCTGCCCGGCCTCGGGAAACCACCGGTGGTCAAGGCCGCCACCGGCGAAGGGCCGGTCCACCCGCTGTATCGGCCGGATCTGGCCGAGCGCGCGGAGACCGATCCGACGCTGACGGCGTTGCTGGAGAACGATCACACCTGCCCCGAATTCACCGAGGGCGTGCTGACCGCCGAGCAGATCGGCGAGTTCCTGTTCCGCGGCGCGCGGATCCGGTCGATCGGGCCCGCGCATCTGCCGAACGGGCCTGCCCACAGTGCCTCGCAGCGGCCGTATTTCAGCGTCGCCTGCCTGTACGAGCTCGAGTTGTACGTCTCGGTCAACCGCTGCTCGGGACTGGATCGCGGGATCTACCACTACGACCCGCTGGGGCATCGGCTCGGCCTCGTCAACGCCGACGAGGCCGACCTCGACGCGATGCTCGACATGGCGATGATCGGCGGCGGCAACCATCGACGGCCCTCGGCGCTGATCACCGTGACCGCGCGGATGCCGCGGATGGCGTCCGTCCTCGGTGGCGGCGCGTATGCCACCACCCTCGCGCACGTCGGTGCGCTGCAACAGACGCTGTACCTCGTCGCCCGCGCCATGGGGCTGGCCGCGCACGCCGTCCCGGTGGACGCCGGTGACCGCGTCGATCGCGCGCTCAAGCTGGACTGGCCCGCCGAGGTCAGCGTCGGCGAGTGCGTGCTCGACCTCCCCGTCTGAGTGGCCTGGGTCTCGATCGCTCATCGAGCACACTGAAATCGACACCGCGTTTGCTGGCGTACAGAGGAAAAGCGACAGCGAATCCGAGGTTGGTCTGATGCAGCTACGAACAGTCGCCATGGCGGCGAACGAGAAAGGCGTCACCGAACCCGGTCGGCCCCCCGAGCCGGCGTCCCCCTTGCAACCTGCGGTGCTGCAGGCCATCTCATCGATGCACGCGAGGTACTTCGACCCGATCACCTTGGGCGACCTGGCATCGGAAGTCTTCGTCAGCCCGTTCCACTTCTCGCGGATCTTCACCAAGGCGACCGGGGTCACCCCCGGCCGGTACCTCACCGCGATCCGGCTCTTCGAAGCGAAACGACTGCTGCTGACGACATCGCTGACGGTGTCGGACATCGTGTGCAGTGTCGGCTACAGCAGTGTCGGCACGTTCACCAGCCGCTTCACCCGCGCGGTCGGGATGACCCCGACCCAGTACCGCGACCCCGAGGTCGGTGAGCTGCTCGTGGCGCTGGCCCCGCATTTCCAGCGCCTCCCGACCCTGGAAGCGTTGCACAGCGCCGGAATGGGCAGCGCCACCATGCGCAGCGGCACCGGCACGATCAGCGTGCGGGTCGAGACCCCGCGCGGGGCGGGCCCGGCGAGTGTCCTCATCGGACTGTTCGCCGAGTCGATCCCGCAGTGCGGTCCCGTCGCCTTCGGCGGCAGGGCGAACGTCCTGTCCGCGGATATCGAGATCCAGAACGTCCCCGAGGGGCGGTGGACCGTCATCGGGGTGGCCGAGCACGCCGCCGGGACCGCGGCCTCCTCGTTCTCCGTCGGCACGCTGCCCGGGCGCGTCGACATCACCCGGTACGGCAGGGTCCACCTGCGGATGCCGATGCGCGCCCCGCGGCCCACCGACGCGCCGATGGCGATCACCCTCGCCGGTGGTCCGAGCTCCGCCGGGAACCGGATGACCATGCCCGCTCCCGAGTACCTCCGCGCGGTGGCCTGAGGCGAAGTTATTCCCGCGGTCTCCCGGTCTCGCAAACCGGGAGAACCGCGGCGCAACCGTGGAGTAGTCGCCTCGTCACCACGCATGTGAGCCTTTAAGCAATCCAGAATTCGAATCCACCCGTTAGGGGGAGAGTGCGTTGGGCAATGGTTGGCGCACGATCAGACGTCGCATGATCACGCCGGACGTCTCCGAGACGTCACTGGACAAGCGCGGTTTCCACAAGAAGAGCCCGGCCGCTCAAGAATTGCTGGAGACCGTCGGTGAGAAATTCCTGCTCGGCTACGCGCACGCGGTCGAAGCACGTTCCGTCGATCAGGCGGAAGAATGGCTTGAGCGTATTCCGGTGAAATACCGCGGCTTCGCGTACGAGGGCGCCGGAATGGGTTACGGAATGCTGGACGGGCTGCCGGGCGGCGGTCGCCGTCATATCGAGCGGTTCCTCGACGGCCCCGGCGAGAAGCACGACTACATCATCTACGTCGGCGTCGGCTGGGCGATGGCCCGCCTGCCGCGGTTCCGCTGGCCGTCCGCCGAGGACTTCGACCCGTTGCTGCGCTGGCTGGTGCTCGACGGCTACGGCTTCCACCAGGCCTACTTCAAGACGGCGAAGTACGTCGACGGGCAGTTCCAGGATCCGGACTTCTCCTGGCCGCCCGGAAACGACGGCTACGCGCTGCGGGCGATCGACCAGGGCATCGGGCGGGCCCTGTGGTTCATCTGCGGTACCGACGTCGACCTGGTCGCCGACACGGTCGCGCGCTTCCCGGAACAGCGGCACGGAGACCTCTACGCCGGCATCGGGCTCGCCTCGACCTACGCGTGCGGTGTCACCGGCGACGAACTGCTGAAGCTGGTCGAATTCGCCGGTGAGCACCGCGGGAACCTTGCCCAGGGCAGTGCATTCGCCGCCGAAGCCCGCGTCCGCGCCGGGCTGCTGATCCCCGAGACCGAGGTCGCCACGCAGGCGATCTGCGGGCTGCCGGCCGAGCGGGCCGCGGCCATCACCCAGGAGGTGCGCCCGGCGACCGTGGTCGACGGCGAACTCCCGGCATTCGAAACCTGGCGACAGCGCATCGCCGATGAGGTTCTCAACTCTGGAGGTGCAGGGAAATGACCGCGACCTTGGGCTGGCTCCGCAAGCAGCTTGCGGGCATCGTGGCGCTGTTGCTGATGGCGGGACTGTTCGTGGTGGCGCAGCTGCCCACCGTCTCGACCGCCGAGGCCGACACCATGGCATCGAAGTACGCGTTCGAACCGCTGACGATCGCCTTGCCGGAAGCGGCGAAGAGCCAGTCGATCCGGACGGTGAACAAGGAGTACGAGCACATCCGCGCCTGGATCTCCTCGGTCGGTGCCGCGATCGCGGTCAACGACCTCGACGGCGACCGGCTCGCGAACGACCTGTGCTTCGTGGACCCGCGCAGCGACCAGCTGGTGATCACCCCGACACCGGGCAAGGGCGGGGACCGTTACGCGCCGTTCGCGCTCGACGCGGCACCGCTGCCGATGGGCAAGTACATCGCGCCCATGGGCTGCGTTCCCGCGGACTACAACGAGGACGGCCGGGTCGACCTGCTGGCCTACTACTGGGGCCGCACCCCGATCCTGTTCCTCTCGAAGCCGGGCGCCACGAAGCTGGAGCCGAAGGCTTACGAGCCGGTGGAACTGGTGCCGGGCAACAACTCCAAGAACGGCGAGTACTCCGGTCCCTTGTGGAACACCAACGCCGCGTCGGTCGGTGACTTCGACGGCGACGGCCACCAGGACATCTTCATCGGCAACTACTTCCCCGACAGCGCGGTGCTGGACGACCGCGTCTCCGGCGGGGTCGAGATGAACAAGTCGATGTCGCACGCCGACAACAGTGGTGGCAAGTACATCCTGCGGTTCACCGGCGCCACGCACGGCGCGAAGCCGAACGCGACGTTCGCCCTCGACGACAAGGCCATCCCGGCCGACGCCCAGGGCGGCTGGTCGCTGGCGGCCAGCGCCACCGACGTCGACGGGGACAACCTGCCGGAGCTCTACATCGGCAACGACTTCGGCCACGACCGCCTGCTGTACAACAAGTCCCGCCCCGGTCACGTCGAATTCGCCGAGGTGAAGGGCATCCGCGGGCCCAACGAGCCGAAGTCCAAGGTGATCGGCAACGACTCCTTCAAGGGCATGGGCGTCGACTTCGCCGACCTCGACCACGACGGTCTCTACGACCTGTACGTCAGCAACATCACGACGTCCTGGGGTATCGAGGAAAGCCACTTCCAGTTCATGAACACCGCCAAGGACACCGCGGATCTGCGTGGCCGTCTGCAGGGCGGCGAGGCGCCGTGGGTGGACCGCAGCGCACAGGCGGGCACCGCGTGGTCCGGCTGGGGCTGGGACGTCAAGATCGCCGACTACAACAACAGCGGCGAATCGGTGATCACCCAGGCGACCGGTTTCGTCAAGGGCGACGTCAACCGCTGGCCGCAGCTGCAGGAACTGGCGACCTCCAACGACGAACTGCTGAAGCACCCGTACTTCTGGCCGAACATGGTCGCCGGTGACGACGTCGGTGGCGACCACACCCTGCACTTCTGGGCCAAGAGCTCCGACGGCCGCTACACCGACCTGGCCCCGCGCCTCGGTCTCGCGGTCCCGGTGCCCACCCGCGGTATCGCCACCGGCGACGCCGACGGCGACGGCAAGCTCGACTTCGCCGTGGCCCGCCAGTGGGAACAGCCGATCTTCTACCGCAACGTCAGCCCGGGCACCGGGTCCTACCTGAACCTGAAGCTGGTGCACGACAAGGCTTCGGCGGACGGCCCGCTCAAGGCGGCCGGTACCGCGGCGATCGGCGCGCAGGTCACCGTCGTCACCCCCGACGGCAAGAAGTACATGGACCGCGTCGACGGAGGCAGCGGCCACTCCGGCAAGCGCAGCCACGAGATCCAGATCGGGCTGGGCAAGGTCACCGGGCCGGTGAAGGTCTGCCTGCAGTGGCGCGACCTGACCGGGCAGATCCGCACGCAGGAAGTCCAGCTGACCCCGGGCGACCACACGTTCCAGCTCGGCGCTCAGGCTAAGGAGAAATGACCGTCATGGCTGAGCAGACACTCACGGCACCGAAGAGCAACAAGACGATCACGGCCCTTCGCCGGTTCGCGATCTCGATCACCATCTTCAACATCATCGGCTACACCGTGCTCGGTTTCGAGCAGCCCTACACCTATCCGTTCATCGCGCTGGCCACGGCGTACGCCACGGAAATCCTGCTGGAGATCATCGGGGCCCGCGTCCAGGGGCGGGACGTCCGCTTCCGGGGCAACGGTTTCAAGGGACTGGTGGAGTTCCTCTTCCCCGCGCATATCACCGGTCTCGCGCTGAACATGCTCACCTACGTCAACGACCAGGTGCTGGTCATGATGTTCGGCGTCGTGGTCGCCGTCGGCGCCAAGTGGGTCCTTCAGGCGCCGGTGCGCGGCAGGCTCCGCCACTACATGAACCCGTCGAACTTCGGCATCACGATCATCCTGCTGGTGTTCCCCTGGGCGAGTATCGCGCCGCCGTATCACTTCACCGAGCAGGTCGACTCGTGGGTCGGCTGGCTGATCGTCGGCATCATCATGGTGTCGGGCACCGTGCTCAACGCGATGCTGACCCAGCGCATGTGGCTGATCGGCGCCTGGCTGATCACCTTCGCGCTGCAGGCGATCATCCGTGGTCTGGTGTTCGACACCGCGATCCCCGGCGCGCTCGGGATGATGACCGGTGTGGCGTTCGTGCTCTACACGAACTACATGGTGACCGACCCGGGGACGACCCCGTCGAAGCCCGCGTCGCAGATCCTGTTCGGTTCGGGGGTGGCGCTGGCGTACGGGTTCTTCATGATCGTGCACGTGGCGTACGGCCTGTTCCTCGCCACCGCGCTGGTCTGCCTCATCCGCGGGATGTTCCTGTGGGGTCTGCACTTCTCGAAGAAGGCCACCGAGAAGTGGGAGGCCGAGCAGGCGAAGTCGGCCGAGCTCACGTCCCTGCCGAAGCCGGCCGGGAAGCCGGAGACGGAAACCGGGGCCGTGGCGGCATGACCCCCGGTGCGGAAAACAGCCGGGCGGCGCGTCTCGCGCCGCCCGGCCCGCCGCGCCGAGCGACCTTCGGTCTGCTGAAGAAGCTCTTCACCGACCGGCTGGCGCTCATGTCGGATTCGGCTCAGGCGCACGGGGACGTCGTCCGGATCGCGATCGGTCCGAAGACGATGTACCTGGTGAACCACCCCGAACTGGCGAAACACGTACTCGCGGACAACGCGGCCAACTACCACAAGGGAATCGGCCTCCAGGAGGCCAGGCGGGCGCTCGGCGACGGGCTGCTCACCAGCGACGGCGACGTCTGGAAGAAGCAGCGCCGGACCATCCAGCCGGTGTTCCAGCCCAAGCGGATCGCGCGGCAGGCCTCGGTCGTCGCGAACGAGGTCGAAGGGCTCGTGAAACGCTTGCGGGACACCGAAGGACCGGTGGAGATCCTGCACGAGATGACCGGGCTGACCCTCGGCGTGCTCGGCAAGACGCTGCTCGACGCGGATCTCGGCGGGTTCACCTCGCTGGGGCACTCGTTCGAGGCCGTGCAGGACCAGGCGATGTTCGAAGCGGTGACGCTGAGCATGGTCCCGCAATGGGCCCCGCTGAAGAAACAGCTGCGGTTCCGGGAATCGCGGGACGACCTGCGCTGTATCGCCGACGAACTCGTCGAGCAGCGGCTGGCGAACCCGGTCGAGAACGGCGAGGACGTGCTTTCGCGTCTCATCGCGACCGACGGGACCCGCGAGCAGATGCGGGACGAGCTGATCACGCTGCTGCTGGCCGGGCACGAGACGACGGCGAGCACGCTGGGCTGGGCGTTCCATCTGCTCGACGAACATCCGGAGATCGCGGCGAAACTGCGTGCCGAGGCCGATGCGGTGCTGGGCGACCAGCTGCCGACGCATGAAGATCTGCACCGGTTGCCGTATACGGCGAGGGTGGTCGAAGAGGTCATGCGGCTGTACCCGCCGGTGTGGCTGCTGCCGCGGGTGGCGCAGGCCGACGACGAGATCGGCGGCTATCACATCCCCGCCGGATCCGACGTCGTCGTCGTGCCCTTCACACTGCACCGGCATCCGGCGTTCTGGCCGGAGCCGGAGAAATTCGATCCGGACCGGTTCGACCCGGACCGGCCGAGCGGGCGGCCCCGCTACGCCTACATCCCGTTCGGCGCCGGGCCGCGGTTCTGCATCGGCAACAGCCTCGGCGTGATGGAGGCGGTTTTCGTGCTGACGATGGTCCTGCGCGACCTCGAACTCAGAAAGCTCCCGGGCTACGACGTGGTTCCCGAGGCGATGCTGTCGCTCCGGGTGCGCGGCGGGCTGCCGATGACCGTGCACACCAGGAACAGGAGGTAGGTTCCGTGGATTCGGACGAACAGGTCAAGGTGTCCACTTTGGAGGCCTACGCGGACACCATCGTGCCGGGGGAGAAGCGCTTCCCCGGCGATCACGCCATCGCCGGCGCTTCGCCGGGGCCGGGCGCGGTCGCCGCGGGCGCGCTCGAACTGCTGCACACCGAGGCGACCGGGGTGACCGTCGGCCTGCCTTATCTGGCGCAGTCCCTCAACGAGCACGCGAAGAGCTACGCCAAGGAGAACGACGTCACGCTGGACGAGTCGCTGCCGCCGTTCGTCGCACTGTCCTTCGCGGACAGGACGGCGCTCGTGCGATCGCTGACCGCGCCGGGACATCCGGAGAAGGACGGCTGGGTCAGTCTCGCCTTGTTCTGCAACATGTCCTTCGACAGCGCGGCGCACAAGCACACCGCCGAAGCCATCGCCGAGGGCCACCCCGGCCTGCTGGCGATGGGGTACACCGCGCCGGACGAAGACGGTCTGTGGCGGTTCCCCAGCTTCTCCTACCGCCGCGAGCTGGCCCGAGTCCACCCCGACACCACGCCTTCCGGGAGCCCCGCATGACCGCCTACGACAAGACCGACGTCGTCATCGTCGGCAGCGGATTCGGTGGCTCCATCCCCGCCTACCACTTGGCCGCGGGCGGGGCGAAGGTCACCGTGCTGGAACGCGGGCCGTGGCTGGAGACGAAGGAGTTCGAGCACGACTATCTGCTCGGCTCGTCCTACACCCGGGCGTTCGACTTCGTCGTCGGCGACGGGATGAGCGTGCTCGGCGGGAACTGCGTCGGCGGCGGCAGCGTGGTGTACTTCGCCGCGATGCCCCGCGCGCCGAAGTTCGTGTTCGAACGGCACGGCAGCATCGGCCGTCGGATGTGGCCTTCGGCGCTGACGCGCGACACCCTGGAGCCTTGGTACGACCGGGTTTCGGAGTCGCTTCCCGTGTCCACACAGGACTGGAACGACGTCTCGTACGCGGGCGGGCTGTGGGCGGCGTTCTGCGACCACTCCGGCCGGACCGCCAATCCCGCTCCGGTCGCGGTGGACAACGACCGCTGCGTGAACTGCAACTTCATGATGGCGGGGTGCCGGTTCGACGCGAAACGCTCGCTGCTGACCAACTACCTGCCCGCGGCGCTCGCGCACGGCGCGAAGATCCGGCCGCTGCACGAGGTGCAGCGGATCGAGCGGATCGACGACGGCGACTACCGCGTGCACTTCAACCTCGTGGACGACGAGGACTACCGTCTCCAGTCCGGGAGCGGGACGATCGACGCGAAGATCGTCATCATCGCCGCGGGTGCCGGCGCGACGCCGGTGATCCTGCAGCGTTCGGAGGCGGCGCTGGGCACCATGCCGCACGCGGTCGGCCGGTACTTCTCGGGTAACGGGGAGCGGCTCAACACCGCGATCATCAACGAGGAGCGCGTCCGCGAGGTGCTCGGGCTGTCCCGTGAGGACGGGAAGGTCTACGAGGCCAACCACATCGGCAAGGGCCCGACCGTGGCGAACTGGGACAAACTCGACGGTTCGCTGCCGGAGTACGAGCGGTACTCGCTGGAGCAGCTGTACTTCCCGCCCGGGCTCGGCACCATCCTCGCGCAGTCGCCGGATGGTGACGAACCGCGCTGGTTCGGGGTGGAGAAGAAGGAGATCCTCAAGAAGTGGGCCTCCTGGCTGACCATCTTCCTGATGACCGAGGACGACAACGAGGGCGTCTTCGGCGCGCCGCCGCCCACCGGCAACGCCTACCGCATCTCGCAGCAGATGCTCGGCCGCGGCCCGCTGAAGTACGACCCGACGCCGAACACCCGGCACGGCTGGGCGCTGGCCGACGCGGAGTGCAAGGAGATCCTCGAGAAGGACGGCCTGGCGAAGGTGGCGCCGTGGACCAACGACGTCGTCGGCGCGTACACCGTGCACCCGCTGGCGTCGTGCCGGATCGGTGACGACCCGGCGACCTCGGCGCTGCACCCGAACCACGAACTCCGCGACCACCCCGGGATCTTCGTGACCGACAGCGCTTCCGTGCCGGGCGCGCTGACGGTGAACCCGGCGATGACGATCGCGGCACTGGCCGAACGTTCGGTGCCGGGGATCGTGCGGGCGCTGCAGGCGCGCGGTGTCGACGTCACCTACGGCGCGCCGGCCCCGGACGGCTCCATCACCGGGCGGCGGGCGGTCAGCAAGCTGTCGCTGGTGGCCGGGAGCTGAGCGTGGCACCCGTGCTGGTGAGGCTCGCGCTGCGGCGCGCGGTGCGCGAAGTCCGGTATGTCCGGCCGGTTCCCTTCGGCCGGGCGACCGGGCTCGTGCGCGACGTCTACGGCCGGCTGGAACGCGATTTCGGGATGCTGGCCCCGCCGGTCGCGGTGCATTCGCCGTCACCGGCGGTCCTCGCGGCGAGCTGGGTGATGCTGCGGGAATCGCTGGTGGCGGCGGGGGAGACGAGCCGGGCGGACCGGGAGATCGTCGCGACGCTGGTGTCGCGAGGGAACTCGTGTCCGTACTGTGTCGAGGTCCATGGGATGGCGCTGGACTCGCTCGGGCGCTCTTCGGAGGCCGCGGCGATCGCCGAGGGCCGTCCCGTGGCGGATCCTCTCGCGGCGCCTTTGCCGCCCGGCGCCCGGGCGGAGCTGACGGCGGTCGCGTTCACGTTCCACTACCTGAACCGGGTGGTGAGCGTGTTCCTCGGACCTTCACCGCTGCCGTCGTCCGTGCCGGATTCGGCGCGCGCGAAGGCGAAGGCCGTCTTAAGGCGGTTCCTCCGGCCGGTGACGGGGGCTTCGCCGGGCGAGTCGTTGGACCTGTTGCCGGTGGGCTCCCAGGATTTCGGCTGGGCCGCGGGCAATCCGGTCGTCGAGGACGCGTTTTCCCGTGCCGCGTCGGCGTTCGGCGCATTGACGGTGCCTTCGGTCGTGCGGGACGTCGTGGAGCGAGAACTGTCCACTTGGGACGGTAAGCCTCCTGGGCTGAGCCGTTCCTGGGTGGACGCCTTCGACGATCCCGCGGTCCGCTTGGCCTTGGTCGTGGCCAAGGCGCCCTACCAGGTCGACGAGGCCTTGGTGATGGCGGCGCACCGGGGTGACCGGGAGCTGGTCGAACTGGTGGCGTGGGCGAGTTTCGCCGCCGCCACTCGGTGCGTCTCGCTCTCAAGCGTGCGGGGCTATTGACGGCAAGGTGACGCGAAAGCCACTTTCGAGACATCTGGTGTCCCGAAAGTGGCTTTCGCGACATCGTGCTGGTCTCACCCGGCCGGATGACCGATCCCGGTCAACAACTTGAGAGAAGACTCCGCGTCGGCCCCCGGTTCATGCTTGACCGGACTGCGCGAACGGACGGCGGCCGCGTATCTGGGGACAGAGCCGGCGCCGGGACCGGATTCCGTGACTTGAGTGGTTGAGAGCTAGGGGAGTGCGGTGGCATGAGCGTTGAGCGGATTTCGATTGTCGGTATCGGTCTCCGATACCCGGACGCCGGTTCCCCGGAAGAGCTGTGGGAGAACGTCCTCGCCGGCCGCCGGGCGTTCCGGAGGCTGCCCGACGAGCGGATGAACCGCGAGGACTACTACTCGCCCGACCCCAAGGCGCCGGACCGTTTCTACGCCCAGAAGGCCGCGGTCCTCCGCGACTACGAATTCGACCGGATCAAGTACAAGGTCGCGGGCAGCACGTTCCGCTCGACCGACACCACGCATTGGCTGGCCCTCGACGTCGCCGCGCAGGCGCTGGCGGACGCGGGCTTCCCCGAGGGCGAGGGGCTGCCGAGGCCCGCCACCGGCGTGGTCATCGGCAACAGCCTCACCGGCGAGTTCTCGCGGGCCAACATCATGCGGCTGCGCTGGCCGTACGTGCGCCGCACGGTCGCGGCCGCGCTCGCCGAGCGCGGCTGGGCCGACGGCGACACCGCCGAGTTCCTCCACGATCTCGAGGCGCAGTACAAGGCCCCCTTCCCGGAGATCGACGAGGACACTCTCGCGGGCGGGCTGGCGAACACGATCGCCGGCCGGGTCTGCAACTTCTTCGATTTCGGCGGCGGCGGGTTCACTGTGGACGGTGCCTGCTCGTCGTCGCTGCTTTCCGTGGTCACGGCGGCGAACGCGCTTTCGGAGGGCGACCTCGACGTCGCCATCGCGGGTGGTGTCGACTTGTCGATCGACCCGTTCGAGGTGATCGGTTTCGCCAAGACCGGCGCGCTCGCCAAACGCGAGATGAAGGTCTACGACGCCGATTCCAACGGGTTCTGGCCCGGCGAGGGGTCCGGCATGCTCGTGCTGATGCGCGAGGAGGACGCGATCGCGCAGGGCAAGCGGATCTACGCCAACATCGGCGGCTGGGGGGTCTCGTCCGACGGCAAGGGCGGCATCACCCGCCCCGAGGCGTCGGGTCACCGCCTCGCGCTCAAGCGGGCGTATGACAAGGCGGGTTACGGCGTCGAAACCGTTTCCTACTTCGAGGGCCACGGCACCGGGACCGCGCTGGGCGACGCCACCGAGATCGAGGCGCTCTCCACCGCCCGCCGGGACGCCGATCCGCTCGCCGAGCGGGCCGCGCTGAGCACGATCAAGGGCAATATCGGCCACACCAAGGCCGCGGCCGGGGTCGCCGGGCTGATCAAGGCGACCTTGGCGGTCTACCACCAGGTCATCCCGCCCGCGACCGGCCACTTCGAACCGCACGAGTCGCTGGTCGGCGACTCCGCGCGGATGTACGTGCCCGCCGAGGCCGGGCTGTGGCCCTCGGACCAGCCGGTCCGCGCCGGTGTCTCCGCGATGGGGTTCGGCGGCATCAACTCGCACGTCACCGTCACCGAAGCCCCGGGCGCGGCCCGGCGCAAGGAACTCGACGAGCGGACCAGGTCGCTGGTCGCCGGACGGCAGGACAGCGAACTGCTGCTCCTCGACGCCGACGACGCCGCTTCGCTGCGCGGCCGGGTGACCGGTCTGCTGGAGATCGTGCCGAAGCTCTCGTTCGCGGAGCTCGCGGACCTCGCGGGCACGCTTTCGGCGGAACTGTCCGGGAAACCGGTCCGTGCGGCGATCGTCGCGGCCGGCCCCGACGACGCCGAGCGCAAACTGGCCAAACTCCTCGACCTTCTCGGTGAAGGGGAGCCGGAAGTCTTCTCCGCCAAGGAAGGCATCTTCGCCGGCTCCCGTTCCCAGTCCCCGAAGATCGGCTTCCTGTTCCCCGGCCAGGGTTCCGGGCAGGGCAGGGCCGGCGCGGTGCGCAAACGTTTCGCACACGCCGACGACATCTACCGCGCCGCGAATCTGTCCACCGGCGCCGACCAGGTCGCCACCGACGTCGCGCAGCCGCGCATCGTCACGGGTTCGCTCGCTGGGCTGCGTGTCCTGAAGAGCCTCGGTATCGAGGCGGGCACGGTCGCGGGCCACAGCCTCGGCGAGCTCACCGCCCTGCACTGGGGTGGCGCGCTCACCGAACGCGAAGTCCTCAAGCTGGCCAAGATCCGCGGCAAGGTGATGGCGACCGCCAGCGACGGAGACGGTGCCATGGCGGCGATCGCGGCCACGCCGAGTGTCGCCGAGGGGCTCGCCGAGGGCGAAGAGGTCGTCATCGCGGGCTACAACGCGCCCGAGCAGACCGTCCTTTCCGGACCGGCGGAGGCGATCGACCGCGTGGTCGCCCGTGCCCGCGCGGAAGGGGTCACCGCCGCGCGCATCAACGTCTCGCACGCCTTCCACTCGCCCGCGGTCGTCCCGGCCGCCGAGGCGATGACCGAGGAACTCGCCGCGTTCGACTTCGCGCGGCTCGACCGGCCGGTCGTCTCCACGGTGACCGGTGACGTCCTGCACGCCGCCGAAGACCTGCGCGATCTGCTGCGCGACCAGGTGGTCCTGCCGGTCCGCTTCCGTGAGGCGGCCGCGAAGGTCGCCGAGCGCAGCGACCTGGTGATCGAGGTCGGCCCCGGCCGGGTGCTCACCGGTCTGTTCGGCACGATCGCGCCCGGCACCCCGGCGCTTTCGATCGACACCGACAGCCTGACCCTCGCGCCGGTGCTGAAGGTCGCCGGCGCCGCGTTCGCCTTCGGTGCGCGGCTGGAGACCTCCGCGCTGTTCGACGGCCGCGTCGTGCGGGCCCTGCCCGCGGACGGCGAGTTCTCCTTCCTCGCCAGCCCGTGCGAGGCCGCGCCGTCCATCGGCGCCGTCCTGACCCGCGACCGGGTCGCCGAGCCCACCGAGGCAGCCGCCGGAACGGCTTCGGAAAGCGGCGGCAGCAGCACCCTCGACCTCCTGCGCAAGCTCGCGTCCGAACGGGTCGAGCTGCCGCTCGAAGCGGTCACCGCCGACACGCATCCCCTCGATGATCTGCACCTTTCGTCGATCACCGTCGGCCAGCTGGTCAACGACGTGACCCGGGCGCTCGGCCGTCCGGCGCTGGAGGGCATGCCGAACTTCGCGACCGTGTGTCTCGGCGAACTCGCCGAGATGATCGACGAACTCGCGCAGACCGCCAAACCCGCCGACACCAACCAGGCCGAGGTCGCCGGGGTCGGACCGTGGGTCCGGCCGTTCGCGGTCGAGTACGTCGTCGCGCCGAAGCCGTCGCCCGATCTCGCCACGGGTATCTCCACCGCGGAGTGGACGGCGTTCGCCCCGGCCGGTCATCCGCTGGCGGAGCCGCTGCGCGCGGCATTGGCCACGGCGGGCGTCGGCGACGGTGTCCTCCTCTGCCTGAACGCGGACAGCGGTTCCGGCGACGTCGGCCTGTTCCTGGACGCGGGCCGCGCGGTGCTGGCCGCGCCCAACGGCACTCGGTTCGTCGTGGTGCAGCACGGCCTCGGTGCCTCTGGTCTGGCCAAGACGCTCCGGCTGGAGGACCCGTCGGCCCGCACCACGATCGTCGACCTCGCCGACCTCGATCCGGTCGATCCCGAAGCCCTCGACGCCGCGGTGTCCACTGTGGTCACCGAGGTGGCGGCGACGACCGACTTCAGTGAGGTCCGTTACGACACCGCCGGGATCCGCACGGTGCCGAAGCTCGCCGCACTGGCCCCGGCCGAGGCCGAAGGCACCCCGCTCGGCACCGGCGACGTCCTGCTCGTCACGGGTGGCGGCAAGGGCATCACCGCCGAGAGCGCGTTGGCGCTGGCCAAGGATTCCGGTGCGAAGCTGGCACTGCTCGGCCGGAGCGACCCGGCCGACGACGCCGAACTTTCGGAGAACCTCGGCCGCATGGCGGCGGCGGGTATCACCTACCGCTACGAACGTGCCGACGTCACCGACGGACGGCAGGTGGCCGACGCGATCGGCCGGGTGCAGGCCGAGTTCGGCCCGGTCACCGCGGTACTGCACGGCGCGGGCCGCAACGAGCCCGCCGCGCTGTTCTCCTTGACCGAGGAGAGCTTCCGCAAGACGCTGGCCCCGAAGATCGGCGGTCTCAACGCCGTCCTCGACGCCGTCGACAAGGACAAGATCAAGCTGCTGGTGACCTTCGGCAGCATCATCGGCCGGGCGGGTCTGCGCGGCGAGGCACACTACGCCACGGCCAACGACTGGATGACCGAACTGACCGTGCGGTTCGGCCAGGAACACCCGCAGGCCAGGGCGATCGCGCTCGAATGGTCGGTCTGGTCCGGGACGGGGATGGGCGAAAAGCTCGGTGTGGTCAGCGCTTTGATGCGCGACGGCATCACCCCCATCCCGACCGAGGAGGGCATCGAGATCCTCCGTCAGGTCGTCGGCGATCCGGCCGCCCCGTCGGTACTGGTCGTCTGCGGCCGGACCGCCGGGCTGGCCACCCTGCCGGTGGAAAAGCGCGAACTGCCGCTGACCCGTTTCGTCGACCGCGCCGTCGTGCACTATCCGGGGGTCGAGCTGATCACCGAGGCCGACCTGTCCGCGGGCAGCGACCCGTATCTGGCCGACCACCTGCTCGACGGTCAGCTGCTGTTCCCGGCGGTGATCGGCATGGAGGCGATGACCCAGGTCGCCAAGGCCGCGCTGGCCGCGGAAACCCTGCCGGCGCCGGTGTTCTCCGACGTCGAGTTCCTGCGCCCGATCATCGTCTCGCCGGGCGGGTCGACCACGATCCGGCTCGCCGCGCTGGCCAGGGACGCCGAAACGGTGGACGTGGTGCTGCGCAGCGGGGAGACCGGCTTCAGCGCCGACCACTTCCGGGCCCGGCTGCGGTTCTCTCGGCCGGATCCGCTCGGCGACACCGTCGCCCGCGACGTCGCGCTGCCGCCGGTCCCGGTCGACCCGACGACCGAGCTCTACGGCACGGTCCTGTTCCAGGGCAAGCGATTCCAGCGGGTCACCGGATACCGGCGGGCCAGCGCGCGGCACGCGGTCGCGGAGATCGCGACCGGCGCCGAGGTCGACTGGTTCGCGCCGTTCCTCCCGCAGGAGCAGCTCCTGGCCGACCCGGGCACCCGCGACGCGATGATGCACGCGATCCAGTGCTGTGTCCCGGACGCGACCCTGCTGCCGCAAGGGATCGAACGGCTGTACCTCGCCGAACCCGGCGAGCAGCACCCGGAGTACGTGCTCCTCGACGCACGCGAGCGTTCGCAGGACGGCGACAGCTATGTCTACGACCTCGACGTCCGCAACCCCGACGGGAAACTGGTCGAGCGGTGGGAAGGGCTGAAGCTGCGCGCGGTGCGCAAACGCGACGGCGAGGGGCCTTGGGTCCCGTCGATGCTCGGGTCCTATTTGGAGCGTTCCGTCGAACGGCTGCTCGGCTCGTCCCGCGCGGTCGTCGTCGAACCGGATCCGGTGGGCGTTTCGGTGGAGACCACACCGGAGCGGCGGGCGCAGACGGCACTGGCCGCCGGCCGCGCGGTCGACGCGCCGCTCGAGATCCGCTACCGCCCGGACGGGAAACCGGAGGCCGACGGGGTCGAGGTGAGCGCGTCGCACAGCGCCGGCCTCACCCTGGCGATCGCGGGCGGCGGCCGGATCGCGTGCGACGTCGAAACGGCGATCGAACGGACGCAGGAGGATTGGGCGGGCTTGCTCGGCGAGGATCTGCTCGCGGTGGGCGAGCTGCTGGCCGCGGACGCCCGCGAGCCGCTTTCGGTGGCGCACACGAGGGTCTGGAGCGCGCTGGAATGCGTGCGCAAGACCGGGGACATGACACAGGCGCTCACCGTGCACCGGGTCGACCCGGACGGCTGGGCGGTGCTTTCCCACGGCGGTGCCCGTATCGCCACCTGGGTGACGACCGTCAACGACCGGACCGATCCCGTCGTCTTCGCGGTGCTCCAGGGAGAGGAGAGCTGACATGGCCGACTACTACGAGATCCTCCACACGGTCGGATTCGAAGAGACCAACCTGGTGGGCAACGTCTACTACGTGAACTACGTGCGCTGGCAGGGCCGGTGCCGCGAGATGTTCCTGAAGGAGAAGGCGCCCGCGGTGCTCGAAGAGGTCCGCCACGACCTCAAGCTGTTCACGCTCAAGGTCGACTGCGAGTTCTACGCGGAGATCACCGCGTTCGACGAGCTGTCCATCCGGCTGCGGCTGGAAGAGCTGACCCAGACCCAGATCCAGTTCACCTTCGACTACGTCCACCTCACCGCGGAAGGCGAGCGGCTGGTGGCCCGCGGACGGCAGCGGATCGCGTGCATGCGCGGCCCGAACACGGCCACGGTGCCCAGCCGGGTGCCCGAACAGCTGCGTGAGGCGCTGGCCCCGTACGCGGTCGACGGCAAGGGGGAATGACGTGGGCACGCTGGAGGAACCCTCGCGGCCGGTGCTGAAACGGCTGCCGACGCCCGTCGCCCGGCGCCGGTTGTCCGCGCAGGCCGGTTTGCGGGAGGTGATGGGCCAATTCGCCACCGGGGTCACCGTGCTGACCGCCGGGGGCGAACGGGCACACGGGATGACCGCCAACGCCGTCACCTCCGTGTCACTGGAGCCGCCGATGGTGCTGTGCTGCGTTTCCCGCGCGGCCCGGATGCACGAGGCGATCGTGACGGCGGGCTCGTACGCGGTCACGGTGCTGGCGTCGGACCAGAAGGAACTGGCGAAGTACTTCGCGGACTGGCGCCGTCCGGCCGGGCTCGCGCAGTTCGACTCGGTGGACTGGACGGCCGGGCCGCAGACCGGCGCCCCGCTGCTAGACGGCGCCCTGGCGTGGCTGGAATGCGAGCTGGCGGAGGTCCACGAAGGCGGTGACCACTCGATCTTCCTCGGCAAGGTGGTCGCCTCCAGCCGCGGCACCGCGCAGGACTCGCTCGTCTTCTACAGCGGCGGCTACCACCAGATCGACGGCCGGATACGGGCATCGGCCTGACAGGGAGAGGAAATGTCATGACCACCAACGAATCCGCCACGCCCGCTCCGGCGCACACCGCCGAACGGCCGCCGGTGGTGACCACGATGCCCCGGCTCGGACGGGGGGTGTGCTGGCGCGACATCGTGCGCGAGATCGAACTCGACGAGCTCGAGCGCGAGGCCCGTATGAGGGAGGCGGCGTGACCCTGCAGGGCGATCCGGGCGCCCAGCGCACGGAGGACTCCGAGGTGGTGCCGCTGCCGGAAGACCGGCTGCGGCGCTCCCGGATCCCGAGGCCGACCGACGGGCGGGTGATCCCGCTCGCCCGCGGCGCCGAACCGGTGCATCCACCGGAACCGACGATGCCGTTGCTGCGCACCCAGCGCGACGAACTGCGCGAGCATATCGTCGACGGACGGCTCGACGGCGTCCGCCGGCAGCACTCGCTCGGCAAGCACACCGCGCGCGAACGGCTGGATCTGTTGCTGGACCCCGATTCCTTCACCGAGGTCGAGCTGTACCGGCGGCATCAGGCGAGCGGGCTCGGACTGGCGGAGAACCGGCCGTACACCGACGGCGTCATCGCCGGCTCCGGCACCATCGACGGACGGCGTGTGTTCGTCTACGCGCAGGACTTCACCGTTTTCGGCGGTTCGCTCGGCGAGGCGCACGCGGCGAAGATCCAGAAGGTGATGGATCTGGCGATCGCCACCGGCTCGCCGCTGATCGGGCTCAACGACAGCGGGGGAGCGCGGATCCAGGAAGGTGTCATGGCGCTCAACGGCTACGGCGGCATCTTCCGCCGCCAGGTCGAGGCGTCCGGGGTCATCCCGCAGATCAGCGTGGTGCTGGGGCCGTGCGCGGGTGGAGCCGCGTATTCGCCCGCACTCGCGGATTTCGTGTTCATGGTGCGCGACACCGCCCGCATGTACCTGACCGGGCCGGACGTCGTCGAGACCGTGACCGGGGAACGGGTCACCCACGACGAACTGGGCGGCGCGGACGTGCACGGCGCGTCGTCCGGTGTGGCGACCGTGGTGCACGACGACGAGGAGAGCTGCCTCGCCGACGTCCGGTACCTGGTGTCGCTGCTTCCGTCGAACTACCTGGAGCCCGCGCCCCGCGAGCCGTCGCAGGACGCGGGCAAGGACCGGCGGCCGCGGTTCGCCGAACTCGTCCCGGTGGAGCCGAACAAGCCCTACGACATGCGTGACGTGTTCTCGGAACTGGCCGACGACGGCGAATTCTTCGAGCTGCACGAACGGTGGGCGCAGAACGTGCTGTGCGCGCTCGCGCGGGTCGACGGGCGCGTGGTCGGCCTGGTCGGCAACCAGCCGGTGGTGTTCGCCGGCGTGCTCGACGGCCCGGCATCGCAGAAGGCGGCGCGATTCGTGCGGTTCTGCGACGCGTTCAGCATCCCGCTGGTGACCCTTGTGGACGTTCCGGGTTTCCTGCCGGGTGTCGAGCAGGAGCATTCCGGGATCATCCGGCACGGGGCGCAACTGCTGCACGCCTACTGCGAGGCGACCGTGCCGCGCGTGCAGGTCATCCTGCGCAAGGCGTACGGCGGCGCGTACATCGTGATGGACTCGCGGTCCATCGGGACCGACCTCTCACTGGCGTGGCCGACCAACCAGATCGCCGTGATGGGCGCCGAGGGCGCGGTGAACGTGTTGTTCCGCAAGGATCTCGCCGTCGCGCCCGATCCGGACGCGTTGCGCGCCCACCTGGTGGCCGAGTACACCGAGGAGTTCATGAACCCGCAGTACTCGGCCGAACGCGGCCTGGTCGACGACATCATCGACCCCGCGGACACCCGGTCCGCCGTCGCCAGAGCGCTGGACATGCTGCAGGACAAGCGAAAGGCGGCGCCTCAGCGCAAGCACGGCAACCACCCGATCTGAACGGGGGAACCATGTCACCGTCCGGAATGGACAGTGCGCCGGTCTTCCGGGTCCTGCGGGGGGACCCGGAAGACGCCGACCTGGCGGCGCTCGTCGCCGTCTTCACCGCGCTGGCTTCGGCCGCGCCCCCGCCCGCGGTGCCCGGCCGGCCGGCCTGGTCGCCGCTCGTCGCGCCGACCTGGCGCACCTCCGCGCTGCGCTGAGTCGCGCGAACCCGTAAAGGTGCTGTGAAAGCCACTTTCGCGACGTTCAATGTCGCGAAAGTGGCTTTCGTGGCGTCAGCATCGCTCCGTGGCGCTCATTGCCGGTCCCGCTGCTCGGGGACCGAGGGATCGGGCCAGGACAGGCCCAGCAGGTCGACGTCGAGCTCGTCTTCGGCGTAGATCTCATACGGGTCGAGACGTTCGGTCATGGCGCGCTCCTTGGGTTTCGGGGTACCACAAGGGCACTACCGGCACCCTGTCACCGGCGACTTTTCCTTTGCTCATCGCCCGCGCCCGGCATTCTCGAGCGCGTCACGACCGGCTTCCGATCGGACGGGTCCATCCTTGGTTGTCAAGTGAGTCGTTCATCGAAGGCCGGGAGGAACGCCATGACGGCACAGGTGCGAATTTGGGTCGTGACCGATGATCTCGACCCGTGCGGGGCCGTCGAGGCCGACGCGGCGGCGTTCGTCCCGGAGCCGAGGCAGCCCGCCGAAAACGATTTCCCGGCCGAGCACATCGTCCTCGGCTACAACTAGACGCCAGGTCACCCCCGTACGACAGCACGGACGAAGAAGACCGCCGGGTATCACGCGCGCGAGAATGAAGATCGCCCGCGAACCGGCCAGACCACGAGGAGGCCTCCGGATGGCTATGCGCCTCCAGCTCACGTCGGGTTTGCAGGTGCTGGAAGAATGGGCGATCAACGCTCCGCAGGCTGACCGCAATGTTATCTACGAAGCGCTTTTCGCGGTAGCCGACGGATCCGCTTTTCTCATCTACGACATTTTCGGAGATGGTCGCGACCCGCATCAGTTCATCATTCTGGTGAAACATGATCTCGTCATCAGGATAGGGCTCAAGCGGACCGATTCCTCGTTCGAGATCGTCTACATCGGCGCGCTGGAGCACGGTACGCCCGCCGCGGCATGGGCCGACGACGTCGACGGATCCTGATCGGGTACCGCTGAACGGCCCAGTCCGCGCGCCGGTACCGGCAGTCTTTCGTACCAGTGGATCATGTGTTCCTCATCTTGACACCGTCCAGTTCGGCGTGAAATTCTTCGTGTGTTTGCGGATGGGGTGAATTCTGCCGGTCTGGAATGCGGTTTTCGAGGTCTGGAGGCATGAAAAGATGTCATCTCCTGAATTCCCGGGATTGGATGTTTCCACACGGGTACGCGCACGTGACATTCAGATGGCCGGGGTCGCCGACGTCCGCCGGAGGGTGCTGATGATCTCCGGGGCGATCGACACCACCGAGCACGACATCTCGGTCAGCGTCAATCTCCCCGAACCGGGCCGCTGGCAGGTGATCAAGTCCGAGACCAACCTGACCGACAAGACCTGGGTCGCGATGCAGGTCGTCACCGACGAGGACTCGACCTTCGTCAACGACGCCGACACCCTCGTGCTTTCCCGCCAGTTCTCGAAATCCTTCATGACGCCGGATCAGCGCCGGCTCACCTTCTACGACGGTGAAGTCCGGCCCGGCGAAGCCGTGCTGAAGGTGTACTCGCTCGACGCCGGCGGGCGGAAGCCGACCTACTCCTATTCCCGCTACAGCCCGATCGCCACCGACACCGCGGAGCAGTCCCAGCAGTCATTGGACGAACTGATCAGCAACGGGATGAAACAGCGGCCCGTGATCGAGCTGATCGTCCCGGTGACCGTGATCGGCTGAGCACACCGGTGATCACCTTCGTCCCGGAACCGCATCTGCTCGAATCGCCGCGCGGGCGGGAGTGGCCGGTCCTCCCCGGATCCCGCGTGGCGATCACGCCCGCGCCGCCGTCCGCCGCCGACGTGGTCATCGTCGGGGCGGGCCCGGCCGGGCTCGCCGTCGCTTCCGCCTTGTGGCATCACGGCGTCCGCGACCTCGTCGTCGTCGACCGCGACGGCCGTCCCTGCGGCCGGTTCTTCGACCGCGTCGACCTGCTCGGCCAGCGTGTGCTGCGGTCGCCGTACGAACACCACCCCGGCGTCGAGGGCTACCGCGACTGCGAGCTGCTGGACTTCGCGCGGCTGCACTGGGCGGTGCTGACCCCGGTGGAGCGCCGGGAGATCCGCATGGCGCAGGCCGGGCATCGTTCGGTCGTCCCGGTCGACGTCTTCGAGGCCTATTGCCGCCATCTGGCCGCGAGCCACCACGTCACCGAACGGACCTGGCGCGGCTCGGTCCGCGAGGTGCTGCCGACCTCGGCCGCGGTCACCGTGCGCGCCGACCGGTTCTCCGTCACCGCGCGCCATGTCGTGCTCTGCCTCGGCGAGGAGCGCCGGTCCGCCCCGGACACCTGGTGGGGTGGCGGCCATCCGCCGCGCGGCGTGAGCTACTGGGACGAACCCGTTCCCGGCGGCGGGAAACGGCTCGCCGTCGTCGGCGCCGGCCTCACCGCCGCGCACCTGATCTCCACCGGGCTCGCCCAAGGGCGCGAGGTGCACTGGGTGGTCCGCGAAGCGGGGGAACGCTACCAATGCGCCGACGTCAACTCGTCGTTCTTCCGTCCCGAGGGCCGTGCCCGCTTCGACGGGGTGAGCTGGTCCGAGCGGCTCGAACTGATGGGCCGTTTCCGGCGTGCGTCGATCATGTTCGAGTTCCGGCCGATGCTCGAGTCGGCCGAAGCCGAAGGGCGGCTGATCGTGCATCGCGGCAAGGCGATCACGAAGGTGACGCCGGGCGTCGGGCTCCACCTCGAAGACGGTTCGCGGGTTTCGGTGGACCACGCCGTGCTGGCGCTCGGCACCACACCGTCGATCGGTGACGGCCTGATGCCCGACGAGGCCGTTCTCGATCGCGGCGGCTGGCCGCGGCTGGACGAACGCACCTTCGCCTACGTCGGCGCTCCCCGGGTCTTCGCCGTCGGCGCGGCCGCGGGGATGGCGCTGGGCCCGGCCGCCCGCAACATCGACGGCCATCGTGTCGCCACCGCCCGGGTCGCGGCGGCCGTCGCCGGGAATCTGCGCCGGGAAAGCCCGCTGAGGACGGCCACAAAGGACGTTGCCCGTGTCTGAGCCCTACGACTCCCGTTTCACCCTGCCGTCGATCGACGACGCGCCCTCGACCGAGTCGGGGGTGATCCTGCTGGGCCTGGATGCCGAACGCCTGCTCGCCGGGGTCGGGCTGGCCCGCCTCGCCGACGAGCCCGCGTTGGTGGCCCTCGCCGTGGATCAGGCCCGGCACGACGCGCTCGACCTCGGCACCGGCGCGCTCGTCGAGGCCGGCATCCTGCGCTGGCGCGCGGTCCGCCCGCTGATCGAAGCAGGTCCGGAGATGACCGCGGCGGGTTCCCTGCGCCGAGAATGGGAACACGCCACCGCGCGGGTCACCGCCACGGTGGCCGGGCTGGGACCGGCATCGGTGGCCTGCCTCGCGGCCTGCTGGCTGCGTCGCGATGACGTAGACGACATGGTCGAGTTCGCCGGACACCTGCGGGCGCCGGAAAACGGGAGCGATACACAGGATGTCCTATCTCGGGTCTTTGCCGACTGACGCCACACTGCTGCAGGTCTTCCAGAAGTTCCCCGCGCCCGCGGCGAAACTGCTGGACTTCCACGAACTGGTCATGCGGGCGCCGTCGGCGTTCGGCGCGGGGGAGCGGGAGCTGATCGCGGCCTACGTCTCCGGCGTCAACGATTGCCGGTACTGCCACGGGGTCCACACCGTCACCGCGGAGGCTTTCGGTGTGCCGGAAGGGCTTCTGGCCGCCGCACTGGCCGATCTCGACTCCTCGCCCGTGGAAGACCGGATGAAGCCCGTGCTGGCCTACGTGGGCAAGCTGACCCGCACACCGTCACGGATGACCGACGCGGACGCCGAAGCGGTGTACGCGGCGGGCTGGGACGAGACCGCGTTGCACGACGCCGTCCTCGTGTGCGCCCTGTTCAATTTCATGAACCGGATGGTGGAAGGGCTCGGGATCCGCGCCGACGCCGCCTACGCGAAGATTTCGGGCGTGCGGTTGAAGGAAGGCGGGTACGCCGGCCTCGCGACGTTGCTCGAAGAGGCATCCCGCTGATTGGGCCATCCGGGTGCGGGTAACCGTATGGTGACCACGGGCGGTCACCATGTCGTGCTGAGATCACCCCGCCACTTTCCGTCGTCGAAAACGGCGCTTGTTACTCCGTTCGGTGCTCATGATCGCGGAAACGGAGCAGGCGAAGGGCACCTTCCGGCGTAGGTGAAAAGCACATCCCCGCGATGATGCATGGCACTGGTCGCGTACCCGCCCTGAGCAGCACGATTTCCTCATCGAAGGAACACCACCGAACAGCCTGGGAGCCATCGATGATGAACACCGCGACCGACAACGTCCGCTCGCTCTTCGCCGTCCGGGGGATCGACACCGGGTTCGCCGGGAACGACATCGAGCTGGTGATCGACCGGTTCGACCACTGGACCAACCAGCACCGCAGTGAGGCATTCAGCTGCTTCACCGGCGCTTGTTGCACGGCCCCGCCGCTGGCCGAAGCGAGCTGAGAGCACGTCTTCGGCCGTCACTCGCCCCCCGAAGGCGAGTGGCGGCCGGTTTCGTGTGCGGAGGACGTCCCGGCACATCGACGGAAAGTAGCCGACCGACTGCGGAATCCGTTGCCGGGCGACCCTTTCACCCGGTCGCCCCCGCGACGGGCCTGGCCGGCTCACCACCCGAACGGTGGAACGCGTTCCGTGCGGGCGTGTTTATGTTGGGGCCATGGGGGTGTGCGTGAGGGGACGGCGCCATGGTGATCAGAGTTCTCGTGGCCGAAGACATGCACATCGTCCGGGGGGCGCTCGTGGCGCTGCTGCGGCTGGAACCGGATATCGAAGTGGTGTCCGAAGTGGCGTCGGGTGACGAGATCCTCCCCGCCGCACGGGTCTCCCGCACCCAGGTCGCGATCATCGACATCGATCTCCCCGGCAAGGACGGGCTCACCGCGGCCACCGAACTCCACGAACAGCTCCCGGAGGTCAGGACCCTGATCCTGACCAGCCTCGGCAGGCCTGGCACGCTCCGCCGGGCACTGGCGGCCAAAGTGAGCGGCTTCCTGTTGAAGGACGCCCCCGCGGAGAAACTCGCCAACGCCGTGCGCGGGGTGGCGGCCGGACGGCGGATGGTCGACGGCGATCTGGCCCTCGCCGCCTGGGACACCGTGGAATGCCCGCTGACCCCGCGGGAGATCGACGTCCTGCGGCTGACCGCCGAAGGCCGCGACACCCTGGAGGTCGCGGCGAAGGCCTTTCTCTCCACCGGAACCGTGCGCAACTACCTGACCACGATCGTGTCGAAGCTCAACGCGCGCAACCGGGTCGACGCGATCCGGATCGCGAAAGAATCCGGCTGGATCTAAACGGGCACCACGGCACGCAGCCGGAACCGCCCGTCGGGCTCGACACCGGCGGTCAGTTCCCCGCCGAGCCCGGCGACGCGGTCGGACATGTTCATGATGCCGCTGCCCGGGGCCTCCACCCGCACCGGCTGCTCCGGCTTCGGCGGCCGCCCGTTCACCACGCCGTCGTTGACGATGTCGAGCGCGACGCCGTCGCCGGTCCGCCGCACGGCGATCTCGCAGCGTTCGACCTTGCTGTGCCGCAACACGTTCGTCACGCCCTCGCGCAGCACCACGGCCAGCACGGTCCGCACCGTCGTCGGCAGGTCTTCGTGCTCGATCTCCAGCCGCACCTGGACATCGGCGGCCACCAGAACCGCCTGTGCCGACCGCGACTCCTGATCCAGCGACAGTTCGCGGTAGCCGCTCGCGACCGACCGGACGTCGGTCAGCGCCTGCCGCGTCAGCCCGAGGATCTCCAGCAGCTCGGCGGAGGCGCGATCGGTGTCGATATCCATGATCCGGCTGGTCAGCTCGCTCTTCAGCGCGATCGCCGACAGGCTCATCCCCAGCAGGTCGTGCAGGTCGCGGGCGAACCGCAGCCGCTCCTCCGCGACCGCGACCTCGGCGAGGCGTTTCCTGGTCTCGCCCAGTTCGGTCACCAGCCGGATCAGCCAGATCAGCCCGAACACCATCAGCCCGGTGTTCAGGATGGACGCGAAGGTGTAGAAGCCGCCGAGGAAGTCGGTGCCGTAGGAGACCCGGATCAGCACCACACCGGCGGCGGTCACGGCGAACGCCGTCCAGCCTGCCAGCGGCGGCAGCACCAGCAGCGCGGTGCCGGCGAACAGGCTGGGCAGGCTCACCCACGCGCTGCCGAGCGGGATCAGCGGCAGGAAGATCAGGCAGGCCTGCACGAACAGCAGCGCGTAGCTCTGCCGCGAGCGCAGCCGGACGTTCGGGCGGGCGAAATAGGCCAGCTGCAGCGTGGTCAGCGCCGTGAGATAGCCGGCGATGAGCGCGAGGGACCAGCCGTCGTCGGTCAGCATGAACGCCCGGGCCATCGCGGAGAGGCTGAAGACGATGAAGACCACCGTCATCGTCCACTGGACGTTCCTGGCGTCGATCCGGGACCAGTGCCCGGCTTCCTCGGCCAGCGCCGTCTCGGCGGGCTCCGCCTGTTCGGGCACCGGGAGTTCGGCATGCAGCCGCCACCGGCCCGCCGCGTCGGGGCCCGCGGTCAGCTTCCCGCCGTGCCCGGCGACCTCCTCGGTCACCTCGCGCAGGCTCTCGGCCGTTTCCCCGGGGACGTCGTCGTGCGCCGTCCCGTCGTGGACGATCTCCAGCGCCACCCGGCCGCCGTTCTCGCGCACGGTGATCTCGCAGTGCTCGACGCCGGTGTAGCGGAGCACGTTCGTGACCCCTTCGCGCAGCACCTTCGCCAGCAGGGTGCGCAGCTTCACCGGGAGATCGACCTGTTCGAGGTCGACCCGCACCGCGACGTTCGACGCCGAGAGCAGCGACACCGCGGTCCGTGATTCCTTGTCGAGCGACAGCTCCCGGTACCCCCTGGCCACCGACCGCACGTCGGACAGCGTCCGCTGGGCGATCCCGGTGATCTCGGCGAGTTCCTCACGGGCCCGGTCCAGTGACTTCCGCAGCAGCCGGTGCACCAGCTCGCCCTTGAGCGCGATCGCGGACAGGCTGAGGCCGAGCAGGTCGTGCAGGTCCCTCGCGAAGGCCAGCCGCTGTTCGGCCACGGCGCGCCTCGCCAGCTCGGTTCTGGCCTGGTGCAGTTCGGTGACCAGCCGGGCGAGCCAGGTCAGGAGGTACACGACCAGGGCGTACAAGACCGCGGTGACGCTGTCGAACACCGCGCCGAGCCAGGTCTCGTCGTAGGTCCAGAGGATCCAGATCGTGCCCGCCATGAACACGGTGAACACCGTCCAGCCCGTCCGCGGCCGGAACAGCAGCAGCGCGCTGCCCGCCGCGAGGGTGGTCAGCGAGCTCAGCGCCGCGTCGAAGTGCAGGGTCGGCAGGAACGCCAGGCACGCCTGCACCGCCAGCATCGCCTTCGCGAGCCTGGTGTCGAGCCGGACCGCCGGACGGCTGAAGTACAGCAGCTGGATCGCCAGCACGGGCCCGACGTACAGCACGGCCAGCAGGCCCTGCCAGAAGTCCACTCCCGGCCGGAACAAGACGGCGAGGAGACCGAACAGGCAGGAGTTGACGAAAACGACGGTGATGATCAGCCCGGCGAGGAACAGCGCCCGCCGCGGGCGCCGGTCGACCCCGGCGGTACCCAGAGGTTCGGCGGTCACGGCGAGCTGGTCCGGCACGGGCACCCCTGTGTAACAGAAGACGTCTTGATCCTTGTCGTGCTGCCCCCTTGCGACGGCCGAGGCCGTCGCACGACCTCCATCGCGGTGTGATTCGGATCCTAACCCATCTTCGTTACCCCGGTTCCCGCTTCCGCGAACGGGAAGGAGGATGATCAAGGAGACGTTTTCCCCGCCGGGACAGGGAAATCCTGATGGTCCCCCGCGCGGGTGTGGGACATTCGGACCACGCGGACGATCGCGGAACACGCCACGATGGAAGACGCCGGGTTCCACTGTGTACGCAGTTGTGGACGCCACGCGGGGCGGCCGGGCCCCGGTGGCTCTAAGCTCTGCGCATGGCCAGGTATTTCGACGTACATCCGGAAAATCCGCAACGGCGCGCGATCGGACAGGTCGTCGACATCCTGCGCGAAGACGGGCTCATCGCGTACCCGACGGACTCCTGTTTCGCCCTCGGCTGCCAGCTGGGGAACAAACAGGGCATCGACCGCATCCGGAGCATCCGCAAACTCGACGACCGCCACCATTTCACCCTGGTGTGCCAGGACTTCGCCCAGCTCGGCCAGTTCGTGCACGTGGACAACGCGGTCTTCCGCGCGGTCAAGGCGTCCACACCGGGCAGTTACACGTTCATCCTCCCGGCCACCAAGGAGGTTCCGCGCCGGCTGCTGCACGCCAAGAAGAAGACCGTCGGCGTGCGCATCCCGGATCACGTGGTCACCCAGGCCCTGCTCGGCGAACTCGGCGAGCCGCTGCTGTCGAGCACGCTGCTGCTGCCCGACCAGGAGGAGCCGATGACCCAGGGCTGGGACATCAAGGAACGGCTGGAGCACGTGGTGGACGCGGTGATCGACTCCGGCGACTGCGGGGTCGAGCCCACCACGGTCATCGATTTCTCGTCGGGCGAGCCGGAGATCGTGCGCCGGGGTGCCGGCGACACCACACGCTTCGAATGACGCGCGGGACCGGCGTCCCCGGTCCCGCGCGTCGAGGGGTTCAGTGCGTGACGAGCCCTTCGGCCTTCGACGGGGCCGAGGGGATGTGGAACAGCCGGGTGAACAGTTCCAGCATCGCCGGCTCGCCCTTGATGGCCACCGCGCCGCAGGTGAGCGCGCTCGCGGCGTCCATCTCGCCGTTCAGCAGCTTCAGCACGACCGGACCGCGCGGCTCGATGACGAGGTCGGGGTTCGGGTGCGGGCCCTCCCCGGCGGTCATGGCGCCGTCCTCGACCACCGCGTGCACGATCATCTGATCGCCGTAGTGCAGTTCGAACGCGCAGTCGATGCCGCGGGCCGCGTCGGGCTGGAACGTGGTGTACAGCGACAGGATGGCCGCGTCGAGGGTGAACAGGTCGTCGGCGGCCGGGTCGGTGAGCGAACGGGCGCCCCACAGGCCCAGCTGCAGCAGGATCTGGTCGAGGTCGTTGCCGTATTCGGTCAGCTCGTAGACCACCCCGGCGTCGAGCTGCGAGAGCACCCGGCGCTGGACGACGCCGTGCCGTTCGAGTTCGTTGAGCCGGGTCGACAGGATGCTCGTCGGGATCTTCGGCAGGCCGTGCTGGAGCTCGTCGAAGCGCTTCGGCCCGAGCACGAGATCACGGATCACGAGCAGGGACCAGCGTTCCCCGATGATCTCGAGCGCGCGGGCGAGGCCGCAGAACTGGCCATAGGTGCGAGCGGTCATGCTTGACTCCTCAGTTTCTTTGATCTGGTGGTGGCGGGTGGTGCTCGTTCAGCGGATCGGATGTCCCTCGGAGAGCAGTTCGCGGTGCAGCTCTCGCAGTTCGGCGCAGGGTGTCACCCCCAGTTCGTCCTCGAGCCTGGTTCGCAGCCACTCGTAGGACGCCAGCGCGTCGCTACGCCGTCCGCTGAGCCCCAGCGCGCGGATCAGGTGGGCGTGCAGGGTTTCGTCGAACGGGTCGGCGGTGGTCAGCGACCGCAGCACGCCGAGCATCTCCCGGTGCCTGCCCGCCCGGATCTCGGCCTCGATCCACAGGTCGCGGGCATTGCGCCGATGCTCCAGCAGATAGACGGTGTAGGCGGCCAAGGTCGGTCCACAGTGGATGTTCGCCAGCGGGGGACCGGACCACAGATCCAGCGCGGTGCGGAACGCGTGCGCGGCCGCCGCGTCGTCCCCCTCGTCCAGCAGGTCGCGGCCGAGCCGGTGGAGCCGCTGGAACTCCGACACGTCGACCACGCCCGCGTCGATCTCGAGCCGGTAACCGGGCGCGCTGGTGACCAGCACTCCGCCGTTGCCGTCGGGGTCGAGGTGACGGCGGAGGTGGTGGACGTAGGTGTGCAGGGTCCGGCGGACACTGCGCGGGGGCGCGTCGTTCCACAGCTCGTGGACGAGGGAATCGACGTGGACCGTCTTGCCGGGACGGATGAGCAGCATCGCCAGCAGTTGTAGGAGTTTCGGCGTGCTCGGCGCGCGATCGGCACCGCCGATGTGCAGCTCGAGTGGCCCCAGCAGCCTGGCCGTGTCACCCGGTTCGATGGTCATCGCGTGCATCCCCTGCCCTCCGGCGGACTCCCCCTCCATGACGGTGACAGAGGCAGAACCTTCGGAACAGTGCCGGAAACACCAGGCAGGCCATGATTTCTTCGTTGCGCGGTATGCGATCGTCACGACCTGGAGCGATGAACCGGTTGTGGCAAAAGAGAAGACGCGGAACGGGTCAGAGCCAGTCGGAATCGGTGGCGATACGAATGGCGTCGACCCTGTTGCGGGCGTTGAGTTTCGTGACCACGGTGGCGAGATAGTTCCGCACGGTTCCCGGTGACAGGAACAGCTCCGCCGCGATGTCGGCGACCGTGCGCCCGTTCGCGGCGAGGCGGAGGATCTCCGCTTCCCGCGGGGTCAGCGGGCAGTCTTCCGTTTCCCAGGCGGACAACGCGAGTTCACTGTCGATGACCCGGCGGCCGATGGCGACCGAACGGACGGCGTTGGCGAGCTTGTCGGCAGGCGCGTCCTTGAGCAGGAATCCGTTGACCTTCGCGTCGAGCGCGCGGCGGACGGTGCCGGGGCGGCCGAGCGAGGTGAGGATCAGCGTGCGGACGCTCGGAAGTTGCTGGCAGAGCTCGGAAGCGGCCGCGAGCCCGTCCTTGGCGGGTAGATCGATGTCGATGATCGCGACGTCCGGGAGATACTCCGCGGCCATCGGAAGGATCTTGTCGCCCGAACAGACCTCGGCGACGACCTCGATGTCCTGTTCGAGGTTCAGCAGGGCGACCAAAGCGCCACGGACCATGTGCATATCCTCGGCCAATAGGACTCGGATCACTCCGACCTCCTCTTCCCCAGAAACGCGCTAACTCTCAGTGTACATAGCAAACCCGGAAGAGTGAATCGGAATCGCACGATACAAGGTTGCACTTTTCCTCGTGGCCTGCCTGTCGTGATCAATGTGCCGGTGAGCTGCGACGATGGCCCGGCTTCGAGTGTACTGAAACTGCGAGCGATCGATTACTCGCTGTCAGGTCAGAAGACGGTAAAATTGCTACCTCGTGTGGTTTTCATTCTCCGCCGAGTACGTTCCATTCCGGTGAATCAGTCCGGCGAACGGGTGAACTCTCTCCTTTTCGAAGGCGGCGATGGACTGTTCGGCGGTACCGGCGCCGACCTCGATCGGACGTCGATCGCGGCATGGTCTCCTCGGCACGAGCCGGTTCGCGCGAAGCCGCCACTATCCACAAAGGACGTATGATGAGCTCATTGCTGGGTGCCCTGCGCAAGGTCATGTTCGCGCCTTCGCTGGCTTCGGTCGGCTTCGAGGGGCGCGGCTTCGGAGTGCCGCCGACGCCGGCCACCGCGCGGCTGGAGTCGATCCCGCAGTCGGTGGTGTGCGGTTTCGAGTGGGGGATCGACGCCCCGGCACTGTGGGAGGCCGAACGGCGGCTGGACATGGTCGAGCCGGAGATGCGCGGGTTCGCCTACGAGGGCGCGGCGATGGCGTTCACCATCCTCGACGTCATGCCCGGCGGCCGGAAGGACCGCACGGCCGAACTGATGAGCGGCCCCGGTCTCCCGCACGTGTTCCTGACCTACATCGGCATCGGGTTCGCGATGGCCCGGTTGCCCCGGCCGCTGTGGAAGAAGGTGCTGCCGGACCTCGACGGCGTGCCGTTCCACCCGACGATGAGCTGGCTCGCGGTCGACGGCTACGCCTTCGACCGCGCCTACTTCGACACGCGCAAGTGGGTCGGCGAGCAGTTCGTCCCCAAGCCGTACCCGTGGGCGGGCGCCCCCGCGTACTTCCCGCGCGCCTGCGATCAGGGCATCGGGCGCGCGCTGTGGTTCATCAACGGCGGAGACCCGGTGAAGGTCGCCGCGGCGGTGAACCGCTTCCCGGCCGGACGCCGCCCGGACCTGTGGAGCGGGGTCGGGCTGGCTTCGACCTTCGCGGGCGGCTGCGACCGGGCCGGGCTGGTGAGGCTCCGCGAGGCGGCGGGGGAGCACCAGGACGAGCTCGGGCTCGGTGTCGTCTTCGCGGTGAAGGCGAGGACCTTCTCGTCGTTCGTCCCGCCGCACACCCGCCGCGCCGCGCGTGCGCTCGCCGGGCTGAGCATCGAAGAGGCCGTCGAGTTGGCCGACTCGACCGAGGTCACCGAGGACGCCGCGGACGGGACGCCCGCGTACGAGCTGTGGCGGCGGAACATCCGGGACGGTCTGGCCCCTTCGGCGGGCCGGCTCTCCGCCTGAGGCGCCGCAGATGTCAGGAAAGGGTCGTTCAAGACGTTCTTCGTCCTGAACGACCCTTTCCTGACATCCGGGTGCGGGTCAGGCCGCGCGCTTGACCGGCTCCGGCCGGTGCCGCAGATCGGGCAGTGCGAGCAGTACCGGCGGGTCGAACAGGCGCTGGGGACGCATCCGCAGGTCCGCGAGCCGTGCGGTGACACCCGGCTCGACGGTGATCGGACCGTGGTGCCCGGTGTACCCGGTGCCGCGGCGCGTGAGCGGGCCGGTCACGCAGTGCGCGACGAGGTGCCAGTCGCCTTCCGGGACCTCGGTCAGCTGATAGGGGCCGGGGGCGTCGATGACCGTGTACCGCACGGGCGCGCCCTCGGGGATCCGCGTCGGGAAGAGACCGACGAAGACGAGACCGGGCGAGATCTCCGGCGGCGCCGACACGAAACCGCGGACGATCGCCCGCATCGGGCCGGGGCGGGGTTCGCCGGCCAGACGGCGCTGGAAGCCGCCCTGCCGCCGGTACGCGGACGGGGACAGGCCGACGCGGCTGCTGAACCGCGTGCTGAAGGTGCCGACGCTGTTGTAGCCGACGCGGTGGCTGATGTCGGCGACCGTGATCGAGGTGGTCAGCAGCAGGCGCTTGGCCTCGTCGAGCCGCAGCGCGGACAGGAACCGGCCGGGCGAGACCCCGGTGGCCTGCTGGAACACCCTGGTGAAATGGAATTTGCTGAAGGTCGCGGCGCGGGCGATGTCGTCGATAGTGAGCTCTTCGCCCAGTTTCTCGTTCATGGCCCCAATGGCTCGCTCCACGGCTCGCCGGACAGTCTCATCCATTGTGCCGTCCTTTCGCTCGAGGAATTCTGGCATGCTTTGCGGTTTCCGACAGTAGTGTTCGCCGCCGCTTCTCCTGAAGTGCTTGATTCACCGCCGGATATGGATTCATGTGTGCTCCGGCGTGAAAATTTCACAGGGTGGGCGAGCATGCGAAAACCATGGTCCACCGGTGGTGCGCGCACTGGCCCCTGGCGGCCGGTGACCGCAGAATTCCTGGTAGCGCATTCACGCCGGAACCTCCCCGGCCGTGTTGGCGCGGTCCGAAGAACGTATTCCCGCGGCAACACAGAACCGGCTCTTGACCGCGTCCCCCCGCGGCGGTCAAGGGCCGGTTTCCATTTCGCGGAACGAGTGTGTGAGGATAGTATCGTCGGCTCGTGGGGCGAGACGCAGGCGAAAGGCAGATGGGGTCGATGATCAAGGTCCTGGTGGCCGAGGACATGCACATTGTCCGGGGGGCCCTGGTCGCGCTGCTCGGTTTGGAACCCGACATCGAAGTCGTCGCCGAATGCGCCAGCGGCGACGAGATCCTCCCGCTCGCCGAGTCCGCGCGTCCCGACATCGCGCTGATCGACATCGACCTGCCGGGCAAGGACGGGCTCACCGCGGCCGCCGAACTGCACGAGCAACTGCCCGGCGTGCGCACCCTGATCCTCACCTCGCTCGGCAGCCCCGGAACCCTGCGACGGGCCCTGGCCGCGAAGGTCAACGGTTTCCTGCGCAAGGACGCGCCCGCCGACAGGCTCGCCAACGCGGTGCGCGGGGTCGCCGCCGGGCGGCGCGTCGTCGACGGCGACCTGGCGCTCGCCGCCTGGGACAGCGAGGAATGCCCGCTCACCGCCCGCGAGATCGAGGTGCTCCGGCTGGCGTCGGTCGGCTCCGACCCGACCGAGATCGCCGCCGAACTGTTCCTGTCCGCCGGCACCGTGCGGAACTACCTGACGACGATCGTTTCGAAGCTCAGCGCCCGTAACCGGGTCGACGCGGTGCGGATCGCGCGCGAGTCCGGCTGGCTGTGACGCCGGCTCGCCTACCGGGCCGGGACGTTCATCGTCGCGTGGGCGAGATCCGCGGCGAACTCGCCGGGAGAAGCCGCCTCCGCGAGCAGCCGGCGTTGCCGGGCCGCACCGGTCCCGTGTTCGAACAGTGAGTCCAACCCCCGATCGACGTCTTCCGCGTCGCCCGCGGCCGTGAGCGCCGGCCGGATGAACTCGACGAGTTCGCCGAGGAGTTCGCGCTGATCGGCCTCCCGGCCGGTGAAGACGTCGACGCCCGGCCCGTCGAGCCCGCGGCGCGCGGCGGCCGTCAAGGCGGCGTCGATCCGGGTACCGCGGACGCGCGGCGGTCTCGTCGTCCCGGCGCAGGTCGCGACCAGCCCGCGTACCAGTGCCGCGAGGAGCACTGCGTCGTCGACGGCCAGGCAGACGTCGGCGATCCGCACCTCGACCGTGGGATACCTTGGGGAAAGGCGCGCGTAGAAGTACACGCCCGTCGCGTCGAGGGCGGCACCGCGGCGCAAGGCCTCCCCGATGCTCCGGTCGTACGCGGCCGCGCCGGACCATTCCTCGGGCGGTTTCGCCGTCGGCCAGCGGTCCCAGATCGGGAAACGCCTGCTCGACCAGCCGGAATCGGCACCGTTCTCCACCGGGGAGTTGACACTGAGTGCCAGCAACGGGGCGAGCCACGGCCGCAGTCCGGCGAGGACGCGTGCGCCGAGATCCCGCGACGGCAGGCCGACGTGCACATGACAGGCGCACGTCCCCGCGTCGTCGATCAGGTCGGGGAACGCCTGGGCCATCCGCCGGTAACGGGGTTCGGGCGTGAGCGTGTCTCCCCGCCTGCCGCAGGGCGCGATCCCCGTCGCCACCATCAGGCAGCCCTCGGCCTCCGCTGCCGTCGCGACCGTCTGCCGCAGCCGCGTCAGATCCGAGCGCACCTCGTCCAGGCCGCGGCAGATGCCGGTCGCGGTCTCGATCTGGAACCGCATCAACTCGGCGGTGACGTCCGGTTCGGAGGCGAGGTCTTCGAGAAGCTCGGGCGCGCGCAACGCGACCGAGCCGTCCATCGGGTCGAGCAGGACGAACTCTTCTTCCACCCCAAGGGTGTAGTTCATGCCGTCGACCGCCATGGTTCTCCGTTCGTGGTCTTTCGAGGGTGAATCTCTGAATCTGCTCCTTCGGACGCGGTGAGGAAAGGGCCGGTGTGCTGAACTTCGTTGCGGCGAAAGTGTTTCGCGGTCTCACTGACGGTCTAGCCTTGGTTCATGATCGATCTGTACCCACCTGCCGAGCCGTATGACAAGGGACTGCTCGATGTAGGTGACGGCAACGTCGTCTACTGGGAGACCTGCGGGAACCCCACCGGGAAGCCGGCGGTCATGCTGCACGGCGGCCCCGGGCAGGGCTGTACGCCGGGGATGCGGCGGATGTTCGACCCGGCCCGCTATCGCGCGGTGCTGTTCGATCAGCGCGGCTGCGGTCGCAGCACCCCGCACGCGAGCGACCCGGCGACCGACATGCGGCACAACACGACGGATCATCTCGTCGCCGACATGGAACGCCTGCGGGAACATCTGGGGATCGAACGCTGGCTCGTCACCGGAGGTTCATGGGGCACGACACTCGCGCTCGCCTACGCCGAACGTTTTCCGGAGCGGGTCACCGAGGTCGTCGTCAGCTCCATCAGTACGACGAGACAGTCCGAGATCGACTGGCTGTATCACGGTGCCGGCCGGTTCTTCCCCGAGGAATGGGCCCGTTTCCGCGGCGATCTTTCCGGCGATCTGGTCACCGCCTACGCGCGGCTCCTGGAAGATCCCGGCCCGACGGTACGGACCGAGGCCGCCCGTTCCTGGTGCGTCTGGGAGGACACCGTGCTGTCACTGGAACCCGGTGCGACCGTCCACAATGGTCCGATCGGCGAATGGGAACTCGCGTTCGCCCGCATCGTCACGCACTATTACTCCCACGCCGCCTGGCTGGAACCCGGCGCGCTGATCCGCGACGCCGGTCTGCTGCGGGACATTCCCGGAGTGCTGATCCACGGGCGCCGAGACCTGAGCTGCCCGGTGGACACAGCCTGGGAACTCGCCCGTGCCTGGCCCGGTGCGGAGCTGTTGATCGACGACGATTCGGGGCATCATTCGAGCGACGTGAAGCGGGCCTGGAAACTCGCCGCGCTGGACCGGTTCGCGTCGGCCGCGTTCTAGGAAAGCAGGCGATCCCTTACCTGGCTCAGCTGAGTCCTGCTCGCTCCTCCCTTCGTCAGGTAGGTGAACACGCCTCCGTGGCGGTTCTCCAAATGGGCCAGGGTGCGGAGGATCGTGTCGCCGCTGCAGCCCTCCGTGAGCGCGTAGTCCGCGGCGATCGACGCGGGCGGCACACCCGCGACACTCAGCGCGAGCGCGACGAGCACTCCCGTCCGGTCTCGCCCGGCGCTGCAGTGCACCGCGAGCGGACCGGGAGGAGCGTCGCTCAGCTGAACGAAGACGCCGGTTATCTGACGTTGGTTGTCGTCGAGCATGGTGCGGTACGCGTCCGGCATGGTGGTGCCCTGCTCGGCCAGCTCGGCGATCAAAGGAGCGTTGCGGTACATGGGATCGTCCGCGAACGGGCTGGGCTCCAGTGCGGTTTCCCGCGCCCATCGGAGGTCGAGTATGCGACCGATCCCCGCGGCGCGGACCGCGGCTATTCCCTCGGCGGTCAACCGAGTGTGGCTGTCGGACCGGAGAAGCGCGCCGTAACGGGTCCGCCGTCCATCGGCCGAGAGCAAGCCGCCGACGTCGCGGCCGTTGAGGCATCCTTCCCAAACCAACTTCATCGAGCGACTCCAAGGTGAGTTGTAGGCCGTTGTACCGCTGTCCGATCTGGAAGCTTCACGGGTTGGCCTATGTCCTGAGGTGCATAGTGTTGCGCCTCGGGGTCCCGGTGGGGTCGAGGTAGGTGGGTGGGGTGAATTCGGGGAGTCCGTCTTGGGCGATCTGGACTTTCCATTCGCTGCGGTGGATCAGCCGGTGGTGTTTGGTGCAGAGTAGGACGAGGTTGTCGATTTTGGTTTCGCCGTGGTGTCGCCAGAACACGATGTGGTGTGCGGTGCAGCGGGGTACGGGCATGTCGCAGCCGGGGAACGCGCAGCCTCCGTCTCGGAGGGTGAGCGCGTATTTCTGGGCCAACGACACCGTGCGTTTGGAGCGGCCGATGTCCAACGGCTCGCCTGCGGTGCCGAGGACGCCGGGGCTGACGCGGGCGTCGCAGGCGAGGATGCGGGCGTCGGTGGCGCTGATCGGCCCCACCAGATCCAGATGGGCTTCACCAATATCGCGGATCAGGTCGTCGTAGGACATGGTGACCAGGATGTGCGTGGCCTCGCCTGCTTGGCCGGGGAGGTTGCGGCTGGTGGTCTTCAACCGCACGTAGTCGGTGAAGGCATCCCCGTAGCGTTCGTCCTGGGTTCGGGAGTCCCGGACCCCGTCGACGGCCTTGTGGGGTTTGGCCATCGGATCCAAATCCGATTTCAAGCGGGCGTAGGTTTCCAGATCTAGCCGCGCCTTGAGACCCAAGGTGCCGTCGCGGTGTTTGACGAACCGTAGCTCCGGCCGGGTTTCTTTGGGGTCGTCGTTGCGGGGTTCTTTGCCGTCGGGGTCGAGTTTGTCGAGCAGGCGGCGTCCGGCGCTGGCGATCTGCCGTGGCCCGGCACGCCTAGCCAGCTCGACCAGGATCTTCTCCCCAGCCCGCACATCCTCCTCCGGAACACTGGACGGAATCCGGGCGAGAGTCTTGATGATGGCGTCGATCTGACCGCCGCCGATCGCACCCTCCGCAGCAGCCTCAGCAGTCAACGGCGCCAACGGCGGTTCAGGGTCGCCGCCGATCGAGGGACCGGGATGCAGGGCCAGTACCCGGTCGGCGCGGGCGTCGGCTTCCTTCTCCGACACCAGGAAATCCTCGTAAATCAGCCCCGCCAACGTCGAATGACCACTACAGCCGCGTATCCCGCGGGTATTGATTTCCGCGAGGATCGCGTTCTGCTCGGCATCCAGCTGTCGTTTCAGGACTTCGAGTTCTTGTTTGCGGGCGTGCAGCGTCGCCGTGTCGACGCGCCACCACTCGGTGGACGTCTTCGGAGAGGCATCGTCGCTGGACACAAGATCAACGCTACGCCGAATCGAACACCTGTGCTATAGCATATTCAGACTATATCGCGCCCAAAGGTCACGAGAGGCTTAGGGCAAAGGGATCCCCGGCTTCTTCGTTCAGCATCGGGAAAGTCAACGTCGAATGACCGTGCGCCAGTGGGGTGATCGCAGTAGTCGGCTAACCGCGACCACCCCGCCGAACCGCCGGATTCACGCGGCGCGGTGAATGACGATGTCGTCCAGTCGCGTGCGGGCGTAAACCTTGGCCTCGCCCTCGCTGCCGTTCGCGAGGGAGTTGCGCACGGATCCCTTGGTGCTCTTGGCATCCACGGACGCGGTGTCCCCGTCGACGCCGATCTCGATGCCGCCGGACGCGTTCATCAGTTCGGCCTCGCCGCGCGACAGCCGTCCGACGCGGATCGGGCAATTGGCCGCCGTCGCGACGATGTCGCCGTCGGCGCGGTCGATGTCGAAACTTCCGCTGGAACCGGAAAGTTCGACGTCGGACCGGGCGTGCCCGATCCAGACCTTCCCGGTCGCGCCCGAGTACTTGACGGTGCCTTCGACCTCGCCGATCCGGACTCCGGCCGAGCCGCCTTCGAGGGCCACGGTCCCGGCGACGTGCCCGATCGCGATCTCACCGGCCGCGAGGTCGCCTCGCACCGCCGCGACGCGGTCGATCCGGACCTGTCCCGACGACATCTCCAGCGCACAGTCGCCGAACTCGCCCTCGGCGTGGACGTCCGACCAAGCCGTGTTCAGGGCCAGCTGAGAACCGGTGGGCACCTCGATCGTGATCGCGACCGAGCCCTTCTTGCCGCCCGCCTTCTTCGTCTCGATCGACAGCTTTCCGCCGTCGAAGCCGACCTTGGTGTTCTCGGCGACCTTCACGTCCGACTTGCTCGCGGCGTCGATCGGCTCGACCAGCACCACCGTGTCGGTGCGTTCGCTCGCGGTGAGGCGAACCCGGGCGCCGGCGACGGTCAGCGTGGCGGCGATCGGCTGCGGGGTGGGGAAAACGGACATCTCGAACTCCTTGGTGGTGGTGATCCCTCGTTGGTGAAAGCAACGATCGCCGACCGGCCTGACACCGGACCGCCACGGCGCTGACACGCCGGGGACATGGAACGGCGCTGCCCCAGAAGCCCGTCTCGGCCTTGGTCCTGATCGTCGGCGCCGTACTGTTGTTCACGAACGTCAGCGCGGCCACCCCGGGTGGAGCCACTGTCGCGTGTGGGACCGCCATGAAGCCGCGCACAAGGCCAACGTCGACGAGCTGACGAACGCGATGCGCGCCGATGCCGGTTACGGATCCTTCGGCGCCAGCGTGGGGTTATGGCTCGGCCGGCGGCCCCGCCCCACAGGCGAACAAGCCCAGCGCGGAACTCAGCGCAGCAAAGCGGTCAGAAGCGACGCGTCGAGCGCTCGCTCGTTCTCCTCTTCCGACGCCCAGCTCGTCGTGGTGGCGGTCATTTGCGCGGGCGACGGGTTCCCGATGCAGTGCGGGGCCAGCGCGGCGAAGAAATCGTCGGGGTCGATGAGCGTCTCCTGGGTGTGCACACCCGGCCGCCGGGCGGAGGGGATGAGCAGTGCCGACACGGCGAGCGGGACACCGGTGACGGCGGCCATGGTGAATCCCGGCGTGTTGGCCAGGATCGTCGCCGCGACGCCGGGACGCCCCTCGCGAACGCCGGTGGCCACGGCGAACGGGGGAGGCGGAGTGCCACGTTTGAAGATGTCGCTCGTTTCGGAGGTCAGCAGCTTCTCCGCCCGTTCCACGAGCCGCGCCGCGCGTTCGGGACTGAGCACCCTGGCGTCGATGAGCCGCCGCAGCCCCGCCAGCATGCCGAGCGCCGTCTTGTCCCCGACGCAGACGTTGGTGCTGGAGCGCAGCGTGGGGAAGGCGCGGTGCAGGGTCACGGCCTCCGGATGCCCGACAGTGCGCCCGTGCAGCACGCCGAGCCCGGGGTGGTGCCAGCTGAGTTTCTCCAGCGCCGGACGGTGCACCGGCCTGCCGTCGCGCAGGACGGGGATGGTGCCGCTGATCTGCTCCATCATGTGCACGACCGCCGCGCTCGGACCCGCGCCGCGGTGCGGTGTTTCCGGCTGCGCCGCGGCGATGTTCCAGCCGGTGAGGAGGGTTTCGACGGTGTCCAGTTCCCGTGCCGCGCGCACGGCGAGCATGCTCGCGATGCCGGGGCTGGCGCCGGTGCCGATCAGGGCGCACGTCCCGGCGGATTTGGCCCGCTCGTCGAGTTCGAGCATCCGCGACGTCGGTTCCGGATCGTCGCAGATGTCGACGTAGTCGCGGCCCGCTTCGAGCGCGGCGGTCAGGATCGGCACGCCGAACCGGAAGAACGGGCCCACCGTGTTGACGACCAGGTCATGCCGCTTCATCGCGGTGACCAGCCCGGCGTGATCCGTCGCGTCGACCCGTCGCGCCGACACCTTCGCCCCCAGCGGGCCCGCCACCGCGGTGGCGCGGGACAGGTCGCGGTCGGCGATGACCACTTCGGTCACCGAGTCGTTCGCGGCCAGGACCGCCGCCGCGGCGGCCCCCATCTCTCCGCCTCCGCCGAGTGCGAGAACCCGCATGTCAGACCCCCTTGATATATTTACTGTCATGACAGTAAATCAAGTCGGGAGGCCGAGCAAGGCCGGTGAACGGATCCCGGAGATCCTCCGGGCCACGGCCGAAGTGGTGGTGCGCGACGGGCTGGCCGGCGTGACCTTCGCCAAGGTGGCGGAAGTGGCGGGAATGCAGCGCACGCTGGTCCTGCACTACTTCGGCTCCCGCGACGACCTGATCGGCGCGTTCATCGAGCACGCCGTCGGCGCCATGGGAACGGAGATCTTCCGCCGTGATCCGGGCCTGTCACTCCGGGAGCGGGTCTTGTCGCTCTTCGCGCCAGGGGCGTATCGCACCCGCGAGGACTTGGTCGTGTGGACGGAATTGGTGGCCTTGAGCGCCCGCGACGAGCACGTGCGCCGCCGGTTGCGCGAGCTGTGGACCGAGCTGTGGCTGCCCGAGCTCGAAGCGCTGTTGGCCGCGCACAGTCCCGGTGCGTCTTCCGACGACGTCGCGGACACGGTGTACGCGCTGGTGTGCCTGTTCGAGGCGCACTGGGCGTTCAGCATCCAGGACGTCGTCGACGAACGACGCCGTCGTCAGGTCGAACGCGCGGCCGCGCTCATCCTGGATCAGTTGCCGCCGCCGGCACCTTGACGTCCTCGGGGGTCTTGTCCGCCCGCAAACCCCGCCAGGTCGTATGCCGCAGACGGCCGTCCGGCGTCCAGTTCCGGTGCACGACCTCGCCGACGAGTTCCGGCTCCACCCAGTGCACTCGCCGGGCCCGATCGCGCGGGACCTCCGAGGCGAAGGGCGGCTTCTTCCGTTCCAGCGGGGTGAGCCGGGCATGCAGGTCTTCGAGGACCTTGTCGGTGAACCCGGTCCCGACGTCGCCGATGTAGCGCAGGTCCCCGGCTTCGTCATGGGCGCCGAGCAGCAGCGCGCCGAGTGTCCCCGAGCGCCGTCCGTCGCCGGGACGCCAGCCGCCGACCACGACCTCTTGGGTATGCCACAGCGCCCGTTTGACCCACTGCCGGGTGCGCTTGCCGGGGTAGTACCGGCTGTCGAGCTTCTTCGCGATCAATCCTTCGAGCCCGTGCTGCCGGACGACGTCGAGCAGCTGATCGGGCGAGATGTCTTCGTCGGTGTACCCCGGTGGGATGGTGATGCGGCCGCCGGCGCCCAAGGACCTCAGCACCTCGCGCCGGGCCGCGTAAGGCTCGTCGAGCAGGACGTCGCCGTCGAGAAGCAACACGTCGAAGGCGAAGAAGTGCACCGGGCTGCGTTCCAGCAGCGACGCGTCCGGTGTACGCAGGTGCCGGGTCTGCAACAGCGGGAAGCTGGGCCGGCCTTGCTCGTCGAGCACGACGATCTCGCCGTCGAGGACGGCTTCGCGACCATCGAGCGCTTCGCCGGTGACGTCCGGGTACGTCGCCGTGATGTCGAGCCCGCGGCGGCTGGTCAGGCGTGTCTCGCCGTCGCGCGCGACACGCAGGCAGCAGCGGTAGCCGTCCCATTTGTATTCGTACCCCCACCCGCCGGTGGGCAGGTCGCCGTCGGTCGCCAGCATCGGGGCGATCGCGTCCGGCACGGTGCTCATGCCTCACGGTACCCCGGAAACCCCGCCGGTGATCTATCGTCGAAGGGTGCCTGAGGAGCGGATAACGGTCGAGGTCGAAGGTCGGCGGCTGGGGCTGTCCAATCTGGACAAGGTGCTCTACCCCGCGCACGGCTTCACCAAACGCGAGGTCCTCGACTACTACCGCCGGATAGCCCCGGCCATGCTCCCGCATCTGCGCGACCGTGCCGCCACCTTCCGCCGGTTCCCCGACGGAGTCGACGGCGAACCGTTCTACGAGAAGAACGTTTCCCGCCACGCGCCCGATTGGGTGCGCACCGCGCGGCTCACCAACCGCGGCCGGCGGGGCGGCGAGGAGACGCTCGACTATCCGGTGGTCGGCGATCTCCCGACGTTGATGTGGGCGGCCAATCTCGCCGCGCTGGAACTGCACGTTCCACAGTGGACGGTCGGTCCGCGTGGTGCGCGGAAATCACCCGATCTGCTGGTGTTCGACCTCGACCCCGGGCCGCCCGCGGACGTCGTCGACTGCTGCCGGGTGGCCGAGACGCTCAGCGACCTGCTCATCGGAGACGGTCTCACGGTGTACGCGAAGACCAGCGGCAACAAGGGAATGCAGTTGTACTGCCCGGTGCGCACGCGGTCCGACGAGCGCACTTCCGAGTACGCCAAGGCCGTCGCGGAGGAACTCGCGCGCCGGTCACCGGAAACCATCGTCGCCAAGATGACGAAGGCCATCCGCCCCGGCCGCGTGTTCATCGACTGGAGCCAGAACAACACCGCCAAGACCACCATCGCGCCGTACTCGCTGCGCGGCCGTGCCGTCCCGACCGTCTCCACGCCGGTGACCTGGGAAGAGGTCGAAGCCTGCCGCAAGGCCGCCGACCTGCTGTTCACCGCCGAGCAGGTGATCGAGCGCGTCGAGGAGATGGGCGACCTGTTCGGGGACATCGCCGAGCATCGCGCGGCCGTGCCCGCCCGGTGAGGGCCCCGAACGGCCGGTTGACGCGGTCGCGGCGCCGCTTCTAAGGTCGGCGATCGACACCAGTTCAGTGCGTCTCCGGGTTCCGCCTCCCCGGCGCCGCACGTGAGTCGAGGGACCACCCAACATGAGGCGTCGATCCGGCGGTGCGTTGTTCACCGTCTTCTCACTCGTGGCAGGTCTGGCCGTGGCGTTCCCGTCCGGAGCGGCCGCGGCCACCTTCAACGTCAAGGACTACGGGGCCAAGGGAAACGGCACGACCGTCGATTCCCCGGCCATCGACAGGGCGATCTCGGCCGCCGCCGCGGCCCGCGGCGGGATCGTCGACTTCCCACCGGGCACCTACCTGGCCAGGACGATCCACCTCAAGAGCGACATCACGCTCAACCTGCGCGCCGGGGCGAAGATCATCGCCTCGGGCAGCGGGATGGACGCCCCCGAGCCGAATCCGTACGACGCCTACCAGGACTTCGGCCACAGCCATTTCCGGAACGCGTTGATCTGGGGCGAGAACGTCGAGAACGTCGCGTTCACCGGGACGGGCACCATCGACGGCGCCGATGAACTGGAGACCGGCGAGAACATCCCCGCCGGTGTCGCCGACAAGATGATCTCGCTCAAACTCTGCAAGAACGTCAGCTTCACCGACCTCACTCTCCGCCGCGGCGGCCATTTCGCCCTGATCGCCAACGGCTGCGACGGGCTGAAACTCAACCGGGTCAAGGTCTTCAGCACCGATGACCGGGACGGCATCAACTTCATCAACAGTTCGCGGGTCGAACTCGCCGACTCCCGGATCGAGGCCAGTGACGACGCCGTCGCCTTCAAAAGCGACTACGCGCTAGGCAGAACCTTCGTCAGCGAGAACAACGTCGTGCGCGATTCCACGATCCTCTCGACCGAGAACAACGCCGTGCAGTTCGGATCGGAGACCTGCGGCGGTTTCCGGAACACGCGGTTCAGCAACCTGACCATCACCGGCGCCTCGAAGGCGGGCCTCGGCATGGTCTCGATGGACGGCGCGGTCATCGAGGACGTCACCTTCACCGACATCAAGTTGACCAAGACCGCGTCGCCGATCTTCCTTCACGTCGGCAAGCGGTCCCGTTGTCCAGGAAACCCGCCCGCCGGCCGGATCCGGAACATCACCTACCGGAACATCACCGGCACGGATCTGATCGCGCCAAGGGACATCCCCGGCGATCCGGAGTACGCCAGCACCATCTCCGGCCGCACCGACGCGCCGATCGAGAACATCACCTTCGACAACGTGAAGCTCACCGTTCCCGGCGGGCATCCGGCCGCCGAAGCCGATGTCGTCCCGCCGGAAGCGTCGACGACCTATCCGCCGCGGATCTTCGGCAAGCGCCCGGCGTACGGCTTCTGGCTCCGGCACGCGGCCGGGATCCGCTTCACCGGCGGCGAGATCGGGTTCGACCGGTCCGACGGCCGCCCGGCGTTCCTCACCGACGACGTCCGCGGGATCTCGCTGGACGGTGTGCGGGTCGACCGCAGCGGCGGCGGCTACGACGTCGTCTGGCGGAAATCGAGCGGTCAGAGCATCGTGAACAGTACGACGACCGAAGGCCGGGCGCTGCGCGTCCGGAACCGGTGACCGCGGTCATGTTTGAACCGCGGCCGACGGGAAAACCTCAGGTCAGAGGAGTGACCCCGAATGACCGAAACCACCAAAGATCCCGAAGGCTGGTCGGCCCGCGCCCTGGCCATGCTGCGAGCCGTGGCACAGGGCAGGGCCGAAATCACCGTCAGCCTGGAGCCCGATCTCTACGTCGACGGCTTGCCGTGCAGTGACCAGAGCACGGCCCACCGCCTCGCCCACGCCGGGCTGATCCGGATGCCCGGCGGTGGCGTTCCCGGCGGCCGGGTACCCGCGGAATTGTCCGAAACAGGACAGGATCTGCTGGAGCCCTTGGCGCCCGCCGCTTAGCACAACCCGGAAAGACCACTGTGGACTCCCGCCCGTTCCGCATACGATCGGCGGAGCGGGCGCGCGGGGGTGCGTGCCCACCGGGCTGGTACCTCCGGGGCCGGTGAGGATGTGGCTGTTGACCGGGTATCACACACTGGCCGAGACCGAGAACGCCGTCCGGGCCAAACTGGGCGGTATCCCGCTGTTGTGGGAGCGGATGGAGGCGGTGGCGAACCTCCACCGCGCCGCGATCGCGGTCCGGCTGCACTTCGAGAACTCGGTCCTGCGCACCGCGGGGCTCACCTGGACCGCGTTCGTGGTGCTCTGGGTGGTGTGGATCTTCGGCGAGAAGGAGACCAGGCACGTCGCCGCGGAGTCCGGGATCACCAAGGGGACGCTCACCGGCGTCATGAAGACCCTGGAGGCGCACGGCCTGGTCACCCGGCGCAAACACCCCGTCGACGGACGGCTGGTGCTGCTCGCGCTGACCCCGGAAGGGGAGCGGCTGATGCGCGAGCTCTTCCCGGAGTTCAACCAGGAGGAAGCGTTCGTCACCGAACGGCTGAGCTCCGCGGAGTGCACCAAGCTGGCCGCTTCGCTGCGGGAGATCGTCCGGCAGCTGGAGGAGAAGGGCGAAGAGAGGCGTACCCGCGGGAGCTGACCCCTACCGAAGACGGTTGCGCGAGACCTCGGGCGACTCCTACGTTTTTTGGAGCCGAACGAAGCGAAGGGCGCCCTTGATGGACTTCCGGTATTGGCTCGGTCAGGCGTTGACGTCGAACGAGGCGTGGGCGGAGACGTTCACCCCCGTCCGGCCGCATCCGTCACTGGAGATCTCCGACGGGCGGTTCGAGACGGCGTTCGAGGAGCTCACCGAACGGCTGAAGGACAACTACCCGTTCTTTCACCCGTCCTACGCCGGCCAGATGCTCAAACCGCCGCATCCGGCCGCGGTGGTCGGCTACTTGACCGCGATGCTGGTCAACCCCAACAACCACGCGCTCGACGGCGGTCCCGCGACGGCGGAGATGGAACGCGAGGTCGTCCAGGCCCTGGCGACGATGTTCGGCTACACGGAGCATCTGGGGCATCTGACCACCAGCGGCACGGTGGCGAACCTCGAGGCGCTGTTCGTCGCGCGGGAAACGCATCCGGGCAAGGGGATCGCGTACAGCACCGAGGCGCATTACACGCACGGCCGGATGTGCGGCGTCCTCGGCGTCGAGGGGCATACGGTGCCGGTCGACGCACGCGGCGCGATGGATCTGGACGCGCTCGAAGATCTGCTGCGCACCGGGAAGATCGGCACCGTCGTCCTCACCGCCGGGACGACCGCGCTCGGCACGGTGGAGCCGATCCACGAAGCGCTGGCGCTGCGCGAACGCTACGGCGTCCGGGTGCACGTCGACGCCGCATACGGGGGATTCTTCCGGCTTCTGTCCGGTTCGGACGGTCCGGAGGGGCTGCCCGAAGCCCCGTGGCTGGCCATCGCCGAGGCCGACTCGATCGTCATCGACCCGCACAAGCACGGCCTCCAGCCCTACGGCTGCGGCGCGGTGCTGTTCAAGGACCCCGGGGCGGGCCGGTTCTACCTGCACGATTCGCCGTACACCTACTTCACCTCGGAGGAGCTGCATCTCGGCGAAATCAGCCTCGAATGCTCCCGGGCGGGCGCGGCCGCCGCCGCGTTGTGGCTCACCTTCCGGGTCCTGCCGCCCACCCCGGACGGACTGGGCCGCGTGCTCGCGGCCGGGCGCCGCGCGGCGTTGCGGTGGGCGAAACTGCTGGAGGACTCCGAACGCTTCGACCTGTACCAGCCACCGGAACTCGACATCGTCACCTACTTCCCCCGTACGGAGCCGCTCTCGCTGTCGAGGATCGACCAGGAGAGCGCGCGGATCCTGCGCACAGGCATGGCCGCGGCCAGGGAGCCGGTGTTCCTCAGCACGCTGCGCGTGAGCGAGGCGCGGTTCGGTCTGCGTCACACCGGGGTCGACGCGGATGCGGACGGCGCGAGGATCCTGCGTAGCGTGCTGATGAAGCCCGAAAGCGAGGACCACGTCGACCGGCTGCACGAACGGCTGGAAGAGTTGTCCCGCGGTTGAGCTTCTCCGGCACGCAGACGAATGGATCCACCATGCCCGCACCAGGTCCCGCCGAACCCGTGACCGCGATCGAGACGAAATCGCTCGGCACCGGGTTCCGGCGGCGGCACGTCACCATGCTGGCCATCAGCGGGGCGATCGGCGCCGGGCTGTTCGTCGGCACCGGCGCCGGGATCAAGACCGCGGGTCCCGGCATCCTGCTGTCCTATGTGGTCGCGGGCCTGCTCATGGTGCTCGTGATGCGCATGCTGGGCGAGATGGCGGCCGCCGAGCCGAGCAGCGGCTCGTTCTCGGTGTACGCGGAGAAGGCGCTCGGCCGCTGGGCCGGGTTCACCGTCGGCTGGCTGTACTGGTCGCTGCTGGTGGTCGTGGTCGCCGCCGAGGCGACCGCGGCCGCGGGGATCGCGAACGGGCTGCTGCCCAAGGTTCCACAGTGGACCTGGGTGCTGCTGTTCATGGCGGTGCTGACCGTGGTGAACCTGTTCGCCGTGCGCTCGTTCGGGGAATTCGAGTTCTGGTTCGGCGCGATCAAGGTGACCGCCGTGGTCGCCTTCCTCGTCCTCGGCACACTGGCGGTGTTCGGGATCCTGCCGGGGACGACGCCGGTCGGCCTGAGCAATCTCACCGGGCACGGCGGTTTCCTGCCCAATGGCCTCCAAGGGGTGCTGACCGGTCTGCTCGCGGTCGCGTTCTCCTTCGGTGGCATGGAACTGGTGACCATCGCCGCGGCGGAGTCCGACGATCCGGCGGGCTCGATCCGTCGCACCACGCGCACGGTCATCGTCCGGCTGCTGCTGTTCTACATCGGTTCCGTGGCGCTGATGGTGTTGCTGCTGCCGTGGGAGTCCGCTTCGGCCAACACCAGCCCCTTCGTCACCATCCTGGAGAAGATCGGGGTGCCGTCGGCGGCGCTGCTGATGAGTTTCGTCGTGCTGACTTCGTTGCTCTCGGCGCTCAACGCGAACCTCTACGGTGCCTCGCGGATGGTGTTCTCCTTGGCCGAACGCGGTGAAGCACCCCGCGCGATGCTGAAGCTGTCCGGCGCGGGTGTCCCGCGGACGGCGGTGCTCGCGTCGGTGGCCTTCGGTTTCGTGGCCGTATTGCTGAACTTCCTCGCTCCCGAACATGTGCTGCCGTTCCTGCTCAACGCCATCGGGGCGAACATCCTGCTGGTGTGGATCTTCGTCGCCGTCTCCCAGTTGCGGCTGCGGAAGGCGGCGGAACGCGACGGCACGGCCGCCGGCCTGCCGGTGCGGATGTGGGGTTTCCCGTGGCTCAGCTGGGTCGCGCTGCTCGCGATGGCGGGTGTTCTCGTTCTCATGTGGACGGACGCCGACGCGCGGACGCAGCTGTTCACCAGTGGCGCGGTGGCCGTGCTGATCGTGGCGATCAGCCTGCTCCGGCGACGTCCGCGACGCTGAACAGTTCGCGCTCCACCCGGCTCAGCGCCAGCCGGACCGCGCCGAGCGCGACCGCGTCTTCGCCGAGCGTCGACGTTTCGACGCGCGGCGGGAACAGGCACAGCCGGGCCAGTTCTGCGCGCAGCGTGGTCGCCAGGAGATCCTCCGGGCCGCCGATCACCACCAGTTCGGGATCGACGGCGAGGACGGTGGCGGCGACGAGCTCGGCGAACCCGCCGGCCTGCCGCAGGGCGCCGATCTCGCCGGCCGCGCCGTGGTGGCCGGCGTGCAGCTTCCCGCCGAGCAGCAGGCCCAGTGAGACGGCGGGCCCGGCTCGCACGTAGACGACGTCGTCGAGGCCGTGCGCGGCGCCGCGCCAATGTTCGGCCAGCGTCGCGAGTTCGGTGTCGTTCCCGGCCAGCACCGGCCAGCCGCCGGCGAACTCCGCGGGCAGATCGACGCCGGTCCAGCCCGGAAGCCGGTAGTTGTGGACGACCTTGCCGCCGGACACCACGCCGACGGTGCCGATACCGAGCATCCGCACGTTGGCGCGGCCTTCGACGGCCTTGCCGAGCACCCGGTGCGCGGTGTCGAGCCGGTCCGCGGCGGCCGTTTCGGGGGTGAGCCCGGCCATCGCCCTCCCGACGACCTCGCCCCGCAGGTCGGCGACCAGGCACAACGCCTGATGCGGGCCGATCTCGAGACCGGCGACGTGCCCGGACTCCTGGCGGAAGCGGTACCGCTTGGCGGGTCTGCCCACCGGCCGAGGCGCGCCGGGGGAGAGCGGGACCTCCTCGACCAGGCCTTGTTCGCCGAGGTCGGCGGCGATCTCCTCGACCGTCGGCCGGGAGACCTCGCTCGCCTTGACCAGTTCCGCGAGGGTGAGGTCCTCGGCCGCGTACAGCGCTCGCAGGACGGCGATGGCGTTGAGCCGCCGCAGCAGTGACGGATCCCCTCCGGACAGCCTGGCCATGCGACTCCCTAGGCGGTGACGCGTTTGTCGTACTGGGCGCGCGCGAGGGCGATTTCGCTCTGGTGGTCCTCGGTCCAGGTGACCAGCGACTGGATGGTCTTGTGCAGCGTCATGCCCAGCGGCGTCAGCGCGTACTCGACCCGGGGCGGCACCACCGGATAGACGGTCCGGTTCACGAGCCCGTCGCGTTCCAGGTGCCGCAGCGTCGTGGTGAGCATGCGCTGGCTGATGCCGTCGATCTTGTACTTGAGCTCGGTGAACCGCAGGGTGTTGCGGTCCAGCAGCGCGATCACCAGTAGCGACCACTTGTCCGCCACCCGGTCCAGGATCTGGCGGACCTCGCAGTCCTCGCGCGTGTCCCACTGGAAGGCCTCGTAGTCCTCCTCGGTGAGTTCGCAACGACTAGGTGAGTTCAAAGTGCCTTCTTCCATGGTCATCGATGGTGACGGAAGATCCCCTTGGTTACAAGAGGGAACCGACCGGCTGATGAGTAACCGTCGGTTCCCGTTCACTGAGGGAGATCCGATCTTGAGCAACTCGCAAACGCTTCCGCGCGCCGACCGGATGGGCGGGCGGGCCTGGGGCGTGCTCCTCGTGCTGTGCGGCGCCATCTTCCTGGAAGGCATCGACGTCGCGATGCTGAACGTGGCGCTGCCGTCCATCCGGGCCGAACTCGGCCTGTCGACCGCGACGCTGAGCGGCGTGGTGAGCGCCTACGTGCTCGGCTACGGCGGGTTCATGCTGCTGGGTGGGCGCGCCGCCGACCTGTACGGCCGCCGCCGCATGTTCGTCGGGTGGCTGGTGGTGTTCCTCGTCTTCTCCGGGCTGGGCGGATTCGCCACCGAAGGCTGGATGCTGCTGCTCGCCCGGTTCGTCACCGGCGTCGCCGCGGCCTTCATGACCCCGGCAGGCCTGTCCATCATCACCACGAGCTTCGAAGAGGGCCCGAAGCGCAACAAGGCCCTGCTGTTCTACGCCGGCACCGGGGCGGGCGGCTTCTCGCTCGGCCTCGTCATCGGCGGCCTGCTGACCAGGATCGACTGGCGCTGGGTGTTCTTCACGCCGGTGATCCTGTCCGCGGTCATCCTGCTCGCCGCGCTCTGGCTCATCAAGGAACCCGCTCGCGACGAGGGCGGGCCGCGTCGCCTGGACCTCGCCGGAGCGGTCACCGTCACGGTGGCGATGCTGCTGATCGCCTACGCGGTGGTCCGGCTGGAACACCCCGGGCAGGGCTGGGGCTGGACCGTCGCTTCGTTCGCCGGGGGAGTGGCCGCGCTGACGGCCTTCGTGTCCGTCGAACGCCGCTCGCCCGCGCCGCTGGTGCGCCTGGGCATCCTGAAGTCGGGGCCGCTGGTGCGGGCGAACGTCAGCGCCCTGCTGTTCGCGGGCTCGTTCTTCGGGTTCCAGTTCCTGGTCACGCTGTACCTGCAGGAACTCCGGGGCTGGTCGACGCTGGAGACGAGCCTGGCGCTGCTGGCGGTCGGGGTCGACGCGATCCTCGCGCCGACGCTCACCCCGCGGCTGGTGGCGAGGTTCGGCAACACCCGGCTGATCTTCGGCGGTTTCGTGCTCGCCGCCGTGGCGTACGCGCTCTTCCTGCCGCTGGGCCTGGACTGGACGTACGCGGCGATGTTCCCGTCGATGATCATCCTGGGGCTCGGGTTCGCGCTCGCCTACGGTCCGCTGACGATCGTCGCCACCGACGGGATCGCCGAGGACGAACAGGGACTCGCGGGCGGTCTGCTGTACACGGCGTTCCAGTTCGGCGCGGCGCTCGGGCTGTCCGCGGTGACCGCCGTCAACGTCGCCGCCCTCGGCGCGGGTGGCTCACCCGAGGCGGCGCTCGGCGGATTCCGGGCGGCGCTGGTCGTGCCGCTGGTGATGGCCGTGCTCGCCGCGGTCGTCATCGCGTCCGGCCGTCAGCGGGCCTCGGCGAAGGAAGCCAGGTTGGCCAGCGAGGAGGCGATCCCGGCCTCGTGATCCGCCTGGCCGATACCGGGCGGCACGTCCGTCGCGGTGACGGTCACTTCGGTGCCGTCACCCGCGGCGGCCAGCTCCCAGGTCATCGTCATGGTGCCCGCGAACGCGGGGTCTCCGGACTCGAAAACGGCCTGCTGCACAACGCGTTCGGCGGGCACCAGGTCGGCGAACCCGACTTCGACGACGTCCGTCGCGTCCGACGATTTGCCGGACGCGGCGGACGCGTCGAGGTAGGTGAGGGTCATCCGGAAACCGCCGCCGGGCCGCGGATCCCAGTGCTCGATCCGGCCGCGCATGCCTTCGGGCGGCAGCCAGGCTTCGAGGGACTCCCGGTCGAGGAGTGCCTGGTAGACGGTCTCAGGCGGGGCGGCGATCGTCCGGCGGCCGCTGTCGATCCGGTCCATGTCCCGAGTCTAGGGCGCACCGTCCTCGTCAGGGGTGCCGAGGAGTGATGGTGTCGCGGGTGATCGACTCCACTTTCTCCTGCGCCTTCTTGGCGTCGGTGACCCAGAGCTTGTAGAAGTCGAACGGACAGTCCGCCACGCCCTTGTCGCCTTCGTCCGCGTCCTGCACTCCGGTGTAACCGCGGTGCAGCAGCTTGAATATGTGGTTCTGCGACTGGTCGTAGGTCCGCGCGTCACGGATCGCCGACACCGAAAGCTGCGCGTACTGGATCCCGTACTCTTCTTCGCCGGTCTCGCCGAGTGTGCGCCCGTCGAAGCCGATGATCGCGGAATGGCCGAAGTACGAGTACACACCGTCGAAACCGGCGGCGTTCGCCACGGCCACGTAACAGTTGTTGGCCCACGCCATCGCCTTGGCGATCAGGATCTGCTGTTCCTTGGCCGGGTACATGTAGCCCTGGCAGCGCACGATCAGTTCCGCGCCCTTCATCGCGCAGTCGCGCCAGATCTCCGGGTAGTTCCCGTCGTCGCAGATGATCAGCGAGATCTTCATACCCTTGGGGCCGTCGCTGACGTAGGTCTCCTCGCCGGGGTACCAGCCTTCGATCGGGCACCAGGGCAGGATCTTGCGGTACTTCTGGACGATCTCGCCGCGGTCGTTGATGAGCACGAGCGTGTTGTACGGCGGCTTGTTCGGGTGGTCTTCGTGCCGCTCTCCGGTGATCGAGAAGACACCCCAGGTCTGAGCTTCCCGGCAGGCGGCGGCGAAGATCTCGGTCTCCTCGCCGGGAATCGTCGCCGCGGTCTCGTACATTTCCTTCGGGTCGTACATGATGCCCTGCGTCGAGTACTCGGGGAACACCACGAGGTCCATGCCGGGAAGGCCGGATTTCATGCCCACCACCATTTCGGCGATCTTGCGGGCGTTGTCGAGGACTTCGGCCTTGGTGTGCAGACGAGGCATCTTGTAGTTGACCACCGCGACGCCGACCGTGTCCGGGCTGGCGGAAATGTCACCGTGTCGCATGAAGACTCCTTTTCTCCGAACGGTTTTTCAGGACGGGTAAACGCCGGTGAGGCCGAGGAAGGCGGGCACCGTGCACGTGGGCTGGCTGAGCAGCAGGGCGGTCCAGCCTGTGAACCGCGTCAGCTGTTCCTTTCCGAGGCCGAGAACCAGGAAGAACAAGGACCACAACAGCGCCCAGGACAGCCAGATGACGCCGAACACCGGATCGTCGTCGTGCCAGAAGCCGATTCCCGCGTACACCACGGCGGCGCCCGCCACGAAGAGCGAGAACCAGCCGATGCCTTCAGGCGCCAGGCCCGCGAGATTCGCGATGCCGACATACAGATAGGTGAAACCGAACAGGTAGAGGCTGGACGCGGCGAGGATCGCGTCCCGGTCGCCGCCCGCCTGCACGATCAGCACGGTCGGGGTGACGCACTGGAGCGCGCCGACGAACAGGTTCAGCACCGCCGCCGACCGCGGTGGTATCCGGCCGAGCAACATCAGGCCGTTGATCATCAGGGCGGCGCCGACGTAGAGCAGGCCCACGTTGCCCATGCTCACCTCCGCGTAATCGACGTCACGTGGAATAATTTCAAATGAAAGTATGTGGTGTGCCGGAGTGAGTCAAGAGGGCGGATTTCAGAGCCGGGTGAGGACTTCGAAGTCGTAACCGTCGGCGACCGCGAGATGGACGTGCTGATCGGCCTGCTGCCCGCGGAACTCGATCGTGCCGCGAGGGCCGTGGTAGGCGACGCCGTCGATCGCCGCGTTGAGCGCGGGAAGCTCCGGCGTCCCCGCCCGGCGGACGAGTTCCGCGAGCGTGTGCAACCCCTCGTAACAGGATTCGGCGGCGTTGTTCAGGGCGGGGGCGCCGGGACCGTTGCGGTCGACGTAACGGCCGAGCAGGTCCATCGCGTCGGCGGTGACCATGGAACGGAAGTAGGCGGCGGAGACGTAGAGGTTGCCGGTGGCGTTCGCGCCGCTCGCCAGGAGCATGTTCTCTTCCATCAACGGACTGAACCGGACCAGTCGATCGCTGAGCCCGTCCGCGGCGAAGGCGCGGTTGAACCGCACCGCGTCCTGCCCGACCAGCAACATGAGCACACCGTCGCTTGTGGACCGTTCGATCTTTCGGACCACTGTGGACATATCGCCGGCGCCGAGCCCGACGAACGCCTCTCCGGTGATGCGCAGATCGAGATCCTTGGCGTACTGCCGGATCGCGCGGGCCGAGCGGTGCGGCCAGACGTAGTCGTCGCCGACGACGAACCAGCGCCGGGCGCCGAGGTGATCGCGCAGCCAGCGCAGTGCCGGTTCGATCTGGCAACGTGGTGTCTCGCCCGTGCAGAAGATGCCCGAGCGGCGCTCGCCGCCTTCGTAGAGTGACGTATACACATACGGGATCCTGTCGGCCACGACCGGCGCGAGCGCGTGCCGGATCGACGAGATATGCCAGCCGCTCACCGCGTCGACCCGCCCGCTGTCGACCAGACGCCGCAAGTCGCCCGCCACTTGCTCGGGGGTGCCGCCGCCGTCGACCACCTCGGCCTCGACCTGCCTGCCGAGGATGCCGCCCGATTCGTTGAGCTCGTGGACGGCCAGCTCCGTGATCGCCTCGCACGACGGGCCGAACAGCCCGGCGGGCCCCTGCAGCGGGACCACCATGGCCACACGCCAGGTGTCGTCGCGGGGCCGGGTGGCGAGGCGTAGGGGCATGGCGCTCCGTGCGGTGGCCCGGTAAGGTCAAAGTGCTTTCACCTGGAAGTATTGCGAGGGTGTCCGGTTTTGGCAAGGGGACGGGATATGGGGACACGCGGCGTCACGACCGCCGGAACGTCGCTCACCGGCTCGCTCACCCGTGCCGCCCGTGCCGTCGCCGCCAGGGTCGAGCAGGTGCTCGCCAAAGAAGGCCTCACCTTGGACCAGTGGCTGGTGCTGGACGCGCTGAGCGGCAAGGGCGGGCTCGCCATGGCCGATCTCGCCGACCGGACGCTCGCCACCGCCCCGACGCTGACCAGGGTGGTGGACAAGCTGGTCACCACCGCGCAGGCCTACCGTGAGGTCGACGCCGCGGACAGACGTCGCGTGCTCGTGCACCTCAGCGCCCGTGGCCGCGCGACGTACCGGCGCGTGGCCACGAAGGTGTCGGAAGTGGAAGCACGCCTCGACGTGCCGGACGAAGTGCTCGTGGCGTTGCGGAGCCTCGGAGACTGAAGGTCAGGCGTACGGCACGGGTTTCGGCTTCGCCAGCGCGACAATGCCGAGGACTCCGGCGACCACGAGCGCGACCAACACGAACAGCGCGGCCACCACGTACACCACGCGGAAGCCGGTGACGTCCGAAAGCAGACCGCCGAGAACCGGCGCGATCACCAAGGCGAGGACACCGAGACCGGCCGCCACCCCGGCCGCGACACCGCGACCGGCCTGGAGCCGCCGGATCAGCGCGACGGTCACGCCGAGGACGGCGCCCGCGCCGAGTCCGTTCAGCACCCGGCCGACCAGGAGCAGACCGCTGCCGGGGACGAAGGCGACCAGGAGGACACCCATCAGCATCAGGACGAGCGCGGGCACGGTCACCGACGTCGGAAAGCGCGCGCCGAGCAGCAGCCCCGCCGGGAACGCGAGCGCGGCCGCCACGACATACGCGACGACGCCGCTCAGCAGCAGGGACTGGCTCGACAGGCCCAGATCGATCTGCAACGGCGACTCGCCGTCGAAGCGGTAGATCACGGTGAGCAGGAACAAACCGATGAGCGCGGCGAACCCGGGGCCGATGAGCAGCCACCAGGGCCCTGCGGTCGGCTGAGGGTCACGCTGCGTCGGCGCCGGCACGTACATGCGCACAACCTATAGCGTCGTCCTTGGGTACCGGCACTACAAGGCTGACCCGGTCGTCACAACACCGCCAGCAGCTCGGCGGCGGCGCGGCGACCGCTGTCGATCGCGCCGTCGATGAAGCCCGGCCACCGCTGGGCGGTGTGCGCGCCGGCGAAGTGCACCAATCCCTCCGGCACGGCGAGATCCCGCTCGTAACGGGAGATCTGCCCGGCCCGGAACGTCGTCCAGGTGCCGCGCGACCATTCGTCGTCCACCCACTCGTACGTGGTCGCGGCGACGACCTCGGCTTCGGGCGCGAACTCGCGCACCGCCCGCTGCACGTCCGCCACGTCGTGTCCGTCCACCCGGTCGTGCTCGGGCGCGAAGCACACCAGCACCACGCCCTCGGGCACGGTGTACATCGCGCCCACGTAGTCGAACGCGGTACCCCAGCCGTATCCGCTCAGGTCGTCCGGCACGTTGCGGGCCAGCGCCCACACCTTCTGCCCCTGCCCCGCGTGGTTCTCGGTGGAGATGGCCAGCTTCGCCGGGGACAGCGCGGGCGTGAACTCGATGTGCCGCTGTACACCGATGGGAACGGTGACCAGCACCCGCCGCGCCGTGACCTCACCGCCGTCGTGGCCGACGACGACGTGGTCGGTCTCCTGGCGCACCCATCGCACCGGCGTGCTCAACCGGATGTCCGTGCCGCCGTCCTCCGCCAGTGCCGTGGCCAGCGAGACGGTGCCGTCGTCGAAGGTCCGGCCGAGCACGCTGGCCCGGACCATGCCCCAGACGGAGTTGCCCATGGCGGCGAGCCAGCGCAGCACGTCCAGCGCGGAGCCGGTGTCGGCCGAAGCGTTGCCGCAGCCGCAGAACCAGGAGATCAGCAGTTCCCGGGCGTTGCCCTTCAACCCCGCCTCGTCGGCCCATTGGCGGATCGGCACGTCGAGGTCGGCCAGACCTTGCTCGGCCAGCGGGCGGTCCACGTCGAGCCGCGCGCCCGCCGCCACCAGTGCGCGGACCGCCTGCTCCAGGTCCTCCAGTTCGGCGGGCGGCACCGGCAGCAGCGACTCCAGCACGCGCCCCCGGTCGGACCAGGTCATCCGGGCGGGCAGTTCGCTGTCACTGACGGCGATTCCGTACCGGTGGACCTCTTCGGTGACGAAGGTCTGCTCGGGAACGATCCACGTACCACCCATCTCCAGCCCGGCCCCGTCGAACAGGTCGGTCCGGTACCAGGTGCGGCCGCCGATCCGGTCGCGCGCCTCCAGCACACGCACCGAGCGACCGGCGGCACCGAGATCGCGGGCGGCCGTCAGGCCGGCGAACCCCGCGCCCACGATCACGACATCGACATCCGGAGAAACCATCTAACACCTGCCTTCTGTCAGCGTGCACGGCAAGGTACGTGCGCCGTCCCGACCCCGTCGATGGACGCCGCGTCCAAATCAGCCGATCACTGTGGACGCAGCGGCGAATCCGGTGCGGTCCCGGCGTAAGCGAGCGCGTCGCGGGCCTCCAGCGCGAGCCACATCTCGTAGCGCACGGTCGCGGTGGTCAGGGTCCGTCCGGTGAGCTGCTCGATCCGGTCGATGCGGTTGCGCACGGTGTGCCGGTGGACGCCGAGGCGCTGTGCCGTGACGTCCCAGGCGGAATTGGCGTCCAACCAGGCCCGCAAGGTGGCCAGCAGCTGTCCCCGCGGGTCGGCGGCGTCGACCGTCGCCAGCACGGTGTCGGCGAACGAGGCCAGCAGCTCCGGCGGCCCCAGGGTGAGCAGCAGCCTGCTGGTGCTGTGCTCGCCGGCCTCGGCGGGACGGCCGAGGCGAACGCTGGTCGCCAGCAGTGCCCGCGCCTGCCGGAGCGAGACGGCCGCCGAGCCCGGCCGCAGTGCCGCGCCGACGCCCGCCGGGCGCTCCGGCGCGAACCGGTCGAGCAGCGCGGTTACGTCGATTTCGTCCACGACCAGCGCTTCCACGGTGTTCTCGGACCTCCGCACGAGGCCGCCCGGCAGCACGAGGGCGAGATCGGCCGCCAGATCGTCCGCTTCCCCGGCCCCGGCCACCACGGCGAGGCCGCGTACCGAAGGCGTGGCCAGCCCGAACGCGGTCAGCAGCGACCCGGCCTGGTCGTCGGGTAGCCCGTCCAGCAGCCGGTTCAGCGCCTCCGCACCGGCCCGCCGACGCGGTTCGTCGGCCAGGTGCCTGCGCTCCAGTTCCAGCGTCAGCAGTGAAGCCAGGGCGGCGTCCAGCGTGCCCGGTTGTGGCTGGGGCGCCCTGGCGAGCAGCACGTGCCCGCGCAACCGCCGGGCGCCGATCGGCTGCACGGCCACGGTCAGCCCGTCCGCCGCGACCGACGCACTGCCCAGCAGCCCTCGGGCGCCCACCTCGTCCAGCACCGTGCGCCCCGCGGCGAGCAGCGCGGGCGCGGACTCGCCGACCGCGACCAGTTCGCGGCCGAGCAGGTCGGTCACCACGGCGGCGCGACCGGTCGCGTCCAGCCACACCTTGAGGATCGCGTTCAGCCCACCGCCCGAGGTCGCCGCGACGGTCAGCCTGCGCTGCACGTCGACGGTGTGCTCCAGGGCGCGCCGGTCCTCGGCGGCCAGGGCGGCGAACACCGCCTTGGTCACCGCGATGAACGGCACCTCGTCCGGCACGACGAGCAGTGGCAGCCCGGCGTCCTCGGCGGCGGCCACCAGTTCGCCGGGCGGCTCCCGGTGCGGCTGGCCGTGGCCGACGCCGAACGCCAGCGCCGCCGCGCCGCCCTCGACCACGTCCCGCACGAACCGACGGCAGGACCGCCGGTCCGTCGGCAGCACCACGCCGGCCGTCATCAGCAGTTCGCCGCCTTGCAGCCAGTCGCCGGGGCGGGCCAGCTCCGAGACGTGCGCCGCCTGGATCACCCGGTCCCGGCCGCCCTCCCCGGCGACCAGGGCCAGGCGAAGCTCGGGCGCGGCGAGCAGAGCGGCGACAGTCAGCGGCATGGACGCAGTGTCCACCGTCACGCGGAAAGTTCAACCCCGCGTCCATCGACGTGGCCGGGCGGCCCGCCCTACCGTCCCCACACCCCGTGACCCACGTCTCAGTTCGCAGAGGACCCGCTGGAGGCCCCGCCGTGATCCAAGACCCCGCAGGTAGAGCGGTGCCCGAACCCGCTTCCGCACAGGCCACCCGCATCGAGACGCACGGTATCGACGTCATCGGCGACGACGAGCGGCACGGCCGGGCACGCGACCTGTTCGGCGTGTGGGCCGCGCCGAACGTCAGCTACCTCAGCCTGGTGGTCGGCGGCGCGCTCGTGGTGCTGGGCCTGAGCCTGTGGCAGGCGCTCGGCGTGATCCTGCTCGGCAACCTGTTCTGGGTGCTGGTCGGGCTGATCTCGGTCAGCGGCCCGGCGGCGGGCACCCCGAGCTCGGTCATCACCCGGACCATGTACGGCGTTCGCGGCAACCGGGCGCTGGTCACTTTCAACGGCTCGCTGATCTCCGTGTGCTACGTGGCGCTGAGTCTCTCGGCGGCGTCGGTGACGGCGTTCAGCCTGTGCTCCAGGTTCGGCCTGGAACTCGACACGGTTGGCAAGACGCTGGTCATCGTCGGCGTGGCGGCGGTGACCCTGGCGATCAGCGTCTACGGGCACGCCGCGATCATCAAGCTGTACATGCCGCTCGCCGCGGTCCTCGCGGTGGTGTTCGCGGTGCTGGCGTTCTTCGTGCTGGGCAACGCCGACTGGGGGCACCGGCCGCCGCAGGAGCTTCAGGGAGTCGACTTGTGGGCGGCGCTGGCCGCCGGGCTGGCCATGGTCGCCTCCGCCCCGTTGTCCTACAGCACCAGCGCCGACTTCGCCCGCTACCTGCCACGCACCGCCAAGCCGTCGGCCATCGTCGGCTGGACGGCGGCCGGCGCGTACCTGCCCAGCGTCCTGTGCACCGCGCTGGGCGCGATCGCCGCCACCACACTGGACATGAGCGATCCGCAGACCGCGCTCACGAGTCTGCTGCCGGGCTGGTTCTCCCCGGTCTTCCTGATCGCCATGATCCTGGGCGCCATCGCCAACAACGCGCTGATCATCTACAGCTCAGGGCTGGCGCTCCAGGCGATCGGGATACGCGTCCGCCGGTCGCGCAGCGTGCTGTTCTACGGCACGGTCAGCGTCCTGCTGACCATGTACGCGCTGCTGGTCTCGAACTTCCTCGACACGGTCAGCCGGATGCTCCAGCTGATGGTGGCGGTGCTGGCCCCGATCATGGCCATCTACGTCGTCGACCTGCTGCTGCGGCGTAACCGGTACGACGGCCACGCGCTCAGCGACCTCGGCAGCGGCAGTCCGTTCTGGTACCGGGGCGGGGTCAACTGGGCCGGTTTCGCCGCGCTGGTGGTGGGCGCCGCGTTCGCCGTCGAGTTCCTCGCCGTGCCCGGCGTGCACATCGGGTTCCTGGCCGGGCTGGTGAGCGGGATCGACCTGTCCCTGCCGGTGGGGCTGATCGTCTCGGGGGCGATCTACGCCCTGGCGATGCGTTCGTCGACACAAGGAGTGAAATGAGCAAGCCGGAACTGGTCCACTACCGGGGTGGCCGGATCTTCACCGCCGACGAGCCCGCGTGGGCGGAATCCATGATCGTGCGCGGGGAGTCGATCGAGTTCGTCGGCGACACCGTGACGGCGGACGGTCTGGCCGACGGTGCGCGCCTGGTGGACCTCGGCGGCGCGTTCGTGCTGCCCGGGTTCGTGGACGCGCACACCCACCTGCTGGGCATGGGCGAGGCGTTGCGGCAGGTCGACCTGTTCGACGCCACCGACGTGGCCGAGATCCAGGCCAGGGTCAAGGAAGCGGCGGACGCCGACCCTGCCGTACCACGAATCCTCGGCCGCAGCTGGCTGTTCGGCGCGCTGGACGGGCGCGGCCCGGACCGGGGCATGATCGACGCGGCCGTGCCGGACCGGCCGGTCTATCTCGCCGCCAACGACCTGCACTCGACGTGGGTCAACAGCGCCGCGCTGCGGGAACTCGGGATCACGGCGGACACCCCCGACCCGATCGGCGGCCGGATCGGCCGCGACGAGACAGGCGAGCCGGACGGCATGCTGTACGAGGCGGCCTCGTTGCAACTGGTGCGGCGGTTCCTCGACGCGGAGGCGAGCGACGACGAGCGCGACGCCGCACTGGCCTCGGCGTTCGAGCGGTACCTTTCCGACGGCGTGACCGGCGCGGTGGACATGGGATTGGGGCAGGACGACCTGGACGCGCTCGAGCGGGCACTGTTCCGCGGCGGCGGCCGGTTGCCGCTGCGAGTGGCCGGGCACTGGCTGATCAAGCGAACCGGCAGCACCGAGGACGACCTTCGGCAAGTGCGGCGGGCGGTGGAGCTGGCCAGGCGGCTGTCCGGGCCATGGCTGCGCGTCACCGGCATCAAGCTGATGGTGGACGGCGTGATCGACAGCTGCACCGCGGCGATGAAAGCCCCTTTCGCCGACGGCAGCCACCCCGGACCGATCTGGGACCTGGCCGCACTGTCCCCCGTCGTGGCGGCGGCGGACGCGGCCGGGTTGCAGGTGGCGCTGCACGCGATCGGCGACGAGGCGTCCGACATCGCACTCTCCGCGCTGGAGCACGCGATCGAGGTCAACGGGCCCCGCGACCGGCGGCACCGGCTGGAGCACATCGAGGTGGTGACCGAAGAGAACGTACGGCGGCTAGCCCGGCTCGGCGTGGTCGCGTCCATGCAGCCGGTGCACGCCGACCCGGCGATCCAAGACAACTGGCGGGCGGTGCTCGGCGACGACCGCGTGCGACGCGGATACCCGTGGCCGGAGCTGACCGCCGCCGGCGCGGTGCTCGCGTTCGGCTCCGACGCGCCGACCGCACCCCACCCGCCGTTGCCGAACATGTTCATCGCCACCACCCGGCGATCGGCGTCCGACCCCGGCCTGCCACCCAACATCCCGGAGTACGCCCTGCCCATGGCCGACGCCCTCGCGCACGGCACCCGGCACGCCGCCTACTCGTGCCGGTGGGAGGGACTGACCGGGCACCTGACACCGGGGCTGGCGGCCGACTTCGTGGTACTGGACCATGACCCGTTCGCCGAAGGCCCCGACTCGCTGTTGCGGACCAAGGTCCGGTCGACCGTGGTCGCGGGTGAGGAGAGTGCCGGAACGCTGACCTGACGAAAAGGGAGAGAAATAGCAATGGCGGGGCGCGGCGTCTGAAGACGAAGCTGGTGATCAACGACGGGTGAGAGTGGCCGAAGTGCGTGACGGCGCGGCTCGGGACTTGCGTGAGGCGGCCACGATCTTGCGGAAGGCGGTTGCGGACGGGAGCACGTCAGCGAACCTGCGGGAGTTGTGCGATCGGCTTGAGAAGGTGGCCAGCGCACCTCCGCCAGCGAGCGACCTTCGGATCCCGGCGATCGAGCGGCCGACGCTCAGGATTGAGCAGTCCTACTTACTTGGGTGTGGGTAGATCGACGCGAAACATTGTTTTCGCTGTTCACGGGTGGTGTGACGGGTTGAATGGGTACGCGTCGCTGTCGTAGGGTGACCATTGGTTACCGGCGACGGGGAGGCGTTCGTGACGGGTTACCAGGTGGTGGTCGACAAGATCCGGGGCACGGGTCAGGCGGCCGGACGGGTCGTCGAAGGGTTGCGGAGCGCCGGCTGTCCGGCCGCGGTGCCGGCGGGTGATCTCGGTATGCCGGGGTCGCGGGCCGCGTTGGCGATGGCGCGGGTCAAGCATGTGTTGGTGTCCCGGCAAACGGGCTTTGAAGCCCGCCTCGATACCCACGCCGGGAACATGACGAAGGCCGCAGACCTGTATTCGGGCCAGGAAGCGGCCGCGGCGGCGGATATCACGGTCCCCGTGCCAGGGCCGGTGAAGCCGGTCTGATGGTTACTTGGGGTGAGGCCAAGCGCTGGAATCCGGCGGTGTTGCAGGAGGCGGTCGGAGCGATCAATACCGCCTACAACAAGCTGGTGGCGTGTTCGGACGATCTGCGCGACATCAACACACCTGAGGGGTGGCATGGTGACGCGGCCGGCGCGGCGACGGCCGAAGTGAACCAGATCATCGATGGTCTGGAGGAGTACGCCGCGGACATCGCGGCGCTGCGCCGAGCGGCCGGGGACACCGGGGACGCGATCACCGGTGTCCAGAACGGGGTGCGGGAGGCCGAAGCGATCGCCTCGGGTAACCATTTCACCATCGCAGCGGATGGCGCGGTCGTCGACAACGGGGTGCCGAACGTCCCGCCGGAGCAGGCACAGCTGGTCGCGGAGGAACGCGCTCGGCTCGCCGAGGAGCTGAAAGACCGGGTCGAGCAGGTCTTGCGGCAAGCCATCGACATCGACGATGACTTATGCGCGGTGCTGGGACGGATCGAAGCCGGGAACGTGATCGACGCGACGGGGAACGACAACGAGAACACCAGCTTGGCCGCTGCCGGCAACTCAGGGGCTGTGAACGGTGCCTTGTCGGTTTTGACGCCCCCTCCAGTAGGGGCGGATCCGTCGACGAACGCCGCGTGGTGGGCCGCCTTGTCCGAGGCGCAGCGCAAGCAGTTGATCGCGCAGCATCCCGATTGGGTTGGCAACCGGGACGGAGTGAAGGCGGCCGATCGCAGCACTGCGAATCTGAATCTGCTTGAGCAGCAGAAACGCGGATTAACCGCCGGGCTGGAGCGGTTGCGTCGGGAGGATGGCGATTCTGATGAGATCGCGCGCCTGGAGCAGCGGGTGAAGGCGATTGACTCGATCACCGCGATGATGCACAACCCGGACGGCACTCTCAACGCGAATCGTCAGCTGATGTCGCTGGATCTCACCGGTGACCATCCGAAGGCCGCGATCGCCAACGGCAACGTTGACACCGCCCAGCATGTCGCGGTGTTCACCCCCGGGATGAACTCCACGGTGGATGGGAACATGCGCGGCTACGTTGATGACATGGATGGTGTCGCGCGCAGTGCCGAGCGGATGCTTGCCACCCAGGGTGGGGGTTCGGTGGCCACGGTCACCTGGATCGGCTACGAACCCTCCACGTTCGACGATCCGGCCTCGTTGATGGGGCTAGCGACCGCGGAAAACGTGGATGTGGGTGGGGACAAGCTGGCCAGGTTCGATCAGGGCATCAACGCGTCCCGCCCGACAGATCCGCACCTGACCGCGTTGGGGCATTCGCAGGGATCGATCGTGACAGGGCTCAGTCTCACCCATGCTGGTACGGGGGTGGATGACGCGGTGGTGTTCGGCAGCCCGGGGGTTGCGAACAATTTCGGGACCGACAACACCGCCCACGATCTGAAGGTCCCTGAGGGGCACGCCTACAACATCAAGGCCGAGGGCGACGCGGTCGCCCAGTATGTGCCGGAAACGTGGCGGTACGGCCGCGCGCCGTATGCGATGGAGGGCATGAACCAGCTGTCGGCTGATGCTGCGGTGGGCGCTGATGGCGCTCCGTTGGCCGCGTCGCGCGGGCACAGCGAATACACCAAGACCATGCCCGGTGGGGCCGATTCGACCAGCAAGCACAACATCGCCGCTGTCGTTGCGGGTTTGCCGCAGCTGGCTGTCGCCGCACGCTAGGAAGACTTGTTTCTCATGCCGAGCCGAACACCTCTTGCCGTCATCATGACCGCGAGCCTGCTGCTGCCCGTGGCGGCCTGCAGCGATAGCGGGCAGTACGTCGGAACACCGTCGTCGGAGAAGTCGATGCCCAGTCAGGATCAGTACGCCGAGCTTTCCCGTAGGCCGTCGATCGATGAGGCGGTCGCGCACTACGACAAGCTCCGCCAGGCCCTGCAGACCAGACTCACCGCGGAGCTGGGAGTGAAGGACTGGGTCGACAAGCAGGATGGGCGCCAATCGGGGTGCGCGAACGAGTTCCCTGGGGTGGACAGCCAGGACGCGGTCCGCATGTTCCTGAGCTTCCTCATCGCGCCGAAACCGGTCACGGGCGAGCAGTGGCCGGCCGCGACACGCATCGTGACCGAAGTTGGCGCATTACATGGGTTCGATAAGCCGGGATTGCAGGTGAGCAAGCCGCCCGCGTTCGAGTTCGAACTGAAAGACCGGTACCTGGCGAGTGTGACACTGTCGACGGACAAGACCACGGTGATATCGATCGAGACTGGTTGTCACTTGACGACCGCAGCCAAGCGACGCGGCGGCGGGGCTCCTGCTTCGGGAACCACGCGAGGGTGAGCGTGCCGAACACCTCGGAAACATCAGCGGCGCGCAAGCTGCTGGCGGCGGTGTGTGTGGTGTTGGTGCTCGCAGGTGCGCTGGTCGCGTTCACGCTCGGTGTGGGTGGGGCGATGAGCAGCGACTCGTGCCGTCCGGGCGACGAGCCGTTCTTGTGCACCAGCACTGGCCAGAACGTCGCGTTCTGGCTTCCGCTGGCCGGCTGGTTAGCCTCGATTGTCCTCGCCTGGCTGTGTGTCGTGCGTCTCGATCGGCGACGCAAGTCGCCATGGCTTGGGGTCGCGGTGGGTGTGGCGGTGTTCTCGGTCATCGTGGTAGTCGACTGGCTGATCGTGTCCGGGTGATGCCAGGCAGCCTCTACGGCGTGGTCGAGGTCGACGATGTTGCGCTGGTCAAGATCGAGGCTGTTAATCAGTTCGTGGCGTCGTCCGGTCGGCGGAGTGTCCAGATGGGACGGCCTGGCGGCGTGAGATGAGGAGCCCCCTGGCCACTTGCGTGACCAGGGGTGTCCCTCTGGCGGCGTGCCCCCGGCAGGACTTGAACCTGCGACCTAGAGATTAGAAGGCTCTTGCTCTATCCAGCTGAGCTACGAGGGCCGACGTCGGCGACGTTGGGTGTCGCCCAGCATCGGCAGCTTAGCCGTCGCCAACCTGTCGATCGTTCGACACCGCCAGATCGTTTCAGGTCGAGCCCACCGTTTTTTGGAACACCCGTGAGCGCGTCACGACGCGGGGTGACGCGCTCACGGGCCGGGGCCGCTTCGGGGGAGCGGCCCCTGGGTTCGTGCAGGTCGCGAGTCGACTCTTCCGCGAGGGACCGGCACGAACCGCCGGGGTGGTCAGTCCCAGATCTTGAGGGCGCGGATCACGAACGGTCCCTGGGGTACGTAGGTGCCGCCACCCGGATAGGTGATGAAATCTCCCTCCGTCGTGCATTCCTCGCTCTGGTAAATCGTCACGTCACGGCTCAGCCGGTTGACGAACGAATGTCCGTCGAAGCGTTCGGGCAAGGGAATACATTCCTCGGGATTGGAGGTGCGCAGGTCGAATTTGTGCACCTCGCCGCCGTATGATTCCGCGCCCCATACGCAGAACTCGCCCTTCTGGCAGGCGGGTTCGGGCGGTGCGGTGGCGGCGCCGGCGACTCCGGCGCTGGTCAGCAAGCCCGCCAGGGCGAGCAGGAGCACGTGCGGGAGGCGGGCGCGCAGGTTCGTCAAACGTCGTTGCATGGCTGGGTTCTCCCCCGTGAATCGGCGGCTGGATCGCCGTCGGTGAATGTGTGATTCCAGGTTGGCGCGAGGGGAAGGGTTTGTCTGCCCGCATTTCTACTTCTGTGGATAAGTAGTTGTGCGCCGCTCGATCAGGGCGAGTTGTCCACATATCGCCGGGACCGCCTTGTGCTTGCCGAAATCGGCTGCTACGCGGGCGCGGTGGAGTCCCTGACGACCAGCTCGGCGGGTACCTCGGTGGGCGCGGGGACCTTCTCCCCGCGCAGCAGGCCCAGTACCAGTTCGCCGGCCGCCCGTCCCTTGGCGGCGAGATCCTGCCGGACGGTCGTCAGCGGTGGTTCGGACCATCGAGCGGGCGGCACGTCGTCGAAGCCCACGACCGAAAGATCACCCGGGACCGACAGGCCGAGATGTCTGGCCGCCGAGATCGCCGCCAGCGCCAGCAGGTCCGACATGCACAGCAGCGCCGTCGGTCGCGGGTGCCGGTCGAGCAGGCCGAAAGCGCTCGGCAGGGCACCTTCGACCGAGAGCCCGGACGCCTCCCAGATCGGGATGTCCGCCGCCGGGATCCCCGCTTCGGCCAGCGTCTCCAGATAGCCGGCCATCCGTTCGCGGTTGTCGTGGAACCGGCTGTTCCCGGCCTCGGCCACGCTCAGCTCCCCGCCGCGCGGGGCCGAGAGGCACTGCGCCGAGAAGATCCCGATCCGCCGGTGCCCGAGTTCCACCAGGTGTCGGGCCGCAGCGGCCGCTCCCGCCCGGTCCTCGACCCCGATCCTGGCCGAACCGCGGATATGCGGCTGGTCGATCACCACCAGCGGCATCCCGCGGTCCCGGACCGCGTTCAGCGCCGGTGCGCCGTCGGCCAGCGAATACGCCACCGCGATATCGGCTTGCGCGGTCAGGATCCGCTCCGCGCGCGGGCCGCCGCTCTCGCCGTCGCCGGGGAGCAGCAGGAGGGCGTGGCCCTCGGGGTCGACGACGGTCGAGAGCGCGTCGAGGGTGACCGACAACGCGGGATCGGAGAACGCCGTCGAAAGGTTCGTGTCGAGCAGGACGGCGATCGCGCCGGTGCGGCTGGTGGCGAGACTGCGCGCGGTCGGGTTCGGCCCCGCGTACCCGATCTTCTTGGCCGCGCGAAGCACCTCTTCCCGCAGCTGGGCGGACAGCTGATCGGGCCGGTTGTAGGCGTTGGACACGGTCGCCCGCGACACCCCGACGGCGTCGGCGACATCGTCCAACGTCGGCCTTCGCCGTCGCGTGCTGGTCACCGGCGCAGTGTAGTCCCGGGCAGCACCGGTGGACTTTCTGAAGCGCTTAAGTCATTCTGGGGGAAGGGGAATCGAAAGGAGACTGGGGTCTATGCGTGACCGTACGGCCGTTTTCGTCGTGTTCGCGCTCAACGGGGCCGCGCTCGGCTCCTGGGCGCCGCGGACTCCGGCGTTGTCGGAACGGGTGAACGCCTCACCGGGCGTTTTCGGGCTGGCCTTGCTGGGCGCGAGTGTCGGCATGCTGATCGCGGCGTCGGTTTCGGGGCGGCTGATCGAACGCCACGGCGCCCGGGCGGTGGTCGCGGGCAGCACGATCATCGCCTGCGCCGCGCTGCCGATGATCGGCTTCTCGACGTCGGTCGTCCTGCTCGCCGGGGCGCTGTTCGTCCTCGGCGCGAGCGTCGGCGCGCTGGACGTGGCGATGAACGTCGCGGGAGTCGAGGTGGAACGCCGCTCCGGGCGGGCCATCATGCCGATCCTGCACGCCGGATTCAGCTTCGGCGCGCTGGCGGGATCCGTCGCCGCCGGGTTCGCCGCGTCGCACCAGTGGTCGCCGGGACGGCATCTCACGGTCGCCGCGTTGTCCGCGCTGGTCGTGCTGGCCTTCGTCATCACGGCCGTGCCCGGCGCGCGGCCCGTGCACACCGAACCCGTCGAGAAGCCGCGAGTACCGCCGATCAAACGTCCCGTCCTCTGGCTGCTCGCCGCCATCGCGTTGTTCTCGGCGATCGCGGAGGGCGCGAGTTCGGACTGGTCCGCCCTGCTGATGACGTCCGTGCACGGGGTCGGCGACGGCGCCGCGGCCTTCGCCTACTCCGGGTTCGCCCTGGCCATGGCGCTCGCCAGGCTCGCGGGTGCCTGGCTGCAGAACCGTTTCGGCGCGACGCGCGCGCTGGCGGTCGGCGCCGGGATCGCCGCGGCGGGCCTGGTGCTCGCCGCGGTGGCGAGCCTGCCGGTGTTCGGGTTCGTCGGCTTCGCTCTGGCGGGCGCCGGGCTGGCCGCCGCCTTCCCGATCGCGTTGAGTCTCGCGGGAGCGTCGGGGAAACGCGCCGACGGAACCGGAGGCGAGCGGGAACTGGCCTTCGTCACGGCGATCGCCTACACCGGCTTCCTCGCCGGGCCGCCGCTGATCGGCGGGATCGCGCAGGTGACGTCGCTTTCGGTGTCGTTCCTGTTGGTCGGCTTGACCGCCGCGCTGATCGTGCCGTCCGCGGTGGCCGCGGCGCGGGCGCGGAAACGGGAGGAGGTCGCCGAACCCGTCGCCCGTTGACATTCTCGCCGGGGCCCGGGCAAGCTGACTGCTCGGTAAACTGAAATGAATGCGACTTGGTCGCCATTTCAGGAAGGCTGATCCGGGGAGGGGGCGGCGTGAGAGTGCTGATGCGCGGAGGGGGCGCCGGGATTCCGGCGCGGCTGGTGCAGACCACGCTGCCCTGGCTCATCCTGGTCCCGGTGGCGTTCCGGCTGGTGATGCTGGCGCAGGTGCTGTGGACGGCGGGAACCGGCGGGTCGGTGCTGTGGATTTTCGTGCTGCTGCACCTGGTGCCGAACGTCACCGAGGCCGTCTGGATCTTCCGCCGCCCTCCGGCCGGTACTCGGGTCGTTCCCGTGCTGGACGCCGGGTTCGCCGCGCTGTTTCTCCTGGCGGCCGCGCCGTTCGCGCAGGACAACGCGATCACGTCGATCACCTGGACCCATCTGATGGGCACGGTGATGATCTGCGCCCTCCTGCGTGGCGCACCGGCGGGGGCGTTGGTCATCGGGGGAGCGGTGGCGCTGCACGCCGTGCTGTACCCCGCCTCCTCGCTCGGTCTCTTGCTCACTCTCACGACCGCGCTGGTGGCGTCGCTCGCGATCGTCGGCGTGGTCGGCGCTTCGATGCGGTTCGCGCTCGGTTTCGGGGAGCAGCAGGGCCGGGCGGCGGAACGAGAACGGCATCGCCGCGACGTCCACGACACCGTCCTGCAGGTGATGGAGTCGTTCGCGATCCCCGCGCCCGCCGACGAACTCGACCCGGCGGCCAGCCTCGACCGCGTCCGCCGGATCGCCCGCGCGCAGGCGATGCGCATCCGGATCAGTCTCGAACACGAATCCACCGAAGGGATCGGGCTGCACCAGCGGCTTCGGCTGCTCGCCGCCGAAATGGCCGCGGAGGGGTTGCGCGCCGAGGTCGTCATCCAGGACGACTGCGCTCCGGAGCTCGCGGAGGAAGCGGCCGAGGCACTGCATGACTCGGCCAGGGAGGCCTTGCGGAACACGTTGAAGCACTCCGGGACCAGGCGGGCCGTGGTCAGTGTCGAGGAGATCGGTGGCGGGGTTTCCCTGACGGTGCGCGATCACGGTGCCGGATTCGATGTCGGTGACCGGCGGCGTGGCTTCGGTCTCGAGAACTCGATCATCGCGCGGATGGCGGAGATCGGCGGTTTCGCGCGGATCGAATCCAGTCCGGGGCTGGGAACGAGAGTGGTGCTCCTCGCTCCTTCAGTTCTGCGTCTCCCCGTCGGGTGAGTCCCGCCACTGACGGAACGGGCGGTCCAGCGTCCATTTGTCGCCCACCCGCTCGACTACCCGGTATTCGCAGGTCGTCGGGTTGGACAGGGACTCGAACAGCTCGATGCTCCAGCCGAAGAGCCGTCGGCACAGCAACCGGATGGTCAGCCCGTGTGAGACGACCAGCACGGTCCGGGGGTGATCTTCGCCGCACGCCGCCAGTTCGCTGAGGAACGCCGCGACCCGGTCGTCCACGTCCGCGCCGGACTCGCCGAACGGGAGCCGGTAGAAGAAGTGCCCGAACTCGTGGCGGCGTTGTTTCTGGACCTCCTGCTCCTGCGGATCCTGGAGGTTGCCCCAGTCCTGTTCCCGCAGTCTCGGCTCCGGCACGATCCGCTCGCAGGAGTCACGAATGTCCAGCAGCCGCAAGGTTTCCCGCGTCCGCAGATACGGGCTGACGTAGACCGCCGGCCGCTGCCCGTCGAGGAGTTCCCCGATCTCCGGGCCCGCCAGCCGGGCCTGCTCGCGGCCGGCATCGGTGAGCGGCAGCGCGTGGTCGGGGATCCGGGTGTAGGCGAGCTCGTCGATGTTGCCGAGCGACTCGGCGTGCCTCAGCAGGATGATCCGCACGCCGCCATCTTGCCGGTTGCGCGTTCGGCATACCCTCGTGACGTGCCTTCAGACCCCGAGACGAAACCGGCCCCGTCCGCGCGGAAGGCCGGTGTCCTGCCGTTGGTGTCGATCGGGGCGCTCCTCGCCGCGGTGGTGGCCGTCGGCCTGGTCGCGCTGACCGGTGGCGCCGGTTACGTCATCGCCGGACTCCCGGACCCGGGGCTGGTGACGCGCTACGGCATCACCGTCGTCCGCGTGCTGGCCGAGGCGGCTTCGGTGCTGTGCGTGGGTTCGCTGCTGCTCGCCGCGTTCCTCGTCCCGCCGCAGAAGTCCGGCACGCTCGCGGCCGACGGTTACGCGGCCATCCGGGTCGCGGGCGTGGCGGCGTGGGTCTGGTTCTTCGCGGCCGCCGCGTCGATCTTCTTCTCGGCGGCGGACGGCGCGGGGCGCCCCTTCACCGAGGTGCTCTCGCCGCAGGTGCTGATCGACCTCGTGGACGCCATCGAACAGCCCAAGGCCTGGCTGTTCACCGCGTTGATCGCGCTGCTGGTCGCGCTCGGCTGCCGTCTCGCGCTGACCTGGGGCTGGACGACGGTGGTGTTCTTCCTGTCCGTCGGCGGTCTCGTGCCGGTGGCGGTCACGGGGCATTCCGCGAGCGGCGGCTCGCACGACATGGCGACCAACAGCCTGCTGTATCACCTGGTCGCCGCCGCGCTGTGGGTCGGCGGGCTCGTGGCGCTGCTCGCGCTCGGCTGGCGCCGCGGCGAGAACCTCAAGCTCGCCGCGACACGGTTCTCCAAGCTGGCCTTGGTCTGCTGGATCGTGATGGCGGTCTCCGGCATCGTCAACGCGCTGGTGCGGATCAGGATCGCCGACCTGTTCACCACGGACTACGGCCTGCTGGTGGTCGCGAAGATCGTCGCGTTGCTGCTGCTCGGTGTCTTCGGGCATCAGCAACGGCAGAAGGGCGTCGCCGGGTTGGTGAACGGCGCCGGCGGTGGTCAGTTGCTGCGGCTCGCCGCGGTCGAGGTGCTGATCATGTTCATCACGATCGGCATCGCCACCGGACTCGCGAAGACCCCTCCGCCGCAGGAATCGCTCACCCAGCCGTCGACCACGGAACTGCTGATCGGCTACGACCTCCACGGTCCGCCGACCGTCCTCCGGCTGCTCACGGATTGGCGGTTCGACCTCGTCTACGGCACCCTCGCGATCGTTCTCGCCGGGCTGTACCTCGCCGGGGTCCGGCGGCTGCGGCGCCGCGGCGACACCTGGGCCACCGGCCGGACGGTCGCGTGGCTCGCGGGCTGTTTCGTGCTGCTGATCGCGACGTCGTCCGGCATCGGGCGGTACGCGCCCGCGATGTTCAGCGTGCACATGGGCAACCACATGTTGCTGTCCATGGTGGCGCCGGTGCTGTTCGTGCTCGGCGGACCCGTGACACTCGCCTTGCGCGCGTTGCCCACGGCGGGCAAGGACGCCCCGCCCGGACCGCGTGAATGGCTGCTCGCGTTCGTGCACTCGCCGCTTTCGCGGTTCCTGACACATCCGATCGTCGCGCTGCTGCTGTTCGTCGGTTCCTTCTACGGCCTGTACTTCTCGGGGCTGTTCGACGCCGCGCTGAACTACCACTGGGCGCATCTGGCGATGAACGCGCACTTCCTGCTCGCCGGCTACGTCTTCTATTGGCCGGTGATCGGGGTCGACCCGGCGCCACGACGGCTCCCGCCGCTGGGACGGCTGGGGATGATGTTCGCCGCGATGCCGTTCCACGCGTTCTTCGGGATCGCGTTGATGAGCATGCAGACCGTGCTCGGGCAGGACTTCTACCGCGGGCTGAAACTGCCGTGGGTCACCGACCTGCTGACCGACCAGCGGCTCGGCGGCGGGATCGCGTGGGCGTCCGGTGAGCTGCCGGTGCTGCTCGTGCTCGTCGCGCTGCTGGTGCAGTGGGCGCGTCAGGACGAGCGGGAGGCGCGGCGCCGTGATCGCCGCGAGGAGGCCTCGGGCGACGCGGATCTGAACGCCTACAACGCGATGCTGAAGAAACTCGCCGACCAGGGGCGGGGGCCGGGTTCCGGCTCCTAGCACGCCTCGCCGACAGTCCTCGGTCCTCCGCGTCGAGTTGTCCACAGGAAGCCCACAACGCCCGGAGTTGTCCACAGATCCGGTTCACGTCCTTTTCCGCCCTTGATCCGGGGCAGTCTGTGATCAAGGGAAACACCGGGAAGGTCCCGGGCCGAGGAGAAGGGCGAGTGTGATGGCGATGGGCGAAACGTGGGTGACCATGATCGGCAACCTGACCAGCGAGCCGGTCCACCATCCGGAGCGGGTGCACGGGCACGACGTCGTGTCGTTCGGCTTGCGGAGTGTCGAACGTCGGTACGACAAGGAAAGAGGGGAGTGGGGCGAGGGGCGGCAACTCGCGGTCAAGGTCACCTGCTGGCGCAAGCTGGCGATGGCGGCGTTCTCCTGCCTGAGCAAAGGCGACCCGGTGATCGTGGCCGGGCGGTTGCGCGGTGCCGAGACGGCGGAGGAGATCCCGGCACCTCTGGGTCTACCTGAGCTTGAGGCCTTCTCCATCGGTCCCAACCTCGCACGGTGTTCGGCCGAGATCCAGCGCATGGGACGGGATCGGCCGAGGGCGATCCCGTCGGCACCGCCGCCCGCGGGGAATCCCATGGTCATCGCACTGGAGGACGCACCCGTGGCGTGAGATACCGATGCTCCCTCAGTGATATCGGACTGACTGTCGGTAGCTCGGTGGTGACCGCCGTCAAGGCCGCGATCGGCTCGCTCTACGATCGCTTGTATGGCCGAGTTCATCTACACCATGAAGAAGGTGCGCAAGACCGTCGGGGACAAGGTCATCCTCGACGACGTCAGCACCGCGTTCTACCCCGGCGCCAAGATCGGCGTGGTGGGGCCGAACGGTGCGGGTAAATCCACCGTTCTGAAGATCATGGCGGGGATCGAGCAGGCCAGTAACGGCGAAGCCTTCCTCCAGCCTGGCGCCAGCGTCGGCATCCTCATGCAGGAGCCGGAGCTCAACGAGGAAAAGACCGTCCGCGAGAACGTCGAAGAGGGTCTTGGCGACATCAAGGTCAAGCTCAACCGCTTCAACGAGGTCGCCGAGCTCATGGCGACCGACTACAGCGACGAGCTGATGGAGGAGATGGGCAAGCTCCAGGAGGAGCTCGACCACGCCGACGCATGGGAGATCGACTCCACGGTCGAGCAGGCGATGGACGCCCTGCGCTGCCCGCCGCCGGACGAGCCGGTCACCCACCTCTCCGGTGGTGAGCGCCGCCGGGTCGCGCTGTGCAAGCTGCTCCTGTCCGCGCCCGACCTGCTGCTCCTCGACGAGCCCACCAACCACCTGGACGCCGAAAGCGTGCTGTGGCTGGAACAGTTCCTGGCGAACTACGCCGGCGCCGTCCTCGCCGTCACGCACGACCGGTACTTCCTGGACAACGTGGCGCAGTGGATCATGGAGCTCGACCGCGGCCGGGTCGTCGGCTACGAGGGCAACTACTCGACGTACCTGGAGAAGAAGCGCGAGCGCCTCGAGGTCCAGGGCAAGAAGGACGCCAAGCTCGCGAAGCGGCTGAAGTCCGAACTCGAATGGGTCCGGTCCAACGCCAAGGCGCGTCAGACCAAGTCGCGGTCCCGGCTCGACCGCTACGAGGAGATGGCCGCGGAGGCGGACAAGCACCGCAAGCTCGACTTCGAAGAGATCCAGATCCCGCCGGGGCCCCGGCTGGGCAGCGTGGTCGTCGAGGTCGAGAAGCTGCGCAAGGGTTTCGACGACCGGGTGCTGATCGACGGGCTGTCGTTCGACCTGCCGCGCAACGGCATCGTCGGGGTGATCGGGCCGAACGGTGTCGGCAAGACGACCCTGTTCAAGACGATCGTCGGGCTCGAGGAGCCGGACGACGGCCGGGTCAAGATCGGCGAGACGGTCAAACTGTCCTATGTGGACCAGAACCGCGGCGGGATCGACCCTAAGAAGACGGTATGGGAGGTGGTTTCGGACAAGCTGGACTACATCCACGTCGGGCAGACCGAAATGCCCTCGCGTGCCTACGTCAGCGCGTTCGGTTTCAAGGGCCCGGACCAGCAGAAGCCGGCGGGCGTGCTCTCCGGTGGTGAGCGCAACCGGCTGAACCTGGCGCTGACCCTCAAACAGGGCGGGAACCTGATCCTGCTCGACGAGCCGACGAACGACCTGGACGTCGAGACCCTGGGCTCGCTGGAGAACGCTCTCGAGCAGTTCCCCGGCTGCGCCGTGGTGATCTCGCACGACCGGTGGTTCCTCGACCGGGTCGCGACGCACATCCTCGCCTGGGAAGGTACGGACGAGAACCCCTCGCAATGGTTCTGGTTCGAAGGTAACTTCGAGGGCTACGAGAAGAACAAGGTCGAGCGTCTCGGTGCCGAGGCGGCTCGTCCGCACCGCGTCACCCATCGCAAGCTGACCCGCGACTGAGGGCCGGGGGTTCCCCGTGGAAGCCAGCAAGCGCCAACGGCCGGGCTCGCCCACCACCATGGTGGGTGGGCGGATGGCTGCCACCGGGGGAACCCTGTCCGCTGTCGGCAGGTTGATCGAACGCGCGGACGCCCTGCACCTGAGGGCGCCCGAGCTCGCCCTGGTCCTCGGGGAGCGCGCCGCCGCGCTCGCCGAGGCCGCCGGGGCCGACGAGCAGTGGATCCGCGCGGAGAGCCTGGTGGTGAGCGCCCGGGTGCGGCTCGGTGGCCGTCCCCGGACGGTCGGCCGGGCCGTGGCGGCCCTGCGCGCCGCGGAACACGCGGGCTACGGCGACATCGCCGCCCGGCTGAGGATCGATCTGGCGGTCTGCGCGCGCAGCGTCGGCATCCCGTTGACGGGGCTGGCCGCGTTGCGTCCGTTGCTGGCGGATCCGGCGGTTTCGCCGTCGCACCGCGCCGAGGCGTTGTGTCACCTCGTCGGCTGCCTGGCGCAGTTCGGCCGGAAGGCGGAACTGGACCGGGTGCTCGCCGAGGCGGACAAGCTCGTACTCGGCGACGGCTCGATGACGGCGGACTCGCAGCTGCTGATCCGCGCGATGTTGCGGGTCGGGGTGTCGGCGCACCGTCGTCGTCACGGAGACCTGACAGCGGCCGCCGACGCCGCGCGGACCGGGCTGGGCATGCTCGAAAAGCTCGGAAACCCGGACGACGACGGCGGTCTCGTCCGGATCAGGCTGATCCTGCAACTCGTCTGCACGTTGCTGGACCGGGGCGACACGGAGATGGCGCTGGAGGTCGCGCAACCGATCCTCGACGCCCCCATCCGGGCCGCGGGGATCGCCCCGGCCGCCTGGCTGCGGCTGGCGGTGGCCACCCGTGTCCTGCTGCCGGCGGGATCCGGTGAGGCCGCGGGCATGCTCGTCCGTGAGGCGGTCGCAGGGACCGGTGACCGCAACCTGCACGCCGTCACGGCACGGCTGTGGCTGGAGCTCGCGCAGATCGAGGAACGGCTAGGCCGGGCCGAAGAGGCCATCGGCTGCCTGCATCGTTCGCGGGCCGCCGAGCATCTGCACGCCCGTGCGCGCAGGCAGGCGTGCAACGTGCTGGTCGGCGAGTTCGGCTCCGCCGAGAACGCCGCCGTAGACCTCGACGACGTCTTGCGGGTCGTCGCCGCGCGGTCGTCCGCCGCGGCGCCCGCTCCGAAGCCGGTTCCGGCGCCGGAACCGGCCGAGGTGACCGCGGTGATACCGCCGATCGACGTGGCACTGCCGAAACGAGCCGCGGCCGAGCCGCCGGTTCGTCGTGAGCCGCAGCCGGTGCGGCAGAGCAGGCAGCCGGAGCCCGCACCGACACGGCAGGCGCCGGTCGAGCCTTCGCGTCCCGTCGAGCAGCCGCGTCCGGTGGAGCGTCCCGTGGCTCAGGTCGCGGAAAAGAGCGAGGCGCCGGTGTTGCGGCCGCCGTCCCGCCCGGAGCCCGCACCGGAAGTCGCGGCGTCCGACAGCGACTGGCGCCGTCGGGTGCCGAAGAAGGCCACGCCGTCGATCAGGTTCGAGCCCAAGGCCGAACCCGTCGCGCCGAAACTGATGCCGCCGACGAAACCGGAACCCGCTCCGAGCCCCGCGCCGGTGTCGCGTCCCGAGCCGGAGCCTGGGCGCCGCCGTCGTCAGGAGGAGCCCGCGGCGCGTGAGATCGCTGCCGTGCCCGTGGCGGCCTCGGAACCCGTCGTCCCGGAACTGCTTCTCGCTCCCGAGCCCGCCGCCGAGCCCCTGCCGCGGGTGGCGGAGGCCGTGCCGCCGCGTCCGCCCGGCACCGCCGCCCCGTTGTGGGAGAGCGACGAGTGGGCGGCCGAAGAGCGTGCCCGCCGGTCCCCGGCGCCCGTCTCGCGCAAGACGAGGCACGACGCCGAACATGGTTCCGTGGCGGCGAAATCGGTGCTGGACCGGCTCGGGATCTCGAGCGCCGGCGGACATGGCGGCGGTCGTCGCCGTGCGGACGGCGCCGCGGATCCCGTGCACCACGAACCCCTCGTCGAAGAACGCGCCGACACCCGCCGCGAACAGCCGCCGGTCGAGTACCGCGAGCCCGCCGTTCCGCTCGCTCCGCCGCCTCGGGAAGATCCGGCGCCTCCGCACGGCGGGGTGCCCCAGGAAAGCCTTCGCCCGGCCGCCAAGGAAGAGGTCGCGGATCCCTGGCTGCCGCGGTTGCGGATGCCACCGGCGTTGGACCCGCTGACCGACACCGGTTCCTGGCGGCCGATCACGCCGTTCCCGGAGAGCTACGCCCGCGCGATCGCGGAGGAGGAACCGCCGCCCGACGCCGGTCTCGCCGACCTGCTCGCCCGCGCGCTCGCCGAGCATCAGGCGGGCACCGCCAGTGCCGCCGCGCTCGTGAAGCAGCTCGGCTCCCAGGACCCGGGAAAGCGTCCGGTCAACGGCCACGACCGGCACCGCACCAACGGGAGCGACTGACCTCTCGCGGTAGCAAAGGTCCCTTGCTCACCTCGATGGGAGCCGCGCCCGGCTTGAACGATTCAGCTCGCCGGGTGTGGCCGCCCGACGGGACCGCGTGCGCGAATGGGTGCTGGTCACCCCGGTGCGGCGGGGCGCGGGAAGGCCCGGACAGACCGCCTATGTGACCGGCGAGTAGCTGAACCGATCACGGCGATTCCGGTATCTGAGCAGGGAAATCTTCGACGGGCGGGAATGACCCGGCCTTGTGGAGCCGACGGTCCGGAGCTGTAGGTTGGGTCAGGGCCGGTACAGAGTCGTGCCGGTCGCGGTGTCAATCTCGCTACAGTGGAGAGTTGCCTCAAATGAGCTCGACGGGAGTCTCGTCCCCGCCCGGAAAAGATGTCGGCGCCGAGGATGGCGCCCGGCGCCGGTCGGCCAACCCGGAGCAGATCCGGGACGACCTGATCGACGCCGCCGCGGCGTACGCCCCGGAGATCGGCGACTTGATCCGCCTGTACTACCGGCACATCCCGGCCGAAGAGATTCTCGGCGACGACCCGGTCGACCTCGTCGGAGCGGTCCGTTCGCACCTGCAGCTGGCGAAGGACCGGATGCCCGGCCGCCCCGCGGTGCGGTTGCTGAACCCGACTGGGCCCGAAGACGGCTGGACGCGTGAGGCCACCGTGGTGCAGGTCGTCACGGACGACATGCCGTACCTGGTGGATTCGGTCGCGGCCGAGTTCGCGCGGGACGGGGTGCAGGTGCAGCGCATCGTGCACCCGATCGTCGTGGTGAGCCGGGATCTGACCGGTGAGCTGCTGGAGGTCCACCCGGACGCCGACCCGGCGGAGCCGCCGGCGAATTCGGCGGCCGAGTCGTGGATGTACATCGAGATCGACCTGGTCACGGACCCGAACCGGGCTCGTGAGCTGGACAACCGGCTGTCTTCGGTGCTGGGTGACGTCCGCGAGGTCGTCGAGGACACCGACAAGATGACGGAGACGGCGCGCCGTCTCGCCGACGAGCTGGACGGGAACCCGCCGCGGCTGCCCGCGCACGAGGTCGCCGAGGGCGCCCGGCTGCTGCGCTGGCTGGCCGAGGGTCACTTCACCTTCCTCGGGTACCGCCGTTACGAGCTGGTCGAAAACCCGCACCCGGACAGCGAGGAGCCCGCCCTGCGCGCGGTGCTCGCCACCGGGCTGGGCGTGCTGCGCCAGGACAGCCTTGCCGCGCGCGGCCTCACCGCGGGCCCCGACACGGCGGCTTCCGCGCTCGCGCCGACGCTGCTGGTACTGACCCAGGCGAGCGCGCCGTCCACCGTGCACCGCCCGGTGTATCCGTACTACGTCGGCGTGAAAACGTTCGACGACAACGGGAACGTCACGGGCGAGCACCGGTTCCTCGGCATGTTCACCACCACCGCGCTGCACGAGAACGTGCTCGACATCCCGGTGGTCTGCGACCGGGTCCGCGAGGTCATCCACCGCGCGGGCTTCCCGATGGAGTCCTTCTCCGGCCAGCGGATGCTCGAAGTGCTGCAGAACTGGCCGCGTGCGGACCTGTTCTCGGCCGACACCGACTCGCTCTACTCGACGACGACGGGCGCGATCACGCTTTCGGATCGCAGACGGCTGCGCCTGTTCCTGCGCCGCGACCCGTACGGCCGCTTCTACTCGTGCCTCGTGTACCTCCCGCGTGACCGCTACACCACCCGTTCGCGGCTCGCGATGCAGGAGGTCCTGCTCGAAGAACTCGAAGGCACGCAACTGGAGTACAGCGCGCGCATCGGCGAGACCGTGCTCGCGCAGGTGCACTTCATCGTGCACACCGATCCATCGCAGCGCTCCGCACCGGACACCCTGCGCATCCAGGAACGGCTCAACGAAGCCGTTCGCAGCTGGGACGACCGGATGGTCGAGGCGATCCTCGCCGAGCGCCGCGAGCGCGCCGGGGACAGCGGCGTCGCGATCGGCCTGCTGGTCGAGGAGTCCGCGGGCGAACAGGGGCAGCGGTTCGCCGCGGTGTTCCCCGAGGGCTACAAGGAGGACTTCACCGCGCTCGAAGCGCTCGCGGACCTCCGCGCACTGGAGTCGCTGACCGACGAGGGCGACCTGTCGCTGTCGTTCTACCTGCCCGCCGACGCCGAGGCGGGGGAGCGGCGCTTCAAGCTGTACCTGCGCGGCGAGGGCGTCACCCTCTCCCAGGTGCTCCCGGTCCTGCAGCGGATGGGCGTCGAGGTCGTCGACGAGCGGCCGTACGAACTGCGCCGCGAAGACGGCGGCCGGTCCTGGATCTACGACTTCGGCCTGCGGATCGACCCGCAGGTCCTCGACCACGCGGACAGCGATCTCCGCACCCGCTTCCAGGACGCCTTCCACGCCGCCTGGCGCGGCGACTGCGAGGTCGACGGCTTCAACGGTCTCGTCCTGCGCGCCGGGCTCACCTGGCGCCAGGCGGCCATCCTGCGGGCCTATTCGCGGTATCTGCGCCAGACGAAGATCCCGTTCTCGCAGGAGTACATCGAGAACACCGTCCTCGCGCACACCGACATCGCCACCGCGCTGGTGCGGCTGTTCGAGACCCGCTTCGACCTCGCGCTCGGCGACGAGGCCCGCGCGTCGCAGGCAGATCAGCTCACCACCGAGATCGGCAAGCTGGTCGACGAGGTGACGAGCCTCGACGAGGACCGGATCCTGCGACGGCTGATGTCGGTCATCCTCGCCACGCTGCGGACGAACTACCACGTCACCGACGGGGACGGGAACTCCCGCCAATACCTGGCGCTCAAACTCGACCCGAGCGCGGTGCCCGAGCTGCCCGAGCCGCGGCCGAAGTACGAGATCTTCGTGTACTCGCCCCGGATCGAGGGTGTGCACCTGCGCTTCGGCGACGTCGCGCGCGGTGGCCTGCGGTGGTCCGACCGCCGGGAGGATTTCCGCACGGAGATCCTCGGTCTGGTCAAGGCGCAGGCGGTCAAGAACGCGGTCATCGTGCCTGTCGGCGCGAAGGGCGGCTTCGTCGTGAAGCGCCCGCCGGCGGCGACGGGTGACCCGGGCCTGGACCGCGACGCCCAGCTGAACGAGGGCATCGCCTGCTACCGGATGTTCATCTCCGGCCTGCTCGACGTGACCGACAACCGCGTCGAGGGCAAGACCGTCCCGGCGCCGCGCGTGGTCCGCCACGACGGCGACGACAGCTACCTCGTGGTCGCGGCCGACAAGGGCACCGCGAAGTTCTCCGACATCGCGAACGAGGTTTCGGCGAACTACGGTTTCTGGCTCGGCGACGCCTTCGCCTCCGGTGGCTCGGTCGGCTACGACCACAAGGCCATGGGCATCACCGCGAAGGGCGCTTGGGAGAGCGTCAAGCGCAACTTCCGCGAGCTGGGCAAGGACACCCAGACCGAGGACTTCACCGTCGTCGGCATCGGCGACATGATGGGTGACGTCTTCGGCAACGGGATGCTGCTCTCGGAGCACATCCGGCTCGTGGCCGCCTTCAACCACATGCACATCTTCCTCGACCCGAACCCGGATTCGGCGACCTCGTTCGCCGAGCGGCGCAGGCTGTTCGAGCTGCCGCGTTCGTCGTGGGAGGACTACGACCGCTCGCTGATCAGCGAGGGCGGCGGGATCTACTCGCGTTCGGCGAAGACGATCCCGGTCAGCCCGCAGGTCCGCGAGGCGCTCGGCCTCGGCGAAGACGTCACGAAACTGGCGCCCAACGACCTGATGCAGGCGATCCTGCTGTCCCCGGTCGAGCTGCTGTGGAACGGCGGCATCGGCACCTACGTCAAGGCCGAGAACGAGAGCCACGCCGACGCGGGCGACAAGGCCAACGACGCCCTGCGCGTCAACGGCAACCAGCTTCGCGTCAAGGTCGTCGGCGAGGGCGGGAACCTGGGCCTGACCCAGCTCGGCCGGATCGAGTTCGCCCGCACGGGCGGCAAGATCAACACCGACGCGCTCGACAACTCGGCCGGCGTGGACTGCTCCGACCACGAGGTCAACATCAAGATCCTGCTGGACCACCTGGTCTCGACCGGGTCGCTCGACGCCGAGCAGCGCAACGAACTGCTCGAGCAGATGACCGACGAGGTCGGCGAGCTGGTGCTGGCCGACAACTACCGGCAGAACGCGGTACTCGGCGTCAGCCGGGCGCACGCCGGCCCGATGGTCTCGGTGCACCAGCGGCTCGTCGCGGCCCTGGTCGCGAAGGGCGCCTTCGACCGCAAGCTCGAAGCGCTGCCGAGTTCGGCGGAGTTCCGTGCGCTGGAGAAGGCGGGCGAGGGTCTCACCTCGCCGGAGCTGGCGACGCTGCTCGCGCACGTCAAGCTCGACCTCAAGGACGAGCTGCTGGCCAGCGAACTGCCGGACTCCGAGGTGTTCTCGCGTCGTCTGCCCGAGTACTTCCCGAAGCCGCTTCGGGAGCGCTTCGGCGACGCGATCTTCCAGCACCCGCTGAAGCGCGAGATCATCACGACGATGGTGGCCAACGAGGTCGTCGACGGCGCCGGGATCTCGTACGTCTTCCGCCTGATGGAGGAGATGAACGCGACCGCGACCGACGCCGTCCGCGCGTACGCCGTGGTCACCCACGTGTACGACCTGCCCTCGCTGTGGGCCCAGATCGACGCGCTGGACAACGTCGTGCCCACCGAGGTCGCCGACGAGATGATGCTGGAGACCCGTCGGCTGCTCGACCGGGCCGCCCGCTGGTTCCTCACCAACCGGCCGCAGCCGCTGGCCCCGCTCGCCGAGATCAACCGGTTCGGCCGGGTCGTCGGCGAGCTGGCCCCGAGGGCGCACGAGCTGCTTCGCGGTGTCGAGTGCGCTTCGGTGGACGCGAACACCGAGCGGCTGATCGAGAAGGGCGTCCCGGCGGAACTCGCCGGCCGGGTGGCGCTGCTGCTGCACACCTTCGGTCTGCTCGACGTCACCGACGTCGCGGAGCTGGCCGAGCAGCAGGCGGGAATCGACGCGGTGCACACGCCGACGGAGACCGCGGGCCTGTACTACGCGCTTTCCGACCACCTCGGCATCGACAAGATGCTGACGTCGATCAGCGGTCTCGAACGCGGCAACCGCTGGCACGCGCTCGCGCGGCTGGCGCTGCGGGACGACGTCTACGGTTCCTTGCGGACGATAACGCTGGACGCCTTGCGGCACAGCGATTCGGGCACCGACCCGGACGAGAAGATCGCCCACTGGGAGAAGACGAACGCTTCGCGGCTGCAGCGGGCCCGTGTCGCGCTGGACGAGATCAGCCAGTTCGGCAAGCTCGACCTGGCGACGCTGTCGGTGGCGGCGAGGCAGATCCGGAGCACGGTGAGGTAGTGGCGTACATTTCCCTGATCCGGCCGCGCTGGTCGGATATGGACGTCTACGGGCACGTCAACCACGCGAATCTGGTGACCCTGCTCGAAGAGGCACGGATCCCGCTGTTGTTCGGGGACGCCGTCCGCGCCGGGCTCACCGAGCTGCCCAAGGGCATCGTGGTGGTGAAGCTGGCCGTCCATTACCGTTCGCCGATCGTGGTGTCCGATCAGGACATCCGGGTGGAGATCTCGTTGAAGGACTTGAAGCACGCCAGCTTCACCCTCGGCTACCGGGTGCACGCCGGGCCCGCCGGGACCGACAAGGTCGCGGTCACCGCGGAGACGGTGCTCGCGCCGTTCGACACCGCGTCCGAGCGGCCCCGGCGGCTGACCGAGGACGAACGTGCCTTCCTGGAGAAGGGGTTCGCGGATGCCTGAGCTCGTCATCCCGGACGCCGGCGACCGCGAAACGCTCGGCGCGTTCGTGGCCAGGGCGGTCCGGCTCGACCAGAACACGCTGGTGCGGTTGCGGCAGCGTGGCGACGGTGTCGTCGAGGCGTGGTGCGCGACGCCGTTCGAGGTCCTCGCCACCAGGGCCGTCGCCGGTGACATCACGCCGTCGGACATCACCGTGTCCGGGAACGAGCTGCTCGCCGCGCTGACCGTCGCGGGTGGCGAGCGGATGGATCCGGGCCCCGCCCGCGACCTGATGTGGCATTCCGAGCTGCCCGCTCCCGGCCGCTGGCAGCTGGTGGACGAATTGCCGGCGACGGTGATCTCGGAGCTGGCCGATCGCGGGGTCACCCTCGCGCGCGACAACGTCGGCCCGCACGGCACCCCGCCGGCGTCGCTGATGGACCAGGCGGTGCTCACCGTTTCGGGCAACGAGCTGGAGATCAAGGTCCAGATGCGGTGCCTGTTCGCCTTGTCGGGGATGGGTTTCGTGGACTCGTCGATCGACGGCGACGTCGTCCGCGTCACCGCGACGGATTCGTGGATGCGCATCGACGCCCGGTACGGCGCCGTCCTCAAACGCCGCCACGCGCTTCTGCCGCTGTTGTTCTGACGGTCTTCTTACCGCTGACGCCGCGGGTGGCTTCCGGCCGCCCGCGGTGTCAGGCTGTCCCCATGAACGACAAGGACGGGGACGACCCGACCGCGGACTTCCTCGCCGAGGTCCGGCCGGAGGAGACTCCGTGGCGGACCGAGCGGCCGCCGGGTGAGGAGGCGCCCGAACGCGCCGAACGCCCGGAGAAGTGGGGCCGCGCCAAGAGCGCCGGACGAGCCGCGGCGAAGGCGGCGCCCTACGTCCAGGCCGCCGCGCTGGCGACCTGGATCGTCTCGGGCACCCTCGACAGTGACTCCGGCGACTCCGGCGACTCCGGCGACTCCGGCGACTCCGGCGACTCCGGCGACTCCGGTTTCGGCGATCTGGGCTCGGGCGAGGCCTAGAGCTTTCCGCGCATCGTCTTCATGCGCTCGATCTCGGCGGTCTGGCCGGTGATGACCTCCTGCGCCATCTCCTGCGCCTTGACCTCCACCCCCTTGCCGAGCTGGGCTTCGGCCATGGTCAGCGCGCCCTGGTGGTGCGCGATCATCAGGTCGAGGAACAGCTTTTCGAACGCCGCCCCGTTCGCCGCGCGCAGATCCGCCAGCTGGGCCTCGGTCGCCATGCCCGGCATGAGCGCGTGATCGTGTCCTCCGCCGTGACCAGCGTGCCCTTCGCCGGGCACCGGCTTGCCGCGGTCGGCCAGCCAGGTCTTCATCATCGTGATCTCGCCGTCCTGCGCGACCGAGATCCGCCCGGCGATCGCCCGGATCTGCTCGTTGGCCGTCTTGCCCGGCACCAGGTCGGTCATCACCTTCGCCTGCTGGTGGTGCGGGATCATCATCGTCATGTACTCGACGTCGGCGTCGTTGGGCTGATCGCGGTTCACCGGGCCGGGGGAGCCGGTGCTCGCCTGCTCGCCGGGTTTGCCGGGCACGATCACCGGCGCGCTCTGGACCGGTGCGGCGGGCTCCGCGTCACCGGTGCAGCCCGAGACGAGGAAAGCGGCGGCGACCAGCGCCGATGTCAAACTTTTTCGCATCCCGGGACTTCCTCCGTTGGTCGGTATCTGCTGAGCCTAAATAAGGAATAAGGTGCGCGTAAAGCTGGGTGGAAGGAGAGCCATATCGTGCTGCAGCCTGGGCTGAAACGTCGCTTGACCAGGGTCTTCGTGTCGGCGGCCGCGGTCGCCGCCCTCGGGGCCTCCAGCGCGCTCGCCGCGCCGGCCGTCGTCGCCGAACCGTCGGCGACCGCGATCCCGGGTGTGGACGAGATCGTCCACAGCCCGAATCTCCGGTCGATCGCGAACGTCCCGCAGCAGGGACCGTTCACCAAGGACTCGACCGGCACCGACATCGCGTTCACCAAGGGGCACGCGATCATCGGTACCTACGACGGGTTCAACGTCTTCGACGTCCGCAACCCGTACCGCCCGAAGATCGTCAGCCAGGTCCTCTGCCCCGGTGGGCAGAACGACGTGTCGATCTCCGGTGACCTGCTCTTCCTGTCGACCGACTCGTCGCGCAGCGACAACTCGTGCAACAGCGTCTCGAAGCCCGCCTCGGACAAGACGGCGTGGGAGGGCATCAAGATCTTCGACATCTCGAACCTCGCGGCGCCGAAGTACGTCGCGGCGGTCGAGACCGACTGCGGTTCGCACACCAACACCCTGGTGCCGGACAAACGCGGCAAGGACGTCTACATCTACGTCTCGTCGTACGCGCCGGCGGCGAACCTGCCCGACTGCCAGCCGCCGCACGACAAGCTGTCGATCATCAAGGTCCCGGTGAAGGAGCCGGCGAAGGCCTCGCTGGTCGCGACGCCGGTGCTGTTCCCGGACGGTGGCAACGAAGGCGGCACCAACCCCGACGGCACCCGCCGCTCGGCGACCACCGGTTGCCACGACCTCACGGCGCTGCCGGAGAAGGACCTGATGGCCGGCGCCTGCATGGGTGACGGCGTCCTGCTCGACATCTCCGACCGGCTCAAGCCGCGGGTCATCAACCGCGTCCAGGACAACGTGAACTTCGCGTTCTGGCACAGCGCCACCTTCAACAACGACGCCACCAAGATCGTCTTCACCGACGAACTCGGCGGCGGCGGGATGGCGACCTGCCTGGAGAAGTTCGGCTCCACCCGCGGTGCCAACGGCATCTACGAGATCACCGGCCGCGGCGACGACCGCAAGCTGGAGTTCCGCAGCTACTACAAGATCCCGCGGCTGCAGTCCGAGACCGAGAACTGCGTGGCGCACAACGGTTCGCTGATCCCGGTGCCGGGCAAGGACATCATGGTCCAGTCCTGGTACCAGGGCGGTGTCTCGGTGTGGGACTTCACCGACTCGGCGAAGCCGAAGGAGATCGCGTTCTGGGAGCGGGGCCCGCTGTCGAACGAGAAGCTCGTCGGCGGTGGGACGTGGTCGACGTACTGGTACAACGGCTACATCTTCTCGTCCGACATCGTGAAGGGCCTGGACGTCCTGGACCTCAACGACTGGCGGACCTTCCCGGCGAAGCTCGTCCGGCAGAACCAGTTCAACGCCCAGACGCAGTACAAGCTGCACCCGGGCTTCAACAACAACTGACCCGGTAACGCCATGAACGGTCCGTTCCTTGCGAAATTTGCAAGGAACGGACCGTTCATTGCACGCGGGGAAGGGGGTCAGACGAGCCAGGCGGCCGCGTCCGGCGGCAGTTTCCCGTTCACCAACGGCACGCTCGACAGCAGCACCTCGCCCGGCGGCAGCGCGATCGGGCTCGCCGACGTGTTCAGCGCGCAGACCAGCCTGCCGCCGCGCCGCCGGAACGCGAAACATCCGGCCGGGGCGCCGTACCATTCGAGCTCGTCACCGCGGAAAGCCTTGTGCGACTTGCGGATCTCGATCGCCCGCCGGTACAGCGAGAGCGTCGACGCCGGATCCTCCAGCTGCGCTTCGACGGTCACCGACGCCCACGAGGCCGGCATCGGCAACCACGTCCTCGGATTGCGGGAGAAACCGAACGGCGGCAGGTCGCCTTCCCACGGCAGCGGCACACGTGACGCGTCCCGGCCGAACTCGGCACCGGAGATCTTGGCTCGCGGATCCGCGAGCGCCTCCGGCGGGATGTCGACGTTGCCGAGCCCCAGTTCCTCGCCGTTGTACAGATAGACCGCGCCGGGCAGCGCCAGCTCGACGAGCGCCATCGCCCTGGCGCGCCGGACGCCGCGTTCGCCGCCGCCGTACCGGCTGACCTGCCGCCAGACGTCGTGGTTGCTCAACGTCCAGGTGGCGGGGGCTCCGGCGGCTTTCGGCACCGCCAAGGACCGCTCGATGGCCGTCCGCAGCGCGTCCGCGTCGAAGTGCGTGAGCACGAGCCGGAAGTTGAAGGCCAGGTGCAGCTCGTCCGGCCGTAGGTAGCGCGCGAGGCGCTCCTCGTCGGTCACCCAGATCTCGCCGACGGCCATGGTGCCCGGGTACTCGTCGAGCACCTTGCGGATCATCTGGTGGATCTCGTGGACACGGTCGTTGTCGAACCGCGGGTCGTAGAACTCGCTCGGCCCGAGCGGGTTCACCCTCGGGTCCATATCCGGCAGGCCCGGCGGTTTCGCCATACCGTGCGCGACGTCGATGCGGAAGCCGTCCACGCCGTGGTCCAGCCAGAACCGCAGGGTCCGCTCCAGATCGGCGGCGACCTCGTGGTTGGCCCAGTTCAGATCCGGCTGCTGCGGCGAGAACAGGTGCAGGTACCACTGGCCGTCCGGCACCCGCGTCCACGCCGGGCCGCCGAACGAGCTGACCCAGTTGTTCGGCGGCTGGTCGCCGCGCGGGCCGAGCCCGTCACGGAAGATGTAGCGATCCCGTTCCGGGCTGCCCGGCGGCGCCGCCATCGCCGATTTGAACCAGGCATGGGTATTGCTGGTGTGATTGGGGACGACGTCGACGGTGACCTTGATACCGCGTTTGTGCGCCTCGGTCAGCAGCACGTCGAAGTCGCCGAGGGTGCCGAACATCGGGTCGACGTCGCGCGGGTCGGCGATGTCGTAGCCGTGGTCGGCCATGGGGGAGCGGTAGAACGGCGCCAGCCACAGCGCGTCGACCCCGAGCAGCTCCAGGTAGCCGAGCTTGCCGCGGATGCCTTCGAGGTCACCGACGCCGTCCCCGTCCGAATCTGCGAACGAGCGCACGTAGACCTGGTAGAAGACCGCCTGGTCCCACCAAGCCACGTCGCGCTCCATCACACGAAACTGTTCATCATGCTGTTGGCGGCCATCTCCAGGTACGCCCACAGCTGCCCGCGGTAGGGCTCCTCGATGTTCTCCTCGTCGACCGCGATCTCGATGCAGCGCAACCAGGCGTCGCGTTCGATCGGGCCGATCTTGAACGGGGCGTGCCGCATCCTCAGCCGCGGGTGACCGCGCTGGTCGGAGTAGGTGTGCGGGCCGCCCCAGTACTGCATGAGGAACAGCCGGAAACGCTCCTCGGCCGGGCCGAGGTCCTCCTCCGGATACAGCGGGCGAAGCACCTCGTCGACCGCCACTTCGGCGTAGAACCGCGCGACGATCCGGGTGAACACCGGTTCACCGCCGATGGCCTCGTACAAGGTGGTGGGATCAGGTTCGGTCACGGACACAGCTCCATTCTGCCCTTGTCCTACTGCGAGGCAGGGCCGGACGACATAAAGCGCCCCAGAGGTGGCTCGAAGCCCGCCTCGTCGAGCGCGGCGAGCAGGTGTGCCCGCAGCGCGCGCTGCACGGACCACTGCTTGCCCGGCCGGACCTTCACCGTCAGCCGGAGCTTGATGCCCTCGGGGGTGACGGTCTCCACGCCGAGCATCTCCGGCGGCTCCAGCACGTTGGGCGCCAGTCCTTCGCTCTCCAGGAGCGTCTTCGCCTTCTCGGCCATCAGCTCGGTGGCCTTCTCGACGTCGGCCGAGTAGCTGAGCGGGACGTCGACGACGGCGACCGCGAAGCCCTGGCTCGAGTTGCCGACCCGGAGCACCTCGCCGTTGCGGACGTACCAGACGGTGCCGTTGATGTCACGCAAAGTGGTGATCCGGAGGCCGACGGCCTCGACGGTGCCGGACGCCTCGCCGACGTCGACGACGTCACCGACGCCGTATTGGTCCTCGATCATCATGAAGATGCCGGACAGGAAGTCCTTGACGAGGTTCTGCGCACCGAAACCGAGCGCGACACCGACGATGCCGGCGGAGGCGATGATCGGCGCCAGGTCGATACCCAGTTCGCCCAGTACGAGGATGAACGCGAGGCCGTAGATGAAGAACGTCGCCATCGACTTGAGCACCGAGCCGATCGTGGCGGCGCGCTGACGGCGCCGTTCCATCACCGACGATCCGAGCACCTCGGGAGCCTTCTCCCGCAGCGGTCTCAAGAGGGCGGGCAGTTTCGAGGAGCCGCTCGGCATCCGCGTCACGCGGTTGATCAGGCGTCGCACCAGGTACCGCAGCAGGAACGCCACGGCGACGATCATCAGGATCCTGATCGGCTTCGTCAGCAGCCAGCCCGCCGACGCGGAGAGCCATTCGTTCTTTGTGACCTGGAACACCTGGTAGCACAGGCTGCCGGCTTCGCGCGTGCAGGCCGGGGGTTCGGTGGGCAGCAGGTTCACGGAGAGGAAATGTCCTTTCGTACTCGGCGGGGATCGGTCACGCCGCACGCCCCCGGCGGAGGCGAAACACCCAACTTCATGTGGCCGCCGGGTCGCGCGCATGTGACACGTCCAGTAACACACGTGCACTTTGGGGCTGATCTGTGGTCGACTATGCCTGCACCGGTGGAGGTGGTCGAGTGCCAGACCGACAACCCATCCCCCTCGGCGTCCCGAGCCAAGCCGTGGCCGGACAGGCGCCGGAGGTCGTGTTGCGTGCCCATCCGGGAGGTGCCCCCTCGCACGGGGCTCCACCGGGCGGGCCGGGAACGCGGCCAGGGGGTGTTGCCCGCCCGCCCGGACAGCGTAGAGGGCGGGACCCGTCGTCCACGGCGGTACCCACTACGACAACAGCGTCGTCTTGGGGCCGCAGACGGGTATTGCTGTTGAACGCCACGTTCGAACCGCTCACGGCGCTGCCGTTGCGGCGCGCGGTGGTCCTCGTGATGTGCGGCAAGGCCGAGGTGGTGCACGGAGACCCGGCGGGGCTCGAACTGCACGCCGCCACGGTCTCGCTGCCCGTGCCTTCGGTGATCCGGCTGAGTACCTACGTGCGCGTGCCCTACCGCGCGCAGGTGCCGCTGACCCGGGCCGGGCTGATGCATCGCGATCGATACCGCTGCGCTTACTGCGGGGGGCGGGCCGAGACCATCGACCACGTCGTCCCGCGCAGTCGCGGAGGTCCCCACAGCTGGACGAACTGCGTGGCCTGCTGCGCCAAGTGCAACCACCGGAAGGCGGACAAGCTGCTTTCCGAGATCGGCTGGCGCCTGCGCGTCGTGCCGAGGGCCCCGCACGGGCCGCACTGGCGGCTGCTCGCGCATTCGAAGGAGGCCGACCCGTTGTGGCGGCCGTACCTGGGAACCGCGGCCTGACCTGACCTTGACCGGGCCCTGAAAACGTCGGCGCCCCGGCTGCCTTTCGGCGGCCGGGGCGGGCCGATGACGCCGTGGTGAAGCTCGCCGTCCCCTACTTGCCGGTCGTGCCCGGACTCAGGCGGCGAGGGAGAAGTCGCTCTGGCAGGTGACGCGGGTGCCCCGGGTGACGCGGGTTCCGCGAGTGACACGCGTGCCGCAGGTGACGCGGGTGCCTGCCGTCACGCGGGTGCCGCGGGTGACGCGCGTGCCACGGGTGACGCGGGTTCCAGCGGTGACGCGGGTGCCTCGGGTGACGCGAGTTCCGCGGGTGACCCGGGTACCGGCGGTGACCCGCGTACCGCGAGTGACGCGAGTACCGCGCGTAACCCGTGTGCCCGCCGTCACACGCGTGCCGGGGACGAATTCAATTTCGAAGAGTGACGAAACGTCGTCGATGATCGCCTGGCCGGGTGTCTGGGTGCTCTGCATGACATATCCTCCTGCGACCGGTGCGTTACCTGCTGGGGTGGGGGAGCTGGGCGCAAGGCCCGTACAGGTGAAAAAGCTACGAGGATTTCAAGGCCGCGACAAGACGACAGCGCCGGGTGCGGCCGCCCGTACGTTGAGTTGCAACCTTTCGGCCTTGAGGGCTTCGCCCCAACGTGGGAGCGCTTTCGCGGCAAGCGGCGGACGGCCCCCTCCGGACGACGAGCGGTACGTGCCGCGGCGCAAGGCCGTGCGAGCGGGTGCGGCCGCACGCCATCGGATACGCTCACGCGCGTGAACCTTGTCGAGACGATCCTGGTCTTCGCGGTGATCCCCTTGGCCATCTACGCGCTGTGCGGGGTGGCCACGCTGCGGTCGAAGGGCGCGGGCGTCGCCCGGTACCGGCCGGGGCAGCCGTGGGAGTACCCGGCCATGTGGTGGAGCGCCAACCCTGACGGTGTCGGCGCAAGGCATTCGCACGCGAGCGGGGGCGGCGCGACCGCCGTCGTCGCTGCGGACGGAGCTTCGGTGACGGGAGGCGCTCGTGGCAACTGGTGAACTGACCCATTCGTCCACCGCTGTTGACGAAGAGCCCGGTTACGGCGCCGCCGTTACTTCGAGCGGCCGGATTTCCGCCGCCAAGATGTACGAACCGGCTGGTCCGATCAGCCCATTCACGACCCAGCAGCTCGCCCGGCTGGACGAGGCGCTGACGCTCGCCAGCCGCGAGACCGGCCTGGACTTCAGTGTGTACCTCGGCGACCTCGGCGAGGACACCCGCGTCACCGCCGAAGGCCTGCTGACCTCGACCGACAACCCGGCCGACGGCGTCGTCGTCGCCGTGTCGCCCGGCCAACGGGCGATCGAGATCGTGACGGGCACGCAGGCCCGGCACCGCCTGCCCGACCGCGGCGCGAAGCTCGCCGTGGCCAGCATGGTGGCCTCGTTCAAGGAAGGCGACCTCGTCGGTGGCCTCGTGAACGCTCTCCGCATGCTGAGCGACCAGGCGGGCGCTCCGCAGCACTGACGCTTTAAGCCGCTTCAAATGCTATGAACGGTCCGTTCCTTGCGAAATTTGCAAGGAACGGACCGTTCATAGCGTTTACGGGGACTAGACCCCGGCCTGCGAGTCGAACTCACGGGCGGCCAGCGCCCGCACGATCCCGGCCCGGCCTTCCGACACGAGACGGCGCAGCGCCGCCGGGTGCTCCCCGGCCAGCCACTCGTCCGACGCCGTGACGGTCGCCGGCTCGACGGCCCACGACGGGTACAGCCCGACCACGGTCGGCTGCGCCCGCTCGCTGGAGCGCCGCTGCCACACCTCGTCGATGACGTCGAAGTAGCGCGTCACGTAGTCGCCCAGCAGGTGCTTCTGGCCCGGGTGGGAGAAGCCGGTGATGAGCGAGTCGCTGACCGCGTTGGGCAGCTCGTCGTCGTACACCGCCCGCTGCCACGCGTCGGCCTTCGCCTCGGCGGTCGGCCGCAGCGCCCGTGAGCGCTCCGCCTGGCGCCGTCCGGCGGCGGTGTCGTCCTTGCCGAGTTCCGCGTCGATCTCGGGGTTCTCCGCCTTGCCGTGCGCGACCAGCGCGTGCAGCAGCCGCCAGCGCAGGTCGGTGTCGACGGTCAGGCCCTCCAGCGGCGCCGTGCCGTCGAGCCAGCCCGCGATGATCGCCAGCGTCTTGTCGTCGAGCACGCAACCGGCGAGCGAGTTCACGAACGCGAGCTGGTGGTCCGAACCGGCCTCGGCGCCCTGCGCCAGTTCCAGCAGCCGCGCGGAGAACTCCGGCCAGCCCTTGTCCGCCGCCCACTCCGGCTTCGCGTACGAGTTCAGTGCCGTCTGCGCCTGCAGCAGCAGCCGCTGCACCACGCCGACCTCGGTCTCGGTGTGCACGCCACGCTGCACCAGCGTGACGAAGTCGCGGGCCTTGAGCTCGGCCTCGCGCGTCATCTCCCACGCCGCCGACCAGCACAGCGTGCGGGGCAGCGGTTCGGTGATGTCGGCGATGCGGTCGATCAGCGTGGTCAGCGACGCCGGGTCGAGCCGCATCGTGCAGTAGGTCAGGTCGTCGTCGTTGACCAGCACGAGCTTGCCCGCCGGGAGACCGACCAGCCCCGGCACCTCGGTGCGCTCGCCGTCCACGTCGAGCTCGACGCGGTGCTTGCGGACGATCTTGCCGTTCTCGTCCTCGTCGTAGACGCCGACCGCGACGCGGTGCGTGCGCAGCTCGCCGGCACCCGGCTTGGCGCCGGTCTGGGTGACGGCGAACGCGGAGTACGTGCCGTCGGCGCCGATCTCGTAGCGCGGGCTCAGCGAGTTGAGACCGGTGGTCTCCAGCCACTGCGCGCTCCACCACGACAGGTCGCGGCCCGAGGCCTCTTCCAGCGCGCCCAGCAGGTCCGCCAGGGTCGCGTTGCCCCAGGCGTGCTTGCCGAAGTAGACCTTGAGGCCTTCGAGGAAGTGCTCCAGCCCGACATAGGCGACGAGCTGCTTGAGCACGCTCGCGCCCTTGGCGTAGGTGATGCCGTCGAAGTTCACCTCGACCGCGTGCAGGTCGACGATGTCCGCGGCGATCGGGTGCGTCGAGGGCAGCTGGTCCTGCCGGTACGCCCACGACTTCTCGATGTTCGCGAAGCTGGTCCACGCGTTCTTGTACTCGGTGGCCTCGGCCTGGGCCAGCACGCTCGCGAAGGTCGCGAACGACTCGTTCAGCCACAGGTCGTCCCACCAGCGCATGGTGACCAGGTCGCCGAACCACATGTGCGCCATCTCGTGCAGCAGCGTCTCGGCGCGGCGCTCGTAGGCGTAGCGGGTGACGCGGCTGCGGAAGACGTAGTCCTCCAGGAAGGTGACCGCGCCGGCGTTCTCCATCGCGCCCGCGTTGAACTCCGGCACGAACAGCTGGTCGTACTTGGAGAACGGGTACGGGGTCGCGAACTTCTCGTGGTAGAAGGCGAAACCCTGCTTGGTCTCGGTGAACAGCTTGTCCGCGTCCATATGCTCGGCGAGCGAGGCGCGGCAGTAGATGCCCAGCGGGATCGTGCGGTGGGAGTCGGAGAATTCGTCGCGCCACTCGCTGTACGGGCCCGCGATCAGCGCGACCAGGTAGGTCGAGATCCGCTCGGACACCTTGAACACGGTGCGGACGGCCCCTTCCGGGGTCTCCTCCGTGGATTCGATCAGCGCGTTCGAGATGACCTTCCAGTCCTTCGGCGCGATCACGGTGAGCCGGTAGACCGACTTGAGGTCGGGCTGGTCGAAGCAGGCGAACATGCGCTTCGCGTCCGCGGTCTCGAACTGTGTGTAGAGGTAGACGCCGTCGTCGACCGGGTCGACGAACCGGTGCAGGCCCTCGCCGGTGTTCATGTACCGGCAGACCGCGTCCACGACGAGCTCGTTCGACTCGGCGAGCCCGGGCAGCTCGATGCCCTTGTCCTCGACGTACCCGCTGACGTCGAGGTCCGTCCCGTTGAGGACGGCCGACTCGATCCCCTCCGCGACGATGTCGATCCACGACGCTTCGCCGCTTCTGGCGCTCGCGAACTTGATCGTCGTCTTCGACGTGAAGGTCTTCTCACCGGGACCGCCACGGCCGTCGGTCAGATCCAGCTCGATGTCGTAGGACTCGACGTCGAGCAGTTCCGCGCGCAGCTTGGCTTGGTCTCGGGTCAGGTTGGGGGCGGGCACTGGCACCTCTGGTCATCGGTATCGGTTTTGGTTTCCAACTACAGCATCCAATCATGTCGGAGCCCGTGCTGACGACGGGAACAACGCCGACGGCGGCGATGTTGGCCGCTGTGTAGCACCGTGTGTGTACCGGACCACCCCAAGACGATGGCACTGGGAGAACCTGATGACCGCCCCGTCCGAGAAGACCAAGGTCGACTTCTACTTCGACCCGATCTGCCCCTTCGCCTGGATCAGCTCGCGCTGGATCCTCGAGGTGGAGAAGCACCGCAACCTCGACCTGAGGTTCCGGATCATGAGCCTGTCCGAGCTCAACAGCGGCCGTGAGGACCTGCCTGAGCAGTACAAGGAGCTGCTGGGCCGCGGCTGGGGCCCCGTCCGCGTGGCCACCGCGCTGGCGGAGAAGAACGGCGAGGAGGCCCTGCGCGACTTCTACACGGAGTTCGGCACGCGCCACCACAACCAGGGCGACAAGGACATCCCGAAGGTCATCAAGGAGACCCTCGAGGCCATCGGTGCCCCGGCCGAACTGGCCGAGGCAGCCGAGTCGACCGAGTACGACGAAGCGCTCAAAAAGAGTCACTACGAAGGTATGAATCCGGTCGGAATGGACGTCGGCACCCCGACCATCCACATCGACGGCGTCGCCTTCTTCGGCCCGGTGCTCAGCTCGATCCCGCGTGGCGAGGACGCCGTCAAGGTCTTCGACGGCGCCCGCGCGCTGGCGAGCTACCCGGACTTCTTCGAGCTGAAGCGCACCCGGTCCGGTGAGCTGAACTTCGATTAAGGGGTCGCCAGGGCGGCCCTGGTGACATCGCCGGGGTAGGGGGACCTCGCGACGGCTTCGTCCGTCGTGAGGTCTCCCGCCGCGATCCCGGTCTTGAGCGCGATGAGTTCGCGCAGCCCGTCTCGGTGCTTCTCGATGAAGGCGGCGTCGACGGGGTCCCCGTGCCCGGCCACGATGATCTTCGGTTCCAGCGCGAGGATCGAGTCCAGCACGCCCGGCCATTCGGCCAGGAAGCTGCCGTCGTTGAAGGAGAACGCGCTGAAGCCGGCTTCGGCGTTCTCGACGGCGTCGCCCGCGAAGATCACGCCCGCGTCGGGCACGTGCACGAACAGGTCGTGATCCGTGTGGGCCCGGCCGAGGAACCGCAGCACGGCGGTGCGGCCGCCGAGGTCGATCTCGGCGGTTTCGACGACCGGCTTGTCCGGCATGGTGATTTCGGTGCGTTCCAGCGCCTCCGCCATCTCCGGGCGGTTCTCACCGAGATAGTGCTGGATCCACTTGAGCCGGGAGGCGTCGCCGTGGGTCGTCAGCTCGGTCAGGCACGCTTCGTGCGCCCAGACGTCGCACGGCAGGAACGCCGTCGTGCCGAAGGCGTGATCGAAATGCGCGTGGGTGTAGACGACGGACCACGGCAGCGGCGTGATCTCCCGCACCGCCGCGGCCAGTTCGGCACCCTGGTCGACATCACCGCGAACGTCGACGACCAGGCAGCGTTCATCGCCGACGACGAGGCCGACGGTCAGGTCCAGCTCCTCGTAACGGCGCGCGTACACGCCGTCCGCGAGTTCGAGCCAAGTCACGAATCCTCCAGAATTCCGTTGCGCAGCACAGGAACCGTGCCGCTCGTGTCGAGCTGTGCGGCGAGGGCCACGTCGTTCGCGTGCCCGGCCGCGGCGAGCTCGCGCCCCGAAGAACACTCTGTCAGTGCTTCGGCGATGTCGATCGTTTTCGCCGCGATGGCCGCGAGACGGGCTTCGGCGGACAGGCGGCCGTAGCCGTCCAGTGCCGCGGCGATCGCCCCCGCGCCGAGCTGGTCCTCGACGCACGGCCTCAGCGGTCCGAACGTCTTGGACTCGCTGTACAGGTCGATGCCCCAGCGTTCCCCCGCCGGGATGACGCCGATCGGCCGGCCGTCCGCGAGTTCCGCCGCGCGCGTGGCGACGGCGGACGCGTTGCGCAGGCATCCCGCCAGGACTTCGGCACCGGTCGTGGCGGCGGCGTCGCAGAGCGTGGCGCCGTTGGGAGACGGCAGTGCCAGGAGCGTGCCGGAAGGGATTTCCGTCACAGACGAAGGTCGCAAAGTCCATTCACTTTCACCCGCGAGGATGGCTCCCCGCGCTTTCGCGGCCTCCTCGCCGCGATGGTCTCGCCAGTGGACCGGCAGCACCCGGCCGCCGTTGCCCAGCACGAGATCCGTTGTGGTGCAGAAGGAAAGTACGTCGACGATGACCAGCACGGCGCATTCCGCGCCCAAGGCGGCGACACCCTCGGATCCCCATTCGAGTCTGATGTCCACCCCCACAGCATGCCCGCGCCGGAACGTGATGGCAGACTCCGCGCTGTGCGTGTTTACCTTGGCTCTGACCATGCCGGTTTCGAACTGAAGAACCACCTCGTGGCCCACCTCAAGGAGCAGGGCCACGACGTCGAGGACGTCGGCCCCTTCGTCTACGACGCGGCCGACGACTACCCGGCGTTCTGCATCGAGGCGGCCCGCCGCGTCGTCGCGGACGAGGGCAGCCTCGGCATCGTCGTCGGCGGCTCCGGCAACGGCGAGCAGATCGCGGCCAACAAGGTGAAGGGCGCTCGCGCCGGCCTCGCGTGGAGCGTCGAGACCGCGAAGCTCACCCGCGAGCACAACCACGCCCAGCTGATCGGCGTCGGCGCGCGGATGCACAGCACCGAAGAGGCCACGGAGATCGTCGAGGCGTTCCTCGCGACCCCGCCGAGCCCGGACGAGCGCCACGGCCGCCGCGTCCAGCAGATCCTGGACTACGAGAACACCGGCTGGCCGCCGCCGCTGCCCGAGCACTGACATGCCCGAGGGGCACACGCTCCATCGTCTGGCACGTCTGCACAAACGCCGTTTCGCCGGTCATCCGGTCGAGGTGGGCAGTCCGCAGGGACGGTTCGCCGCGGAAGCGTCCCGTTTGGACGGCCGGGTGCTGGTGAAGGCCGAGGCGTACGGGAAGCACCTGTTCCACGACTACGGTCCACACGGGACGGTGCACGTCCACCTCGGCCTCTACGGCACGTTCTCCGACGAGCCGCTGCCCGTTTCGGAGCCGGTGGGCCAGGTACGGATGCGGCTGGTCGGACCGACGCATTCCGCCGACCTGCGCGGCCCGAACCAGTGCGAACTCCTGGACGCGCCCCAGGTCGACGCGATCAAAGCGCGGCTCGGCCCGGATCCGCTGCGTCGTGACGCGAAGCCGGACAAGGCGTGGGAGCGGATCTCGCGGTCGAAGACGTCGATCGCGGCACTGCTGATGGACCAGTCGGTGCTGGCGGGCGTCGGCAACGTGTATCGCGCCGAGGTGCTGTTCCGGCACGGTGTTGCCCCGCTCGTCCCCGGCCGCGCGCTCGATCGCGGGCTGTGGGACGACATGTGGGCGGATCTCGTGACGCTCATGCGGCACGGTGTCCGGGTGGGACGGATCGACACGGTCGCCCCGGAGCATCTGCCCGAGGTCACCGGCCGCGCGCCGCGGCAGGACCGGCACGGGGGCGAGGTCTACGTTTACCGCCGCGAGGGGATGCCCTGTCTCGTGTGCGGGACGGCGGTGCTGCGGAGCGATCTGGCGGCGCGGAACCTCTTCTGGTGCCCGACCTGCCAGCCCGCCTGACGTACTCGGCCCGGACCGCTGCGCTCGTGTCGTCCATCCAGTCACGCGTGTCGACCGCCGGATCACCTGTGTCGTCCGGTCACTCACGACCCGCCCGACCTGTGAACCCGCCCGAACAGCTTCCTAATGCTATGAAAGGTCCTTTCCTTGCAAATTTTGCAAGGAAAGGACCTTTCATAGCATTTGAGGGACGGGGCGCGGGCTAGAAGTCGAAGCCTCCGCCATCGAAGCCCCCGCCGTCGAACCCGCCACCATCGAAACCGCCGCCGTCGAACCCACCGGCGTCCCCGCCCGTGTCGCCTCCGGCGTCGCCGCCCGCGTCACCGCCGGCGCCCGCGTCCTCCTGGCCCGCGTCGTACCCGGACTCCCAGGCCGACGCGCTCGCGATCCCCGCCATACCGGAGAACATCGCGCTGAACAGCAGCATCGAACCGAGACCCCAGGCGCCGGCGACGAGCGCGGGCTTCCACCACGGCTCGCTGTACCAGCCCTGCGGCACCGGGCGGCCGGCCACGCGGCCACCGGGGTAGTAGTGCGGCGTGCGCTGGCTCGGGTCCGGCGAGGCCTCGTAGTGCTCGCCCTCGACGTCGACCGAGCGGTACTCGGTGACCTTGCCCGCCCGATCGCGCTCTTCGCTGCCGGGCAGTTCCGGACCGGGGTCCATGCCCATCGCGAGCCGCGCCGCGCGGACGTAATAGAGCCCCTCGATGGCGGTCTCGCGCACCAGCCGGGCCTGCTCGACGGTCTGCGCCTGCTCCATCTGGGAGCCCGCGGCGGTGAAGCGTTCGGACGCGTCCGCCATCGCCTGCTGGGAGGCGGTGTCCGTGCCGGTGAGGTTCATGACCTGACCGCCCAGTCGTTCGACCAGGCGCCGTGCGTCCGCCTTCGCGTCGTCCAGCTGGCGCTTCTTGGCCGCCGCCTGGGATTTCGCGAAGTAGATGCCGCCGCCGACCACGACGACGAGGAGCACGATCAGGAAGATCGCGGTGCCCATGGGTTCAACTCCAGGAATCGTTCGGCCTTTGCCCGGATCAACGCGGAGAACCCGCCTGGGGTTCCCGCGCGCACTGGCGGGCGAAACTAGAACACGTTATAGTTCGGCCCCATGAAGTTCACCCTGTCGATCGCGATGAATCCGCTCGATCAGCTGGGCGAGCTCGCCCGGGCCGCCGAAGAGGCGGGTTTCTCCTCGATCGCGCTCCCGGATTCCCTGTTCTATTCCGAAACGGTCTCGGCCGACTATCCGTACACGCCCGACGGCAGCCGCTTCTGGACCGAGGAGACCCCCTGGGCCGATCCGCTGGTCGCGGCCGCCTCGATGGGCGCGGTCACCGAGCGGCTCACGTTCTACACCTCCGTGCTCAAACTCGGCTCCCGGAACCCGGTCCTGCTCGCCCGCCAGGTCAACTCGGTCGCGGCGCTGACCGGCGGCCGGTTCGGGCTCGGGCTCGGCGTCGGCTGGTCGCCGGAGGAGTTCCGCTGGTGCGGCGCGCCGTACGAGAAGCGCGGCAAACGCGTCGACGAGGCCATCGAGGTGCTGCGCCTGATCCTCGACGGCGGGATGGTCGAGTTCCACGGTGAGTTCTTCGACTTCGACAAGCTCCGCATGAGCCCGACGCCGCCGTCGCGGGTGCCGTTCTACATCGGCGGGCACACCGACGTCGCGCTGCGCCGGGCCGCGCGCGTCGCCGATGGCTGGTCTTCGGCGATGATGAAGTTCGACGACCTGGCCGACACGATCGCCAAGCTGCGCGGACTGCTGGCCGAACAGGGCCGCGCCGGCGATCCCTTCGAGTATCAGGCCGTCTGCATCGACAAGTTCGGGCTCGACGGCTACCGCGAGCAGGGCGACATCGGCGTCACCGACATCATCACCATGCCGTGGGTGTTCGACGGCCTCGGTTTCGACGCCGAGGTCGGCCCGAAGCTCGATTCCATCAAGAAGTTCGGCGACCGGATCATCGCGAAGTTGGGAGACTGAACCATGGGTGTCGACGTCTGCTGGGATCCGGCCACCGAACAGCCGCCCGCGCGGCGGGCCGCGTTCCGTTCGATGACCGCGGTCACCGCGGGGGACAAGCCCGCCTGGCTCGAACTCTTCGCCGGGGACGCCGTCGTCGAGGACCCGATCGGCCGGTCGATGTTCGACGAAGAAGGCAAGGGACACCACGGGCACGACGGGATCAGTGCCTTCTGGGACAAGACGATCGCGAACGTCGAACGCTTCCAGTTCACCATCCGCGATTCCCACGCGGCCGGGGACGAGGTCGCGAACGTCGGCACGATCACGACGTACCTGCCCGGCGGCTACCGCGTCGACACCGACGGCGTGTTCGTCTACCGGGTGCGCGAGGACGGGCTGATCGTGTCGATGCGCGCGTTCTGGGAGACCGAGCGCGCCATGGCCACCGCCAGGAAGGCCGATGAGTGACACACGGTCTTGACCGCGCTTCGTAAGCGCTCTTTACTCAAGACTGGTTCTACGAGTGCTCTTCCGCCGCGTACTCGTCGGATGCCTTCCCCGAGCGCATCCAAGGAGAGAGCATGTCGGCATCCACCTTCCTGCGGCGGTTCGCGGCCATCGCCGCCGCGGCACTCCTGCTGACCCCGGTCCTGACGGTTCCCGAACCCGCGCTGGCGCTGGAAAACGGCCTCGCCCGCACCCCGCCGATGGGGTTCAACAACTGGAACTCGACCCATTGCCGCGCGGAATTCGACGAGGCGATGATCAAGGGGATCGCGGACATCTTCGTCTCGCAGGGCCTGAAGGACGTCGGGTACCGGTACGTCAACATCGACGACTGCTGGGCGCTGCCCACCCGGAACGCGCAAGGTGATCTGCAGCCGGATCCGAAGAGATTCCCCAGCGGTATCAAGGCATTGGCCGACTACGTCCACTCGAAGGGCCTCAAGTTCGGCATCTACACCAGCGCCGGCACCAAGACCTGCAACACCGCGGGTTTCCCCGGCGGCCTCGGACACGAGCAACGGGACGCGAACCTCTTCGCGTCGTGGGGCGTCGACTACCTGAAGTACGACAACTGCAACAACCAGGGCGTCGACGCGCAGAAGCGGTACAAGGCGATGCGGGACGCACTCGCCAGGACCGGCCGCCCGATCGTCTACTCGATCTGCGAATGGGGCCGGTCCGAACCCAAGGTGTGGACCTGGGGTGAGCCGGTCGGGAACCTGTGGCGCACCACCGGCGACATCTCCGACAACTGGACGAGCATGATCGGCAAGGCGAAGGCGAACCGTGTGCTCGCGAAGTACGCCGGTCCCGGGCACTGGAACGATCCCGACATGCTCGAAGTCGGCAACGGCGGGATGACCGCGACCGAGTACCGCACCCATTTCAGCCTCTGGGCGATGATGGCCGCGCCGCTGCTCATCGGCAGTGATCTGCGCAAGGCGGGCGCGGAGACGTTCGGCATCCTCAAGAACACCGACATCATCGCCCTCGACCAGGATCCGCTGGGGAAGCAGGCGACGGTCGTGAGTTCCGACGGCGGCCTCGTCGTCTACAACAAGGTGCTGGCCAATGGGGACCGGGCGGTGGCACTGTCCAATGAGAACACTTCGGCCGCGACGATCGGCACCACCGCGGCGGCGCTGGGTATCGGCGGCGCACCGTCGTACCTGCTGAAGGATCTGTGGTCGAAGGCGACCCGGACGACCACCGGGAAGATCAGCGCGTCCGTCCCGGCACACGGCACCGTGGTCTACCGCGTCTCCAAGGGATCCGGCTCGGTGACCCGCCATGAGGCCGAGGCCGGCACGGTGTCCGCGGGCGGGACGATCGACTCGAATCACGCGGGATTCTCCGGTACCGGTTTCGTCAACGGCGCCAACGCCGTCGGGAGCCACGTGGAGTGGAAGGTCGACGCCGCCTCGGCGGGCCCGGTGCGGGTGAGCTTCGGGTACGCCAACGGCACCACCTCGAACCGGCCGGTCGATGTCTCGGTGAACGGAACCGTGGTGGCCACCGGGGTCGCCTTCGCGGGCACCGGCGCGTGGACGGCTTGGAGTACGGTCTCGCGCTCACTGGATCTCGCCGCCGGTACGAACACGATCCGGCTCACCGCCACCACACCGGACGGTCCGGCGAATCTGGACTACGCGGACCTCGCCACCGGGTAGGTTTCCGGCCATGCGGATCGGCGTGGTCAAGGTCGTGTTCCTGGTGGTGGGGTTCTACGCCTTGGCCACGCTGATCTTCCTCCTGCTCGCTTTCGGCGGCGGCTTCCTGCTGGCCGGGATCGACAACGTCCCGCTGTTCGTCCTCGCCGGGCTCGGCATGGGGTTGCTGTTCGGCGCCGGGATCGCGGCGCTCCTCCCGATCCGCCCGGTGCCCTTCGTGCCGAAAGGGGTCCCGCTCTACCGCGACGACGCCCCTGAGCTGTGGGCGACCCTCACCGAACTGGCGGAGACGATCGGCACCCGGCCGCCGGACCAGGTGTGGCTCACCGCCGGGCCGGGGGCGTCGGTCGTCGAGGAGGCGCGGTTGTTCGGGCTGAAAGCCGGCCGCCGGTTCCTGTCGATCGGCCTTCCGACGCTCCAAGCGTTGACCCGCGCCCAGGCGCGCGCCGTGCTGGCGCACGAGCTCGCCCACTACGGGCAGCTCGACGGCCGGACGAGCGTGACCGGTTACCGCTCCCACGTCGCCGTCGCGCGGATGCTCGACCGCTTTCCCCGAAGCACGATCAACCCGTTGTCCTGGCTGTTCCGCGGTTACGCGCGGCTGTTCGTCCTGACCCAGCGGGCCGCGAGCCGCCGCCGCGAGTTCGAAGCCGACCAGGTCATGGGCCGGATCGCCGGCCGGGCCGCCGCGCAGTCGGCGTTACGGCTGCATCCGCGGCTCGACGGGGAATGGACGCGGTATCTGGGCGTCCACGTCGCACTCGGAGCGGAGGTCGAGATGGCCCCCGACGATGTCTACGGCGGTTTCGCCGGAATGCTCGACGCACGGCGCGAGTGGCTGGCCACCGTCGACGAGCCCATCCGGCTTCCGTCCCGCTGGGACACCCATCCGCCGATGACGGAACGGCTGTGGGCCTTGGAAACCGCGCCCGGGAAGTCCGATGTGGACGAACGTCCGGCGCTGGGCCTGCTCGCCGACCCCGTCCGGTCCGCCGCCCGGCTCGAAGAGGCGTCGTTCGACTTCGGTGAGCGCCGTCGCCTGCCCTGGGACACGTACCCGCGCGAGGCGGCACTGGCGAGGCTGAAGATCGACGCCGAGGCCGCGTACCGGGCCATCGCCCGCGCATCGGGGCAGCCAGGCGGAAGCCTCGAAACGCTTCTCACGTTGCCGGGTGCGGATGTTCCGGAGGATGGGCTCACGGCCGCCGTCATACTGGCCGCCCTGGACGCGGGCACGATGCGGTTCGTGCACCGATGGGACGACGAACCGGATTTCGTCCTCGCCGACGGGTCCTTCCTGGACTTCGACCTCATCGAGGATCTGCTGATTGGCGGACCGGAACATGCCGTGCGTGCCCGCGCGGCGCTGGCGGGGCTGGGCATCGACCCGGCGGCCGCGAACGGCGGGACGGAACGGCTTTCGCCGGGCGAGGCGCCGGTGATCGGCGGGCTGGCGAACGTGAGATTCGACGATCGGCACGGCCATCTGGTCATCACCGAACGCGGCCTGATCTTCTCGCCGGTCCCGGGGGCCGAGTCCGAGCCGGGGAAGGAGGCACTGCTCGCGCTGATGACGCAGGCCCCGTTCGCGGTCGCCGCCCGGGCGGAAGCGGTCTGGCTGCCGTACGAGGAGTTCTCACACGTGGAGAAGCAGCGTGACATTCCGATCAAGGCGACCGTGACCCTCTACAACGGCGACGAGCACCGGATCCACGCCGTCTACACCGGTTACGTCCACGAGAAGTCGCACGAGACGATCCTCCGGGTGCTCAGGTGAGCCGCTCCGCGCGCCGGGTCAGGTACCGCTTCTCGGGTTCGCTCGCGGTCTTCCCGGCGGCCCGCAGATACGCCTCGCGCGCGGCGCCGGTGTCTCCGGCCAGTTCCAGCAGATGCCCGCGTACGGAATCGAGCCGGTGCGTCTGGTCCATCCGGCTGTCGCCGTCGAGCGTGGCCAGCAGTTCGAGGCCCGCTTCCGGCCCGTTGACCTCGGCGACCGCGACGGCGCGGTTGAGCGTGACGACGGGGCCGGGCGAGACCTTCTCGAGGACGTCGTAGAGCGCGAGGATCTGGGGCCAGTCCGTGCCGGCCGCGGTGGCCGCCTCGGAGTGGACGGCGGCGATCGCGGCCTGCACCTGGTACGGCCCGACCGGACCCGCCGCCAAGGCCTTGCTCACCAGCGAAACCCCTTCGGCGATCGTTTCCGCGTTCCAGCGCGAGCGGTCCTGCTCGGCGAGCGGGACGAGCGAGCCGTCGTCGCCGGCGCGGGCGGTCCGGCGGGCGTCGGTCAGCAGCATGAGCGCGAGCAGACCGGTGACCTCGTCCTCGTCCGGCATGAGCCGCCGGAGCAGCCGGGTCAGCCGGATCGCCTCCGCGGTCAGGTCGGCGCGGTGCAGGTCGGGGCCGCCGCTGGTCGTGTAGCCCTCGTTGAAGATCAGGTACAGCACCTGGAGGACGACGCGGAGCCGTTCGCCGAGTTCCGCGGACGGCGGCAGGACGAACTCGGCGCCCGCCTTCTTGATGGTCTGTTTCGCCCGGCTGATCCGCTGGGCGAGGGTCGATTCGGGGACCAGGAACGCGTTCGCGATCTCGCCGGTGGTCAGGCCGCCGACCGCGCGCAACGTGAGCGCGAGCTGTGACGGCGCGGACAGGGAAGGGTGGCAGCACAGGAAAAGGACGGTGAGCGTGTCGTCCGAATCGGATACGGCGGAGGTTTCGCGCGGACCGGCCAGGTCCATCAGCGCGTCGTTCTCCTCGCGCCGCCGTCGTGCGCTTTCGCTGCGCCACTCGTCGACCAGCCGCCGTGACGCGACCGTCGCGAGCCAGGACTTCGGGCTGTCCGGGATGCCCTGCTCCGGCCATTGCTGCGCGGCCGAGAGCAGGGCTTCCTGGACGGCGTCCTCGCAGGCGTCGAACTGCCCGTGTTTGCGCACCAGCAACCCGATGACCTGCGGGGCCAGCTCCCTCAGGAGCGCTTCCACCTGACGATCGTCCTTCACGACGCCAGTCTTACCCCATTCAGGGAGTCAGGCGACGGGGGAGTAGTGCGAAGCGTCGCCTTCGAGGGATTCGCTCGGCACCCCGTCGATGCCCACCGGGACGTCGCCCGCCACGGTCACCCGGTTCAGGCGGCGGGGCAGGTCGTCGTAGTTGTCGACGGCGTAGTGCTGGGTGATGCGGTTGTCGAACAGCACCAGCTGGTTCGGCTCCCAGCTCACCCGGACGACGTTCTCCGGGCGGGTCACGTAGGACTGCAGCAGCCGCAGGATGTCGCGCGACTCGCCCTTGGACAGCCCGATGATCCGCTGCGCGAACCCGCCGATGTACAGCCCGCGTTCCCCGGTCGCCGGATGCACCCGCACCACCGGGTGGACCGTGCGGAACTTCTGCGAGACGAACACCTCGCGGCGTTCCCGCTCCGCGTCGTCGAGGGTCTCGGGCGCCTTCGCGTAGTCGTAGTCGTTGGTGTGCTCGGCGCGCAGCGTGTCGGCGAACGCCCGGAGCGGCTCCGGCAGGTCCCGGTACGCGGCGGCCGAGTTGGCGATCAGCGTCTCGCCGCCGTACGGAGGGACGACCAGGCTGCGCAGCGTGCTGGCCTTCGGCGGGTTGAGCACGAAGGTGACGTCGGTGTGCCACTGGTTCGCGCGGCCCTGTTCGCTGTCGACCGGCAGGATGGCGGGCTCGCCGTCGACCGACGGGACGGTCGGGTGTGCCTTGGTCAGTCCGCCGAAGTGCCCGGCGAACCGCTGCTGGCCCGCGTCGTCGAGGTCGACATCGCGGAAGACGAGCGCCTTGTGCTCGTGGAGGGCCTCGGTGACGAACGCGACGGTCGCGGCGTCGAGATCCTTGGCCGGGTCGACGCCGACGACCTGCGCGCCGATCCTGCCGGTGATCTTGCGGACTTCGACCTGGGTGTTGAGTGCGGTCATGCGGCGTGCTCCTTCACTGGGGTGCGATGGACTGGACGGGCGAGGCCGTAGTGGCCGCGCAAGGTCGTGGCGGTGTACTCGGTGCGGAACAGGCCGCGCCGCTGAAGTTCGGGGACCACGAGGTCGACGAAGTCCTCCAGCCCACCCGGCAGCGTGGGCGGCATGACGTTGAAGCCGTCCGCGGCGCCTTCGGTGAACCAGTGCTCCAGCTGGTCGGCCACCTGCGTGGCAGTACCGGCGAAGACGCGGTGTCCCCGGCCGCCCGCCAGCCGCTCGATCAGCTGGCGGATCGTCAGGTTCTCGCGCCGCGCCAGGCCTGTGACCAGTTCGAACCGGCTCTGGGCGCCTTCGGTGAACGTGCCGACGTCGGGCAGGGGACCGTCGAGCGGGTACGGCGTCAGGTCGTGGTCGAGCATGGTCGACAGCTGCCGCACGCCGTACGCGGGCGTGATGAGGGCGTTGAGTTCGGCCTCGCGTTCTTTCGCTTCGGCCTCGGTGCGCCCCAGGATCGGGCTGATCCCAGGCAGGATCTTGATCTCCTCCGGCGAGCGGCCGTAGTTCGCGAGCCTGCCCTTGACGTCGTCGTAGAAAGCCTTGCCCTCGGCGAAGGTCTGCTGCGCGGTGAAGACCGCCTCGGCGAACCGGGCGGCGTACTCCTTGCCCGTCTCCGAGGAACCGGCCTGGACGAGCAACGGATGTCCCTGCACCGGGCGCGGGATGTTGAGCGGGCCGCGGACCTGGAAATGCGGGCCGTTGTGGTCGATGGGGTGGATGCGGTCGGTGTCGGCGTAGACACCGCTCGCCTTGTCGATCACCGCCGCGTCGTCGTCCCAGCTGTCCCAGAGTTTCCTGGCCACTTCGACGAATTCGGTGGCGCGCTCGTAGCGCAGCGCGTGCGCCGGCCGGGCGTCGCGGTTGAAGTTGCGTGCCTCGTCCTCGCCCGCCGACGTCACGATGTTCCAGCCCGCGCGCCCGCCGCTGAGGTGGTCGAGCGACGCGAACTTCCGCGCCAGGTGGTACGGCTCGTTGTAGGTCGTCGACGCGGTGGCGATCAGCCCGATGCGCTCGGTCGCCCCGGCCAGCGCGGAAAGCAACGTCAGCGGCTCGAACAGGGTGTGCGAGTTGTAGCGGACGTTGCCCCACAAGGCGACGCCGTCGGCGAGGAACAGCGAATCCAGCTTGCCGCGCTCCGCCGTGCGGGCGATGTCGACATAGTGTTTCAGTGTCGCGGCCCGGTGCGGATCCGTGCTCGGATGCCGCCACGCCGCCTCGTGATGGCCGTTCGGCATCACGAACGCGTTGAGGTGTAAGTGCTTCACGCCTTCTCCTTGACACGCCAGGTGGAGAACCGCCGCTCCAGCGCGACGAAGCCCGCGTTGATGGCCAGGCCCAGCACCGACACCGTGATGATCGCGGCGTACATCTGCTGGATCTGGAAGTTGACCTGCGAGTTGTTGATCAGATAGCCGAGCCCGGCCTTGGCGCCGACCATTTCGGCGGCGATCAGGATGAGGATCGAGTACGCGGCCGCCATCCGGATACCGGTGAAGATGGTCGGCACCGCCGACGGCAGGATCACCTTCCGGAACAGGCTCGGGCTCGACAGCCCGAGCGAGCGCGCGGCCTTGACCAGCAACGGATCCACGGTGTTCACCCCGGCGATCGTGTTGAGCAGCACCGGCCAGACACAGGCGTAGACGATCAGCGCGATCTTGGACACCTCGCCGATGCCGAGCAGGAGCGTGAACACCGGCAGCAGGGCCAGCGCGGCGGTGTTGCGGGCCAGCTCCAGCAGCGGGTTCAGGAATTCCGCGAGCGGCCGGTACCAGGCGATCAGCAGGCCGAGCGGCACCGAGACACCCACCGCGATCACGAATCCGGCGGCGGACCGGCCGAGACTCGCCAGCAGATGGTCGGCCAGCTGCCCGTTGAGGATCAGCTCCCAGAGCGCGGCGAGGTCCTCCGACAGCGGCGGGAGGAAGGTCCTCGTGCCTTCGTCGAGCAGGTACTGGGGAGCGAGCTCCCAGACGGCGAGGAAGAGCAGGATCGCGGCCGAACTGCGGAAGGCCTTGCGTAACGGGTTCTTCTTCTTGCGAGGTTTCCCGGCGACCTTCGGTCCGGTGTGGACCTTCGGCGCTTCGAGAGTGGCGGTCATCAGGCGGCCCTCCGGATCTCGTCGTGCAGCAGTTCCCACAGCCGATGGCGATGGGCCACGAAGGCGGGCGCCGAGCGCAGGTCCTCGTTCGAACGGTCGCCGAGGTCGATGTCGACGACGTCCTTGAGCCTGCCCGGCCGGGACGTGAGCACCGCGACCTTCTGTCCTAAATAGACGGCTTCCTCGATGCTGTGGGTGATGAAGACGATGGTCTTGCCGGTGCGTTTCCAGATCCGCCGAAGCTCCTCTTGAAGGAGTTCGCGGGTCTGGGAGTCCAGCGCGGCGTACGGCTCGTCCATCAGCAGTACGTCCGGGTCGTAGGCGAGGCTTCTCGCGATCGCGACCCGTTGTTTCATCCCACCGGAAAGCTCGTGGGGAAGATGCTCCTCGAACCCGGAAAGCCCGACCAGGTCGAGGAATTCCCGTGCCCGCTCGGCACGCTGCCGCTTGTTCAGGGTGCCGCCTTCGAGGCCGAACTCGACGTTGGCCCGCGCGGTGCGCCACGGGAACAGCGCGTACTGCTGGAACACGACACCGCGATCCAGTCCCGGCCCGGTGACGGGTTTCCCGTCGATCAGGACCTCGCCGGAGGTGGGTTTCGCGAGCCCGCCGAGCAGATCGAGCAGCGTGGACTTGCCGGAACCGCTCGGCCCGACGAGGGAGAGGAACGTGCCGTCCTCGATGTCGAGGGAGACGTCGTCGAGTGCGGTCAACGCGCCGAAGGTCTTGGTCACCGAGCGGAGGCTGATCTTGGCGGTCATGCGCCACCGCCTTCGCGATACGGGTTGAATTCGTTGGTGTAGATCTTCTTCAGGTCGACTTGGTCGTTCTTGATGAACCCGGACTGCTTGAGCCAGCCCGTCCAGAGCATGTAGTCGTTGTCCGAGATCAGCCCGCCCTTGGTGACACCGGTGCTCTTCCAGTACTTGAGCGTTTCGGTGTTCTCGTTGCGGCCGCGGTTCTGGATGATCTTGGTGAACCGGGCGATCACCTCCTCGCGCGGAGTGGTGCGGGCCCATTCGATCGCCTTGGCCACGCCGGTGACGAAGGTCTTCGTGGTCTCCGGGTACTTCTTGATGAAGTCGGTCCGCAGCACGTATGGCCCGCCGTTGTACGGCCCGAACGCCTCGACGTCCTTCACGATCGGCCGCACCCCGCCTCCCGCGAGGGCCCGGTCCTGCAGGACACCGTTGAGCCCGGCGACGTCGATCTGGCCGTTGCGCAGGGCCTGTTCGGTGTTGATCGGCGGCAGGACGACGAGCTGCACCTGGTCGATTTCGGCGTCGGTGAGGCCGTTGCGCTTGAGCCAGGTGTCGAGGACCGCCTCCAGGTTCGCGCCGACGGTGTTGACGCCGACCTTCTTGCCGATGAGGTCACGCGGGGTGCGGATCGGGCTGTCCTCCTTGACGTAGAAGCCCAAGAAGGTCTTCTCGTCGGAGCCGTAGTAGTTGACGACGGCCTTGATCGGAGCGCCGGCGTCGACGAGTTTGGCGACAGCGCCGGTGAAGGCGCCGCCGAAGTCGGTCTGGTCGGTGGCGGCGGACTGGATGTCCTGCGGTCCGCTGATCGTGTTGCCGACCCATTTGAGTTTGACCGGGCCGAAGTAGCCGAGGTCTTCGGCGAGTTCGGGGAAGGTGACGCTGTTCGCCGACCCCTGGTAGCGGAGTTCGAGCTTCTCCGGCTGCCCGGCCACTCCTGCCGAGGTCGCCGAGGCGCCGCAGCCCGACAGCGCCAATCCGGCGAGGAGCGCGGCGATCAAGGGCACTGGTTTCTTCACGGTGGGCTCTTTCGTTCGGGTTCTCGTCGTTGAAGAAGATTCTTCGCAGGCCCGGCGGAGAGCGTCAATTTTGCGATTTAGTGAAGTAACTCAGGAAGCGTTGGCGAGGTTCGTGAAAAGCGGATCTCCGTAGAGGGCGTTCAGCATGACCGCCCCGCCGGCCGTCGCCAGCTCGGTCCCCGGAAAGCTCGACGCCACAACGCTTTTCGTCGCGTCCTGGCAAATCCAGGAGCGCTGAGCGACCTCGTCCCGGATCGTGGAAAGGCAACCGTCGACGTCGCGTACACTCTGGTCGAGCACGATGAGGATTTCCGGATTCAGGACGTCGAAGAGCAAGGCGGCGGCCTGTCCGATAATCCGCGCGCGTTCCTGGAAAAGGTCGATGGCGATTTTGTTTCCCGAGGCCGCTGAACGGAGCACGGCGGCGAAATCAGGGTTTTCGACGAGGCCCGCCTCGGCGGCTTTACGGGCGACCGTGCGCTCGGACACCGTCGCTTCCAGGCAGCCGGAACGCCCGCACTGGCAAGGCTCGTCGCTGTCGTCGACCCGCAGATGCGCGACGGCGCCCGCCGCCGACCTCGGTCCATGGTGGACGGTGTCGCCGGTGGCGAAGGCGGCGTCGACCACGTTGCCGGTGAACAGCTGCACGACACTGCTCCGCGTTCTCGGTTGCCCCAGCAGGCGTTCGGCGTGGATGAGCGCACGCGAATGCCCGTCGACGCGGACGTCGAGACCGGTGACCTCCGTGAGCAGATCGCGCAACGGGACCCCGCGCCAGCCGAGCAATCCGTGCTCCACCACCGTTCCCGAAGCCTCGTCGACCCAGCCGCCGGTCGCCACCCCCAGCCCGAGCGGCGTCCGCTCCGGCGCGTGTCCGATGAGGAGGTCGTCGAGCAGTTCCGCGATCTGCGCGACCTGCACGGCCGGCTCGGCGCCGTGATGCGGGGCTTCCAGCTGTGCCAGCACTTTCCCGCGCAGATCCAGCAGCCCGACGGTGAGATGGTCGGCCGCGACATGCGCTCCGCACACCACGAACCGTTCCGTGTCGAGATCCAGCGGCACATACGGCCTGCCGACCGCGCCCGCGACCTCGGGCAGCTCGATGAGGAACCCGCGGCGCATCAGCTCCGCCACATGCCCCGTGACGGCCGCGGCACTCAGCCCGGTGCGGCGCGCGATGGTGCTGCGCGCTATCGCCCCTTCGTCCAGCACCACGCGGAGCACCGCGCTGGCACTGGCGCTCCGCCTGCCGGTCACGGTGCCGATGTTCGCAAGCGGGTGGCGGTGGGCCTAGGGCTCTCACCATCCGGGAGCTGGTCAGGCGGTCAGCTCGCGGAAGAACTTGGCGCTGCGCTCGCAGCGGTCTTCGTATCCCCGTGCCCGGTAGAAGGCGTGCGCGCCGGTCCGGCGGCGGGAACTGCTGACCTCCATGGCGCTACAGCCCCACCGCAGCGCCTGCTCTTCGGCGGTGGTGATCAGTTCGCGTCCGACCCCGGTGCCGCGCTGGGTCTCGTCCACCACCAGGGCCACGATCCGTCCCACGGCCCCTTCCCGTTCGAGGAGCGGGATCGCGACCACCGCGATGACACCGACCACGGTGCCGTCCGCTTCGGCGACGAACGCGGCGCCTTCGGGATGGCGGGTCCAGCGTTCGAGCCGGGCGCGCACGTCGGTCTCGTCGTTGTCCGGGTAGCCCAGCTGAGCGAGGAGGGTGGTCACGGCGGGGGCGTCGGTGGTGGTGGCGTGGCGGATCTCCATGATCGCCATCCTGCCCGGATACTCCAGTGGATGTGGTTGCCGACGAGGATCAGCGGGATCGAGCAGCCGCCCCTCATGCGGCCCCTCTCTCGGCGGTACGGAAGGGCTCGGCTTGCTCCTATCGTGGAGGAGGAGCTCTCATCCGGTTCGGCCGGACACGTGACTCGTGATCACGAGGGAGTACTGGTCCATGGGGGACCTTCCTCCTTCGAGCTTTGACCAGAGCCCGAAGTCGAGGTGTCGGATCGTCTCGATCCCTTGCGGGTCTTAGCTCGACCTGCGGAAAACCGCCCCGTCAGCGCGGATAAGGCGCGTACTGACGGAGGGGCCATGGCACTTTCCTCGTTCTCCGGCGTCCCGGCGATCGAGCTCGTCGGGCTCGTGCCGGTCGGCTATCTGGGACTGGTGTCCGTGGTTGCGTTCTGCGCGATCTTCACGCGGAAGAAGGCCCGGCGTGACGCGGCGCTCGAAGTGCTGAAGATGCTTCTGCCGAAGCGGCTCTCCGGTCGGCCGGAGAAGAGCGGAGAGCCGCGGCCCGCCGAGCTGGAACCCCCGGTAACGAAAAGGGCCGAACCCGCAGGTCCGGCCCCATCTGGTCGGGATGACAGGATTTGAACCTGCGACCCTCCGCTCCCAAAGCGGATGCGCTACCAAGCTGCGCCACATCCCGTGACTCCCCGATCTTCCCGGGGGGTGTGCGCACAGCCTAGCGGGTCACGCTAAGCTGTTTTCGCACCCGGTACTTCGGGGGCACGCGGGTGTAGCTCAATGGTAGAGCCCTAGTCTTCCAAACTAGCTACGCGGGTTCGATTCCCGTCACCCGCTCCACAGCTCCACATCAGAACCCGCAGGCGTCTGGCCTGCGGGTTTCTTTGTGTCCGGGTGGTCTTGAGTGGCGATTCGGGTTAGAGCCCAGGTCCGTGAAGGCCTCCTTGAGGGACTCTGGGTCCCTCAAGGAGGCCTTCACAGACTCGCCACACAAGCACCAGCAGTCGCAGCGCCTTCACACCTTCCCAAGTACATGAAGGCCCCCATCCTTGCGCCTAAGTACAGGATGGGGGCCTTCATGTACTTCAGCTGCCCAGCCCGCCGCCTCAGTCGGACTCGGCGGGTGCCACGGCCTGCGAGAGCCCGCTGGAAGCGGCGTCCGCCTCAAGATGGGCCGCGATCAGATCCAGCAGCTTGTCGGTGTCGACCGGCTTGGTCACGTAGTCGTCCGCGCCCGAAGCCAGGGTTCGCGCCTTGTCCTCCGCGGTCGCCTTCGCGGTGACGGCGATCACGGGCAGGTCTTCGTGCGCGGCCTCGGCGCGGATCGCGGTGATCGTGGCGTTGCCGTCCAGTTCGGGCATCATCACGTCCATCAGGACGAGCGCGGTGTCCTCGTGCCGTTCCAGGGCCCGGATGCCCGCGACGCCGGTCTCGGCGTAGATGACCTCCAGGCCGTTGCGTTCCAGCACGGCGGCCAGCGCGAAGACGTTGCGCAGGTCGTCGTCGACGATCAGGATCTTCTCGCCGTGGAACCGCAGCGACGGGCTCACCGGGATCACCTGCGGGACGGCCATGATCAGCGGGACACCGCTCGCCTGGGTGGTCGGGACGACCAGGTTCGCCGCGCTCACCGGCAGGTACAGGGTGAACGTGCTCCCCTTGCCGGGGTCGCTGCGGACACGCAGTTCGCCGCCGAGCAGTTCGGTCAGCTGCTGGCTGATCGACAGGCCCAGCCCGGTGCCGCCGTACTTGCGGCTGGTGGTGCCGTCGGCCTGGCGGAACGCGTCGAAGATGATCGCGAGTTTGTCCGGCGCGATCCCGATCCCGGTGTCCTCCACGGCGAACGCGAGGACGCCGGGGGCGTTGCGGAGCGAGTCGGCTTCGACCTCGCCCGGGTCGGCCATGCGGATGTGCAGGCGCACGCCGCCCTCATCGGTGAACTTCGCCGCGTTGGACAGCAGGTTCCGCAGCACCTGCTGCAAGCGGTGCTCGTCGGTGTGGATCGAAGACGGCACCGGCGGGTCGATGAGCACGGCGAACTCGAGGCCCTTGTCCGAGGTGAGCGGACGGCAGATCGATTCGACGTACTCGACCAGTTCGGGCAGCGTGACGTCGGACATCTGCAGATCCAGATGCCCGGCCTCGACCTTGGCCATGTCGAGGATGTCGTTGATCAGCTGTTGCAGGTCGCTGCCCGCCGAGTAGATCGTCCGCGCGAACTGGATCTGCTTCTCCGACAGGTTCCCGTCCGGGTTCTCCGAAAGCAGTTTCGCGAGGATCAGCGCGCTGTTGAGCGGAGTCCGCAGCTCGTGCGACATGTTCGCCATGAACTCGGACTTGTACTGCGACGCCATGGTCAGCTGCCCGGCACGCTCTTCGAGTTCCTGCCGCGCCTGCTCGATCTCGCTGTTCTTGACCTCGATATCGCGGTTCTGCTGGGCCAGCAGCGCCGCCTTCTCCGCCAGATCCGTGTTGGACCGGCGCAGTTCCCGTTGCTGTGCCTGCAACTGCTCGGACCGCGCGCGCAGTTCCTGTGCCAGGCGCTGGGATTCGGTCAGCAGGGCTTCGGTGCGCGAGTTCGACTGGATGGTGCTGACGTTGACCGCGATGGTCTCCTTCAGCTGCTCCAGCAGGTCGATGTGGACGGTGCTGAAGGCGTTGATGGTCGCGAGTTCCAGCACACCGAGGACCTCGCCCTGGAACAGCACCGGCAGCACGATCACGTTGACCGGGGCGGCCGAACCCAGTCCCGAGGAGATGAGCGCGTACTCCGGCGGCGCTTCGTGGACCAGTATCGTGCGCCGGTCGACGGCGGCCTGCCCGATGAGCGATTCGCCGGGGGAGAACCGCAGCCCGGTCTGGGATTTCGCCAGCCCGTAGGTGGCGATGCTCTCCAGGACCACCTCTTCCTGCTCGTCTTCGCGGGCGAGGAAGAACGCGCCCTGCTGCGCGGACACCAGCGGGGTCAGCTCGGACAGGATCAGCGACGCCACCGACGCGAGATCGCGGTGACCCTGCATGAGCGCGGACAGCCGCGCGAGGTTGGTCTTGAGCCAGTCCTGTTCGCGGTTCGCCCGGGTGGTCTCCTTCAGGTTCGCGATCATCTGGTTGATGTTGTCCTTGAGTTCGGCCACCTCCCCGGACGCGTCGACGGTGATGTGCCGGGTCAGATCGCCGGCGGTCACCGCGGTGGCCACCTGCGCGATCGCGCGCACCTGGGTGGTCAGGTTCCCGGCCAGCTGGTTCACGCTTTCGGTCAGCCGCGACCACGTGCCGGCGACGCCGGGCACCTCCGCCTGACCGCCGAGCGTGCCGTCCGTGCCGACCTCGCGGGCGACGCGGGTGACTTCGGAGGCGAAGGCCGAGAGCTGGTCGACCATCGTGTTGATGGTCGTCTTGAGTTCGAGGATCTCGCCGCGCGCGTCGATGTCGATCTTCTTCGACAGATCGCCTTGCGCCACCGCGGTGGTCACCGTCGCGATGCTGCGGACCTGGCCGGTCAGGTTGTCGGCCATGACGTTCACGTTGTCCGTCAACGCCTTCCACGTGCCCGCCACGTTCGGCACGCGGGCCTGGCCGCCGAGGATGCCCTCGGTGCCGACCTCGCGCGCGACGCGGGTGACCTCGTCGGCGAACGCGCGCAGCGTTTCGACCATGCTGTTGATCGTCTCGGCGAGGACGGCGACCTCGCCCTGGGCGTCGATCGAGATCTTCTTCGACAGGTCGCCGTTCGCCACCGCGGTGGTCACCGTCGCGATGCTCCGCACCTGGTCGGTGAGGTTGGTGGCCATGACGTTGACGTTGTCGGTGAGGTCCTTCCACGTCCCGGCGACACCGCGCACCTGCGCCTGACCACCGAGCTTGCCTTCGGTACCCACTTCGCGCGACACCCGGGTGACTTCGTCGGCGAACGCCGAGAGCTGGTCGACCATGATGTTGACGGTGTTCTTGAGCTCCAGGATCTCGCCGCGCGCGTCGACGATGATCTTCTGCGTCAGGTCGCCCTTCGCGACGGCGGTGGTGACCTGGGCGATGTTCCGGACCTGGTCGGTCAGGTTGTTCGCCATGAAGTTGACGTTGTCGGTGAGGTCCTTCCACGTCCCGGCCACGCCGGGCACCTGCGCCTGACCGCCGAGCCGCCCGTCGCTGCCGACCTCGCGGGCGACCCGGGTGACCTCGTCGGCGAACGACGACAGCTGGTCGACCATCGTGTTCAGGGTGTTCTTGAGTTCGAGGATCTCGCCCTTGGCGTCGACGGCGATCTTCTGCGACAGGTCGCCCTTCGCCACCGCGGTCGCCACCTGGGCGATGTTGCGGACCTGCGCGGTGAGGTTGTTCGCCATGAAGTTGACCGACCCGGTGAGGTCGCGCCAGGTCCCGGCGACACCCGGCACCTGCGCCTGGCCGCCGAGCTGACCTTCCGTGCCGACCTCACGCGCGACTCGCGTGACCTCGTCGGCGAATGACGAAAGCTGGTCGACCATCGTGTTGACGGTCGTCTTGAGTTCGAGGATCTCGCCGCGCGCGTCGACCGTGATCTTCTGCGTCAGGTCGCCCTTCGCCACCGCCGTGGTGACCTGGGCGATGTTGCGGACCTGGTCGGTCAGGTTGTCCGCCATCTGGTTCACCGAGTCGGTGAGCCCGCGCCAGGTGCCCGCCACGCCGGGCACGGTCGCCTGCCCGCCGAGACGGCCTTCGCTGCCGACCTCGCGCGCCACCCGCGTGACCTCGTCGGCGAACGACGACAGCTGGTCGACCATCGTGTTCAGGGTGTTCTTGAGTTCGAGGATCTCGCCCTTGGCGTCGACGTTGATCTTCTGCGAGAGATCGCCCTGGGCGACCGCGGTGGCCACCTGGGCGATGTTGCGCACCTGGTCGGTCAGGTTGTCCGCCATCAGGTTCACCGAGTCGGTGAGGTCGCGCCACGTGCCCGCCGCGCCGGGGACCTGCGCCTGACCGCCGAGACGGCCTTCGCTACCCACCTCGCGCGACACCCGGGTCACTTCGTCGGCGAACGACGAGAGCTGGTCGACCATGATGTTGACGGTGTTCTTGAGCTCCAGGATCTCGCCGCGCGCGTCGACGTTGATCTTCTGGGTCAGATCGCCCCGCGCCACCGCGGTGGTCACCTGGGCGATGTTGCGCACCTGATCGGTCAGGTTGCTGGCCATCACGTTGACGTTGTCGGTGAGGTCACGCCAGGTGCCCGCCACCCCCGGGACCTCGGCCTGACCGCCGAGCCGTCCTTCGGTGGCGATCTCCCGGGCCACCCTGGTGACCTCGGTCGCGAACCGCGAAAGCTGTTTGATCAGGCCGTTGACGGTCTTGGCGACTTCGGCGAACTGACCCTGCAACGGCCGTCCGCCGACTTCCAGCGGCATCGGCTCGGACAGATCGCCCTCGGCGACCGCGCCGAGGACGCGGTTGAGTTCGGCGGTGGGCCTGCTCACGTCCTCGATCAGCCCGTTGACGACGTCGACCGCGGTGGCCCAGCCGCCGGGGCCGATCTCGGCCGCGACGCGCTCGGTGAGCCTGCCTTCCTTGCCGACCGCCTCGCGGACGCGCAGGAGTTCGGTCACCAGTCGCTGGTTCCGTTCGGCGATGTCGTTGAAGGCGCCCGCGAGCTGGGCCGCGAGCCCGTCGCCGTGCGCCACGAGCCGCCGCCGGAAGTTGCCGTCCCCGAGGTCACGAGCCGCCGCGAGCAGGCGTTCCAGGGTCGCTTCGTCCACCTGGCCGCCACCACCTTCCACGGGGATCCGGTCCCTTTGGGAGTGCTGTGTCATCTGTGTCGACCCTCTCCACCACGCATGCCAAGCCATGGTCGTCGCATCAGCGTGCCATGATTCGACCTACACTTCGAGCCAGTCCGCCCGCTCACACTGCGCTACCCGCAAGGCAGGAGGAGGTCCGGGAATGGTGTCACGGCCGGTCCCGGCCTCGACGTCGCTCCCCTCGGAGTCGTCGCCGACGGCGAGCGAGGGAGCGCTGCCCGAATCCGGGCGGTTCTGGCGCGAGCTGCTGGAAGACGTCCGTGACGCGGTGCTCGTCCAGGACGTCGGCGGCGCGCTGCGCTGGTCGAATCCCGCCGCCCGCGAGCTGTTCGGCGGCGGCCGCCCGATACTGACCGCCGAAGGTCCCGACGTCGGGCATGTCGAGCACACCGGCCGCCGGTTCCCGGCCAGGATCCGGACGCTGCCCGGCGGCTGGCACGCGTGGACGGTGACCTCCGCGGTCGCGGCCGACGGCCCGCGCGTGGACGGTTTCCTCGCCGCTTCGGCGCCCCGGCTGGCCTCCGCGCGGGGACGGCACGGGACGGCGAAGGTGATCGCCGAGGTCGCCGCCGCCGAGCTCGCCGATTGCGTGTTCGTGCTGCTGCCGACCACCCGGGGCCGGTGGGAATGGTGGAGCTGCGATCACCGCACCAACCACGGGCACGGCCGGATCCGCCGGGTCCCGGCCCAGCTCGCGCCCGTACTCGCCGGCACCTTCGCCTCCGTCGAGGAACCCGAGGCCAAGGCCGTCCCCGAAGAGGAGGTCGCGACGCTGCCCGCGATCGTCGCGGAACGGCTCGCCGTCCATCCGTCCGTGACCGTGGTCTCGCTGGGCTCCGACGGCGGCGCCGGGGTCACCGGAGCGGTGGTGCTCGGCAGGCGCGGCGCGCCCGCGTTCGGCGAGGACCACCCGCGCGCGGTGACCGAGTTCGCCCGCGCGGCCGGGACGGCGCTGGCGAACGCGCACCGCTACGCCCGCCAGGAAGAGGCCACCCGCGGCCTGGAGACCACGCTGCGCCCGACACCGCCGCCGGACGTCCAGGGCGTCAAGTTCGACGTCTGGTACGAGCCGTCGAGCGGCCTGCTCGACGTCGGCGGCGACTTCTACGACGTCCTCCCGCGCGAAGGCGGCGGCGCGATGTTCGTCCTCGGCGACGTCTGCGGGAAGGGTGCCGAGGCGGCCGCGCTCACCGGCCGGGTCCGGCAGACCCTTGCCGCGCTCGACCTCGTCGAACACGACAACACGACGTTGCTGAGCCTGCTCAACTCCCTGCTCATCACCGGCGGCAGCGGCCGGTTCGCCACCCTGGTGCTCGGTTCGGTGCTGGCGGGTGAAGACGGTTTGGGGGTGACCCTCGCCTCCGGCGGGCATCCCGCGCCGCTGGTGGTGCGCCGCCGGGGCGGGGTCGACGAGATCACCCTGCCCGGCACGCTGGTCGGGATCTCGCCGCAGGCCCGGTTCGCCGAGACGGCCATCCGGCTGGCCGAGGGCGACGTCTGCCTGCTCTACACCGACGGCATCACCGAAGCGCGCCACCACGAGCGGCCGTCGGACCTGTTCGGCGACGAACGGCTGCGTGAGCTGCTGGACGGCTGCCAAGGGATGTCCGGCCGCGAGGTGGTCGCCCGGGTGCGCACCGCGGTGCGGGAATGGCTCGGCAGCGGGACACACGACGACATCGCCGTCCTCGCCATCGAGGCCTCACGACCCGTTCAGTAGCCGCACCACCGCCCGCTCCACGATGTCGCGGGCCTCGTCGGGATCGGAGACCTTTTCCGCTCGTCGCGCCGCGCGCGCGATCGTCCGATCCCGGTGGTACGCGGTGATCACGCGAGGGTCCACATAGGACCGTCGGGCGACGGCGGGCGTATTGCCGAGTTCTTCGGCGACTTCGGTCATCACGGCCTTCTCCGCTCGCTTCATTCCTCGTTGGCTGGAAGGCTTTTCCGTCTCCGCGAAAGCCGAAGCGGCCAGGACGGTGGCGTTCCAGGTCCGCAGGTCCTTGGCCGTGAAATCGTCGCCCGCGAGTTCCTTGAACCGCTCGTTGAGGTCGTCTGCCCGGATTTCCTGCCACCCGCGACCGTTTCGGTAGGCGAGCAGGCGCACCTCTTCGCCGCGGGCACGCCTGAGCGAGCGGATCAGCCGGACGAGGCTGTCGTCCCGCAGCCGGACCTTGCGCTGGATCCCACCTTTCGCGGGGTAGTCGCAGAGAAGGCAGTCGTCCCGGATCGAAACGTGCTCGCACAGCAATGTCGCCACCCCGTGCGTGCCGTTCTCGTCGGCGTAGCTTTCGCCGCCGGTCCTGAACACCCCGAGGTCGAGCATGCGGAGCGCACCGGCGAGCACCCGTTCGCGGGTGAGGCCGCGGGAAGCGAGATCCTCCTGGATGGTCCGGCGGAGCCGGGGGAGCCGCCGCGCCAGCGCGAGGACGCGCTCGTGCTTCTCCTCGTCACGGGCCCGTCGCCATTCCCCGTGGTAGAGGTACTGCTTCCGCCCGGCGTCGTCGACCCCGACGGCCTGGATGTGGGCGTTCTCGTGCGGCGAGATCCACACGCGCCGCCACGCGGGCGGAATCGCCAGCGCCTCGATCCGCTCGATCGTCTCCTCGTCCTTCAGCGGTTCGCCGTCCGGGGTCAGGTAGCCGAATCCGCGGCCTCTTCGCCGCCTCCTGATGCCGGGTGTCCCCAGCTCCGCTCGCCGCAATCGCATGCGCGGCGAATACCCCGGCGCTCGCGGTTCATACCCATGGTTCGGCGGAGCCGCTCCGGGGTAGCCGGGGGGCGAACACGACTTCAGGAGGGAACCGATGGCGACATCGCTGAACGGACGCCGCGTGGCCATTCTCGCCGCGGACGGCGTGGAGCAGGTCGAACTGGCCGAACCGCGCAAGGCGGTCACCGACGCCGGCGCGACGGCCGAGATCGTCTCGCTGGAACCCGGCGAGATCCAGGCCATGAACGGTGACATCGACAAGGGGGACAAGTTCACCGTCGACCGCGTCGTCAAGGACGTCACGGTCGGCGACTTCGACGCGCTCGTGCTGCCCGGCGGCACGATGAATCCGGACAACCTGCGCGTGGACGAGAACGCGGTCCGCTTCGTACGCGACTTCGTGAACAGCGGGAAACCGGTCGGGGTGATCTGTCACGGGCCGTGGACGCTGGTCGAGGCCGACGTGGTCCGCGGCCGCACGCTCACCTCGTACCCGAGCGTGCGCACCGACATCCGCAACGCCGGCGGCACCGTCGTCGACCAGGAGGTGGTCGACGACAACGGCCTGATCTCCAGCCGGAATCCCGGCGATCTCCCCGCGTTCTGCGCGGCGATCGTGGCCCGATTCGCCGGATAAACGAGTGGCGCGCGTCACAATGATGGGGGATCGTAGTGGCAGAGGAGGAGGTGCCGCGATGACCGTACATGCCAGACGCTACGGCCGTTGGTGCCGTGAGCACTTCGAGACGGAGCACGAGCCGGACCAGTCCGCCGAGACCGAGGGCGCCCCGGAGGTCGCCGACGCCAAGGCCGAACAGGCCCAGGCCGGTGACGCCCCGGAAACGGGACCGGGTTCGCTCAACTGAGCGGTCGCCGGCGCCAGACCCGCTTCGGGCCGGGCAGGCCGATCCGCGAGACCAGATCGGTCACCACGCCGCCGATGATCAGCCACAGCAGCGCGGCGAGACCGTCGTTGAACAACGTCCGCGGTTTGAGTCCCTCCGGGGTGAACAGGTTCCGCAGTCCGAGCGAGACGTTTCGCGACCACTGGTCGATCAGCTGCGCGAACCCGTTCTCCGGATTGGCTTCGCCGAACACCAGTAGGACGTGCACGATCAGCACCAGCGCGAAGATCCAGCAAACCGCGTGGACGAGGGCGTTGACGATCCGCACGGCGCGGATCCTGGCGGGCGTCTGTTCGACGATCTCTTCCGGTGGCTCGCGCGGGTCGTTGATGTAGGTCATCGCCGTCTCCCATCATCGTCCACTGTGGACACTCGGCCGGGCGGGTCGCTCAGCCGGGAGGCCCCGGTCTGGTCCTCGTCGGGGGGCTGGGTTTGGTCTTGCTCGGCTTGGCCGAGGTGCTCGGTTGGTCGCTGGAACCGGTCGTGTCCCTCGGCGTCGAGGTGGCACTGAGGCTTTCGGTGACGCCGGACGGATCGGAGGAGGCGGGAACGGCATCGGTCACCACGACCGAGCCGTTGCTCGCCTTCGGGCCGTGGGTGGGCACCTCGACGACCTCCGAGGACTGCGGCGCCCGGCCGCCGACCGGAGCGGACGAGCCGGTCGCCACCGGGGGAAGCGGGCCGTCCGGCCGGTCCGGCGGGTTCGCCGGGTTCTGGTTCACCGCGAGCAGCACCCCGACTGTGATCGCGGCGGCGGGCGCGCTGATGGCCGCGACCACGGCCGCCCGCTTGCGGGTGACCGGCGCCAGGTGGGCGACCTTCGTGCCGGTGGAATCCTCCAGCAGGATCCGCGAGATCGCCGCGGCCGTCGGGCGCTGCGACGGCTTCCGCGCCGTCATCCCGCGCAACAGCGTCGTCATGGTCGCCGACAGCCCGCCGGGGATCCGCGGCGGCCGGTGCAGCCGTCCGACCGCGGCCTCGACCGGTGTGCCGGTGTACTCCCGCTCCCCGGACAGGCATTCGAGCAGGACAAGGCCGAGCGAATAGACGTCGGCGGGCGGGCCGACGTTCTCGCCGCGGACCTGTTCGGGCGCCATGTACGCCGCCGTGCCGACGACGCCGCCGGTCTCGGTCACCCTGGTCGCGTCGAAGGCGTGCGCCACCCCGAAGTCGCCGATCAGCGGACCGTCGTCGGCGATCAGGATGTTCGCCGGTTTCAGGTCACGGTGGGTGATGCCGTGCGCGTGGACGTGCGCGAGCGCGTCGGCGAGCCGGGCGGTCAGCTCGACGACCTCGTCCTGGGGAAGCGGGCCGGAACGCAGCCGCTGGGCCAGGTTCGGCCCGTCGACCAGGCGCATCGTGAGGTAGGTGTAGCCGTCGTCGGAGCCCGCGTCGTACAGCGGGACGAGCCCGGGATGACGGACCGCGCTGAGGGTCTGGATCTCCTGCTGACGCCGGCGCTCGTCCCGGGTCATCGTGCCGGCGTGGAACAGTTTCAGCGCCACTTCGCGCTGTTCGAGCAGGTCATGGGCGCGGAAGACGCGTGCGGTCGCGCCGCGGCCGAGCTGTTCCCCGATCTCGTACCGGCCGGCGAGCTTGCGCGGAAGGTGGTCCGGGTCGTGGACGTTCAGGCTGAACCGGCGTTGAGTGGTCCCGGCATCGGGTTCTTCCCCTTCGTCACCGCCACCACGCGCACCCGCGTCGTCCATCGGTGCTACCTCCGTCTCACCGGCCGAACGCCGTATACCCGGTCCGGCGCCGGGCGAAACAAGGTTCGAGAGCGTACCGGAGACGACCCGCGGGTTCACCCCGAACGGCGGGCAACCCCGGCGCGGGCCGGACGTCTCGTTGGTCATGAAGCCGAACCGGTGGGCCGCGCTCGCCGCCGCCGCACTGACCGCCCTGGCCTTCTTCACCCCGCCCGCCGTCGCCGATGCGCTGGTGCCCAAGGGTTTCGCTCCCGCGTCGACGAGCTGGACCGGACCGTCGCGCGGATTCGTCCTCGGCTTCTCGCCGTGCGGGAAACCGGGATGGTGCGCGTCCCTGCTGTCGACGACCGATGGCGGGAAGCGGTGGCGGCGCGTCGGCGACCCGCCGATCTCGTTGCCGGAGAACCACAATCAGGTCAAGCTCACGGTGATCGACGAACGCGACGTCTTCCTCTCCGACGGCACCCGGCTGCTCGCCAGCCACGACGGTGGCGGCAAATGGTCCGAGGTCAGGCTCGCCGGGGTCCGGGAACCCTTCTACCTTTCGAAGATCACCGAAGCCGGCTCCCGGGTGTTCGCGATGGTCACCGGTTTCGGCAGCCCGTCGACGACGACGCTGTACGCCGGGATCTCCGGCACACGGCTTCTCCTGCCGGTCCCGGGATTCACCGTCACCGGCTCCACGACCTACGGCGACATCGCCACGAGCGGCGGGGTCCAGGTGTCCATGGGTGCGGACTACCGCGTCCAGAAGTACTGGACGTCTTCGGACGGCTTGACCTTCGCGACCGCGCCGCCGCCCTGCCCGGCGGACAGATCGGCTTCGCTGAGCGGAGTCCGGCGAGGGCAGGTGCTGGCGCTGTGCAGCGGGGGGCCGGGTACGCCGCAGCCGGGGGCGACCGTGCGGCGGCTGTGGCGCGCGCCGAAGCTCGGCGGGCAGTTCACCGGAACGGCGCAAGCGCCGACGCTCGGGATCAACCAGAGCTTCAGCGCGGCTTCGCCCACGGCGGCGACCGTCGCGGCGGAAGGCGGCGGCACCGGATTCCTGCACAGCACCGCCGACGGCGGGACGACCTGGACGACGACCGTGCTCAGCGGCCGCGGGGTCTGCCTCAACGATCTGGACTTCCCGGACGAACGGGTCGGCGTGGTCGTGGACGGCCTTCCCGACGCCGAGGGCGGCTCCGCCGTGTACCGCACCACCGATGGCGGACGCACCTGGCGCGAACTCGGCTTCGGGTGATCGTCGCAGGTAGCCAAGGCCCTTGGGGAGGTTCACGTGGGTGCACGCCATGTCGTAATCTGTGTACGGTCCGTCGATGTCGAGGGAGCCGTGGGCGCGTTCGCGTGGCCTGTACGCGGCTGAAGGGTGGAACGTGTCCATGACTTCGGACGAGGTCCGGTCTGTGCCGAGGCGCCCGCTTCCCCTCGACTACAGCAAGCCCAACCTCGCCCGGATGAAGGACGTCCTCCTCGGCGGGCACGACCATTACGAGGTCGACAGGCGGGCGGTCGAAGACCTGCTCACCCTCGCCCCCGACGCCGCCGCGATGGCCAAGGAGTTCCGCGCCTGGGCGAACCGGGTGGTCCGGTTCCTCGCCGGCGCCCGCGGGATCGACCAGTTCCTCGATCTGGGCTCCGGGCTGCCCACCGCGGAGAACACCCACCAGGCGGCGCAGCGGTACAACCCGGACGCGCTGGTCGTCTACGTCGACCACGACCCGGTGGTCCAGGCGCATGGCCTGGCGCTGCTGGAGGACCACCTCGTCCACGTGAGCGGCGCGGATCTGACCGATCCCTCGCAGACCCTCGCCGATCCGGTGGTCGCCGAGCACATCGAATTCGACCGCCCGGTCGCGGTGATCCTGAACTCGGTGCTGCACCACATCGAAGACCTCGACAAGGCGCGGGCCGTCGTGCGCGCCTACGTCGACGCGATCGCGCCGGGGTCCTACATGCTGATCACGCACGACTTCACTCCCGGCGAGGGGGCACGCGGCGCGCTCGCCCGGAAGCTCGACGATCTGATGGCCGGCACCGGGCACCGCACGGTGCACCGCGGCCGCGACGAGATCGAGTCGCTGTTCGATGGCCTGGACATCCTCGAACCCGGCGTGGTCCACCTGCACGAATGGTGGCCGGAAGGCCCGCGTCTCGCTCCGCTGACGGAGCTGAACCACCTGAGCCTCGGTGGTGTGGGGATCAAGCCTTAGGGATACGTCAGGCCTTCAGCGAGTCGAAGAACGCCGCCAGTTCGTCGTGGGCGGTCCCGAAATCCTCGGTGTTGCCGGTGATCGCCAGTTCCAGTGTTTCGCCGTCGGAGAGCTCCAGCGTCAGGTACGCGGTGAGCTTCCGGCGGGGGAAACCGCCGGCGACGATGTCCGAGAACGGGATCCGCCGGGCGCCTGGTTCGGCGCGCAGATCGTCGAGGCCGCGTTCCCGCAGCTTCCGGATCCGTTTGCGGTCCGACACGCCGCGTCCCCCGATCAGGCCGGCGAGGCCGCGGCGGATCAGCACCGAACGCGCCATCGGCAGCAGCACCACCTCGGTGTCGCAGACGATCAGGTCGTAGAGCTTCCGCTTGGCCTTGAGCGCGGTGAACAGCCCGAGCATCCGGGCTTCGGCGGGATCCGGCTCCGGCTGGGGCTCCTGCTTGCAGAAGTAGGCGGCCGGCACGCTCAGCAGTTGCAGGTTGTGGACCAGTTCGTCCACCGCGCGCGGGCTGCGCACCGCCGCGCCGACCAGTTCGGCGACGTCGAACGGCTCGCCGTCGCCGAGGCACAGCTCCCAGCCGCCGCCCCAGTTCAGCCGGTGCGCGGCGACGCCGTTGTCGATCATCGCGGCGGTGACGGTGTCGGCGAACAACTCGGTCAGCAGTTCAAGGCCCTCTTCGCGGGACGGGGCCCGCAGGGGTTTCGCGAGCGCGTCGGCGTCGCCGTCACGCAGGACCCGCACGACCTCGCCGACCGTGCCGCGCGGCGCCAGCCTGCTCTCGATCCCGGCCGCGGTCAGCAGCCTCGCGCCCTCCGCCACCGACGCGCGGCCCGCGCGTTTGACGACCTCGTCCCAGTCCGCGCGGGGCCCGACGTCGCGGATCAGCACGTCCAGCTCAGCCTCCGGCACGTCGACCTTCGGCGCGCCCAGCAGCGACCAGCCCGGTCGCGCGTCCGGCTTCACCGGGTTGTCCGGGACTCCGGCCAGCGCGGCGATCCGCCGCTTCGTGGGCGGGTGACTGTCGTACTTCGACAGCTCCTCGCCGTCGATGATGTCTTCGGCGTACTCGGTCACCCAGTCCCGCTGGACGGGGTGGTTGAGGTACGACCGGAACCCCAGCAGAACCGGGGGAGTGCGCCGCGCCGACGCGCCGAGCGACAGGTAGCGCTCGGCGTAGTCCTTCCACAGCGGGCTCAGCGTCGCGGCCTTCCGCAGCGCCGCGGCCGCCGTACGGCTGCCCGCGGCGAGCACGGACGCCTCGTCGGCCTGTAGTTCCTGCCGCCGGTTCGCCGACCGCGCGACCAGCAGGTACAGCTTCGAGTAGGCGGAGAGCAGGGCCCTGGCGGGGCCGCCGTCCAGCCTGTCGACCGTGAAGGCGAGCGTCTGGGTGCCGCGGTAGGTCAGCGCGAGCAGGCGGGTGTGGCCGCCGCTGTAGTGGCCGAGTTCGTGCGCAAGGACCGCCCGCAGCTCGCTCACGCTCATCGCCGCCAGCAGCGGCAGCCCGATCAGCATCGTGCGGCGGCCCGGCCGCAGACCGAGGAACCGGGCGTCTTCGCTGACCGCCGCGTTGATCTCGCCGATCAGCACGATCTCGTCCGGCGGCCGGGTCTTCACCTGGGCGGCGAGGTCGTCGATCATCTCCCAGAACGCGGGATGGGCTTCGCGGTCCAGCCGCGGTCCCTCGATCGGGGGACGCCGCGCCCGCAACGCGCTCATCAGCCCGAAGCCGAGCGCGACCATGATCGCGAGCCCGCCGAGCATGACGTAGGTGCCGATCTTGCCCTGGATCCGCAGGCCCGCCAGCACACTGGCGACACCCACCGCGACGACCACCACTGGGAACGCCACGAGCAGAAGTGTCGCGAGGACGGCGCGTCCTCGGGCCTGCATCGTCCGGTTACCTCTTTTCGCACAAGTGCCGTCTGTGCGGCCGAATAGTAACCGGCTACGCAGCGGGCTCGTGCGAAAACAAAGCGCTACGCCCGCTACCTGCGAAAGCCCAGAGCCTCGTGAGTGGCAAGGACGGTTCCGACCGTCCTTGCCACTCACGAGGCCGATGACTAGGCGACGTTGAAGGTGTCGGGATCCGGTCCGGTCCGCTCGCCCCGGTCCAGCACGGACAGCGAGGCGATGTCCTCTTCCGACAGCGTGAATCCGAAGACGTCGAGGTTCTCCTTGATCCGCGACGGCGTCACGGACTTCGGGATCACGATGTTGCCCAGCTGCAGATGCCACCGCAGCACGATCTGCGCCGGCGTGCGGCCGTGCTTCGAAGCCAGCGCCTTGACCGCGTCCTCGCCGAGCAGGTCGCCGCCCTTGGCCAGCGGGCTCCAGGCCTCGGTCGCGATGCCGTGCTTCGCGTCGTATTCGCGCACCGCGGCCTGCTGCAGGTACGGGTGCACCTCGACCTGGTTGACCGCCGGGGTCACGGAACCCGCGTCGGCCAGCCGGTCGAGGTGCGCGGGCTGGAAGTTGGACACGCCGATCGCGCGCACCCGGCCGTCGGCGTAGAGCTTCTCGAAGGCCTTCCACGTGTCGCGGTAGAGGTCGCGCTCGGGAGTCGGCCAGTGGATGAGGTACAGGTCCAGCCGCTCCAGGCCCAGCTTGGCCAGGCTGGCGTCGAACGCCTTCAGCGTGGCGTCGTAGCCCTGTTCGCTGTTCCACAGCTTGGTGGTGATGAACAGCTCGTCGCGGGCGATCCCGGACTCGGCGAGTGCCTTGCCGACGCCCGCTTCGTTGCCGTAGACGGCGGCGGTGTCGATGCTGCGGTAGCCCGCGTCCAGCGCGGCCTTGACCGCGGCGGTGGTCTCCTCGTCCGGCACCTGGAAGACGCCGAACCCGAGCTGCGGCATCTCCACCCCGTTGTTGAGCTTGACGGTGGGAATGTCGGTCACTTGCGTTCCTTTCTGGGTTTTTCCGGTTCAGGCGGCGGGGGCCAGTTCGGCGCGACGAGCCTTTCGCCGCCCGTGGTCGAGCATGCCCGAGATGACCGCGACCAGCAGTCCGGCGAGCGCGAGCGCGGCGCCGATCCAGTTGGGCGCGGTGTAGCCGAGACCGGCGTCGATGGCCTTGCCGCCGAGCCACGCGCCCCCGGCGTTGCCGAGGTTGAACGCGGCGATGTTGGCGGCCGAAGCCAGCGCGGGCGCGCCTTCGGCCTTGTTCATGACGCGGGCCTGCAGCGGCGCGACGGTCGCGAAACCGGCGGCGCCGAAGACCGCGATGGTGATCGCGGCGGGGAGCTGGGCGTGCGCGGTGAAGACGAACACGACCAGTACGGCCGCGAGCACGGCGAGGATGACGTACAGGCTGGGCATCAGCGACCGGTCGGCCGCCTTGCCGCCGAGCAGGTTGCCGACGAACAGGCCGCCGCCGAACAGCACCAGCAGCCAGGTCACCGCGCCGGGGGAGAAGCCGGCGACCTCGGTCATCATCGGGGCGATGTAGGTGAAGGATGCGAACACCCCGGCGAAGCCGAGCGCGGTCATCGCCAGCGCGAGCCACACCTGCGGGCGCCGGAACACGGCCAGTTCGCTGCGCAGCCCGGCGCTCTTCGTCGTCGCCTGCGCGGGGACCAGCGCGAGGATCCCGATCAGGCCGATCACGCCGAGCGCGCTGACCGCCCAGAACGTCGAACGCCAGCCCAGCGCCTGGCCGAGCGCGGTCCCGGCGGGCACGCCGAGGACGTTGGCGACGGTCAGGCCGGTGAACATCATCGCGATGGCGCCCGCCTGTTTGGTCGGCGCGACCAGCGAGGCGGCGACGACCGCGCCGACGCCGAAGAACGCGCCGTGCGACAACGCGGCGACCACGCGGCCGGTCATTAGCAGGCCATAGGTGGGGGCCAGTGCGGATACGACGTTGCCGGCGATGAACAGGACCATCAGGCCGACCAGGACCGTCTTGCGCGGCACCCGCGACGCGAGCGCGGTCAGCAGCGGGGCGCCGACCACGACGCCCAGCGCGTATCCGGAGATCAGCAGCCCGGCGGAGGGGATCGAGACGCCGAAGTCGCCCGCGACCTCGGGCAACAGGCCCATGATCACGAACTCGGTGGTGCCGATACCGAAGGCACTGATCGCCAGTGCGAGCAGAGCGGCAGGCATTGGAGGCTCACTTCTTCCCGTAGAGTGGTGTTGGCTGGCGTTGGCAACTACGGGCGTCTGAAATAGTTGCACGCGCCGTATATTGCACACGCTTGATGATGCATGACGCAACGAAGCTCGGGCAACCGGGGAAGAGGTGAACCGTGTCACTGGCCGACGACGCCGTGGAGGCACGCGCGCAGGGCTGGCGGACCCTCGCCGCACTGCACGCGCGGATCGAGGACGCACTGGAGCGCGCGCTGGCGCAGCAGCACTCGCTGTCCGTGAGCGAGTACACCGTGCTGGACGTGCTCGCCCGTCAGGACGGTTTCCACCTGCGGATGAACCAGCTGTCGAACGCCGTCGTGCTGAGCCAGTCGGCGACCACCCGGCTGGTGTCGCGGCTGGAGGACCGGGGGCTGCTGCAGCGTTACCTGTGCCCGGACGACCGGCGGGGGATCTACACCGAGGTCACGCCGTCGGGGCAGGAACTGCTCGCGGCCGCGCGGCCGACGCACGACACCGTCCTCACCGAGGCCCTCGCCGCCGCCGAGGAACTCCCCGAACTCGCGCCTTTGGTCGCCGCACTGGGAAAGCTCACCTTCGCCCGCTCCTGACCCCCTCCCGCATTCAGAGGACTAAACGCGGGCGGGCTGGCAAGGTGAGGGCGTGAACGATCTTCTGTTGCGCCGGGTCCGGGTCGGTCTGGCGGGTTCCCTGTCGGACGTGCGGATCGAGGGCGGCCGGATCGCGGCCATCGCGGGTCCGGGGCAAGCGGGTGAGGCGTCGGAGACCCTGGACGGGCACGGCGGCACCCTGCTGCCCGGCCTGGTCGACGCGCACGTGCACACCGCGCAGTGGTCGGCCGCACGCCGCCGGATCCCGCTGGGCGGGGCGACCTCCGCCGCCCACACGGTCGAGCTCGTGCTCGCCCATCTGCTGGCGCGTCCCGCGCCACCCGGCGAACTCGTCCTCGGTGCCGGGTTCCGCGACGGCCTCTGGCCCGACGCCCCGCACAAGGATCTGCTGCAGAAGGCGCTGCCCGGGCATCCGGTCGCCCTCTTCAGCGCCGACCTCCACACGCTGTGGCTCAGCCCCGCCGCGCTGAAGCTCATCGGCCGCGAGCATCCGACCGGGGTGCTGCTGGAGAACGACTGCATGAGCGCGACGGCCGAACTCCCGGTCGCCCCCGACGACGTCATCGACGGCTGGGTCGCCGACGCCCTCGACGCGGCGGCCGCCCGTGGCGTCACCAAGATCGTCGACTACGAATACGCCGACACCGTCACCGACTGGCGGCGACGGCTGGCGCGGAAACCGCTGCCGGTCCGGGTTTCCTGCGTGATCGCGAGGTATCTGCTCGACACGGCCATCGATCGCGGCCACCGCTCCGGCGACGTCCTGGAGGACAGCGGCGGGCTGCTCACGGTGGGGCCGTTCAAGCTGTTCGTCGACGGCTCACTGAACACGCGCACCGCGTACTGCGTCGGCCACTACGCCGGAACCGAGTCCCACGGGCTGCTCGAACTGCCGCCCGGGGAACTGGAGCCGTTGATGCGCAAGGCTTCCGAACACGGTCTTTCACCCGCGGTGCACGCGATCGGCGACCACGCCAACAAGATCGCGCTCGACGCCTTCGCGAGCGTCGGCTGCGCGGGCCGCATCGAGCACGCGCAACTGCTGTGTGCCGAGGACGTCGCCCGCTTCGCCGAACTGGGTGTCGTGGCGAGTGTGCAGCCCGCCCATCAGCCGGACGACCGCGACGTCGCCGACCGGCACTGGCACGGCTGGACCGATCGGGCGTTCCCGTACGGCGCGCTGCACCGCGCCGGGGTGACCCTTCAGTTCGGCTCGGACGCGCCGGTCGCGCCGCTGGACCCGTGGGACGCGATCGCGTCGGCGGTCAGCCGGACCGACGACGACCGTCCGGCGTGGCACCCCGAACAGGCCATGCCGCTGGAGGCCGCGCTCGCGGCGTCGTCCGGAGGCCGGACCGGGGTGGCCGTGGGCGATGTCGCGGATCTGGTCGTCACCGCGGTGGATCCGGTGCGGCTGTCCCCGGCCGGACTGCGCGACATCCCCGTCACCGCCACCGTGATGAACGGCCAGGTCACCTACGCGTCGTGAGCCTTTCCTTGCCCGGGTGCAACGCCTTAATGGAAGGGCATGGATCACCGCCTACTCGACCGGCTCCGGGACCTCCACGGCTCCCTGGGCACCGACATCACCTTCGTCACCCGGATGGTCGAGGACGACGCGCCGCGCGCCGACGTCCTCCGTGATCTCGGGGAACGGCTGACCGATCTCGGCACGGCGCTGCTCACCCGTTCGGACGACGTCGACGCGGACGTGCTCGCGAAGCTGCCGGACGACGGCTGGCTGCCGGAAGCGGGCGCACGCCACCGGGCGCTGGCCGTGGCCCACCACGTCGGCGAGCGGCCGCTGCGGTGCGGACGGATCTATCTCGCCCTCTGCGGGGCGCCGTGCTTTCCGTTCTACGGCAGGGACCCCGCCGGCCGGACCGCCCGGCACGAACGGTGCCGGACCTGCCGGAAACGCCTGTTCCGGTGACGGCGGCTGCGGGCGGCGGCCCGGTGCGGCAGGGTGAGGTGACATGAGCACCGAGAAGCTGTTCCGGATCGCCATCGCCCTGAAGGGCCTCGACGGCGCGTTGCAGCTGGTGAGCGGGCTCGTCCTGATGATCGTCCCGGCGACGGTCGTCTCCGGTTTCGCGCACGCCGTGGTCACCCGTGACCTGCTCGGCGACCCCGAGGGGACGCTTGCCCGGCACCTCGAACTCGCCGCCGGCCACTTCGCCGAGGGGCGGACGTTCGCCGTCGTGTACCTCGTCGCGCACGGCCTCATCAAGCTCGGCCTGGTCTGGGCACTCGCGAAGAAGGTGATGCGGGCCTACCCCGTGGCCGCCGTGGTGCTCTCGGCGTTCGTGGTCTACGAGGTCTTCCGCGCGATCCACACGCACTCGCTCGCGCTGCCGTTCTTCGCCGCCCTCGACGTCGTGATCATCGTGCTGGTGCTGCGTGAATACCGTCAGCTGAAGAGGGATCGCGTCGCGGCCTGACCGCCCGGTTCAGGCCGCGACGCGAAACTTTTCCGTGGTGACCTCCGCGCCGGGCGGATCCACCACGATCGCGGTGGCGTTGTCGGAGCCACCGAGCGAGATCGCCGTCCGCACCAGCTCGGTGGCCGCCCTGTCCGGCATCCCGAGGATGTCGAGCATGGTCGGACCGCTGAGCGTCTTGTGCACACCGTCGCTGGTGAGCAGAAGCCCGCCGGTCGTGACGGTGGCCGTGCCGATCTCGTGCGCACCGGCCGTGCGGACGCTGGTGGTGACGACGTGTTCCATCCGCGGTGTCACGGGTTGGTCGTGGTCGCGGAAGTACTGCGCGAGCGTATGGTCCTTCGTCACCTGCCGCACGGTGTAACCGTCCCAAGCGTACGCCCGCGCGTCCCCGACCCACGCGATGCCATACCCTTCGCCGGTCTGGACGGCCACGACGAGGACGCAGTCACCGGCCCCGCCGAGTGCGAGCACGGCCCGCTGAGCAGCGAGAACGGCCCCGACGGCCCCTTGCTCGACCGGTGTCCGCGCCGCCGCGGAGGCCGCCGTCCGCGCCGCTTGTGCCGCGTTCGGGTGATCTCCGACTCCATCGGCCAGCGCGAACACGATCCCCCGGCCGCCCGCCGCCGCGTACGCCGCGACGGCGTCCGCGTTGTGTGCGCGCGGTCCCTGCGCGCTCGCCGTGTGCCAGTGCGGAAGCTCCCTCATCGTCTTCTCCTCACCCCTGGGTGATTCCCTGCTTCCAGGATCCGCCTGAATCCTGTGGGTGACCTGAGGGTTCGGTGTCGGACCGCTGTCGGCGGTCAGCGCAGCCGCGTGATCAGCGTCCGTAGCCAGCTCTCCGCCATCGCCGGTTCCTTCCGCAGATGCCGCACGAGCAGGTCCCGGCCCGCCTTCGAACGCCCGGCCTCGACGATCGCGACCGCCTCGGCGAGCCCCCGCAGCCGCTCCTCCGAATGCTCCGGCGCGCGCCCGTTCTCGTCCGACCAGCGCGGCCGCGGGAACGACGCCGTGAGCTTGGGCTGGGTGTTCCCGAAGTAGAGCCACACCGGCTCGTCGAGCGAGATGTTCCGGACGCCGTTCGCGGGCAGGTCGGCGGGCCAGCCGAAGTGCTGCTGCCAGCGGAACGCCGACGGGGTGGTGTCCTCGCGGATGGTGATCCCGAGGAACCGGAGCCGGCCGCGGATGATGCTCCAGGCCTCGCGTTCGTCGTCGATCCACTTCCGCAACAGCCGGTAGAGGTCGGTGAACGTCTGTCCTGTGTAGACGAGGTCGACGAACACCTTCGGCCGTCCGCGGGCCAGATCGTACGGGCTCAGGCCCGCCGAAGCGAGATAGTCGCGAAGAGTGTCCACATCGGACTCCGCCAGTCCCGAACCGGTTCCCGCGAACGACAGCGGCAACTGGTGGATCCTTTCCCGCCAAGGGGTTCCGCTCAGCAGATCGTGCACGCTGTCCGCGGAGCGGCCGACGAAGTAGAGGTCCGCGTCTCCCGCCCGGGCGATCACCTTCGCGGCGCATTCGATCAGTTCGTCCAGGAACCACAACGACGGTTCTTCGGCGCGCTCCAGTAGCGTCCCGAGCTGGTCGGGGCGCACGAGATCCCAGCGGTACGGCCGATTCACGCCGTCCAGGATTCCCGTGCGCCCCAAGGTTTGTCGAAGCATTTTCAGGAAAGCAGGTGGTACACCGTCTGCTCGCCGACCGTGGTGGCGGTGAAGTTCTCGGCGACCCATTCGGAGATCTCGTTGGAGCCGCCGCCCGGCCCGCCACCGCGGCCACCTTCGACGTAGTAGGTGATGTCGCCGTTCGCCACGTACTGCTGGAATTCGGCCAGCGTCGGAGCGGGGTCCCGGCCGCTCCAGCCGCCGATGCCGATCACCGACTTCCCGCTCGCGAGTTCGAGGTTCGCCGCGGACTGCGAACTCGACGTCGCGGCGGCCCATTTCGTCGTGGTGGCGGCGAGGGTGGCGCCGATCTCCGCCGAGGACCCCTCCTCCATGCCCATGCCCATTCCGCGCTCGTCACCGGTGGACGGGCCGGAGATCGGGATCGAGCCGGAGTGCGACTGCGAAGCGGTCTCGATGCCGTACGCGGTCGTGCCGAGGCCGATCGTCAGCACGGAGACCGTCGCGACGACGGCGACGAGTCTGCGCATCGGCGGGACACCCACCAGCACGACGGTGGCGGTCACCAGACCGAGGCCGACGATGATCCAGCGCAACGCGGGCAGCCAGTCCGCGTCACGGTCCAGGAGGATGTACGCCCAGACGGCGCTGGCCGCGATCATCAGCGACAGGAACACCCGGGGCGCGAGATGCGCCCGGCCGCGCCACAGCGCGGTCCCGGAGATCGCCACCACCGCGGCGATCGACGGCGCCAGTGCGACGGCGTAGTACGGGTGCACGATCCCGCTCATGAAGCTGAACACCAGCGAGGTGACGAGCATCCAGCCGCCCCACACGATCAGCGCGGCCCTCGTCCGGTCGGTCCCGGCGGCCCGCCTGGTGAACCACAGCCCCGCGACCAGCCCGATCAGCGCGGCGGGCAGCAGCCACGACACCTCGCCGCCGAAGCTCGCGCCGAACATCCGGGTCAGACCGCTCTCCCCGCCGAAGCCGACGTTCCCGCCGCCGGAGCTGACGGCGCCGCCAGGGCCACCGACCATCACTCCGCCGCCCATGCCGAAGATCCGGCCGAGCCCGTTGTAGCCCAAGGCGAGTTCGAGCAGGCTGTCGCCTTCCGAGCCGCCGATGTACGGCCGCGAATCGGTCGGCCACAGGTCGACCAGCGCGATGAACCAGCCCGCCGACACGACGACCGCGCTCAAAGCTCCGAGCAGGTGCAGCAGGCGTTTGCCGAGCGAAGCCGGCGCCGCGACCAGGTACGCGAGCCCGAACGCGGGCAGCACCAGGAACGCCTGCATCATCTTGGTCAGGAAGCCGAACCCGATGGCGACCCCGGCCAGCGCCAGCCACCGCGGGCTCGCCTTTTCGATCGCGCGGATCGTGCAGTACCCGCCCGCGATCAGCAGCAGCGTCAGCAGCGCGTCCGGGTTGTTGAACTTGAACATGAGCGCGGCGACCGGGGTGACGGCGAGCGCCGCCCCGGCGAACAGGCCGGCGACGGGCCCGGAGGTCCGCTTCACCGTCAGGTACAGCAAACCGACCGAGGCCACCCCCATCAGCGCCTGCGGGGCCAGCACGGTGAAGCTGGAGAAGCCGAAGAGCCGGGCGAACGCCGTCGTGACCCAGAGCGCGGCCGGGGGTTTGTCGACGGTCAGCACGTTCCCCGCGTCGAGGGAGCCGAACAGCCACGCCTTCCAGTCCTGGGTGCCCGACTGCACGGCCGCCGCGTAGAACGAGTTGCCGTAGCCGGAGGCGGTCAGGTTCCAGAAGTACAGCAGTGCGGTGGCGGCGAGCAGCCCGAAAACGGCGGGCCGGACCCATCGGCCGGGTGGCTTCGTGGCGGTTTCCCCGACGTGGCCGGGTTCCGCCCGGGAAGCGAGTGCGGTGGTCATGGATCAGCTCTCCATCTCGGTGGCGGGACGGCGGCGGAACACCCAGCCGCGCAGCAGCAGGAAGCGCAGGACGGTGGCCGCGAGGTTCGCGAGCACGAGCGCGGTGATCTCGAGCGCCAGCCCGGGCGCGGTCATCGTGTGCAGCAGCGCCAGGGCGCCACTGGTGAGCGCGAGCCCGAGACCGAACACGATGAGCCCCTGGAACTGGTGCAGCCCGGCGCCTTCCCGGCCGCGGATCCCGAAGGTCAGGCGCCGGTTGAGCGCGGTGTTGCCGATCGCCGTCACCAGCAGCGCGACGAGGTTCGCCGCCTGCGCGCCGGTGAACGTCCGCAGCAGCAGGAAGAGCACGAGGTAGGCGACGGTGCTCGCGACACCGACGGCGGCGAACCGCACCAGCTGCCGCACCAGGCTCGGCGCCACCCCCGGCGCCTGTACCTGGATCGGCGCGCGGCCGAGTTGTTCGCGCAGGCCACTGATCGGGATCCGCCCGGTCATCGTCGCCTTGGCCAGCCGTGCGATGCCTTTGAGGTCGGCGGTCGCGGTGGCGATGATGTTCACCGACGAGTCCGGGTCGTCCACCCAGTCGACCGGGACCTCGTGGATCCGCAGCCCGGCCTTCTGTGCCAGCACGAGCAGTTCGGTGTCGAAGAACCAGCCGGTGTCCTGGATGTGGGGGAGCAGCCGTTCGGCGACGTCGGCGCGGATCGCCTTGAAACCGCATTGCGCGTCGCTGAACCTCGCCGCCAGCGTGCCGCGCAGGATCAGGTTGTAGCAGCGGGAGATGAACTCCCGCTTCGGCCCGCGCACCACCCGCGCGCCACGGGCTAGCCTGCTGCCGATGGCGAGGTCGGAATGGCCGGACAGCAGCGGCGCGATGAGCGGCCCGAGCGCGGCCAGATCCGTCGAGAGATCGACGTCCATGTACGCGAGCACCGGAGCGTCCGAAGTGGACCAAACGGCACGCAACGCGCGGCCGCGGCCTTTTTCTTCGAGGTGCTGGACTTCGACGGCGTCGAACTCGCGGCTCAGCCGTTCCGCGACGCGCAGTGTGCCGTCGGTGCTGGCGTTGTCGGCGACGGTGATCCGGAACGGGTACGGGAACTGCTCCACGAGGTGCGCGTGCAGCCTGCGGATGCACGGTTCCAGGTCGTTCTCCTCGTTGTAGACCGGGATGACGACGTCAAGCACGGGGGAGCCGTCCGGGGCGATGGCGGGGCGGCGGCCGGTGTCGGCGCCGGAGAGGATCGCGGTTGTCATGGCCTCAATCTCGGCCATCGCGCTGAGGTCGCCTTGTGCCCGAGCTGTGCTGTCGCTGTGTCCTGTCACGGGATTCACCGGCTCAGGTCGTAGACGGTGACACCGTCCACAGTGGTCGGTTCGTAGGTTTCCGCGACCCACGCGGCGATCCGCTCGGCGGCGTCGCTGCCGGTCTCCCCGCGCATCATCATGCCTTCGCCGAGGAAGTAGTGGATCCGTCCATTGCGGACGTGTTCCTGGAACTGTTCGAGCGTGGGGGCCGGATCGGTGCCGTTGAACCCGCCGACGGCCATCACCGGCGCGCCGCTGCCCAGCTGATAGCCCGCGGCGTTGTTGGAGCCCACGGTCGCCGCCGCCCAGGTGTGGTTCGCGCTGTCCCGCCGGAGCAAAGCGGCCAGCTCGTCGCCGGGCAGGCTCGTCCCGAGCAGCCCGCCGCCGCCCATCCGCATGCCCCGCCCGGTATCCGGCCCGGCTGAGGGAAGCGCGCCGGAATGCGGGGTGGCGGCCGTCGCGACCGTATACGCGCCGGTGCCCGCGAGAACCGTGACCAACGCGCCGACGGCGACCAGACGCCTTGCCGCGTCAGGCAACCGCGACGCGAAGAACACCAGGAAGGCACACAGGAGACCGGCCACGAGGACCGCGATCGCCAGCCCTGGAAGCCAGTCGGGTTGCCGTGACAGCAGGAGATACGCCGTCAGCGCGGTCAACCCGATCCCCGCGCTCAAGGTGCCCGCGGCGGCCGGATTCCCCCGTGCGCGCCACAGCTGTGTCCCGGCGATCCCGACGAGCGCGGCGACCGCCGGGGCGAGCGCGATCGTGTAGTACGCGTGGATGATGCCGCCCATATAGCTGAACACCGCGGCGGTCACCAGGAACCAGCCACCCCAGACGATCAGCGCCGCCCGCCCGCGGTCGGTGCGCGGGGCACGGCGCGTGAACCACAGCCCGGCGGCCAGCGCGACGGCGGCGGCCGGCAGGAGCCAGGCGATCCCGCCCGCCATCTCGTTGCCGAACAACCGGTCCCAGCCCGTGCCGCCCCAGCCGCCGTTGGGACTCCCGCCGACACTGCCGACCTCGTCGCCGGTGATGCGGCCGAGGCCGTTGTAGCCGAAAGCGAGCTCCCACAGGCTGTTCTCCTGCGAGCCGCCGATGTAGGGCCGGTCGGCCGCGGGCCACAACGCGACGACGGCGAGATACCAGCCACTCGCAAGGATGGTTGCGGTCAAAGCTCCGAGCAGGTGCAGCAGGCGTTTGCCCGGCGATGTCGGCGCGGCGATCAGGTAGGCGAGCCCGAACGCGGGCAGCACCAGGAACGCCTGCAACATCTTGGCGAGGAAACCGAAACCGACGGCGACTCCGGCCAGCGCCAGCCAGCGCGGGCTCGCCTTCTCCAGTGCGCGGACGACGCAGTAGGCGCCCGCGGTCAAGAGCAGGACGAGCAACGCGTCGGGGTTGTTGAAGCGGAACATCAGCGCGGCGGCCGGGGTGAGCGCGAGGACGGTGCCCGCCAGCAGCCCCGCGGCCGGACCGGACGTCCGGCGCACCGCGGCGTACAGCAACGCCACCGAGCCGACGCCCATCAACGCCTGCGGCACCAGGACACTCCAGGCGTCGACGCCGAACAGGCGCGCGGAAAGGCTCATCACCCACAACGCCGCCGGTGTCTTGTCGACCGTGATCGCGTTCGCCGCGTCGCTGGAACCGAAGAACAACGCCTTCCAGCTCAGCGATCCGGCCTGCGCGGCCGCCGAGTAGAAGGCGTTGGCCCAGCCGGATTCCCCGAGGTTCCACAGGTACAGGACGGCGGTCGCGAGCAGAAGCGCGGCCAGGGACGGCCGGGCCCAGCGCGGATCGGCGGGCCTGCCTCGGGCGGGGGGAGCGGTTCGATCGGCTTCGTCGCGGGAGGCGAGGAGGGTCATGGCCTCAGCGTCGGGGGCCGACCTGGGGGGTGGTTGTGCCGAAGCTGTGCACCCGCTGTGAGGATCCGATCACCGGAAGATGGACGGCGAACTCGGTGCGCCCCGGACGGCTGTGCACCTCGATCGTGCCGTGATGGGCGACGACGATGGCCGACGCGATCGCCATCCCGAGCCCGGTGCTGCCCGCGGACCGTGACCGGGAGGAATCGCCGCGGGCGAAGCGTTCGAACACGCTCGGAAGGAGTTCCGGGGCGATACCGGGACCGTCGTCGGTGACGGTGAGCACCGCGGCCCCGCCGTGCGAGCGGGTCAGCGCGGTGATCACCGTGGTGCCCGGCGGGGTGTGCGTGCGCGCGTTGGACAGCAGGTTCGCCAGTACCTGGTGCAGGCGCTGGACATCGCCGCGGACGAGGACGGGCACCGGCGGGAGCCGGAGTTCCCAGCGATGGTCCGGGCCTGCGACGTGCGCGTCACCGACGGCGTCCGCGGCCAGCCGGGTGAGGTCGACCTCGCCCGCTTCGAGCGGCCGCCCGGCGTCGAGTCTCGCCAGCAGAAGGAGATCCTCGACCAGCGTCGTCATCCGGGCCGCCTCGGACTGGATCCGCGACATCGAACGCGCGACCTCCGGCGGTGCCAGCGCGCTGCCGCGGCCGGCGAGTTCGGCGTATCCGCGGATCGCCGCGAGCGGCGTGCGGAGTTCGTGGCTCGCGTCGGCGACGAACCGGCGGACCCGGGTCTCGCTGGCCTGCCGGGCTTCCAGCGCCCGCGAGATATGCCCGAGCATGAGGTTCAGCGCCGAACCGACTTGGCCGACTTCGGTCCGCGGATCGGTGTCGATCTCGGGCACCCGCACGGAAAGCGCGACCTGGCCGCGGTCGAGCCGCATCGCCGACACCCGGCCCGCGGTCGCCGCGACCCGGTCGAGGGGCCGCAGCGTGCGCCGGACGGCGAACGCGCCGAGGAACCCGGCGCCGGTGACGCCCGCCGCCGCGACCCCGAACAGGATCCACCCGACGGTGGCCAGCGTGTCCTGCATCGGCCCGAGCGGGAGCCCGGTAACGACCACACCGCCGGGGATCGAGGCGGCCTGCACGCGGTAATCGCCCAGCCCGCCGATCGTCAGCGTCATCGGCGGCCGGTCCGCCGGGATCGAGAACAGCCCGGCCTCCTGCTCGGCCGACAGCCCTTGGGGAAGTCCTTGCACGGTAAGGACTCCCGCGTAGAGCACGCGGTCGCCGGAGACCCGCACGCCGAGCGTCCCGGAGGCCTGGCCCGGCGCGTTGAGCGGATCGGGACCGAGCCCGTCCTCCGGCGGCCTGCTCGCGAAGTCGTGGGCGCGGGCCGACGCGGCCGAGAGCTGGTCGTCGATCTGGCGGGTGAGGAACGACCGCAGCGCGATCTCGCTGGCGACGCCGATCACGAGGCAGACGAACGTGAGCAGCAGCACCATCGAGCCGGTCAGCTTGGCGCGCAGGGAAAGCCGCCCGGGCCGGGGCCACCGGCGCGAGCCGGTGGTCGGACCGGATGCCATGACCCGAGCGTGCGCCGCGGTCGTATGCGCGCGTTGTGTCCCGCCTGTGAGCCCGCTGTGCGCCGCGGTCACAGACCTACCGTCGGGGCGACACACGTGATCAGACGGACGACACAGGTGATTGAGTGGACGACACGCGTGTCCAGCCGGACGTCTCGCGTCAGGACCGGTCGCGTCCGAGTGTCGTCCACCCAGTCACGCGTGTCGTCCGTCTGATCACACGTGCCGTCCACTCAGTCACGCCACCGACTCGATCCCATCGACCGTTGTGGCCGCGGTCAGCGGTCGTAGTCGACGCCGAGTTCGGGAGAGGTGGCCACCGCCCGGCAGGTCAGGATCCGCCCCGCCGCGACCTCTTCGTCCCCGAGTGCGTAGTGCACGTCCATCCGCGCGTTGCCTCGCACCACGGTCGCCCGGCACGTCCCGCAAGCCCCGCCGACGCACGCGTATGGCGCGTCGACGCCGTGCCGGAGCGCGGCGCTGAGCACGGTTTCGCCCACCGTCGCGGGGATTTCGACGGTCTTCCCGCCGGCGGTCACCGTCAGCGTCGAGCCGGGGTGCCGCGAGGGGCGGACGGGAAGCGCGCCCTGGAACAGTTCGAAGTGGACGTTCTCCTCCGGGACGTCCCGTTCGGTGAGCGTCCGGCGGGCCATGTCGACGAGGTCGCGCGGGCCGCACAGGAACCAGTCGTCCACCTTCGCCGGGTGCAGCCGCGCCTGCAGCAGGGCGCGGAGGCGGGTGCTGTCGAGGCGGCCGCGCTGGTAGCGCTCGTGCGAGATGGCCAGCGCCTCGCCGACGATGTCGAACGGCTTTTCGAGCCGTTGCGTGCGCAGGTCCGGGTCGCGTTCGTCGGTGCGGTAGTGCACGACGTGCAGCCGTCCGCCCAGCCGCGCGGCGAGCGCGCCGAGCTCGTCGGCGAACATCGTGCTGGCGCCGGAGGTGTTGATGTACAGCAAGGTCGCCTTGCTGTTCGGCTCGTTTCGCAGGGTCGCGGTCAGTATCGACAGGATCGGCGTGATCCCGCTGCCCGCGGCGAGCGCGACGTAACGCCCGGCGCGGCCCTGCTCCGGGGTCAGCGTGAACTCCCCGTCCGGGGGCAGGACGTCCAGTACGTCGCCCGCCGCGAGTTCCGTGGTGGCGAACGTCGAGAACGCGCCGCCGAGCTGATGCTTGATCGCGATCCGCAGTACACCGGAGTCCGGCGCCGAACAGATCGAGTACGCGCGCCGCACCTCTTCCCCGTCGACCTCCGCGCGGATGACGAGGTGCTGACCGGGGGTGAAAAGGAAGGTCTCGCGCAGCCGCTCCGGCACCTCGAACGTCACGGTGACGGCGCCTTCGCACAGCGGCCGGACCTCGGCGACCCGCAGCGAGTGGAACCGGCTCGGCCGCAGCGGCTGGGGTGCGGGCGGTTCCTCGTCGAACGAGCCGGTGAGCCGGCGCCATTCGCGGTACTCCGACGACGTCAGTTCGCGGCCCCACGGCGTCGCGATCGGGACGTCCCTGGCGAGGTAGGCGTCGCGGTTGTCCCGCCAGGTGCGCAGGTACCGGTAGAACGGGATCGCCGGGTGGAGATGGTGCACCAGGTGGTAGTTCTGGCACAGCATGATCGGCGTCATCAGCCATTCGAGCCCGACGCGGACGCGGGTGGCGCCGAACCGGTTCTGCCGCTGCGCGCCGAGGTCGTGATGCGGGAGCCAGTCGAACCACCAGGCCAGCACGGCCAGCCCGGCACGTTGCGGGATCAGGTAGACCATGAGCAGTTCCCAGCCGTGGCCGTTCACGATCAGCCAGGCGAACGCGGCGAGGCTCAGCGCGACGACGGCCGCGGTCTCGATCCGCTCCGACGGCGGCCGCGTGCGCTGCCGCACCACGTAGAAGCGGGCGTACCAGAGGTCGATCGTCAGCCAGCGCAGCGGCAACTGCCACCAGGGGCCGTGCGCGGTCCAGGCGTCGGGGTCGGTGTGGGCGTCCTCGTTGGTGTTGCGGTGGTGCTCCAGATGGATGTAGCGCACCAAGGGGAAGGAGCCGTAGGCCGCCACGAACGGCATCGCGATCCTGCCGAGCAGTTCGTTGACCCAGGTGAGCCGCCCGGCCGCGTGATGCGTCGACTCGTGCAGCACGGTGAACATGGTGAAGGTGACGAGCGCGTGCAGGGGAATGGTCACCCAGAGCGGCGCCGCCTCGTTGACGACCAGCCAGGTGGCACCCGTCCAGACCATGGCGCCACCGACGAACAGCAGCACCGTCGGCACCGAAACCATCGGCAGCGGGATCCGCGGGTTGGGCACACCGCGTGCCCGTCTTCTCTCAGGTGATTCCCCCGTGTCCTCGGACCGGGTTACGGCGACGGTCATCGATCGTTCCCCTCGGTCGATGGCTACCGGGACAAGCTGTCACACCGTAGACAATTAGTACTGGTTTGTAAACTTCATCCCATTGTCGAAACGCCTCGTCACGGCGTCCGATGGTGAAGCGTGGCACGCATCCGTGTCCAGGAAAGGGCCGGTTCGTAACAGAGAAGAACCGAAAACTGGTCCGATCGGGTGGCCGGGGGCCGGTTGGCCGGACGCTGCTCGAAACCTGTGATCGGCGGACGAGGGTGGGCTGATGGCCCCGGGACCGGGTCGATGTGGGCCACGGCCTAGACTCGGACGGCCCGGTCTGCAAGGTGACCAGGGCACATCCGCCGTCGAAGACATGCGGATGCTCAAACACATCGTTTACCGCTCGAGGAGAATACGTTGAAGAGCACCGTCGAGCAGCTCAGCCCGACGCGAGTCAAGATCAATGTCGAGGTGCCGTTCGACGAGCTCAAGCCGAACTTCGACCGCGCCTACCGCAAGATCGCCCAGCAGGTGCGCATCCCCGGCTTCCGCCCGGGCAAGGCGCCGGCTCGCGTGCTGGAAAGCCGGATCGGGCGAGCCCCGGTGCTCGACGAGGTCGTCAACGAGGTCATTCCGGCCAAGTACATGGAAGCCGTGCGCGCGGGCGAGGTCCGCACGCTGGGGCAGCCCGAGTTCGAGGTGACCAAGCTGGAGGACCGCGAGGTCCTCGAGTTCACCGCCGAAGTCGACATCCGCCCGGAGATCTCGCTGCCCGACCTCGAAGGCTTCGCGGTCAGCGTCGACGACGTCGAACTGACCGACGCCGAGGTCGACGAGCAGCTCGACGAGCTGCGCGCCCGCTTCGGCACCCTGACCGGTGTCGACCGCCCGGCCGAGAACGGCGACTTCGTCTCGATCGACCTCGCGGCCACCGTCGACGGTCAGGACGTCGAGGAGGCCTCGACCACCGGGCTGTCCTACGAGATCGGCTCCGGCCAGCTCGTCGACGGCATCGACGAGGCGATCATCGGCGCGAACGCCGGCGAGACCAAGACCTTCACCACGAAGCTGGTCGCCGGCGAGCACGCGGGCAAGGACGCCGACGTCACCGTCACCGTGCAGACCATCAAGCAGCGCGAGCTGCCCGAGGCGGACGACGAGTTCGCCCAGATGGCGAGCGAGTTCGACACGATCGACGAGCTGAAGGGCGACCTTCGCGAGCGCCTCGGCCGCGTCAAGAAGATGCAGCAGGGCGTCCAGGCCCGCGACAAGGTCCTCGAGGAGCTGCTTGAGCGCACCGAGGTCGCGATCCCGGAGAAGGTCCTCGAAGCCGAGATCGAGAACCGCAAGCACGACGCGATCCACCCCTTTGACCACGACGAGGCGCAGTTCGCGAAGGCGCTGGAGGCCGAAGGCCGCACGGTCGAAGAGTTCGACACCGAGGTCCGCGAAGAGTCGGAGAAGGCGGTCCGCACGCAGCTGCTGCTGGACAGCATCGCCGACGCCGAGCAGACGTCGGTCAACGACGGCGAGCTCACCGAGCGGATCATCTACCAGGCGCAGCGCTTCGGCGTCAGCCCGGACGAGTACGTCCAGCGGGCGCAGCAGTCCGGTCAGCTGACCGCGATCTACGCCGACGTCCGCCGCGGCAAGGCGCTGGCCTCGGTGGTCCGCAAGACCACCGTGACCGACGCCTCCGGCGCCACGGTCGACCTCGAAGAGCTTTTCGGCCCCGCAGCCGAGGAGACGCAGGTCACCGAGGAGACCGCGAAGACTGCGGCCGAGTAGGGAATATCCGGTCCGGTCGAAACGGACCGTAAAGCTGTAAGCGAACTTGGGCGGTGTCAGGCATTCTGCACCGCCCAAGTTCGTTAGGGTCGGTTGCAAGATCCTCAAGCATCTGGACATACGCGGCGGCGAACGTTCCACCCGCCGCCGTCGGCGAAAAGGCAGGCATGACGTGACGCAGCACACGCCCCAGGCGCGGACCGGTACCGCAGGGCTCAACCTCACCGACTCGGTCTTCGAGCGGTTGCTCCAGGAGCGCATCGTCGTCCTCGGCTCCGAGGTCAACGACGAGGTCGCGAACCGGATCACCGCCCAGTTGTTGCTGCTCGACGCAGACGACTCCGAGTCGGACATCCGCTTCTACATCAACTCGCCCGGTGGCTCGGTCACCGCGGGTTTCGCGATCTACGACACCATGCAGCTGATCCGCCCGGACGTCGCGACCTACGCGATGGGCCTGGCCGCGTCGATGGGGCAGTTCCTGCTCTCCTCCGGCACGCCCGGCAAGCGGTACGCGCTGCAGCACGCGCGCATCCTCATGCACCAGCCCTCGGCGGGTGTCGGCGGCACGGCCTCCGACATCGCCATCCAGGCCGAGGTGTTCGGCAAGTGGAAGCAGGAGCTGGCCCGGATCACCGCCGAGCAGACCGGCCAGACGGTCGAGCAGATCGTCCAGGACGGTGACCGCGACCGCTGGTTCACCGCGCAGGAGGCGAAGGACTACGGCTTCGTGGACCAGGTCCTCACTCGTGAGAACCCGCTTCCCAACAGCTGATCCGCGCCCGGCACACAGGAGAATTTCAATGAGCAACTTCCAGCTTCCGAACGGGTCGCAGGCGCCCGGGATGCAGTCGCGGCTCCAACTGCCGCAGTCGCGGTACGTCCTGCCCTCGTACGTCGAGCGCACGAGCTACGGCATCAAGGAATCGAACCCGTACAACAAGCTGTACGAAGAGCGTCAGATCATGCTCGGCGTGCAGATCGACGACGCGTCGGCGAACGACGTGATGGTCCAGCTGCTGCACCTCGAGCACGAGGACCCGGACCGCGACATCATGATCCTGATCAACTCGCCCGGTGGCTCGTTCACCGCGCTGATGGCGATCTACGACACGATGCAGTACGTCCGTCCGGACATCGTCACCATGTGCATCGGCCAGGCCGCCTCGGCCGCCGCGGTGCTGCTGGCCGCCGGTACCCCCGGCAAGCGGTTCACGCTGCCGAACTCGCGCGTGCTGATCCACCAGCCCGCCACCGAGGGCACCTACGGCCAGGTGTCGGACCTGGAGATCCAGGCCAACGAGATCCAGCGGGTGCGGCGCCAGATGGAGGTCATCCTGGCGAAGCACACGAAGAAGGACGCCGACGAGGTCAAGAAGGACATCGAGCGCGACAAGATCCTGACGGCCGACGAGGCCAAGGCGTACGGGATCGTCGACGAGGTGCTCGAGTACCGCAAGGCTTCGAGCAGCTGATCGTGCCGGGGACCGGTGCGTGTCGGGTGACGACACGCACCGGACCCCTGGTCTATGGTCAGCTTCTGGCGTGCTCAGATGTGACGTTGGTTCTCCCGTCGGCGGCATCGGACGGGTACCGTCAGTGGCAGTGTGTGAGGCTCCGAGAGGTCATCCGTGACCGGGGCGGTAAGACAGTCAGGCGCGTATCGCGCCGGAGGGGACGAGGTCAACGGCCATGGCACGGATCGGTGACGGCGGCGACCTGCTGAAATGTTCTTTCTGCGGCAAGAGCCAAAAGCAGGTGAAGAAGCTCATTGCCGGCCCCGGGGTCTACATCTGCGATGAGTGCATCGATCTCTGCAACGAGATCATCGAAGAGGAACTGGCCGAGGCCGGTGAGGTCAAGCTCGACGAGCTGCCCAAACCCGCCGAGATCCACGAGTTCCTCGAGCAGTACATCATCGGCCAGGACGACGCGAAGCGATCGCTGGCCGTGGCGGTGTACAACCACTACAAGCGTGTGCAGTCCGACGACAAGGCCGGGCCGAAGGATTCCAAGGACGAGACGGTCGAGCTGGCGAAGTCCAATATCCTGATGCTGGGGCCGACGGGCTGCGGCAAGACCTATCTGGCCCAGACCCTGGCGAAGATGCTGAACGTCCCGTTCGCGATCGCGGACGCCACGGCGCTCACCGAGGCCGGGTACGTGGGCGAGGACGTCGAGAACATCCTGCTCAAGCTGATCCAGGCGGCGGATTACGACGTCAAGCGCGCCGAGACGGGCATCATCTACATCGACGAGGTCGACAAGATCGCCCGCAAGTCGGAGAACCCGTCGATCACGCGCGACGTGTCCGGCGAGGGCGTGCAGCAGGCGCTGCTGAAGATCCTCGAGGGCACCACCGCCTCGGTGCCGCCGCAGGGCGGCCGGAAGCACCCGCACCAGGAGTTCATCCAGATCGACACGACGAACGTGCTGTTCATCGTGGCCGGCGCGTTCGCCGGGCTGGAGAAGATCATCAACGAGCGGGTCGGCAAACGCGGCCTCGGGTTCGGCGCGGAGATCCGCACCAAGGCCGAGATCGACGAGAGCGACATCTTCTCCGACACCATGCCGGAGGACCTGATCAAGTTCGGGCTGATCCCGGAGTTCATCGGCCGCCTCCCGGTCGTGGCGACGGTGACCCACCTCGACAAGGACTCGCTGGTCAGCATCCTGACCACGCCGCGCAACGCGCTGGTGAAGCAGTACAAGAAGCTCTTCGAGATGGACAACGTCGAGCTGGAGTTCACCAAGACCGCGCTCGAGGCCATCGCCGACCAGGCCGTGCTCCGCGGCACCGGCGCCCGTGGTCTCCGCGCGATCATGGAAGAGGTCCTGCAGCCGGTCATGTACGACATCCCCAGCCGCGACGACGTCGCGAAGGTCGTCATCACCGAGCAGACCGTCCGCGAGAACGTGAACCCGACGATCGTGGCGCGTCAGCCGTCGCGCCGTCGCAGCAGCGAGCGCGGTGAGAAGTCCGCCTGACGAAGCGTGGTTTCGTCGTCGATGCCCCGGCCGGATCCATCCGGCCGGGGCATCGGTTTATCCGGCCCGGTCCGGCCGGTGACCGGACCGGGATAGGATGCGAAGGTGCCGCTGACTCCCACGAAGGACGAGAACGAGGCTCCCGAGCTGGCAGCCGCGAGTCCACGCGAGGTCAGGGGACTCGTCGAACTCACCGAACGCATCGTCGTCGGGGCCTACCGCGGGCATCCGTGGATCCCGCGGGCGCTGACGATCGCGCTGGGCGTGCTGGTGGCGACCTGCCTGGTGGCCGGTGTCGTCCGCTTGTCGCCCCTGCCGCTGATCCCGCTGCCGTTCTTCGCCGTTTCGGCGTACGCGCTCATCCGGCTCAAGGCGGCGCGAAGCGCGGAGGCGAATCAGTCGCTCGTCGCCTGGACCGGGCTGTTCGCCGGTGCGACGCTCGCCGGATTCTGGCTGATCTCGATGGCGGGACGCTGGCTCGCCTGATCGGCGCGGGCCCATTCCGGCATTTCCCTCCGTTAGCAGGGTTTCAGAGCCGCGGCCACGGGGTATGACGTGTCCGTGACAGTCACCGCGGGTCTCTTCTCCCACGTTGGCCTGCTCTACTCCGGTGACGCCGAGTACCTGAAAGGTACGGTTCCGTACATCCTGGAGGGGCTGAAGCTCGGCGAGCCCGTCGCGGTGGCCGTCCCCGGCCGGAATCTGGCGCTGATCGAAGCCGCACTGGGTGATTCCGCCGCCCGTGTCGAGTTCATCGACATGACCGAGGCGGGCCGTAACCCGGGCCGCATCCTGCCCGGTGTGCTGCTCGCGTTCGCGGACAACCGCCCGGGCCCGGTGCGGATCATCGGCGAACCGATCTGGGCGGGACGGTCGGCCCTCGAGTACCCGGCGTGCGCGCAGCACGAAGCGCTGATCAACGTCGCTTTCGGTGACCGCGAGCTCGGCATCCTTTGCCCGTACGACCGCGATCGGCTCGAAGACGACGTCCTCGCCGACGTCGAGCGGACCCATCCGACCCTCTCCGGCGCCGGGGGCGATCGTCCGAGCGCGGGTTACGCCCCCGACGCGGTCGTCGAGAAGTACAACCTTCCGCTGCCCGAACCGCCGGCGGCCGACGCGTTCCGCTTCGACCTCGCCCGGCTCGGCGCGGTGCGGAGTTTCGCGCAGGACCGGGCCGAGGAGTACGGGCTCGCCTTGGAGCGGGTGGAAGATCTCGTGCTCGCCGTGGCCGAGCTGTCCGCCAACAGCGTGCTGCACGGTTCGGGCCACGGTGTCGTCCGTGTCTGGCGTGAAGAGGACTACGTGCTCTGCGAGGTCATCGACGAAGGCACGCTGCGCGATCCGCTGGCGGGCCGCCGGCCGGCCTCGCCGGGACAGATCGGCGGACGCGGCCTGGTACTGGTGAACCAGGTCGCCGACCTGGTCCGGCAGTACCTGAGACCGGGGTCGACCGTGACCAGGATCTACTTCCGCGTCTGAGTGCCTCAGGCGTTCTTCGGGACGTGCTTGCCGAGGAACGCGATCAGGCTCGGCACGACCGTGCGGTTGAAGCTGTCACCGTGTTTGCCGCGCGCGGTGTGCGCGACCATGGGCCGGGCCTCGGAGATGAACTTCCGCACCCCGCCGATGAACGGATCTTCGGTCCCGCACCAGATCCCGGTCGGCACGCTCTTGGTGACGTCGATATGGCGCAGCGGGTCTAGTGAGCCCCAGTCGGCGGCGTCGCGGAACGCGCGCCGTTTGCTCATCTCGGCCCACGACGTGATCAGGGCGGGCGCGAGGGCCGCGACCGCGGCGGGCGGGCGACGACGTTCCAGACGGCGCCGGGTGTACAGCAGCGCGCCGAAGCCGCCCATCGAAAGCCCGGTGGCGGCGAACGGCTGCCCGTCCCGGCCGCCGAGGCCGCGCGCGGCGAGCCAGCGGGGGACTTCTTCGAGCAGCATGGCCATCGGGTTGTCGCCCGGTTTGTTCTCGTGCCAGTAGTGGTCGCCACCGTCGACGGCGACGAACCCGAACGGGGGCACCGCCTTGCGGGCGACGTCGCTGCCGAGCTGCTTGAGCAGCCCTGTCGGGGCCGCGTGGCGCGCGGTGCCGTGGAGGCCGTGCAGCATCAGCGACATCGGCAAGCCCTTGGGCGGCGCCTTGGTCGGCAGCATGAGCACGAGATCGACCTCGCGGCCGCGGGCTTCGGAGTAGACGCGTTCGACACGGGGGCTGCCCAGCTGGGTGGCCGGGGTCGGCGACGCGACGCCGAGCGCCCGCTGGAGCGCTTCGCTGAACGGCAGGGCTCCGGTGGCGGTTCCGGCGGCGAGCCCGGCGACTCCGAGGCCGGAAGCGCCCGCGATCAGCACGGAACGACGGCTCAGCCATCGGCGGGCGCCGTCCACCCCCGCCGGCGTCGTGTGACCCTGGTCGTCCTCGTTCACCTATCCCCGTTCCCCCGTTGAGCTTCCACCAGGTCAGACGCGCGTTTCCGCTCGAAGGTTGCACGGTTCACCGACCTGTGACCGGGGTATCGCCGGATCAGGTGCCGATGTTTCCCTCTTTCGCGCGCCACGCCTCGATCGAGCGCCGCGCGGACCGCGTCGCGGCCTCGTAAGTGTCGCCTAGGCCCACGCCCAGGGCGGTGGCCAGGGGAATCAGGATGTGGTCCACGCCATTCCGGCCGTCGCCGAAGTGACCGGCGACCTCCAGCGTGATGTAGCCGTGCACGGCGCTCCAGAGCTGGGCGGCGACTTCGAACTCCGGGGCGGGGCGGATCCGGCCCGCGTCGATCACCCGCTTCGCGGCGCGGACGAGGTAGCTGAAGGCCTCGACGCCCTCTTCGCTGAGGGTTTGGCGGGTCTCCTCGTTGGTCATGTCGCCCAGCGCCGCCTTCTGTCCGCTGGGCTGGCTCTGGCCGAAGGTCACCGCGTAGAGCTGGGGGTTGTCCACCACGGTCCGCCGGTACGCCAGCGCCAGGGTGATCATGTCGGCGGCGGGGTCGTCGGTTTCCCCGACCGCGTCCAGATTCGCCGACAGCCGCCGGAATCCCTCGCGCGCGACCTCGTCGACCAGTGCGCCCATCCCGCCGAAATGGGTGTACACGGCCATGGTCGACGCGCCGATCTCGGCCGCCAGCTTGCGGGCCTGAAGGGCCTCCGGACCGCCCTCCGAGAGCAGCCGGATCGCCGCCTCGATCAGCTTGGTCTTGACCTCGGCGGCGGAGGGTTTCGATGCCATGCTTGCCAGTATCTCATAACCCTGTTATAAAAGAGTGCATAACCTCGTTATCCCAGCGCTAGGGGGCCTGTGATGGGCAACAAGTTCCTCGAGGGCAACTTCGCCCCGGTCAGCCGTGAGCACACGATCACCGAACTGAGCGTCACCGGGCACATCCCGGCGTACCTGGACGGGCGCTATCTGCGGAACGGGCCGAACCCGCTGTCCGAAGTGGACCCGGCGACCTACCACTGGTTCACGGGCGACGGCATGGTGCACGGCGTCCGGCTGCGGGACGGCCGTGCCGAGTGGTACCGCAACCGCTGGGTGCGCAACCCCCGGCTGTCACGGGAGATCGACGAGCGCTGGGAAGGCGGGCAGGTCTCCGGGGTCTCCTCCCTGGGGGCCAACACGAACGTCATCGGCCACGCGGGCAAGACCCTCGCGCTGATCGAGGGCGGCCCCACGAACTTCGAACTGACCGACGAACTCGACACCGTCGGCGCCTGCGACTTCGACGGCACCCTTCCCGGCGGCTACACCGCCCATCCGAAGCGTGACCCGGAGACCGGCGAACTGCACGCCGTGTCGTACTTCTTCGGCTGGGGCAACAAGGTGCAGTACTCGGTGATCGACGCGCAGGGCCGCGCGCGGCGCAAGGTGGACGTCGAGGTCACCGGTTCGCCGATGATGCACGACTTCTCCCTGACCGAGAAGCACGTCGTCTTCTACGACCTTCCGGTCACCTTCGAGACCGAACAGGCCGTCGCCGCTTCCGTCCCGCCGTTCCTGCGCACGCCCGCCCAGCTGGTGGTGTCCGCGCTGGTGGGCAAGGTGAAGGTGCCGGACCCGCTCAGCGCGAGGCTGCGACAGCGGATCTCGGGCAACGCGGGCTTTCCGTACCGCTGGAACCCGAAGTATCCGGCGCGGGTCGGTGTCATGCCGCGGGAGGGTGGAAACGGCGACGTCCGCTGGTTCGAGGTCGAGCCGTGCTACGTGTTCCACCCCATGAACGCCTACGACGACGGCGACGACATCGTGCTCGACGTCGTCCGTCACCCGAAGATGTTCGACACCGAACTGCTCGGACCCGCCGAGGGGCCGCCGACCCTGGACCGCTGGACCATCGACCTGGCCGCCGGCAAGGTCGTCGAGGAACGCCTCGACGACCAGGGTCAGGAGTTCCCGCGCGTCGACGAGCGACTGGTCGGGCGGCCACACCGCTTCGGCTACTCCGTGTCCACAAGGGACGGTTCGACGTCCTCGGGCTCCTTGCTCAAGCACGATCTGTGGAACCGGTCGGTCCAGTCGCGGGAATTCGGCGACGGCGCGCACGTGGGGGAGTTCGTGTTCGTCCCGTCCTCTGTGGACGCCGGCGAGGACGAGGGTGTGCTGATGGGGTTCGTCTACGACGCCGCGACGCAGAAGAGCGATCTGACCATTTTGGACGCGGGGACACTGGAGACGGTGGGTGCCGTGCACCTGCCGGACCGAGTACCGAACGGCTTCCACGGCAACTGGGTGGGCACGGAGTAAAGGGTCCCGTGACCTGCGGTGCCGAACCGGTACTTTCGAGTGATTGTGTGGACGACACTCGTGATCAGAAGGACGACACTCGTGATCAGCGGGACGGCGCGCTCGCGGCCGAGCCCCACCGCGAGCCGTCCGTCCAATCACGTGTGTCGTCCACGCAATCACGTGTGCCGTCCCGCTGATCACGCGAAGCCGCTGGAGTAAAAGCTCGTAAGTTGCTGAGGACAGTACGGTCGTAGTTTCCGGCGCCTCACGGCCGAGGCGTGTCGCGAAAGCCACTTTCGCGATGTCTGAGGTCCCGAAAGTGGCTTTCGTGGCAGGGTCGAGGTGACCTGGGCTGAAGCTCGACGGTGGTGTTTCGGGCGCGGCCGCGATGCGGCACCGCACTCACGTGATTGAAGGCGGATCTCGGGTGCTGGAAGGCGGGACACCTGGGTGCGGCTTCCAGTCACGCGAGTCACGTGCCCGATCACGCGAGTCACGCCTTCACGGACTTCCGGCCAGTAGGTGCAGGAGGATGGTTCTAGCCGTCCTCGCCGCTCAGTCGAGGCCGAGCACCCGCTGTTCCCCGGTGTAGAGGTTCATGCTGTCGCCGCGCAGGAAACCGATGAGGGTCATGCCGTTCTCCTCGGCCAGTTCCGCGGCCAGCGACGACGGCGCGGAGACCGCCGCCAGCAGCCCGATCCCGGCCATGGCGGCCTTCTGCACCAGCTCGAACGAGGCGCGGCCGGACACCAGCAGCCCGGTGTCCGCCGCGGGGATCCGGCCCTCCTGCAGCGCCCAGCCGAGCACCTTGTCGACGGCGTTGTGCCTGCCGACGTCCTCGCGGACGACCGCTAGGTTCCCGTCGCCGTCGAACAGGGCGGCCGCGTGCAGCCCGCCGGTGCTGGAGAACACCTTCTGGTGCGCGCGGAGCGTGTCCGGGAGCTTCGCCAGCACGTCGGTGCTCACCGAGAATTCGGACTTCTCCGGGGAGAACCGGCTCTTCAGCTTCACCGCGTCGAGCGCGGCCTTGCCGCAGACGCCGCACGAGGACGTGGTGTAGAAGTTCCGCTCGACGCCGGTCTCCGGCGGAGCGACCCCTTCGGCCAGCGCGATGTCCAGGACGTTGTAGGTGTTGCGGCCCTGGTCGTCGACGCCGTCGCAGTACCGGGCGACCGCGACGTCCTCGCGCGAGGCGAGCACGCCCTCGGACAACAGGAACCCGTGCGCGAGTTCGACGTCGTTGCCGGGTGTCCGCATGGTGACCGCGAGTGCCTTACCCCCGACGCGGATCTCCAGCGGTTCCTCGGCCGCGAGCGCGTCGGGACGCCGCACGTCCTTGGTCGCGGAGATCTTCCGCACCGGACGCCGCACCGTCACCCTGCCCACTTGTCCACCCTTCTGACCGGTTATTCGACACTTGGATACTGCAACGTCGGGAATTAAGTAATACATTCCCAGTGCACATCCTCAGAGTACGGAGGCGCCGGATGGCTGTCGGCTTCCTGGACCGTTCCCGCATCGTCGCAGCACCGGGCTGGAGCCGCTGGCTGGTGCCGCCCGCCGCGCTGGCCGTTCACCTCTCGATCGGGCAGGCCTACGCGTGGAGCGTGTTCAAACCGCCGCTGGAGAAGACCCTCGGCCTCACCGGCACGGAGAGCGCCCTGCCGTTCCAGCTCGGCATCGTGATGCTCGGGCTGTCGGCGGCCTTCGGCGGGACGCTGGTCGAACGCAACGGTCCGCGCTGGGCGATGTTCGTCTCGATGGTCTGTTTCAGCTCGGGCTTCCTGCTTTCCGCGCTCGGCGTCGCGACGTCGCAGTACTGGCTCGTCGTCCTCGGCTGGGGCGGGATCGGCGGTATCGGGCTCGGGATCGGCTACATCTCGCCGGTTTCGACCTTGATCAAATGGTTCCCGGACCGGCCGGGGATGGCCACCGGGATCGCGATCATGGGCTTCGGCGGCGGCGCGCTGATCGCCTCCCCGTGGTCTTCGCAAATGCTGGGCGCGGCGCCCTGGACCATCGGGACGGTCGCGACGGCCTTCCTCGTGCACGGCCTGGTCTACGCGGTCTTCATGACCCTCGGCATCCTGCTGGTGCGGGTTCCCGCCGACGGCTGGAAGCCGAAGGGCTGGGAACCGAAGACCGACCACGGCAACGCGATGATCACCACCGCGAACGTGTCGGCGCGCAACGCGCTCAAGACGCCGCAGTTCTGGCTTCTTTGGGTGGTCCTGTGCTTCAACGTGACCGCGGGCATCGGCATCCTGGAGAAGGCCTCGCCGATGATCGCGGACTTCTTCCGTGAGACCTCGACACCGGTCGGCACCGCCGCCGCGGCCGGGTTCGTCGCGCTGCTCTCGCTGACCAACATGCTCGGCCGGTTCGTCTGGTCGTCCACTTCGGACCTGGTGGGGCGCAAGAACATCTACCGGCTGTACCTCGGCGCCGGCGCCCTGTTGTACCTGGTGATCGCACTGACCACCAACGCCTCGAAGCTCGTGTTCGTCCTGTGCGCGATGCTGATCCTGTCCTTCTACGGCGGCGGCTTCGCGACCGTGCCGGCGTATTTGAAGGACCTCTTCGGCACCTACCAGGTGGGCGCGATCCACGGCAGGCTGCTGACCGCGTGGTCGATGGCGGGGGTGCTCGGGCCGCTGATCGTCAACGCCATCGCCGACAGCCAGAAGTCGGCGGGCAAGGTCGGCCCGGATCTGTACTCGACGTCGCTGTTCATCATGATCGGCCTGCTGGTCGTCGGCTTCGTCGCCAACGAACTGGTGCGCCCGGTCAACCCGAAGCACCACGAGCCGGCGCCGTCCGGCGAGCCCGCGAGGAGTGAGGCCCGATGACCGAACAGGCTCCCGAACACCGCCGCACCGGGCTGATGGTCTTCGCGTGGCTGTGGGTCGCGCTCCCGTTCGCCTACGGCGTCTACGAACTGTTCCGCAAGGTGGTCCAGCTCTTCGGCGGCTGAGTAGGGTCGGCTCGTGGGAGTTCTCGTCACCGGGGCGTCGCGCGGCATCGGCCGCGCGATCGCCCGCGCCTTCGCGGAAAAGGGCGACCGTGTCGCCGTCCACTACGCCTCGAAACGGGAGGAAGCCGAGCGGACCCTCGGCGAGCTGCCCGGTTCCGGGCACGGCCTGATCCAAGGCGACCTTTCGGAACCCGAAGTGGCGCAGCGGGTCGCCGACGAGGCCGAGGCGCTGGTGGGCGGGGTCGACGTCCTCGTGAACAACGCCGCCTTCGCGCCGTCCGCGGGATCGGCCCACCCCGTCGCCGAAGTGTCCTATGCGGACTGGCAGCGGGTCTGGCGGCGGATGCTCGACGTCAACGTGCTCGGCACGGCGAACGTGACCTATTGCGTGGCGCGGCACATGATCGGGCGTGGCGCGCCCGGCCGCGTGGTCAACATCGGCTCGCGGGGAGCCTTCAAGGGTGAGCCCGAATTCCCGGCGTACGGCGCGAGCAAGGCGGCGCTGCACTCGCTGGGGCAGTCGCTCGCCGTCGCCCTCGCCCCGCACGGGATCGCCGTGACCTCGGTCGCACCCGGTTTCACCGCGACGGACCGGGTCGCGGCGAAGGTCGAAGGCGCGAGCGGCGAGAGTCCCTTCGGCCGGGTCGGCACGCCGGAGGAGGTCGCGGCCGCGGTGCTCTACCTCGCTTCGGGCGAGGCCGCGTGGGCGTCCGGCGCGATCCTCGACCTGAACGGCGCGTCGCATCTGCGAATGTGAAGTGGATCACCTATGCAGCAATGAGCGGCTCCCGCGCGTCCAAGGAACGTGCACAAGCTGGGGAAGGTCCTGGTCGCCGCGCTCGCGGTGGCGGTGTTCGGCGGGACCGCGTACGGATACACGACGCTGGAGTCGCTCGAAGGCGTCAGCCGCGAAGACGTGATCGAAGCCCCGGACCCGGGGGAGCAGCCCGCCGACGGTTCGCTGGACATCCTGCTGGTCGGGCGCGATTCGCGGACCGACGAGCACGGCAACCCGCTGTCCCCGGAGATGCTGCGTGAACTGCGCGTGGGCGCGAACGGCGACGACCTGACCGACACGCTCATCGTGCTCCGCATCCCCAACGGCCAGAAGGCGGTGAAGGCCTTCTCCATCCCGCGCGACTCTTGGGTCGCGGAGCCGGGGACGAAGGACAAGACCAAGATCAACGGGATCTTCGGCCACGCCAAATTCGCTTCGGCGAGTGCGCAGCGCGCGGCGGGCAAAACCGACAAGGCGGAGATCGACAAGGTGGCGATCACGGCCGCGCGGAAGGCGACCTTGAAGGCGGTCGAGGACCTCACCGGCGTCAAGATGGACCACTTCGCCGAGGTCAACCTGCAGAGTTTCTACGACATCAGCAAGGCCGTCGGCGGGGTCGAGGTGTGCCTGAAGCGGGACACCAAGGACATCAAGTCCGGGGCGAACTTCAAGGCGGGGAAGCAGCTGATCCAGGGCGCCGACGCGCTCGCCTTCGTGCGCCAGCGCGAGGATCTGCCGCGCAGCGACCTCGACCGCGTCCGCCGTCAGCAGGTGTTCCTCGCGGGGCTGGCGAAGCAGGTGCTCTCCGCCGGGACGCTCGCCAATCCGGCCCGCCTCTCCGAACTGATCGACGCGGTGAAACGTTCGGTCGTGCTCGACGGCTCGTGGGATCTGCTCGACTTCGTCCGGCAGATGCGGGGCGTCTCCGGCGGCGGCATCGCCTTCGACACGATCCCGGTGGTCAATCCCGACTATCGCTACAACCCCAAGCAGCCGACCGCGACCGCCGTGCAGGTGGACCCCGCCCAGGTGCGGGCTTTCGCCGCGTCCCTGATCGGCGTCCAGCCCACGACCCCGCAGGCGCCCGCGGGCCCCAAGGTCGACGTCGTCAACGCGAGCGGCAAGGACGGTCTCGCCGCCCGCGTTTCGGATCTCCTCGCGGAGAAGGGATTCGGCAAGGGCGAGACGACGGCCGAGACCGGACGGCGGACCTCCGTCGTCCGGTTCAGCGACGCGTCCGGACCCGCGACGGAGATCGCGAAGCTGCTCGGCGGGCTGGAAACCGAGAAGGTCTCGTCCGTCGCGGCGGGCCATGTGCAGGTCGTGCTCGGCCAGGTCTACAAGGGACCGGGCGTGTCCTCGGGCGGCGGGGCGGCCGGGGTCCGGACCGACCAGCCCATCACCTCCGACGACACCGAATGCATCAACTGAGCGGGGTCATCCCCGTGGCGGGATCTTGCCGTTCTTGGCGACCGGAAGGCCCAGCTGAACCGGCTCGGTGATGACGGCCGCTTCGCTGGGAAGGTGGGCCAGCACCGGGTTCAAGTGGGTCAGCTTCAGCGTGACCGGCCCGACGACACTCGGCGCGGTGCTGACGTCCGCCTTCGCCAGATCCAGCCACTGGACGGTGCCGAGCACCTCCGGCGGGATCTCGTCACCGCGTTTCGCCACCGGGACGCACAATTGCCGCGCGTTGCCGACCTTCACGTCCACCTTCGGCCGGTCGGCCAGCACCGGGTTGAGATGGCCGAGCGTGAGCGGGAACGGGATGGTGGGAATGCCGAGGACGCGCAGGGCGTAGCACTCCAGGTCGATGTGCCGCACGAACGACAGGATCTCCGGCGGCGGCAGCTTCCCGTTCTTCGCGACCGGGACGCACAGCTGCTCCGGCGACAACATGGTCACGTGCGAGTCCTGGATTCCCAGCTTCTGCACGACCGGGTTCAGCTGGCTCAGCGTCAGCGGGAAGTCCACCGCGCGGCCTTCGATCCGATAGCACGACAGATCCACCCAGCGGACGAAGTCGAGGATCCCGGGCGGCGGGATCACTCCGTTCTTCGCGACCGGCACGCAAAGCTGCCGACGTTCCCCCAGGTTGACCGTCTCCACCGGCAGTTTCCCGAGCACGGGGTTGAGGTGCTTGAGGGTGAGCTCCGTGGGCGGCGGTTTGTAGCCCTCGGTCCGATAGCAGGATAGGTCGAGTTGGGAGACGAAGGGCAGCGGGGGAGGTGCGGCCGGAGCGGCGGTGGCCGCGCCGGGCAGTACCGCGACGAGCATGAGCGAGAGCAGGGCGGCGAAGCCGCGCAGGGTCGATCTTCGTGACATGGCAAGGCCTTTCCGCGAGTGGGTTGGCCACTTCACGGTGGACCTCGGTCGAGCCCGCGCGGCACCGCCAAGCGGGCAGCCTAAGGTGCGGCGACTGGCTCAAGCCGTACCACGATCGCCTTCGACACCGGTGTGTTCGACTTGTCCGCCACCGAATCCAGCGGCACCAAGGCGTTCGCCTCGGGGAAGTACGCCGCCGCGCAGCCCTTCGCCGTCGGATAGGAGACCACCCGGAACCGCGGGGCCCGGCGGTCGCCGTCCCGCCATTCCGAGACCAGGTCGACCATCACGCCGTCGGACAGCCCGAGCGAGACCAGATCGTCGGGGTTGACCAGCACCACGCGCCGCGCGTCCTCGATGCCGCGGTAGCGGTCCGAAAGGCCGTAGATGGTGGTGTTGTACTGGTCGTGGCTGCGCATCGTCTGCAGCAGCAGCCTGCCTTCGGGCACCTGGGGGTATTCGAGTTCGGAGACGGTGAAGTTCGCCTTGCCGTTCGCGGTTCCGTTGAACTGCCGCGAATCGCGCGGCGCGTGCGGGAGGACGAACCCGTCGGGCTCGCGCACCCGGGCGTTGTAGTCGTGGCAGCCGGGGACGACCTTGGCGATCCGGTCGCGGATGAGGTCGTAGTCGGCGTGGAAGTCCCGCCACGGCACCGCGTGCCCGGCGCCGAGCAGGGCTTCCGCGAGATGGCAGATGATCGCGACCTCGGAGAGCAGGTGTTCACTGGCCGGGGCCAGCCTGCCGCGTGAGGTGTGCACCTGCGACATCGAGTCCTCGACGGTGACGAACTGCTCGCCGCCTGCTTGGAGGTCGCGTTCCGTGCGGCCGAGGGTGGGCAGGATCAGCGCCGTCTTGCCGGGCACGACGTGCGAGCGATTGAGCTTCGTCGACACGTGCGCGGTCAAGGAGCACGACTTGAGCGCCTTCTCCGTCAGCTCCGTATCCGGTGTCGCGGAAGCGAAATTGCCACCGACGGCGAAGAAGACCTTGCCCTGCCCGTCCCGCATCGCGCGGATCGCGGCGACGGTGTCGTGACCGTGGTCCCGCGGCACCTTGATGCCGAACTCCGCGTCGAGACTGTCCATGAACGACTCCGGCATCTTCTCCCAGATGCCCATCGTCCGGTCGCCCTGGACGTTGGAGTGCCCGCGCACCGGGCACAGCCCCGCACCCGGCTCGCCGATCATGCCGCGCACCAGCGCCAGGTTCGCGATCTCGGAGATGGTCTGCACCGCGTGCTTGTGCTGGGTCAGCCCCATCGCCCAGCAGTAGATGGTCCGCTTCGACGTCGCGATCATCCGCGCCAGCCGCTCGATCTGCTCACGCGGCAGCCCGGTCGCGGCGCCGACCTCGGTCCAGTCGATCTCGCGCAGATGCTTCGCGTAGTCCTCGAAACCCTCGGAGGACGACTCGATGAACGCGTGGTCGACGATCGTGCCGGGGGTCTCCTGCTCCCACCGCAGCAGGAGATGACCGATCGCCTGGAACAGCGCGAGGTCACCGCCGAGCCGGATCTGCGCGAACTCGTCGGCCAGCGGGGTGCCCTTGCCGACCACGCCGCGGACGTTCTGCGGGTTCTTGAACCGCATCAGGCCGGCTTCGGGCAGCGGGTTGACCGCCATGATCTTCGCGCCGTTGCCCTTGGCCTCCTCCAGCGCGGACAGCATGCGCGGATGGTTGGTGCCGGGGTTCTGGCCGACCACCACGATCAGGTCCGCCTTGTGGATGTCGGCGAGCGACACCGAACCCTTGCCGATCCCGGTCGTGGCCGCGAGCGCCGCGCCGGAGGACTCGTGGCACATGTTGGAGCAGTCCGGCAGGTTGTTGGTGCCGTAGGAGCGCACGAGCAACTGGTAGAGGAACGCGGCCTCGTTGCTGGTGCGGCCGGAGGTGTAGAAGATCGCCTCGTTCGGGTCGCTCAGCGCCCGCAGTTCGTCCGCGACCAGCGTGAACGCGTCGTCCCAGGAGATCGGTTCGTAGTGCGAAGCCCCTTCGCGGAGCACGAACGGCTCGGTGATGCGGCCCTGCTGGCCGAGCCAGTAGTCCGTCTTGTCCGCCAGCTCGTGGATGGAGTGCCGGGCGAAGAACTCGCGGCCGACCCGGCGCTTCGTCGCCTCCTCGGCGACGGCCTTCGCCCCGTTCTCGCAGAACTCCGCGAGTTTGCGGTGCTCGCCGTCGACCTCACGCGGCTCCGGCCAGGCGCAACCGGGACAGTCGAAGCCGTCGCGCTGGTTCAGCAGACGGAGCGTCTTCACGGTGCGCGCGGCGCCCATCTGCTCCATGCCGCGCATCAGGGAGACGGCGACACCGGGGATCCCGGCCGCCCAGCTCTTCGGTTTCCCGACCTCGAGCTGTGTCTCGTCAACGTCGTTCGCGGGTGCTTCGCGGGTCATGACCCCATCGTGCGCCTTGCCGCTTCCGCGCGCGACCGAGGGGTCAGGCGTCGGTGGCGAGCCGGGTGATCTGCGATTCGTCCAGCGGGAACCAGGGTGTCTCGTTGACGCCGCGTTCCTGCACCGCGTTCACCGTCACCGCGGCCACGACCAGCACGATCAGGCCGACGAGCGCCGCGATGCCAGGCCACCGGCTCGACCCCGGCGAGTGGTAGCCGCCCCCGGACGTCGCGGCCGCCTTGCGCTGCTTGCGACGCTTCTTCTTGAGTTCCTTCTTCGCACCCAGCCAGGCGTCGCGTTCGGCGTGTTTCTGCCAGTCCGGATTCATCAGATCCGGATGGGTCTCGATCCGCCGGTCCTCTTCGTCCATCTCGGTCCTCTTCCCCAGGATTTCGGCCGACTACCGGCAGGTGTCCCTCGACGGGAGGGGTTTCGTCGGGTCGTAGGTGCTGGTCTCGTCGACGGGAGGTGTGCCGGCGACGGTGCTGTCCTTGTCAGCGTACTGGGGTGCGAGGATCCCGGCCCTGGCCGCGTCACAGGCCATGTGCGCGTTGTAGCCCGAGCCGTCCCCGAAGCTGAGCCCGGCGTCTGCCTTCGCGAACGGTGGCGCCTTGCGGATCACGTAGTCCTGCTCGTCCCGGACGAACGGGACGATGTCCTGCGGGGACCTGGCCTCGCCCGGACGCGCGTCGAAGGCGTACGCGGTCACGTAACTGGCGTGGATGGTCAATTCGCCGTTCTCCCCGGCCTTGGTGGTGAGAGACCCGGTCATGCGCGGACTCACCGGAAGCAGCCGGTTCGGTCCGATGAGGATCAGGTACTGGCTCTTGTCGATGGTCGCCGCGCTCGTGACCTTCGGCTCGATTCGGGCGCGCTCGTTCGGGGCCAGCAGGGCGAGCAGCTCCGAACCGTCGTGCTCCCGCAGCGCCCGGGAGCCGAGCCGCGCGGCCGCGATGGCCTCCGTCACCTTCCGGTACGCGGCGTCGACCTCCTGCGCGGTGAAGCCGCCGACGGCCTGCCCCGGCGGCACGGTGATCCCGGCCGTCCCTTCACGCCAGTTCGCGGCGGGCGTGCGGTCGAACGGCCGATCGAGGTCCACGCCGGTGAGCACGGGGGCCGCCTTCGGAGGCTGCGGCCCGGGAGCAGAGCTTCCCCGCATCTGGTGCACGACGACCGCCGCGGCCCCGAGTAACGCCACGGTCCCGACCACGAACATGACCACTACGACCTTGCGGGTCATCCGGAACCGGCGGCGCGGCCGCTGCTTCCGCCGCTTCTTGAGATCCTTCTTCGCGCCGAGCCGAGCCTCGCGTTCGGCATGCTTACGCCACTCCGGATCCATCAGATCCGGATGCGTCTCCAACCGCGCGTCCTCCAAGAACCCGCCCCTCCCCAGTGCGTGACGACATCCCCTCATCGGCTGGGAACGGCGGGCGTTACGGCCGGTGAGGAAGTCGTTAGAGGGGGTTCGTAGACTTGTCAACTGTGACCGAGAACGCCCAGCCGCAGCAGACCGACCTTCCGGGTACCTGGAACCCGGCCGACGAAGAAGCCTCGCTCTACCAGCGTTGGGTAGACGCCGGCTACTTCACGGCCGACCCCACGTCGGACAAGCCGCCGTTCACGGTAGTCATCCCGCCCCCGAACGTGACCGGTTCGCTGCACATCGGGCACGCGTTCGAGCACACCCTGATCGACGCCATCACCCGCTACCACCGCATGCTCGGCGACGAGACGCTGTACCTGCCGGGTATGGACCACGCGAGCATCGCGGTCCACGCGCTGGTCGAGAAGCAGCTCCGCGCCGAGGGCACCAGCCGCCGTGAGCTCGGCCGCGAGGCCTTCGTGGAGCGCGTCTGGCAGTGGAAGAACGAGCACGGCGGCAAGATCCTCGCCCAGATGAAGCGCCTCGGCGAGGGCGTGGACTGGACCCGTGAGCGGTTCACCATGGACGACGGGCTGTCCAAGGCCGTCAACACGATCTTCAAGAAGCTCTTCGACGACGGCCTGATCTACCGCGCCGAGCGGCTGGTCAACTGGTCGCCGGAGCTGCGGTCGGTGCTGTCCGACGCCGAGGTGAAGCACGAAGAGGTCGAGGGCGAACTCGTCTCGATGCGCTACGGCGACGGCGAGAACGCGATCGTCGTGGCCACCACCCGGATGGAGACGATGCTCGGCGACACCGCCGTCGCGGTCCACCCGGACGACGAGCGCTACACCCACCTCATCGGCACCGAGGTCGAGCTGCCGCTGACCGGGCGCAAGATCCCGATCGTCGCGGACAAGCACGTCGACCCGGAGTTCGGCACCGGCGCGGTCAAGGTGACCCCCGCGCACGACCCGAACGACTTCGAGATCGGCCAGCGCCACGACCTGCCGATGATCACGATCATGGACGAGCAGGGCCGGATCGACGGCACCGGCACCGAGTTCGACGGCATGGACCGCTTCGAGGCCCGTGTCGCGGTGCGGGAGAAGCTGCGCGAGCAGGGCCGCATCGTCGCGGAGAAGCGCCCGTACCTGCACAGCGTCGGGCACTCCGAGCGGTCGAAGGAGCCGATCGAGCCGCGGCTCTCGCTGCAGTGGTTCGTCAAGGTCGGCCCGCTCGCGAAGGCCGCCGGCGACGCGGTGCGCGATGGCCGCGTGAACGTCCACCCGGCGGAGATGGAGAAGCGCTACTTCGACTGGGTCGACAACCTGCACGACTGGTGCATCTCGCGTCAGCTGTGGTGGGGACACCGCATCCCGGTCTGGTACGGCCCGAACGACGAGGTCGTCTGCGTCGGACCGGACGAGGAACCGCCCTCGGGCGAGGGCTGGACCCAGGACCCGGACGTCCTCGACACCTGGTTCTCCTCGGGCCTGTGGCCGTTCTCCACCCTCGGCTGGCCGGAGAAGACCCCGGACCTCAACAAGTTCTATCCGACGTCGGTGCTGGTCACCGGCTACGACATCCTGTTCTTCTGGGTCGTGCGGATGATGATGTTCGGCCTCTACGCCACTGGCGAGGCGCCGTTCAAGACCATCGCGCTGCACGGCATGGTCCGCGACCAGTTCGGCAAGAAGATGTCGAAGACCGCGGGCAACGGTGTCGACCCCATCGAGTGGATGGACAAGTACGGCACCGACGCGCTGCGCTTCACCCTCACCCGGGGCGCCAACCCGGGCACCGACGTGCCGATCGGCGAAGAGTGGGTCGCGGGCTCCCGGAACTTCACCACGAAGCTCTGGAACGCGACCAAGTTCGCGATGATGAACGGCGCGGACGCGAACGCCCCGCTGCCCCCGGCCGCCGAACTCACCGAGGCCGACCGCTGGATCCTCGGCAGGCTCGGCAGTGTTGTCGACGAGGTCACCGGATACCTGGCGGACTACCAGTTCGCGAAGGCCACCGACACGCTCTACCAGTTCACCTGGACCGAGCTGTGCGACTGGTACCTGGAGCTGTCGAAGGTCCAGGTCTTCCAGGGTGACGAGGCCCGCGTGACGGCGACGCGCGCGGTGCTGGGGCACGTGTTCGACACCGTGCTGAAGCTGCTGCACCCGTTCATCCCGTTCATCACCGAGAAGCTGTGGACGGCGCTGACCGGCCGCGAGTCGCTGGTGATCGCCCCGTGGCCGGTGGCGGACGCCTCGTACGCCGACGCCGTGGCGGACAAGCGGATCGCGGACGTGCAGAAGCTGGTCACCGAGGTCCGCCGGTTCCGCGCGGACCAGGGCCTCAAGCCCAGCCAGAAGGTGGCTGCGCGGCTGTCCGGCGACGGGTTCGCCGAGATCACCGGGCACGACGAGCCGATCCGCTCGCTGGTCCGGCTCACCCGGCCCGAGGAAGGCTTCGCGCCGAGCGCGTCGCTTGAGGTCGGGTTGTCGGCCGGTGTGGTGACCGTCGAGCTGGACCTGTCCGGCACGATCGACGTCGCCGCGGAGCGCAAGCGCCTGCAGAAGGACCTCGGCGCGGCGGAGAAGGAACTGGCGCAGGCCGAGGCCAAACTCGGCAACCAGGCCTTCATCGACAAGGCGCCGGAGCCGGTGATCGGCAAGATCCGGGCCCGTAAGGAGACCGCGGTCGCGGATATCGAGCGCATCAACGCCCGGCTGGCCGCCCTCCCCGCCTCCTGACAAGCGCTATGAACGGTCCGTTCCTTGCAAAATTTGCAAGGAACGGACCGTTCATGGCATTCAGCGGAGGTGACGGAGGATCACTCCGGCCACCCCCGCCATCCCCGTGCGGTACGGGTGGTAAGCCGCCGCGGCGAGCAGTTTCGTGTGCTGCCCGTTGATCCACGCGGCCCCGTTCGGCGCGCAGGCGTCGTGTCCCGCGGACGGTCCGAACGTGTCCACGAAGGTCGACTTGCGGTCGGCCGCGACGGCCTTCTCGATCGCCGAGTTCAGCGACTTCTCGACGTCGTTGAGCCAGGCGTAGTCGCCCTCGGCGAAGGGCAGGATCTTCGGGCAATAGCCGCGCTCCGGTGCGATCCGGGGATAGCCGACCACGAGCACGGCGGCGCGAGGTGAGCGGGCGTGGATCCCGGCCAGCACCTTCTCGACGTTCTTGCCGGTACTGGCGATCTTGGCCTTGATGGTGTCGACACCATCGACGGTGAACCTCTCCTGGCACGGGTTCCCTGCGGGATCGCTCGCACGCAGTGCCGGGCAGGTGCCGACGAGCGTGCCGAAGACGCCGTAGTCGTTGCCGCCGATACCGACCGTGACCAGGTCGGTGTTCGCGCGCAGGGCGCTGAACTGGGGCGGGTTGCTGCCGAGGGTCACGCGTTGGCGCTGCGTCATGTTGGTGGTGTCGGCGCCGCCGCAGCTGATGTCGGTGAAGGAGCGCACCCGCAGCGCCGCGGCGAGCATCGACGGGTAGTTCTGCGTCGACTTGCCGCAGAAGAGCGGATCGAGGCGGGGGAGCGGGATGAGCGGTCCGGAGGTGTAGGAATCACCCAGCGCGACGTAATTCCGGTAGGACCGCGTGGTGGCGGTGGCCGCCGTGGCGGAGGCGATCAGCAGGACGACGGTCGAGACGGCCGCGAACAGGACGCGTCTGTAGCGCATGAGGACCCCGATCTCCGGACTGGATGGCCTCTCAAAAATGAACCGCATCCGCCCCCGTCGGCGCCGCCGATCGGGTGGTCGGGTGCCGGTTTCACCCGCTTGGGGCGTCACATCGGGTGATCGTCTTCCGGTCGCCGGTAGACGAGGAGATAGCGGTAGAAGAGCAGGTTCCGGACCTTGCTCCCGGGCAGCAGGTGGGCCGCGTCGCGCCGGATCCGGTTCATCGGCGGGTAGGTCTCCACGATCGGCGCCGACGGCAGCGGGTCGGCGCCGCCGTTCAGCCGGTCGCCCGCGTACACGACCACCCTGGCCAGCGCGTTGACCGGCGAGGCCACGAGAGCGCGCGCGTAGTCGGCGAAGGTGCTGGGCCTGCCGAGACCGAGCACGGCGAGCACACCGCCGGGGACCAGCGCGTCACGCAGCTTGGCGACCGTGTCGAACGGCACGTGGTGGAGCATCGCGAGGCAGGAGATGAAGTCGTACGCCTCGTCCGGCAGCTTTTCGGCGACCACGTCGGCCTGCCGGTACGAGATCGTGCCGGGGCCCGGTGAGCCGGCGGCGCGGGCGAGGTCGATCATCGGACCGGACCGGTCGATCGCCTCGACGTACATCCCGGTCGCCGCGAGCCGCCGTGCGAACCGCCCGCTGCCGCAGCCCACGTCCAGCGCCACGCCGGGGCCGGGAGGCAGCTGGTCGAGCAGCAGCGGGTGATAGTGGTCGTTGTGGTTGAACCCCATGCGTCGAGAGTGCCAGGAAAAGCCGCACGTAGACTCGGCCCGACAGGCAGCAAGGGTAAGAGGAGAGTTCGTGCCGCGAGGTGACGGCCGGGATTCCGAAGATTTCAGGGAATCCCCGGACCTGGCAGATCTGGACAGTTTCGCCGGTGTCGACGAATTGGGGGCCCGCGCCCACGATCCGTCCGACGACACCGACCCGGATCTGGACGCACCCGACGCCGCGTACCAGGCGGGCGGCGGTTCACGGGGCGGCATCGGCGGGATCGGGCAGCTGGGGGACAACCTCGCGCTCGGCCCCGTGCCGGACCTCGTCGCCCCGGAGGACGTGGAACTGCACGAACTGGACGACCAGGGCGACGAGTTCGCCCCGTCCGACCCCAACGGGCAGCAGGCCCGCCGCGAACTGCTCGCCGTCGAGGCCGAGCTGAACCAGCGCTGGCCCGAGACCAAGATCGAGCCGTCCCTCGCCCGGATCGCGGCCCTGGTCAACCTGATGGGTGAACCGCACCGCGGTTACCCGGTGCTGCACGTCGCCGGGACCAACGGCAAGGGTTCGACCACCCGGATGATCGACGCGCTGCTGACCCGGATGGGTCTGCGCGTCGGCCGGTACACGAGCCCGCATCTGCAGCTGGTCACCGAGCGGATCGCGCTCGACGGCGCCCCCATCTCCGCCGCCGCGTACGTCGACCTGTACCGCGACGTCGCGCCGTACGTGACCATGGTGGACAACGCCGGTGGCCAGGACGCGGTGCCGATGAGCAAGTTCGAGGTGCTGACCGGGATGGCGTTCGCGGCCTTCGCCGACGCGCCCGTCGAAGCCGCGGTCATCGAGACCGGGCTCGGCGGCTCCTGGGACGCCACCAACGTCGTGGACGGCGACGTCGCCGTCATCACGCCGATCGGCGTCGACCACGTCGAGTACTTCGGCGGCTCTCCGGCCAAAGCCGCGGTGGAGAAGGCCGGGATCATCAAGCCCGGCAGCGTCGCGGTCATCGCCGAGCAGGAGCCCGAGGTCCAGAAGATCCTGCTGGAACGTGCCGTCGAGGTCGACGCGAGCGTCGCCCGCGCGGGCAGCGAGTTCGGTGTGCTGGAGCGCGAGGTCGCCGTCGGCGGGCAGATGCTGAAACTGCAGGGCCTCGGCGGGGTGTACGACGAGATCTTCCTGCCGCTGCACGGCGCGCACCAGGCCGCCAACGCCGCTCTGGCGCTGGCCGCCGTCGAAGCGTTCTTCGGCGCGGGCAAGGACAAGCAGCTGGTCGTCGAGGCCGTTCGCGAGGCCTTCGCCGAGGTCGAGACCCCCGGCAGGCTGGAGCGCGTCCGCGCCGCACCGACAGTGCTGCTCGACGCCGCCCACAACCCGCACGGCGCCAAGGCGCTCGCGACCACCGTCGCCGAGGAGTTCGCCTTCCGCCGTCTCGCCGCCGTGGTCAGCGTGATGGCGGAGAAGGACGCCCGCGGCATCCTGGACGCCCTCGAACCGGTGGTGTCCGAGATCGTCGTCACCAAGAACTCGTCCCCGCGCGCGATGCCGCTCGACGAACTCAACGACGTCGCCATCTCGATCTTCGGCGAAGACCGGGTCGTGGCCGAGCCCAGCCTGGACGCCGCGATCGAGACCGCCATCGGCCTCGTCGAGCAGAGCGACGACCCTGAGGAACCGCTGGCGGGCGGCGGCGTGCTGGTCACCGGCTCGGTCGTCACCGCGGGCGAGGCCAGGACCCTGTTCGGTAAGGAGCCGGCGTGACCGACGAGACCCCGAAGCCGCCCGCCAAGGACCCGATGAAGTCCTTCCGCGGTGTGATGGCCGGTTCCCTGATCATGGAGGGCATCACCGTCGCGCTCGCGCTGCCGGTGGTGGCGAAACTCGGGGGTGGCGTCGGCTCGCTCACCGGCTGGTCGGTGATCGTGATCGCGGTCGCGCTGATCGTGCTGTGCGGTTTCCTGAAGAAGCCCTGGGCCGTGCCCGCGGTGCTCGTACTGCAGGTCGCGCTGATCGCCTTCTTCGTCGCGCTGCCCGCCGTGGCGATCCTCGGGGTGATCTTCCTCGGGATCTGGCTGTGGCTGCTGTGGCTGCGGCGGGACGTGGCGCGGCGGATGGCGGCGGGGACGCTCCCGAGTCAGCAGCAGCAACCGCAGTAACGGCGTCGCCACTTGGAGATCCGTTCTTCGTGATGACGGTGGGCAGGTTGCGGCTGCGTCGCGACTACGGAAGCAAATAGCCCCCGGTCGCCGGAATCCGATTCCGGCGAGCGTTCACGGGAGTCGGCGGCAGCGTGCGACCGCTGTAGCGGGAAGTATTGCGATGCCGCCACTTGGGCATGCCGATGGGCCCGTCGCCTGGTGGTCGGCGGGCTCTCGGTGTCAGCGGTGGTTGCGGCGGGGTGTTTGTAGCGGATCCAAATACTGCGGTGGAATGAACTCCGGTCGGCCGCCGGTCATCTGGACTTTCCAGCCGGATTGTCCGTGGATGACCATGTGGTGATATCGGCAGAGCAGGCAGAGATTGTTCAGGTCGGTGTCGCCGAGCTGGCCCCACGGCAAAATATGGTGGGCTTCGCAGTGTTTCGGTCTTCGCCGACAACCGGGGAACGCGCACCCCTGGTCCCGCAGGTTCAAGGCGCGGCGTTGAGCAGGGGTGACGCTGCGGGCGGCGCGCCCGATGTCGAGAGGTTCGCTCTCGCTGCCGAGAAGCGCGGGGATGATTTTCGCGTCGCAGGCTAGCATCCGGGCATGCCGGGCGGTGATCTGCGCGACCCCGTCCACGCAGGCCGCCCCCAGCCCGGACGTCAAAGTCTCCAGGGGGATGGTGACCACGACCGTCGTGCGGTCTCCGGACAGGGTGGGGGCTTTGTCGTTGGTCATCGCGTAATGGATCGCGTCGAAGAGTGCGTCCCCATGGCGCTCGCCCGGAGTACGGGGGTCGCGGTTGCCGTCCTCGTCGACAGGTCTTCGCTGTCCCCAGGTCTCGAACAGGGCGTTGGCGCGGGCCCCGAATTCCGGGTCCAGGAGGCCGTTGAGCCGCCACCAGCCATCGTCGCGCTTCCGTAAATACACCTCGCGTGAGGGTGGTTTCAGGTCCTCGTCCTTGGGTTCGTTCCCGTCGGGGTCCATGTGTGCCAAGAGGTCGGCGCCGACATTGCTGATCTCCTGCGGTCCGGCGTGGCGGGCCAAGGTGACCAGTATCTGCTCGGCGCCGGTCCGGTCGTCGGCCGAGGCTTCGGCCGGGATCTTCTTCAGCACCGCGAGGATCGGATCCAGCTGCTGATGCCCGAGGTCACCCTCCGCCGCCGCAGCACCGGCGATCGGCGCGAACGCCGGGGCGGGAGTGCCATCCAGATTCCGGCTCTCGTTCACAGCCAACGCGCGAGTCACGGTGTCGCGGGCCTCGTTCGGGCTGACCCTCGCGGTCTCAGAAAACCAGCCCGCGGTCGAGCCGTGCCCGAACAGTTCCATCGGGCCGCGGGATTCGATCTCGACCAGGAATTGCCCGACCTCCGCCAGTGCCTGCCGTGCCACCGACAACCGCTCCACCACACCGTGCGCGAGCTCCCGCGCACCGGCACGCCACAACTCCTGCGGCGGTTCGAGGATACGTTGTCCGGACACCCCACGAGAATACCAGGTAATCGAACAAAGATTCGAATCAAAAGTTAGCAAAACGCGCGAAAATTGGTTCACTTTCCTTAGGGGAACTCTTTGTTGCGAAGCATTCTTTAGTCGCTTCTCGGCGGCGAAAACTTCCTTCGCTGGCTAGAACGCGCGAAGCACGACAAGCCGAATAGAGTCGCGGAGACCGCCGGAATGGCTACCGTCCGTTCGTTCATCACCGCGCAAACCGCCGTTGGCCCACCGGCCGTGGCCGCGGGATAGAACCGCGCCATGACCGCAACCCACCACAACCGCCGCACGCTGCTCAAAGCCGGTCTCACCGGCGCCGGAGCGGTCGCGGGCGGCCTGCTCCTCCCTGGAACCGCGAACGCCGTTCCGCTGCTCCGAAGCGACCGTCCGGTGCTCACCCACGGTGTCCAGTCCGGCGACGTCTCCACCGGTTCCGGCATCGTCTGGTCGCGCGCCGACCGGCCGTCGCGGCTGATCGTGGAGGTCTCCCGGGATCCGTCGTTCCGGCACGCGCGCCGCGTGCGCGGCCCGGTGATGAGCCCCGAGACCGGCGGTACGGGCAAGGTCCGCGTCGCGGGCCTCCCGCCGGGGACCGAAGTCCACTACCGCGTGACCGCGGAAGGCCTCGACGGCCGCACTCGCAGCGAGGCCGTCACCGGCCGCTTCGCCACCGCCCCCGTCGGCCGCTCCGACGTCCGGCTGCTGTGGTCCGGTGACGTCGCCGGGCAGAACTGGGGCATCAACCCCGAACGCGGCGGTATGACGATCTACCGTGCGATGGCCGACCGCCGTCCGGACCTGTTCCTCCACTGTGGAGACACGGTCTACGCCGACGGCCCGCTCACCGAGACCGTCGCGCTGCCCGGCGGGCGGGTATGGCGCAATATCGTCACCCCGGAGAAGTCGAAGGTCGCCGAGACGCTCGACGAGTACCGCGGCCAGTTCGCCTACAACCTGCTCGACGAGAACCTCAAGCGCTTCACGGCGAACGTGCCCGCTTACGTCCAGTGGGACGACCACGAAGTCGTGAACAACTGGTACCCGGGGGAAATCCTCAACGACCGCCCCGAATACACCGAGAAGCGCGTCGACGTGCTCGCCGCGCGGGCATTCCAGGCGTTCCACGAATGGCACCCGATCGACCGCCGCCAGGCCGTCGACGGCCGTGTGTACCGCAACTTCCGGCACGGCTCGCGCGCCGAGGTCTTCGTGCTGGACATGCGGACGTACAAGGACGCCAACACTTCGGATCAGACCAAGCCGGGTCGCATTCTCGGCGATCGCCAGGCCCGCTGGCTCGTCGACGCGCTCGACCGCAGCACCGCGACCTGGAAGATCATCCAGGCCGACCTTCCGATCGGGCTCACCGTCCCGGACGGCAAGGCCATCGAGGGCGTCGCCAACGGCCTTCCCGGCGCGCCCGGCGGCCGCGAGACCGAACTCGCCTGGGTGCTGCGGGAGATCTCGCGGCGGCGGGTGCGCAACGTCGTCTGGCTGACCGCCGACGTGCACTACACCGCGGCGCACCACTACTCGCCGGATCGCGCTTCCTTCACCGAGTTCGACCCGTTCTGGGAGTTCGTCTCCGGCCCGCTCAACGCCGGCGCGTTCGGCCCGAACAAGCTCGACCCGACCTTCGGGCCGGAAGCGGTGTTCGTGCACGCCCCGCCCGCCGCGAACACCTCGCCCGCCGACGGCTTCCAGCACTTCGGAGAGGTGAACATCGACGGACGGAGCGGCGCGCTCACGGTCGATCTGAGGGACGCTAGGGGCGCTTCGCTGTGGTCGAAGACCCTGCGGCCCCAACGCTGAGCAGTTCCGTCAGCACCGCGATGCTGAGCTCGCCGTGCCCGGCCTCGGCCGCCCGCCGCACGAGGTCGTGCATCGGCCGCTGCCATCCGACGTCGACGCCTTCCTCGGCCAGTTCGAGGTCGGCGGCGGCACCGGCGTGGAAGATATTCACCGAGGCAGCGGGGGCCGAGTAGTCGCCGCTGTCGATTTCCTTGGCGTACATCGGAAGTACCGAGATGATCATCTCGAACCACTTGGTGGCGTACGGCAGGAGCGTTCCGGCTTCGAGCCCGCGCGACCGCAGCGCGGCGGCACCTTGGAAGAACCCGACCAGCGCGGGCAACAGGGTGCCGCCGACGGCCATTTCGTACAGCGCCGCCAGATCGGTCTCCTCGCCGAGGTGGACGGTGTCGCCGCCCAGCACCCGCAACGTTTCCAGGTGCTCGTCGAAGACGGTCTTGTCGCCGCCGTAGTACAGCAGCGTGTCCGGTGCTCCCACGGCCGACGGCACGTTCTTGATCGCGCCGTCGAGGAACCGCGCGCCGCGATTCCCCGCCCACTCGGCCATCCGGCGTGCTCCCGCCGGTGAGCCGCTGTTCAACGTGACCAAAGCGCGTCCGGTCAGCGAGGCCGCTTCCAAAGCAGCACGGGTGTCTTCGTAGGTGGTCAGGCAGGCGACGGTCAGCGGACTCGCCCGCACCGCGTCGTCGGCCGTCGCGGCCGGACGCGCTCCGCGCGCGACGAGGGAATCTGCCTTCGAGGCCGTCCTGTTCCACACGGTGGTCGGATGCCCGGCCGCGAGGAAAGCATCCGCGAGGGCCGAGCCCATCGAACCGAGGCCCACGACGGTCACCGGTGTCTTCGGCATTTTTCGCTCCAGTCAAAGGAAATCTTCGGGATGACCCCATGCTGGGCGGTCGCGTACATTCGATCAAGTACCTACTATTTTGCCGGGTACCGACAAAAAGGTAAGTGAAGCGATGACCAAGAACCGCACGTTCACCTGCGGCCTCGACGCCGCGATCGCCGTCGTGGGCGGCAAATGGAAAGGGCTCATCCTGTTCGCGCTCCAGGACGGTCCGCTGCGCTTCGGGGAGCTGCGGCGCGCGGTGCCCGGTATCAGTGAACGGGTGCTGATCCTGCAGCTGCGCGAGATGGAGACCACCGGGCTGCTGCATCGCGAGGTGTATCACCAGGTTCCGCCGAAGGTGGAGTACTCGCTGACCGGTTTCGGGGATTCCCTCAACACCGCGATGGCCGCGCTCGGTGAGTGGGGCGAGGAGCACCTGGAGCGCATCGAGGCCATTCCCTGGTCCGACGTGAAGTGAGCGGCGAAGCCCCCGGTAGGCTCCGGGCGAATAGCACGAATCCCACCCAAGGAGAAATACCGCCGTGACTGAACGCACGCTGGTCCTCGTCAAGCCCGATGGCGTCGCGCGCGGCCTCGTCGGCGAGGTCATCGCTCGCATCGAGCGCAAGGGCCTGAAGCTCGCCGCCCTCGAACTGCGCACCGTCGAGCGCTCGGTCGCCGAGGAGCACTACGCCGAGCACAAGGAGCGCCCGTTCTTCGGCGACCTCCTCGAGTTCATCACCTCGGGCCCGCTGGTCGCGATCGCCGTCGAGGGCCCGCGCGCCATCGCCGCCTTCCGTCAGCTCGCCGGCGGCACCGACCCGGTCGAGAAGGCCACCCCCGGCACCCTGCGCGGCGACTTCGCGCTGGAGACCCAGTACAACCTGGTGCACGGTTCGGACTCCCCGGAGTCGGCCGAGCGCGAGCTCAAGCTCTGGTTCCCCGAGGTCTGACACACTCGTGGACGGCGCGGGACCGCCGCGCCGTCCACGAACCTGGGAGCCGTGATGACACCGGATGAGTACCTGGAACACCTGCGGGAGCTCACCGCCGGTTTCGCGCGGGTGGCGAGCACCGGGGACCACGCCGCGCCCGTGCCGTGCTGCGGCGACTGGCTCCTGCGTGACCTGGTCGTCCACCTCGGCAACGTCCACCGCTGGGCGGCCGGGATCGTGCGCACCGGCGAGCTCGCCCCGCAGCGCTTCGAGGAAGAACCCGGGGCGGATCTCGCCGCCTGGTATCGCGAAAGCGCGGACGAGCTCATCGAGGCGCTGGGCGAGGCGGCTCCCGAAGACGGCGCCTGGAACTTCACCGCGGCCGCCAAGACCAAAGCCTTCTGGTTCCGCCGCCAGGTCCACGAGACCGTGGTGCATCTGCTCGACGCGCATCGCGCGGCAGGGACCGAATACACCCTGGATCCGTCCGTCGCCGCCGACGGCGTGGACGAGGTCCTCCTCGGCATGCTGCCGAAGGTGAAGCGCTGGCACACCCCGCCCGTGGTCACCATTCCGTTGCTGCTGAAGACATCCGACACCGGACACGCCTGGTTGATCACACCGCCGGGCGAAACCGACGTTCCCGGCTCGCGGCAGGCGGATCCCGCCGAAGCGGCCGGTGCCGTCGTCGAAGGGCCTGCGGAAGCGCTGGACTTGCTGCTGTGGCAACGGATCGAGCTCGACGGTGCGGGCCTGGAAATCACCGGTGACGCCACGGCGGCGAAGACCTTCCTCGCCGGGCCTTTCACGCCCTGACCTTCGCGCCCTACGCCGTTCGGTTCACGTTCACCTCGGGGTCTTCTCCTGGCGGCCCGCGTCCGCTGTGCTGAGCGGTGCTGCCTGTCACTCGATCGTGGGGTAACTCGTGAGAAGATCACGTCTGTTGTTGCTCGCTGCCCTGCTGCCCGGATTGTTCGTCGCCCCACCGGCGTACGCCGATCCCTTGGCCGCTCCGCTCGGTCCGGCGCCCGTCGAAGCCGCCCCAGCGGCCTCTTCGGCGAAGGAGGGGCCGTCCGCGTACGCCGTGGCCGCGCCCGACGACGGTCTCGTCACCACCAGCGCGACTTCGCGCGTGGCGCCGGGCCTGAATCTCACCGAGTTCGACCGGTACGACCCGGCGGGCTGGATCCGCGGCGACACCCTCGCCGTCGATCTCACCGACAAGACCCTCAAGCCGGCGTACCTCAGCCCCGGCACGGTTTCCGCGCGGACGCCGCTCTCCCAGCAGGTCGCCAGGGCGGGCGCGGTCGCCGGGGTCAACGGGGACTTCTTCGACATCAACGCTTCCGGCGCGCCCATCGGCGTCGGCATCGACGCCGGGAAACTCCAGACGGCGCCCGCGCGCGGTCACAACCTGACCGCGTCGATCACCGAGGAAGGCAAGGCGCGTCTCGCGGAGGTGTTCCTCGACGCGTCGGTCACCCTGCCCGACGGCAAGGTCGTGCCCGCGTCGAACTTCAACAGCCCCGTGCTGAGCGGCGACGCGATCGGTGTCTACACGCCGCTGTGGGGCGCGTCCTCGCGGCGGACTTCGGTCGCGGGCGCCCGGCGCGTCGTCGAGATCGAGGTCTCCGGCGGTGTGGTCACGCAGGTGCGGACACAACCCGCCGACGGCCCGATCGCCGCGGGGGCGACGATCCTGCTCGCCCGTGACGGCGGGGTGGATTCGTTGTCCGGCTTGAAGCCCGGCGACAAGGTGGGCGTCGCGTACGCGCCGAAGAGCGACGCGGGCAAGCTGTCCGTCTCGGTCGGTGGGAACAAGGTCCTGCTGCGTGACGGCGCGGTCCAGCCGGTCGACAACGTCGCCATGCACCCCCGTACCGCGGTCGGGTTCTCCGCCGACGGCACGAAGATGTGGCTGGCCACGGTCGACGGACGCCAGGCGGACAGCCGCGGCATGACCGAACTCGAACTGGCCCGGCACATGAAGTCGCTCGGCGCGGACGACGCCATCAACCTCGACGGCGGCGGCTCGTCGACCATGCTCGCCCGCGAGGAGGGCGAGAAGTCGCCGCTGGTGCGCAATTCGCCGTCGGACGGCGGGGAACGCCTGGTGCCCAACGGGATCGGCGTCGCCACCGTGCCGGGAAGCGGGCGGCTGACCGGATTCGCGCCCGCTCCCGCGCAGGACACCACCGACGCGACGCGCGTGCTCTCCGGGCTGACCCGGAAACTCGTCGCCGGGGGCCACGACGAGACCGGCGCCGCCGTCGACGCCCACGTCCAGTGGCTCAGCACCAATCCCTTCCGCGGCACCGTGACCGACGGCGTGTTCACCGCGCACGCCGACCGGCTCCGGCCCGACGCGCCCGCGAACGTCGACGTCTACGCGAAACGCGGTGGCGTCATGGGCAAGACCACGCTGAACGTCCTCGGCTCACCGGTCCGGCTGGGCACGAGCACCGAACAGGTCGCGCTGTCCGGCGAAGGCGCGAGGAGCACGTTCAAGGTTTTCGGCTACGACGCCGACGGTTACGGCACGTGGATCGAACCCGACGACGTCAAACTCGACTACGACCCCGCGGTGGTGAAGATCGAACCGTCCGGTGACGGGTTCGCGGTCACCGCGCTGAAGGCGTCGGGCGCTTCGGCGATCACCGCCTCCGCGGGCGGGAAGGTGACGCATCTGGCGGCCTCCGTCGGCACGGAGTCCCGTGTCGCGGCACCGCTGGACGGCCCGGCGGGCTGGACCGCCAGCGTCTTCCCGGCCGTCGTCGGCGCCGCGCTTTCCGAGGCGCCCGGCCGTGACGGTGGTCGCGGTCTCGCGCTGGACTACCGGCTGAACGGGACCAACGCCACGCGCGCGGCCTACGTCAACTCGGCGTCGCCGCTCGCGGTGCCGCGCGGCACCCAGCGCGTCGGCCTGTGGGTCAACGGCGACGCGAAGGGAGCTTGGCTGCGGGCGGAACTCCGCGACGCCGCCAACGTCCCGTCGGTCGTGGACCTGTCGCTGAGCGTCGACTGGACGGGCTGGCGTTACGTCCGCGCGGCCATCCCGGCCGGGCTCCCCGATGGGCAGCGACTGACGAAGTTCTACGCCGTCGAGAACGTCCCCGCCGAGCAGTACGAGGGACGGCTGGTGTTCGACGATCTCACCTTCGAGGTCGCGCCCGCGGCCGCCGTCCCCGCCGACCCTGCGCCGCGTGACCCGGCGCTGATCACCGACGGCGCCGCGACCGGTGGCCTGCGGATCGCCGTGGTCAGCGACGCGCAGTTCACCGCCGACCAGCCCGGCGGCCCGCTGGTCGCCCAGGCCCGGCGCGCGCTGCGCGAGGCGGTGGCGGCGAAACCGGATCTCGTGCTGATCAACGGCGACTTCGTCGACCGGGGCACGGCCGCCGATTTCGCGCTGGCGAAGTCGGTCATCGACGAGGAACTCGTCGGCAAGGCGCCTTGGTACTACGTGCCGGGCAACCACGAGGCCGACGGCGGACACGGGCTCGCGGAGTTCCAGGCGGCGTTCGGGGAGACCCACCGCGTCGCCGACGTCGCCGGGATCCGGTTGGTGCTGATGGATTCCTCGCGCGGATCGCTGCGCGCGGGCGGGTTCGACCAGATCCGGATGCTGCGCGAGGCGCTGGACGGGGCGAAGGCGGACAGGCGGATCCGCGGCGTGGTCGTCGCGATGCACCATCCGGTCAAGGACCCGAGCCCCACCGGGAACTCGCAGCTGGCCGACCGCAAGGAGGCCGCCATGCTGACCGGCTGGCTGACCGCCTTCGAACGCGAGTCGGGCAAGCAGGCGGCCTCGATCGCCTCGCACGCGGGCGTTTTCGCCCTTTCGCGGGTCGACGGCGTGCCGTATCTGGTGAACGGCAACTCCGGGAAGTCGCCCGCGGCGGCTCCGGGTGACGGCGGGTTCGTCGGCTGGACGATGGTCCGGTTCGAGCCGGGGGACAAGGCGCAGCCGGTGCGGTTCGAGACGCGGCCGAACGTCGACGCGCTGACGCTGTCCGGTCCCTCGTCGCTCGCGCGCGGGGAGAAGGCGGACGTCCGTGCCGTGGTGACGCAGGGAACGCGTCAGGTGCCGGTTTCGTATCCGGTCAGCGCGGACTGGAAGGGCGGCTGGGGCACGCATGTCGCCGGCGGATTCCTGCCCGCGATGCCGTGGGACGTCGCGTCGTTCGACCCGGCGAGCGGGGTGCTGACCGCGCTGCGGCCGGGGACGGCGAACCTCTCGGTCACCGTCAACGGGGTGACGCGGAGCCTCTCGGTCACCGTCCGCTAGTGCTAGGAACGGTCCTTTCCTTGCGAAATTCGCAAGGAAAGGACCGTTCATTGCACGCGTCAGGCGGCTTCGTCCCCTTCTTCGACCGTGCCCGGCAGCGCCGGACCCCGCGGCGGGATCGCGTCGGCGGCGGCCGGGTCCACGGTCCGCACCGAACCGTCGGCCGCGGCCCGCGCGATCGCGAGCATCGAGGCCCGCGCGTCCTGGATCTGCTGCTGTTCCCGCTCCGGGATGAGGCTCAGCTCGATCAGCACGCTGCCGTTGCCGAGCAGCCCGTACCCGTTGCGCGCGATGCCCTGATACGAACCGCCCGGATACTGCGAGACGTAGCCGCCGTTGCCGTCGATCGACCGCTGCACCACGACCGCGATCTGCTTCGCGAAGTCCACATCGGACGGTTTCACGCCCGGATGCGTGGGCCACATCGTCGAAGCGGTGATCTCCTTGCCGTCGGCGTCCCGGTAACGGCCCTGCATGTGGTAGTCGACCATGATGTCCGGCTTGAACGACGCGTTCCGCCGCTGGATCAGGCCCGCTTCGGTGGCCGGGTTGTCCTCGGGCGCGACGGCCGGGTCGTGGTAGCGGTTGATGTCGTACCCCTTGCCCTTCTCACCGTATTCGGGAGTGGCGTCCGGGTCGTAGTTGTAGCGCCAGTCGCGCTCGTGCCCGTCGGGGTTGGCGCGCACGACGATGTCGACGGTCACCTTCGAAAGCAGCTTCCGCGCCCACGCGCTGTTCCCGACGCCGACCTCGCGCAGGAACTCGAGCGCGGCGGGGGTGCCGAGCGGCTCGTCACCGTGCTGCTGGGTGACGTACTGGATCCGTGTCTTGCCGTGGCCGACCCTGGCCGCCCACACCGGACGGCCTTCGTTGCTGCGGCCGATCTTGTCCACGCGGATCTTCCCGTGGCTGAGCACCGCCAGCTTGTGCAGTTCGAAGGCCAGCTTGGCGGTGGACGGACGCGGGTCCACAGTGGCCGCACGGGGCTCGGCCGCCTGCGCGGCGGGCGCCACCAGGAGCCCGGCGCTGACAAAAACGGACAACAGGGCGATTTTGGGCTTGAGACTCATGGTCGGTGAGTATCGACGAGCGAGGACCGTCCAACAAGGGACCGGATAAACCGGTCGAGTTTTGTCGGTGGCAGGTCCTAGGGTGCTTACCGTGGGTGACTCGGAGCACGAACCGGCGATGGTGCAGGCGAAGGCGTTGGTCAAGCGTTTCGGCGATTTCGAGGCCGTACGCGGGATCGACGTCGAGGTCCGCCCGGGGGAGGCCTTCGGCTTCCTCGGGCCCAACGGCGCGGGCAAGTCCTCCACCATGCGGATGATCGCGAGCGTCTCCCCGCGCACCGACGGTGACCTGCGGGTCCTCGGCATGGATCCGGACGTCGAGGGGCCGAAGATCCGCGCCCGGCTCGGCGTCGTGCCGCAGCAGGACAACCTCGACACCGAGCTCACCGTCCGGCAGAACCTGCAGATCTACGGCCGCTACTTCGGGCTCTCCCGGTCGCACGTGCGGAGCAAGGCCGAGGAGCTGATGGAGTTCGCCCAGCTCACCGACCGGGCGAACGCGGAGGTCGATTCGCTCTCCGGCGGGATGAAGCGGCGGCTGACCATCGCGCGGTCCCTGGTCAACGACCCGGAGCTGCTCCTGCTCGACGAGCCGACCACGGGGCTGGATCCGCAGGCCCGCCACCTGTTGTGGGACAGGCTGTTCCGGCTCAAGGCCGGCGGGACCACGCTGATCATCACCACGCACTACATGGACGAGGCGGAGCAGCTCTGCGACCGGCTGGTCGTGATGGACAACGGCCGGATCGCCGCCGAAGGCTCGCCCGCGGACCTGATCAGCCGGTACTCCACCCGCGAGGTCGTGGAGCTGCGCTTCCCGAACGGCGAGCAGGAGGCGGCCGCGAAGCGGATCGAAGGCCTCGCCGAACGCGTCGAGGTGCTGCCGGACCGCGTCCTGCTCTACACGATGACCGGCGAGGCCACCCTCGAACAGGCGCACGCGCGCGGGCTGCGGCCCTTGTCGAGCCTGGTCCGCCGCAGCTCGCTGGAGGACGTCTTCCTCCGCCTCACCGGCCGGACGCTGGTGGACTGATGACCACAGCACAGACGAAGGCGTCGACGGGCCGCGTGGTCTCGCGCTGGGCTGGAGCCTGGCTGCGGGTCGAGGGCCATTGGATGTGGTACCGCCGCTACTGGGTGTCCACTTTGTACTCGACGGGCCTGCAACCGGTGCTCTTCCTGGCCGCGATGGGGCTCGGGTTCGGCTCGCAGGTCCAGGCCGGCGCGGCGACGGGCGGGTTCTCGTACCTGGAGTACGTCGCTCCCGCGCTGCTCGTGGCCGGTGCGGCGCAGCTGGCGGTGGGGGAGTCGAGCTACCCGGTGCTGTCGGGTTTCAAATGGCAGCAGGACTACATCGCCGTCACCGCCACCCCGATCACGCCGGGGCAGGTGCTCGGCAGCCAGATCATGTGGGTGAGCCTGCGGCTGACCCTGGCGGGCACGATCTACGCCGTCATCGCGGCGCTCTTCGGGTCCTGGACGAGTTTCGGCGTGCTCGCCGTCATCCTGATCGGCACGCTCACCGGCATCGCGTGCGGCACCCCGGTGATGGCACTGGCCGCGACCACCTACGACGAGGGCACCCGGTTCGGCCTGGTGTTCCGGTTCATCCTGATCCCGATGACGTTGTTCTCCGGCACGTTCTTCCCGATCACCGAACTGCCTGCCCCGCTGATGTGGATCGCCTGGATCTCCCCGCTGTGGCACGGCAACGAGGCCGCCAGAGCGATCAGCCTCGGCACCGTCGGCCCGCTCGCCACGCTCGGCCATCTCGCGTTCCTGATCGTGCTGGCCGGGGTGGGCTGGGCGTTGGCGCACAAGTACTTTTACCGACGGCTGGTGGTCTGAAATGGCGGTGCTCACCGAAGTCCCGCGCCGCGGGGTGCTGCTGCGCATCCTGCCGTCCGCGCTGTACAGCGGCCGGTCGACAGCGGTGCTGGAGCGGACCTTCCTGACGTACTCGCACGCCTGGATGCTGTTCGTGTCCGGTGTCTTCGAGCCGCTGTTCTACCTGATGGCCTTCCAGCTCGGCTTCGGCAAGCTCGTCGGCGAGGTCGTCGGGCCCGGCGGCCAGGCGATGAGTTACGTCGCCTTCGTCGCGCCCGGCCTGCTCGCCGCGTCGGCGATGAACGGCGCGATCCTCGACTCGACGTACAACCTGTTCTTCAAGCTGAAGTACGCCAAGCTGTACGACGCCATGCTCGCCACCCCGATCGGGCCGCTGGACATCGCGCTCGGCGAGGTCGGCTGGTCGGTGCTGCGCGGCGGGATCTACTCGGTGACCTTCCTCGGCGTGATGACCGTGATGGGGCTGCCCGGGTCGTGGTGGGCCCTGCTGATGATCCCGGCGGCGCTGCTGATCGCGATGGCGTTCTCGGCCATCGGCATCGTGCTGGTGACCTTCCTGCGGTCGGTGTCGCAGTTCGACTACATCAACCTCGTGCTGATGCCGCTGTTCCTGTTCTCCACGACGTTCTACCCGCTTTCGGTGTACCCGGCGGGGATCCAGTGGATCGTGCAGATCTTCCCGCTGTACCACGGCATCGAGCTGATGCGCGGGCTTTCGGCGGGTGTCCTGTCGTGGGGCATGGTCGGGAACGTCGCGTATCTGGTGGCGCTGGCGGCGGTCGGGATCTACGCGTCCTCGAAGCGGTTCGGCAAGCTCCTGCTGCGCTGACCCGTCACCGGGCCGGGTTCGAGCCCGTTCGCCGGGGAGCCACCGCGGCCAGCGCGTCGACCAGCCCGTGCCCGTAGAAGCCGTTGAATCCCGCGTAACCGGTGCAGTACGCGTCCTGTGAGCCGTCACCGGTCAGGTCGTAGTCGGCGGGGCACGCGATCGGGGTGGCCTGGGCGTCCAGCGTCCGCCTCAGCTGACGGGCGCTGTAGCCGGGATGCTTCGAAGCGAGCAACGCCGCGACACCGGCGACGTGCGGCGCCGCCATCGACGTCCCGCACAGCGGCGCGTACCCGCCGGGAACGGTCGAAAGCACGCACTGCCCGGCCTCGCCACCCGGAGCGGTCACGTCGATCACGCCGAGCCCGTACGAGCTGTAGCCGGCCTTGACCCGCTCTTCGCTCACGGACGACACCGCGACGACGTCACGCAGACCGGCGGGCAGCGCGTGACAGCCTTCGGACTGGCGCCGGGCACCCGAGCGCGGTGACGGCACCAGCTCGGCGGCTTCGTTGGTCGCCGCCGCGATGTTGAGGGTGCCCGCCGACGTCGCGTACTCGACGGCGCGGGCCATGACCTCGTTCACCACGCCCCGCTCGTCGGCGTGGGCGCAGGAGAGCGACCACGGATCGACGAAGTAGCTGCTGTTCGTCACCGCCATGCCCTGTGAAACGGACCACATCAGCCCGCAGACGGCGGCTTCGGGGTCGGCGTACCCGCGATCGTCGATCACCTTCACCGAGGCGATCCGCACGCCGGGCGCCACCCCGGTGACCCCTTTGCCGTCGTCGTCGGCGGCGATGACCCCCGCGACGTGCGTGCCGTGCACCGACGTCGTAGCGGCCCAGTTCCGGTCGGGCGCGCCGGTCAGGCAGCCCGCGGACTTGCCCGGGTCGAGGGCTTTCGCCAGGTCGGGATGAGTGGGGTCGACGCCGGAGTCGAGGACGCCGACGACGACGTCCCGGCTGCCCGGCTCGATCGCGCGGGCCTTGTCGGCGCCGATCGCGCGCATGTCCCACTGCTCGCCGGTGCGGTCGGCGGAGGACACCTTCGCCGGATCCGTCGGCTGGAGCTCGGCGCGGGCGGGCGCGGACCTGGCCGGTGACGTGCCGTTCGCCCGCTGCACGGCCAGCCGTTCGGCCTGCGCGCTGAACGCGGCGGCGGGCCGGACCCGTTCGGCGAAGTCCCGGTCGGCCGAGGTCGCCACGGCCACGGCGATCTGCGGGTAGTAGACGGTCGTGCTGCCGCAGCCATCGGCGACGGCCGCCCTGGCCTCGGCCTCGGAAGTGCCCTTGTCGAAGGCGACGACGTAACGCAGGGCCCGTCCCTGGGGATGACACGAGGGCTCGGCCTCGGCCGTCGCGACAGCCGCGACCGAGCCGCAGAGCACCACCAAGGCGCATACGGCCGCTCGCAGGGACCGCCCCAGCAGGGACACCGGACCTCCCACCGGAGAACATCGGGCAACGAGGGCACCGCGGCCTGAGCTTCGGCACCCCCGAGCGGCACGCTAGCCACCCTCGGCCGGGTCGACAAGCTCTCCCGCGAAGTTCGCTCGGCCGGTGGCCGCGGCGCGCCCGGGAGCCAGGTCTGTGGCACCGAGTACACCGGAGTGGGGCCGGGGTGTGGGATACTCGCGGTGGCCGCTGGCCGACGGGCACACGTGAGAGGTGGCGCTCGCGGTCTCGTGGCCCGGTGGTGTGCTGCACATCCTCCACACGCGTCGCCGCTGTATGCGGCTCGACGACGTGGCGGGCGGCCCGATGTCGCGAACGTGGCCAGCGCTCCGCCGAGCAGACCTTCAGCCGTACGCGGCGCCCGGACAACCCCGGCGCCGTCGCGGTGCCGGGCAAGGATTCCCGCTGCTGGTGACCACCACGGCGGAACGAACAGAAAGGGGCCCCTGCGCGGCCGCGTCGAGCCGGTGTGAGCCAGCCGACGCGCCCGGGGGCGGAGGAGATATATGTCGAACGCGGACACACCCGCCGTCACCGGCGGGAATACCGCCACACCCATCGCAGGCCAGCTGGGCGAACTGCCTCCCCGTATCCGGGTGCACGCGCTGGCGAAGCTGCTGGGATCCAACAGCCGTGAACTGATGGCCAAGCTCGGTGAGCTCGGCGAGACCGTACGTAGCGCGCAGTCCAGCGTCACTCGCGACGTGGCCCTCAAGCTCGCCGAAGCCCTCGCCGGCGGCGACGAGCCCGAAACCGCCGAGGAGCCCGTCACCGAGACCCCCGCGGCTCCCGAGCCCGAAGCCAAGCCTGAGGTCAAGGCGGCGCCGGAGCCCGTCGAGCCGCAGGTGGAGGCCCCTTCGCGGCGTGTTCCGCCCGCGCTGGCCGCCCCCGTGACCCCGGAGCCGCCGGAGCGCACGACCAGGCCGTCGAAGGTCGCCGCGCATCTCCCGGTGTTCGCCGCGCCGTCGCCGGTGTTCCTGCCGCCGGAGCCCGTCGCGGCGAAGCCCGCCCGCAAGCCGGAGCCGGCCTTCACCCAGACCGACGAGACCGCCTCCGACGAGGACGAGACGCAGACCGAGCAGGCCGAAGGCCAGAGCACCGACGAGGACGGTGACGACGCCAACGGCCGTCGCCGCCGTCGTCGCGGGCGTCGTGGTCGCGGCCGGGGCAAGGGCGGCGACGAGAGCTCGGCCGAGTCCGAGAACGAAGACGAGCAGTCCGAAGAGCCGCGAGCCCCGCGTGGTCGCCAGCAGCGCGCGAAGGACAAGGACGCCGACACCGAAGAGGCCGGTGCCGAGAGCGCCGACGAAGCGGCCGCCGAGGCCGACTCGGACAACGACGGCGATTCGGACGGCGGCAGCAAGCGCCGCCGTCGGCGCCGTCGTCGCAAGGGCGGGGACGACGACAACGCCGAGGCCACCAGCGACGACCCGCCCAACACGGTCGTCCACGTGCGCCAGGCCAAGGCCGCCGAGACCGAGCGCCCCGCGCGGGACGAGGTCCGCAGCGTGCGCGGCTCGACCCGGCTCGAGGCCAAGCGCCAGCGCCGCCGGGACGGCCGCGAGGCGGGCCGCCGTCGTGCGCCGATCCTGTCCGAGGCCGAGTTCCTCGCCCGCCGCGAGTCGGTCGAGCGCACCATGGTCGTCGCCGAGAAGGGCGAGTCCACGCAGATCGGCGTGCTCGAGGACGGCGTCCTGTGCGAGCACTTCGTGACGTCGTCGGGCACCGGCTCGATCGTCGGCAACGTGTACCTCGGCCGTGTGCAGAACGTGCTGCCGTCGATGGAGGCCGCCTTCATCGACATCGGCCGCGGCCGCAACGCCGTGCTCTACGCCGGCGAGGTCGACTGGGACGCCGCCGGTCTCGAAGGCAAGGCCCGCAAGATCGAGCAGGCGCTCTCCACCGGCGACTCCGTGCTGGTCCAGGTCACCAAGGACCCGGTCGGGCACAAGGGCGCCCGGCTGACCACGCAGATCTCGCTGCCGGGCCGCTTCCTGGTCTACGTGCCCGCGGGCGGCGCCACCGGTATCTCCCGGAAGCTCCCGGAGAACGAGCGCCGCCGCCTGAAGGACATCCTCAAGCGCATCGTCCCCGAGGATGCCGGTGTGATCATCCGCACCGCGTCCGAGGGCATCAGCGAGGAGGAGCTGGACCGGGATGTCCGCCGCCTCAAGGCGCAGTGGGACGTCATCAAGGAGAAGGCCGAAGCCGGCAACGGCGGCAAGAAGAACAGTGCCCCGGTCATGCTCTACGAAGAGCCGGACCTGCTGGTCAAGGTCGTCCGCGACCTGTTCACCGAGGACTTCGCCAAACTGGAGATCCAGGGCGACAAGGCCTGGGACACCATCTACAACTACGTGCAGCACGTCGCGCCGGACCTGGCGGATCGCGTCAAGCGGTACACGGGCACCGGTTCGGCCTTCGCCGACCACCGGATCGACGAGCAGATCACCAAGGCGCTGGACCGCAAGGTCTGGCTGCCCTCGGGCGGCTACCTGGTCATCGACCGCACCGAAGCGATGACGGTCATCGACGTCAACACCGGCAAGTTCACCGGATCGGGTGGCAACCTCGAGGAGACGGTGACCAGGAACAACCTGGAGTCGGCGGAGGAGATCGTCCGCCAGCTCCGGCTCCGGGACATCGGCGGCATCATCGTCATCGACTTCATCGACATGGTGCTCGAATCCAACCGTGAGCTCGTGCTGCGGCGGCTGACCGAATGCCTCGGCCGCGACCGCACGCGCCACCAGGTCGCCGAGGTCACCTCGCTCGGTCTGGTGCAGATGACCCGCAAGAAGATCGGCACCGGGCTGCTCGAGGCGTTCTCGACGCCGTGCGAGCACTGCAAGGGCCGCGGCGTGGTCGTCTCGACCGAGCCGCAGCGCACCGGTGGTGGCGGCAACGGTCACAACCACGGCGGTGGCGGTGGCGGCGGCAAGGAGCAGGGCTCCCGCCGGTCCCGTGGCCGGGGCAAGGGCGAGGAGCAGGGCCAGAACGAGCCCGTCGCGGCCAAGACCGAGGCCCCGCAGCCGTCCGGCCAGCGCGAGTCGGTGGTTTCGGCGGTCCAGGCCGTGGCCAACGCCACGAAGGCGGCCAAGGGCGAGCACACGCACGAGGTCACCGAGAACGTCGAGGGCGCCGCGCTGAACGGTCACGCCCCGCAGGCGGCCGAGCAGTCCGCTGAGCCGGTTTCGGAGCCCGTGGCCGAAGCGACCGTCGAACAGGCGGCCGAGGCGGCCGCTGAGCCGGTTTCCGAGCCGGTCGCCGAGGCACCCGCGACGGAACTCGCCGGTGAACCGGTGACGACTCCGGACGACGAGGCTCCGGCCGTGCGCGAGGAAGAGATCGCCGTCGTCGCGGAATCGGGCCCGGCGCCCGAAGCGCCCGAGGTTCCGGTGACTCCTGAGGTTGTTGTGACGGAAGAGGTTTCCGAGCCCGAGGCTCCTCCGGCCCAGGAGGAGACCGAGCCCGGGGTGGACGTTCCGGCCCCGGCCGTGCGCTCCACCACCCGCCGTCGTCCGCGACGGGCGGCCTCGCGGCCGGCCGGTCCGCCGGTCAAGGCGTCGGAAAAGAGCTAGTGAACACCTAGGGGCACCCCGGTGTGATCGCACCGGGGAGCCCCACGTAACCTGTAGAACGGCCCGCCACCTAGAGCGGGCACCTTGCGCAGCATCTGGACCACCGAGACTTTCCTGGTGGGCCGATCACGCAAGCCCCCACCCGTTGTCGAGTAAGCAGGAGACTTCCGTGTCGGCGTACGCGATCGTCAAGACTGGCGGCAAGCAGTACAAGGTGGCCGTCGGCGACGTCGTCGAGGTCGAGAAGCTCGAAGGCGAGCCGGGTACCGAGCACACCTTCCCCGCAGTCCTTTTTGTGGACGGTGGCGACGTCACCGCGGACGCCGACGCGCTGGCGAAGGTCTCGGTCACCGGCAAGGTCGTCGAGCAGACCAAGGGTCCGAAGATCCGGATCCACAAGTTCAAGAACAAGACCGGCTACCACAAGCGCCAGGGTCACCGGCAGAAGCTGACCCGCGTCGAGGTCACCGGCATCTCCAAGTAGGACTTTCTCCGGATCTTCGTCAGAAAGAGGATTGAGCCATGGCTCACAAGAAGGGTGCGTCCAGCTCCCGCAACGGTCGCGATTCGAACGCGCAGCGGCTGGGCGTCAAGCGCTACGGCGGCCAGGAAGTCAACGCGGGCGAGATCCTGATCCGCCAGCGTGGCACCAAGTTCCACCCCGGCGTGAACGTCGGCCGTGGCGGCGACGACACGCTGTTCGCGCTGGCCGCCGGTGCGGTCCAGTTCGGCGAGAAGCGTGGCCGCAAGACGGTCAACATCGTGCCGACCGAAGCCTGAGTTTCGGCTTCGAGTTAGAACCTCTGACGAGGGGTGGGGCCGGAATATCCGGGCCCACCCCTCGTTTGTTTTATGTATCCCCTTTCTTTTCGCGAGTGAATAGAGGCAAGTCATGGCGTCCCGGTTCGTGGACCGAGCGGTGATCCATCTGGCCGCCGGTGACGGTGGGAACGGCTGCGCCTCGGTGCACCGCGAGAAGTTCAAGCCCCTCGGCGGCCCGGACGGCGGCAACGGTGGCAACGGCGGCGACGTGCTGCTGATCGTCGATCCGAACGTCCACACGCTGCTCGACTTCCACTTCCGCCCGCACGCCCGCGCCGGCAACGGCAAGCTGGGCCAGGGCGGCAACCGCGCCGGCGCGGCGGGGGAGACGCTGGAGATGCGTGTCCCGTCCGGCACCGTCGTGATGACCGAGGACGGCGAGATCCTGGCCGACCTGGTCGGGCCGGGCACCACCTTCGTCGCCGCCCAGGGCGGCCGTGGCGGCCTCGGCAACGCGGCGCTGGCCTCCAAGGCCCGCCGGGCGCCCGGGTTCGCGCTGCTGGGCGAGCCGGGCGAGACCCGCGACCTCGTCCTGGAGCTGCGTTCGGTCGCCGACGTCGGGCTGCTGGGCTTCCCGTCCGCGGGCAAGTCGTCGCTGATCTCGGTGCTGTCCGCGGCCAAGCCGAAGATCGCCGACTACCCGTTCACCACCCTGGTGCCGAACCTGGGCGTGATCACCGCCGGATCGACCGTGTTCACCATGGCCGACGTGCCGGGGCTGATCCCCGGCGCGAGCGAGGGCAAGGGCCTCGGCCTCGACTTCCTGCGCCATATCGAACGCTGCGCGGTGCTGGTGCACGTCGTCGACTGCGCCACCTTCGAGCCCGGTCGCGACCCGCTGTCCGACATCGACGCCCTCGAAGAAGAGCTGGCCCGCTACACCCCGAGCCTCGGCGGCGACCTCGCCGACCGGCCGCGTGTGGTGGTGCTGAACAAGATCGACATCCCGGACGCCGCCGAGCTCGCCGAGTTCGTGCGCCCGGAACTGGAAGCCCGCGGGCTTAGCGTGTTCGAGATCTCGACGGCGTCGCGGCAGGGTTTGAAGGAACTGACCTACGCGCTCGCCGCCGTCGTCGAGAAGTACCGCGCCGACCAGCCGGCCCCCGAGCCGGCGAAGGTCGTGCTCCGGCCGATGGCCGTCGACGACGCAGGCTTCACCGTCGAACTCGACCCGGAGGAGGAAGGCGCGTTCATCATCCGAGGCTCCCGCCCGGAGCGATGGATCCGGCAGACCAACTTCGGCAACGACGAAGCCGTGGGTTACCTCGCGGACCGGCTCAACCGGCTGGGTGTCGAGGAAGTACTGGCACGCAAGGGCGCCGTACCCGGCAGCCCCGTCACCATCGGCGACGTCCAGTTCGAATGGGAGCCGTCGACCCCGGCCGGGGTCGCGGTGCACCTGTCGGGCCGGGGCACGGATGTGCGGCTGGAGAACACCAGCCGCATCGGTGCCGCCGAGCGCAAGGAAGCCCGCCGGATCCGTCGTGACGGTCCGGACGGCGTCGAAGACGAAGACGAGATGGACGACGAGTGAGCTCAACCCGGGTGGCGATCGCCGACGCGAAGCGTGTGGTCGTCAAGGTCGGTTCCTCCGCACTGACCACCGCCGGCGACGGTCTCGACGTGGCCAGGCTGGACGCATTGGTGGACGCGATCGCCGACCGGGTCTCCCGCGGCACGCAGATCGTGCTGGTGTCCTCGGGCGCGATCGGCGCGGGACTCGCGCCGCTCGCCCTCGGCAAACGACCGCGTGACCTCGCCACCCAGCAGGCCGCGGCCAGCGTCGGACAGCTCGCGCTGGCGCATGCCTACGCCGAGTCGTTCGGCCGCTTTTCCCTGACCGTGGGCCAGGTTCTACTGACGTCGGACGACGTCGTGCGCCGTGCGCACTACCGGAACGCGCAGAACACGTTCACCCGGCTGCTGGCCCTCGGCGCCGTTCCCGTGGTCAACGAGAACGACACCGTGGCCACCGAAGAGATCCGCTTCGGCGACAACGACCGGCTGGCCGCGCTGGTGGCACACCTGATCGGCGCGGATGCGCTCGTCCTGTTGTCCGATGTGGACGGTCTTTACGACGGGGATCCCCGTGACGGCGCGACCCGCAAGATCGCCGAGGTCGCCGGGGAGTCCGATGTGGACGGAATCACCGTCGGCATGTCGAGCTCCGGGCTCGGCACCGGCGGCATGGTGTCGAAGCTCGCCGCCGCCCGCACCGCCGCCGGCGCCGGGATCCCGGTCCTGCTCGCCGCCGCTTCCGAGGCCGCACGTGCCTTGACCACCGCCGAGGTCGGCACGGCGTTCGCCGCCGCGGACTCCCGGCTGTCGGCCCGCCGGTTCTGGCTGGGCTACGCCGCGGGCGCGTCCGGGAAACTGCACCTCGACGACGGCGCGGTCGCGGCCGTCGTCCGCCGTCGCCGCTCACTGCTGGCCGCCGGGATCACCGGCGTCGACGGCGACTTCCAGGCCGGTGACGTCGTCGACCTGGTCGACCTCCGGCAGCGCACCGTGGCGCGCGGCGTCGTGGCCTTCGACGCGGGCGAACTGCCCGACCTCATCGGCCGCTCCAGCCACGACCTCCCCGCGGAACAGCGGCGCGAGGTCGTCCACGCCGACGATCTCGTTCCCCTGCGTCGCTAGGGCACCAGGCCCGGGGTCAGGGCGATTTCACGGACCTGGGCCTCGGTCAGGGGAGGCAGTTCACGCTGAGCCGGTGGATACGGCCGTGCGTCAGTGCCCGCTTCGGTGCTGTTGGTGGAAGTGATGACGACGATGGCCTGCTCGGTCCGGTAGGCGGCTTGGTAGGCGACGAAACCCGGGCTGTCGGGCTTTTTGATCGTCGTCTCCACGAGGGTTCCGCCGCGAACCAGGCTCGCCGAGCAAGTGGTCGGAGCCGGGACCTGCACTTTGCAGGCGGTCTCCGCCGAAAGCAGCGTGCCGTCGTTGGTCATCAGTTCCACGAAGACCGATCCCGTCCGGTCGCCCACGTCGGCCGACATGAGGTAGAGCGTTTTATCCGGCCCCGGATAGGTCTCCAGGTCGAGCGGGTCCGCCGGGGTGACGTAGGTGCGGATCGCCCGTTCGAGCAGGCAATCCAAGCGCGCCGTCACCGCGTCGCGGCTTTCGCCGGGCGACTTCTCGCCGCAAGGTGAGGTCGCGGTCGGCTCTTGCCGGTCGGGAAGCACGATGAGTGCCGTTCCCGCGGGGAATCCTGCCGCGGCCAACGCGACCGCCGCGATCACGGTCGTCAGACGGCGCCGCCTTGACCGGCGGCCCGCGGCGAGCACGTCGTCACCGTTGAGCCCGATCGGCGGCTCCGTTTCGGTCACATACTCCTTCAAGGCGGAGCGGACGTCCTGGTCTTCCATGACTACTCCTTGCTCGTCGGGGAGGCCAGGACGGCGCGCAGTGCCTCGACCCCGCGGGCGGTCTGGCTCTTGACGGTGCCTTCGGCGACACCGAGCAACGAAGCAACGTCGGCGACCGAGAGGTCTTCGAGGAAGCGAAGTACGACCATCGCGCGTTGGCGCGGCGTCAGGTCGCTGAGCACCCGCTCGAGATCGATCCGGTCGTGGCTGTCGTAGCCGGCCGGTGCGGCCCGGTCCGGCGGCGCCGAGGTCACCAGTTCCCCGCGGTGTTTGCGCTTTCCGCTCAGGAAGAGGTTGAGCAGGATCCGGCGCGCGTAGGCGTCGACGGTGTCCGGCCGGACGCGTCGCCAGCGCCGGTACAGCTGGACGAACGTGGCCTGCACCAGGTCCTCGGCGCCGTGCCAGTCACCGCACATGCCGAACGCCAGCCGCCGGAACCGCTGCACACGGGCCGCGAAGTACTCGCTGAAGTCGGTGTCTCTCGCTTGTCCCATCGGCCACCCCCTCTTCGTCTGCCCTCTCTAGTCCGGAGGAGCCCCGAAAGGTTCAAGCGACAGCGGGGGACCTTTGCTACCGCTTCCCCGGATCGGCGAGGTGGCCGACCAGGCGAGCCAGCTGTTCGCCGTAGGCCTCGGCGAACTCGGCCGACTGCGGGTCCTGGCCCGAGACGGCCCGGACGACGCGAGGCAGCGCCAGCGCGGCACTGGACGCGGCCATGAAGATCACCAGCAGGAACGCGGGGTCGAGGTCGGCGGGGAAGTCTCCCGCGGCCTGACGGGCTCGCACGTACTCCACCTGCTGCTGCAGGAATCCGCGCTGCCCTTCGACACCGATCGCGTCGGGGGCGCCGTCGGTCAGGTTCTCCCAGAGGAACAGCTTGGCGAGGTCGTGATCCCGGACTCCCGACTGGACGAAGAACCGGACGACCTCCGCGAACGGTTTCCCGTGGTCGGCCGCCGCGACGTAGTCGTCGTACATCGTCGCGGTCAGCGCGTTGTACAGCCCTTCCTTGCCGCCGAAGTAGTACGAGATCAGTTGCTTGTTCACGCCGGCTTTCGCGGCGATCTCACTCACGCGTGCCGCGGCGTAGCCCTTCGCGCCGAACTCGGCCTTCGCCGCCTCCAAGAGCTGGGCCTTCGTGCGCTCGGGATCGCGCTGGCGTTCGACGGGGGCGCGGCGAGGGCTGCGCGGGGCGGCTTCGGACATGCGGTTCAGCTTAGCCGCTGACTCTTTCAAACGTATGGTTGACTTTATCATCCTTATGGTTGATAGTTGTCGGCAGAGAGAGGAGAACACCATGACCACGAGAATCGCGATCATCGGCGGCGGCACGGGCGGTCTCTGCTTGGCGCAAGGGCTGCGCAAGGCGGGAATCGACGTATCCGTCCACGAGCGCAGCCGCACCCGGACCGAACGCCTGCAGGGCTATCGCGTGCACATCAACCCGCACGGCTCCGCCGCCCTGCACGAATGCCTGCCCTCCGATCTCTGGCAGCGGTTCCTGGACACCACCGGCACCACGAGCGGTCCGTTCACCTTCGTGACCGAGCGGCTGCGGGACCTGATGGTGATCGACACCGAGCTCACGTCGAGCCCCGATCCCGCGTCGGACCATCATTCGGTCAGCCGGATCAGCCTGCATCAGGTGCTGTCGGACGGGCTCGAAGGAGTTCTGCACCACGGCAAGGAGTTCGTCGGCTACCGCCGTGAAGGCGAGGCGGTCGTCTGCGAGTTCGCCGACGGCAGCACCGTCGAAGCAGACCTGGTCATCGGCGCCGACGGGGCCAATTCCCGGGTGCGCAAACAGTTTCTTCCCGAGGCCGAGCGGGTGGACACCGGGATCATCGCGATCGCGGGCAAACACCCGCTGACCGAAGAGACCCGCAAGCGTTTGCCCGCCCGGCTCACCGACGGTCCGAGCATGGTGATGCCGCGCACCGGGGCGGGCCTGTTCACCGCACCGCACGAGCTGGCCGGCGCCTCGTCGGTCAACGACGAGACGGCGGACTACGACCCAGTCCTGTTCGACAACACCTCGAGTTACGTCATGTGGGCGTTCGCGGCGGACGATCGGCGCTACCCGGGCAACCTGTCCTCATTGGACGGTGCTGCCCTGCGGGCCCTGGTGCTGGACCTGATCGACGGCTGGGATCCCGCGTTCAAGGAGCTGGTCGCCGGTTCCCCCGAGGAAGCGGTGTCCCGGCTGCCGATCTTCACCTCGAAGCCGGTAGGGCCATGGCCGACCAGCAATGTCACGTTGCTCGGCGACGCGATCCACAGCATGACCCCGTTCCGCGGCATCGGCGCGAACACCGCGCTCCGGGACGCGCAACTGTTGTGCCGCAACCTCGTCGAAGCCCGAAAGACCGGCGCGGTGCGCTCCGCGGTCGCCGACTACGAGCAGCGGATGCGTGACTACGGTTTCGCGGCGGTGCGCGACTCGGAACGCAGTGCCCGCCAGTTCGTCTCGGAGAACCGGGCGGGCCGCACGATGGCACGAGGGATGTTCCGCTTCTTCCAGGCGGTCCCTCCGCTGAAGCGCAAGGTCTTCAGCGACCACGGCGACTCATAGCCGGGCGGGTGTGGAGATGCCCAGCAGAGACAGGCCGAGCGTCAGCGTCTTCGAGGTGAGTTCGGCCAGCAGCAGTCGTGAGTCGCGGATGCCGGGGCCTTCCGCGTCCAGCACCGGGCACTGTTCGTAGAACCGCGAGAAGGCGACCGCGGTTTCGTACAGATAGGTGCACAGTTTGTGGGGGAGATGTCCGGCGGTCGCCGCGCCGACCGCCTCGGGGAAGCGGGCCAGCGCGAGTGCCAACGCGCGCTCCGCGGGGTGGCCGAGCAGGACCCGCGCGCCGGTGAGGTCCTGATCCGCTTTCGCCAGCACGGAACGGATCCGCGCGTTGGCGTATTGCAGATAGACCGACGTGTTCCCGCTTTTGGCGAGCATCCGGCCCCAGGAGAAGACGTAATCACGCTCGCGATCGCCGGAAAGGTCGGCGTACTTGATCGCGCCGATCCCGATCGCCTTGGCGACCTCTTCCCTGACTTCAGGGGAGAGGTCGGCCCGGTCGTCGATCACTTCGGCGGCGTGGGAGATCGCCTCGGTGAGCAGGTCGGAAAGACGGACCGACTCACCCGCCCGGGTCTTCATGGCACGGCCGTCCTCGCCGAGTACCGAGCCGAACCCGATGTGCTCGGCTCGATGCTCCTCGCGGAGCCAGCCGGCGGCCCGGCACACGGCGAAGACCATCGCGAAGTGCTGTGCTTGCGGCGCGCCGACGACGTAGAGCAGATCGGTGACCTCGCGTTGTTCCGTCCAGTACCGCAGGGTCGCGAGATCGGTGGCGGCGTAGCCGTAACCGCCGTCCCGCTTCCGCACGATGAGCGGCAGCGGATCGCCTTCCCGGTTGCGGAAACCGTCAGGAAAGACGCAGACCGCGCCGTCGCTGATCTCGGTCAGCCCGGCGGTGTCCAGATCGTCCACGACCGCGGCGAGAAACGGGTTGTAGAAGCTCTCGCCGTAGACGTCTTCACTGGTCAGGCCGATCCCGAGAAGTTCGTAGACCTGGGTGAAATGCCGTGTCGACTCGTCGACCAGGCGCCGCCACAGCGACAGCGTCTCTTCGTCGCCGCTTTGCAGGAGTACCACCCGCTCGCGTGAGCGGGTCGCGAAGCCGTCGTCGGTGTCGAACTTCGACCGCGCGGCCCGATAGAAGCCGTTGAGATCTCCGATCGCGTACGGGCCGGACGGGCGTTCGTCGAGCAGATGCTCGATCAGCATGCCGAACGGAGTACCCCAATCGCCGAGATGGTTGTGCGGGATGACCTCATGCCCGGCGAACCGCGACAGCCGGACGATCGCGTCGCCGATGACGGTCGGCCGGAGGTGCCCGACGTGCATTTCCTTCGCCACGTTCGGACTGCTGTAGTCGACGGCGATCCGCCGAGGCCGCGGCGTCACCGCGACACCCAGCCGGGGGTCGCCGTTGAGCGCGGTCGTCCGCTCCGCCAGCCAGGACGAGCGCAGCGTGAAGTTGAGGAAACCCGGCCCCGCGACCTCCGGCGGCTCGGCGATATCGGCGACGTCGAGCCGCGCCGCGATGTCGGCGGCGATCTCCCTCGGCGGTTTGCCGAGCCGTTTGCCCAGGCTCATCGCGAGATCGCACTGATAGTCGACGCCACTCTGCGCGGAGACCCGCACCAGCGCGGACGGAGGTTCGAAGTCGGTGACGTGGCGAAGGGCCGTCACCACGCGTCGCGCCAATTCCTCGCTTACATCGCCGAACAACACGGTGTCCCTCCTTCGCGCTCGTCGTAGGAGCGCGAGAGTAGCCACCTGCCACGTCGTCGGCGACGGAGTTTCAGCGCAGGTCGCTGCCCTTGGTCTCCGGCAGGGTCCGGATGACGAAGAACGCGATCACCGCTCCGGCGGCCACATACCAGAAGAACAACGTCGACAGCCCGGCGTCGGACAGTGCCGTGAGCACCAGGGGAGCGGTCCCGCCGAACAACGCGACGGTCAGGTTGTACCAGGCGCCGATACCCAAACCGCGCAGTTCGGTGGGGAACAGCTCGCTCATGATCGCGGGCGCGATCGACGTCATCGCCGTGTACAGGCAGAGCCCGACGCAGAACACGACCAGCAGCCCAGGTAGTCCCGGCCGGACCAAAGTGGACAGCGGGACGATGAGGATCGCGGTCGCCGCCGCCCAGACGAGCAGCTGTGGCTTGCGGCCGAAGCGATCCGACAGGGCACCCATCGGATATTGAAGCGCGACGAACAACGCCGTCGCGATCGACAACGCGAGGAACACGTCGACGTCGTCGGCCTTGCGGGTCTTGACCGCGAACGAGGTCAGGGCGCTGAAGAACGTGTAGTAGCAAAGGGTCGACAGCATCGAGAAACCCACGAGCTGCACGACGGCGCGCGGGTGCTCGCGAAGGGTGGTGCGCAGCGGCCGCTCGACCCGGCGCGCCGTCGACTTCTTCTCCTCGAAGATCTCGGTCTCGGCGAGACTGCGCCGCAACCACAGGCCGATGATGCCGAGAACGCCGCCGAGCAGGAACGGGATCCGCCAGCCGTACGCCGTCAGATCAGCCTTGGACATCGTCCGTGCCAGTACGAACCCGAGGATCGAGGCGATCAGGACGGCGGAACCGGTCGAGATGTAGAAGAAGGCGGAGTACCGCCCGCGGCGGGCGGGTGGCGCGATTTCACCGAGGTACGCCGAAGCGTTGGAGACCTCGCCGCCGAGCGACAGTCCTTGCGCCACCCTCGCCAGCAGCAACAGGATCGGGGCCAGCCAGCCGACCTGGTCGAAGGTCGGCAGGAGGCCGATGGCCACCGAACCGCCGGCCATCAGCACGATGGTCAGGATCATCGCGGGCTTCCGGCCTTTGATGTCGGCGAAGCGCCCGAGCAACATCCCGCCGAGCGGCCGGAAGAAGAACGCCAGCGCGTACGTGGCGAAGGTGTTGATCAACGCCAGGGCTTCGTTCCCCTTCGGGAAGAACTCGCTGGCGAAGTAGATGCTGAAGGTCGCGTAGATGGTCCAGTCGAACCATTCCAGCGCGTTCCCGACACTGGCGGCGAACAACTTCTTCACCGGCAGCCGATGCCTCAGTCGTTCCGTCGTTGCGTCCGCCATCGGTACCTCCGTACTCGCGCGTGGACGGAACCATGCCAGAAAGTTCCCGTGCGGGAAAGAACCTGTCGAATGTCGGGATCGGGATCCTCGGTTACGAGGTGCTCGCGAGCGCGAACGGCAGTACGGCGCGAGCTCCGGCCTGGCGGAGCAAGCGCGCGGACAGCGTCATCGTCCATCCGGTGTCGATCAGGTCGTCGACCAGCAGGATCGGGCCCTCGGCCGAGGCGACTTCGGCGGCGAGCCCGTCGGAAAGGCTGAGGCGATTCCACAGGTCGGCCAGCCGCTGCGCGCTGTTCGCCTGACGCGGGGGCGGCCCCGCCGACGTCATGGCGCCCAGGTAGCTCAGCCGTCCGATGGACGCCAGCTTCGTCGCCAGGCTGTGGACCAGCTGGGGACGGGTGGCGGATGGCACCTCCACCACCGCGACCGGACGCTCCGACCACTGCCAGCCTTTGAGTACCTCGATGCAGGCTTGGAAGACCGGATCGGGGAGTTCGGTGTCCGCCGCGGACGGGCCGACGAGTTCTCGCAGCCGTGTGCCCCAGCCGACGTCGGTCACCCGCCCGACGACCTGACCGGTTTCGGCCTGCTCGCCCGCCGGCAGCCGTCCGGAGAGCGGGACCTCCAGTCCGGCCATCCCGGTCGGCCACATCTTCCGCGGCGCGACCTCGACCCCCGGACGGCGCAGCCGCTGCCGGGTGGCGTCGACGACGTCGTCGGAAATCGTGGTGTCCCAATGCTTTCCTGTGCAGTTGTCGCACCGTCCGCAGGGTGTCGCCTCGGGATCGTCCAGCTGCTTTCGCAGGTACTCCATCCGGCAGCCGGTGGTTTCGAGGTAGGCCAGCATGGCGTTCTGTTCGTTGGTCCGCGCCGCGCTCACCCGCGCGTAGCGTTCCTTGTCGTATTGCCACTCCTCGCCGGTGCCTTCCCAGCCGCCCTTCACCCGGCGGACGGCGCCGTCGACGTCCAGCACCTTGAGGACCATCTCCAACCTGGACCGTGACAGCTCGACGAACGGTTCGAGCGCGGGTGTCGACAGTGGACGGTCCGCGTACGCCAGCGCGTTGAGCACCTGGGTCACCCGCAGTTCGTCCGGGAACGCGAGCGAGCCGAAGTACGCCCAGATGTCCTTGTCCTCGTGGCCCGGCAACAGGATCACTTCGGCTCGATCGACGCCACGCCCGGCACGGCCGACCTGCTGGTAATACGCGATAGGGGAGGACGGAGCCCCGAGATGGACGACGAAGCCCAGATCCGGCTTGTCGAACCCCATGCCCAGCGCCGAAGTGGCCACGAGGGCCTTGACGTTGTTGTTCAACAGATCGTCTTCGGCCGCCTGGCGGTCCGCGGGGTCGGTCTTCCCGGTGTAGGCGGCGACCGGATAGCCGCGTTCGGTCAGCAGGCCCGCCACGTCGTGGGCGGCGGCGACGGTGAGCGTGTAGATGATCCCGGAGCCCGGCAGCTCCTCCAGATGCTCGGCCAGCCAGGCGAGCCGGGCCTGTGACGTCGGCAGCTTGGCCACCGAGAGGTGCAGGCTTTCGCGATCCAGGCTGCCCCGCAGGACGAGGGTGTCGCCCCCGTTGCCGATGCCGAGCTGTTCGGCGACATCGGTCGCCACACGGTCGTTCGCGGTCGCGGTGGTGGCGAGCACCGGGACGCCGTCGGGCAGGTCCTTCAGCAGTGTCCGCAGCCGCCGGTAGTCCGGCCGGAAGTCGTGACCCCAGTCCGAGATGCAGTGCGCCTCGTCGACCACGAGCAGACCGGCGCTCGCGGTCAGCTTCGGCAGGACGGTGTCCCGGAAGTCCGGGTTGTTGAGCCGTTCCGGGCTGACGAGGAGGACATCGACCTCGCCGGCCGCGATCGCGGCCTGGACCTGATCCCACTCCTGCGGGTTCGCGGAGTTCATCGTCGCGGCGTGGATGCCCGCCCTCGCCGCCGCGGAGATCTGGTTGCGCATCAGCGCGAGCAGCGGCGAGATGATCACGGTCGGGCCGTTGCCCCGCTCCCGCAGCAACGCGGTGGCCAGGAAGTAGACCGCGGACTTCCCCCAGCCGGTGCGCTGAACCACGAGCGCGCGGCGGCGGTGCGCGACCAAGGCCTCGATGGCCGTCCACTGGTCGTCACGCAGCCGGGCGCCCTCGCCCGCCAACGACTGGAGGAGGGTTTCGGCGCGGTCCCGGAGAGTCGATGTGTCCACGTCCCCACCTCTACCCCATGCCACCGACGAAGTCGCGATCGGCATGTCGTGAACGGACCGTTCATCCATGGAACCGACTGTAATGTGATCCAGATCACGCCTGGTCGGTGGGTCCGGCGACCCGAGCGTGCGGCCTCGCGCGCTGTATAGGCTCACGACCCATGTCACCACGCAGGATCGGGGTCATGGGCGGCACGTTCGACCCCATTCACCACGGGCACCTCGTCGCGGCCAGTGAGGTCCAGTCGCGGTTCGCGCTCGACGAGGTCATCTTCGTGCCCACCGGTCAGCCGTGGCAGAAGTCCGACAGGGTGGTCACCCGCGCCGAGGACCGCTATCTGATGACGGTGATCGCGACGGCGTCCAACCCCGTCTTCTCGGTCAGCCGCGTCGACATCGACCGCGTCGGGCAGACCTACACCGTCGACACCCTGCGCGACCTGCGCGCGGAGTATCCGGACGACCAGCTGTTCTTCATCACCGGCGCGGACGCGCTCGAACAGATCCTCACCTGGCGCAACGCCGACGAGCTGTTCGACCTCGCGCATTTCATCGGCGTCACCAGGCCGGGGTACCGCCTCAACTCGCAGCATCTGCCGAGCGGGAAGGTGAGCCTCGTCGAGGTGACCGCGATGGCGATCTCGTCCACCGCTTGCCGCGAGCGAGTCGAAGGCGGGGAACCCGTCTGGTACCTCGTCCCCGACGGTGTGGTGCGCTACATCGCCAAAAAGGACCTCTATCGCAAAGACCGGGGTTCCCCACCGGGTACCCTCGTCGGGCGCACCCGCGAGTAAAGCCATCTGTTTGAGGAGAACTGTGACAGCCACGTCCGAGGCACGAGAGCTGGCCGTAGCGGCCGCCCATGCGGCGGCGGACAAGAAGGCGAGCGACGTGGTCGTGCTGGACGTGTCCGACCAGCTGGTCATCACCGACGCCTTCGTCATCGCGTCCGCGCCCAACGAGCGCCAGGTCGGCGCCATCGTCGACAACGTCGAGGAGCAGCTGCGGCTCGGCGGGCACAAGCCCGTCCGCCGTGAAGGCGCCCGCGAGGGCCGTTGGGTCCTGCTGGACTACGTCGACGTCGTCGTCCACGTCCAGCACCAGGAGGAACGCTCCTTCTACGGTCTCGAGCGGCTCTGGAAGGACTGCCCGCGGATCGAGGTCGCCGGTCTGGAGACACCCGCCGAGGAGGACCCCGCCGACGCGCAAGGCGCCTCGTGAGCCCGCGGCGGCTGGTGCTCTGGCGCCACGGTGAGACCGATTACAACGCGGCGGGCCGGATGCAGGGGCATCTGGACTCCGCGCTGACCCAGATCGGCTGGAACCAGGCCAGGTTCGCCGTGCCCGCGCTCGCCCGGTTTTCGCCGGATCTGGTGATCGCCTCGGATCTGCGCCGCGCGACCGACACGGCCACGGTGCTCACCGAGGCCATCGGCGTCCCGCTGCGCATCGACAAGCGCCTTCGGGAAACCCATCTGGGTGAATGGCAGGGCTTCACCGGCCAGCAGGTCGACGAGGCGTACCCCGGCGAACGCGCCCGCTGGCGCGTCGACGCGACCTGGGCGCCGCCGGGCGGCGAGTCGCGGGTCGACGTCGCCGAACGCGCGATGGAGGTCGTCGCGGACCTCGACCACCCCAATTCCGGCGCCGGCGACGCCGTGCTGCTGGCGACGCACGGCGGTCTGATCATCGCGCTGACCGCCAAACTGCTCGGCCTGCCCGTCACGTCCTGGCCCACGCTGGGCGGGATCGCGAACTGTCACTGGGTCGAACTGACCCGGCGTGACGGCAACTGGCGGCTGGCCGCCTACAACGCGGGCATCACCGGCTGATCCATGGCCCCGCGCCTGCTGGTGTTCGGCGATTCCCTCAGTTTCCACGGCCCGGACGGTCCGCACGCCGCCGACGACGCGCGCCTGTGGCCGAATGTCGCCGCCGAGGCGCTCGGTGGTGGTGGGGTGGATCTCGTCGCCGGATTCGGCTGGACCGCCCGTGACGCCTGGTGGTCGTTGATCGGCGACCCACGCGTCTGGGCGGATCTCCATCGCGTCGACGCCGTCGTGCTGGCCGTCGGGAGCATGGACACGCTGCCCTCGCCGCTGCCCACCTACCTGCGCACCGGCCTGCGGTACCTGCGACCCGACCCGCTGCGGCGAGTGGCGCGCAAGGCCTACCTCGCCGCCCAGCCGCGGCTCGCGATCGCTCTTCGAGGACGTCCGGTGGTCCTGCCGTCGAAGCTCACGGTCCAGTACCTCGACACCGCCGTCGGAGCCCTGCGGGTGCTGCGACCGGACATGCCGATCTTCGGCATCCTGCCGTCCGTCCACCGGTCCGACGCCTACGGCCGGGTGCACACCGCCCGCGCCGGTGCCGCCGCCGCCATCGCCGAGTGGGGTCGTCGTGCGGACGTCCCGCTGCTGGATCTCGGGGCCGTCGTCGGCGACCACGTGCTCAGCGGACGGGGCAATCCGGACGGGATGCACTGGGGGTGGGAAGGACATGCCGCCGTCGGCGCGGAAATGGCCCGCCTGATGGCCCCGGTGCTTCGCCCCGCGGCAACGTAGGCTGGCTGCCGTGTCGGTCGCCGTAGTCACGGATTCCACCGCCCACCTGCCGGAAGGCTTCGCCGAACGGAACGGGATCCGGGTGGTCCCGTTGCATGTCCTCGTGGACGGCGTCGTGTTCCTCGACGGCGTCGAGATGGGGCCCGCGGCCCTGGCCGAGGCGCTCGGCAAACGCAGCCTGGTGACGACCTCCCGGCCGACGCCCGCCGAGTTCGTCAAGGAGTTCCGGGCGGCGCTGGCCGAGGGCGCGGACGCCGTCGTGTCGGTCCATCTGTCCCGGGAGCTGTCGGGGACCTGGGAGGCGGCGGTGCTGGCTGCCCAGGAGGTCGGACCGGACAAGGTGCGCGTGGTCGATTCGCGCAGCACCGCGATGGGACTCGGGTTCGCCGCCCTGCGCGCGGCGGGCGCCGCCGCGAGCGGAGCGGAACCGGCCGAGGTGGAGGCGGCCGCGGTCGACGCGGTGAGCCGCTCGGAGACCCTGTTCGCCGTCGAGACCCTCGAATACCTGCGCCGCGGCGGGCGGATCGGGCCGGCGGCCGCCCTGCTCGGTACCGCCCTCGCGGTGAAACCGGTGCTCCACATGTCCGAAGGCCGGATCCAGCCCTTGGAGAAGGTGCGGACGATGAATCGCGCGGTGGCGCGGCTGGTCGAACTCGCCGTGAAGGCGGCCGAGGGCGGGCTCGCCGACATCGCCGTCCACCACCTGGCTTCGCCCGAGCGCGCCGTCGAACTGGCCAACCGGCTCGAGGAATCCATCGACTGCCCGGAGGGGTGCGTGGTCTCGGAGATCGGCGCTGTCATCGGGGCCCACACCGGACCAGGGGTGCTCGGCGTCGTGATCCAGCGAGCAGGTTAGGGAAACCCGTCAGCGTCCCATACGGCCCTGACGGAAAAGGGTGATCCGGTCTCGGCCGCGGCCGAGTTGTCCACAACACCCCACTTGTCCACAGCTTCCGGATTCACCACTGCCGCCCGCCATCCCCGCTCCGTAGCGTCGTTCACGTGTTCGACCAAACCGCCCGACCACCGGGTCCGTCCGTCAACGCCAGGCTGGCGTGGCTGGCCGCGCAGCTGTCGCCGCCCACCCAGGGCCCGCCCGCGGGCAGGCTCGTCCGCCGCTGGGTGCCCGCTCGGTTCACGGCGGACGGGATTCCGGTGAACCGGCGGTGGTTCGCCGTGGTGGCCGTGCTGATCGCGGTGGCCGTGATCGTGGCCGGAGCGATCGCCTTGTTCGGACACCGGCCAGGGGCGGAGACCGTTCCGCCCCTGCCGTCGGCGAAGGCCGCCGGAGACGTCCCCGCCGCGGCGGGGAAGGCGCCTCTGGTGGTCAGCGTCGTCGGCCGGGTGCTCAAACCCGGCCTGGTCACGATCCCTCCGGGCGCACGGGTCGCCGATGCCCTCACGGCGGCTGGTGGGGCACAGCCCGGAACGGATCTGACCGGAGTGAATCTGGCCCGGCGGCTCACCGACGGTGAGCAGGTGGCCGTCGGTGTCCCCGTTCCGGCCGCGGCCGGAACGGCGGCACCGGCGGGGAAGCTCGACCTGAACACGGCCACGGCCGAGCAACTCGACACGCTGCCCGGGGTCGGCGAGGTGATGGCGAAACGCATCGTCGACTGGCGGTCCGGGCACGGCGGGTTCACCACCGTCGAGCAACTCCGTGACGTAGAAGGGATCGGCGAAAGTAAGTACAGAAAGCTCCGGGAATTGGTGTCCGTCGGATGAACCCGTCCGCCGATCCGTCCGAAGTGGACACCGCGTCGTGGCGGGGTCAAGACCTGCGGCTGTTACCGGCCGCGGCGACGGCCTGGCTCGGCACTCTTTCCGGGCTGCTCGCCGGCTGGTGGATCACGATGCTCTGCGGTGCGGCCGCCGTGGTGCTCGCGATCATCGCCGGTGTCCGTGCCCGCCGGACGGCGTCCCGGTGGGTGGCGGGCCTGGGTGCCCTGGCGGTCCTCGGCGTGCTCACCGCCGGTCCGGTGGCGCTGCGGATCCGGGCCGCCGAGCACGACGACCTCCGTGCCGCCGCCGCACGGGGGAGCGAGGCCACCACGAGGGTGGTGGTCACCGAGCGGCCACGTCCGGTCCGCGGTGCCGGATACGCCGATCGCCGGGCAGGCACCCGCCTGGTGGTCATCGCCGCGACGGTGGACACCGCGGTGGCGGGTGAGCGGGTGGTGGATTCGGCCGGCCGGATCCTCCTGCTCGCTCCCGCCGAGGGGTGGGCGGATCTGCTGCCCGGGCAGCAGGTCACCGCCTCCGGCCGGCTCGCGCCGGCGAAGGGGGCCGAACTGACGGTCGCGGTCCTCTCGGTGCGAGGTCCGCCGTCGGCCGCCGGACCGGCGCCCTGGTGGCAGCGAGCCGCGGAATCGCTGCGCACCGGGCTCCGGGGTCTGTGCACCGTTCTCCCGGATGAGGAGGCCGGTCTCGTGCCCGGACTGGTAGTGGGGGACACGAGCACACTCTCCCCGAGGGTGGAACACGAGTTCACGGACTCCGGCATGTCCCACCTGATGGCCGTGAGCGGTGGGAACGTGGCGATCGTCTGCGGCTCGATCCTTCTCCTGTCGAGAGTGCTCCGGGTCGGGCCGCGGACTTCAGCCGCCGCGGCCGCCGCAGGGCTTGCCGGGTTCGTGGTCCTCGCCGGGCCTGCGCCCAGCGTGCTCCGCGCCGGGGTGATGGGGGCGGTCGGGCTGCTGGCGCTGGCCTTGGGGCGCCGGGGTTCGGCGCTGCCCGCGCTGGCGTTCGCGGTGGCCGGGCTGGTCGTGGCCGATCCCGCGATGGCCGCCGACTTCGGGTTCGCGCTTTCGGTGCTCGCCACGGCCGGGCTTGTCCTGCTGGCGCCGAGGTGGGCGGAGTGGCTGGTCGGACGCGGCGTTCCGGCCGGGTATGCCGAGGGGCTGGCCATCCCGCTGGCCGCGTTCGTGATGACGGCGCCGGTCATCGCGGGCATGGCGGGATCGGTCAGTCTCGTCTCGGTGCTGACCAACGTGCTCGCCGCGCCGGTGGTCGCCCCGGCCACCGTGTTCGGCGTGCTCGCCACCGCCGTCGGACCGTGGTGGCCGTCGGCGGGCAGACTGCTGGTCCGCCTGACCGAACCCGAGGCGAGCTGGCTCATCACCGTGGCCCGCCACGGCGCCCGGGCGCCGGGAGCGGTCGTGGACTGGCCGGATGGCTGGTGGGGCGGGCTTCTGGCGGCAGGACTGCTCGTCGTGTTGCTCGTGGTCATCCGGCTGCGGCAGGCCAGGATCCTCCTGGCGTTCGCGTTGGCCGCCGGGCTGGTCGTCTTCGTACCGGTGCGGGTGCTGGCACCGGCATGGCCACCGCCGGCGTGGAATGCCGTCGCCTGTGACGTCGGACAGGGCGACGCCGTCGTCCTCGCCACGGGTGAACAGGGGCGGGCTGTCCTCGTCGACACCGGGCCGGAACCAGGCCCGGTGGACGAATGCCTGAGCAGGCTCGGCGTGGACCGCGTGCCGCTGATCGTGCTGAGTCATCTGCACGCCGACCATATCGGCGGCCTCGGATCCGTCTTCGAGGGCCGGTCGGTCGGAGCGGTCGCCGTCGGCCCGGGCCGGGCTCCCGCCTGGGCGTGGCAGCAGGTCGCGGACGAGACGGCGCGCCGCGGGATCCCCTTGCTGGAGCTGGAGATCGGACAACGGCTGGAGTGGAACGCGTTGTCACTGGATGTATTGGGACCGCGCTATGTCACCCGGCGATCGGTTCGTGAACAGGACGGCACGGTGATCAACAACGGTTCGGTCGTCCTGCGCGCCGGGACTTCAGCGGGCCGCCTGTTGCTGACAGGCGACATCGAGCTCGCCGCCCAGACCGACCTGATGGCCGAGGGTGCCGATCTTCGTGCCGAGATCCTGAAGGTCCCGCACCACGGAAGTCGTTACACGGCACCGGATTTCCTCAACGCCGTCTCGCCACGGGCCGCGTTGGTGAGCGTCGGTGCCGGAAACACCTACGATCATCCGAACAAGTCCACTTTGGACAATCTGGTGGCCGTCGGCGCGTCGGTCGCCAGGACGGACACGGACGGCGACACCGCGGTGGTCGCCGACGCGCGAGGCCTCGCCCTGGTACGGCGGGGTGAGCCCCGGGGCCCGCCTCGTTCCTGAGGCGGGCCCCGGCGGAAACTCAGATACCCAGAGCTTCGCGGACCGCGTCGGCCGAGGCGCTGACGGTGGCCTTCGGGCCGATCTTGTCCTCGACGGCGTCAAGGGTCTTGAGGCCGTCGCCGGTGATCAGGAGGACGATCTCTTCGTCCGGGTTGAGCTTGCCGGTCTCGATGAGCTTCTTGGCCGTCGCGACGGTGACCCCGCCCGCGGTCTCGGTGAAGATGCCCTCGGTGCGCGCGAGCAACCGGATGCCCTCGACGACCTCCTCGTCGGTGACGTCTTCGATCGCACCGCCGGTGCGGTTGACCACATCGAGGACGTAGGGACCGTCGGCCGGGTTCCCGATCGCCAGCGACCGGGCGATCGTGTCCGGCTTGACCGGCTGGACGACATCGTGACCGGCGCGGAAGGCCGCCGAGACGGGGGAGCAGCCGGTGGCCTGCGCGCCGAACACCTTGTACGGCGTCTCGTCGACGAGGCCGAGCTGACCGAACTCGCGGAAACCCTTGTCCACCTTGGTGAGCTGGGAACCGGAGGCGATCGGCACCACGATCTGGGAGGGAAGCCGCCAGCCGAGCTGTTCGGCGACCTCGAAGGCCAGCGTCTTGGAGCCTTCCGAGTAGTAGGGCCGGACGTTCACGTTCACGAACGCCCAGCTCTCCTGCTCGGCGGCGAGCTGGGTGGCGAGCCGGTTCACGTCGTCGTAGTTGCCGTCGACCGCGATCAGGTCTCCGTCGTACACGGCGGTGGTGAGGATCTTGGCGCGTTCGAGGGTTTTCGGGATCAGCACGACCGACCGCCAGCCGGCGCGGGCCGCCGCGGCGGCGACGGCGTTGGCCAGGTTGCCGGTCGACGGACAGGCCAGCACGTCGAACCCGAATTCGCGGGCGGCGGCCAGCGCGACGGCGACCACGCGGTCCTTGAACGAGTGGGTGGGGTTCCCGGTGTCGTCCTTGACCCAGACCTTCTTGACGCCCAGGGCTTTCGCGAGCCTGTCGGCTTGGATGAGCCGGGTGGCGCCGGGTTCGGTGTTGGGGATTTCTTCGACGTTCGACGGAACGGGAAGGAGCTTCTTGTAGCGCCAGATGTTCTTCGGCCCGGCTTCGATGTCCTCGCGGCGCACGCGGCCGAAGTCGTAGGCGACCTCGAGCGGCGAGAAGTCCTCGGCGGAAACGAATTCGGGGGCGAGCGGCTGCCGGTGTCCCTCTTCCTTCGACACCAGTTCGACGGCCGGTCCGAGATCCGGGGTCTTGGTGGTGGAGGTCGTGCCGAGGGTTGCGGTCATCGCGAGGTTCCTTCCTCATCTGCCCCGCCATGGCGGGCCGGAATTGGCACCGTGTTCGTCAGCTACCCCGCGATCGCGGGATGACAGGCTGACGCCGGTTGCCGGGGCTTCATCGGGCCGTTCCCTCTGCCCCTCTGGATGAGCGGTATTCGATTGTCGGCACGCGTGTGATCGCGTCGCCTCGCCAACACCGTACGACATGAGGCTCCCGTGGGGCCACCGCGCCCGGAACACATCACCGGACAAAGCACACGAGAGGAGGAGTGGCAGGATCGTCACCGTGACGACGCAAGCTTCCGCCCCATCGCCGCTGGTCCTGGTTCTCGGTGAGGAAGAGCTGCTGATCGAACGTGCGGTCCGCAGCGCTTCGGACGCGGCCAAAGCGGCCGATCCGACGGCGGATCTCACCCGGATCCGGGTGTCGGACCTCACAGTCCCGGCACTGGCGGAAATGGTCAGCCCCTCGCTGTTCGCCGAGGGCAGGGTGATCGTCCTCGAATCCGCGCACGACATCTCGCAGGAGCTCGCCGACGGGGTGATGGCCTACGTCAAGGCGCCCGCCGACGGCATCGTGCTCGTCGTCGTGCACAGCGGAGGCGGCCGGAGCAAGGCCGCGAAGGGGCTTCCCGCCGCCTTGAAGAAGGCGGGTGCGGAGGTCGTCGAGTGCCCGAAGCTGACCAAGGCCGCTGAGCGGGAATCCTTTGTCCGCAACGAGGTTCGCCGGGTCGGCGGGAAGATCGACGGCGCGGCCGTGCTCGCGTTGATCGACGCCGTCGGTTCGGATCTGCGCGAGCTGTCTTCGGCGGCGACCCAGCTGGTCGCGGACGCCGGCGGGGCGGTCGACGAGCAGGCGGTCCGGCGCTACCACCGTGGCCGCGCGGACGTGAACGGTTTCGCCGTCGCCGAGAAGGCCGTGGCCGGTGACAAGGCGGCGGCGCTGGAGTCGCTGCGCTGGGCGATGCAGCTGGGCGTACCGCATGTGCTGGTCGCGGACGCGCTCGCCGACGCCGTCCGGACGATCGCACGGGTGTCCGGCGCCGGTCGCGGGAACCCGAACCAGATGGCGGGCGAGCTGGGGATGCCGCCCTGGAAGGTGCGCAAGGCCCAGGGGCAGGCCCGCGGCTGGGGTCAGGACGGCCTGGCCACCGCGATGCGGGTGGTCGCCCGGCTCAACGCCGAGGTCAAGGGGGTCGCGGCCAATCCGGAGTACGCCTTGGAGCGTGCCGTCCTGGAGGTCGTCGACGCCCACGGCACAAGCCGCTGAGAACGGCGAAGGGCCCCGGCGACGCGAGTCGCCGGGGCCCTTCGAAAGCCGATCAGAGAGAGTTCGCGCGCTTCGCGAGCGCGGACTTCTTGTTGGCGGCCTGGTTGGCGTGGAGAACGCCCTTGGTCACGGCCTTGTCGAGCTTCTTGGCCGCGTCCTTCTGCAGCTCCAGGGCCTTGGCCTTGTCGCCGGCGTCGGCGGCCTCGCGGAACTTGCGGATCGCGGTCTTCACCGAGGACCGGATCGCCTGGTTGCGCTGACGCGCCTTCTCGTTGGTGGTGATGCGCTTGATCTGCGACTTGATGTTGGCCACGGGGGCGCTCCTCTTGAATCTCTCGGTGGTTTCACCGCCGCGCTGTGACCGGCCCTGCGTGCTCGTGGGAGCGGCGCGGGTTTCCTCCATGACGGAATGCCACACGACGGTGAAGGGCAAGCTTAACAGCCGTCCCGGCGCGGCTCGCGGCAGCCTCGGGAGGGGTGCTTGCGGTACGGTGAAGATCGTAGTGCCTAGGGTTCCGCCGCCTGCCCGTTCAGCGAAAACACACAATCAGGGCAGACGGGACCGGTCCGAGCGGCACCATCGGCGGAGCCGGAAGCACCGCCGTTCATCTGACGGGACAAAAGCCTGGAGGACCGGGTTTTCCGCATGCGCGGAAAACGTGAAAGGTCCGCTGTGAACGCCACCGCTCTGTCCTTCGTCGTCATCGCCGCCGTCATCCACGCGGGCTGGAACCTCGCCGCCAAGCGGATCCGCCGTGGTGGAGCCCGGTTCGTCTGGGCTTACTACAGCCTTTCCGCGATCCTGCTCGTTCCCGTCATGGCGGTCTCGCTGGCCGTGGAACCGCAACGTCCACAGTGGACCTGGCTGTTCGCCGCCGTGGTCACCGCGGTGTTCCACGTCACCTACGGCATCGTCCTCCAACGGGGATACGCCGTCGGTGATCTGTCCGTCGTCTATCCCGTCGCCCGCGGTACCGGGCCGCTGATCTCGGTGCTCGCCGCCGTCGTGGTGCTCGGCGAGCGGCCGGGGATTTTGGGCCTGGTGGGCGCGTTGCTCGTGGTCGCGGGGGTGCTGGTGATCGGCACCGGGCGAGCACCGGCCCACGCCGGCGCCGCCGATCGTGTCGCTCGCCGCAAAGGTCTGCTCTACGGCTTGCTGACCGGCCTGACGATCGCCGCCTACACACTGTGGGACGCGCATTCGGTCACCGGTCTCGGCGTCCCGCCGATCGTGTACTTCGGAACCGGCGCGATCGTGCAGAGCCTGCTCATGGCGCCGTACGCGCTGAAGGACCGCGAGGAGGTCTCGTGGCTCTGGCGCGAGCACAAACGTGAGGTCGTCATCGTCGGTGTGCTCTCGCCGGTCGCCTACCTGCTGGTGCTCTACGCCCTCCAGGTCGCCCCGGTGAGCCTCGTCGCACCGGCGAGGGAGCTGAGCATCGTCCTGGGTGGCATCGCCGCCTGGCTGGTCCTGGGCGAGGCGAACGCCGTCCGCCGGCTGGCCGGGTCGGTGGTGGTGCTGGCGGGTATCGCCGCGATTGCGATGGCCTGAACCCATCCGGTAGGGATTGAGCCATGGACGTGCTGAGCAGCAGGGTGCTGATCCACCCGAAGGACCTCGACGTGTCGACGGCGTTCTATCGGGACACCCTGGGCCTGGCCATCGACAAGGAGTTCCCCGGCGGGACGGTGTTCTTCGCCGGGAACGGGTCGATCGAGATCGTCGGTACCGGACAGACCGGCCCGACCCCTGACGTCGCCTTGTGGCTCCAGGTCCGGGACCTGCCCGCGGCGCTCGAGGAGCTCGCGGAGAAGGGCTTGGAGCCGGTTCGCGGCGCGCGGCGTGAGCCCTGGGGCCTGGACGAAGCGTGGATCGCCGACCCGGACGGCACCAGGATCGTGCTGGTCGAAGTGCCGCGTGAGCATCCGCTGCGCACTGATCCGCGCTAGCCCAGGGGCTTGATCGCGCGCAGCTGAGCGGCGAGTGAGGCGCCGAAGCCCGGCGGCTCCCAAGTCCAGGTCTGCAGATCGACGAAGCCGGCGGCGGCCGCTTCGTCGGCCAGCTCGTGCCGGGACACCGGCAACCACTTCTCGTGCGACGAAAGCAGCAGCCTGCCGCCGGGACGCAGCACCCGGAACAGTTCGGCGAACCCGGCCGCCCGGTCGTCCCACAGCTGCACGTTGTTGACGCTCAGGACCACGTCGACGCTCTCGTCGGGCTCGCCTGTGGAGTCCGCGGTGCCCTGCCGCAGCTCCACCCGGTCGCCGCAGCGGCGTCGAGAGCGGGAAAGCATCTCCTGGGAGGGATCGACACCGATCGCCCGGCCCGCGCGTTCGGCCGTGGCCCGCAGGCCGACTCCCGGGCCGGGGCCCACGACCAGAGCGGTCTCGCCGGACTCGATCGAGGCCAGTTCGACAACGCGGAGCTCGGTGGCGGCATTGCCGTGCGCCATCGCCCGGCCGCCGAACCGACCGAGCAGTCCCCGGGGATGGCCGAACGTGCGATCGAGCATTTGGGACAGTGAAGTACTCATACTTCGAGGGCACCACAGCTCATCACGGGCCGCATCGGGGATGACCCCCACTCGCACCCGGAGCGGCATGGGACCATAGAGCTGGCACACCCCGACCTTCGCGAGGAAACCCGTTGACGACGTTCGCCGACACGACCTTCACGCCCCCGGAGCTCATCCGGAACTTCTGCATCATCGCGCATATCGACCACGGCAAGTCGACCCTGGCCGATCGGATGCTGCAGCTCACCGGCGTGGTCGAGGAGCGGGCCATGCGCGCTCAGTACCTCGACCGCATGGACATCGAACGGGAACGCGGGATCACCATCAAGGCGCAGAACGTGCGCCTGCCCTGGAAGGTCGACGGCCAGGACCACGTCCTGCACCTGATCGACACCCCCGGCCACGTGGACTTCACCTACGAGGTCTCCCGGGCCTTGGAGGCCTGTGAAGGGGCGATTCTGCTGGTCGACGCCGCGCAGGGGATCGAGGCGCAGACGCTGGCGAACCTCTACCTGGCGCTCGAGAAGAACCTGCACATCATTCCGGTGCTGAACAAGATCGACCTGCCGTCGGCCGACCCGGACAAGTACGCGGCCGAGCTGGCGCACATCATCGGCTGCGAGCCTTCCGACGTGCTCCGCGTGTCGGCGAAGACCGGCATGGGCGTGACCGAACTGCTGGACGAGTGCGTGAAGCAGGTGCCGCCGCCGGTCGGCGACGCGGACGCGCCCGCTCGCGCGATGATCTTCGACTCGGTCTACGACACCTACCGGGGCGTCGTGACGTACATCAGGGTCGTCGACGGCAAGATCACGCCGCGCGAGCGGATCAAGATGATGTCCACCGGTGCCACCCACGAACTCCTCGAGGTCGGGATCATCTCGCCGGAGCCCAAGGCGAGCAAGGGGCTCGGGGTCGGTGAGGTGGGTTACCTCATCACCGGGGTGAAGGACGTCCGTCAGTCGAAGGTCGGTGACACCGTCACCTCCGAGCGCAAGGGCGCCGACCAACCGCTCGCGGGTTACCGCGAGCCGAAGCCCATGGTCTACTCCGGCCTGTATCCGGTCGATGGTTCGGACTACCCGGAACTGCGTGAGGCACTGGACAAGCTCCAGCTCAACGACGCCGCGCTCGCCTACGAGCCGGAAACCTCCGTGGCGCTCGGGTTCGGGTTCCGCTGCGGTTTCCTCGGCCTGCTGCACCTGGAGATCACGCGTGACCGGCTCGAGCGCGAATTCGGCCTCGACCTGATCTCCACCGCTCCGAACGTCATCTACAACGTCGTGCTCGAGGACAAGAGCGAGGTCGTGGTGACGAATCCCTCGGACTGGCCGTCCGGGATGAAGATCTCCGAGGTCCACGAGCCGGTTTCCAAGGTGAGCATCCTGGCGCCGTCGGAGTTCGTCGGCACGATCATGGAGCTGTGCCAGGCCAAGCGCGGCACGCTGCTGGGGATGGACTACCTCTCCGAGGACCGTGTCGAGCTGCGCTACAACATCCCCCTCGCGGAGATCATCTTCGACTTCTTCGACACGCTGAAGTCGCGTACGCGCGGCTATGCGTCGCTCGACTACGAAGAGGGCGGCGACCAGGTCGCCGATCTGGTCAAGGTCGACATCCTGCTGCAGGGGGAGACCGTCGACGCCTTCTCGGCGATCGTGCACAAGGACGCCGCGTACGGCTACGGAAACCGGATGGCGACACGACTGCGCGAGCTGATCCCGCGGCAGCAGTTCGAGGTGCCGATCCAGGCGGCCGTCGGGTCGCGGATCATCGCCCGCGAGACCATCCGCGCGATCCGCAAGGACGTGCTCGCGAAGTGTTACGGCGGTGACATCTCGCGTAAGCGCAAGCTGCTGGAAAAGCAGAAGGAAGGCAAGAAGCGGATGAAGACCGTCGGCCGGGTCGAGGTCCCGCAGGAGGCCTTCGTCGCCGCTCTGTCCACTGAGGACGCCGGTAGCAAGAAGAAGTAACCGATACTCGCGAAGGCCGCCCGGATCACCGTCCGGGCGGCCTTCGCGTATCAGCGATTCCCGGAGACCCGGTTCGCGGTGACGAAGACCGCGACCCGGCGTTCGGCAGCCATCACCCGGTCGTACTCGTCCCAGTCGTCGTGGGTTCCCGTCGCCGCGATGAAGACCTCGCGCAGCAGCCGGGGGAGACCGGTGGGGTCGAAGTCCGGGTCCGGGTCGTCCGGACCGATGAGGTGGGTGCTCCCTTGGACCGCCGCCCACTCCCAGCCACGCCGGAACGTGATCGTGGCGTGGCCCGCTCGGCGGAACAGGTCGAGTTTCTTCACCCCGCCCATCGCCACGAAAGCGACTCCCGGTGCCTTGGTGACCGGGTCTTCGAAGACACCGGCGTTGACCACCGAGGAGTGGACGGTGCCGTCCGCGCGGACCGTCGAGACGGTCGCGAGTCCGTTTTCGCGCAAGGAAAGAGTGCGGACGAGTTCGAGATCTGCGGCCATGGGACCACCGTAGTCCCGCTCGCCCCGGTGAAGGGGCCGAGCGGGACCACTGGACGGGGTCAGCAGGTGCCGTTGTCGCGCCAGACACCCCATTCGCCGGTCGTGCCGGGCTCTTCGCCTTGCGTCCACCACTGGGCCGTCCATTTGTGCCCGTTGTGGGAGACGGTCGCTCCGCCGGTGTAGACCGAAGCACGGTCCCACGCGGGGAGCGTGCAGGTGCCCGGGTTGCCGGATCCGGTTTCCCAGGGCACCTGGCTCGACTTGTAGTAGGCGAGGCCCTGCGCCTGCCAGCGCGGCGCCTGCGCGCCGAGGCGCACCCGGAAGGTGTTCCAGTCGTGGGTCGACCACGGCGACCAGCCGAGTTCGGCGTGGGCCGGGAGCCGGGGGAAGGCGAGGTAGTCGATATTCGCCGGGGTCACCACGGTTTCGGTCCACAGCGGGGATTCGACGCCGCGGACGGCGGATTCGGGCACACCGGAGAGATAGGCGCCCGGGTTCCAGTTGTAGGCGTCCTGGACCTCGATGTAGCCCGCCCACGAGAGCCCGATCGGCGTGCTGGAGTTGTACTTCATGTCCAGGTAAGCCTTGTTCGCCGGTGACAGGATCACCTTGCTGCCACGGGCGACGGCGTTCGAGACCTCCGTGCTGGACGTCGTCGTGCCCCAGAACTGCGGGGTCGCCGTGGCGGGCAGGGTGGCCTTGCCGATCTCGTGCCAGCCGACGACCTGCTTGCCCGCGGCGGCCACCATCGGCAGGACGCGGTTCATGAACGTGCGGTAGTCCGCGTCGCTGGTGGCCTGGGCCTCGTCGCCGCCGAGGTGGAAGTACGGTCCGGGCGTCAGCGCGGCGACCTCGCGGATGACGTCGTTGACGAAGGTGTAGGTGATCTCCTTCGAGATGCAGAGCGAGCTGTAGCCGACGGCGGTGTCGGTGCGCAGCGGAGGAGCGGTGTTGTTGCAGTTCAGCTCGGCGTACGACGCCAAGGCGGCGTTGGTGTGCCCTGGCATGTCGATCTCCGGGATGACCGTGATGAACCGCGAGGCCGCGTAGTTCACGATCTCCGTGTACTGCGCCTTGGTGTAGTAGCCGCCGGCGCCGCCACCGACCTGGGTGCTGCCGCCGTAGGTGGTCAGCCGCGGCCAGCTGTCGATCTGGATGCGCCAGCCCTGGTCGTCGGCGAGGTGCAGATGCAGGTTGTTGATCTTGTACTGGGCCAGCTGGTCGATGTACCGCTTGACCGTGGCGACCGGGTGGAAGTGCCGGGCGACGTCGAGCATCGCGCCTCGGTAGCCGAAGCGCGGGTAGTCCAGGATGTTCGCGCCCGGGATCGTCCAAGGGCCTTGCTGCACCGTGGGGCTTTCGATCTTGCCGGGCAACAGCTGACGCAGTGTCTGTACGCCGCCGAAGAGGCCTTGTGCCGTCGTCGCGCGCAGGATGACCGAGGCGGACGTCGAGTTCAGCTGGTAGCCCTGGTCGCCGACGCGAGAGTCGGCGCCGGACAGAAGGAGCGAAATCCCGTCGGCCGGTGTGCCCGACGGGGCGTCGGCGACAGGCAAGGGGAAGCCGGTGGACGTGCGGAAGATCCCGGCGAGGTACTCGCCGACGGCCTTGGCCTGCGCCGACCCGGCCTGGGTGTAGATCTTGGTGCTCGCGGTCAGGGTGTGGTCGGAGCCGGTGACCGCTTGGGCCGAGACCGGGACCGGGACGATCGCCTGCAGCGGCGGGGTGGCCGCGTCGGCGACGGGGGCGGCTGCGGTGGTGGCGCCGGCGAGCAGCGCCACCCCGACGAAGGCGCGGCCCAGCCGCGCTCTCAAGGTCTTCACCGGGGCCTCCAAGGGGGACAGGGGCGTGACGCGCGTCACGACCGTCCGATCGTCGCATTTTCGCCGTTAAAGGTCTAGACCACCATGAGGGAACCTTGCAGTGACTCGAACGTCACAATGCGTGTCGTGGCGAGGAGACTATCGTCGGAAACGTGTTCGAAGACTTGCGTTTCCCCGTGATCGCGGCCCCGATGGCGGGCGGGCCGACCACTCCCGAGCTCGTGGCCGCGGTGACCGAGGCGGGCGGGTTCGGCTTCCTGGCCGGGGGCTACCTGAGCGCCGACGCTCTCTCGGACCGGATCGCCAAGACGGCCGAGCTGACCGGTGAGCCGTTCGGCGTGAACCTCTTCGTGCCGGGTGGCTCCGCCGCCGATGCGGATCTCGGTGTGCACATCGAGCGCTGGCGAGCGGAGGCCGAGCGTCTCGGCGTCGAGCCCGGCGAGCCGACCTGGGACGACGACGCCTATGCCGCGAAGCTCGACGTCGTCTTGGAACGGAAAGTGCCGGTCGTTTCGTTCACCTTCGGCACGCCTTCGGTCGAGGACGTCGAACGCTTGCACGCCAACGGGAGCAAGGTGGCCGTCACGGTCACCGGCCCGGCGGAAGCCGATCGGGCCGTGGCCGTCGGCGCGGACGCGCTCGTGGTCCAGGGATTCGAGGCCGGAGCACATCGAGGGCTTTTCGCCGACGAGCCCGGAGCCGAAGGCGGGGGTGCGCAGTACGGCGTCCTGAGCCTGCTCCGGCTGATCTCGGCGCGGACGGACTTGCCGCTCGTCGCGACCGGTGGGCTCGTGCACGGCGCCGACATCGCCGCGGTGCTGGCGGCGGGGGCCGTCGCGGCACAGCTGGGCACCGCGTTCCTGCGGGCGGACGAAGCCGGGACGCAGCCCGCGCACCGGCAGGCGCTGGCGGACGGGGGAAGGCCGACGGCGTTCACCCGGGCGTTCAGCGGACGGCCCGCCCGGTCACTGGTCAACCGCGCCGTCGAGGACTTCTCGGCCACCGCGCCGTCGGCGTATCCGGAGGTCAACAACCTGACCAAGCCGATCCGCGCGGCGGCGGTGAAGGCCGGTGACCCCGAGATCATGTCCCTCTACGCGGGGCAGACCTATGAACTCGCGGGCTCCGGCCCGGCGGCGTCGATCGTCGAACGCCTCCAGGCCGAAACCCGCGAAGCCGCTACGCGTTTGAGTCGTCTCCGCTGACCTGCTTCGCGTCGCCGTTGTTCGCGTTCATCACCGAGTGACGACGGCTGTAGGCGAAGTAGATGATCAGGCCGATGCCGAACCAGACCGCGAACCGCAGCCAGGTCTCCGGGTTCAGGAACGTGATCAGCCAGATCGAGAAGACGACACCGATGATCGGCACGATCGGCATACCCGGCGTCTTGAACGTGCGAGGCAGGTCCGGCTGCTTGTAGCGCAGCACGATCACCGCGATGCAGACGACGACGAACGCGAGCAGGATGCCGATGTTCGTCAGTTCCGCGGCCTCACCGATGGGCAGCAGCCCGGCGATGACCGCCGACGCGATACCGAGCACCCACGTCATCCGGCTCGGCACCTTGCGCACCGGGTGGGTCTTGCCGAACCACTTGGGCAGCAGGCCGTCGCGGCTCATCGAGTAGCCGACGCGGCTCGCGCCCATGAGGAAGGTGAACAGCACCGTGGTGATACCGATGATCGCGCCGACGGCGATGATCAGGCCGAGCCACTTCATCCCGAGGCCCGCGAAGGCGCTGGAGAAGGCGGCCTCGCTGTCGATGTCCTTGTAGTTGACCATCCCGGTCAGGACCAGGCAGGCCAGCACGTAGAGCACCATCGAGATCGCGAGCGAGTAGATGATCGCCTTCGGCATGTGCTTCTGGGAGTCGGTCGATTCCTCGGCCGCGGTGGACATGGCGTCGTATCCGAAGACCGCGAAGAACACCGTCGCCGCTCCGGTGAACGCGCCGCTGAGACCGAACGGGAAGAAGTTCGAGTAGTTGTCGGTGTTGATGTGGAAGACGCCGACGACGATCACCAGCAGGACCAGGCCGACCTTCAGGTAGACCAGCAGTGTTTCGAACCGGGCCGCGTTCTTCATGCCCTGGTTGAGGATGAAGGCGATCAGCAGGCACAGCAGCACGGCGAACAGGTTGATCTTGTAGGAGCCCGGTGCGACATCGCCCGTTTCGGTGCCTGGAGCGCCCAGCATCCACGTCGGGAGCTTGATGTTGAGGTAGCCCAGCAGCTCGTTGAAGTAGCCGGAGATGCCGATCGCGACCACCGCCACGATCGCGGTGTACTCCAGCAGCAGGTCCCAGCCGATGAACCAGCCGACGATCTCGCCCAGCACGGTGTAGCCGTAGGTGTAGGCCGACCCGGCGCGGGGGATCAGCCCGGCGAACTCGGCGTAGGAGAACGCGGCGGCGGCGCTGGCGATACCCGCGATGAGGAACGAGATCAGCACGGCGGGGCCCGCCGTCTTGTTCGCGACCGCGCCGGCCAGCGAGAAGATCCCCGCGCCGATGATGCCGCCGACGCCGATCGCGGTCAGTTGCCGCAGCCCCAGCGTGCGCTGAAGCCCGCCGCTTCCACTGAATTCTTGGATCTGATCGATCGGTTTGCGGCGGAATATCCCGGATCCCGTGCCCAGGCTGCGCGGTGCGGACATCGTCGTCTCCCAACAGGTTGTGACTTTCGGACCGGGTCACAGTCCGAAAGGCACCGTAGCGGGAGTCAGGACTTCGCACCTATCCGGCGACGGTGTCCTCGCTCACTTCGGCGGCCACGCGAGTGGCGATCTTCGACGGCCTGGACGCGCCGGCGGAGAAGTAGGTGAGCAGCTCCGAGATCTCGACGGGGTCGTCCAGCTGCGGGCAGTGGCCCCAGTCCTCGCGCACCATCAGCCTGCTGTGCGGGACCAGCGCGTGCAGCTGCCGCCCGGAGGCGGCGCTGACCAGCTTGTCCTTGCCGCAGACGACCACCAGGAGCGGGACACGGACCTCTTCGAGCCGGTACGCGTTCGCCAGCTCTTCGACGAGCTGCCTCGCCTGTTCGAGCCTGGTGGTGGTGGAGCGGTAGTCCGGGAACAGCGAGGTGAACCGGCGTACCTGGGCGGCGTCCGCGGCGGCGGAGTCGGCGTACAGGAGCCGGGGGACGACCTGCTCGGCGACGGCGCGCACGACGAAGCCGGGGATCGGCAGTGGCAGGGCCGAGTACATCCGCAGCGGCAGCGGGTACCTGGCCACGGTGCGGATGAGCCAGCTGTCCACGAAACCGGGCGCGGCGATCGACACCACGCCCGCGACCGGCAGCCGGTGGTTCTCCGCGGCACGCAGGCTCATCGTGCCGCCGAGCGAGTTGCCGGCGAGCACCACCGTGCCGAGTACGGCCTGTTCCTTGACCACGGCCGAGGTGAACGCGTCGAGCTGCGGCAGCATCGGACCCGGCCGCAGTGGCTGAGCGTCACCGAATCCGGGCAGATCGACCGCGACCGCCGGAACACCGGCGGCCGCGAGCAGCTCCAGAACCGGGCGCCAGGTGTCGGCGCTGTCGCAGTAGCCGTGCAGCAGCACCAGCCTCGGTGCGGTCGGCTTGGCCTGTCCGCGCGCGGTGGCCCGTTTGCCGAGCATCCGCCGTGGGGTGCGGTCGGTGGATTCCACCGGCTGCGGCCCGACTTCGAGCACTCTGGTGCGGACACCGGCATAGCGCCGGAACGAGACGCGGATCGGGTCGGCGTCGGTGGTGGTCCGGCCCCCCGGGTCCGCCGGTTCGGGCCGCTGCGATGCGGTCATGGTTCCAGGCTAACCGCGAGAGGTCGGATTTTGGTCGAACTTTGGTCGTAAGAAGCTCGCCAAGTCATAACGTTCTTGACACTTGACAAGACCGCGAAATGACTGTTTGACCTGCGTGGAACGCGCGGACGTGCGCTTGCGTGCGGGCTTGATCACGGCGAGGGGGTGAACTCACCCCTCCGATCAATGACTGAAGACCACCTTGCCGGAGGTTTCCCCATCGAGCATGTTCTTAAACCCGGTTTCGGCCTCCGTGAACGGCAGTTCGGCGCCGATCCGCGGACGGATCCCGGTGAGCTCCAGATAGGCGAGGAGATCGTTCAGTTCGTCCCTGGTCCCCATGGTCGAACCGGCGATGCGCAGTTGCAGAAAGAACACGCGCTGCAACTCCGCGTGAGCGTCCGGGCCGCTGGTCGAACCCGAGACGACGATGATCCCGCCCGGTTTCAGCGACTTCACGGAGTGGGACCAGGTCGCCTTGCCGACGGTTTCGAAGACCGCGTCGACCCGCTCCGGCAGCCGCGCGCCGGGCTCAAAGGTCTGATGTGCGCCCAGATTTTCGGCGAGCGCACGCTTCTCTTCGCTACGTCCGGTCACCCAGACCCGGAATCCGGCCGCACGCCCGAGCTGGACGAGCGCGGTCGAGACGCCGCCGGAGGCACCCTGGACGAGCATCGTCTGTCCAGGCCTCAGCCCGGACTTCACGAACAGCATCCGGTACGCGGTCAGCCACGCCGTGCCCATGGTCGCGGCTTCCGCGAAGCTCAGGCTCGTCGGCTTCGGAACGACGTTGCGTGCCGGGACCACGACCTGCTCGGCGAAGGTGCCCTGGTGCTTCTCGGTGAGCAGGGTGCGCTTCGGGTCGAGGGTGTCGTCGCCCTGCCAGCCCGGGGCGTTGATCACCGAATGGACGACGACCTCGGTGCCGTCGTCGAGGGTGCCGGCGCCGTCGCAGCCCAGGATCATCGGGAACTGCTCGGGTTTGATGCCGACGCCGCGCAAGGTCCACAGGTCGTGCATGTTGAGGCTGGCGGCCTTGACGTTGACCCGCACCCAGCCTTCGGGGACCTCGGGTTCGGGCCGCTCGCCGATCACCAGCGAGTCCAGCGGCTTTTCGGCGTTGGGTTCGGAAGCGTAAACGGCGAACATGTCAGCAACCTACATGGCCTGACCGGCGGCGGCAGTGGGTGCGAGCGTAGGCTCACACTGTGTTCAACGGGCTTGCAGACTGGTGGGACGGCGTCGAGCTGTGGCTCGCGCAGGCCCCGTTCCCCGTGCAGTTCGTGCTGGTCATGGCGGTCGTGGTGCCGCTGTGCCTGGTCGCGGCCTGGGTGCTCGACACGGTCTTCGGCAAGGTCGCCCGGCGCTTCGGCACGGCCCGCGATGCGAACGACCCCGACCGGCCCTCCTAAGCTGGCACACCATGTTCAACCGTAGGCGGATCACCGCCGCCCTGATCGGCCTGATCGTGCTCGTGCTCGCAGGCTGGTTCGTCAAGGACGGCATCAGCGGTGACGACACGAAGAGCGCTCCGGCGAGTTCGTCCGCTTCGGCCGCGCCGTCGGGCGACGCCGCGGCGAGCGGGGCGAAGGGCAAGGTCGCGGGCGAGGAATCGGGTCTCCCGGTCAAGCCACTGACGAAGCTTCCCTCGCAGGCGTCCGACACCTGGAAGCTCATCCAGGCGGGCGGGCCGTATCCGTATCCGCGCAACGACGACGTCACCTTCCAGAACCGGGAGAAGGTGCTGCCCGCCAAGGGTTCCGGCTACTACCGGGAGTACACGGTGAAGACGCCGAACAGCCCGGATCGCGGGGCGAGGCGGCTGGTGACCGGTACCGGCAAGGAGCTGTACTACACCGAGGACCACTACAAGTCCTTCGTCGTAGTGGATCCCAGCCGGTGAGCGCGGGCAAGGAAGCGGCGGACAAGGCGTTCGCCCGCGGCGCGTATCCGCACCTGATCGACGGCGCGCGGACGGTCGACAAGGACTCGACGCTCGACGCGATCGCGGAGGCGCTGTCGTTCCCGGACTACTTCGGGAAGAACCTCGACGCGCTCTACGACTGCCTCACCGACCTGTCCTGGCTCCCGGCCGGCGAGCACGTACTGATCTGGGCCGGTTCCTCGGGGCTCCGGGAACGTGATCCCAAGGCGTACCTGGCCGTCCGCAGCGTGCTTTCCGACGCGCAGCGGGCGCTGGGGCCGTCCGGGGACCGGACGGACTCCCGGCGCCTCACCGTCGTCCTGCCTGACTAGGGCGTGTCCTGGGGATCTTCATCGGAGGTGGAGGATGATGCAGGCGAGGATGATCTCGGCGCGGTGGTAGGCGGCTCGTTTGGCGAACCGT
>NZ_JBITKV010000012.1:0-324288 GCF_044461365.1 Amycolatopsis sp. NPDC049868 | reverse complement strand
ACGGTTCGCCAAACGAGCCGCCTACCACCGCGCCGAGATCATCCTCGCCTGCATCATCCTCCACCTCCGATGAAGATCCCCAGGACACGCCCTAGAAACCCTTACCCTGCAAAGTTTTCTCCACGTGCCCTGCGCGAGTGTCAGGACCGCAACGCCTCAAGGGTGTTGTACAGGGTTTCGGTGATGTACGCCGGGCTGCCGGGTCCCCAGGCGATCTCGAGGTCGTCGGTTCCAGGCCGGAGATAGGTCAGGATCCTGCCGTGGTTCGCGGTGTCAATCGCGGTCAGCGGGACGCTGGCGCGTCTGATCCCGTTCGAGCGGGCCGCGACGTAGAGCTGGTGGCTGGCCTGTCGCCGCTCGGCCATCAGGGTGCGAAGCTCGTCAGCCGGATCAACAGCGGTGTAGTCGTTCCCGGTGTCCAGGGTGTACGAGTCGTCGTTCGTGCGTGCCAGGTACTCCGTGCGCGGCACCGCTCGCTCGGCGACCGCGGCTGACGGATGCTTCGGGAGCGCCTCGACGACCGACCGGATCACCTTGGCGCCTCGGATCTGTTCCAGGGTCAGGCGGTCGTCCTCAACCGTGATGAGGGCGCCGTGCTTTCCGGTCGGCACTGCCAGCATCGAACGATCCTGGCCACCTCGAGCGGTGGAGAAGCCGTAGCATTCGTAGCTCGACGAGGCGATGCCCAGCATCAGGTCCCGGAACCATCCACTGATCCGGCCTCGTCGCAGCTCGTAGAAGCCGGGTTGTGCCAGGGCCTGCCGGGTCAGTTCCGCGAGTTCGTCTTCCGCGTCGGGCTCGACCCAGACGTCCACCGGACCGATCACCGGATGTACTGGCCCGATCCTTTCCCATTCCCACGCTTGAGCTACTGCCAGGCGCGGTACCGTCACCGGCTCGTCGAGCACCCCTCTGACTCCCTTTGCCGGTTCTACTTTCCGATCACCGGCGGCGGTACCCGGCCGGTGTAGCCGAACAGCCCTTGCGGGTCCGGCTCCTGCAGATAGTCCGGGGACTTCTTCTCCTTGTCCTCATCCTTGCCCTTGCCGCGCGCGGCCGCCGGTACGACCGGCCCAGCCCCGGTACCGCGGCTTCCCGTGCCAGTCTGGCTGCCCGCACCGGCCCGTCCGGCAGACTCGCCTTGCCCCAGGGGACCCGCCCCCACCGACCGGCCCGGTCTACCCGGCCCACCGGCCCCGGGCACCCCAGGCCGGCTGTAGGGGGGCACGACCGGGCCAGAACCAGGCCGGTCCGGTCCCGTCACGTAGTTCAGCGTGTCCGCGCCGCCCGCGGCGGGAAGGTTCGTCAAGCCTGGTCCCGGCAGGTTCGGGACGTCGATGCCCGAGGGAGCCGGGCGCACGAACCCAGCGGCCACGGTCCCATCCCTGCCCGGCGACACAGCGACGCCGTCTGGCCGCTGACCACCCGCAGCGTGACCCGGCAATGCCTCTCCATCGGGCCCAGACCCGGCGTCGGGGTGATGCTCGGCCTGCACGGCGCGGCCGGTGACGCCGACAGGTTCACCGTCGGATGCCCAGCCGGGTCCCGCGATCTCCCGCTTCTCCACAGCGCCACCCGTGCCCGTGGTCTGGCCGATGGAGAAGGCCCCGTCGGACTCGCCGGTGATCTGACCGAACTGGATCGGCATCGCTTGCGCGTGGCCGTCGCTGGTGCGGGTGAAGCTGTTGTAGATCTCGTTGTTCCGCTGGATCGCGGCGTTGCGCTCGTTGAGCTGGATCTCTGTGTCGGTATCCCACGGGCTCGCGACATCAAGGACGTTCCGCTGCGGTGGCGTAGCCGAGATCTCGACCATCGAATCCCGCGTTGTCTGGAACGCGTGATCCTGATCGGCCAGCGTGTTCTGGCTATTGTGCAGCGCGGCCGAGGCCTCGGTCGCGGCCTGCGCGAGCGGGCGCAACCCGGCCCGGGCCGCGTCGCCACCTTGGCCCGTCCAGGCGTTCTCCAGCCGCGCCACCGCCGCCAATGTGTCTGCCTCGATACCTTGCTGCTCCTGGGCCTGCAGCGCCCCCGCGCGCTGGGCCTCGCCCAGGCTGGCCGTGCCGGGCCCTGTCTTGACCATGCGGACAAGATCGGCGGGCACGATCAGCTTGCCTTCGGCCTGCAGCTTCTGCAGATAGGCGCGCTTGATTTTCAACAGGACGACGTGGCGGTCGTTCTGGCCGACGAGCAGGGAAGCGTCGGCGATCAACCCTTCGAGGAGTGCCGACCCGGTTCTCCCTCGGACGCCAGCGTTGGTCCTCATTCATCAGCACGGTGCGCGGCCCGGAACGGCATCCCGAACGCTGGCGGGCAGATCCCGCGACGCATACCCGATGGTCAGCACGATCGCGGTGAACACAGTGTTGATCCCTGTGAGTATACATTGACATCAACCCAGAGCCTCGCCTGCCATGGGCGACTAGAAACGACCCTCCAACAATCCATACCAACCATAAAACACTGTTACGATCTTCAAGACTCCAGGTCAGGAAGTCTGTTCCCCGCGCAGGCGGGGCTGTTCCCGGCCGTCGCCAGTCTCGGGACGTCCTTCGGCGCTGTTCCCCGCGCAGGCGGGGCTGTTCCGGCAGTGTGACCTGCGATGATCGTCGTTGCGATCTCTTCCCCGCGCAGGCGGGGCTGTTCCCGGGTCGAAGACTCCGTCACGGTCGTACTCGCCCTCTTCCCCGCGCAGGCGGGGCTGTTCCGCGCCGGGCGTACGTGATCGGCGGGCTCGCCGACTCTTCCCCGCGCAGGCGGGGCTGTTCCTTGCTGACCGGCTCCCGACGCGTACGTGCCACCCTCTTCCCCGCGCAGGCGGGGCTGTTCCGCGCGCGTTGCGCCACGCGAGCGACATCGCCAGCTCTTCCCCGCGCAGGCGGGGCTGTTCCCGGCACGGATGTGGTGATCCAGGGCCGTAACGGGCTCTTCCCCGCGCAGGCGGGGCTGTTCCGGCGGTGAACGCCTCGCCGACGGCGGTAGTCAGCTCTTCTCCGCGCAGGCGGGGCTGTTCCCGTCCTGGGTTCCGTAGAAGTAGGTCCCGGTGACTCTTCCCCGCGCAGGCGGGGCTGTTCCGTACCTCATGGCGGCCCGGCTCGCCGGGCACGACTCTTCCCCGCGCAGGCGGGGCTGTTCCCAGGATCACCGCGTGGTTCATCGTCGCGGTGGTCTCTTCCCCGCGCAGGCGGGGCTGTTCCCGTTTCGCCAACTTCGCAGTCTCAGCGTTCACGTCTTCGCAACACGGGCAAGGCTGGCCGCAAACATCCCGGAGCTGCCGCCCGTCCCGCTGCCCGCCCTATAAGTCCAAAGGATCTCCATGTTCGTTCCGTCGCCCTGGACATTCCCCGTCCTTCATGCGACGCTGGGGCTCGTCAAAGTTCGCTTGTCCTCTCGACACGGTCGAGCTGCACCAGATCTGCACGTACGGCAGGTAGGAGCACGTTTATTTCCCTGCGCAGCAGGGCTCAGGACGTTGCATCAAAGGTGGCAGACCACTAGGCGATGGCACGTTTCGCTGCCGTGAACTGCTTTGCTCTCCATAGCAATCCGCAGATAAGCAGGAGATCGAAATGGCCAACGTCAGGTTGAATGACGAGGAACAAAGCAGATCACTAAGTGCGCACACCCTTGCCATCGCAATAGTCGCCGGGGTTCTTGCCTGCCTGACCGCGGTGAGCACCGGAGTGACCACATGGCTCAGCATCCGGGACTCAACCGATCCCGCCTTGACCTTCATGGCGTCTCTCTTGGCGGCGATGGCGAGCGGCCTCGCATCCTTCCTGCTTGCAGCGCTTGCGATGAAGCAACTGTTGCGATAGATCGGGCAGAAAACTACGTGCATCTTCGGGTGCGTCAGCCTAAATCTACCGCAAGCAGGACAGCGTCCATGTACGGCACGCAATGTCCAGCTCTTCACGCGCTAGCTCAGCAATTTGACATCCGCAGTTACCCTCTCGACTAGGCCATTCGAATGAATCGTCTCGTCTAGCGAAACGTAGGGGCTGCGGTCACTGATCTCTTGACGAGGGAGGTGTTCGTTGGTGATACATGGGGACGTCAAGTCCTCGGTGTGGGCAAAATCTGACCGGGATGAGAATGGGATTGTCGTCGGGTGGCTGCCGTTGCATCAGCACCTGGATGACACCATGTCCGTAGCTCGGCTGCTTGTCGATCATTGGGTTTCACCGCTGGTCAAGGCCACGATCGAGCGGGATGTACCGGACAGCGAGGCTGGAGTTCGAATCATCACGTGCTGGTTGGCCGGCGTCCACGACATCGGCAAGGCGAGCCCGGCTTTCGCTTGTCAGGTAGACGTTCTTGCTGACCGCATGCGCGATGACGGTTTCGCTATGCACCCTCGGCTCGTCGACGACCCCAACCGGCGGGCAGTAGGTCACGCTTTAGCGGGTCACTGGGCTGTGCGGGACTGGTTGACAGACGAAGCGGGGTTCGATTTCGCCAGTAATGCGGCACAGTGGGCTTCGGTGGTCGGTAGTCACCACGGTGTGACTCCGGAGGAGTCTCAGTTGGCCGTTGTGGATTCTTCGTCTCATCTGACGGGTTCGAACGTATGGGAGACAACGAGGCGCTCCCTGCTCGCAAGGGCGACTAAGCATTCCGGCGGACTCGACGCGATCAGGGGGCATGCGCAGACCAGCTTGTCTCTGCCGACGCAGGTGTTGCTGACGGCGATCGTCATCGTCGCGGACTGGATCGCGTCTAATTCCGAGTTGTTTCCGCTCTTGCCGTTGTCCACAACAGACTTTGAGGCTTCGGATTCAGTAACTGCGGATCGAGCGAAGACGGCTTGGGCGACATTGAATCTTCCGTCGACGTGGGCCCCTGAACGGTTCGACGGCGATGTCGATCAGTTCTTCCGCGACCGGTTCCACCTCGACGCCGGAGCGCGGCCGGTTCAGGCAGCAACGGTGGCTGCGGCTGTTGCGCAGACCGAACCGGGCATGCTCATCGTCGAAGCGCCGATGGGCGCGGGTAAAACCGAGGCGGCGTTGCTGGCGGCGGAGGTACTGGCGTATCGCTCGGGCGCGAACGGGGTGTTCGTGGCGCTGCCGACGCAGGCGACGACAGACGCGATGTACGACCGGATCCGCGCCTGGCTGAATCGTATGCCGTCCCCACATCAGCTCGGCCTGAATTTGGCCCACGGTAAGGCTCACCTGAATGACAAGCATGCCGGGCTGGTTCGCAGCGGACGGTTCGCGGCGGTCGGCGAAGAGGCCGAGTCGGTGGTCGCTCATTGGTGGCTCAGTGGACGCAAGAAGGCGGGTTTGGCGTCGTTCGTGGTCGGGACGATCGACCAGGTGCTATTCGGGGCGTTGAAGAGCAGGCATCTGATGCTGCGGCATCTCGCGTTGGCGGGCAAGGTCGTGGTGATCGATGAGGTGCATGCGTACGACGTCTACATGTCGCAGTATCTTCACCGTGCCCTGCATTGGCTCGGCGCCTACAGAGTTCCTGTCGTGCTGCTGTCGGCGACTCTGCCCGACGAGCGGCGTGCTGAACTGCTCTCCGCATACGACAGCGGCCGCGGCATCCGCGAAGAACCGCCGGCCGAGCATCCGGGATATCCGGTGGTATGCGGGACGGGAGGCCTGACACCGCGGGCCATCGAACTGGTGGACAGCAGTACCGAGGTCGCGCTTGATCATCTGGATGATGACTTGGACACGCTGATCACTTATCTTCGATGGCATTTGCGCGACGGTGGATGCGCGGTGGTGGTCCGCAATACCGTGGCACGGGTCCAGGAAACCGCCGGACGACTGGCTGCCGAGTTCGGCACGGATACGGTGACGATCTCGCACTCCCGATTCCTTGCTTGTGATCGCGCGCGTATCGATGCCGATCTGGTGCGCCGGTTTGGTCCGCCGGAGTCCGCTCCGGACAGGCCTGCGCTGCACATCGTGGTGGCCTCTCAGGTGGTAGAACAGTCGCTCGATGTGGATTTCGACCTCTTGGTCACCGATCTCGCACCTGCTGATCTGGTTCTGCAAAGGCTGGGCCGGTCACATCGACACCGCCGATCCCGGCCCGCCGGTGTCGAAACAGCACGTTGCGCCCTGGTCGGTGTGGACGACTGGGCTGCCACCCCGGTGACCGCCGTACCCGGTTCTCGGCGTGTCTATGGTGAGCACACTCTGCTCCGGTCGGCAGCCTTACTCGTCGATCGCGGCTCCCTTCGGCTGCCCGACGACATCGCACCTTTGGTGCAACAGGCATACAGCGATCGACCGCTTGGTCCGCCGTCGTGGCGGGACAGGATGCAGGTGGCAGCCACATCCGCGGATACGCGTTCCCGTCGACGAGTCGATAGAGCGCAGACGTTTCTCCTCGGCGAGGTGACGGCTTCGGACACGCTGGTGGGGTGGCTTCGAGCCGGTGTCGGTGATGTCCATGAGGACAACCCGCAGGGCGCGGCTCAGGTACGTGACGGCGCAGAGTCTCTGGAAGTCTTGGTGGTGCAGAAAGACGCCGATGGCGGGATCTTGACCCCGTCATGGATTCCCGGCGGCCGTCAGCAGATCCCGCTGACCGAGGTAGTGCCGATCGCCCAGGCGAAGGTGATCGCCGCATGCGCGTTGCGGTTGCCGGTGGCATTGAGCCACGGCGGGGTTATCGACGCAGTGATCGCCGAGCTGGAGCAGCACCATTTCTCCAGCTTTGACCAGAACCCCTGGCTCAAAGGTCAGCTGGTGCTGCCGTTCGACGAGCACCGCCGCGCCGAGCTGCACGGATACACACTCACCTACGACCTGCGGCGAGGGCTGATGCATGAGCGCATCTGAGGGTTTCAATCTGCTCGACGAGCGATGGCTGCTGGCCCGTGACCTCGACGGTACAGCGCTGGAGCTGTCGCTCGTGGACGTGTTCCGCCGAGCAGATCGCTTGGCTGGTCTGCAGGGTGATGTGCCGACTCAGGTATTCGCGTTGACTCGTCTACTCCTGGCTGTGCTGCATCGGGCCTTGCGCGGACAGTTTGATATGGATTCCTGGACGGCACTGTGGCGAGGCCAGAAGCTCCCGATGAGGGACATCGAACGCTATCTGGACATCCATCGGAACCGATTCGATCTGTTTGACCCCACCACGCCGTTCCTGCAGGTTGCCGACCTGCATACAGAGAAGGGCGAGGTCTCGGAGCTCAGCAAGTTCATCGCTGATGTCCCCAATGGACACCCGTTCTTCTCCACCAGAATGGAGAAGAACTTCACCTTGTCCTACGCCGAATCCGCGCGCTGGCTGGTGCATTGCCACGCCTTCGACCCATCCGGGATCAAGTCCGGTGCGGCCGACGACCCGCGTGCCAAGAACGGCAAGGGCTATCCGATCGGCACAGGATGGTCAGGGCACCTCGGCGGAATCCTTCCCGAAGGCGCCACGTTGCTCAAGACCCTGTTACTCAACCTGATCCCCGGTTCGGCGGTCGACGACCTGCCGGCGTGGGAACGGGATCAAACCCGACCGGAGAGCGACGACCGCGAGCCATCCGGCCCAGTCGATCTGTTCACCTGGCAAAGCCGCCGAATACGATTGACGCGCAACGGCGGACGAGTAACCGCCGTGCTCATCTGCAACGGCGATCGGATCACGCCTCAGAACAAATTCGCCATCGAAACTCACACCTCCTGGCGGCGCAGCCTCAATCAGGAGAAGATGCAAAAATCGTCGACCCCGGTGTACATGCCACTCACTCACGACCCCGAACGGGTGGTGTGGCGAGGACTGCAGGCCATGCTGCCGTCCAGCTCTCCCAGCCAACGTACGGAGGCAGCGCCGCGGCTCGCACCGACGGTGCTGGAGTGGATCAGCAAACTCACCAATGACCGTGTTCTACCGAGGAATCACACTCTGCATCTCCGCACTATCGGTATGACGTACGGGAACCAGAGCTCCACAACGGCAGAGATCATCGATGACGCGATGTCGCTGCAGGCCGTGCTCCTTGCGCAGGATGCGGAGAACCTTCGGCAGATCGCGTTGTCCTGTGTGGGTGCTGCAGAGAAAGCCGCAGCCGCAGTGGGCAAGCTCGCCTCCAACCTTGCCGAAGCAGGAGGAATCAGGGACGCCAAGCCCCGTCCTGGCAGCCCTCTCGACGGACATCGAACCCGTGCGGCAGAGGCCGCGTACGCGGTACTCGATCCGTTATTCCGTTCATGGCTGACCGGCCTGGGGCCGGACAGCGATCCCCTGTCTTGCCAGATCGAATGGCACACCACTGCCCATGTCGTCATCGGCAGGCTGGGCGCCCGGCTGCTCGGCAGCAGCTCACCGCAGGCCTGGGCCGGTCGGATCGTGAACAGGACCTGGATGACGGCCAGCCACGCCGACGTCTGGTTCCGCCGCGATCTGAACGGGGCATTTCCTCTCGCCGACCGAGAAGCCGTGAAGGACAGCGCATGACCGAAACCGTCGCGCGACCAGGTGCCGTTGCCGGAGCACGGATCAGTGCCCTGCAACAGGGTTACCTGTCCAATCGTTCGGACTCAGTGGCGGCACTCGCTCGTCTACGCCGCGCTGTCGGCAAACCACCCGGCAGCGTGTTCGACGTCCTTGACTACACGATGGCCGCAGAATTCGTCGGTGACTGGCGCGGGGACAATCCGAGCTGGGCTGAGGTCGCCGCCCACCATGCGATGACCCTGTACTCGGTACACCAGCAGTCCCAGCGCAAGCCCATGCACGTGCGGGATCGAACGTTGGGAACAGCAGTGCGACGTCTCATTCCCGAGTCCGAATACAAACCCACGCACGCCGTCGCACGCCGGTTCGCCATGCTCGGCACCGCCGACAGCCTGTCCGAACTGATTCACCACCTGCGGGGAATCGTGCAACTCCTCCGCACGGCCAGTATCCCGATCGACTACGGCCGCCTCACTGAAGACCTCGTGACCTGGCAACGCGATGGCGGTCCGGAACGCGTGCGACTGCGGTGGGGACGCGACTTCCACCTGCCGCCCGCAACCCCGCCGGCCGAATCCGAATAGCCATCCTATTAGAAGGACTCCCATGCCTCGCACCATCATTGACGTACACGTCATCCAAACAGTGCCGCCGAGCAACATCAACCGCGACGACACCGGCAGCCCGAAGACAGCCATCTACGGCGGAGTCCGTCGAGCCAGGGTGTCCAGTCAAGCGTGGAAACGCGCGACCCGCGACGCCTTCGACGTCCTGCTCGATCGGGAACACCTCGGTGTACGGACCAAGCGAGTGGTCGAACTCATCGGCGAAGAAATCCACCGCCAAGTTCCCGACCTCACCGACCGCGTAACGGAACTCGCCTCCGCGGTGCTGACAGCGGCCGGGGTCAAGCTCAAGGACGCACGTAAGAAAGACACCCCGCAAGAGTCCGAGTTCCTGCTGTTCCTGAGCAACCACCAAGTCACCAACCTCGCCGCACTGGCCATCGAGGCGGCACGCGAAGCGGGTGACAGCAAACTCACGATCGCCAAGAACGAAGCCAAAGCCTGCGCAGACCGCGACCACTCGGTGGATGTGTCGTTGTTCGGACGGATGGTCGCCAATCTGCCCGACCTCAACGTCGAGGCCGCAGTGCAGGTTGCGCATGCGCTCAGCGTGCATACCGTCGCCAACGAGTACGACTATTTCACCGCTGTCGACGACCACAAACGTGCCGACGAGGAAGAAGACGCAGGTGCCGGAATGATCGGTACCGTCGAGTTCAACTCCTCCACCCTCTACCGTTACGCCGCGCTCGACGTCGACCAACTGTTTGGCAACCTCGGAGACGCCGAGGCGACACGCCGGGCAACCGAGGCCTTCGTCCGTGCGTTCGTGTCGAGCATGCCCACCGGAAAACAGAACACGTTCGCCAACCGCACTCTGCCTGACGCTGTGCTCGTCGTCGCCCGCGAAACCCAGCCGATCAACCTCGTCGGCGCGTTCGAGGACCCAGTGCGCGAAGGCGAGAAAGGCGGCCGGATCGCCGCGGCCATCTACCGGCTCGCCACCCACGCCTCCGACCTGCACCAAGCCTTCGACGAGACACCCGTCGAGGCGTGGACCTTCGGGGGTGGAGAACGCGTGGAACCCCTGGCCGAACTCGGGCAACGCTCGACCTTCGACACCACTGTACGTGCCGTTGGTTCACTAGTCGCCGGACGGTTGGCGCCATGACAGCACTGCTGCTGCGGCTGGCGGCGCCGCTGCAATCGTGGGGCACCAACAGCCGGTTCGTCCGCCGTAACACTGATCGGGCACCCAGCAAGAGCGGCATCATCGGGCTCCTCGCCGCCGCCAAGGGGATCCGCCGCATCGATCCGATCCAGGACCTGCTCGATCTCCGCATCGGTGTACGGGTAGAGCAGCCCGGCCAGCTCGAGCGTGACTTCCAGACCGCCCGCACCCGCGACGGCTCCGAGTCAATGCCCCTGTCCTACCGGTTCTACCTCGCGGACGCGGTCTTCGCCGTCGCTGTCGAAGGAGACCCGGCCACGCTGGACGGACTCAGCACCGCGCTGAAACGGCCCGCGTTCCCCTTGTTCCTCGGCCGACGCTCCTGCCCTCCGGCAGGAAAACTGGACCACGGCATGCACGACGGAAACGCCGAGCATGTCTTGCGCACCACACCATGGTTGGCGTCACCGTGGGTCCGGCAACGCCATCCTCATCCCTCAGTGGATCTGGACATGGTCATCGACTGCCAGCCCGGGACCGCCGGCAGTGAGATCGTGCGTGACGAGCCGATCAGCTTCGATCCACGTCATCGCCAGTACGGGTGGCGCACCGTTGCACATTCGCCGGTGACCGTGGCCAATCCGGACCATCAAGCCGGTGATCGAGACCTGCATGACCCGATGGATCTGCTGGGAAGCGTGACCTGATGCACCTCACCCGCTTCGAGATCAACGTCGCTCGCCGCGGCGCCCGCGAGCTGCTTGCATCCCCGCACCGCCTGCACGCCGCCGTACTCGCCGCATTCCCGCCCGCCCACCGGGACGCCACCGCCGACGGGCGGGTGCTGTGGCGGGTTGACCAGCGGACCCACCAGACAACTCTGTACATCGTCAGCCCGCAGACACCGGATCTCACGCACCTCGTCGAGACAGCCGGCTGGTCCACCGCACCAGGCGACAGCCGCCCGTACGCGCCGCTCCTCGACCGCTTGACCGCCGGTGACCTGTGGGCATTCCGGCTCACCGCCAACCCTGTCCACAGCAAACGCAAATCAGAGGAAGCGACTCGATCCCAACGGTTCGCACACGTCACCGTCGATCAGCAGACCACATGGTTGCTGAACCGGGCCGATGGGCACGGCTTCACCATCCCCGACGGAACAGGAAAGGAACCGGATGTGGCGGTCCACGGCCGCCGTGTCTGGCGCTTCAAACGCCAAGGCCAGACCGTCACCCTCGCCACCACCACGTTCGAAGGCAGGTTAGAGATCACGGACCCAGCGGTGTTCCGCAACGCCCTCACCCACGGCATCGGCCCCGCAAAGGGTTATGGCTGTGGCTTGCTCACCATCGCCAGGATGACCTGACCATGCGGGAAATCCCGGGCGCCAAACCAGTCTCCCTGTCGCAACTGTCACGCGCCCAAGACCGGTTGACCTTCGTCTACCTCGAACACAGCATCGTCCACCGCGACGCCAACGCCATCACCGCTCGCGACGCCCGCGGCACGGTACACATCCCCGCCGCCACGCTCGGTGCGCTCCTTCTCGGCCCCGGCACCACCATCAGCCAGCAAGCCATGCTGCTCTTGGCCGAAAGCGGCTCGACCGCGGTCTGGGTCGGCGAACACGGCGTGCGGTACTACGCCCACGGAAGAACCCTCACCAACTCCTCCCGCCTGCTCGAACAACAAGCCGCGCTCGTGTCCAACCGCAACACTCGCCTGCGTGTCGCGCGCCAGATGTACGCGATGCGGTTCCCCGAGGACGACACCAGCAGCCTCACCATGCAACAACTACGCGGCAAAGAAGGGGCCCGAGTCCGGCGGCTCTACCGTCTCCACGCCGAACGTACCGGAGTCGCATGGGACCGCCGCGACTACAACACCGCCGACTTCGACAGCGGAACTCCCATCAACCAAGCCCTTTCTGCCGCCAATACGAGCCTCTACGGCGTCGTCCACGCAGTCATCGTCACCCTCGGCTGCGCACCCGGACTCGGTTTCGTCCACACAGGACACATCAAGTCCTTCGTCTACGACATCGCCGACCTCTACAAAGCCAACCTCACCATCCCGATCGCGTTCGACATCGCCACCCGCGAGATAGCCGATATCGGCGCGGAAACCCGACGAGCTGTCCGCGACCATATGAAGGACGGCGCCTTCCTCGAAACCTGCGTCCGCGATATCAAATCCCTGCTCAAAGGTGAGGACGATGCCGTCGAGTACGGCCCTGAAGCATTCGACAGCCCCGATGTGGTCATGCTCTGGGACTACAACGGCCGCAACGTCGCCGGTGGCACTGCCTACGGAGACAACCTTCCGGAAGACACCTCCAGGGACGACCAGTGATCGTCATCGTTGTCACTGCGTGTCCCGTCGGCCTACGAGGCCACCTCACCCGATGGCTTCTGGAGATCTCCGCAGGCGTGTTCGTCGGCAAAGCCAACGCCCGCGTCCGTGCGCTGATGTGGCAACGCGTCACAGACATGGTCAAAACCGGCCGCGCCATCATGGTCTACAGCGCAGACAACGAACAAGGCCTAGCCTTCGAAGTCCACGCACATGACTGGATCCCAGTTGATTTCGAAGGCATCAACCTCATGCTTCGACCAGCACCACGGCAGGCGACCCGCGACAGTGACCGGGAGGCCGGCTGGAGCAACGCAAGCAAACGTCGTCGATACGGCAATCGCTAGACTCACTCCGGCACAAAGTAAACAGAAAACACTGTTTCGGTCCACAAAGCCGCAGGTCAGCAAGTGTTCTCCCCGCGCAGGCGGGGCTGGTCCGCGAGTCTCGGCGACCGGGTCCTTGGTGATGATGTTCTCCCCGCGCAGGCGGGGCTGGTCCCGGGTTCGACGCCGCCGACGTCCATGTGCACCTGTTCTCCCCGCGCAGGCGGGGCTGGTCCCCGAGGCGAACTCACCGACCTTGCCGTTGCCATGTTCTCCCCGCGCAGGCGGGGCTGGTCCCCGCCTCACCAACACGAAGGGCTCGAACCGATGGTTCTCCCCGCGCAGGCGGGGCTGGTCCCCGGCCCTCCGTCTGGCGGTGCAGCACCTCGCAGTTCTCCCCGCGCAGGCGGGGCTGGTCCGGTGCAGGCCGTCCCGCGCACGATCCCGATGCAGTTCTCCCCGCGCAGGCGGGGCTGGTCCCCCGTACCTGGTCAAAGACCTCACCGACGAGCCGGTTCTCCCCGCGCAGGCGGGGCTGGTCCGTCCGCAGCATCCAGCACGAGCGTCTCCACGGTGTTCTCCCCGCGCAGGCGGGGCTGGTCCCACCCGCGCCGTCCAGCTGGCCAACACGTTCCAGTTCTCCCCGCGCAGGCGGGGCTGGTCCCCGAACGAACGCTCGCCACCCTCCAGCGTGGTCGTTCTCCCCGCGCAGGCGGGGCTGGTCCCCAAAGGACCACCGAGATGACGACCGCAGCCCCCGTTCTCCCCGCGCAGGCGGGGCTGGTCCGTGCGGCAAGAAGCCCGCTGGACCTGGTGGGATGTTCTCCCCGCGCAGGCGGGGCTGGTCCCTCGGTGGATCAGATCGCGACGAAGTTCCGCGAGTTCTCCCCGCGCAGGCGGGGCTGGTCCCTGCGCGCCTGGATCACCACGGCGATCCAGGCTGTTCTCCCCGCGCAGGCGGGGCTGGTCCGCCGGTGAGTTCGCGCAGCGCGGGATCGACGTGGTTCTCCCCGCGCAGGCGGGGCTGGTCCCATGTCGACGGCAGTGTGTTCGTCGTGCTTGAAGTTCTCCCCGCGCAGGCGGGGCTGGTCCGCTTCCCGACCAGCGGAAGAACACCAGCAGGGCGTTCTCCCCGCGCAGGCGGGGCTGGTCCCCAACGCCAGATCCAGTTCCTGTCCAGTTCCGGGTTCTCCCCGCGCAGGCGGGGCTGGTCCGTTGAGGACGTCCCGCCACCGGTCGAGGCGGGGGTTCTCCCCGCGCAGGCGGGGCTGGTCCGGAACGGCGCATTCGTCGCGAGGCGAAAAAGCGGTTCTCCCCGCGCAGGCGGGGCTGGTCCCAGGTCCCAGCTCGTGCCGTCGTTGCGCCACAGGTTCTCCCCGCGCAGGCGGGGCTGGTCCCGAGGCCGGAGCGTGCAGATTGTTCAGCGACTCGTTCTCCCCGCGCAGGCGGGGCTGGTCCGCGATCTGCCGCGACCTCTATCGCACGCTGGTCGTTCTCCCCGCGCAGGCGGGGCTGGCCCCTGGCTGGTGTTCCCGCTGGTCGCGCTCGGCTGCGTTCTCCCCGCGCAGGCGGGGCTGGTCCCTGCTCCCAGTTCCGGGATTCGTATTTCTCCGCGTTCTCCCCGCGCAGGCGGGGCTGGTCCCGCTCCCATCGTGCTGAACCCGAACGACGACGTGTTCTCCCCGCAGGCGGGGCTGTTTTGAGCATCACACTCCCTGCCCGCCCACCAGACGTGGTAGAACACCCCGAAGGTACAACGTCCCCTAGATCCGTGCCGGTGGTGCTTTCGGCGCGTTCTCAGGACGAACCACCGCCACCAAGGCCCGGAGGTCGTCGCTCCGATTCGAAGCTGTTTCCGGAGCGTCTCCGCTGAGATCGGACGTCGAAACGCCGCCAGTGGTCGGCGTCTGCTTGCCGAGCCCGCTGCACTAACTCCTCGTCGAGATCGCCGATCCAGCGCGGGGATTGCGCCTCCACACACTGGCCGAGTTGGACCTTCGCGGACCCCGCCACCTGTTCCGTGCGGCTACTCGTTGGGTCAACCGACGCGGGTTTGGACAACGGCTCTGCCCCGAGGTCAGTGTTCGTGGCACTCAGCGCTCGGAGGAGACCGGGACCCGCTTCGCATACCCCGATAAGCAGTAAGGGACCGACCGAGTCAAATGTAGCCTTACCCCACTGACCAGCAAACACGGGATCAGCGATGTTCAACAGCAAGGTCACCACGCTCGCCGCCAGCAGCAGACGTCGCGGCGATCGCAGCACCTCCTCGCCGGCCCCGGACAGCGCCAGGTGCCGCGTGCCGACGAGCAACCCCAGCACCGTCCGGTCAACAGCAGGTGCCACCAGCGGCGCTACGAATGCCGGCACTTGAAGCTTCAACGCCAGGTTCAAGACGTTCCCGAACCCAAACAGGAATGTGAGCCCGATGACCAGCCCCATCGTGACCGTGACAAACCGAGCAACCGTCTGCGAGCTGGCGCTCATAACGGGCTCCCACCTGACCCCGGCAGCCCGAAGGTCGCCTCCACCACCAACGTGCCGCTGAAAAGCCCCTGCTCAGACCCGTTCCCATCCTTTGGTAGTCCTGCCGAGGGCACTACCCATCTGTGAAAGCGCCCGTGACCAACTGCGGTCACTGCCCTCGCGCATGTCGACGACCAGTCGGTCACAAGCCGACGGGTGCACCTGCGCCGATCTCCTCACGCATCGAGGCACTGACGCGTTCGGGAAGACCGCGACTCCTCTCCCCGACCGACGCCGCAGGGCCGCTCGTCGGCGGTGCGCTCACGTCCGCGGAGCAGATGGCCACGAGCGTAGATGGCAACGACCAGCGTCGGCCCTGCCGACGCACTCGCTTGGGTCATTCTGTCTCAAATGGACATCGGCAAGCCGACTGCCCGATGGCGACAGGGCCTGCCGATCCGCCGGTTCGACGCGCTGCGGCTAGGCTCATTGGCACTGCGCCAATCTGAAATGGCGTGACATGATCTAGCGGAAGGCACTATCGATGGCACAAAAGGTATCCGTCCAGATCGTCGACGACATCGACGGTGGCGAAGCCACCCAAACCGTGCCCTTCGCGCTCGACGGCGTCACCTACGAGATCGACCTCTCCGATGACAACGCCGGCGCCCTGCGCGAAGAGCTCGAGCGCTTCATCGACGCCAGCAGGCGAGTCGGCGGACGCAAGGTAAAGGTCGCGACCGGACAGTCCACCGTGGCCGGTGGTGCAGCGAAGCCCACCGACCGCGAGCGCAACCAGCAGGTCCGCGCCTGGGCGTCAGCGAACGGCTACGCGATCGCCGAGCGCGGCCGCATTCCCAACGAAATCTACGAAGCCTTCGACAACGCCGAATCAGCCCCTGAGCCGGTCGCCGAAGAGACCCCCATCAAGCGCAAGCGCGCACCCCGCAAGAAGTCCTGAAGCAGCAGATCGGCCTCTTATCCCTTTCCCTGCCACCGCAGGGAAAGGGACCTGAGACGATACCGAAGGCAGTAGAACATCACACGGCACGTCGTGACTTCTGCCAGGCCGACCGGGTCGGGTGCACCATCGATCCGCACGAAGACACCGACCCGTTGACGCCCGTTCACTAGTCCCACGCCAACCAACGAAAGCCGCCTGAGAAGGCATATGTCGGAAAACTCCTTACCAAGGCAGCCGCGATCCGCGCACAACTCACGGCCGCGCTAAACACGGCCGGCGTCGACACAAACCCGGACAACTGGACTGGCTTGTCGTGCCTCAGCCTGCTAGGCAACTCACCCGGGCAGGCCCCCTTAACTTGAGCCACAACGTAAGACGTTGGCCGGTAGTAGTAGGCCGAGCTCTGTGAACCGCGCCTTACGTCAGGCGGCGGGAGGGAGTTTCCGGTTCTGTCCGCGCGGAATGATCGAGGCAGCTGCTTCGGCGGTTTCACGGGCGAGTTCCGGCAGGACGTGGGTGTAGGTGTCAGCAGTGATGGCGATGCTGGAGTGCCCGAGGAGTTCCTGGACCTGTTTGAGGTCGGCTCCGGCGGCGATCATGAGGGTGGCGGCGCCGTGGCGGAGGTCGTGCAGGCGTACGGGCGGGAGGCCTGCGGCTTCGGCGATGGCATGGAAGGCGTCGCTGAGGTGCGAGGGTTGCAAGGGTTTGCCGTCGGGTTCGGTGCAGACTAGGCCGTTCTCGATCCACGCGTCGCCCGCTGCCGCCTGCAGGTTTGCCTGGCGTTGCTTGTGTGTGGCGAGGACGTCGGTGGTGGCGGTGTCGATGGCGATGACCCGGCCGCTGGCTTCACTCTTGGGTTCGCCGAATTCGGCCCGCCAGCCGATTTGGACCAGCGCCGCAGTGATGGTGATGCTCTGGCGGGTGAAGTCGACGTCCCACCAGGGCAGGCCGCAGGCTTCGCCGCGTCGCAGTCCTCGGTAGGCGATGAGGTGTAGCAGCACGTAGTAGGGGTGGTGGACGGCGTGGTCGAGGAACCGTCCGGTCTGCCCGGGTGTCCACACCATGACTCGGGAGGGCTTCTGTCCGGTGCGCTGCCACCGTTCGACGCGTTCGGGGTCCAGAGCAAGGCTTTCGGTCGCCGCCAGGACAGCAGGTGCTGCCGACGCCGCTGGCGCAGATCAACGCCACCAGCGCGAACCTGGCGGAATGCCTGGAACGCTTCGAGGGAATGCACATCTTAATGTTCTCCTCATCCGACATCGACGCCACGGCCGCACGGTTGACCGCCGCCGAGGTGCGGCACGGTGGGGTGAACACGGTGCAGCGCCCGGCCGCGCTCACGTCGAGACCGCCCGCTACCTGGAGATCGATGCGGTGCGCCCAGGCGCGGAAGAGAAAGGCAGAGTCGGCATCGTCGCGGACCTGGACCCGCGGATCCAAGCGCCCCGGCTGGCCGGCCACCCGAACGGCGCCGTCGGAATCGCCGACGTCACGCCTGCGCAGCCGACAGCGAGCCGGGACGCCGTCCAGGCACGATATGAGCGCTACCTCGGTCGGGCACCCCGCACAGAAGGACCCACCCGGGTTTTCGACCTCGGCGGACCGGCGGACCAACGCACACCCCCGTGCCCGCCTCCAGTCTCACCACGCTGTTCCCCGGTGAGCGAGCGCCCGCGCTGCCCGCGCTTGTCGCGTGCACGGTTGGCGTCCAGGACCTGAACTCGACGAAGAACTTGTTGCAAAACAAGGAGTTTCCGTAGCTACAAACACCAGGGGAGATGTCTTCGTGCCGGTAGCAGCCGCCCTCGGTATCTGTATCGGCTTCCGTCAGGTGAACCAACCCGCCACCACGAGGTGAACCGGCCGACAGGCAGGCCAGCACGGACGCCTCGAACCCACGACCTTGCGCCCCCCGAATGGAGTGGAAACCCTCATCGACACGAGCAGCCGTTGTCGACAACGGCCTGCACAGCAGACTGAACGTTGCGAGCAGTGGTCTGCTGACCCCGCAAGCGGCACCCACAGGAGTCCAGGTATCGCGTCCATCGCGAAGGCAATCACCCACCGCTTCCATTGGCGATCCGACTCTCACACCAATTTTCCTGGAGCAGCCCTGGAGCACACCGTCGGCTACAACAGCGCCCAACGACACCGGACCGCATCAAACACAGCGCAACTGCGCCAGCCGACCAGCGGGTTCTCGATAACCGCAGGTCAGCGCCCTGTGCGCACCTCACTGGCAGTGAGGGGGTCACCGGTGCTGTTCCCGCAGTTCAGAGAGCTTCGATCTAAACGACACCGCGTTCAATGACATCCGCCTACCGCTCAAACCGGCTATCCGAGAGCAGGACAGCGAGCGCTGACGCAGCCACGATCTTCACCTTGCTTCACGTACCCCACCGGAGACCCACGTCCAGTCGCGCCCACCCCCGGACGCCGGGATCGCCAAACTAGCGGCACATCAGGGTGAACACTGGACAGTCGTCGAAATCGACACGAAATCGCCCCTGGACCCAGACACGAAGAAGCCCAGGCCGCATTGCCTGGGCCCGACGTCGGGCACCTCAAGTTCACCGCCTGACGTGACCGCACCGATACCAGAATGCGCAGTGCGACGCCGAAACCGTTGACGTCACTGGCCTTCTACTCGAGTACACGGATCGCCCCCAGCCGATCTGCGACCGCACTCAGCTTGTCCAGTTGTGGAAGCAAAGAACTACGGACTTACTGAAGTCCCCACCGCAGCGGTTGTGACGAGAACCAGAAAGGCTGCTACGCCACCAACCGGCCCCGCAGAGCACAGCGGAGCAAACGGAGACATAACGGAGCCCAGCCACGATTAACACCGAGGCGAAATTGCTGCCGGAAGGCCAACATCCCTGCAGGTCAGCAACGATTTTGACGTGGTGGGCCGGGTCGGGCTCGAACCGACGGCCAAGGGATTATGAGTCCCCTGCTCTAACCAACTGAGCTACCGGCCCCAAGGGTGTCCTGACACCTCCGCGGGAGCCGCCCCAGCCCGAACAGCGGGTTTGCGAACGCACAGAAGTCCCAGTTCGTTCCAAGTTATCACAGCGCTCACCTGCCGCGATCGCCTAGGCCGATCAGCTGGTTTCCGGCGCCAGGCAAAGCCGGCTCGTCTAGGTTGCAGAGACCAGCGCCGGGCGGCACGCCGTCCGGGCCCATCGGGCAGGGAGGCGCTCGTGGCGAATCCGGTCGCCATCGGGCTCGGTGTCGTGGTCGTCATCGGCATCGTTTTGTCACTGAGGGCGAGCATCCGGGTACTGCGGCGAGCCGCTCTCCGGATCGACGCGATCCTGTCCGAAGAACTGGACGACCGGCCGCCGCGGCCCCGGTAGACGATTACCGGTCCTTTTTGGACGGCCGCGATCGTCACGCCACCCCGAGCCGCCGCAGCGCCGGTCGCCACCGGTTCCCGCCGGTCGCCAGCCCCAGCGCCACCAGGCCCGCGCAGTACTTGCTGACCGACTGCTCCCTTATCCGCAGTTTCGCCAGCGCCTCGGTGACGCTGTTGCGCTCGGCAGCCGACTTCACCTCCAGCAGCACCAGGTCGTCCCCGGCCGCCAGGCTCCGCGGGCCGGAGCGCCAGACCAGCGACGTGTCGCAGGTGATCCGAGTGTCGGCGGTGACGAGGGTGGTCCGCCGGTAGTCGGTGACCAGCGCGGGGATCAGCGGGCGGGGCGCGGGGCGGCCGTAGGCGGCGGTGAGGGCGTCGTCGAGGAACGTCAGCGCGGGCGCGGTCAGGCCGTGCGCCGACTCGGCCGGATGCGGGCGGCGGACCTTGACCGTTTCGTCGCGCCGTCCGCTGACCTTGAGCTCGCAGTAGGTGTCGGCCGAGTCGGTGTAGGTCCGCGTGCGGATCTTGAACCGGCGACGGCGGTCCTGCCGGTGCGCCCGGAAGATGGCCAGGTCCGGCGTGTCGAAGTAGGTCGACGAGTAGCCGAACACCCGTTGCCCGCCGATCTCCAGGCAGCGGAGCGTCAGCACGTCGGTGACGGCCAGGAAGTCGTGGAGCGGCAGGACGTATTTGCGGTCCGTCCGGCTCATCAGCGCGCTCGTGGCGACGACTTCGGCCAGCGACAGCGAAGGAAGCCTTCTCGTCACCGCCGCGACGGTGGCTGTCCCACGTCCGCTCACCGGTGGCCCGCCGGAGCGCCGTGGACGACCGCGGCGGCGTCCGGCCGGAACCGGACGTCGACGACGGTGACCTCGCGGACATAGTCCACTTCGGACACACTGTGCCGCACGACCGTTCCGCCGAGCCGTGCCCTCAGTTCCATCAGCATCGTCTGCTCGTCGGGGTACACGGTGTCGAGCACGACCGTCCGCCGCTGCGGGCCGTGGGTGCGTGCCGGGTGGTCGGCGACGTACATGACGGCGAGCAGCAGGACGTTGAAGACGGCGACGATCCGCCAGTCCGCGGACGGCAGCCCGTTCACCAGGCCGAGCACCAGCGCGACGAAGTAGTACGCGACTTCCTGCTGGCTGATCGAATCGGAGCGCAGCCGGATGATCGACAGCACGCCGAAAAGACCGAGCCCGAGGGCGCTCGCGGTCGACACGGACAGCAGCACGGCGACCGAAACGCAGACGCCGACGTTCAGCGCGAGATAGGCGCAGGCGAGGTCACCGCGATGATGACGGCGGGCGTAGATGCCGTAGGCGAGGATCACGGCGGCGACGAGGTCGACGGTGAGATGAAGCAGGGTCGTGGTCATGGAAACCACTGTGCGGCACACGGAAGAGACCACCGTGAGATCCCGATGAGAACCGTCTCATCAGGACTCACCGAGCCGGTAACCCATCCCCCGCACGGTTTCGATCCGCTCGGCACCGATCTTCCCGCGCAGATAACGGATGTAGACGTCCACCACGTTCGACCCGGGATCGAAATCGAATCCCCAGACTCCGCCGAGCAATTGCTCGCGGGACAGCACCTGACCGCGGTTGCGCAGCAACGTCTCCAGCAGCGCGAACTCGCGGGCGGTGAGGTCCTTCTCCTCCCCCGCCACCGAAACCCGCCGTGTGCGCAGGTCGAGCGAGAGGTCCCCGGCGCGCAGCACCGCCGGCTCGGCTTCGGGATTTCCTCGTAGTCGCAGCCGGATCCGTGCCAGCAGTTCCTCGAACGCGAAGGGTTTCGCCAGATAGTCGTCCGCACCGCCGGACAATCCGGCGACCCGGTCGACGACACTGTCCCGCGCGGTCAGGATGATCACCGGCACCGTCCGGCCGGCCGCGCGCAGGGCGCGCAGCAGATCCGAGCCGTCGAGGTCCGGGAGTCCGAGGTCGAGGACGACGAGGTCGTGCGCGCCGGTCAGCGCCTCGGTCAGCCCTTCGGAGCCGGTTTTGACCCAGCGGGTCGCGAAGCCCTGCGCCCGCAGGCCTTTCTCGACGAAGGCACCGATCCTGGCGGAGTCCTCCACCACGAGCACACTGGTCACCGGTCCGCACCTTCCGCGACGGGGATCTCCATGGTGAACTTCGCGCCTTCGCCGGGCACGGTGTCGAGCAGCACCCGGCCGCCGTGCGCTTCGGCGATCGCGGCGACGATCGCCAGGCCGAGCCCGGCTCCGTCGTCGCCGCTGGAGTTGCTGCCGCGTTTGAACCGTTCGAAGATCCGGCTCCTCGAATCCGGCGGGACCCCTTCGCCGGTGTCGCGGACCCAGAGCCGCGCCGTCGTCGCCATCACCTCGGAGCCGAGAGCGATCTCCTGGCCGGGCGAAGTGTGCCGGACGGCGTTGGAGACCAGTTGCAGCAAGGCCTGCGCGAGCCGTTGCCCGTCCGCGCGGACCCTCACCTCGGCCACCGCGTCGAGCCGCCAGACCCGGTCGGCCAGCGGGCGGGATTTGGCCAGGGTCTCGACCGTGAGGTCGGCGAGGTCGGTGTCGCCGGGCGCGAGGAAATCGGGGTTCCCGGACTTCGCGAGCACCAGCAGATCGTCCACGATCCGTTGCATCCGCCCGAGTTCGTCCAGGACCAGCCGCCGCGTCGCTGCGTTCTCCTCGGGGTCCTCGCCCATCAGCTCGATATGGCCCCGCACGATCGTGATCGGCGTGCGCAGTTCATGCCCGGCGTCGTCGATGAAGTCGCGCTGCCCGGCGAAGGCGCTTTCGAGCCGGTCCAGCATCGTGTTGAAGGTACGTCCGAGCGCGGCGACGTCATCCGAGCCCCGGACCTCGATACGGCGGGAAAGATCGCTTTCGCCGATCTGCTCGGCGGCCAGGCGCACCTCCCGCACCGGCGCGAGGATGCGGCCGGCGACCAGCCAGCCGATCAGCCCGGCCAGCACCAGCGCCGCCCCCGACATGGCGGCCATCACGCCGACGACGTCGTTGATCTCGCCCGCGGCGTGGTCGACGAACTCGACGATCACCAGCGCCCCGCGGCCTGGCGAGCCCTCGATGGTCACCGGGACGACGCCGTAGCGCGCGGACCCGACCGCGGTGGTGACCGTGCCGTACGCCGGGCTCGTGGCCCTGGAGAGTTCGGCGACGAATTTCGGGTCCGTGTCGAGGCGGACCGGCGGCTCGATCGCGCTCCGCCTCGACGCGGCGCCGTCGCTGATCGAGAAGAACGTCTCGTACTTCTCGGGCAGATTCCGTTCCAGGTGGCGGCCGAGGACCGCCTCGACGGTCGCCGGCTGCCCGGCCGGCCGGGCGTCCGGCGACGCCAGGAAGGCACGGAGTTTGCCGGTCTCGTGCGCGATCTCGTTGTCGAGGCGCTGGTCCAGCTGGTTGTGCAGCACGGTCCGGGTGGCCAGCAGCGATCCGGCGAGCGCGAGCAGCACGACCAGCAGGACCCACGCGAGAATCCGGGCGCGGGCGCTCATCGGCCCCGCTCAGTCGTCGAGGTCGAAGTCGAAGTGGTCGTCACCGTCATGGTCGTCACCATCATCGACGTCGTCGTCGTGCCCGGCCAGCCGGGGTGGGACGACGGCGGGCGGGGCACCCGATTCCCCCTGCCCGGAGACCGCCCGTCCGGCGGGGGCGACCACCGCCGGGCCGAGATCGGGCGGCGAGACCGCGGTGGCCGCGATGACGGCGAACGTGCCGGTGGCCGCCACCACGACGGCGGCGACCCCGGCCAGGACGATGATTCGGACTCGCATACCACCCAGGCTGCCCGGCGCGGGTGAGTCACCGATGAGGGCTCGATGAGAACTTTCTCATCCGCGGGCTCACCGACGCTCGTGCGGATACTCCGGCGAGCGGTGCTGGAAGGCCAGGATGTCGGGATTCCGGATCGTGCCTTCGCTGATCTCGATCGCCCGGTCGAGCGTCGGGTCGGCGGCCCACGCGGAGCGCCCCGCCAGCACCCGCTCCAGATGCGGCAGCAGGGCACCGCTGATCTCCCACGTCGCCGAGTCCCAGAGGTAGGACGGGCTGTGGTCGACGGCGTAGTAGGTGAGGCCGCCGACCTCGAAGGTCGGCTCCGCGAACGTCGTCGGTTCGGCCCAGCTGAAGCCCATCGCCTCGTCACAGGAAACGTCGACGACGAGGCTCCCGCGCCGGAACGCGGCGAGGTCTTCCTCGACAAGGAAGGTCAACGGTGCCTTGGGGTCCTGCAGTACACAGTTGACGACGATGTCGTGCCCGGCGAGGAACTCCGCCAGCGGCACGCGGCCGTCCTCCGTGATCGCGTGACTGCGGCGGAGGTCCGCCGGGCCCTTCAGATCGTGGTCGAGGTGCACGATATTCGCCGAATGGATCGGCGAACCGACCGCGGTGACGCCGCGGTGGGTGAGGACGTGCACGTCGTGGATTCCGTGCGCGTTCAACGCCGTCACCGAACCACGCGCGGTGGCGCCGAAACCGATCACGACGGCGCGGAGACGACGGCCGTAATCGCCCGTCGAACCGGTCAGCTGCAGCGCGTGCAGCACCGAGCAATAGCCTGCCAATTCGTTGTTCTTGTGGAAGACATGCAGGTTGAAGGAACCGTCACGGCGCCAATGGTTCATCGCTTCGAAGGCGATGAGGGTCAGCTTCCGGTCGATGGCCAGCTGGGTGAGTTCGTCGTCCTGGACGCAGTGTGGCCAGCCCCAAAGGGTCTGCCCCGGCCGGAGTTCGGCCAGGTCTTGCGCGAGCGGTTTGGCGAGGAGAATGACGTCGCAGTCCGCGGTCAGTTGTTCGCGGGAACGCATTCCCCCGACCAGGGGCGCGAGATCCGCGTCCGGGAGGCCGAAACGTTCGCCGTAGTCTTTCTCGAGAAAAATGCGCTTACGGAGTCCAGGGTCGATCCGCTCGAGATGTCGTGGATGGATCGGAAGCCGCCACTCGTTTTCTTTTCGCGAGTGACAAATGACGCCGAGCGTGAGTTGGTCCACTTGGGGCCCCTTAATTAGACCCTTACTCTAAGCGCAGGGGCCCGGTGCGGACTCGCGGCGCCCCCACCGGGACCGAGCAGGCCCGACAGATGGGGCTCGAACCGGAAAGCCGGCCGAGACCACCATCGTCGGGTTCCCGGCCCTGCTGACCACCGGAACTCAGCGGACCTCGATGAGCGCCTCGGGTTCGGCGACCCGCCTCCAAGCAGATGGCGCGGTCGCTGGTGCCCGAGTGGTCACTTGAACGCCGCCGCGTTCCGCGCCGCCCATTCGGCGAAGGTGCGTCCCGGTCGTCCGAGCACCTTTTCGACGTCGGGGCTGACCCGCAGTTCGTCCTCCGTGGGCGTGCCGAGGATGGAGAGCGTGGCCTCCACGACCACCGGCGGCATGAACTCCGACATCGCGGCGCGGGCCTCGTCTTCGCTCAGGTCGGTGAACCGCAGCGGCTCGCCCAGCGCCTCGCCGAGGTCCGCCGCCTGCCGCCGGGGCGAGATCGGCTCGGGTCCGGTGAGCACGTAGGTCCGGCCGTGGTGGCCGGGTTCGCGCAGCACGGCCGCCGCGACGTCGGCGATGTCCGCCGGGTCGATGACGGGCAAGGCGACGTCGCCGAACGGTGCGGCGACGACCCGGTCGGCCCGGATCGCCGGTGCCCACTGGAAGGCGTTCGACGCGAACCCGCCCGGCCGCAGCACTGTCCACTCCGGACTCGACGCCTTGACCGCCTCTTCGAACGCGGGCGCGTGCCGCCCGGTCCCGACCCCCTGGGAGGACAGGAGCACGATCCCGGCTCCCCCGGCCGCCGCGACGATCTCCGCGACGTCGCCGCCCGCCGCCATGAATTCTCCCGAGGTCAAAAGGAAAATCCGGTCCGCGCCGTCGAAGACCTGCTTCAATCCGTCGGACCTGGTGAGGTCGGCTTGCACGGTCCGCACGCCGTGGGGCACGTCCGCCGCCGAGATCCGGCGCGACACCGCCGTCACCTCTTCTCCCGCGGCGGCAAGGGTTTCCACCAGCAGCCGTCCCACGTTCCCGGTCGCTCCGGTCACCACGATCATGGTCTCTCCTCGATTCACGTTGCGTTGACGCGACCGAAGCTACCTCCCTGGTGATAGTAGGTACCTAGAGGAAAGTATTGGGAAAACCGGCCTTTCGTGAGCGCGATCACAGCTTCGGAGACCCGGCGGTGACCACATAGGGTCGGGTCCATGTCCGAAACCGCACTCGGCCCGCTTCGCGTCCTCGACTTCTCGCGGGTACTCGCCGGCCCGTTCGCCACCATGCTGCTGGCCGATTTCGGCGCGACGGTGATCAAGGTCGAGCGGCCGGGCACCGGCGACGACACCCGCAGCTGGGGCCCGCCCTACGACGCGGCCGGTCAGGCGACGTACTTCCAGTCGGTGAACCGGAACAAGACGAGCGTGGCGCTGGACCTCGGTGATCCGGACGACCTCGCCCAGGCCCGCGCGCTCGCGCTGGAGGCCGACGTCGTGGTCGAGAACTTCCGGCCCGGCGTGATGGACCGTCTCGGCCTCGGCCCGGACGCGCTGCTGGCGGCGAACCCCCGTCTCGTCCTTTGCTCCGTCACGGGTTTCGGTTCCGGCGGCGGCGCCGCGCTGCCCGGTTACGACCTGCTCATCCAGGCCGTCGGCGGACTGATGAGCATCACCGGTGACCCGGCGGGCGAGCCGCAGAAGGTCGGCGTCGCGCTCGTCGACGTCCTGGCCGGGCTGTTCGCGAGCGTCGGCATCCTCGCCGCCCTGCGCCACCGCGACCGGACCGGGCAGGGGCAGCGCGTCGAGATCGACCTGTTGTCCAGCCTGCTCGCCGCCCTGGTCAACCAGGGCAGCGCCTACACCTCAGGCGGGGTGGTCCCGGCCCGGATGGGCAACCGGCATCCCAGTATCGCCCCTTACGAACTCGTCCCCTGCGCCGATCACGAGCTCGCGCTCGCCGTCGGCAACGACCGGCAGTTCGCGGCGCTGTGCGAGGTCATCGGCCTGCCGGAACTCGCACAGGACAGCCGGTTCGCGACCAATCCGGCGCGGGTCGCGCACCGGACCGGACTCCGCGCGCTGCTCGAAGAGCACTTGGGCAGGCGTCCCGCGGCCGAGTGGGCGGCGGAGCTGAGCGCGGCAGGCGTGCCCGCCGGGGAGGTCAACGACGTCGCGGGCGCGTTCGCGCTGGCCGAGCGGCTCGGCCTGAGCCCGACGGTCGAACTCCCGCGGCCCGACGGCACCTCCGTGCGGCTGACCCGCAACCCGATCGGGCTGTCGGCGACGCCGCCGCGCTACGAGACGGCGCCGCCGGACGTCCCTGGTCAACTCACCCTTCCCCTGCCCGGCTGGAGCTGACGGAGAGCGGTCAGCGGACTGTCAGCGCTTCGTCAACCCCGGCCGCGAAGCTCCTGCCATGACGAACAGGACAGTCCTCATCTCCGGCGCCGGCATCGCCGGTCCCGCACTCGCCTTCTGGCTCTCCCGCCAGGGCTACGCGGTCACCGTCGTCGAACGGTCACCGGAACTCCGCCCGGGTGGCCAGGCGGTCGACTTCAAGGGCGCCACCCACCTCGCCGTACTCGAACGGATGGGCATCCTCGACGAGATCCGCCGTCACCGGACCGGCGGGCTCGACCAGACCATCGTCGACGCCGAGGGACGGCCGCTCGCCGTCTTGCCCGGCGAATTCACCGGCGGCGACGTCGAGATCCGGCGCGGCGACCTGGCCCGGATCCTGTACGACCGGACCTCGTCGGACTGCGAGTACGTCTTCGGCGACTCGATCACCTCGCTGACCGAAACCCCCGACGGCGTCGACGTCACGTTCGAGCGCGAAGCCCCGAGGCGGTTCGACCTCGTCTTCGGCGCGGACGGCATCCACTCCACCGTGCGACGGCTGGCGTTCGGCCCGGAAGCCGACTACGTGGAACACCTCGGTCACTACTACGCCCTGGTCGAGACCGACGAAACCGACGGCGGCCCGGCCGTGATGTACAACGAGCCCGGCCGGATGGCCGCCACCGGCGGGCCCAAGGCGACCGCGTTCTTCGTGTTCGCCTCCCCCGAGATCGGCTACGACCGCGACGACACCGGCAGGCAGAAGGAGATCCTGACCGCCGCGTTCGACGGCGGCGGCTGGCGGCTGCCCGAACTGATGGAGCTGGTGAAGCGCTCGGACGACGTCTACCTGGACTCGATCGCCCGGGTCGCGATGGACGGCTACTCCACCGGACGCGTCGCGCTCCTCGGCGACGCGGCGTACGGCAACACGCTCGGCGGCTTCGGCACCGGGCTCGCCATCGTGGCCGCGTACGTCATCGCGGGCGAACTCGCCGCGGCGAACGGCGACCACGAACTCGCCTTCCGCCGGTACGACGAGAAGTTCCGCGGCTACGCCAAGATCGCCCGCAACGCCAACGCGGGCCCGTTCCTCGCGCCGCCGACGAAACTGCGGATCAAACTGCGTGACCAGATGTTCCGGCGTCCGTTCCTGTTGCGGGGGATGCTGTGGGTGACCGACAAGTTCGCCACCGACATCACCCTCGACGAGTACCCCGCGCTCGCCCGGCGGGGCTGACCACGAGGCCGGGGTCAGAGCGGCGGCGCGGCCCCCTGGCCGCGTTCGCTCACGGCTCCGTGTTCGGCGACCTGGAGCAACAGTCCCGCCGCCACCCGAACGATCTCGCGTTCCGCGGGGGTCAGCGTTTCGTCGAGGGCCCCGGCCAGCCAGCGGTTGCCGTCGCGGACGTGTGCGCGCAGGGCTTCACGGCCGGCGTCGGTGATCGCGATCCGCTGAGCCCGCCGGTCGTGCTCGTCGGGACGCCGGGCCACGCGGCCTTCCGTTTCGAGCGTGTTCAGCACTCTGGTCAGGGACTGCGGCTGCAATCCCTCGATCGCGGCGAGCGCGCTGACGGTCAGCGGCCCGCCGTGCCGCAGGTTCGCCAGCACCGACGAAGCCAGCCTGCTCAGGCTCCGGTCTTCGCCGGGCTGCTCGGCCCGGAGGCGGGACGACAATCGCGAAACGGCCCAGCGCACCGACTCCGCGGCCTGCGTGGCTTCACTCATGATGCAACGCTAACACTTGTCAATCTCGAACCAAACTCGCTGATCCAGCGAAAATAAGCAAGCGTAAGCTTCACATATGACTCCGAGTCCGTGGCGCGTGTTCTGGGGCCTGCTGGAGCACGATCTGCTCATCACCCGGAAGCAGCTCGGCGGAGTACTGGCGCAGGTGCTCATGCAACCCCTGCTGATGCTCCTGGTGTTCGGAAAGGTCCTCGGCGCGCTCGGCTACACCCCGCCCGGCTACGCGCGGCTGCTCCTTCCCGGTCTCGTCGCGCTGAACGCGTTCTTCGCCGCCGCCCAGAACGCGTCCTTCCCGCTGGCGATGGAGTTCGCCACCCGCACCATCGAGAACAGGCTGCGGGCACCCGTGCCGCTCGCCTGGATCGTCGTCGAGCGGATCTTCGCGGCGGCGTCGCGCGGCCTGGTCACGGCCGTGCTCATGGTCCCGGTCGGCGCGCTCGTGCTCGGCGAGCTGTCCTGGCGGGCGGCCGGTCTCCCGGCGGCGCTCGGGTACACCGTGCTCGGCGCGCTGGCGGGTGGCGCGGCCGGGGTGACGATCGGCTCACTCGTCTCCCCCGCCCGGATCGGGATCACCTTCTCACTGGTGATGCCGCCGTTGCTGTTCACCGGCTCCGCCCAGTTCCCGTTCCCCGAACTCACCGCCGTCCCCTGGTTCCGGGCGCTGTGCGCGCTGAACCCGATGACCTACGTCAGCGAGGGCCTGCGCGGCGCGCTGACCCCGCAGATCGCCCACCTGCCCTCGTGGCTCTGCGCGCTCGCGCTGGTCCTCGCGCTCGTCGTGCTCACCCCCGCGGGCCTCTTGGCGTTCCGCCGCCGGGCGATCACCTGACTTCGGCGTGCGCGATCCGCCGCGCCGTGGTCGGCTGGATCGGGTTTCCCGCGTGACGTTTCCGGGGAAGCGGTGTCTTACGGGTGACCACCTGCCCGGGTGGGGTGAAGGGAGCTTCGGCATGACGGCGCTGCACAGGTGCGCTCGATGACGACCTCGGCGAGAACTTCGGCGAGAACAGAGCCGCTCGCGGCCGGCGAAACGGTGCTGGACGACGCGACGCTGGTGGCGCGCGCCCGCGACGGCGAGATCCGCGCGTACGAGCAGCTCGTCCTGCGGTTCCAGGGGCCGATGTACCGGCTGGCACTGCGGATGCTGGGGAACAAAGGAGACGCCGAGGATGTCGTCCAGGAGGTGTTCCTCGTCGCCTGGCGGCGGCTCGACCAGCTGCAGGAAGACGCGGCTTTCGTCGGCTGGCTCTACCGGATGACGACCAACCGGTGCCTGAACGTGATCCGCGCCAGGAAGCCGGTGGCCGACGTCGAGCTGGACCAGCAGGAGTCCACCGGTTCGGCGGGGCGGCCGGAGCGCGCGGCCGAGACGAGCGCGCAGATGACGGCGCTGACCGGGGCGCTGGATCAGCTGACCGCCGAGCAACGGGCCTGCTGGCTGTTGCGCGAGGTCCACGGGCGCTCCTACGAGGAGATCGCGAAGGCGATCGGAGCGACCACCACCGCGGTGCGGGGACGCATCGCGCGAGCACGAGCACAGTTGGCGGAGGTGATGGCGCCATGGCGATGAACCACGCGACCCGCGACTACCTGCTGCCGTGCGGCCGTGATGTGGAACAGGTCTGGGAACGGCTCGACGAGGTCGAAGCCGGCCGGGCGGACGCGCACGAACTCGACTGCCCGCATTGCCGGGCGACCCGCGAAAGCCTGCTGGTGCTGCGCGGACTGACCAGGGAACTGGCCGACGACGACGCCGAGCCGTCGCCGGATCTCACCAGCCGCATCATGTCCGCGATCCGCGCCGAGGTGCGGCGCCGCGATCTGGTGCCGCTGGCGAGCCCGGAACCGGGCGAGGTCCAGGTGAGCGATCAGGCGGTCGCGGCCGTGCTGCGGTTCGCCGCGGATTCCGTCGACGGCGTCCGTGCGCGGCGCTGCCGGGTCCTGCGCGCACAGGACACCATTGACGTGCTGGCCGTGAACGTGGAACTGAACCTGGCGATCGCGCATGATTTCGACGGTGACTCGCTGGACGTCGTCCGCGAGCGGGTCACGGCGGCGGCGGGCGCCAGGGTCGGCCTCCGGCTGGCCCGGCTCGACCTGGTGGTGGAGGACATCTATGACGCGTGAGCACGCCCCGGCCCGGCAACTGGTCGAGACGGTGATCGCCCCGCCGGTGATCGCGGCGGTCGCCGCGCACGCCGCGGCCAAGGTCCCCGGCGTGGTACGCCTGGAACCCGGGCTGCGCGGGCTGGCCGGCTCGCTGACCCGGATCGCGCGGCAGCGCATCAAGGGCCTCGAACCGGCGCCCACGGAAGGGGTCCGCGCGTTCGTCGAGCACGACCCGCCGGACGTGCGGGTGGAGATCGACCTTTCGCTCTCCGGCCTGGACCAGGCCGCCGCGACCGCGCAGGCGGTGCAGCGGGCCGTGAGCAAAGCGGTCACCGAGGCGACCGGGCTCACCCCGTCGGCCGTCTCGGTGTCCATTCTGGACATCGAAATCCGAGGAGGACTGCTGTGACCGCACGTTCCGAACTGACCGCTTCGCTGATCAGCGCCCTCCGCGAGATACCGGGGCTGCGCGCGGCCACGCCGTCCACCACGGCCGCCGCGTCGGCGGTGCCATGGGATCTCGACGTGATGGCCGTCGACATCTCCGAGAACGTCGTCGAGATCCGCGTGGTCGCGCTGGCGGTGCCGATCCCGCCGCTCACGGAGGCCGCCGGGGCCGCTTTGCGCGCCGTGCTGACCGGAACCCCTTGGGAGAACGCGAGCCTGCGGCTCGTGGTGACCGATGTGGACGCCGCCGCGCTCGTTCCCTGACACGAAGATCGCGGTGGCCGCGCCCGAAGGCGTGGCCACCGCGATCTCGGGGGGCGGGGACCTAGTTCTTGTGGGTGCCCGGGGTCAGCACCTTGTCGATGACGAAGACGGTGGCGTTCTTGGTGGGGATGTTGCCGCACAGGACCTTGGCGCCGTTGACGGTCATGTTCTCGCCGGAGCCCTCGATCTTGACCGGGCCGCCCGCGGTGTTCAGGCTCTCCACGGACTTGGCGGACTCCAGGCCCTTGGCGTCGTAACGCTTGCCGACGACGTGGTACTGCAGGATCGGGGCCAGCTGATCCGGCTTGCCCGCCAGCTCGGTGAACTTGGCGTCGCCCAGGGCCTGGAAGGCCGGGTCCGCCGGGGCGAACACGGTGATGGCCTGCTGGCTGTTGAGCGTGTCCACCAGGTTGGTGGCCTTCACCGCGGCGACCAGCTTGGTCAGCAGCGGGTTGGTCGAGGCGGCGCTGGCGACCGGCTGCGGGCCCATCGAGTCCAGCGAACCCGGCGCGCTGCCCTGCGGAAGCTGCGAACAGGCCGGGCCGAACACGTCGGCGTTGGTGGTGACCCCGTCACCGGAAGCGGCGCTGGACATCGGGGCCGACATCGACGAGGACGGGGCGGGCGCGGGGGCGCTGCTGGAGCTGCCGGACGAAGCGCTGTCGTTGCTGCTGCAGGCGGCCAGGGCCAGCGCGGTGACCGCGGTGAAACCGATTCCTGCGACGCGAAGCTTGCTCACGGAAAATCACTCCATTTGTTTTTCGGACTCTTACCGGGTATTCGGAACTACTGCGAAATCGGATTGCCACCCTTTCGAGTGACGCCGATCACCGTGCGGTGAAACTGATGACGTGCCAGCCGGTCGCCCCGTCGGGAACGGTTCCGGCGCGGGCGTCGGTCTGGGTGTAACCGGATTTGTCGACAGCGCGGACGGTGACCTGATGACTGCCCGCCGGAACGTCGAATTCGATCCACCACATCCGCCAGGTGTTCACCCCCACCTCGCGGGAAAGCGTTGCGGGAAACCAGCTTCCGTTCGCGCCGAGCCGGACTTCGACGCGCTCGATCCCGGTGTGCTGCGCCCACGCGACACCGGAGACCCGGACCTTGCCGGCGGGTACCGTTTCGAATCCTTTCGGACTGTCGATCCTGGACTGCGTTTTGATCGGAGCCTGTTCACCCCAGCCGCGATCGAGCCAGTACGCGCGGCGCGCTTTCCAAGTGGTGATCTCCAGGTCTTCGACCCATTTCGTCGCCGACACATAGCCATAGAGGCCGGGGATGACCATTCGCGCGGGAAATCCGTGTTCGACCGGCAGCGGTTCGCCGTTCATCCCGATCGCCAGCATCGCGCCCCGCTCCGGGTCGAGCGCGGCGGCGACCGGGCTACCCGCGGTCCAGCCGTCGACGCTGGTGGAGAAGATCTGCTCGGCACCGGGCAGGATCCCGGCCTCCCGCAGCAGCTCCCCGAGGTCCACGCCGATGAAGTTCGCCGTGGACACGTAGTTCCCGCCGACCTCGTTGGACACACAGGTCATCGTGATCGTGCGTTCGATCAGCGGCCGGTCGCGGATGTCGTCGTAACTGAACCGCTTTTCTTCGCGCACCATGCCGTGCAGCCGGAGGCTCCAGTCCTCGGCGCGCACCTGCGGCACCGACAGCGCCGTGTCGACGCGGTAGAAGTCGCGGTTCGAGGTGAGGAACGTCGGGGTGCCGAGTTTCGCGAAATCCGCGTCGGCCGGAATGGGCGGCGCCGGCTCGGCGAGCACGAGCCGCCCGACGGCCGTCCGCGAAGACTCCGCGTCTCGCGTGCCGGCGAGGAGCTGCCCGCCTGCCCCCGCCGCCCCCGCGGCCACGACGGCACCGGCTCCCGCCAGCAACACCGACCTGCGCGACGGCGCTGCGCCCGCGACCTCGGCCCGGGGAGCGGCCGAGGCCAGGCGGTGCAACCAGAAGAAGACGCCGACCCCGGCGATCAGGCTGGCCAGCGGCGCGAGCAGCGCGACCGGCGAGAGGTCGGGCCGCTGCGACACGGCGAGTCCGCCCAGCAGTCCGAAGGCGGCGATCAGCACGATGCCCGGAACGGGTGACCGGCGCGAGACGATCCCGGCCACGGCGGCCGCGAGCACCATCACCACGGCCATCCCGCCGAGCAGCACGAGCTTGTCGTAGACGCCGAACGTGCGGACCGCGAAATCCTTCAGCTCGACCGGCGTCAGATCGATCGCCCCGTTGCCGACCGCGAGGTACGGCGAGGCGTTGGCGCTGATGAACCCGGCCACCAGATGACCGGCCGCCAGTGCCGCGGCGAGGGCCACGACACCGATCAGCGCCGCCCCGAAGAAGGGGAGGCGTGGTTCCCGAGCGGCCCGCGAAGTCTTCATGCCAGGTATTCGTGGCCGCCGGGTGCGCGGACAGGTCGCAAAGAAACACGGGCCTCGCGTGATCAAGCACCGCACTCGCGTGCCCAGGGACGTGACTCGCGTGCTTGGAGACCGCACAGGCGAGTCACGTCTTCAAGCACGCGAGTTCCGCCTCCGATCACGCGAGTCGCGTCTACGCCCGCCACCCACCCGAGTTGCCCTGCTCACCCCGGCTTGCATGGTCATACACTCCTATGCATATACTTCCATCATGTCCAAGGTACTCACCTCTCTGCCTGTCGGCGAACGCGTCGGGATCGCCTTCTCCGGCGGCCTCGACACCTCGGTAGCGGTCGCGTGGATGCGCGAGAAGGGTGCAGTGCCGTGCACCTACACCGCTGACATCGGCCAGTACGACGAACCCGACATCGCGTCGGTCCCGGGCCGGGCGAAGGCCTACGGCGCCGAGATCGCGCGCGCCGTCGACTGCAAGGCCGCGCTGGTCGAGGAAGGGCTCGCGGCGCTGTCCTGCGGCGCGTTCCACATCCGCAACGGCGGCCGCACCTACTTCAACACGACCCCGCTCGGCCGCGCGGTCACCGGCACCCTGCTGGTGCGCGCGATGCTCGAGGACGACGTCCAGATCTGGGGCGACGGCTCCACCTTCAAGGGCAACGACATCGAGCGGTTCTACCGCTACGGCCTGCTCGCGAACCCGTCCCTGCGGATCTACAAGCCGTGGCTGGACGCCGCGTTCGTCAGCGAGCTCGGCGGCCGCAAGGAGATGTCCGAGTGGCTGCAGGCCCACGGCCTGCCGTACCGGGACAGCACCGAGAAGGCCTACTCCACCGACGCGAACATCTGGGGCGCGACACACGAGGCCAAGTCGCTGGAGCACCTCGACACCGGCATCGAGATCGTGAACCCGATCATGGGCGTCCGGTTCTGGGACCCCGAGGTCGAGATCGCGCCCGAGGACGTCACGATCGGCTTCGAGCAGGGCCGCCCGGTGACGATCAACGGCAAGGAGTTCGCCACCGCGGTCGACCTGGTCCTGGAGGCCAACGCCATCGGCGGACGGCACGGGCTCGGCATGTCCGACCAGATCGAGAACCGGATCATCGAGGCCAAGAGCCGCGGTATCTACGAGGCGCCGGGCATGGCGCTGCTGCACGCGGCGTACGAGCGGCTCGTCAACGCGATCCACAACGAGGACACCCTCGCCAGCTACCACAACGAGGGCCGCCGCCTCGGCAGGCTGATGTACGAAGGCCGCTGGCTGGACCCGCAGGCGATGATGCTGCGCGAATCGCTGCAGCGGTGGGTCGGCGCGGCCGTCACCGGCGAGGTCACCTTGCGGCTGCGGCGCGGCGAGGACTACTCGATCCTCGACACCACCGGCCCGTTCTTCAGCTACCACCCGGACAAGCTGTCCATGGAGCGCACCGAGGACTCGGCGTTCGGCCCGGTGGACCGGATCGGCCAGCTCACCATGCGGAACCTCGACATCGCCGACTCGCGCGCCAAGCTCGAGCAGTACGCCGGGCTCGGCATGGTCGGTGGCGGGCACCCGACGCTGATCGGCGCAGCGCAGGCCGCGTCGACCGGCCTGATCGGCGCGATGGACGCGGGCGGCGCGCAGGCGATCGCCTCGCGTGGCAAGGCCTCGGGCGAGGACGAACTGCTCGACCACGCCGCGATCGAATCCGGCACTGACTGACCCGAAACGAACGGGACGCGAAAGCGCCGGGCGCGCGGCATCGAAGCCGTTCGCCCGGCGCTGTTCTTCATCCGGTCAGGGTCTGCGTGCCGAGGACGGTGAGCAGCGCGAGCCGCTCGGCGGCCTCGGAACCGGGCTCGGCCGTGTAGACCATGATGTGCAGGTCACAGCCCTCGACGGTCAGGACGTCGCAGTCCAGTTCGACCGGCCCGACCGACGGATGGTCGATGATCTTGCGGGCGGATTCGTGCCGTCCGACGGCGCCGGAATCCCACAGCCGCGCGAACCCCGGGCTTCCGGTCCTCAGTTCGGTGACAAGCCGGGCCAGCCGCTGATCGGCCGGATAGCGGGCGGCCGCCGAACGCAGGTCCGCGACGAGCACCGATTCGAAGGCGCGCAACGATTCCGGCGTGTGCCGGGCACGGGTGCCCTCGCCGAGGAAATGCCGCCAGACGGCGTTGCGTTCGTAGCCACGCGCCTGGGACGGATCACCCATCAGCGCGGCGTAGGGCGGGTTCGCCGACAGCAACGTCCAGGTGGCGTCGAACACCGCGACGGGTATCCCCGACATCCGGTCGATCAGGCGCTGGACACCGGGCGTGACGTACGCGGAGACGACATCGGGGCCCGGCGCCGCCAGCCCGGCGAGACCGAACAGGTGGGCTCGTTCGGGCCTGGAGAGCCGAAGGGCCCTCGCCAGCGCCTCGACCACTTGATCGGACGGATGTGCGGCGCGGCCTTGCTCCAGCCGGGTCACGTAGTCGACGGAGATCCCCGCCAGCAGCGCCAGTTCCTCCCGGCGCAGCCCGGCCGCGCGCCGCTGTCCGCCCTCGGGCAGGCCGACGTCCGACGGGGCGACGCGGTCGCGCCAGCGTCGTACCGCTCGCGAACTCCGTCGCCGCCATGGCGTCCAGTCTGCCCCGGTATCCCGTGACCTGCCTGGTACCCGGAGTCCCAGGAAGCTCAGGCGACTGGCTGCCCCGGTTCGCCGGGGCGACGCTGGCCCCATGACCACCACACTGATCACCGGGGCCAACAAGGGCCTCGGCCGCGAGACCGCCCGCCGTCTCATCGCCGACGGCCACACCGTCCACCTCAGCAGCCGGGACGCCGGACGCGGCCGTCGCGCCGCCGAAGAACTCGGCGCACGCCTGATCCTGCTCGACGTCACCGACGACGCGTCCGTGGAAGCCGCCGTGAAGACCATCGAAGCCGAAGGCGGGTTGGATGTGCTGATCAACAACGCCGGTGTCGAAGGCCGGACGGCGGACGGCGGCGTGATCGGCGCCGCCGACATGACCGCGGACGACCTCCGCACGACCTTCGAGACCAACGTCTTCGGCACCGCGCGGGTGACGCACGCCTTCCTGCCGCTGCTGCGGCGCTCGCCCGCGCCCGTGGTGGTGAACGTCAGCAGCGGCCTGGCGTCACTCACCGGGCTGACCATGCCCGGCTCGCCGGCGTACGCCTATCCCGGCGTGGCGTATCCGGCGTCGAAGGCCGCGGTCAACGTGCTCACCGTCCAGTACGCCAAGGCCTTCCCCGGGATCCGGGTCAACGCCGTCGAGCCGGGCTACACCGCGACCGACCTCAATGGACGGACAGGGCACCAGACCGTCGAAGAGGGCGCCGAGATCATCGTCCGGATGGCCTCGATCGGCCCGGACGGCCCGACCGGCGGCTACTTCGACGTCTCGGGGCCGCTCCCCTGGTGACCAGGCGTCACTTGCCGCCGAGCTTGGACCGCCGTTGCCCCAGTTCGTCCATCAGCCGGGTGATCTCGACCTGCCCGATCGCTTCGGCCAGCACGGAAACCGAGGCGATGCTCTCGATCTGGTACTGCACCGGCACCCCGCCCGACGCACGCGATCGAGCTTCCGCGTCCGCCTTCTTCTCCGCCTCGACGGCCGAGAAGACACTGCCTGCCCCGCCGTTGACGCAGCTGATCGACCCCGAACCGTTCAGCGGCAGGGTCGCCGTGTTCCGGCAACTGCCCGCGGACCGGCCGCCGATGGTGACGTTCGCGGTCATCGTGGCGTTGACCTGGCCGGTGACCTTCCCGCCGCTGTTCGCCGACGCGGAGCTGGACACGTTCGCGGTGACCGTGCAGCCCGAGGCACCGCACGCGACCGTGGCCGCGCCGTCCATGTCGAACCGCACGCCGGTGTCGACCGCGCCGGAAAGCTTCTGCGTGTTCTCCATCAGGTTTTCGTAGACGGCCACGGTCTCTTCCGGCGACAAAGCGTCCACATCGGACTCTCCGAGACCGGCGCCGGCGGGCATCTGCGGCAGTGATTCCGCACCGGGCATCGTCGGGACGCCGGGCATCTTCACGGAGTAGCGGAGAAGCCGGTGCGGCGCCTCCTTCGAGACGTACAGGTCACCGGCGGGCGTGCTCGCCTTGAGCGCCGGGACGTCACGGACGGTCTCGTTCTGGTCCCCGGGGATCTCGTCCACGCGCTCCAGCGCCTCGCGCAGCCGGGCGGCGAGCTTCTCCGGGGACTCGAACTGCTGCAGGACCGGGCCGAACAGCGCGTCCTCGCCGGTGATCCACCGATCCTTGAGATCCTCGGCCTCGGACGAGTCCGCCCGCGCCCCGGGCAGCAGGCCGTCCGGCGCCTTGAAGTAGACCTTGCCGCCGACGACCAGGATCTCGATCTTCTTGCCCTGGAAGGACATCGTGCCGGACGTCTCGCCGTACGCCGTGGTCTTGACGTCCGTCTCGATCATCCCGCCGACCGCGGAGGTGCTGTTCCGGACGGCGGGCGCCGAGGAAAGCCCGGCAAGGGCCTGCTCGAACGGTTCACGGCCGGCTTTCGAGGGCCACAGCAACCAGGTCGTCAGACCCGCGAGGAGCACCAGCACCAGCCCGGCGATCCCGGCGAACAGCGGCCACCGGGGTTTCCGCGCGGGCGGCACCGGTACCGGTTGCGGGACCCAGCCCTGCGGCGGCGGCCACTGCGCGCCTCCGGGTGGGAATGATTGCTCCACGTCGCCCTCCATCACTGAATTCACCGAACGAAACCCACGCTATGGAGGGAGGATGAAAACTTGATGAAACGCGATCCGGTGCGCCGGGAGGCCCCCTGCCGCGCCGGGCGGACGCGGCAGGGGAAGCCGGTTCAGCCCTTGCGCGCGAACGAGATCCGGTGCAGTCCGCCGGGCTGCTCGTCGGCCAGGTACAGCTCGCCGTTCTGATCGGTGCCGAACGTGGTGGCGTCGAGCGGGAACTGGCCGATCCGGGCGCTTTCGTAGGTGCCGTCGGTCTTCTTGCGGACGGCCCAGGCCGTTCCCTGGCAGAAGTCGGTGGCGAGATAGGTCCCGCCGGCCAGGGAGGCGTACTTCCTGCCGCGGTAGACGTGCCCGCCGATCACCGCGCAGCCCTCCGCGCCGGAGATGTAGTGGAAGACCGGTTCGGTGTAGGTCACGCCGTCCTTGCACCGCGTCTCGTCGAACACGACCGGCCCCTCCTTGCAGGACCAGCCGAAGTTCGCGCCGCCCTTGCCCTTGGCGAGATGATCGACCTCCTCGAAGCGGCCCTGACCGACGTCGCCGATCCACAGCGAACCGTCGGCCGGGTCGAAGGAGAACCGCCAGGGATTGCGAAGCCCGTACGACCAGATCTCCGGCCGCGCGCCCGCGACGCCGGCGAACGGGTTGCCCGGTGGCACGCAGTACCGCAGCGGACGGCACGCGCGGCTGACGTCGACGCGCAGGATCTTGCCCAGCAGCGTGTCCAGCCGCTGCCCGCTGGCCAGCGGATCGCCGCCCCCGCCGCCGTCGCCGATCCCCCAGTACAGATATCCGTCCGGCCCGAACGCCAGCTGGCCGCCATTGTGGTTGGGGAACTCGGCGTGCGGCTGGGTGATCAGCTCGGTGAGCTCACCGGTGTCGAACCGGACCCGGGACAACGTCACCGCGCTGTCGGACTTGCGGGTGTACGCGACGTAAGCCCGCCTGTCCTTGGCGATCGCGAGCCCGAGCAGGCCGCGTTCGACGTCCGCGCCGTTCACCTTGTCGCTGATGTCCAGAACCGGTTTGGCGGCGAGCCCGGTCCTGGGGTGATAGGCCCGGACGACCCCGCGTTTCTCCACGATGAGGATCCGGCCGCTCCCGTCGTCGAGCGCGGTGATCGCGGTCGGGTTCACCAGCCCGGACGCGACCTTGGTCGCCGTGGCGGTCAGCTCACCGAGCGGAACACCCCGCGCTTCCTCGGTTTCCGCGCTGCTCGCGGCCGGGAGCAGCGCCCCGGCCAAGGCGAGCCCGGCCACCAGGGACAACCCCCGGCGGAGGTGCCGTCGCGTCATGAGGGACTCCAATCGCCAGTGAATGGTCTGGTCCAATTCAACAGCGGTCGGCGGAGCGGCGGTACCTCCATACGCGAGGTTCTCGTTGGTTTCTTTCCCCCGGAGCACGGTCATCTACTCGCCCAAGATCGTTTTCCCGCCGTTCACTCTTCTTTCAGGGCAATTCGGACATGACCCATACCCCCGAGTAGCCACTTGTGTGACTTCTGTATGCTCCGCTCTCGCTCGATGGGATTAGTCATCCCCCATCCGGGCGAGCCGTTGCGGTCGGGGCCTGTGGTCGCATTCGGCACTGGCATTCGTGGTCCGTATTCGGATGGGAGACACATGCACGGCAGGTCAGTTCTGGTTCGCGGCGGGATCGCGGTCGCCACCGCGGCCATCGCGATGACGATGGCCGCTCCGGCCGCCCTCGCCGACGACGGCGCGGCGCGGGGCCGGGTCGTCGAAGGTTCCGGCACCGATGGTTTCAGCGTCAACTTCGAGGGCGGGCAGCACTACGTCACGAAGCTGTTCGGCCTGAAGCTCTCCGACGGCAGCAAGCTCAAGATGTACTGCGTTCAGGTCGAGGTCGGCATGCGCACCGATCAGGACATGATCGAACGTCCGTGGAACAAGTACCCGGACGCCGCTTCGCCGTTCAACAAGAACAACTCGAAGATCAACTGGGTCCTGCACCACGGCTACCCGGTCGTCGCCGTGAAGGCGCTCGAGAGCGCGCTTGGCAAGGACGTCAAGCTGACCGACGGCCTGTCCGTCGAGGAGGCCGTGACCGCGACGCAGGCCGCCGTCTGGCACTTCAGTGACGGCAAGAACCTCGACCGCAAGAAGCCACTGCCCTACGAGAGCGCCGAAGAGTCGGCCGACGTGCTGGCCGTCTACGACTACCTCACCGGCAAGCAGAACGTCGGCATCGGGCAGCAGCCGAAGCCGACCCTCGACATCGGCCCGGCCAAGGCCTCGGGCGCGACCGGCTCCAAGATCGGTCCGTTCAGCATCGCCACCAACGGTGACATCACCGAGCTGACGAGCAAGCTGCCCGAGGGCGTCAAGGTCACCGACGCCGACGGCAAGGAGATCAAGGCCGCCGCCATCAAGGACGGCACCAAGGTCTACGTCGACGTTCCCAAGGACGCCAAGGACGGCGACGGCTCGTTCTCGCTGAAGGTGAGCGGCCACCTCGACACCGGTCGCCTGTTCGTGGGCGAGAACTACGCGAAGGTGCCCGCGCAGTCCCTGATCGTGGCGGAGTCCGAGAAGACCTCGGTCGTCGCGAACGCGACCGCGAGCTGGAAGCAGGGTGGCGCGCCCGCCACCGACACCCCGGCGCCCACCACCCCCGGTGGCGCCGAGTCGGGTGGCGGCGACGAGCTGGCCAACACCGGTGCCTCCGCGACCATGCCGCTGGTGATCGGCGGCGCGCTGCTCGGCGCGGGTGTGCTGATGGTGCTGCTGGTGCGTCGTCGCCGTAGCGAGGCGTAAGCAGCGAACGAAGCAGAGGCGGGGCCGGTCCATTGTGGACCGGCCCCGCTTTCGTTGCGCGGTGCCGCCGGTCCGTGAAGCAACCCCACCGGCCACGACAACGGCGCGTGAAGGCCCCCTTCCCTCGACTCAGCCGAGGAAACTCGACCTTCGCACCCTGCCAAGTACCTGAAGGCCCCCTTCATTGCGTCCTGCGTCAGCAGTTCGTGTCGTATTTCTTCTGGTCTCGGGGTGACCGAAGGGGACTTTCACCGCATGTGACGCGAGTACAGCGCCCTTCACCGCGTGAGATGAAGAAGACTTGCCACGAATGTCCGCAAGGGACCCTCTTCGGCGACTGAATATCCGATTGATGTCCATCTCACGACCGGACCAGGCGACTCTTCACCGGTCGTAATGCGTGCCCGGCGTATGTCCGAAGGCGCGGCGGAAGACGTCGATGAACGCGCTGGTGGACGACCAGCCGCAGGCATGCGCCACCGCGGTCACCGGAGTGTCCTCGGCCAGGAGGACCAAAGCGCGGTAGAGCCGCAACTGCGTGCGCCACTGCGGGAACGTCATGCCGAGATCGGCTTTGAAGAGCCGGGCCAGGGTGCGATCGCTGGCCCCGACCCGGGCGCCGAGGGCGGCCAGTGTCCGGTTGTCGGCCGGATCGGCGCTGAGGATCTCGCACAGTGCGCGCAGCCGCGGGTCGGCCGGCGTCGGCAGGTGCAGGGGTTGCTGCGGCGAGGCGCGCAGCTGATCGAGCAGGACCGCGCGCAGCCGACGGCGTTCCGGGGTGTCGTCGCGCGGCGGATCGGTGTACGCGCGGATGAGTTCACGCAGGAGCGGGCCGACGGCCAGCACGCTCGGTTCGTTCAGCCGCAACGGGTTCACGGTCGCGGGCAGGCCGACGAGGCGGAGTTCGAGGTCACCGTGCGCCTGATGGGCGTGCACGGTCCCGGCGGGCACCCAGATCGCCCTGGTGGCCGGCGCGACCCAGGAACCCTTGTCGGTCGTGATGGCCAGTACGCCACGGGCGGCGTAGACGACTTGGTGCTCGTCGTGGCGGTGCGCGTCGACGATCGTGCCGGAGGCCAGGGACCGGACCTGGGTCGGCGCCGCGGGCAGGTGGCGGATTTCCGTCATCATTTGTCATTTTATCGGAAGCGCGACACCGTCGCCCGCGACGAACCTGGCGGGATGTCGAAAACCAAAGCAATCACCCTGCTCTCGGCCGGGCACGCGTGTGTGGATGTGTATCAGGGTTCGGTGGCCGCGCTCGTGCCGTTCTTCGCGGCCGAACGCGCCTACGGATACGCGGCGATGTCGGGAATCGTGCTCGCCGCCTCGCTGCTTTCGTCGGTGGCACAGCCGTTGTTCGGCGCGCTGACCGACCGCTGGGCGATGCCGTGGCTGCTGCCGTCGGCCACGCTCCTCGGCGGCCTCGGGATCGGCCTCGGCGGACTGGTCGGCTCCTACCCGCTGACGCTCGCCTTCATCGCCGTGTCGGGAATCGGCGTGGCGGCCTATCACCCCGAAGCCGCGCGGGTCGCGAGGATCGTGAGCGGCGGCGGGCATACCGCCATGGGCTGGTTCTCCCTCGGCGGGAACATCGGGTTCGCCGCCGCGCCCGTCCTCGTCGCCGCGGTCATGGCACTGGGCGGGCTCCGGATGTCACCGCTGCTCGTCGTTCCCGCGCTGGCCGGATCCGTGCTCTGCCTTCCCGTGCTACGCGCCCTCACACGGAAAGCCCGCACCGGCGGCTCGCGGTCGGACGTCGACGGCGTCGACGACTGGAGGTCGTTCGCGAAACTGTCGGCGGCGGTCGTCTTCCGCTCGATCGTGTTCATCGGGCTGAGCACGTTCGTCTCCCTCTACGCCCAGCAGCGGACCGGAGGCGGCACGACGACGGGCAGCGCCGCGCTGTTCCTGCTCTACCTCGGCGGCGCCGTGGGCACTGTGCTGGGCAGCAGGCTGGCCGGACGCCGGGGCCGGGTCACCGTGATCCGCTGGTCGTACCTGGCCACCGTCGGCGCGGTCGCGGGAGTCGTGTTCATACCGGGCCCGGCCTTCTTCCCGTCCGTCCTGCTGGCCGCGGTGAGCCTGTACATCCCGTTCTCACTGCAGATCACCCTCTCCCAGGACTATCTCCCCACACGGGTCGGCACCGCCAGTGGCGTCACTCTCGGCCTGACGGTCAGCATCGGGGGCCTCGCGAGTCCCGTCATCGGAACCGTCGCCGACCACACGTCTCTGCAGACGGCCTTGATCCCGCTGATCGCGCTTCCCGCCTTATGCTGGTTCGCGACCCGCTCCTTGCCGGAGCCGGGCGCGCCGAAGGACGCGCAAGAGCAGGATGCGCCCGATGGCATGAACCTCACGGAGAACAGCCTCTGATTCCATGCCGTGGAAATTATCTGTCTATTGTGGACTTCCTGAACTTTCCGGGCTACGAGCATCGAAACGCCCGTGCGGACGCACGTGCACCCATTCGTCTGTTCGTGTATTAATTGACCCACAATTCATCCCGCGCAACCGCATTATTGGAGACACTGGATAGTCGGAGACCAAACGGGGGGACACCGCATGGACTACGTGGGACGGCGTTCGCAACAGCCGGAAGCAGTCTGGAATAGCGGTGGGGTCGGACGATGACCGCCCCGGCCGACCTCGGAGTTCCCGCGGATCGGCCTTGGCAGATCCCCGCCGCACCGGCTGTGTTCGAAGCACGGGAGCGGTTCACCGCCGAGCTCGACCTGATCTGGCGCGAAGGCACCGGACGTCGGCTGGTGGTCGTGAGCGGGGTGGGCGGAGTCGGCAAATCCTCGCTGGCCCTGGATTGGCTCGAGCGCAAGGCGGACGAGTTTCCCCACGGCATCCTCTACAGCGACCTCGGTGGAGCCCGCGAGCAACCACCGGAAGATCCCGGCGAAGTCCTGCACGGATTCCTCACGGCACTCGGAACCTCTCCGGCGGAGATCCCGACGAGCCTCGACCAGCGCGCGGCGACGTTCCGCACGGTCACCGCCGCGCGACGGATGGCGATGCTACTCGACGACGCCGCGTCCGTCGCCCAGGTCCGCCCGCTTCTGCCCGCGGGCCAGGCGACGGTCGTCCTCGTCACCAGCCGGTGGCGGCTGACCGATCTGGGTATCGACGGGGCACAGTTCGTCGATCTCCCGCCCCTCACCGATGCTCAGGCACGGACGCTGTTCGAGCGGTATACCGGAACCGAACGCCTCCAGGCCGATCCCCCCGCCGCCACGGAAATCGTGTCGTCGTGCGGCGGGCTCCCGCTCGCCCTCTCGGTGGCGGCGGCCCGTCTCAGAACCCGACCGCGGCGAACACTTGCCCGTGAGGCCGCCGCCTACTCGCGGTGGACGTCGACGGGCGGCAGATCCGCGGACAAGGCGCTTTCCTTGAACGCGATCTTCGAAGTCGTCTACGAAGGGCTACCGCAGAGCGCGGCCCGCGTCTACCTGGCGTGCGGAGTGCACCCCGGGCCTTTCGTGTCCACCGAGCCCTTGGCCGCCGCGCTGGAGCGTCCGGTCGGTTCAGTCGAGGACGATGTCGACGAATTGATCGAAGCGAACCTTTTGACCGAAGCCGGTGAAGACCGCTTCGTCCAGCACATGGTGTTGCACAGTGATGCGCGTGCCCGCGCCTCCACGGCCTTGCCGATCGACGAGCGGGAACGGCTCGGCCGGTCGTTCGCCGGCTGGTACCTCGACCGGGTGCTGGCCGCCGACGAGGCGATCCATCCGCATCGGACCCGGTACGCCACTCGCGCACGGCGGTCGAAAGATTTCGTCGAGCGCGCCGACGGGCTCGCCTGGTGGCGCGAACACCAGTCCGTGATCCGCGCCGTGTTCAGCGAGGCGGCGGAGCACGACTGGGACGACATCGTGTGGCAGTTCTGCGAGGGATCGTGGGGTTTCTTCCTGCACCACCGGGACTATCAGCCGTGGATCGCGATGAACGAGCGGGGCGTACTGGCCGCGACGCGGGCCGACCTGCCCTTGGTGCAGGCGCGGCTCAGATCCCAACTCGGCTACGCCTATGCCAAGCTCGGCTGGTACGACAAGGCCGCCGAAGAGAACCTGGTCGCGCTTCGCCTAGGACAGCAAGAGAATCACGGCTCCACTCAGGCGACCGCGCTCTCCCAGCTGGGCAGATCCGCACGAGGACGAGGAGATCTCGAAGGCGCCCTTGACTTCTACCGTCAGGCGGCCGATCTCCAGGAGCGACTGGGCATTCCCCGCGGGGTCGCGTTGTGCCGCCGCCGGCAGGGTGAAGTGCTCGCCAAACTCGGCCGGTACAGCGAAGCCATGATCGAGCTGACCGCTGCGGCGACCGTGATGGCCGAGCTCGGCGATGCCGCCCAGCACGCTCGATCCGTCATGGCGCTCGCCGCCATCCAAGCCGACGAAGGTCGCACCGAAGACGCGATCGTCAGGTTGACCGAGTCACTGCGGACAGTCCGAACACTTGATTCCCCTTACTACACCGCCGAAATCCTGACCGCTCTCGGTCGTGTCGAGTTCCAGTGCGGCCGAGAGCAGGAAGCCACCGGCCACCTCGCCGAAGCTCGGGCTCTCTACCGCGAGCTGGGCCATACCCACACGCTCGGCGACGGAACTCAGTCGTGAGCTCCAATCCCCTTGGTCGCGTCGGCGTGGTTTCGCCGCCATCACCGCCGTCCTCGTCCGGCCGGCGATGACGCAGCCGTGCGGGTGGACCACGATCACGGCGGTCGCACCGGGGTACCCACCCAACGCCGCCTCGGCGGTCGCCTGAGCCTGATCGGCCGTCTGCCCGTCCCGCAGGAGCAACATGTCCCCTGCCGTCGCCCAGGCGTTCGGCACACAATCGACCGCGACGGCGAGGACATCGCCGTCACGACCGTTGATCCGCAGGCGAAGGCGGGCCACCCCCAGCGCGAGGCTGTGGACGGCGTACACGATGCCCATGGCTCACTCCTCTATCGGCAGGGGAACGGGCAGCATCGAGACTTCCGGCGGGCACTCCGGCTCCGGCAGGCCCAGTAGTCGATACATGGCCGACCGCAGGATGCTGGCCGCTTGGCCCGGCCTGGAGCTGATCGCCGCCCCGACGATCGAGGAAAGGCGCTCCCGACGCCGCATCGCCTCGTCCTCCTGAGCGGGTAGCGGCCCCGTCTTCAGGGCCGGAGCGTTCTCCCTGACGAGATCGGCGATGCTTCCGGGGCGCAGCCGGTCGCCTGGCTCGGCGGCCATGGTGACCGGGCGCCCGATGGCGGCGGCGTACGCGGTGGTCGAACCGTGGTCACCGATCACCCAGTCCGAGGCGATCATGGTCGCCTGCCAGCCGTGATCCGGCGGGATCAGTCGCAGCCCGGCCTCGACGCAGTCGGAGAGCCAGGCCGTCACCTGCCTGCGTCCGTGGACGGTCCATACGTTGGGGTGCAGCACCGCCGCGACCGAATATCGTGACGCGGGCAAAGCGTCGAGAACCGCCTTGCAGAGGTTCGGGAACCGGCCGAAGATCGAGTCGGTCGACCACGTCGAGCTGATCGTCACCAATCGCTGGCGCGGCTTCACCCCGAGCGCCCGCCGGTAGTGTTCGCGGAACCGGCTGCCGTCGGTCATCCGGTCCAGGCAGATGTCGCCTGCCACCACGGCGACGGGCAGCGCTTCCGGACACAGCGACCCGAGCGCCGCCCGCTCCTCCTCGGTGCCCAGTACGAGGACCGAGGGAAGGATCCGGCCGCGATAGGTCAGGAGTTCACGATCGAGGCCCGTGGCGGGCAGCACCGGTGTCTCCGCCTTACGGCTGTACAAGTACGACTTCATCGTCCCGGCTCCGTGCCCGACCAGCAGGATCGGTCCCCGGATCTGTTCGAGATGGCGATGGCTGGCCGCCAGGACGAGGTCGAACGTGTGGTGGACAGCCTGCCCCCACGGCATGAGCAACCCGTGCTGTGCGCGGACGAATTCCTCCACCCCCAGCCACTGGTCCGTGGTGTGCGGAACGGTGAACACCACCTGGACCCGGTGGTCCGATTCAAGCAACGGAACGATGTCCAGCAACCGCGTGCCCGCGGTCACCGTCGGGACGGTCACGAGTGCCGTCCGGCATCCCGCCAGCGTCACCCGCGCCTCCGCGCCCGTCCCGACCGGACCCCGGATCCACATCTCCCTGCTCACGAGCAACCCCTCTCGGCCGTCGAATGTGAGAGCGAGAGTGACCGGTCCACCTGACATCAACCTTTCGTACCGCGGTTGACGAACCTGACAATGGATCACTCCTCGGGCGATCCACACTGGTCACGCTGGTTCGAAACCAAAAAGAATGTGAAACTGGTAAGTGAGGCGAGGGGCGGCAGCGACACTGCCGAAGGGAAGGGGCTGTCATGGAAGTTGCCTTCGGAGTTCTCGGGCAGACTACAGTGCGAATGCACGGGAATTTGGCCGTGAATTGGGGGCGGCCACGTGAACAGGGCATCCTCGCCGCCTTGTTGACGCGTCCCGGAAGACGCCTTTCCATCGAAAACGTAGTCGAATGGGTTTGGGACGAGCGAGAACAACGTCCACGCGACCCACGGGCTACGATGTACCAATATGTCACCCGTCTTCGCCAGCTTTTCCGGGAGACGCGCGCACCCGCGACACTGGTCACCGCGAACGGCCGCTACACCCTCGATGTCGACCCGTCGTTGATCGACTACGTCGCCTTCCGCAAGACGATGAAGGACGCCAGGTCGTTCGGCGACAGCGCCGAGCACCGGCGCGCATGCGAGGCCGCGGCGGAGGCTGTGGGACTGTGGCGGGAACATCCGCTGGCCGATCTCACGACCAGACCCGCGGAAGACTGGCGCACGTCGTTCGTCAACTCGGATTGGATACCCGCGAACACTTTCCTGCTCAACGAACTGATCGTTACCGGACAATCGGTCGCCGCCCTTCAACGGCTGGACGAACTCGATCGCGACCATCCCGACGAACTGAGCTTCGCCAAACTCCGCCTACAGGCGTTGAAATCCGCAGGACGCCACGGGGAAATCAACGCAATCTACCTGAGAAGGTATCGAGCGTTCCGCGACGACGGCGACGAGCAGGCCGCCGACGAGCTCCGAAAGTTCCATAGCGAACTCACGGATTCGATTCCGGCAGCTCTCCGGATCACAACCGGAACAACAGACAGAAAACCAGAGAAAGTCAAGGAAAGCGTCGTACGGCCGCGACGGTTGCCGCGCGACATCGATCGTTTCGTGGGCCGCGAGGAAGTCCTGACGAAGCTCGACTCCTTGACCATCGACACCACCGGGGCTCCACTGGCGACGATCGTCTGCGTGACCGGGCCGCCCGGCGTCGGCAAGACGACGACCATCGGACATTGGGCCCACCGCGCCGCGGAGCGGTTCGCCAACGGCGTGATCATGCTCGATCTACACGGATTCAGCCGGACTCCGCGTCTGGAAGCCACCGATGTCGTCGATGCCCTGCTTTCGGCGTTCGACTTCCCCGTCGACCGGATCGTCAGCCCTGCCGGGCGGATGGCGAAACTGGCCACGATCCTCTCCCGGAGACCCTCGCTCGTCGTGCTGGACAACGTGGAGAACTTCGCCCATGTCCAGCCCCTGCTGGACATGCTGGCCCCGTGCACGGTGATTCTCACGTCCCGGCGTCGCATGACCCCGCTGACAGCTCTGCACAACGTCCCCTCGGTCGCGCTCGAGCCGTTGTCTCCCGCCGAGTCGTGCGAGCTGCTGGCGCACCGCATGCGTAACCGCGGACAGCACGAACCCGAAGTCCTCGAGGCGCTCGCCCGGTCGTGTGACCGCATTCCACTCGCCTTGAGCATCGTGGCCGATCGCGCGGCCACTCGAGGCGGACTACGCCTGCGCACCCTGGCCGACCAGCTCAAGGACGCGGAAACCCTTCTGACGATCGGCGACGACGGCGACGGAATCCATCTACAGGCCGCCTATTCGTGGTCCTACAACCTACTCGAAGAGACCGAGCGGCGCATGTTCCGCCTGCTCGGTCTGCACCCTGGCACGGAGATGAGCCCGGCGGCTCTCGCCTCGGCAGGCGCGATCAGCGTTCCATCCGCACGAAGGTCGCTCGACGCGCTGTTCGCCGCGCACCTGATCCAGCACCCCGGCGATCTGGATCGATATCGCATGCACGACATCCTGCACCGCTACGCGGCGACTCTCGCGGACCGTGAAAACGACGGAGACGAGCCCCGAAAGCGACTACTGTCTTTCTACTTGCACACGGCCTTCAACGCGCACGCGACGGTGCACCCACACAAACCGCGGCCACCGATGATCCCGCCCGAACCCGGCACCGCGCCGTTGGACTTCGATTCCCCTTCCGCCGCTCGGCAATGGTGTTTGAACGAGCGGAGCAACCTCAACGCACTGGTCGAGCACGCCCATCACCACGGCCTCCACGAGTACGCCTGGCGAATCCCCCATGTCACCAGCGATATCTACGACCGGTACGGCTTCTACGACGACATCGTGAACGGGTTGACGATCGCCGCCCGGTCGGCCGCCGCCGCCGGAGAGCCGGAGGCCGAGGCGAGCACTCTCAACGACCTCGGCCAGGTCCACATGCTCCTCGGGAACGACGAGACGGCGGATCGCTTCCTCAAAACCGCGTACGACCTCGTCCGCCGTCAAGGGGATGATTTCGGCAGGCTCGCCGTTCTCCTGAACATGGCCCGGCGCCACCACCACGCGGGCCGCGCGGAAGAGGCACTCACACGGTATCGCGAGTGCCTCGCGTTGGCGCACGTCGTACGCGACCCCGGCCATCTCGGCACCGCGGAGCACAGGTTGGGCGACGCTTTCCAGGAGGTGGGCGAGCACGAAACCGCCGTCGAACACTACCGGCGCGCGCTGGGTCTTCGCAGGGAAACGGGCGACACCTCCGGGCAGATGGTCGTCCACACGGCTTTGGCGAGTGTCTTGACCCAGTTGGGTCGATACGACGAAGCCGCTCTTCACGGCAATAAGGCCCTGCTAATGGCCGACGAAATCCACCATCTGCCGGCGACCATGAAGCTGTATACCGTTCTCGCGCGCCTCGCACATGCACAACTCAAAGACCGCGAGGCCCTTCAATACGCCGACCACGCCGTCGACCTCGCTCTGCGCACCAACAATGCCACCGGACAAGCCCGGGCCCTCGCGACGCTGGGCAATATTCTCGCGGACCGGGGAAACACCCCTGACGCCCGTGAAGTCCTGGAGCGCGCTGCAGGGCTCTACCGTGACCGGGGGCGCCACTTCAAGGCGGCCGAAATCGAGCCGAGGATCGCCGAACTCGGCAAGGAACCGCTTACCATCCCAGCCGCCAGACGAAGAGGCGACGAGGACACGGTCGCTATGCTGCCGCCGTCCCGGCAGCTCGATGAAAATCACTCAAAGCGGTGATCCTTGCGGGGTCGCAGAAGGGCAGCGAGCGTCCGCCTTCCGGCTGAAACCGCAGCTGAGCGCGCGGTGCCCGGCCCCACGGACAGTAGAGCGTGTCGGCAAAGTGGGCAAGCCAGCGCCTCGGGTCGTTGACGCGCTCCCCGCACCGCTCTAGGTTTGACATATCCGAGATGATTGAACCACTGGAGCTCGGATACGCATCTCCCGAATCCCCAAGGAGCACCTTGAAGAAGTACCTGGCGTCCGCGCCCGCACTGACCCTGCTGTTCGTCACCACGGTCGCGCTGACGAACCTCGACTGGTGGCGGACGTACTGATCCGATGTAGCCAGGCGGAGAACTAGGCGGGCCCACCACGTTCGACCCCCTGGGCCCCGCCACCCTTGGGTCTCAGCTGAACTCCGTTCTGCAGCAGCATCCTTCGGGCGACCCCGAAACTCAGCCCGAATCTCTTCGCCACATCGTGAATGTTCGCCCCATCGAGATAAGCCTGAACCAGACCAGGTGGGGCCGACGGAGTCGTCGGCCCCACCTGTCTCAGCGTCACACCCGCCGCCATGAGTGCGGCCCGCGCCTTGTAGTAGGTCATTCCAAAACGCGCAGCCAGTTGCGTGATCGTGGCGCCGTCTTCATATGCTCGAACAAGATCGGCGTCACCCTCGAGTTCGCGATCCCCTCCGCGGGTGTCGGAATCGCCCGGGTCCGTCATGGCAAGGCCACCACCCCACTCTTGGCACGACCGCGTCTTCCCACAGTCGTACGTGCGCGCCGTCAAATCCAGCCCCCAACCGGTGTTCTCTTGCTCACGTCCCCTCTCCGCGGCGAGATCAAGAGCGTGACAAAAAATCATGTACGTCTCTGTACATCACAGGTTACCGGCTGGTAGGTTCCAGGAATCCAAACGTGATCCACTTCATGATTCAAAGGGGAGTCATGACCCGAAAGCCCGCTCGCCTGCTGGCCGTCGCGATCGCCATCATCGTCGGTTTCGCCGCCGCGCCAGCCGCTTCCGCCGCCCCCGCCACCGATCCGTTCTACAGCTACGACGGCGGCGAACCGTTGTCGTCGTACAGCCCCGGGACCGTGCTGAAGACCCGGACGCTCAATTACCACGTCCTCGGCATTTCCACGCCGCTCAAGGTGACCCAGTTGCTCTACCGGTCCACCGACGCGCAGGGGAAGCCGTCCGCCAACGTCACCTCGGTGCTGCGCAGCCTCACCGGCGACAGCACCAAAGCCGTTTCGTATCAATCGTTCTACGATTCGCTCAATCCCGAGCACGGCCCGTCGAGGGCGATCGCCGGTGACGTTTCGCTCGGCGGCCTCATCGCCAACGCCGAGTCGCTGTTCATCGCGCCCGCGCTGTTGCTGGGCTACAACGTCGTCATCCCCGACACCGAAGGCCAGAAGGCGAATTTCGCCGCCGGGCCGGAATACGGGACGAACACCCTCGATTCCATCCGCGCCGCGACCAGGTCGCCGGGGACGGGAATGAACGACAAGACCCGGTTCGGGCTCATCGGCTATTCGGGCGGTGCCATCGCGACCGGCTGGGCGGCCGCGCTCGCGCCGGATTACGCGCCCGAGGTCAACAAGAACCTCGTCGGGTTCACCGAAGGCGGAGTGCTCGTCAAGCCGTCGCACAATCTCAAATACGTCAACGGCAGCGTCGCGTGGACCGGAGTCATCCCGATGGCGCTCATCGGGGTCTCGCGGTCCTTCGACATCGATCTCAAGCCGTACGCGAATTCGTACGGGCTCCAGGTGCTCAAGGACATGGAGAAGGCGTCGATCGTCGACGCGCTCGGCCGTTATCCCGGGCTGACGTGGGAGAAATTCGTCAAGCCCGAGTACACGAACCCGAACAAGGTGCTGCCGTACGTCGAGGCCGTGAACAAGATCAACCTCGGCTCCGCGCCGACGCCCACCGTGCCCGGCTACATCGCGCAGGGCAACAACGGTGCCGTAGAAGGCACTTTCGGCAACCCACCGGGGATCGGCACCGGTGACGGCGTGATGGTCGCCGGCGACGTGCGCTCGCTCGCCCGGCAGTACTGCGACACCGGCAACAAGTCGATCAAGTACGACCAGTACAACCTGCTGAGCCACGTCGGGGCGGCCGTCGCCTGGGCGCCGCAGGCCATCGGCTGGCTCAACGACCGGTTCGCGGGCAAGACCGCGCCGTCCAGCTGCGGGAAGATCGCGCCCGGCAACTCCCTTGCCCCGGAGGTGCCGGTCAGCTGACCGCCCGGTCCGTGAAGGCCTCCTTCCCAACTCTGAGAGTAGGGAAGGAGGCCTTCACGGATTTCCGCGACCGGTACGGTGCCGCACGTGACCGAGCACCGCAAGCTGCCGAAGGGGCCGCACAACCTCAGCCGCGACGAGGTCGCCGGAACCCAGCGGGCCCGGCTGATCGACGCGGTACTGGAGAACACCGGCGCACACGGCTACGTCGCCACCACCGTCGGCCACATCACCGCCACGGCGGGCGTGTCACGGACCTCGTTCTACGAGCAGTTCACCGGCAAACAGGACGCGTTCCTCGCCGCCTACCGCGAGATCACCACCGAGTTCATCACGCAGGGCGTCGCCGCGGGCGCCGAGGCCGCGACCCCGCTGGACGCCGTCGCCGTCTGCTGCGATTTCCTCGTCGACTACGTGCATCGACGGCCGACCGCCGTCCGCGCCGCACTGCTGGAGATCTACGCGCTCGGCGACGCGGGGCTCGAAGCGCGGGAGAAGACCTTGCGCGCCGGGGAGGCCGTCTTCGACCGGACGGCGGAATGGCTGCGCGCCACCGACCCCGCGCTGCCGTCACCGCCGCCGTTCACCGCGCGGACGGTCGTCGCCGCCACCATCGAGCTGATCACACAGGCCATCTGGATAGGCACCGAAGACGCTTACGAACAGGCGCGCGAAGCCGTCCGCTACACCTGGCTGCTCGGCCTGTTCGGGCACCGGAGCGTCGAGGGCTAGCGGGCGAGGCGCCGCCGTTCGAAGTCGACGATCAGTTTCGGATACCGCCGCGGGAGCAACCGGACGAGCCGGTCGACCAGTTTCGCGTCGTTTCCGACGAGCACACGCGGTTTCCCCGCCTCGACCCCGTCGACGATGATGCGGGCGGCCTGATCCGCCGGCATCTTCAGCAGCTTTTCGTTGTACACCCGGACGCGTTCCCGCTGTTCGGCGGTGGGCTCGATGCCGCGGGCCTCGGCTTCCTTCAACGCCGCCGAGGCGATGCCGGTCTTGACGCCGCCCGGGTGGACGATCGTGACCCGCACCGGATGCCTGCCCGCGATCATCTCGGTGCGCAGCGCCTCGGTGAACCCGCGGACGCCGAACTTGCTGGCACAGTAGGCGCTGAGCTTCGGCTGGGCCATGAAACCGTTGAGGCTGGAGATGTTCACGACCTGGCCGTCGCCGGAGTCGATCAAATGCGGCAAGAAGGCCTTGGTGCCGTTGATGACGCCGAAGAGGTTGACCGCGAGGGTGCGGTCGTACAGTTCCCATTCGGCGTCGAGCACGGTCTGCCCGCCGCCCGCGATCCCCGCGTTGTTGTAGATCTGGTGCACCACACCGAACTGCCCGGCGACGGTGGCCGCGTACTCCCGCACGGCCACCCGGTCGCTGACGTCCAGCGTGGCGCCCTGCACTTCCGCGCCCAAGGCCTTGACCTCGGCGACGGTCTCGGCCAGCCCGCTTTCGTCCACATCGGACACGGCGAGCCGTGCGCCGCGCCGCGCGAGTTCGAGGGCCAGCTGACGGCCGATGCCGGAACCGGCGCCGGTGACGACGGCGACCTTGCCACGAACGCCGCTCATCGGGTTTCTCCTGCCGGGTCGAGGGCCACTTCGGCGGTGAGCTCGACGAGCCGGTCGACGAGATCCGGGGCGATGTGATGCCCCATGCCGGGGACTTCGACGTAACGGGCACCGCTGATGGCCTTCGCCGTCGCGCGCCCGCCGCTGTGGTGGACCATGCGGTCGATGTCGCCGTGGACCACGACCGTCGGGCAGGTGATGCGGGCGAGTTCGGCGGTGCGGTCGCCGCTGGCCTGGATCGCGCCGATCTGGCGGGCGATACCGCTGCGGGCGCGCCGTCCCCCGGCTCGTTCCCACAGTCCCTCGGCCCAGGCCGTTTCGACGTCCTTGTCCAGCGGGAACGTGGCCGAACCGAGATGCCCCATCAGCGACAGGTGCCCGGTCACGGATTCCTCGACCGTCTGGGCGGGCCGCCGCGCCATGCGCACCAACGTCGACTTCGCCGGCTGCCCGACCCGGCGATGGCCGGTGGTGGAGAAGATCGACGTCAGCGACAGGACCCGGCCGGGGTTCCGGGCGGCGACGGTCTGGGCGATCATGCCGCCCATCGACATACCGGCCAGATGTGTCTTCCCGATGCCCAGGTGGTCCAGCAGGCCGACGGTGTCCGCCGCCATGTCGCCCAGGTCGTACGCGCCGGGCAGCGGCTTGGCCAGCAGCTGCCGGAGCTTGCCGGGGTTCGGCGCCTTGATGCGATCCGAGCAGCCCGCGTCCCGGTTGTCGAACCGGATGACACGGAAGCCGCGGCCGGTGAACCCCTCGATCATCGGCCGCGGCCACGACGTGAGGTCCAGGCCGAGGCCGGCGATCAGCACCAGCGGCACACCGTCGGCGGGGCCGTCCTCGCGATAGCAGAGCCGCGGGCCGCCGGGCAGGTCGGCGAAGCTGTCGGTCACGAGCCCACCGCCTCACGGACCTTGGCGCGGGAGAAGTGCAGCTCGGGATCGGTGATGTCCTCGGCGCGCAGCAGTTTGATGTCCGAGTGGTAGCTCATCGACGTCAGCCACGGCATGCGGTCGCCCTGACGCGGGAGCTGGTCGAGCGCGCGCTGGACGTATCCGGCGGCGAAGTCCAGGAACGGCTTCGTCGGCATGTCCGGATCGGCGAGGACGGGACGGCAGACGTCGTAGCCGTGGGTGTCCATATGGGTCAGCAGACGGCAGAAGTGCTCGCACAGCAGGCCGATCTTGAGCGTCCACGACGAGTTCGTGTAGCCGATCGCGAACGCGGCGTTGGGCACGCCGGAGAGCATCATTCCCTTGTACGCGACGGTTTCCGGCAGGATCACCGGTTTCCCGTCGACACTCAGCGCCGCCCCGCCGAACACCTGGAGGTTCAGGCCGGTGGCGGTGACGATGATGTCCGCCTCCAGCTCGCGCCCGGATTCGAGCAGGACACCCTTCTCGGTGAAGGTCGCGATCTTGTCGGTGACGACGTCCGCCTGCCCCTTGCGGATCGCGGCGAACAGGTCGCCGCCGGGCACGGCGCACAGCCGCTGGTCCCACGGGTCGTACGGCGGGTTGAAATGCTCGTCGACCGGATAGCCCTTGGGAAGCTGCTTCTTGTTGACATACCGGATGAGCCCGCGGGCGGTCTTCGGGAACTTCTGGCAGAACTGCCAGACCGCGAGCCCCTTGCGGATGTTCTTGCGGCGGGTGAGCGCGTACGCCCGCTCGTCGCCGAGGATCTTGCGCAGCCCGTTCGCGATCTTGTCCTCGCGCGGCACCGGCATGACGTAGGTCGGGGTGCGCTGCAGCATCGTCACGTGCGCCGCGGTGCCCGCCATCGCCGGGATCAGGGTGACCGCGGTGGCGCCGCTGCCGATCACGACGACACGTTTGCCCGCGTAGTCGAGGTCCTCCGGCCAGTGCTGCGGATGCACGATCTCGCCGGCGAAGCGGTCACGGCCCTCGAAGTGCGGGGTGAAGCCCTCGTCGTAGCGGTAGTAGCCGCCCGCGTTGAACAGCCAGCCCGCGCTGAGGCGGGTGCGCTCGCCGGTGTCGGTCCGCTCGATCTCCAGCAGCCAGCGCGCCTCGTCACTCGACCAGGCGGCCGAGAGCAGCTTGTGGTGGTAGCGGATGCTGGGCTCGATCCCGTTCTCGGTGATCGTCTCGCGCAGGTACGACAGGATCCGGGGTGCGTCGGCGATGGACTGCTTGTCCCGCCAAGGCTTGAACTCGTAGCCGAAGGTGTGGAGGTCGGAGTCGGAGCGGATGCCCGGGTAGCGGAACAGGTCCCAGGTGCCGCCGGACGTGCCGCGGGCCTCCAGGATGGCGAACGTCTTGCCCGGGTTCTCGGTCTTCAGGTAGCGCGCGGCCCCGATCCCGGAAATCCCGGCACCGATGATGACCACGTCGAGGTGCTCGACGGGTGTGCTCGTCGTCATGCGGTACTCCAGCCTCGTCTCGGTTCTCTCCACGATGCGGGGCGGGCGGGGATTTGCGCTAGCACTATCTGCACCATCATGATGGCCGGATGGTGCAAAGTGCCGCATCGCCGTGGCCGACCCTGTCCCCCGAGGCACGTGACCTCTTCCGGCAGGGCGCGGAGATCGTGCTGCATCCTCGCGCCGAATGGATCGAGGAGCTGCACGAGGCCTCCCTCGGCGGGGACAGCATGCGCGCGGTCGCCGAGGACCCCGTGCTCACCGAGGGGACCAAACGCGCGAATCTGGCGAATCTGCTGCACTGGGCGGCCGCCAACGTGCAGCGTCCCGGCGAACGCGTCTCCGCCAACCTGAACCAGGAGGTGCTCGACGGCGCCCGCGACATGGTGCGCCGCGGCTTCGACTCCGGCGGCCTCGACGCCTACCGGCGGGCGCAGGGCGTGGCCTGGCGCCGGTGGATCGAGATCTGTTTCGACCTCACGTCGGATCCGGTCCTGCTCCGCGAACTGCTCGACGTCTCGTCGCTGTCCATCACCACGTTCATCGAGGACACCGTCGCCGCCGTGTCGCAACGCATGGCCGCCGAACGCACGGAGCTGACCCGCGGCGCCCACGCCGAACGGCGGGCGACGGTCACGCTGCTGCTGGAAGGCGCGCCCATCAGCCGGTCGCGTGCCGAAGCCCAGCTCGGCTACCCGCTCGCCGGCCCGCATACGGCCGCGATCGTCTGGAGCGGCTCGGCCACCCCGTCGTCCCAGCAGCTCGAAACCGCCGCGGAAACGCTCATGCGGGCCAGCGGCGCTTCACACCGGCTGACCGTCGTCGCCAGCGCCGCCGCGTTGTGGGTCTGGCTGCCCGGCCGGACGCCGCCGCGCACGGACCTGCTCGCCGAAGACCTCGCGCCGCACGCGGACGTCCGGATCGCGCTGGGCCGGCCCGGCAGCGGGATCGACGGCTTCCGCCGCAGCCACCTGGACGCCGCCGCCACCCAGCGGATGCTCGCCCGGCTCACCTCGCCGCAGCAGATCGCGCGCTACCAGGATATCCAGCTGCTCGCGCTGCTCACCGGCGATCCGGCGCAGGCGGGCGAGTTCATCGCGGACACCCTCGGCGAACTCCGGCACGCCGACGCCGAAACCCGGGAGACCGTCCGGACCTACGTGCACGAACTGGGCAACACGACGCGGACCGCGGAACGGCTCTACACCCACCGCAACACCGTCGTCCGGCGGCTGGCGCGGGCCGACGAACTGCTCCCCCGGCCGTTGGCGGAGAACGCGGTGGACGTGGCTGTGGCGCTGGAAACGCTGCGGTGGCTGGGAAGCGGCGCGTGAGACACGAACCGACGACTCGGGCACTAGATTGAAGACATGGTTTCCAACGCCGAGAAGGCCACGCGGCTGCAGGAGTTGCACGCCGCCCCCGAACTGCTGCTCGTCGTCAACGTCTGGGACGCGATCACCGCGAAGGTCGTCGCCGAAACCCCTGGCACACAAGCGCTCGCCACTCCGAGTCACGGCATCGCCGCCGCCCGCGGCTACCCCGACGGCGAGGTGATCCCCCGCGACGAGATGATCGCCGAGGTCGCCCTCATCGTCCGGACCGCGGGTGACCTGCCCGTCACCGCCGACCTGGAAGCCGGCTACGGCGACCCGGGCGGCACGGTCGCCCGCGCGATCGAGGCCGGCGCGGTCGGCTGCAACCTCGAAGACCAGATGAAACCGCTGGCCGAGTCGGTCAAGGCCGTCGAGGCCGCGGTCGCCGCCGCCCAGTCCGCCGGTATCGACTTCGTGCTCAACGCGCGCACCGACGCCTTCCTCCGGGCGGGCGACCGTGACCCCGAGGAGGTGCTGGCCGACGCGATCACCCGGGGCCGCGCGTACCTGGACGCGGGCGCGTCGAACGTCTTCGTGCCCGGCAAACTCGACGAGACCCAGGTCGGCAGGCTGGTCGAGGCGCTGGGCGAGCGCAAGGTGAACCTGATCGGCGTCCCGGGCTCGATCTCGCTGGCCACCGCGCAGAAGCTCGGCGTCTCCCGGGTGTCCTACGGGCCGTTCAGCCAGAACGTCGCGCTCACCGCGCTGGCGAAGCTCGCCGAGGACGTCTACGCCGGCGGCGGCCTGCCCGCCGACATGCGCAAGCTGAACTGAGCGAGCCGGAACCTGTCGACGTAGGGTCCCTCCCATGGTGCGCGGTGTCGGCCGGACGGAAGGGACCCTGCTGGCCGGCGCGGTACTCGCGGTACTCGTGGCGACCGGCGTCCAGGCGAAATCCCCCGGCACCTGGCTGCTGGAAGTCGTCTGGGTGCTGATCGGGCTGCCGCTGGTGATGGCGCTGCGCAAACGCTTTCCCTTGACCCGCTTGCTCTGCTGGCTGCTGGTGCTGCACGCGTTCGTGCTGTGTTACGGCGGGCAGTACACCTACGCCGAGACCCCGGCCGGCGAGTGGGTGCAGGACTGGCTGGGCACCCAGCGGAACAACTACGACCGGTTCGCCCACTTCGTCCAGGGTTTCGTCCCCGCGATCGCCGTCCGCGAGGTGCTGCTGCGGCGGACACCGCTGCGTCCCGGCGGCTGGGTCGCGTTCCTGACCGTCTGTGTCTGCCTGTCGATCGCCGCCGGCTTCGAATTCGTGGAGTGGTCCAGCGCACTCCTCGCCGGTTCCGGCGCGGACGACTTCCTGGGCACCCAAGGGGATGTCTGGGACACCCAATGGGACATGTTCCTCTGCCTGTGCGGCGCGGTGCTCTCTTTGCTGGTCTGGCGCAGGACGCATGACCGGCAACTCACCGGGCGATAGCCGGGCCCGAGGGCCTCCGAGGCGGCAGATACGGTCGTCGTCATGAATTTGCGAGCCGCGGCGGTGCGGCGTAAACCGGTCGCCGACCTGGTCACCGAAAGTGATCACGGCACGCTGAAGCGCTCCCTCGGCCTCGGGCAGCTGACCATGCTCAGCATCGGCGCCACACTGGGCAGCGGGATCTTCGTCGTACTCGGCGAAGCGGTGCCCGTGGCCGGTCCCGCGGTCGTGCTGTCGTTCGTGCTCGCCGGTGTCACCGCGCTGTTCTCGGCGCTCTCCTACGCCGAACTCGCCGGAATGATCCCGGTGTCCGGTTCGTCCTACTCCTACGCGTACGCCACACTCGGCGAGCTGGTCGCCTGGGTCTGCGGCTGGTGCCTGGTGCTGGAGTACGGCGTCTCGGTGGCGTCGGTCGCCGTCGGCTGGGGGCAGTACCTCAACGAACTGCTGCGGCTGACGTTCGGTTTCGCCATCCCCGACGCGCTGAGCCAGCCGCCGGGGTCGGGCGGGATCGTCAACGTCCCGGCCATCGTCGTCGTGCTGCTCGCCATGTTCCTGTTGCTGTCCGGCGCGAAGGAGAGCGCGCGGGCCAACGCGATCATGGTCGTGATCAAGGTCGGCACGCTGGTGCTGTTCTGCGCGATCGCGTTCTCGGCGGTGCGGGCGGCGAATTTCACCCCGTTCCTGCCGCTCGGACTGGCCGGGCTGAGCGCCGGCGCCGCGAAACTGTTCTTCTCCTACATCGGTTTCGACGCGGCGTCCACGGCGGGCGAGGAGGCGAAGAACCCGCAGCGTGACCTGCCGCGGGCGATCCTGCTCTCGCTCGCCATCGTCACCGTGCTGTACTGCCTGGTCGCCGTGGCCGCGGTCGGCGCGCTGCCGTGGCAGGAGTTCGACGGCCAGGAAGCCGCGCTCTCGCATGTGCTCGGCGTCGTGGCGGGCAACCCGTTGTGGGCCGGGCTGCTCGCCGTCGGCGCGATCGTCGCGATCTCCAGCGTCGTGCTGACCGTCCTCTACGGACAGACGCGCATCCTGTTCGCGATGTCCCGCGACGGCCTGGTGCCCGCCTCGCTGTCCAAAGTGGATCCCCAAAGCGGCACGCCCCGGATCAACACACTGGTGGTGTCCGGTTTCGTCGCGGCACTGGCCGCGTTCATCCCGCTCGGGAAGCTGGCCGACGCCACCAGCATCGGCACGCTCTTCGCCTTCGGGCTGGTGAACGTCGCCGTGCTGCTGCTGCGGCGCCGTCAGCCGGATGCGCCGCGCTCGTTCCGGGTGCCGTTCTCCCCCGTCACGCCGATCCTCGGGGTGCTGTGCTGCGGCTACATGATGCTCAGCCTCGACGGCGCCACCTGGATCGTCTTCGCCGGCTGGATGGCGCTCGGCCTTCTCATCTACTTTGGTTACAGCATGCGCCGATCAAGGCTGGCCGCGGTATAGCCCGTTCGCCGCCATAATTCCTAGCCTGTCCAGCCGCAGTACCGGCCGGATCATTGAAGTGACGGTGATCGATAGGGGACACTTCCGTCCGACCACGGAAAACCCTACCGTGAACCGAGGAATTCATGCGCCGAAATCGCATTACCGTGCTGACCGCGTGCCTCGTCCTGTCCCTCTCCCCATTCCCCGTCTCCGCCGCCGCTCAAGAGACGGCGGCTCCCTTCTGTTACGAAGAACCCGTACAACCGAAAGCCGATGTAAGTGACATAAAGGCCGGTTTCCAGTCCACGAAGTGGTTGCAGACGATCCAGGCCGTGTACAAGCGGCGCTGGCCCAGCGGCGAAGCCCTCGCGATCGCCCAGGCCAAGGACAAGTACTTCAGCCAGTTCGTGAACAAGACCAGCTTCAACGCGCTCGCCGAGTCCCTGATGGTGGCGATCCACGAAGAGACCCACATGTGGGATCTGGATCCGTCGAGAACCTCGTGGGACGTGTACGTCTCCGCCTGGATCGACGCTTCCCGCAAGGCGATGAAGGTCCCGATCCACGGCGGATTCCCCCGCCGCGAAATACTGCCGCTGATCACGGACGATCTCACGCGTTCGATGGACGACATCTACCTGCGCGACCAGCAGCAGGGGTCGTACCGGATCCAAGGCGTCATCGCGGAACTCAACGCCGGGCTCATGGGATTGCCCGCGGCGACCGTCGTCGCCGAGTACATCCAAGGAGTGGGTGCGAGCAATTCCCGCGACATCGCGGCCACGAACCTGCGCTACCTCCAGCTGTACCTGCGCGTCGCCAAGACGAAGCATCCCGATTACTGGGCCAAGATCAAGGCCCAGCCCGAATTACGCGAATTCGTGCTCATCGAGTTCCTTCGGACGGCCTACTGGCTGGATCAATCCGCGCCCCACGCCGCCAAACTCGGCAGTGCGAACGTGGCCAAGATCGTCGCCAAGAACTACGCCCCGGAGAACATCGCGATCATCGAGGAGTTCACCGGTGCCAAGGTGAACACGGGCACGGCCAGGAACTGCACGGCCTGACCGGTCCACGGCCCGCCGGTCCGATCTGGGCGGGTCGCGAAAGCCACTTTCGAGACCTTCAATGTCCCGAAAGTGGCTTTCGCGACACCCCCGTCTTCCCCTACGGCACGAACACCGGCTGGTCCAGCGCCCAGAGCCAGGATCCGTCCGGCTGACGGCGGGCGACCTCGACGGTCGTCTCACCGGTGGTCAGCGTGGACGCCGTGAGCGCGAGGTCCCCGCCCGCCAGCGCCGGGTGCTGCCTGCCCGGCAGGAGTTCCGGCGCGGCCGCGACGAACTCCTCGTACACCTTGCGGATCTCCGCGTGCCCCTTCGCGATGTTGCCCGGCGGGAACGCCAGTACCGCGTCCGGTTCGTACAACGCCACCAGCCCGTCGACATCGCCCGCGTTGCCTCGTTCGATGAAGAACCTGCCCAGATCGTTCGGCTCAGTGGCCACAGTCCTGCTTGTCATGGAGATCAGCCTCGCAGCGAATACACGACATCCTGTGTCGTGTATTCCGCTAGAGTTTTCGCGTGCGCGCCGACCGGCTGGTCTCCTTGGTGTTGCTGTTGCGGCACCGGGGCAGGCTGTCCGCGACCACGCTCGCCCGCGAGCTGGAGGTCTCCACCCGCACCGTGCTGCGCGACATCGAAGCGTTGTCGGCGGCGGGTGTCCCGGTGTACGCCGAACGCGGCAGGCACGGCGGTTTCGCGTTGCTGCCCGGCTTCCAGACGGAACTCACCGGGCTGAACCACGACGAGGCGCTCGCGCTGCTGATCGCGGGATCCCGGCGTGGCGCGCAGGCGTTCGGCCTCGGTTCCGCGCTCGCCTCGGCCATGCTCAAGGTGATCGACGCGCTGCCGGAGGGGCAGCGGGACACCGCGGCGGGTGCCGCCCGGCGGCTGCTCATCGATCCGGAGACCGATCTCCTCTCGCGCCGGGTGGTCGCCGAGGAGGTACCCGACGCCATCGTCGCCGAGGTCCGGCGCGCGGTGTTCGCCGGGCACAAGCTGCGCATTCACTACGCGGCCTCGGGGCAGGCACCGCGGTGGCGCACGGTGGACCCGATCGGCCTGGTCACCGTCCGGGATCAGGGTTACCTGCTGGCCACGAGGTCCGGCGAGGACCGCACTTACCGGCTGTCCCGGCTGCGGGCCGCCGAGGAACTCCCCGAACCCGCGGAACGAGCGGAGCGGGTCGATCTGGACCGGACCTGGCAGGAACGCGGCACGCGGTTCCGGACCGGCGGGGACCAGGTCGCGGTCGAGGTGCGGGTGGATCCGGCACGGCGAGACCAGCTGGTGGACACCGCGCTGGCCGTCCTCACGGAGGAAACCGACGAGGACGGCAGACTGCGGCTGGAGGTGACCTTCCAGGACGCGCGGCACGCCGAATGGGCGTTGTGGCAGCTCGCCGCGGACGCGGAAGCCCTTGCCCCGCCTTGGATACGCGTTTCCCTTCGTGACCGGGCCGAGGCGATCGCCACCCGGTACGGGACGCCGTCCTGACAGCGGCAAGGTCGAGTTGATCCCGCTGGGTGGGCATGGATAATTCGGCCCATGACGAACGCCGCCTTGGGAAGGGCAGCCACGACTTTCAAGTCGCTGCTGAAGGGCTACCGCGTTCGCGCCGAGCTCACGCAGGAGGAGCTCGCCGAGGGGTCCGGGGTGAGTGTCCGGGCCATCAGCGACATGGAGCGCGGGATCGCCAAGAGCCCGCAACGCCGGACGATCGAAGCACTCGCCGCGCCGCTGTCCCTGACCGACGAGGAGCTGACCGGCCTGCAGAAGGCCGCGAGGCTCGGCCGCGCTCAGCCGGCCCCCGCTCCCGCGCCGGCCGGGATCTACGGAGCACCGTTGATCGGTCTGCTGCCGACGGACGTCGACGACCTCACCGGGCGTGAACGTGATCTCGACGCGTTGCGCGCGCTTTCCGCCGATCTGGGCGACGGCCGCCGCCGTTCGGGGCGGGTCGCCATCCTGAGCGGGCCTCCCGGAACCGGCAAGACCACCCTCGCGGTCCGCGTGGCGCACAACCTCGCCGACGAGTTCCCCGACGGCAGGCTCTTCCTGAAGCTGCGCGGCATGTCCGCCGAGCCGGCGAACCCGGCGGACGTGCTGCATCTGATCCTGCGCTCGCTGGGCGTCGACGCCGTCCGCATCCCGGCCGACCCCGACGACCGGGCGAGCCTGTGCCGCTCCCTCCTGCTGGACCGGGCCACCTTGATCGTCCTGGACGACGCGGCCGACGAAGCCCAGGTGCGGCCGCTGCTGGTCGGCGGGCCGCGGTGTCTCACCCTGATCACCGGCCGCCAGATGCTGGTCGGGCTGGAAGGCGCGAGCAGGCTCCCCCTCGACGTGTTCGGCGAGGACGACGCCGTCGCCTTGCTGTCGACCATCATCGGGGCGGGCCGGATCGCGCGGGAGCGGCAGGCGGCGCTCGAACTGGTCGCCTTGTGCGGACGGCTGCCGCTGGCGCTGCGTATCGCGGGCAACCGGCTGGCGAGCCGTCCGACGTGGCCGCTGTCGCGCCTGGTGGATCAGCTCCGGGACCGCAGCAGACGGCTGACCACGCTGACCGCCGGAGACCTCGACGTGCGCAGCGTGTTCGAACTGTCGTACCGCCAGCTCAGCCCGAACGCCGCCGCGGTGTTCCGGCGGCTGTCGCTCGTCCCGTCGGCGGACTTCTCGGTGGGGGCCGCGATGACGCTCGTCGAAGCCTCCGACGAGGACGACGCCGCCGTCTACCTGGAGGAACTGGCCGACGCGAGCCTGCTGCAGACGTCACAGGAGAACGGCCGGTACCAGTTCCACGACCTCCTGCGGGTGTTCGCGACCGAACGGCTGGCCAGGGAGGAAACCCCCGGCGTCGTCGAGGCGGCGGAGAACCGGCTGGCCGATTGGCTGGTGCGCACCGCGACGGCGGCGGGTCGCTACTTCCATCCGACCGACGGGATCAGCCCGCTCCCGGTCGCGACGCCGTCGTTCGGCGATCCCCCCGGAGCGGGCAGATGGCTGGAGATCGAACTGGAGAACTGGCTCGCCGCGGTCAAAAGCCTCGCTGCTCGCGGTGACCACCGCCAGGTCCTCGATCTGGCCGAAGCCATGCACTGGTACTCGGAGATCGGCGGGAACGCGAGTACCTGGTACGACGTGTTCGAACTCGCCGTGAATTCGGCCATCGCGATCGGCAGCCGGCGGGACGAGGCGGTCCACCGGAACTATCTGTCCTGGGTGCTGGCGACGCTGTGCGATCAGGCGGAAGAGTCCGCCAAGATGACCGAGCAGGCTTGGGACGCCGCGGTGGAGGCGGGCGACCGTCGCGAACAGGGCTGGGCCCGGGTGTACCTGACCAACGCCCAAGCCCGCGACGACGCCCGCACCACGCCGCCCGAGCTGTTCGACGAAGCGACGCGCCTGTTCGAAGAGGCGGGCTATCCGCTCGGAGTCCACGTGGCCAGGACGATGCGGGCTTCGTACTGGCACCGGAACGGCCGGTTCGACGACGCCGCCGAAGAGTTCGACGTCTGTGTCCGCTACTTCTCGCAGGAACACGGCGGCTCGCGCACTCCCGTGGACGACACCAACTACGCGTACATGCTGCTGCGTTCGGCCCAGAACCTGGCCGCGCTCGACTCGTTCGATCGGGCACTCGCCCAGTGCGAGACGGCACTCGGCCTGTTCCGCCTGCACGGCGCGGCCATGGGCCAGGCTCGCGCGCTCCAGCAGACCGGACGGTTCCTGCGCCGCCGGGGCGACCACGCGAACGCGCGCCGCCGCCTGTCCGAGGCCGAGGGACTCTACGAGCGCATCGGGCTGACACAGGCTCAGATCGACACGCTCTGCGACAGGGCGGCGCTGTCGGAGGAGATGGGCGATCCGGCCTCGGCCCGTGCCGACCGGGAACGCGCGATGGGTCTCTGCGATCGGCTCGGCCGGTCCGAAGGCAGCAAGCTCCGGGAAATGCTGGCCGAACATCTCAACGCCTCCTAGCCCGCCGGTCAGGCCGAGGTGCGGGTGAGTTCCTCCCAGGTGATGTGCCCGAGCAGGACGTCCTGGATGGTGTAGCGGGGCGCGGGTTCGAATTCGGCGATGACTTCCGATCCGCGTGCCCTGGGCAGCCCGGCCGCCGCGGCGATCCGGCCGCCGAGTTCACCCGCGTCCAGGTCACGGATGTCGTCGCGGGAGACGTAGACGGCCACCATGTCCTCTTCGGACCGGGCGGGGCGACCGTGGAAACCCTGGATTCGTAGCGACACGTCAACTCCTTGGTGTTGAGCGGTTTCTGCGATTCTGGAATCAGTAAACGGCACTCGTGTCCCGCTCACCATGAACAACCACCAGCAGAACGACCGGAAGGAAAGTCCTCGGTGGCCGGTGGTTCGAGCACGAAACCGGCGGCGCGCCGGACGACGTCGGAAGGCACCGGCCCCGCCGACGGCCCCTGCGCCCTGAGGTGGCCGAGCAGACCCGGCTCCGGCGCCAGCCCGTGGTGCTCCAGGTAGTAGGTGACGGCGTCGGTCCAGATCCACGTCCCGTCGGTGAGGAAATTCGACGGCACGGCCGCGGTCCGGTCCCGGTCGACGACGTCGTCCAGCAAGGACGGCGTGCTCAGGACCGGTGTGCCACTGGCCAGGTACGCGACGAGCGCCCGCAGTTCCGCCGGGTCCTCGATCCGCGGATGGCCGGGCTCGAATCCCGGGCCCGTTTCGGGGTGGACGACGTCGAACACCCTGGCGAGGGTGAACTCTTCCACTGCGGTCACCGGGTACCTCCTGCCGACGAGCTCGGGTTCGCCTCAGCACACCGCACCGGAGGGCCGGGCACCAGGCAGGAGAGGTGGCAGAACCGTCCGGCGGTTCCTATCTTCCGGACAGCCAGCGGGTGATTGTTTCCTCCAGCTGTCCCGGTTCAAGACCCCACGCCAGGAGATCGGCCTCGGCCTGGCTCTCCGCGATCAACGCCGCGTCAACGGCCGCCTCCGCCGCCCCGAGGTCCCCTCCGTCCCGTGAGGTGCCGGCCCCACCGGCGACACGCGGGGCCAACCGCCGCCGCTCGGCGGATGCCCGGTTCGCGGCATCGCGCGCCCAAAGCAGGTTCGCCACCGCCTCTCGCCTCGTCTGGGCGACCGGTCTGCTCGCGCCGGGGATCACGGCTGCTTCGGCATCGAGCATCCCCAGCAATTCGGCGACCTCGTCGAGACCGACGACACCCGGATCGACGAGCCGGTCCAGGAACTCCTCAAGCCGGTCGGCACGGCTGGTCTCGGGCACCAAGGCGGCGAAGATGTCGCTCGCCACGTCCTCGACGACCGGGGTGGACCGGACCGGCGCTTTGGCGGCCCGGTGCGGTTCGAGGGCGACCGCCCGGTCGAAGACGGCGGCGAGTTCCTCGAACTTCTTCTCGTACGCGCTGGTGTAGGCGAAGCGGTGTTCGCCGTCCACCGGCACGTGCTCACCGTTCACGACGAGCACGCCGGTCAGCTTGTCGTAGCCGGCCTGGACCTTGTGAGTGGTGTCGTTGACGAACTTCGCCTGCTCGCTGTAGGACGAGAAATCCGCTTGGTAGTACTGGTGGAATTCACGGAACAGGTTCCGCACGTCGGCGGCGGTCGGGGTCCCGCCGCCCGGCCGCCCGACCCGCACGGCGAGGCTTCGCACGAAGTTGTACACGTCCTCCGCCGTCATCCCGCCCATCCCACGGAAGTAGTAGCCGAACGGGTCCGAGTCGACGAACGCCCGCACCAGCTCGAAGTCACGCCTGCTCGCCCACAACCCCTCGTGCCGGTTCATGTACTGGACCGCGCCGCGGTGTTCGGGCTCCAGATCATGGCTGACCTGAGCGTCGCCGTACTGGTGCTTGGAATTCACCTTGTCCATGTCGTGGAACAGGATCGCCTTGACGACCGCCTCCCGGCGGACGAACCGCCCGGCGTCCCCCTGACGGCTGGTGAGCGCCAGGTACCGGTTGAGCACCATCTGAGCGTGCTCACCGAAAGTGTTCGGCGCGACTTGGCCCTCGGCGCGGTCCGGTGGCCCGACCTGCTCGTTCTTGTCGGGCCGGACCGGCTGGATCTTGACCGTCTCGTCGAATTTCCGCTTCAGCTTGTCGAAGTCGTCGGTGAGGCCCTCGTCCAGTTCCGAGAGCAGCTGGTCGAGGATCACCCTGCCGGAACGCACGTCCGGCTGGTCGAGCTGTCCCTGGATCGTCCTCGCCAGCTCCTCACCGATCCGCCGATGCCTGCGGAAAACGGACGGATCCTGCTTCTGCGTGTAGCCGAGAACGTACTTGTCGCGCCAGCTCGCGTACTCGTTCGCATACGGGGAAAACGGGACCATGCCTTGCTCCAGCTCGCCCGCCCTGGTGTCGAAGTCGTTCTTGATCCGCCGTTCGTCGGTGGCGATGACGGAGCCGATCTCCGCCTGCGTGGCGAATTGCGGCACCAGGTCCATGAACTCGTCCCCGGCGGCGCGGGGCACCGGGGCGATCGGCATGTCGTTCACCAGAACGGGGTCCTGTACCGCCGCCGAGGCCAGCTCCGCCAGTTTCTTGCGGTCCGCCAAGGCTCCGAACCTGGCCGCGTTCTTGTGCGTCAACTCCGTGGACAGCGCGCCGGCCGAATTCTTCACCCAGTCACGGAATCGCTCGCGGACCTCCGTCTCGCCGACACCGACCAGCTCGCTCCTCGTGATGGAATCCAGCGCCTTGGCGAGGATTCGGCTCTTGAACTGCGCCGCGAAGGAGTCCGGGCCGATCTTCACCTTTGTGCTCAAGAGCTTCTTGAACTTCTCTCCCTTGAGCAACTCGTCGGTGATCGTCTGAGTGAAGACCTCGCCCCTCGTTCCGCCGAGGAAGGGCTTTTCGCGCTTCTTCTTGGGCTCTCCTTGATCCTCGGCCTTCCGCGGTTCCTTCTTGGCGCCGCCCTTCTCTTCCGCCTTCTTCCGCCTTTCCTCCTCTTTCGCCTTCTTTTCCTCTTCCTTCACCGCCGTCTTCTCTTCCAGCTCCTCGACCCAGCGCGTCTCCAGGGCCTCGAACCGGTTTTGCACGATCTCCAGGACCAGATCCCCGAGTCCCTGCCCGAATTTGCCGTCCTCGACTTCCTTCCCGAATCCGGCCCTCAGTGAATCCAGTACGGCGTCGGCCACGGCGATCCCCGCCCTGATCGAGATCAGGCGATCCGCTTGCATGGCCTCTTCGATCTCCTTGAGAGTGCTGACCTTCGGCAGACCCTCCCGCTGACCGATCAGCATCTTCGTGGCCTCGACGAGCACCAAATGCGGGTTGTTCAAGGACTTGTTGAGCTGGCCCGACACGGTGGCACGGAGATCGCCTTCGGTCACCTCGACGCCCTTTCCGGCGTGTTTGCGGACTTTTTCCTCCATCGCCGCCCAGAGCCGATCGGTGAACTTTTCGACGAGCTCCTTTCCGGGACCGTGCGTGTTGAGGAAGGCGTTCATCTCCCCTTCCCGCCGGGTCTTGTCGTCCAGCACGACCCTGGTGGCCGGTCTGGGGAACTCCGGAATCACATCGGCAGGAGGGCTGAAGAACGCTTCCGGTGATTTGTGCCAGGTGTGATAGTGGTCGCTCAGTGTCCGTGCCAGGCTTCGCAAGGCCTTCGGGTCATTGCGGAAGTACGTCTGCCCTTTGGTGTTCCAGGTGAACCAGGGGTCGTGCTCCTTGCCCAGTGCGTCCGACTCGAAGTCCGGTCGCAGGCCGAGCCGGACGTAGAGGTCGGCGAGGTCCTCTTGCCGGCCGGCGAACTCCGGCATGACGGTCACCCGCCCGCCGACGGTGTACGTGACGAGCGAACCGGGGAGCACCTTCTTCCGCAACTGTTCGTACTGTTGCCCGCGCAGTCCGAACTGGTTCGTGTCACCGTTCTGGTCGACGTTCATCGACAGTTCGCTGTCCGACGACACAGCCTCGACCACCGACTGCTCCGTGACGTCCAGGAACACGTCCAGCGGTACCAGGAACGAGCGCAGCATCGGCTGCATGAAGTCCTTGCGCTCCGGGTCGTTCTCGTACTTCGCGGTCCACTGCACCGCCCGGAGCGGCCGTCCGCCACCGACCCAGAAGATCTTCGCCCCGGTGCTGCCCTCCCCGCTGAAGGGATCGACCTTGCCGTCCTCGTCCTGGTGCACGTCCTTGAACGCGGATTCCCGCGCGGCGGGAGTGAGGATCGCGGTGTAGAGCCGGACGTAATGCTTTCCCTTGATCGTCTCGATCTCGAACTCGCCGCGATGCAGTACCTTGCGGCCGTGGCCGGTCAGCAGCACGGTCGAACCCGGGTAGCGCACGTTCGGCCGTCCGATGTGGACGTTCTCCGTGGTGCCGAGGTAACGCTCCTCGCCGTCGACGTCCGCCCGCAGGATGTGTACCGGCCTGGCCGTCGGATGTCCGTGGCTGGTCCACGTTCCGTCGCGTTCGAGCACGTGGACCCGGACCCCCGCCGCCTCCGCGATCGCACCGAGATCGGTGTTGTCCGGATGCGCCGCGGTGAACTCGTCGAGTCCCGCCATGATCCGGGCACGCTCACGCGGTATGTCGTCCGGAAGGCTCGCCACGAGGGCCTCGCGGAACGAATCGTGCCGCGTGTCCCCTTCGACCAGTACCGGTTCCATGCCGTGGACGGCCAGTACTTCACGCTGGCCGGAGTACAGCACGTCGCGGCCGAGGATCCTGCCGGGATAAGGAAAGCTGATCTCGATCGTGTTGACCTCGATCGAGGACTGCGACGACTCGGACGGTGTCCGCGAGGGTGGCGACGGCCTCGGCGGCGGACTGTCCGCTTCGTCCTCGTCGGCGAGCCGCACCGCGTCCTTCGACTCGATCACCGGTTTCCCGGTCCCGTAACCGGGAACGGGGCCCGTACGCGGGTTTTCGTTCTCCTCCACCACGATATGCGCACCGATCGGCTCCGCCTCGGCCGTGGATCCGCCGAGCCGCACCCAGTTCCCGTTCGGCTCGACGACCGGACGGCCGAAGACGTCGAACCCGACCTTTCCGGTCACCACGAGGTGGCCGGTGCGGCCCTCCTCGCCGGGGACGAGGTACACCGGTCCGTCGGGCGCGACGGCCTCCACGTCGATGCCCCGCTCGCGCAACTCCGACAGCACCTGGGCGGCGAACGATTCGCGGCCGCCCACACCGGCACCGCACGAGGCGAACATCAACGGCTTCACGCCGTCCCACCAGCCCTCGTCCCTGGCATGTACCAGCATCGTGGCCACCTCGAACGGAGTCAGTGGCGTACTCCCGGCCCCTGAAGCAATACGCACCGGCGCACCGTTCGGCCCGCCATGGGCGAGGAAGGTGAAGAACCGGTCGTCCGCGGGGAGCCTGTCGGCCAGTCCGTCCAGCCGGGCGTCGGTCAACCTGATCCCGCTGTTCCCTCCGAGTGGGATCGTCTCGACGTCGTTCGCGACGACGACGGGGCTTTCGGTCACCGGCGCGCGTTTCGGCAGGAGTTCGGCCTCTTCCAGCCGTCGATCCCGCACCGCGTCGAGGAAGCTCGATTCGGACAGGTACTCGACACCGGGCCGGAGCGGGTCGTCCAGGAGGTAGACCGGCTCGTCGTCGAGCGTCGTCACGTCGAGGCGCAGCGGGCCCGTGGACGAGGTCATGAGTATCCCGCCGCGGCGCACCACGTCGCGGCGGAATTGCGCGAGGTCGCCGTCCGGAACGGGTGTGGTCCCCTGCCCGGGGATACTCGGGGAGACAAGGCAATCGTCCGTGGCGGCGGCCACCGGCGCGATACTCGCCGAACTCACCGGAGACCACGCGCCGGGCAGCATCCGGCCGGCGAACACCGGCAGCGCGGTATGCGGGCCACCGGGCCGGAGGACGGCACCGAGTTTCTGCATGGCCCGGCTCCACCGCGTCGTGAGCGCGGCCCACTCCCGGCGCGTCGCGGCCGTCGGGACCTCGGCCGCCAGCGTGAACGCGCGGTCCCGGATCGCGTCGAATTCCCGGTCGATGACGGCGATCCGCTGCCGACGCTCCGGGGCTATCCGCTCCGCGTGGGCGGTCGCGGCACGACCCACATGGAGCAGCCCCGCGATCGTGGGCACCGTCCGGCGCAACCCGGCGTTCACGATCGCTTCGGCCCCTCGGCCGGCGAACGCGAGCCTCTCGTGGCCGGTGCCCGCGAACAGCGCCTCGATCAACGCGTCCGGGTTGCCCTGCAACGCTTGGAACAGCGGATCGTTCCGGAGCCCGGTACGGGCGGACTCGGTCAGGTTGAGCGTCGCCAGCGTCGCCCACCGCGCAGGTAGGCCGACGTCCGCCCGGTAGCCGCGCAACGGCGACCCCGGCTCGGTGAACGGGTCCTTCCCCGCCGCGAGGGTGGCCGCGACGCCGTCGAGCACCTCGCCCAGCAGGCCGGGTGAGATCGGCCGCAGGACCTGGCGTTCGCGGGACCGGCCCGCCGTGCCTTCCCGTACCGGGACGAAACCGGTCGCGATCAGCGCGTCGGTGACCGCCCGGCGGACCTTGGCGCGGGTCGCGTCGTCGCCGAGGTTCGCGAGACCGGTTCGAATGGCTTCGAGCCGATCCCGGATCGCCATCGAATGCACGCTCGCGCCGCTGAAGTCCTCCACCCGTTTCACCCCGGGCAAGGTCACCAGCTCGCGGATGACCGTCCGGACGTGGGTGTCCGCCGGGTCGGCCAACGGGCTGGTCGCCATGGCCTCGGAGTAGGTCTTCACCCGTTCTTCGACCTGTTCGCGATCCGCCGACGCGGCGGCGGTGACGGCGAACCTGCCCGGCGTCTTACGGAGGTTTTCCGCCATGTCGTAGGGGTTCTGGAACAGCAGCCCGCCGCTGGGCGCGGGAAGCCCGGTGACCTTGGTGTGCATGTCCCTGGCGAAAGTCACGCAGTTGTGCCCGAGCAGTTCGTAGTCGTGGTCCCAGCTGTCGATCATGTGGTCGATCCCGCGCAGCACGTCGTTCGCGCTGACCTGGTACTCGACGGCGAAGGTGGACGAATCGTCCTCCCGCCAGACTTCCCCTTGTTCCCGCATACCGGGCTGGACGGGGCCGAAACCGAGGCCGGCGAAGAACCCCGACTTGTCCGAGAAGCTCACATAGGCGTGCCCCGTCCGGCGCTCGCGGCCGCGGAGCCCGTCGACGGCCAGCCCGGCCTTGTCGCTCCCGACGTTCACGTGGAGCCGGAACCGAAGCGACGGAAGCCCGTCCCGCGCGTGATCGCGGAGGTACTGGACACGGTCGATCAGCTCACCGACGAAACCGGACACCACCGCCGGGTCGAGGCCACGGTCCGCCGCCCGGCGCTCGACCCAGGCCTTGACCGGCTCGCCCGGCCGGATCGAGGTGCCGCCCGACGGTTCGGTCTCCAGTGCCGCGGGCGGCCGGGGCCGGACCACCCGGAACGTCACGGCATCGCCGATGCCGTCGGAGCCGACGATGTCCTTCGTGACCTTGTCGAAGTCGATCGCCACTCCGGGGAAGTCCCCGGTCTTTTCCGCGCGTCGCGCCGCCTCGCCGAGCTGACGCGACAGTTCGCCGACGACCTCGCCGGTGAAGGCCGTCGATTTCCCCGCCTCGACCCGGATGACGGGAAGACCGTGCCCCGCCAGCAGATGGTCCGCCGTTTCGGCGAAGACCTTCTCGGCGAACTCGCGCAGCCGGCCGTCCCGTTCCTCCCGGGAGTGGAATTCCGCCACCGCCACGGATTTGACGGGGTCGGCTCCGGCGTAGCGAAGCGGGCGCGCGGGGAGCGGGGTGGACTCGGTGATCACCGGGGCGGTCCGGCCGTCGGCGGTGAGCACGCCGCCGGGACGGCGCAGCATGCCCCGGTGCATGCCGCCCAGGTCGTCGAACAGCGCTTCCTTGCCGGGTAACGAAGTTCCCAGCGTGCGGTGGAACAAACCCCGGTTGAAACGGGCCTCGGTGTTCTTGATGCCACCGGGACGGGTGACGGCCGAGCGCATCGCGAAGTCGAGCACGCCGATGGCCTGGTCGGGCGAGATCTTGACTTCGTAGGTCGCGTCCGGTCGCGAGGACCCGGTCCCGAATCGCGCCTCGCCGGACGCGGGGTCGTAGGTGAGGGAGACCGTGGTGCCGTCGGGCAGGGTGAAATCCGTCCAGGTCCCGGGCCGTCGATCGCGCGCGACGTTCAGCCGCATCGAGATCTCCGCCTTCTGCCCGCGCCCCGCGGCCCTCGCCTTGTCGAGGTAGCCGGTCAGCGGGCCGGTGGCGAGGTGCGCGGGCGCGGACGGCAGTTCCGCGACGGTCCTGGCGACCCAGTCGGTCACCGACTCGCCGGGCCGGAGCGGGACACAGCCCAATGGCCCGGCCAGGTTCTCCCCGGTGGTCAGGCGAAGAGTGGCGGTACGAAGCCATTTCGCGGGATCCGGACCGTCGATCGGGGCGAAGTCGGGCAGGCCCGCTTCGATGACGACGCGCGGTGTCGCGCCGTCGCCGGTCTTGGCGGAAAGGTTCCGAAGCTGATCGCGCACCGCCCCTGCCACGGTCCGCGCGCGCTGCGCGGCTCGTCCGGTGACCGCCGAGTTGCCGAAGCCGCGTATCTCGATCCGCGGCGTGGCACCGGTTTCCGCCTGGCTCCGCCGGGCCTGTTCCCATGCCCACCGGGTGAACTCGCGGACGGTTTCGCGGCCTGCTTCGTCGAGCTCGTGCGACCGCTCCGCGAACCGCACGAAATCCGACGCGGCGGGGTAGGACGCGTCCGGCCGCCCGGCCACGGTGGTGACAGGTTCGCCGGGAGCGGCCACCGTCGTACTCGCCGCGGGGTTCCGCAACCCGTCCCGGGCCGGTGACCGGTTCCCGGCCACGACATGGTCGAGCAGATCCGCGTGGCCGCCCGTCCAGTCGAGCAGATCCGCGGCCAGATCGAGGTGTGCGAGCGTGACCTCGGCACCCGCGTCCAATCCCAGTTCGGTACGCGCGGCCTGCGCCACGACGCGCATCGCCTTCAGCCGTGGCAACGAAAACGCGCCACCGGACGCGTCCAGCAGGCGCGCGAGGTTCCGCACCTCGCGCGCGAGCGCTCCCTCGAAGTCGTCCTCCATCACCGCGAAGTCGGGCTCCACCCCGATCTCCATCGCCAGTTGCGTCAGCGCGCCGGGCTCCGCAGGGTCGAACCTGCTGTCGCCCAGCCGCCCGAACAACTCCGCGTCGGTTTCGGGCCGGTTCGGGACGGGCCTCGAAGCGATCCTCGTGTCCAGGTCACGGGTCGCCAGGTAGTCCCCGTCCGCCGTCCGCACGATCCGTACGGGCGGGGGCCCGGCCGGTCCGTACCCGAGGTCTTCCCCGTTCTCGGTCACGACGTGTAACCGGACCCCGAAGGCTTCGGCGATCTTCGCCGCGGTCGTGTTCCGCAGCCCCGCGCCCAGTTTCCGCAGTTCCGCCTGCCGGGCCGGCGATTCGGGCGCGACGGAGGCGGCGATAGCGGCGATCAGGTTCCCGGTGACCGGCTCTCCCCCGGCCGGCACGGCCGTCTTGCCGAGCCGGTCGAGGGTGTCCCGCTGCGTGGCGGTGAGCCCGGAGTGTGCCGGGGCGGGCTCCGTGGACGACGGCAGGACTCCCGGCAGCGCGTCCTGCCCGGGGTCGGTGAGACGGTGGCCGGGTCCCAGCTGAGCGTGCAGGACGTGCTGGATCATCCAGGTGTGGCGGGGCATCAGCTTCGGTGTCACGCCGGGTGTGACCACGCCCTTGCCCATGATGCTCTCGTCACCGGTGACGACACCGGTCGTCCCGTCGTCCTCGCGGCTGAGGAACACCCTGGCCTTGTCGTGCTCCTCGTCGGCCGCGCCGAGGTAGTGCAGCACTTCGTGGGCCAGTTCCTCCGGCGTGGCGTCGGATCGCCAGTTGGTCTGGGTCGTGCGCTCGCCGTCACCGGCGACGACGTCGTACGGGCGGTACCGGGGGTTGCCGTCCCGGTCGGTCAGACGGTCGCCGGTGAACTCGATCCGGACGTGCAACTGGTCACCGTTCGGGAGACCGTGGCGTTTGTTGATCAGCTTCTCGACACCGGCCGTGGCACGTTCCCGCAGCCGCGCGAGCTGCTCCTCGGTGACTCCGCGACCGGGTACCAGGTTGATCGGCACGGTGAACTCGGTGACCGAGCGCTCGCCGACCTTGAACCGGCTGACGCCGTACCGGATCACGCCGTCGTACCGTTTGTCCTTGCCGGACAGCAACGTGGTGAGGACGTCGGCGGTCTCGGTCGCCACCGACCGCCGCGGCGTCGTCGCCCGCAGCGGCTCCCAGTCGGCCGGGTCGAGCGGTTCCGCCACCGAGAACCACGGCGCGTCCGTCGCCCTGCTGTGCCGCCATTTCTCGTCTTCGGGAGAACCCGGCGGTGCCGCGAGCCGCGCGAATTCGGCGTCCAGCGCGTCCTTCGCCAGCCACCACGCGTCCTGTTTGGTGTCCACGAAATCGAGCCACGCCGCCTGCAAGGCCGCCTGGGTGCGGATCATCTGCTCCGCCGCGGCGACCCGCTGTTCCCGCGTCTCCACCGCCGCGGCTTCGGCGAGGGCCAGACTTTCCCGCTGCTCGGCCAGAACCTCGCGGAAGAGGTCGCGCCGCTGTTTCGCGTCGGCCCGTTCCCGGGTCAGCCTCCGGACGTCGCCCAGCGCCTCGGCGAGGTCCCCCTTCGCGCGTGCCGCCGCCAGTTCGGAAGAGAGCACCCGGAAGGCACGGTCCGCGTCGGCGGTGCCCTGGGTGAGGTCGTCGAGATCGACGGTCCTGGCCTTGAGCGCGGCCGTCACCGCGTCGGCTTCCGCAGACACCCGCTCATGGTGGAGCAGAGCGGCTTCGGCGACGTTTTCGGCTTCCCGCAGGGCTTTCTCGGTCTCGCGGGCGTATTCGTGGTGCCGTTCCGCCAAGGTGCCGGGACGGCGGACCCGGGCCGCGTCGACGGTGGCGTTCCAGTCGACGTCGGCACCGAGCTTCTCGACCAGCTGCTCGGCCCGGCGTCGTTGGCCCTCCGCGCCGACCTCGGCGTCCCTCCACGCCTTCGCGGTCCTGGCGACCCTTCCCTGCCGTGCCTTGAGAACGCGCGGCGTCTTCTGCCCGGTGACGTCCGGCAAGCCCTCGATCGGCATCCGGACGTCCGCCGAGGCGGGCAGCGAAACGTCCACGACCTCGGTCCGGCCGCCGACCTTGACCACGATCCGGTAGTCCACGTCGAAGCGCACCAGCGCCGTCCGCCCGGCCGGTTTGAGGTTCGCGACCGCGGAAACCGTCGTGCCGTCGGCCGTGGCGCCGGTGGGCTCACCGGTCCATCGCGCGTCGGCGCCGGTGAGCAGGCCACCGATGCCGCCCTTGTCGTCGACCGGCGTGACGGTCGGCCCGGTGACGCCCATCTCCGTCGCCTCGGCGACCTTCCGTTCGGCCGAGCGGGCCGCCGTCGCCGAGGTCTTCGGCTTCTCCAGGTTGACGCCGTCGCTGAGCGCGATCGTGCGCGGTTTGCCGAGCCTGGCGTGTACCTCGACGTCGGCCCGTTTGCCCCGCAGGACGGCGCCGTCGCGCAGGACGGGTATGGGCAGGCTCTTCGTCGTCATGCCGGGCAGGAACGCCTGCAGCACTTGAGGACTCAGACTCGACCAAAGCGCGTTGACCGGCCCCGTGCCGTAACCGGTGATCCCGCTGTCCGCCCCGGCCTTGGTGAGGGTGTCCCGCACGGCGTCACGCAGCTCCGCCGCCGCGCGCACGGATTCCACCGACGCCATCTCCGGCAGCTCGGCGACGCTGCCCTGCCGCCATTCGGCGAGCGCGGCGGGGGTGGCGTCCGCCGCGGACAGCGGATTCGACCCGCTGTCTCCGCCGGTATCCGTCTCGCCGCCGATGCTCAGGTTGTCGGCCAGCAGCCGGACGCCGAGCAGCCGCTCCCCCGTGTTGGCCGACGCGACGGATACGCCGTTCCGCCGCACGTCGAGGGTGAACTCGATCGGCACGTCGAACAGCGCGGCCGGTCCGGTCCCGGTCCGCAACCGCGTTTCCTGTTCGGTGCGGACCTCCGTGACGCCGACCGCCTTCGTGACGCCGATCCCCTTGGTGACCGCGCCGCCGGCCGACGTCGTCGCGCCGCCGTCGGTGTTCTGGAACTTCTCCTGTCCGCCTGCCCGCACCGCGACCGACCACGCTTCGGCCGTGCCGCCGGTGCGGCTGGTCCGGACCGCGCGGACGGTGCTGTGTTCGACGGTCCGGCCGTCGTTGACCACCTCGCGGAAAACCGGGTTCCTCAGCGTTTTCGCGGTCAGCAGGATCTGGTAGCCGCTGTCGGTGAACAGTTTCGGCAGATGCGCGTGCAGCGGGATCCCGCCGTCCAGCGCGCTGTCGACCAGTCCTCGGACGCCGTCCGGCGAGACGAGGTCGGTCAGCCTCGCCCAGGTATGCATCACGTCGTTCAAGGAAACGCCCGGCAGCAACGGGATCTTGGCCTTGATCAGCTCCTCGGACAGCTTCGGCACCAGGTCGGACAGATCGGGCATCCGCTCGACGGCGCCCAGTCCCAGCGCGCCCGGCTTGCCCTCCGGCAGTGTCGAGGGAGCCGCGAGCCGCTCGATCCGTTCCCGCGGTCCGGCGGGCTTGGCCGGCAGGAGACCGTGTTCCCGTGCCTGGTCTTCGGTGAGCCACACCAGTGCCGCGCCGGGCAGGTGGACGGAGCGGGCGGCGACCCTGGCGTCCGGGCGGATCAGCGCGGTCTGTTGCCGGGCCTCGGCGAGCACGGTGAAGTCGAGGTCGAACCTCGCCAGGACCCGGGGCGTCCCGGCCGCCGTGGTGACGTTGCGGTCCACGACCGCGGAGATGTCGAGGCCGTCGGCCGTCGTGGTCGTCTTCGCCCACGGTTTGCCGGACAGTCCGCCGGTCGCGGATCCGGTGGGATCGTCGTTCACCGAACCGGTGCCCGTCAGCCCCGCGGTGATCACCGGGCCCGTGCTCTTGCTCGTGCCGCCGTCGAACCGGAACCCGCCCGTGGCGGACCGTTCCGAGGCGACGTCGTCGGCCACCCGGACCAGGGTCGGTTTACTCAGCTTCGCCTGGACGCCGATCCGGCCCACCCGGTCCGCCAGGCGCCGGGAGTGGACGAGGTCGGTGCTCAGGACGCCGCGCGTGAACGAGCGCAGCGCCGCCTTGAGGTTGTCGGTGCTCAGCATCGTTTGGACGACGGTCCAGGCGTCGCTGCCGGGCAGTGCCAGTGCCCGGTCTTCGTCCGACGCCTCCACGAGGGCTTCCAACGCCGCCGTGCCGACGTGCCCGGTGTGGGCGATGCTCTCCACGCCGATCCAGTCCCCGACGACGGGCGGATCGAGTTCCGCGAAATGGCCGGTGATCGATCGTGGCGGGTCGAGGTCGCTCACCTTCGGCTCGCCGGGCGCGACCTGCTCGGCTTCGGCCGGCAGGGTCAGGCTGTCCGACATCCACACGGTGAACCCGGCCGGGAGCGGGACCGATCCGTCTTCCCGTTCCTCCGGCGTGGTCCAGATCCGCCGGACGTCGGGTACCTGGATACCCGGCAGGCCGGGCAGCAGCTGCCGGACCGTCGCGTTCACCCTGGAGAAGCCGGTGATGGAGACGACGAACCGGCCCTCGTGCCGGAAACCCTCCGAGTCGGCACCGCCGATGGTGAGATCCGTCGAGTCGGTGACCGGTCCCGCCCCGGTCCGGACGCCGCCGCTGACGCCGTATTTCACCGCGGCCGTCGCGGTCACCCCGAGCGCTACCTTGCCCTCGGGCCCCGCCGTCCATCCCTTGCTGGTCGTGGCGGAGGAGCCGAGTGCGGGTCCGGTGGTCGTGGCGTTGCGGGTCACCCGTCCGGTCGCGCTCCCGATGTGCTCGGAGCGCGTCGTTTCCAGCCGCACCGTGATGGTGACGTTGTCCTGCCGGAGCACCCCCCGGCGTTTGAGCGTGACCGACACACCGGCGCCCAGCAACGCGTCCATCCGGCCGCGCAGCGCCGACGGGGACAACGCGGTGTCGAGAAGGCGCTCGTTGGCCAGCATCTCCAGCGTCCGCGACGCCCCGGCGCTCTCCTGCTCGTCGTTCCAGCCCGGCAGAAGATCCTTGTACCGGCCCGTCTCACGGAGCTTGTCCCGGATCTCCGTCAGCACGGCCTCGGCGCCGGTGAACTCGCCGACGCGCACGTTGCCCGCCGCGAGTCCCGCGGCCAGATGGGCGGGCGGGAACTTCTCGGTCGACGGCGGCGTGATCCCGTCTCCGGTGCCTTCCGGGACCGGAAGACGTTGGGCCGCGGCCTCGGCCATCCCCAACCTGGCGTAGACCGTCGCCGTGGTGGTGGTCTCCCCGCCGTCCAGTGCCTGCACCACGATCGTGGTCTCGAACCGGTACAGGCCGACGTCGCCCTTGAGCTGGACACCCGATTTCGTGGTCGTGGTCCGGCCGGACACGACGGTGTCCACCGTGCGCGCGGAATAGCCGGCGCCGATACCGGCGGCGATCTTCGCCGCGTTGACGCCACCACCGCCGCCGAACGAGACGGCCGCGTCGAAACCGCGTTTCGTGAAGGCGGAAGTGGTGGAGCCGGTGGTCGTGGAATCGTGCAGGCGAAGCTGTGTCCCGGAGGTGGGGCCGACGAACTCGGCCTTGGTGAGCACGGCCTTCATCCGCACCGCCGCCACTTTGCCGCCGTCCGCGCTGAGCAGGGCAGGCGAGCTGACCCAGCCCGCCAGCATCGGGCCGAAGTTCTCCCGGATACCGGCGGTGCCGAGGAAAGCCCGCAACGTGTCCCGGCCGGGGGAGCCGAGAGCGGTGACCGACCGGGGCAGCAGCCCCGCCGTTCCGGTGAACACGTCGCCGAGGTCGGTGACCGCCTCGGGCACCGGGTTCTGGAGCTTGCGCCCGACGTCGGCGTCCAGATCCTTCGCGGCGAGCCCCGTCTGCGGGGTGAGCCCGACCAGATCGTCCGGAAGCCGCACGGTGACGTGCCCGGGAATCGGCCTCGCCCGCGCTTGACCGACTTCGGCGCCGCTCTCGTCATGGACGCTGACGGTGAATTCGACGTTCAGGCGCACCCGGCGGGAACCTTCACCGGACCGGATCGCCCGCTGGTCCGAAGTGGACACCGTCACGGCCTGGGTCGCACCGGGCGCCGCCAACGCGACCTTACCGCCGACCGTGAGGTACGGACCCATCGGCATCTGCACGGTCGCGGCCGTCCCGAGATCTCCGGCGTCGAAGACCGTCAGGTTCTCCGAGTTCGAAGTACCGCCCTGGACGGTGAGATCCGCCTTGGTCTTCTCCTTCGGCTCACTCACCACTTCGCCGCCGACGGTGGCGCGGATCCGGACCTCGCGCCGGCCTTTCCCCGTGCGGAGAGGGAAATGCAGTCCGCTGAGCACCGATTCGAAGTCGTCGTGGACGGCGTTCTCGATCGCGCGAAGATCGTCCGCCTCGATCCCTGGCAGCAATCGGGCGAGCTCGTCGCGGAGCCCGGCGGTCCCTTCGACCGCGAGTACCGGTGCCGAGCCGAGAGCCTGACCGGTGGCGAGGAACGGCGGCAGGTCCGCGACCGTCAGGTCCTGCGCGTCCGTGTCGGAGTCGCTCTTGGTTTCGGGTGCTTCGGTGGTGGCCGGGACATCTTCCGGCAGCGGTTCGGTGTCCTCCTGATGGTGCCCGGCGAGGTCGCCCAGGTCTTCGGCGAACGGCTTGCCGAGATCCAGTTCGATCGTTGGGGCCTGCTCGGACACGGCCACCGAAGCGGAGCCGAGATCCTGATCCTCCGACGAGGTACGCAGCGGGGCGGGGCGGGTGTGCGGTCGTTCCTCGTCCTCGTGGCGTTCCTCGGACACCGGTGGCGCTTCCTCGACCGTCCCGGCCTCGGACGAGGTCCGCACGGGGGCGGGCGCGGATTCGGTCTTGCCGGAAGAAGTGGTCTTGACTTCGGCCGGCTTGCTGTCCGAAGTGGACTTGGAAACGGGTTTGCCGTCCGAGACGGTCTTCGTGTCCGATGTGGACTTAGTGGTCGACTGGGTCTTGGTTTCGGAGGCGGCCTTTGTGTCCGAAGTGGACTTTACGTCGGAGGTGGAAGCCGGGTTCGGCGAGGTGGAAGCGGCGGGCGCCGAAGCCCCTGCGCTCGTGGTGCTCGGTGTGTTCGTGGCGCTCGGCGGAGGCACCGGAACCGGGGACGCCGGGGCATCGCCGAACTTCTCCTTCATCGACGTGACCGCCGAGTCGAGGGCGCGTTCCCCGATCCCCTCGAGTTTGTGACTGACCGCGCCGCCGACCACACCGCCGGCGAAACCCATGCCGTATTCCGCGGCGGACACGGACTCGCCGTTGAGCGCGGCCATCACGGCCTGGCTCATCACCCCGGAGACACCCTCGAAGAGGAAGACCGTGCTGAACTCGACGGCCCTGGCGGCGAGGTTTCCGCCGAGCCGTTCGGTGGCGTTGCGGGACAACACGTCCGGCACGTGGTCGGTGAGCAGGCCGACGGCGTCCTTGCCCAGTTTGCCGTCGTACGGTGCGAGTACTTTGCCCAGGCTGTCGTTGAAGGCCTTGCTGCCGTCCAGGCCGTGCCTGGTCCAGTTGTCCACGAAGGCGCGCGCGTAGTCCCGGCCGAGTTGCCGGGCGGCGTCGTCACCGAGGGTCTTGCCGAACGCGGTGACGAACCTGTCGGCGACCTCGTCGCTGAAGCCCTCGATCGCCCGCTTCGTGAACGCGGTCGCCGGATCGGTGAACTGTTTGCCCGCCCGGTCGGTCAGCGTCCGGCCGATGTCGCGTACCCAGTCGTCGGCGAGCGCGTCCCCGCCCGGCAGTTTGAGATCCTTGACCAGCTTCAGCAGATCGTCGGTGGCGACCTTGCCGAAGTCCTTGCCCAGCAGGCCGCCGATCTTGCGGCCCAGTTTCTCCCCGAGTTCGCCGACGGCGCCGCCGAGCAGGCCGCCGATCGCCCCCGAGATCGCCGTCTGCTTGGTGGTTTCGTCGTCCCATTCGGTGCGTTCCCGTTGCAGGCGCTGCACGGCGGCGTCGATGATCAGCCCGCCGGTGATGCCGATGAACATCTCGAACACGATCGCCCGCACGAGCATTTTGAACAGCACGAGCAGGTAGCCGCGGGTGAGGGCGTAATGCCAGGTGAGGTTCGCGAGCGACGCGCCCCCGGTGACGACGGCGAGGGCGTACTCCATCGCGATCTCGTAGGCCAGCAGGAAAAGCTGGCCGATCGCGGAGAACTTCGTGTACTCGACGTCCAGTGCGATCTTGCGGCAGCCGTCGGCGATCCCCTTCGTGCCCTCGGCAAGCTCCCCCAGCAGGTTCGGCGACCCGCCGGTGAGCGGCTTCATGCTCTTGTCGAACGCCTCGCCCGCCTCGGGCATCGACAACTTCTCGTCGATCGCCCGCTTGACCCTGGCGATGTCGTCCGGAAGTTCGTTCAGCAGTTCCGTGACGGTGTCGTATTCCTGCGCCGCCCGCCGGAACTTGTGCTGGTTGGCGGCAGGCCAGGAGACACCGAGGACTTCGAGAAGTGTCCGCGCCCACTCCGGCACGTCGCCGAAATCGCCGCGATCGACCTTGATGGGCACGGATCACCTCCTGACGGGTTCACCGGAGACAACGCGGCCCGGGCGCCGAACGGTTCACACGCCCGGCGAGTGCCTGGAGGGAAGTGCCTGTGCGCTGATGGCGCTTTCGCGTGATTGGACGGACGACACGCGTGACGAAAGAGACGACACGCGTGTCGTCCGCCGGATCACGCGTGTCGTCCGTCCAGTCACGTGAAGCCGCCACATCGGGTGTAGGCGATCGGGAGTACCGACCGCCCTCACTCACGAGACCGACGTCACGCCTGGCACTTGGCCTTCACCATCGCCGCGGCGTGGTGCGCGTAGGTCTTGGTGGAACCCGACCAGTCACGGCCCCGGGTGAGCAACTGGACGGCCAGTTTGGCGCCGTTGATCCGGAACGTGCCGACGTTCACCCATCGGCCGCGGTTGCCGATCTGGTCGATCTGGAACGTGCCGACCGGGGTTCCCTTGTCGACCGCGAACCGGTCGTACACGCGGTAGACCGACGGGCTGCCACCCACCACGGTCACGTCACCGGTGGGGACGAACACCGAGACCGCGCACGAGCCGGTGGTCACCGGGCCGGTGTTGAACGTCCACAGTCCATACGCGCTCGTGTCGTCCTTGTTCGCGTCGCCGGACATGGGGATCGAGACGAAGGACGTGCCGCAGCCGCCGTTGCCGTGGTTCACCCAGCCCGCCTTGCCGTCGCTGTACGCGCCGACGCCGGTGAATCCGGTGCCACCGCCGCATCCGCGTCCGGCCATGCCCTCGTACGTCGCCGCGCTGACACCCGGAGCGGGCGGTCCCTGAGGCTGCTGGGCCGGCGGCGGGGCCGGCTGCTGCTGGGGCCCCGGAGCCGGTCCACCGCCCGCGCCAGGAGCCTGGCCGCCGGGGAGACCCGCGGTTCCGGGATCGGCGGCCGCGCCCGGCCGGCCCGCCGGTATCCCGTCAGCGGCCTGCCCCGGCAGCTGGTTGCCCGGCCGGCCTGCGGCCACACCGCCGTTGTCGGCGGGCGGCGCGGCGAGCCCCGGCACGAATCCGCCGTCCGGCGGGAGATCCTTCGCATAGCCCGCCGGCCCTGGCCCCTCGCCGGACGAGGCGTCGCCGAGCACTCCGCTGAGTGCCATCGGGAGGGCGACCAGGACGACACCGGCGATCGCCGCCGCCACGACCACCGGTTTCGACATCCCGCCCGGCGAGGGCGATTCGACGTCGGTGCCCGGGTCCACGACCGGCGGTACGGCACCGGCCGCGACGGTTTCGGCTTCCGAAGACGGCGTGGTTTCGGTGTCCGCCTTGGTTTCGGGGACGGCGGGCGCCGCCGTTTCCGCCGTGGCGACCGCGACGCCGGTGGACTCTGCTGGGTCCGAGGGCATGGTGTTCCCGCTTCCTTTACTGGCTCAGGTTGGCCGACGGCTCCCACACGACCGCCGGGAGATCACTGACGCTTGAGTCCTCTGTGGACGTTCTCGATGTTCTGGCTCTCCGTCACGGCGAGTTTCGCGGCCATCCCCTTGGTCACGTTGGTCTGGTTCTCGACGACTTCGCCGATCGAGACGAAGGCGCCTTCGATCTTCGTGACCGGGTCGCCGAGGTTGGTTTTGATCTCCTCGCCCATCTCGTCGTCTCCGGCGGCCTCGAAGACCAGATCCCGCCGATCGACGCCGAGTTCACTGATCTTGCGCATCTTGGCGCCGATATCCCGGTACGCCTCGGCAAGGGCTTGCATGGCCCGGGGGTCCGCCCTGAAATCCGTCATGATCCCGCCCTCATCCCGTGGTGGTGCCGGTGTTCTGACCGGTGCCTTCGCCGAATCCGAAAGTGTGGTCGCGCTGGGTGTCCGCACTCAGCCGAGTGCTGCCGTGACCGCGGGTCCGGCGCCGGCGCCCGCCGAGTACGCCCGGAGCGACCGCCGGGTCGGTGCCCCAGGTCTCCTCGTCCTCGGCGATCCAGGTCGTCCGGTCGCGTTCGGACTTGCCCTGCCCGGCACCACCGGCCCCGCCCGCCGAGGGCGGATAGAACGGCACCCCGCTCCCGTTTCCGGTCCCCGCCGTACCTTTCGGGCCGCCGAGTGTCTGCGGGCCGCCAGGCTTCCCTCCCTGCGACGAGGCGGGCGACGGCGACGCCAAGTCCGGCGACACCCCGATCCGGCCGCCACCGAGTGCGCCCGGTCCACTGTGGAAATTCGACTGGGGGTCGAATTTCGACATGGTCATGGGCAACGTGTCGGGAGCACGGAACGGCGGGAGCGACGGCGGGGTACGCCGCAACGACTTGAGATACCGCTCCATCGCCGACTCGCCGTTGTCGCCGGTACGGGTCGTGCCCGGCGGCGGATACGCCTTGCGCAACCGGTCCTTCTGTTCCAGGTTCCCGGTGCCTCTCGGTCCGATGATCTCGCCGTTCCCGTTCACCCGTGAGCCCGGCGGGACGATGATCGGCCTGCCGTCGGACCCCAGTACCGGTTTGCCGTCGGGTCCGATGACGGTCCCGTCCCGTCCGACGTACGAACCGGTGGGCACCTTCAGGAAGTTGTTCGGCCCGCCCACCCGGGTGACCGGTGGCGGGAACCGCCCGCCGGGGCCGTTGACACCGACGTGGGTGACCGGTGGTGGCGGTGGTGGCGAGGACGAGGTGGGCCCCGGGCCGCCGTCCCCGGTCGACCCGTCCCCTCCGCCGGGTCCGGCACCGTCACCCCCGGACCCCGCGCCGCCGTCCCCTGTACCGCCGGAACCTCCCGAAAGGTTCAGCTGGACGGGGGTCCGGAGCGTCGGCAGATACGGAAGCGACTGGCGGTAGGTCAGGTCGAGCAACCAGGCCACCGCCGCCGCGTTGGTGTCCGCGACCTTCAGGTGTTCCTGCCAGACCCGTTGCGCGGCGATCTCCAGCTTCTCGCGCGGGGCGGTGTTACCTTCGTCCAGGACTCCGCCGAGAAAGGTGCTCTTCGGCCAGCCGTCCTTCTCCCTGGTGTACTTGGGCGGAGGATGACTGGCGAAATCCGCGGCCAGCTCGGGGGCCTGCCAGATCGCGCGCACCACGCCGCTCGGCGTGAACAGCGCCGATCCCGGCGCGGTGACCGCGAACCCCAGGCCGGTGTCATAGGTGAAGCTTTCGCCGCCCTGCCACCGCGCGCGTCCCTCGTCGAGCACTTCCCCCGCCCGTTTCAGCAAGCCGCCCGCCAGGTGGAGCATCTCCCAGGTCGTGAAGTCCTTGGTCAGCTGGGCGACGAGCCCCTGGCACTTGGTGGCGAGCCCGTCCAGCACAGTCCAGAACGCGCCCGCGCCGGTGCCCTGGAAGGCGTCGCCGCGGTGGCCGGTCTTGTCCCGCCAGGTCTCCAGCGGGGCGACCTGTGCGGTCAGCCAGTTCGCCACCCCACCGACGGTGATCGACGCCCGCTCGAAGGTGGAGTGCTTCCCGACCGGGTTCGCTTCGTCCCGCAGGGAGTCGACGACCTTGTCCCCGGTGGTGAAGTAGGTCCCGGCCGCGCTCTCCAGTTCCTTGCTCGGGTCGGCGACGGCGTACCAGGAGGTGAAGAACGTCATGCCTTCCGCGTGGATCAAATTCGTCGGCACCTTGTTACTGGGGCCGCGGAGATGGGTGTAGACACGCCACGTCAGCCACGGCACGCCGAGAACGGTCGAACGCGACGGCACCACGGGGACCTCGGGATCGCGGGTGAAGATGTTGAGCGCTTCCTCCCACACCCATTTCGTCGTTTCCGGCCCGCCCAGCGCCACGGAGGATCAGTCCCTTCCCCTGCCGAAGACGTCGGAAGGCGCCTCTTTCCACAGAGCCGAGAACGCCTTGTCGACGTCGGTGCCGCCGGTCATGGCGGCACGGAGGTCGTCGCGCTGGTCCATGAGCGGGCCGAAGACCTCCACGACGGTGTCCGCCATCTCCCGGCGGGCGCGCTCCAGCACGTCGAGCAGGGTCCTGGCCAGTTGCTCCGGCGGCATGGACCGGTACTTCGTGGTGTTGAACTTCAGTCCCACCACGGAGTTCTGCGCGTCCATAGTCACCGTGACCATCCTGTCCGGCGAGGTCGCCGAGGTGGTCCGGGACGCGAGATCGGCCTTCGCCGACTCGATCCGGTCACGCTGATCCCTGAGCATGACCATGGTCTGGTGAAGTTGTTCCTCCAGCCAGTCGGCCATCGTTTCCTCCCTGTCCGTAGTCGCGTGCGCCGCCGGCACCCCGGCCCGCCGTCCTGCCTCGCCGCCTGCGGCCGCCGAGTACCGAAGGCGGCAGCTTCGGATCGGTGCCCCAGGTCTCTTCGTCCTCGGTCAGCCAGGTGGTCCGGTCGCGTTCGCCCTTGTTCTGGTCGCCGCCCGCACCGGCACCGGCGCCACCCGCGGTCGGCGGATAGAACGGGACTCCGCCCATGCCGTTCTGCTGATTCCCGTTGCCCTGCTGGTTCTTGATCAGCGAAGGGCCGCCCTCGGTCGTCACCGGCTTCTCCGGTGGCCTCGGCGTCTCGTACCCGCTCGCCACGCCGAGGCCGCCCGGCGCACCGACCGATCCCACGGTCGTCCTCGGCACCGACGGTCCACTGTGGAGAGTCGGCGCACCACCGGTGGACGTCGACAGCGAAGGCGCTCCGAGCAACGTCGGCATCGACGGCGTATTGCCGCCGCGCAACGACTTCAGGTACCTGTCCAGCTCCGACTGCCGCGACTCGTCCTTCTTGACCGGGTCCGGCCGGGCCAGCCGGTCCTTCTCGGCGAGCTTTTCGCCCTTCGGCCCGATGATCTCGCCGTTGGGCCCGACCCGGGAGCCGGGTGGTACGACGATCTGCCGCCCGAGCGGGTCGAGCAGCGGCTTCTTGTCCGGACCGAGCACGACGCCGTCGGGTCCGACGGACGAACCGGACGGCACCTTGAGCTGCTCGTCGGGTTTCGGCGGGGCCGGTGGCGGTTTGGGGCCGCCCGGCGACGGACGCGGCGGAGGCGGAGGCGGGGGCCCGCCATTGGGTCCCTTCTTGTCCTTGTCGCCCTGGGAACCCTTGGTGTCCTTGTTGTCCTTCGAGGGGTCCGGGATCTTCGGCGGCCCCTCCTTCGAACCGGGTGGCGGTTTGGGGCCGCCCGACCCGGGCGGCGGAGGCGGTGGGGGCGGGCCCTGCGATCCGGGCGGAGGCTTCGGCGGTGCTTTGTGGAGGTTGAGCCGCCTCGGTTCCCTGATCTGCGGCAAGAGCAGCTTCGCGGCGTTGTAGCTCGTCGGGAGGCTCGTCAGCACCGTGGTGGCGGGAGGATCCAGGACGTTCTTGATGTGATCGACCCACAGATTCTGAGCCGCGGTGGCGATCCCGTCCCAGAAGGCGGGGTTCCTGGCATCCGCGCCGAGGATGGTGCTCCTGGGGTAACGCTCGCCCCCGGTCCCGCTCCAGTCGTCGTCCCTGGCCTTCTTCAGGTCTTCTGTGAACTTCGTGGAGCTCCAGATCGCCCTCAGGCATCCTCCCGGCCAGGCCAGCTGACTGCCCGGCAACGTCAGCGCTCCGAACAGACCGGTGTCGCGAGTGAACTCCTCGGAGGACTTCCACCGGGTATGGGCTTCCTGAAGCTTCGCGAAGGCCCATTCGAGTCCGCTCTTGCCCTCGTCCTTGTCCTTCGTCGAGGGATCGTCCTTGTTCCCCAACGCGTTCTTGAGCGCGTCCGGCCGGACACCCAGCTGCCTGACCAGGTCGTTGCTCTTGAAGATCAGGCCGTCCAGGACGTCCCGGAACGCACCGGCGCCGGTGCCCTGGAAGTCGTCACCCTTCTTCCCGACCTTGTCCTTCCAGACGGTCAGGCCCGCGGCTTGTTCCGAGAGCAGGGTCTTCGCGCCGTTCAACGAATCGAACGCCCTCGTGAACGTCCAAGGCTGCGCCACCGGATTGGTGTTGTAGTAGCCCTGCATGGACTCGATGATGTCGTCCATGTTGCCGTAGAACTTGGTCATCACGGGCGTGAACGCCTCGTAGTTCGCGCTGCCCACCGCCCAGTACTCCATCCACCATGTTTCGGTGGAGGCGAAGAAATCCCAGCCCTTGGGGTCGGGGAGCCCCCGGCTCTTGGCGTAGACGTCCCATTTGAGCCACTGGATCCCGGTGATGGTCTCGCGGCTCGGTACATGGGTATCCGGTGCGTCGGGATCGGCGAAGATCTTGAGCGCCTCTTCCCAAGGTTCCTTCGACACCTTGAGCTCTGTGGAAGTCATCGCGGATCAGGTCCCCGCGCCGCCGGGGGCGGGGGCGGGGGGCGGGGCAGGGGCGGTCGCGAGGATCTCCCCGAGCTGGCTCATGTTCAGTTCGGTGGACAGTTTGATGTTCTCGTCTTCCCCGCTCATCGCGAGGCCCACCACGTAGGTGATGTTGTCGTTCAGCTTGATGAGCTGGTTCTTGATCGCGTCGATCTGGGTGTACAGCGACGGACCGGTGCCCGTGGTGGGTGCCTCGTATTTCTCGATCAGCAGCTTGGCGGGCTCCCACGACTCGGAACCGGCCAGCAGCCGTCGTTGTCCCTTGGCGCTGCCCACCGTCAGAGCCAGTTCCGCGACGTGCGGATTCGTCTCCAGATCATCGACCATCTTCTGCAGCACCTTGCTCTGGAAATCCCGCAGAAAGCTCACCGTGATCTTGATGTCGCCGCTGTCCGGCTTGTTCGCCACGTCCCTACTCCCTTTCCCGGAACCGGCTCGGAATCAGATCTGGAACTTCGCCCCGATGTTCTTGTCGGTGTTCTGGTAGTTCTCGAACGACAGGGCCAAGGTCTGGTGTCCCTTGGCGAACCGGCCTTCCATGGCCTTGGTCGTGGCGTGCCAGCGACGCTGCAGGTCCTCGTAGGCCGTGGCACCCTGGCCGATCCAGCTGCTGGTCATCGGCTTGATGGCCTGCTCCAGGTCGACCAGCGCGGAGTCGATCTGCTTGCTCAGCGCGACCATCCGCTCGGCGAGGTGCGGGACGTTGCCGCTGACCGCGAAACCGTCATAGGAGGTGCTCATGATCGTTTCCTCTCGAAATCAGGGATGGAGTGGTCAGGCCAGCGCGTCGAAGATGCGGTTGCCCTCGTTGCCGCCGAAGGCCGTCACCGCGGTCAAGTTGATGTCGTCTTCGGTGGTGTTCATGGTGTTGTCGCTGTCCCGGACCATGTCCTTGATCTCGGTGAGCATCTTGAGCACCTGGAGGTAGTCCGCCTCCCACAGTTCGAGCTGGTTGAGGAAGGTCTGGGACGCCGCGCCCTGCCAGCCCGCCCGCAGGTCGCTGCGGACCGAGGTCACTCCCGAGTGGATGTTCTTGCACGCGGATTCGCACGTCTCGATGGCGGTGATACCGCCCTTCATCCCCGTGTCGGTCTTCTGGAACTGCATGTTCATCTTCTCGCTCGTCCCTTCCTCGCGGTCTCGCGGACTTTCACCGGTCCACAGCAAGGACACCAAGTCCGGCACCGGCAGACCATGCGGAACAACCGGCAGAAGTCGCCGCCGGGGATTCCTCCGGTCAGGAACCGCAGGCCGCGACCGACGGCAGGACCGTTCCGCCGTCACGCAGGATCGCCGGATCCAGCGGGACCCCCGTCGGCATCAGGTTCAGCAGGGTGATGGGCAGCCCGTTCGAGGCCGTGGGCTCGAAGCCGAGCGCCTTCGCGCCTTCAGCCGGAACCGGGTACTTCACGCCGGTGTCGGTCACCAGGAAGAGGGCGTCACCGGCCCGCCCCGACGCGGCCGAGGCCCGGACGAGGGCACCCGAGCCGGGGCGCACCGCGATCCGGTCGATCCGGGAGCAGGGTGCCGCGATGCCGGGCCCCGCCGTCGGCGCCTGTCCGGACCGGGTGACCGTGTCCGTCACCGCCACCTGGGTGCGTGGCGCGTCGCCGTCCGGGGTGACGAGCGCGCACAGACCCTGTCCACTGTGGAGAGTCGCGGCCTTCGGCGGGTTCACGGGCGGTGGCTGCTCGGCCGAGGACAGCCGTTCGCTGACCACCCGCCCGGGCAGCGGGGCCACCGCGACGTCCCCGCCGCCGTACGCGGCGCGGCGGATCTCCGGATCGGCGGTCAGCAGCCGGGTGTCGAGTTCGGACAGCGGCGTGAGCCCCGCCTTCGTCAGCACGTAACGCCGCGCGGGTTCCCCGGACACGGTGTAGAGCCTGCCGATCCGCGATTCCGTTCCCCCGAGTGCGGGGCCCGCCTCGCCGAGCCCGTCGATCGCGGGCGGCGCGAAATCCGGGCCCGCGGGCAGCGCGTCCAGCAACGCCGCCGGGACCTTGGCGGGCTGGAGAACCCCGTCGATCGCGTCGAGCGCGCCGCGATCGGTCGCCACCCGGTGGCGTTTTCCCTTCCACAGCAGGAAGGTCGCCCCGTCCGGGGTGACCGCGACGACGGCGGCGTCGTCACCGAGCGGGTTCGCCGTCACCCCGCCGACGCGCAGCGCCGTCGGACCGGCCTGATCGCGGTCCACGGAGGTGCACACCTCCCACGGATCGCCGGCGAGGACGGGCAGCGAGTCCGGCGCGCCGATGATCCCCAGCGGCTCGCCGCGCGGCGCCTCTTCGAGTGAGGCCTCGGAGACGTGCTTGACCACGAGCTGGTTCCCGGCGACCAGTTTGGCCGACGCGAAGTTCAGCACCGGCAACAGTTTTCCGCCGGCGTAGAGGAACCGCGCCCCGGACGAGTCGGCCACGACCAGCGCGCCCTCCACCCGCCACGATTTGTTCCCGCCCGGGGAGACCAGCCCGAACACCAGCAGGCCGAGGCAGGCGAGGACGGCGACCAGCATGCCGATGACACTGCCGCGGTAGGTCCGGTGCAAGGGGCTCTCCGGCGCGTCGGGATCGACCCGCAGCAGCGCCGAGGTCAACCGGCCCAGCATGAACCGGTGTGCCTGGACCTGATCGGTTTTGGCGTTCATCCGCTCAGCCCCCGAAACCGCGCACGAAGGCGAACACGCCGATCAGCCACAACGCGAGCGGCAGCAGCGAGATCGCGGCGAGGGTCTCCACGAGGTCCGCGATCCTCCCCCAGTGCGGCAGCATCCGGCGTCCGGGCAGGGTCCAGCGCGCCACCAGCACCAGGGCGGCCAGCGCGAACACGCCCGCCACCAGCGGCAGCGGACTGTCCGAAGCAGGCTGTGCGGCCAGCAGCAGGCGCAGCAGGCCGTACCCGCCCGGCACGATCACCGAGAGCCGCTGCCACACACTGCCCAGCGCGCGGCCGTGCACCAGCAGCAACAGGCTCAGCACGGCGGCGAACGTGACCGCCTGCCACGACCGGTCGCGGACCACGAATTCGAGGGTGACCAGGCAGGACAGGCCGATCGCGGCGAACAGCGCGGTCACGAAGGCGTCCGCGATCAGTCCCTTGCCGACGACCTCTTCGCCGGGATGCGGATCGAGTTCCTCCTGCAGTTCCTGTGCCGTGGTCGGCAGGCCGGGCAGCCGCAGCCCGGACAGCCGGAAGGCGATCCTCGGTACGAAGGCGCCGAGCAGGACGGCGATCACCGCGATGATCGTTGCCGAAGCGGACGCGGATTCGGCGCCGAGCATGAGCACCAGCCCACCGGTCGCGCACAGCAGCCCGAACACCGCGACGGAGACGAACACCGGCGCGAACCCCGCCACCGCCGCCATCCCGAGCGCCGCGGCTCCCGCACCCGCGACACAGGCGGCCAGCAGCCGGGCCCCGGTCAGCACCGGGCCTTCCGGTCCGTGCGGGATGAGCGAACCGGCCAAACCGACGAACGGGACCGCCGCCAGCGCCAGCGCCAGGGCGGCGGCGTCGTCACCGAGCGCGCGGGCGGCCGTGGCCGCGCACACCAGCAGGAAGAAGGCCGCCACCCCGGCGGACAGCAGGACGGGCCAGGTGGCGGGCGCGGTCACCAGCAACCAGAACCCGAGCGCCACCGCGGCCAGCACGCCGCCGAGCATCGTCCACCGCGTGGCCTGCGCGCTCCACGAATCCGGCCGGGCACGGGCCTCGGTGGACAGGCCGTCGATGATGTCGTCGAAATGCACGGCGGGCAGCTGTTCCCGCCGTGGCAGCAGATGCAGGGTCTCCCCGTCGCGCAGTTCGAGAACGTCGACGGTGGAGTCCTGGTCCAGCGGCGGATCGCCGAGCCGTTGCAGGATCCAGCCGTCGTGGTCCACGCCCTCCTCCGCGAGATCCTGACCCGCGTGGGCGAGGATCGTCGGCATCAGGTCGATCAACGGGATGTCCACCGGGACGGCCAGCGCGAAACTGGTCGCCGGAGCACGGACACGGAGCTTGCACAGTCCTGAAGTGGTCGCCATGGCACACGCCTTCGATCGGGCGACCGACGCGGGGAATCGTGAGTGAACCGTCGCGTGGTCGGATTTCGTCACCTCTAGTGGAGCTGCCACCACAGCGCGTCCGAGAGGGAAGGAATCCGGGCTTGAGTGTAATCACATTCCGCAAGGGGCCGCGACGGCCAGGACCGGAAATGCCCGAGGGCGAGCTGAGTATCCAGGAACCGCCCACGCTGCCCGAAGTCCAGCGCAGCGCCGGCGCGGTCATGATGTACCTGCCGATGGCGCTGTCGTCGACGGCGACGGTGCTGCTGTTCGTCCGCCCCGGTGAGAACGGCGCGTTCAGCTATCTGGCCGCCGGGCTGATGACCGTGTCCTCGATGGCCATGCTGGTCGGCCAGCTCGGCCGCAGCGCGGGCGAACGCAAACAGAAACTCAACGACGCCAGGCGCGACTATCTTCGCTACCTGGCCCAATCGAGGCGCAAGGTCAGGGAGGTGGTGACCAGCCAGCGCCAGGCACTGGCCTGGCGGCATCCCGATCCGTCCTCGCTGTGGTCGCTGCCCGGTACGACCCGCATGTGGGAACGCGACGCGCAGGACGACGACTTCGGCGAGATCCGCGTCGCGCGGGGTCCGCAACGCCTCGCGTGGCGGCTGAACCCGTTGTCCACCAAGCCCGTCGACGACCTCGAACCGCTGTCCGCGCACGCGCTGCGCCGATTCATCCACGCCTACGGCACGGTGCCCGATCAGCCGGTCGCGGTGTTCCTGCCGTCGTTCGCCCGGATCCTGGTGCAGGCCGCCGGTGCTGAGAGTGACCGGATCCGGGCGCTCGCGCGGTCGATGATCGCGCATATCGCGGTCTTCCACTCCCCCGCCGAACTGCGGATCGTCGTGCTCGCCGCACCGGAACGCCAAGAGGCCTGGGAATGGGTGAAGTGGCTGCCGCACAACCTTCATCCCAGTGAGACCGACGGGGCGGGAGAAGCCCGGCTCGTGGTGGAGTCCATCGCGGAACTGGAGACCGCGATGGGCGACGAGTTCGCCATCCGGCCAGGATTCGATCCGGACGCCCTGCCCGACGTCCACGAACCCTGCGTGATGCTGTTCGTGGACGGGGTCACGCTGCCGCCCACCTCCCGGCTCGCCGGAGAGGGCTACCGCAACACCACCCTCGTCGACCTGTCCTCCGCACTGTCCATTCAGGACGATCCGCTGACCCTGCGGCTCCGGCTCGAAGACCGGACGCTGAAGCTGATCACGGTCGATCAGCACAACAAGGAGGTGGCGGGCGACCTCGGCCGCCCGGACGGGATCGGGCTCAACACGGCGACCGCGCTGGCGATGCGGCTCTCGCCGTACCGGGTCGGCGCGCGGCGCAAGTCGGCCGAGCCGATGGCCGTGAACTTCGACCTGACGGCCATGCTGGGCATCAACGACATCCAGACTTACGACGTCGCCGCGGGCTGGGCGGCGAAACGGCCCGGCGGCAGGCTCCGGGTGCCGCTCGGCATCGGCCCGGGCGGGCAGAAGGTCGATCTCGACATCAAGGAATCCGCCCAGTCCGGGATGGGCCCGCACGGCATGCTGATCGGGGCGACCGGTTCCGGGAAGTCGGAACTGCTGCGCACCCTGGTGCTGGCGCTCGCGCTCACGCATTCGTCGGAGATCCTGAACTTCGTCCTGGTGGACTTCAAGGGTGGCGCGACGTTCCTCGGCCTCGACGGGCTGCCGCACACCTCCGCGGTGATCACGAACCTCGCCGACGAGGCCGCGCTGGTCGGCCGGATGCGCGAAGCGCTCAACGGGGAACTGGTGCGGCGCCAGGAACTTCTGCGCAAAGCGGGGAACTACAGTTCCGCGCTGGACTACGAACGGGCGCGGGCGAACGGGACCCCGCTCGATCCGCTGCCGACCCTGTTCCTGGTGGTGGACGAGTTCAGCGAGCTGCTGTCGGCGCATCGTGACTTCATGGACCTGTTCATCATGATCGGACGGCTCGGCCGTTCGCTGGGCGTCCATCTGCTGCTCGCCTCGCAGCGGCTCGACGAAAGCCGGATCCATCAGCTGGAATCGCATCTGTCCTACCGGATCGGCCTGCGCACCTTCTCCGCCATGGAAAGCCGCGGCGTGCTCGGGGTGCCGGACGCCTATCAGCTGCCGTCCGATCCGGGGAACGGGTTCCTCAAGAGCGGCACCGCCGCGCTGGACCGGTTCAAGGCGGCCTACGTCTCCGGTCCGCACCGCGTGGTCCGCCGGAACGTCGAACAGGCGGTGGTGGCGCAGCAGGTCGTGCCGTTCACCTCGAAGTTCGCCGCCCGCGCCGAACCGGTACCCGAACCCGATCCGGTGGTGGCCGAACCCGAACCCGAAGGTTCGGTGCCGAGCCTGCTGGAGCTGGCCGTCGACCGGCTCCGTGACGCCGGTCCGCCCGCCCACCAGGTCTGGCTGCCGCCGCTGGACGCGCCCAGTTCCCTCGACGAACTGCTGCCACCACTGGTGGAGACCCCGGAGCACGGGCTCACCGCGCCGGAGTGGTCCGGCCGCGGTGCGCTGACCGTCCCGATCGGACTGATCGACCGGCCGTTCGAGCAGGCGCGGGATCCGCTGCTCGTCGACCTGGCGGGCAGCGACGGGCACGTCGCGATCGTCGGTGGCCCGCAGAGCGGCAAGAGCACGGCCCTGCGGACCCTCATCACCGCGCTGGCGCTGACCCACACCCCCGCCGAGGTCCAGTTCTACTGCCTCGACTTCGGCGGTGGAACGCTGACCAGCCTGCGAAAACTCCCGCATGTCGGCGGGGTGACCGGCCGCCTCGACGTCGAACGTATCCACCGCACCATCGGCGAGGTCACCGCGCTGCTGACCCGCCGGGAGCGGTTCTTCACCGACAACGACATCGATTCGATGGCCACCTACCGGCGCAAACGGGCGGCCGGGGAATTCGCCGATCAACGGCACGGCGACGTCTTCCTGGTGGTGGACGGCTGGTCCACGATCCGGCAGGACTTCATGGATCTGCTGCCGACGTTCGTCGAACTGGCCTCACGCGGCCTCAACTACGGCATCCACCTGATGCTGGCGTCGAGCAGATGGAGCGAGATCATCAGCGCCGTCCGCGATCTCGTCGGCACCCAACTCGAACTCCGGCTCGGGGACCCGGTCGATTCGGTGATCAACATGCGCGCGGCGGCGACCGTGCCGAAGATCGCCGGCCGCGGCCTCACCGACAAGGAACTGCACTTCCTCACCGCGCTGCCGTCGATCGACGGAGTGGACCGCGACGTCGCCGACCACGTCGAGGCGCTGGTGGACCGGATCGTCGCGGCGTGGCAGGGCCCGCCCGCTCCCGGCGTGCGGATGCTGCCGCCGGTACTGGACCGGGCCGAACTCCCCGGCCCGGACGCGGACGTGCGCCTCGCGCTCGGCCTGGACGACCAGCGTCTCGAACCGCTGTGGCACGACTTCGAGGACAACCCGCACCTGATGGTCGTCGGCGACGTGGAATCCGGGAAGACGAACCTGCTGCGGCTGGTGATCGACGGCATCACCCGGCGGTACACCCCGCAGGAGGCCCGGATCATCACCGTCGACTACCGCCGCGGCCTGTACGACGCCGTACCCAAGGAGTTCCAGCTGGGCTACGCGGTTTCCGGGGACTCGGTGCACGACATGATCGACGGCGTCGCGCGGGCGGTCCAGACCCGGATACCCGGCCCGGACATCACGCCGGCGCGCCTGCGGTTGCGTGACTGGTGGACCGGGCCGCAGGTGTTCGTCGTGATCGACGACTACGACATGGTGTCCTCGTCGTCGAATTCCCTGTTCCAGCAACTGTTCGACCCGCTGGCGCAAGGCAACGCGCTCGGTCTGCACCTGATCGTGGCCCGAGGCGCCAACGGGATCGGGCGCGGCGCGAACGATCCGCTGCTGCGGCGGCTCACCGAGGTCAACACCCCGGTGATGCTGCTCTCGTGCCCGCTTTCGGAAGGCATCGTGTTCGGCGAGCTGCGGCCGCGCGTCCTGATCCCCGGGCGGGCACAGTACGCCACCCGGCGCGGCACGACCGTCGTGCAGACGACCCTCTCGGCCCACGAGGCGGCGCTCGTCGCGAAATGACCGGACCCGCCCTTCCGCCATCGCCCCCCATCAGTGGCGGAAGGGCTTCCCTGGCGGCCGGTCCTGCCGCCGCGGAGCCCCGGACCTGCTTGTGAGGTCCGGGGCTCCGTCTTTCGCTTCGCGGTGAACTCGCGGCCGTCTGCGATCATGTCGCGAAAGCCACTTTCCGGACATCACACGTCGCGAAAGTGGCTTTCGCGACACCCCACCTTCGCCTTATCCCTCAACAGATCCCGAACCGCCGCTCACGACTCCCGCGGCCCGGCACGCCATCCTCGCCGCCGTCCCCGCGGCACCACGGCGGCGGCAGCGCCCAGCAAAGCGACGGCCACCACGACCACCGTCACCACCGTCCAAGCCGTCTGCCGCACGGGCCCCGGGTCCGCTCCGGGCGTTACCACCACCGGTTCCCGGCGCGCGGTGGCGGCGCCCGCCGCGGTCGAGAGCGACGTCAGGGCCGCGAGCGGGTCGAGCACGGCGACCCCGGCCTGCGGTGACGCGGTGTCCCGCAGCCGCCGGACGAGGTCGGCGGCGGTCGTCTCCGGCCGGTACGACCGGATCAGCGCCGCCGCGGCCGCCACGTGCGCGGCGGCGAACGCCGGGCCCACGCCGATCGCGGCGCCGCCGCCCGGCCCTTGGCCCACGACGAGATTTCCCGGTGCGGCAAGGGATCCGGGGGCGGCCTTGCCGTCGGGTTTCCCGTCCGGGCCGATGGCGGACACCGCGAGCACGCCGGGGAACGCCGCCGGGTAGAACGGACCCGGCGAGGCGTCGCGCGCCTTGGTCGCGTCCTTGCCCGCCGCCGCGACGATCAGCGCGCCCGCCGCCACGGCCCGGTCGACCGCCTGTTTCAGCGCGGGATCCGCTTCTGTGACGGCCGTGGCGACGCAGATGATCCGCGCGCCCGCCGCGACCGCGCCGTCGAGGGCGCCCGCGATACTCGCCGCGGTCGCCGCGCCGGTCTTCTCCGTCCCGCGCACCGCGAGCACCCGTGCCCCGGGCGCGAGCCCGGAAACCTTGGCACCGTCCGCCAGGGGCGCCGCGATCAGACTCGCGACGACGGTGCCGTGCCCGACGCAGTCCGTGCCGGCGTCACCGATCGGCTGGACCGGCAGGACCGCTTTGTCGACCCCGGTGTCCACCACGGCGACGGTGACGCCTTCGCCCGTCGACAGCGCCCAAAGCCGGTCCGCGCCGAGATAAGGCAGCTGCCACGGCGCCGAAGGAATCTTCTTGCCCGAGGAGGAAGTGCACGCCTGCCCGGCCTTCAGTGTCTGCGGGATCTGCGGGAGCTCGGTGTCCTGCGCGGCCGCGAGACCGCCGTTCGCCAGCAAGGTGAGCGTCACGCACGCCACGGCCAGGGGTCGCCTCATCGTCCCAGTCCAGCACGGGCCGCGTGGCCCGCCCAGGAAGAACCACCGGCAGGATCGCCGGGCCGATGAACCCAATGGGACCTCCGCCGCGTTGTCCAGGGTGGAGCCGCTGGACGGGTTCCGTTCGGAGAACGACGAGGGGAGCGCTCGTGTCGCGGCACGTGCTCACGGTGGACCGTGACCAGGGGTATCGCACGATTTCGGCGGCGTTGCAGGACGCACGCAACGGCACGGTGATCTCCGTGCTCCCCGGCCGTTACGACGAATCCCTCGTGGTGACCAAGGTGGTCACCATCGCGGCGAGCGACGCGCGCGGAACCGTCGAGGTCGTGGCACGCCAGGGCAGCGCGGTCCAGCTCGCCGCCGAAGCCGTCAAGCTCACCGGCCTGGTGCTGCGGGGGCAGCACGAGACCCTGCCCGCCGTCGACGTCGCACGCGGGCAGGCCGCGGTGGAGGACTGCGAGATCATCGGCGCGGCCTGGACGGCGGTGCTGGCCCGCGATTCGGGTTCGCTGGCGATGCGCGGCTGCCGCGTGACCAACCCCGGCGGCGCGGGGATCGTGGTCACCTCGCCCGCGCCCAGCACGATCGAGGACTGCGTCATCGAGCACGTGCGGACCTCCGCCGTCGTGATCGCGGAACGCGGGAATCCGATGGTGCGGGACTGCACGCTGAGGCACGCCGAGGGAAACGGCGTCTGCGCGAACGGGCAGGCGCAGGGCACCATCCAGCACTGCGACATCTCCTCGACCGGCAGGCCGGGGATCGCGCTCGAAGAGGACAGCGCGACGAAGGTGCTCGACACCACCGTCCGCGACACCGCGAGCGGCGTCTTCATCAGCACGCACTCCTCCCCCGTCCTCGAAGAATGCCGCACCACGAACACCACCGGTGACGGGATCATCGTGGCCGACGGCGCCGATCCGATGCTGCGCCGCTGCCGCACGGCCAAAACCGGCGGGGTGGGAGTCCGGGTCACCGGCCGGTCCCGCGGCACCTTCGAGGACTGCGAGGTCTCCGACGCGACCGGCGCCGGCATCCACGTCGACGAGGCGAGCGGGCCGGCGTTCAGCCGGACGACCGTCCGCGGTGGCGCGGCGGAAGGTCTCGTGGTCACCGACGGCGCGACGGCCGAGTTCGACCGGCTGGAGATCCGGGACGTGGCGGGCCACGGTGTGCTGGTGCGAGCGGCCGCGAACCCGCTGCTGCGCCGGGCGACGCTCAACGCCTGCCGGGGCAACGGCATCGAGGTCACCGGCAACGGCCGCGGCCGGGTCGAAGACTGCGAAGTACGCGACGCCGGGAAAGCCGGGCTCAGTGTCTCCGAAGGCGGAAGTCCTTACGTCAGCACACTTCGGGTGTATCAGCCGAAACGGTCCGCGGTGCTCGTCGGCCCCGGTGGTGTCGGTTCCCTGCGTGATTGCGAAATCGTCGAAGCCGGCGAAGACGGCGTGCTGGTGCAGGACGGCGGGGAGCTGATGTTGTCCCGTTCCTCAGTGCGGCGCTCCCGCGGCAACGGTGTGCTGGTGGAGGCGGGCGCGCGGGCGAAGCTGACCGCCGACGACGTCAGCGGGAACCGCCGTGACGGTGTGCGGATCGAGTCGGCCGAGACGGTGAGCGTGGTGGACTGCACCGTCTCCGACAACGCCGGCGGCGGTCTCCGGACGACCGTGCCCGGCGCGCGGCTGTCGGTGGAGAACCTGACCAGCAAGGCCAACGGCGCCCCGGACACCGACGGCACGGTCACCGCCACCGCCGAGGCGACCGCGGTCACCGAACCCGGCGGCGCACCCCAGGACACCGAAGGCGAGGCCGGCCCGCTGGCCAGGCTGGAGGAGCTCGTCGGCCTCAGCGGCGTCAAACATCAGGTGAAGACACTGGTGAACCTGAACAAGATGGCGAGGCGGCGGGAACAGGCGGGGATGGTCGCACCGCCGACCAGCAGGCACCTGATCTTCGCCGGCCCTCCCGGCACCGGCAAGACGACCGTCGCCCGGCTCTACGGCAGCATCCTCGCCGAACTCGGTGTCCTGCGCGAAGGTCATCTGGTCGAGGTGGCCAGGGCCGATCTGGTCGCCCAGATCGTCGGCGGCACGGCGATCAAGACCACCGAGACGTTCACCAAGGCCCTCGGTGGCGTGCTGTTCATCGACGAGGCGTACACCCTCAGCGCGCAGAGCAAGGGCAGCGGACCGGACTTCGGCCGCGAGGCCATCGACACCCTGGTCAAACTGATGGAAGACCATCGTGACGAGCTCGTGGTGGTCGCGGCGGGCTACTCGCAGGAGATGTCCTCGTTCCTGCAGTCCAACCCCGGGCTGGCGTCGCGGTTCACCCGGACCATCGAATTCGAGAACTACTCCACCGACGAACTGGTCACCATCGTCGAGAAGATGTGCACCGCCCACCAGTACCAGGTGCCCGAGGACACCAGGAACGCCCTGTCCGTCCACTTCGGACAGATGGAACGCGGCGTGGACTTCGGCAACGGCCGGTCGGCCCGCAAGGTGTTCGAGGAGATGGTGGACCGGCAGGCTTTCCGGCTCGCGAGCGATCCGGACGCCGACGACCAGAGCCTGTCGCTCCTGCTCGCCGCCGACGTCCCCGGAGACGCGGGGAAGGCCGCGACAAACGGCAACGACGACGAACTGACGGTCTTGCGGACCAAACTCGACTCGATGATCGGCCTCACCGGGGTGAAGGACGCGATCAACGATCTGGTGAACCTGATCTCGACCGCACGCGCCCGGCGGCAGGCCGGACTGCCGGTCCCCGCGATCAGCAACCATCTCGTCTTCGCCGGCGCGCCCGGTACCGGTAAGACCACGGTGGCCCGGCTTTACGGCGAGCTGCTCGCCGCGCTGGGCGTGCTGCGCAAGGGTCACCTGGTCGAGGTCGCACGCGCCGACCTGGTCGGCCGCTACGTCGGGCACACCGCCCACCTGACCAGGGAGGCTTTCGATTCCGCCCGCGGCGGCGTGCTGTTCATCGACGAGGCGTACGCGCTGACCCCCGAAGGCGCCACGGGCGGCGACTTCGGCCAGGAAGCCGTCGACACGCTGGTGAAGCTGATGGAGGACCACCGCGACGACACCGTCGTGATCGTCGCCGGGTATTCGGCGGCGATGCGGTCGTTCCTCGCCTCCAACGCCGGTCTCGCCTCGCGGTTCTCCCGGCACATCGAGTTCGAGAACTACTCCACCGACGACCTGGTCACCATCGTGCACCGGATGGCCTCCTCGAACGGCTACGAATGCGCGCCGGAGACGGTCATCGCCCTGCGCCGGCATTTCGCGGGCGTGGAACGGGACGAAACCTTCGGCAACGCCCGCTACGCGCGACAAGTGTTGGAGATCATGATGACGCGCCAAGCGGGCAGGCTCAGCACGAGCGGCGCTCCCACCATCGCCGATCTGCGCCTGCTGTCCCCCGCCGACCTTCCCTGAGCCTCCTCACGACCGGCCTGTGACGTTTCCGCCATCGGCGGTTCACCGGTGCCATGGCAGGATTGCCAGCGGCATGGCCGTCGTTGAGAGGAGTTCCACGCAGCGTGGACAAGACCGCGTTCGGAGACTTCCTTCGCTTCTACCGGTTGCGTGTCCCGATGACCCAGGAGGAACTGGCCGAGCGGACCGGGATCAGCGTCCGCAGCATCAGCGACATGGAGCGCGGACGGGTCCGCACCCCGCAGCGGCGCACCGCGGAACTGCTGGTCGAGGGCCTGGGGCTGGCGGGTAAGGAAGCGGGCGATTTCGCCGATCTCGCCCGGTCCGGACGGCGGCCGGTGACCGCACCGGAAGAGCCCGTTCCCGTCGAGGCACCCCATCCCGTCCTCATCGCCGCCCTGCCGCCCTGTCTCACCGAACTGACCGGCCGGAAGGCCGAGCAACGGCTGCTGGACGAGGTCGCGGAGTCCGCCGCCGCCTCCTCCCGGCTCCAGGTCGCGGTGCTGCACGGGCTTCCGGGTGCCGGCAAGACCGCGCTGGCCGTGGACGCCGGGCACCGGCACGCCCACCGCTTCGCCCAGGGCTGCCTGTTTCTCGACCTGCGCGGCATGGACCCCGAACCACTCACCCCGGACAGGGCCGTCCGCCGGCTGCTGCGCGGGCTGGGACTCGACGAACGCCAGTTCCCCAACGATCCCGAAGACCGGCTCACCCTCTACCGGTCGCTGGTGCACGACCGCGAGATCCTGCTGATCCTGGACAACGCCGCCAACGAGGCCCAAGTGCGACCGCTGCTCGCCACCAGCCCCGGCTCGATGGTGCTGGTGACCAGCCGGAGCACGTTGACGGGGTTGAACGCGAGACACCGGTTCGCCCTCGACGTCCTGTCCGGCGACGAGGCGGTGGACCTGCTCGGAGTGGCCGCCGGGGAAACACGGCTGAAGGCGGAACCGGCCGCGGCGCGGCGCGTGACGGAACTCTGCGGTGGCGTGCCGCTCGCCTTGCTCATCGCGGGCAACCGGCTGGCCAGCCGTCCTCAGTGGACGATCGCGCACCTCGCCGACCAGCTCGAGAACGAGCGGCGGCGGTTGTCCGTGCTCACCGCGGGCGACCTCCAGATCCGCACCGCCTTCGCGCTCTCCTACCACCATCTGGCCCCCGAAACCGCCCGGGTGTTCCGGCGGCTGGCGCTGGTGGACGGCCCGGACGTCTCCGTCGAGCTCGCCGCGATCGCTTCCGGCAGTCCCGCGGACGATGTCGAGGCGGAGCTGGAAAACCTGGCCGAAGCGAATCTGCTCGGCTTCAGCGGCACTCCGGGGCGGTACACCACACACGATCTGCTGCGGGTGTTCGCCAAGGAGCAGCTCGAAACCGCCGAAAGCGCCGACGAGGTGCGGAGGGCGACCGAGCGGCTCCGGAACTGGCTGCTCGCGGTGGCGACGAAGGCGGCGCAGTACTTCGATCACGACCGGACCGAGGTGACCCGCACGATCGACGGGCCCGACCCGGTGCGAGACCGGGAGTCCGCGGGCCGGTGGCTGGCCGAAGAACTGCACCATTGGCGCGGGGCGCTGCGGTCGGCCGCGGCGCTCGGCGCGCACGAACAGGTCCTCGAACTGGCGCAGGCCATGCACTGGTACTCGGATCTACGCGGTACCGGCCCGCTCTGGCGAGAGGTGTACGGCGCGGGCGCGGCGGCGGCCGAGGCACTGGGCGACGTCCGGTCCGCCGCGGAACAGCTGAACTACGTGTCGTGGGCGCACTACATGCTCTGCGGGGATTCGCACACCGCACGCGAAGCGCATGAACGCGCGGTGGCCGCGGCCGCCGAAGCGGGCGACCTGGTCATCCAGGCCTGGGCCTGGTACTACGGATCCGCGATCACCCGGCGGCTCGGCTCCCCGCGTGAGGCCGTCCAGCTGTGCAGGAAGGCCGCGGATCTGTTCGAGCGGGCGGGGTATCCGAACGGCCACTATCTGGCCCAGTCCATGCTCGGCCAGCAGCTTCACACCCTCGGCGAATTCGACGAAGCCGTGGCCATCCAACGGCAAAGCGAGGCCTACTACCGTGGTTCGGCCGCCGCGCCGGGTAACGACGAACTGCTGTCGATGGTGCTGACCCGGCTCGCCGAGAGTGTCGCGGCGGCCGGAGACACCGCGACCGCGTTGGACCTGCTGGACGAGTCCGAGTCGCTGTTCCGCCGACATGGCGCGATGTTCGCGGTCGCGAGAGCACAGCGCCTGCGCGGCCAGATCCTGCTCAAGGCCGACCGGCCTGCCGAGGCCGAGGTACAACTGCTGTCCGCGTTGACCGAAGAACGCCGATCCGAAACCAAGATCGAGATCATGATCCAGCTGGCCAAAATGGCCGAGGCCGCGGGGAAACCCGCCGAGGCCAAGGCTCACCGGGTGCACGCCCTCGCCGAATGCGCCCGGTACGAGACGCCGCTCGTCAGGAAGATGGGTCACGAACTGGCCGCCGAACTCGGTGTCGCGATGCCCGAATCGGCCTGAGCCCACCGGTCACCATCCCGCCGCGGTGACCCCGCTGCAGGCCAGCACCTCGGTCATGGCGATCGTCGCGTGATGCACCCGGGACTTGACCGTTCCGACCGGCACGCCGATGCTCGCGGCGGCACGCTGGCGGGTGCGGTCGAGCCGGTAGACCTCGTCGAGTGCTTCGCGCTGGATCGGCGTCAGCCGAGCCAACCCCTCTTCGACGACGCACCGCTCGACGACCTCGTCGGCGAAGTCGGTGTCACCCGGCAGCAGGTCGAAGTCGTCGTCCCCGAACACGACCGGGCGGGCCTTGTCGCGGCGGGCCCAGTCGACGATGAGGTTGCGGGCGACCCTGAACAGCCACGGCCGCGGCGGGATGCGCTTCTCGATCAGGGTCTCGCTGTTGCGCCAGGCGCGGAACAGGCATTCCTGCACGACGTCCTCGGCCCGATGAGGGTCGGCGGGAAGCAGGCTACGGGTGAAGCGCAGCAGGTGGTCTCGGTGCTCGGCGTGCACCGTCGCCAGGAAAGCGCTCCCTTCGGCCGACGGCGCCCTGTCCGCCAGCGAAGTCACCTGAGTACCGCGGTGGCCTGTCACGCCGACCTCCCTGACTAGTTGGCGTCCTTGGCCTCGATTCCACCGGTCGGAGTAGCTCGCGACCATGAGGAAGGACCGGCAGAACTCGGTATCGGCGGGTTCTTCCGGTTCGTCTGCCGTTCTCCCTCGAATGTCACTCGCTGCCTGATGCGGCCGTACTTGGGAAGGTGTGAAGGTCGAGTTTCCTCGGCTGAGCCGAGGGAAGGGGGCCTTCACGGACCTGACCCGCGATCAACCGCGGCCCACAGTTCGGCCTGGTCGGGGTCATCGGCCATCAGCAGCCGGGTCTTTTCGCTGGTGGGCGGCCGCTGGGACGGTGAGGGCCCTGCGGAGCGAATCGCCTGCGTGGTGGCGGGCAGGGTCCTGAGGTCCGTGGACTGTGTGGATTTTGGGACGTCAGATGTCCTGAAATCCACACGGTCGCTGTGGCGGGTCGGGCGATGATGGAACCGTGGAGTGGCATCAGTATGCGGTAAGCGTGGCGGTTCTTCTGGGCCCTGCGGAGCGAATCGCCCGCGTGATGGCGGGCAGGGTCCTGAGGTCCTGGACCGTGTGGGTTTTGGGACGTCAGATGTCCCAAAACCCACACGGTCTACCACCGGGCATGACGAGAGGCCCGTCGCCGGTATGGCCGACGGGCGCCTCGAGGCTCAGACGTGATGCAGGGTGTTACGCCTAGGTTGCCGGAGCGGATCCCGATACTGAGGAGGAATGAACTCCGGTAACCCATCGGCCGCCATCCGTACTTCCCAATCACCATGATGAATCAGGCGATGATGGAAGCTGCACAGCAGCACCAGATTCCGGAGATCTGTCGGACCCCCATCTGCCCAGTGATGAATGTGATGGGCATGGCAATTCTTCGGTCTCCGATGACAGCCCGGGAACGCGCAACCCCCGTCCCGGATGTTCAACGCCCGGCGCTGGCCTGGCGTGACGAACCGTCGTAGCCGTCCCAGGTCGAGGGGTTCACCCGCGGCGCTCATCACGACCGGCAACATCAGGCAATCGCAGGCCGCCAGTCGGGCTTCCCGCGCGGTCATCGTCCCCACGAAATCGAGACAGGCGGTGCCGAGACCGGATTTGAGTTCCTCAAGTCCGATGGTGACATGCACCAAGGTCCGGTAGCCGCTGGTGCCCGGTTGATCCGGGCAGGCGACCGCCAGGTCCAACAGCTCGACCCAGGCATCTCCCATGCGCTCGCACTTCATCCGCAGATCCGCCTGCCCGAACTCATCCACCGGCCGCGGCTGCGCATACGCTTCCAACGCGGCCGCCGTCCGGGCCCCGGTTTCGTCATCGAGGAGGCCGGTCAGTTTCCAGAACCCGTCTTTCCGCCGTTCCAGGGTGATCTCGCGGCGCGGCTCCTTCGGCTCAGGCTCCTTCGGTTCCTTGCCATCCGGATCCAGCAAGCCCAATAGATTCGCCTCGGCCTCAGCGAGCTGCCGCGGACCGGCGCTCGGAGCCAGGTTCGCGAGAATCTGCTCCGCACCTGCCCGCTCCTCGGCCGAAACCTCGGCCGGAAGATTCTTCAAAATCTCCAGGATCTGATCGATCCGCTCATCCCCGACCAACCCCTGCGCCGCCACCGCAGCAGTCGCGGGAGCGACAGGTGGAACTTCTGTGCCATCCAACGCGCGGGTCGGGTTCAGGGCGAGGGCCCGGTTCACCACCGCCCGCGCCTCACTCACCGATAATCCCGCCATATCGGCGAACCATTTATCCGTGCGGCCATACCCATACAAATCCTTGGCACCACGAGACTCGATCTCCGCCAGAAACCGCCCCAAACAAGCGGTCGCCACCCTGATCACCTGCAGAGACTGCTCCACGCCATGCGCAAGCTCCAGCTTGCCGGCGCGCCACAGCTCCTGCGGCAACTCGGGAAGGAAGGTCTCGGACACACCTCCATAATACCGCAATCCAGTCGAACACGTGTTCGTAATTTTAAGCGACAATCAAACCGCGCGAACAACACTGAAGAGTGAATCGGCCGCCACGCCTGATTCACCTCGGCGACGGTTCAGGAAAACAACCAGGGTCGCGGAGACCACTTGCCGACGCCCGGCGGCGTGACAAGCCCGAACTACTGTGACACTTTGAGCTAAAGTGCAACTATTGACTGGTCACAGCGTCACGCCGACCTGAAAGGTGTTCCATGTTCGCTCGCCTGCTTCCCCTGACCACGGGGTTCGCTCTGCTCCTCACCGGCTGTTCAGGGGGAGCCGACACCTCGTCGAACGCCCCCTCGTTCCCGGCCGCGACGTCCGCCGAATCCGGTGCCACCACGCAGGCCACCCCGTCGAGGGCCAAGCCCGCCGACGACGCGGTCGGACGATACGAAGCCTTCCTGCACGCCATCGGAGACGAAGACATCACGACGGCGTGCGAGATCGGCAGGCTGTCCACCAAGAAACTCGAAAAGCGCGGCCTCGGGCCGTGCGAAGAGACACTGCGAGGCACGTTCCAGTTCTATTCCCCCGCGGAAAAGCGGGCGCTGCAAGGCGCCACGGTGGATCGGTCCCGCGTCACCGAGGATTCGACGGGTGTCACGATCCCGGTCGACGCGGTGAAAGCCGACGCCACCTTCATCGAATCCGAACTGCGCGAAGCCACCATGGAGCGGCGCGACGGGAAGTGGCAGCTCGTCAGGTGGTAGACCGGCCCGCCGCCTTCCGCACTCGGAAGGCGGCGGATCGGCGCTCAGACCGGGATGTCGCCCGGAGTCCCCCATTGGGTGGTGAACAGGTTCAGGCCGTACCAGGTCCCGTTCGACGGACGCCACACCACGAAGTCCGCCCTCGGGTCGCCGCCGAAATTGCCGCCCACGGGCACGTCGCCGGCCACACCCCATTGCTGGGTGGCGATACCCAGCACGTACCAGACGCCGTTACTCGGCCGCCAAACCGCGAAATCGGCCCGGCCGTCCGCGTTGAAATCGCCCGCCACCGGAATGTCGCCGGCGGTACCCCATTGCTGGGTCGCGATTCCCCGTACGTACCAGACGCCGTCGCTCGGCCGCCAAACGGTGAAGTCGGTGCGGCCGTCCGCGTCGAAATCGTCCGCCACCGGAACGTCACCGGCCACACCCCATTGCACGGTGGCGATACCCAGCACGTACCAGGTCCCATTACTCGGCCGCCAGACGACGAAATCGGAGCGGCCGTCACCATTGAAATCGCCGGTCAACGGAACGTCACCGGCCACGCCCCACTGCTGGGTCACCACCGCGCCGTTGCTGCTCTGGATGATGTACCAAATACCGTTGGACGGCCGCCACACGGCGAAGTCCGCCCGATGGTCACCGTCGTAGTCGGCGGCGACCGGTACATCGCCCGAGACACCCCACTGCTGCGTCACCACGCTGCCGTTGCTGCTGCGGATCACATACCAGATACCGTTGCCAGGGCGCCAAACCGCCTTGTCGGCGAACCCGTCGCCGTCGAAGTCCGCGGCGGTCTTCTGCGACGGGGGCGAGGCGGCGACACGGACATCGCTCTCGTCCGCGGCCGCCGCGGGCGCCACGAGCAGACCGGCGAGCAAACCCGCCAACGCCGTCCCCAGCCGAATGGATCTTCGCATTTTGCTCGAACCTCTTTCCGATCGGTGGATGCACTCTTCCCAGTTCGCGCTTTTTGACCGACGATACGAACCGGGACCGTTCCACCCTGACACCGACGGGTTGGCCTTGTCAGCAAGGATTCCGTCCAGTGGACCGCGCGAGGGGATTTCAGTGGAGACCAAGAGAAGAGCGAGAAGCGTGCTCGAAGGCGCTTTCACCCTATTGGATGCCTTGGTACGACATCAAGGTGAAGCGGGATTGACCCAGCTGGCGAATTCCTGCTCGATACCGAAAGCGACGGCACACCGATTACTCGAGCAATTGACCGAACTGGAGGTTGTCCAGCGCAGCGAAAACCGCTATCGCGTCGGCGCGCAGGCATTCCGGCTCGGCCAATCGTGGCAACCCTATCCACGGCTGCTGGAGCTGGCCCGCGGCGAGCTCCGGCGTTTGACCGCGACCACGCGAGCGAGTTCGGTGCTCGCCGTGCCCTGTGACGGGCATATCCTGATCGCCGCCGCCAGCCTCGCCCGGCCGGAAGACCACCTCCTTTTCCGCCCCGGATCGACCGTGCCGCAACGCATCGGCCGCTTCTGCCCGGTCTGGCAAGCGGAACACGAACTCGTCGCCATCGAAGCGGCCATCACGCTGCCGACCGGCCGCGCGGTCGGTTCGATCGCGGCCATGCTCGCGCCGCCGCAGCCACTCGCCGCGATGCCCGACGCCGTCGCCCGCACCGCCCGCGCCCTCGGCGCGGCGCTGGTACGCAAGGCCGACTCCGTGTCGCCACTCCCCCTTTGAGCGCACGGCGCGGTCTCGAACGTTCGGGCCGACTGCCCGTTCGGGCAGACTTGTCCCGCTTCACCGGCGATCTCGCCACAGGCCGCCGGATCCGGCCGCGCTCCTGATGATTGAATGACAAGGTTGTCACCCCGGCGTCCTGATCACCTTGAAGCGAGGCAAGTCACGTGTCCAATCCGTTGATCGCGCCCACTCAGGATTCGACGAAGTGGTTCACCGGCGTCTCGTTGCTGGAGACCGCGGACGGGTTGAAGACCGCGATCGAGTCCGGGGATTGGGCGGGCGTCGCGATGGGCGCGGTCGGGACCGCGCTGGACGCGCTTTCGATGGCGCTGGACCCGTTCGGGGCGATCCTGGCGGCCGGGGTGTCGTGGCTGATGGAGCACGTCGGTCCGCTCAAGGACGCGCTGGACGCGTTGGCGGGCAACGCCGACGAGGTCCAGGCGCAGGCGCAGACGTGGGCGAACGTGGCCAAGGAACTGGGCGAGGTCAGCGAGGAGCTGACCGTCCTGGTCAAGAAGGACCTCGAGTCGTGGAAGGGCGAGGCGGCGGACGCCTACCGCAAACAAGCGACCGATACGGCCACCGTGATCCAATCCGCGCAAAAGGGATCCGAAGGCGCGTCGTCCGGGGTGAAGACCGCGGGCGAGGTCGTCGCCGCGGTGCGGACCCTGGTGCGCGACATCATCGCCGAGCTGATCGGGCATCTGATCTCGTGGGCGCTGCAGGTGGTGTTCACCCTCGGCATCGGGCTGACCTGGGTGGTACCGCAGGTGGTGGCCGCGGTGGCGAAGACGGCGGCGAAGATCACCAACCTGACGACCAAACTGGTGAAGGCGCTCAAGGCGCTGGTCCCGCTGTTGAAGAAGGCCGGGGACCTGTTCGACGACGCGGCGAAGGCGTTGAAGAACCTCAAGGGCGGCAAGGTCACACCCTCGGGCAAGCCGAAGGACCTGGACACGAAGCCCAAGGGACCGCCCAAGGACAAGGACAAGGGCGGCGACGAGTCGACCACGCCGTCGGGCGACCACTCCTCCCCGAAGAACGACCCGCCGAAGAACGACCCGCCGCCCAAGAACGATCCGCCGAAGAACGATCCGCCGGACAACTCGCGTGGCCTCGACGGTTCGCACGGCGACGGCTCGACCACCACCTCCGGCGCGAAAGGCGGTGGAGACAAGCGGAATCGGACCGAGACCAACGAACCGGGTTGCAAGGAAGGCAGCGGTGACCCGATCGACGTCCAGAGCGGGGACGTGCTGGTCACCGAAAGCGACTTGGTCGTGCCGGGACCGCTCGGCCAGCTCGTCGTCCGCAACCACGTCTCGTCCTACCGTGGCGGGCGCTGGTTCGGCCCGTCGTGGGCGTCGCTGGTGGACGAGCGGCTGACCGTCGCGAACGGGACCGTCACCTACTACTCCGCCGACGCGATGATCCTGCGGTTCCCGGTCCCCGCGCCGGGAACGGAGGCGACCGCCCTGCACGGTCCGCCGCGCCGGCTGCGCGGCGAGGGTGCCGAGTACTTCCTGACCGATCCCGGGCGCGGCACCGAACGCCGGTTCGTCCCGGCCGAAGGCGATCCGGATCTGTTCCTGCTCAAGGAGATCCGCACCGAGGATCACGCCTACGTCGAACTCGAACACGACGACGACGGCGCCCCTGCCGAGCTCAGGCACTCCGGCGGCGCCTGGATCGCCTTCGACGTCTCCGACGGCCGGATCCGCGCGATCCGCGCGCTGGCCGAAGCCACCGAGGTCCCCGTCGCCCGCTACGACTACGACACGCGAGGACATCTCAGTGTCCGCACGAATTCCTCGCCCCATCCGGCCCGCTACAGCCATGACGCCGAAGGCCGGATCACCGGCTGGACCGACCACAGCGGCGCCTGGTACCGCTATGTCTACGACGAGCGAGGCCGCTGTGTGCGGGGTGTCGGGGACCAGGGCTACCTCGACACTTCACTCGGCTACGGCGAGCGGACCACCACGGTCACCGACTCCTTCGGCCTTCGCACGGTGTACGAGTTCGACGAGGACGGGAACACCGCGGGCGTGACCGACCGGCTCGGCGGCGTGATCCGGAGCGAGTACGGGCCGCGCGACGTGCTCCTCAACCGCACCGACCAGCTCGGCAGGCGGACGGAGTTCGAGCACGACGCGGCCGGACGGCTCCGCTCGGTGCTCCGCGCCGACGGCTCGCGCGTGGTGCTCACGGAATGGACCCCCACCGAGCTCGCGATCGAGGTGGCCGACGGCGACCGGGTGTTCCGGCGGCGGTACACGGCCCCGAACGTGCCGGATCCGTACACGGACCCGCTCGGCGTCACCGAAGACCAGCACCTCGAGGACGCCTACGTCGATGATCCCGCCCCGGGTGACGTGGTGCCCCGGCTCGAGGTCGATCTCTTCGGGCGGCCGCGCGCGGTCGAGGAGGCCGGCGGCCGGACCACGTACGCGTGGACGGTGGAAGGCTCTCTTCGGGAGGTCGTCGCCGCGAACGGGACCCGCCGTCAATGGGCCTTCGACGGCGAGAGCCGGGAAACCGCCCGCACCGACGAACTCGGCAGGACGTCCCGCACCGAGAACGGCCCGATGGGCACGATCACCGCCACGATCGATCCCGGCGGCGCGCGCACCATCTGGCGCTACGACACCGAATTGCGGCTCGTCGCGGTGACCAACCCCGCCGGGCAGACCTGGCACTTCACCTACGACGCCGAAGGCCGGCTGCTCACCCAGCAGGATTTCGCGGGCCGGGTCACCCGGTGCGATTACGACGCCGCCGGGCAGCGGGTGCGGCGGGTCAACGCCGCCGGCGAGACCGTGGAGTGGCGGTACGACCTGCTCGGCAACCCGATCGAGCGGATCAGCCCGTCGGGCACCGAGACCTACCGCTACGACCCGGTGGGGCGCCTCGTGCGCGCCACCGGTCCGGACGGTGTCGTGGAGCTGGAACACGACGAGGCGGGCCGCGTCGTCCGCCAGACGAGTACGGCCGGGGACACCGCCGTCGGCTATTCCCTCGACACCAAGACCATGCGCACACCGTCCGGAGTGGACGTCCATTGGGGACAGACCGGGGACGGGGCGGAACTGCTGCGGATCGCGGGCACCGAACTGACCCTGCGCGAAGACGCCGACGGCCGCACGGTCGCCGTCTCCGCCGGGGCGAACCCGTTGCTGCGGCAAGAATTCGACCCGGCGGGCAGGCTCGTCGCGCAGCACACCCCGGCCGGTGTCAAGCACTACCACCGGCGGCCGGACGGCAGCGTCGCCGCGCGGGAGGACCCGGCGGGCGGAGTGCGCTACGAGTACGACTACGCGGGCCGGGTCACCGCGGCGCACCATCACGGCGCGGCCGAGCGCTACACCTACGACGTGCTCGGCAATCTGCTCTCCTCGTCGCTCGGCCCGGGCGCGGCGCGTTACGTCCACGACGGACAGGGCAGGCTGATCCGACGGACCCTGCCCGCACCGGACGGGACCGAGCTGACCTGGGTGTTCGGCTGGGACGCGCACGACCACCTGGTCACCGTGCACACGCCGGACGGCACCCGGTGGAGATACCGCTACGACGCGCTGGACCGGCGCGTGGCCAAGGAGCGGCTGGACCTCGCGGGCGCGGTCGCCGAACGGGTCGACTTCACCTGGGACGGCAACGATCTCGTCGAAGCCCGGCACACCTTCGGCGGTGCCCCGGTGGAGACCCTGACCTGGATCCGTCATCCGTACGGGGACCGGGTGGTGGCGCAGGCGCGCACCCTGCCCGACGGGCGGACCGAGGTCGCCGCGGTGATCACCGACGAGATCGGCACCCCCACGGAGCTGGTCGGCCCGGTGGACGGCCGGGTGAGCCTGGTCCGGACGAGCGTCTGGGGTCTCGTCGCTCCCGGCACCCGCCCGGAAACGCCGCTCCGGTTCCCCGGCCAGTTCCACGACGCGGAAACCGGGCTGTACTTCAACCTCTTCCGCTACTACGACCCGGTCAACGCCCGCTACATCTCGCCGGACCCGCTCGGCCTGACCCCCGGGCCGAATCCGGAGACCTACGTCGACGACCCGTTCCTCGAAGCCGACCCGCTCGGTCTGACCAGGAACTCGGGCAAGCAGACCAACTACGCCGACGACCCGTACGCCTACCTCGACGACGACGACGCCTTCAACGCCCCGGCGCCATGCAAAAAGGCCAAGCGGCCCGCGGCGAACCAGAACCCGGGGGCGGGCAACGCGGGCAACGGCGCCGGTTTCGCCAAGAAGCCCAAGACGGGCAGGCACGAACCCCCGATCACCGGCGACGCCAACAAGTCGCACGGCGATTCCGGCCGCACGGTGATGGAGGGCGGCGGCAAGGAGGGCAAGGGGACGCTCAACGGCTCCGGAAAGGGCGAGTACCCCGGCGGAACCGACCCCGCGGGCAACCACCTCACCGACGTCGACGGGCTGAACGGCAAGGGCCACTCGAACTACGATCCGCGCCTGCAGGCCGAACTCGACAAGCTGCGTTCGTCCGATCCCAACGACAAGATCGGGTACAAACCCAACCACCCCAACGGCTACTTCATCAAGGGGCACCTGCAGAACCAGGTGCTCGGCGGCTCCGGCACCGCGGACAACATGACCACCCTCTCCCGCAAGGCGAACGCCCAGATGTCGGGCAACTTCGAAGGGAAGCTCAAGGAGGCCGACATCAAGATCGGCCAGGTGAAGGAAGCCGTCGGCGGGATGAAGGATCCGGAGCTGCAGCGAAAGCTGGACGTGCTGGGTATCAACAAGACCCCGGCGGAGTTCCGGCAAGAGGCCGGGCGTCTGGAGGTGGACTACTCGGTCACCGCCAGCGACAAGGTCAAATGGAAGGACGCCGTCAACCCGGAAGAGCGCGGCATCCGGGACCACGTCGTGCTCAACGCCGAATACAAGAACCTGACGCCCGATCTGCAGAAGTTCATCGACTTCCGGATGAAGGACGACTTCCTGACGAAATTCCCGCCCGTGGGCACGAAGATGGACACGATCAGCGGCAAGTTCGACCCGCCGCTGTGACCGTGACAACCTCCGCCGCCCGTGAACGTCTTGCACCTCAGGAAGAACCACTACCGAAACCTGGGGAACACATGAAGAGGCTTTCCGCCATCCTGACCGCGATGCTGGTGGTACTCGCGTTGACACCTGCCGCGCCCGCGGGCGCGACGACCGGCTTCGACCGGGAACTCCAGGCCCGCATCACGCGTGCCCAGGCCTACGCCGACAGCAGGCCCGGCGACACCGGGATCGTCCTGCGGGACCGGTGGACCGGCGCCGTCTACCGGAGCGCGGCCGCCGGAACCCTCATCTGGGCCTGCTCCACCCCGAAGCTGGCCATGGTCGTCGATCTGTTGCTGCGCAACGACTCCGGCGCCGTCCAGCTGACCGCGGAAGACCGCGACCTGATGCACCGCATGCTCAACTCCAGCGACGACGCCGCCGCCCACACCCTGTGGACCCGCTACGGCGGGGAGGCCGAGTTCGCCCGGCGCTTCCCGTCCTACGGGATGACCGACATGCGGTTCACCGACCAGCACCCGCACCACTGGGGCTGGATCCTGACCACCGCGAACGACCTGGACCGGTTGGTCAACTACGTCCTGACGAAGCTGCCCCGCCGTCATCGCGACTACATCGTCCACGAGATGCGCACCGTCGACGTCAACCAGCAGTGGGGTGTCTGGGGCGCCGGGCCCGCCGCGCGCCCGGGCAACAAGGACGGCTGGTCCGACGACAACGACGACGGCTCCTGGATCATGAACTCGGTCGGTTTCGTCGGGCCGCACGAGCGGTACACGCTCGCCTTGATGAACAACACCAAGGTCATCCAGAACGGCTACGAAACCGGCCAGGAGACCACCACCAAGATCAGCGAGATCCTGTTCAAGGGCTATTTCAAGGGCTGACCGCGCCGCGCACGAAACCCGCGATCCGCGGCGTCACGACAGCGGTGCCGTCGTCGATCATGCCCCGCAGTCCCGCCAGCACCCGCTCGTCCGGCGAGCCGTGCACCTGGAAGTCCACCACCGTGCAGTGCGCCGACACGGCGTTGATCTGGTCCTCGGAAACCCGCCAGTGCTCGAGAACGGCGGCCGAGTCCGCGTACATCTGGTAGCTGTAGGCCAGCATGCGCTCGGCGTCCACGAAGGTCTGCACCATCACCTGTGGCGCGTTGCGCTCGACGAAGCCGATCGCTTCACGGACCGCGGCGGTGAACTCCTCCAGGTGGCCGTCGGTGATCCGCATGGTGTTCCGGAACAGGAGCATTTCGTCCGCTTCGAGAGTCATGCCCCCATCCTTGAACCTCGACCAAACTAGAGGTCAACAGCGGGCACCTTGACTCGTGTCAGCATCCTGACATACTCTTGTCTATGTCAGGATGCTGACACGACGAACAGGAGTATCACCTTGCCCGCCACCGGACCGGACTTCATCTCGCTGCAAGCGCGTGACCTCGACGCTTCGCAGGCGTTCTACGAGCAGTACCTCGGCCTCGTCCGCTCACCGGCCGGACCTCCGCACGCCGTCGTCTTCGAGACGAAGCCGATCGCTTTCGCGCTCCGCGAGGTCATTCCCGGCACCGACCTCGGATCCGTCGCGCAGCCCGGCATCGGTACCGCGATCTGGCTCCATGCCACGGACGTCCAGGCCATTCACGACGCCCTCGTCGCCGACGGGCGCACCATCGTCTCCGCGCCGATCGACGGCCCCTTCGGCCGGACATTCACCTTCGCCGACCCCGACGGCTACCAGATCACCCTCCACGACCGCGGCTAAACCGCCGCCGCCCAGTCGCGGAACGCGGTGACGAACTCCTCGGGCGCGTCGGATTCCACATAGGTACCGGCACCTTCGACGATCACGGTCGTGTGGTCGTCGAAGGTGGCTTCCAGGCGTTCGCGTTCCTGGGGGCGGAAAGCGATGTCCTTGTCACCCCACACGATCAGCGCCGGGAAGTGGGCGATGCCCGGAAGCCCCGCCTCGATCTCGGCGAAGAACGCGCGACTGGCGAGGACCCGGTGGGGGAACATGGCGGAGGCCCGGCGTCGCTCGGGGGTGTCCATGGGCCGCCGGTAGTGGGTCATCTCGAGTGCGTTCGGCTTGCGGCGCCGGTGGCCAAAGGGGACGAACATGTTGACGACGAAGTTCAGCCTCCTGGCCAGGAAACGGCCAGGAGGGCCGCCGAAGATGCGGGAAAAGTACTCGAAGTGGAAGACGCCGTTGACCGGCCAGGCCCAGGTGTTGGCGAGCACCAGCCGGGTGAAGATCCCCGGCCGCCGTTGCACGGCGGCCAGGCCGATCAGGCCGCCCCAGTCCTGCCCGACCAGAGTGACCTCCTTCAGGCCGAGCGCGTCGACGAACGCGGTGACCACGTCGGCGTGTTCCTCAGGCCAGTAGCGGTAGCCGGGCTTCGGTGTCGACAGCCCGAAGCCCGGGTAGTCGAGGGCGACGCACCGGAAGTCTTCGCGCAGCGCGCGGATCACGTCGCGCCAGAGGAACGACCAGGTCGGGTTGCCGTGCAGGAACAGGAGCGTGGGGCCGGACCCCTCGTCGACGTAATGGACGGCGTTCCCATCGATGTCGACGAAACGGCTCTCGAACGGGAACAGGCCGTCGTCGACCCAGGAGGGCCTCACATTCGCGGCGACGTCCGACATGGCTGCCCCTCTCCGCCGGCTTCCGGTAGACTTGAGCTTGTCACGCACACTTGAGAAAAACAAGCAGAGGGACACGATGCGGAGCTACGGCCAGTACTGCGGGCTCGCCCGGTCCCTCGAAGTCGTGGGCGATCGGTGGAATCTGCTCATCGTCCGGCAGCTCCTCATCGGCCCCGCCCGCTACCGGGAGCTGATCGACGGCCTGCCCGGTATCGCGACCAACCTGCTCGCCGACCGCCTCCGCGACCTGGAGGCCTCTGGCGTGGTCGAGCGGCGGCTGGCCGGCTCGGGCAGCGTGGTCGAGTACGCCCTCACGCCGTGGGGCGCCGAGCTTCGTGAGCCGATCGAGAGCCTGATCCGCTGGTCCACCCCGTTGATGACGCGCGGCCCCGGCGACGACTCGTTCCGGCCCGAGTGGCTCGCGCTCGCCGTCCCCGCCTTGCTCGGTGCCCGGGTGAAGGTCCGCTCCGCGGTGACGATCGGCCTCGAGATCGGTGGCCCGCCTTACCAGCTCCGCGCGACGCGCTCCGGCTTCGAGGTCGACCCGCATGACGGCCGCGAATTGGATGCCACGGTCCGCGCCGTCCCCGCCTGCGTCCTCGGGCTCGCCGCCGGCGCCCTCACCCTCGAAGACGCCCGAGCCCTCGGGCTGGCCGAGATCGACGGGGACGAGTCCGCCGTCCGCACCGTCTTCGCCGCCTGACCGAAGAAGCCCAGGCCATCCCTTCAACGGACTTCGGGCCTGCCGTGACTCATCTTGGCGCGTGAGGCGACCGATTCCGCAGACAATGATCGTGGGTGCGCGTACAGTCGCTCGCTGTGACAGTTCCCTGGGTTGCGTCCGACACGGCGAATTGGATCTTCTTCTGCCTCGGAGGGCTGAGTGCGGCAGGGGCGGCCTCCAGGGCAGTGTTCCCTGCCCTCTCCCCCGACCCCGATCACCCGTCTCGTCCAGGCCGACGGTTTGCCGGACAGATCGCGATGTGGTCTCCCGTGGTGGTGGGCCCGCTGCTGTTACTCGGTGGCGCGGTGTTGGTCGCCGTGACCACAGGACGGCTCAGCTGGCTGACCGTCCTCTCCGGAGCCGTGTGCCTCGCGACGTTCGCGCTATTGCGGCTGGAGAATGTACATGGCCAGATGGCACGCGAGTCGAAGCGCATCGCGGCGGAGTTGCAGGAGCTGAGGGGCCTGCAAAGTCAGGTAAAGCGTCTGAACAAGGATTTCGCGTCCGTTCGGGTGGAACTTGGGGACGCGAGCGGATACTCCCCGGTACTACGACTCGATCTGCACGAAACCCAGAGCATGCTCCGGAATGTGGTCCAAGACGCCAGCTGGCAGCGGGACATGAACTCGTCGATGGCGGCCGAGATAGCCGGCCTGGTCGCGGTGACTGTCTCCGATCTCATACGCCTTGAGTTCACCTCGATGCGCGACCGGTTGAGCCTGGACCTCGTGCAGTGGCGCGCGAGCCTCGCAAACGAGGTGCACGAGGCCGTCTCCGACAACCGGCCGACCTGGGCGGCACCCGACTTCAAGTCCTTCGCACGGTCGATGGCCGCTGCCGGACTGTGGGCGCCGGCGTCGGTCTATACCTCTGCCGATGAAGGCACGGTCTTGAAGGACGCGGTCGTGCGCGTGCTGCGGGAGTTCGGACTGGAGGTCGCGGTCGAAGAGCCCTCGGTTCGGGGGTCTTGGTGGCAGCGCTTCTGGGCCCGCAGTCGCGAGGTCGCCGAATCCGAACCGGTGCGGGACCGGCTGGCGAAGCTGGAGCGCGCTCTTGAACTGGAGGGGCTCGGCAAGCGCCAAGCCGAGATCGACAAGGCAAAGGCCGATGCCGTCGCTGCGCTGCACGCGGTCGTGAAAGAGCAAGAGAACGCCATCGTCCGCATGGGCTCCATCGTCATGATCAAGAAAGCGGGCGATCTCGTCGTCTTCACCGTCAGCGAGATGCAGGCCGCCGTACTGGAGAAACACAGCGAACTGCTACGGGATCCGGTGGCGGCACTGAGGTTCTTGCACGATGGCCAGCCATCTGGCCAAAACGACTGGCATTTGGCCGCCGGTCCGAACCCGACGCCGCAGCCCGCCGCCACCGAGCACGACGACGCCTGACGACCAAGACGGCGATCGAAGCTCTGGCCGCGGGCGGCCACGATGTTTCCAGACCACACTCCGACCTCACACTCGGGTTATCGCGTACAGCTCGTGTTCCGGGTCGGTGACCGCGAGCCGGAGACCGTACTCGGCGACTTCGTCCGCCAGCGCCGACGCGGTGATCACGTGCCACAGATCGGATGCGGTCAACTCGGTGACGACGTCTCCTTGCCGCTCGACCCGGTAGGTCATCCGCCAGGTGATGGTGTCCGGGCCGGCGGGTTCGGCGGCAGCGGCGCCGAAGTACTCGAGGCCACCGATACGCACTCGCGCCATGGGGGTCGTGGGTACGGTGACGGCTGTCGTGGGCGGCTGCAGGTTGAGGAGCGCCCGCCCGCCGGGGATGAGCCGGCCGTCGAGGATCTCCCACAGGGCCCGGCGTTCACCGGGGTCGAAGTGGCCGAGCACGTTCATCGCGATGACAGCGGAGAGCCGGTCCGGCAACGGGGCGGAGTGCGCATCGGTGCCGAGGACCGTGACGCGGCGGGCGAGATCGTCGTCCTCGACGCATCGGGCGAGCAGCGCGGTCCGCAGGGCCGGGTTCGGTTCGATGGCGATGATGTCGGCGTCGGGCAGTGCGGCCGCGAGGACCGCGGTGCCGAGCCCGGTTCCGGCGCCGATGTCGACGACCGGCCCGCCACTGGTGTCCAAATCGGACAGTGCGTCGGCGAGCGCCGGGCCGAGGGCGCGCCAAGCCTGCCGGAGCAGCACCGCGACATACTCCGCCGTCCGGTGGTAGAAGTCCTCGGTCATGTGGTTCCTTCCGCGAGCGGGCCGGCGGCCGCGGTGATCGCGGCGATCGTGGCGGCGGGATGGTCGAAGACGTGGAAGTGGTCGCCTGGCACGAACACCGCCCGGAACTCGGCGCGGGTGTATTCCGCCCAGGCGTGCACGTGTGCGGATGTCAGTTCGCCGTCGTCGACGCCGGTCAGGGCCGTGATGGGACACGCCAGCCGTTCCCGGCCCATGACCGGCCGGTATGTTTCGTTGACGGCGTAGTCCGCGCGCAGGATGGGCAGCAGGTAATCGCCGCCGAGCGCGGCCATCGACGTCGGCCGGTCACCTCGCAGCCGGGCGATCTCGGCGGCGAGTTCGGCGTCCGGCCCGGTATGGAAAGTACCGCTCTGATGCTGATAAGGCGTCTCTTTCCCTGATACGACCAGATGCCCCGCGTTGCCCAGCGCGCACACGGCTTCGTAAGCGATGGTCGCGCCAAGGCTGTGTCCGAAGAGGACGGTCGGCCGGTCGGCCAACGCGGTCAGCCCGGGCAGGAGATCCGTGACGACACCGGACATCGTCGTCCGCGCCGGTTCGCCCCAGCGGTCCTCCCGGCCGGGGAGCTGGGCGGCGTGCAGCTCGATCCACGGCGGCAGCAGTTCCGTCCACGGCCGGAACACGCTCGCCGCGGCGCCCGCGTGGGCGAAACACAGCAGCCGCACCCGGGCGCCGGGGTTCGGCGCGGGACATCGCCACGCCCGGTCCGCCGTCTCGGCGCGATTCATGCGTCCCCCTTCATTCGACACACAGGGTGTTCGTCCACACGGAGCAATACTGCTCCATCAGATGAAAATGATAGCCGTTTTCGTGTATGAAGGACAGCGCGTGACGGTTTCCGCCGTTTCGTTCCCACGACCGTGAAGGAGATCTGGGTGAGCGCGGTCCCGGCAGAGGCAGCGAACCCCCTCGACGACGTGATCGAGGCGGTTGCCGAAACACTCGACATCGCGCCCGCGACGGTCGGCGCGGACATCCCGCTGATGGCGTTGGGCTTGGAGTCGTTCACCGCGGTGCGATTGCGGCGGCTGCTGCTGGACACCACCGGGGTCACCCTCGCGCTGACCGACTTCCTCGACCAGGCCACGGCCCGATCCGTCGCCACCGCGCTCGGCGACCGGGCACGACGACCCGATCCGGAACCGCGCGACGAGACCTTTCCGCTCACCCCCATCCAGACCGCGTACTGGGTGGGACGCGATCCGGCCTTTCCGCTCGGCGGCGTGGCCACCTTCTACTACCGGGAATTCGAGCGTGACACGCGGCCAGGCGAGGACGAGGCCGCTCTGCTGGGTGCGGCGTGGAACACCCTGGTGGAGCGCCATTCCGCGCTGCGCATGGTCGTCGACGCCGACGCCACCGGCCGGGTACTGGCCAAGGTGCCGCCCTACCGGATCCCGGTGACGGACCTGAGGACACTGCCCGATCCCGACGCCGCGCGGGTCGCCGGCGAGTTGCGCGCCGAGTGGTCGCACCAGACCCGGCCCACCGGCTGCTGGCCGTTGTTCGACCTCCATGTCGTGCTACTGCCCGGACAGCGCACCCGGGTGTGTGTCGGCGTGGACGTGCTGGCGCTCGACCTCGCGGGCTGGATGCAGATCATGACCGAATGGGGTGCCCTGGTGGCCGATCCCGCCGCCGCGTTGCCTGAACCCGGCACCACGTTCGCCGAGCTGGCGCGCCGCCGGGCCGCGCGCCCGCCGGGCCCGGAAACCGAACGCGCCGGCCGCTACTGGGCCGACCGCACCCTGCCGCCGGGCCCGGCCCTGCCCACGGTCACGGACGTCGCCACGATCAGCGCGCACCGATTCAGCAGACGCGCCGCCGAACTGGACGCCGCTCGTTGGGCGGCGGTCAAGAAAACGGCCTCCTCGCACGGGGTCAGCCCGACGGCGTTGCTGCTGGCCGCGTACGGGCTCACCCTCACCCGCTGGGGTGCCACCTCGGCCTTCTGCCTCAACACCACCCTGTTCGACCGGCCGGATGATCCCGAGCTGGCGCATGTGGTCGGCGACTTCACCTCCACGGTTCTCGTGCAGATGCCCGCGTGGGAACCGAAGACCGGTTTCGGCGCCTACGTGCGCGCGGTCAACGAGCAGTTCTGGTCCGATATGGACAATCGCGAGGTGGACGGCATGCAGGCCGCCCGCCGGAGTCCTGCCTCGCTCGGCGCGCCGGCGCATCCTGTGGTGTTCACCAGCGGGCTCGGCCTTTCGCCCGGCGGCGACGACCCGTCGGGCTGGCTCGGCACCGAGGTGTTCGGCATCTCGCAGACGCCCCAGGTCTTGCTCGACCACATCGTCTACGAGGAGGACGGCCGCCTTCGCGTGTGCTGGGACAGCGTCGACGGCGCCTATCCCGCGGGTCTCGTCGACGGCATGGCCGACGCGCATCTGCGGCTGCTGACCACGCTGGCCGATCATCCGGACCGCTGGCCGGATCCGGCGCTGGGCTGGATTCCCACGTTCGCGCCACGCGCCACCTTGGACGCCGCGCCGTTCGGCGAGGCCGGTCCGCTGCTGGACGACCCGCTGCGCGCCGCGGCGCGGGACGTTCCGCAGGCGCCGGCGCTCTTGACCGCCGAGTCCGCGTTCAGCCACGGCGAACTTCTCCGCGCGGCCGAGGCGATCGGGCACGGGCTCACCACGGCCGGTGCCGGCCCGGGTGACCTCGTCGCGGTGTCGGCGCCGAAGGGCCCGGCGCAGATCGCGGCGATGCTCGGGGTGTCCGCGAGTGGCGCGGGCTACGTCCCCGTCGAACCGGCCTGGCCCGCCGAGCGCGTCGCCTCGGTGTGCGCCCAGGCCGGGATCGGCCACGCGCTCGTCGCCGACGACGTCACGCTGAGCTGGCCCGGCACCGTCGAAGTCCACCCCGTCGCGCTGGACGCCACAGCCGGCACCGCCGAGCGGCCGAACCGTCCCGCGCCGGACGACCTCGCGTACGTGATCTTCACTTCCGGTTCCACCGGAAAGCCGAAGGGCGTGGCCATCGAGCACCGCGCGGCCCGCACCACGATCGACGACCTCGTCGACCGCTTCCCCCTCACCCGCGACGACCGGATGCTCGCGCTCTCGGCGTTCAGTTTCGATCTGTCCGTGCACGACGTGTTCGGTGTCCTCGGCGCCGGCGGAGCACTCGTCCTGCCGAGCGCCGACCACCAGCGCGACCCCGGGCACTGGCTCGAACTCATGGCACAGCACCGCGTGACGTTGTGGAACACCGCGCCCGCGCTGCTGGAAATGCTCGTCGAATACGCCGAGATCGATCCCGGCCTCGCCGATCGCGCGCTGCGGTCGCTGCGGCTGGTCTTCCTTTCCGCCGACTGGATCCCCGTGACGCTGCCCGACCGGTTGCGCGCCCTCGCACCGCAGGTCGAGATCGTCAGCCTCGGCGGCGCGACCGAGGCGTCGATCTGGTCGATCTGCCACCCGATCGGCGACGTCGATCCGGCCTGGCGCAGCATCCCCTACGGCCGTGCGCTGCGCGGGCAAAGCTTCGACATCCTCGACCCGTCGGGACTGCCGGTGCCGGTCGGCGTGCCGGGCGAGCTGCACATCGGCGGCGACGGCCTGGCCCGTGGCTACATCGGGGACCCGGAGCAGACCGCGCAACGGTTCGTGCGGCATCCGGTATTGGACCGCAGGCTGTACCGGACCGGGGATCTCGGTCGATGGCGGCACGACGGCACGATCGAGTTCCTCGGCCGCGTCGACCGGCAGGTCAAGATCCGCGGGCACCGCATCGAACTCGGCGAGATCGAGTCCGTGCTCGACCGCGCGGACGGCGTCCGCAAATCCGTGGCGCTGTCCGTTCCCGGCCCCGACGACCGGCCGCGGCTGGTCGCCTTCCTCGTCCCCGCCGACACCGGGCGAACCCCGGACACCGCGGAACTCGCGGCACACCTGCGGACCAGGGTTCCCGAGTTCATGGTGCCTTCGCGGTTCACCGTGCTCGACCGGTTCCCGGTGACGGCGAACGGCAAGATCGATTACGCCGCCTTGCCCAACCCCTATCGTCGCGCCGAAGCCCCCGCTCCCACGCAATTGTCCACAGTGGACGCAAAGGAACCCGCCACCCCGCAGACCTGGCTCGCCGAGGCTCTGGCGCGCGCGGCGGACCTGGGGCTCGAGGTGTCACTGACCGTCTCCCCCGGCACGCTCACCCCGGCCGACGCGCTGGCCTCGGCCGCGGAATGGAGCCGCCGTACCAAAGCGGCGTCCTCGGTCCACGGCATCGACCTCAGGGAAGAGCTCAGCGCGGACGGTCTCTTGCACCTCGTCCTTCCCTCGTCCACAAAGGACGCCGGGAGTGCCGCGGTGGCACAACTCGAACCCGAGCAACGAGAAACAGCACCGGCGGCCGCCAGCCCCGAGCTGGAAGAAACCGTGCTGGGGGTGTTCCGCTCCCTGCTCGGCTCCGGCGTCGATGCCACGACCGCGTTCTTCGAGCTCGGTGCCACTTCCCTGACCCTGGTGCTGGCGCACCGGCAGCTCGTCGCGCACGGATTCGACACGCTGACCGTGGTCGACCTGTTCGGCCACCCCTCCGTCCGCGCGCTCGCGGCGTTCCTGGCACCACGCCAGAGCCCGCCGGTCAGCGAAGCACCTCCGGCACCGCGTGGACGCCGCGCCGCCCGGCAGCAGGCCGAGCAGGTCGCCCGATGATCGCGATCACCGGACTCGCCTGCCGCTTCCCCGGCGCGGTCGACGCCGCCGCGTTCTGGGACCTGCTGCTGGCAGGCCGCAGCGGCCTCACCCGGTTCGGCCCGGACGAACTGCGCGCGGCAGGCGTCCCCGAAGACCTGGCCACCGCGCCCGGGTACGTCCCGGTCGGCGGGCTCATCGACGGCCAGGACATGTTCGATCCCGAGCCGTTCGGGCTCACCGACGCCGAAGCCGCGCTGATGGACCCGCAGCAACGGCTGTTCCTCCAGATGTCCTGGCAGGCGCTGGAGCAGGCGGGCCATGGCGGCGGCGTCGGCGCGGGCACCGTCGGCGTCTACGCGGGCGCGTCGCAAAGCGCCTATCTGGCCAGCAATCTCGGCGGCCGCTGGGACCCGACCGGCGGCGGAGCCGACCCGGTCGGGAGTCTGCGCACGGCGATGGCCACGCACGGCGACTACCTGCCGCTGCAGGTCGCGTACCGGCTGAACCTGACCGGGCCCGCGATGTCGATCACCAGCACCTGTTCGAGCTCACTGGTCGCGGTGCACACCGCGGCCCAGGCACTCCTGGCCGAAGAATGCGACACCGCGCTCGCGGGCGGGGCCTCACTCATCGTCCCGCAGGGGCACGGCTATCTCCACGTACCGGACGGGATCTACGCCGCGGACGGCGTCGTCCGGCCCTACAGCGCGGACGGCACCGGAATCGTCTACACCCAGGGCGTCGGCGCGGTCGTGCTGCGGCGGCTGGCCGACGCGCTGGCCGACGGCGACCCGGTACTCGCGGTCCTGCACGGCTCGGCGGTTAACAACGACGGTGCGGTCAAGGCGGGATTCACCGCGCCATCACCGCGGGGTCAGGCCCGGGTCATCGCGGAAGCGCAGACGGTCGCGGGCGTCGCGCCACGCCAGGTCGGCTACGTCGAGGGCCACGGCACCGCGACGGCGCTCGGCGACCCCATCGAGGTCTCGGCCCTGCGCACCGTGTTCGGACCGAGCGACCGGCCGTGGTGCGGGCTCGGCTCGGTCAAGGCGAACATCGGTCACGCCAACACCGCCGCCGGGATCGCGTCGCTGATCAAGACCGTGCTCGCCCGGTCCCACGGCGTGCTGCCCCCGGCGCCGCATTCGGAGCCGGTCAACCCGCGGCTCGGACTGGAGGGATCCGCCTTCGCGCTCTCCGGCGATGCCCGGCCGTGGCCCGCGGACTCGGAGTTCGCGGGCGTCAGCTCCTTCGGTATCGGCGGCACCAACTGTCACGTCGTCCTCGGCCCCGCACCGGCGCGGCCACCGTCCACACCGGACGAACGGCCGCAGATCCTCGTCGTGTCCGGGCAGACCGACGCCGCCGCCCGCCAAGCAGCCCGCGATCTGAGCGAGTACCTCCCCAGCCTCAAGGACTCCGCCGGCCTCGCGGACTTGGCGCACACACTGGACGAGGGCCGGACCCGGCACAGCCGGCGCATCGCCGTCGTCTGCGCGCCCGGCCGGATCGACGCCGCCGCGGCCGCCCTGCGTGAAGCGCGGCCTGTTCCCGCTTCCCGCCCCCGGGTGATCTTCGCGTTCCCGGGAGCGGGCAGCCAATACCCGGGCATGGGATCGGCTCTCTACGCGAGCGAACCGGTGTTCGCCCGGACGGTCGACACCTGCGCCGAACTGCTGCTTCCCTTGACCGGCAACGACATCCGGCACGTCATCGACGGCCGTGATCACCGGATCCGGGACGCGGCGGTCGGGCTGCCCGCGTTGTTCGCGGTGTCGCTGGCCACCGCGCGGTTGCTGGAGTCGTGGGACGTCCGGCCGGACGTCGTGCTGGGGCACAGCCTCGGCGAGTACACCGCCGCCATGGTGTCGGGAGGGCTCGCCCTGCCGGACGCCGCACGGCTGGTGGCGGTGCGCTGCACCGAGGTGTCGCGTGCCGCCGGCGGCGGGGCGATGCTGTCGCTGGACCTCGCCGACGTCTCCGGTCTGCTGGCGGCACATCCGGATGTCGACCTCGCCGCGCTGAACGGGCCCGCCGGATCCGTGGTGTCCGGTCCGGCCGACGCCATCACGGCGCTGGAAGCCGAAGCGGTCGCCGCGGGAATCCGGTGTCGGCGGCTGCACGTGGACACGGCACTGCATTCCCGGCTCGTCGACCCCGCGATTCCCGCCGTCCGCGCTGCGGCGGCGAAGCTCGCCGCCACCACGCCGGAAATCCCGATGGTCAGCACACTCACCGGTACCACGGTCACCGATGAACTCGGTACGGCCGGGCACTGGGCGCGGCAGCTGCGGGATCCCGTCGTGTTCTCCCGGGCCTTGCGGGTCGCGCTCGATCCGGCACCGGCCGTACTGGTCCAGGTCGGACCGGGCAGCAGCCTGGTGACGCTGGCCCGCGCGCACGGCGACCCGGCGCTGCTCGATTCGGCCAGCACACTCGACCACGACCGCGCCGACCTCGAAGCCGAATCCGTTCGCGCCGCCGTCGCCCGCTTGTGGGCACACGGCGGCGAAGTCAGGCTCGGCGCGCAACGCCGCGGTCAGCGTGCGCGTATCGCGGCGCCCGGGTACGCCTTCCGGCCCCGCCGGCTCTGGATCGACCCACCTGCCGGGCCGGTGACGCCTTCCCGTGCTCCCGGGCTCCTGCGGCTGCCCCGGTGGCGTCAGCTTCCCCCGCTCTCCGGTACGACGCCGTCGGGCCGCTTCCTGCTGGCCGCCGATTCACCGTCACCGATCGCCGAAGCGCTCGGTATGTCCACAGTGGAGGATCACGAACCAGGAACACCCATCGACGGCGTCGTCGTGCTGACCGGCCCTGGGCAGGACGTGAGCGATGTCGTCCTCGCCCACGCCGCGCTCGCGAGGAAGCTCAGCGGGATGACCGTGCCGAAGCTGCTGGCGGTCACGTTCGGCGCGGACCGGGTCGAAAGCCTCGACGCGGTGACGACCGGCGCTGCCGCGGCCCGCGCGCTCAGCCGGGTCCTGGCGCAGGAACATCGCGGGATCCGGTGGCGCACGGTGGATCTTCCCCCGGCCACCGACCCGGACCTCGCGGCGAAAGCGATACTGCACGAGCTCGCGGATCTCGTCCGGTCGCGGGATGAACGCGGCGGGCAGATCGCCTGGCGATCCGGGGTCCGCTGGCAACGGGACATCGAGACCTGGCCACTCACCCCGCCGTCCACGACCGTCCGGGGACCGCGGCGAGCCGTCGTGTCCGGTGGGCTCGGTGACGTCGGGCTCGTCGTCGCGGAACGCCTCGCCCGGCGTGGCGCCTCGGTCGTGATCACGTCCCGCCGACCGGTCTCGGACGTCCCCGGCGCGGCCGAAGTCCTCAACGCGGGGAAAAGCCTCGACATCCGCACCCGAACGCTCGATGCGTCCGATGTGGACGGTTGGCGCGACCTGCTCGCCGAACACCAGCCCGAAGTGATCGTGCACGCCGCCGGAGCGGCCGCCACCACCCGGGCGGTTCCGCTTCGCGACGTCACGCCGGACCAGGTCACCTCGCAGCTGCAGGGCAAGGTCGGTGGCGCACGGGCACTCCAGGCGGCCATCGACACGCTGCCCGAGGCGTCCCGGCCCGGCCTGGTGATCCTGATGTCCTCGGCCGCCACGCTGGTCGGCGGGATCGGTACCGGCCCGTACGCGGCGGCCAACGCCGCGCTCGACGCGCTCGCGACCACAAACACCGGCTGGACGAGTGTCGTCTGGGACGGCTGGAGCGCCGGGCCCGGGGGCGCGGACCGGGAAGTGGCCCTGCGCGACGCGCTCGACGCCACGACCGGCGGCCACGCCTTCGACCTGGTACTCGACCGGCATCTCACCGGATCCGTGCCGCCGGTCGTCGCGGTTTCCCGCACGGATCTCACCGAACGGATGGCGGCCGCGGCGTACACCGCACCAGGTGAACAGGGTGACGCGGGCAGCTTCGCCGACCCACTGCAGGAGCGGATCGCGCGGCTGTGGAGCGACCTCTTCGGCGTCGCGATCACCTCGCCGGACGCGGACTTCTTCGCCCTGGGCGGCCATTCCCTGCTGGCGACCGGCATGCTCGCCGCCCTCACCCAAGACCACGGCGTCCGGCTACGGCTGGCCGATCTGCTCACCGCCCCGACCGTGGCCGGGCTGGCGGACCTGCTGCGCGCACGCGACGTCACTCCCCCATCGCCCAAGACTCCGGTTCCCGTGACCGCGGCCGAGCCCGAGTCCTTTCCGCTGACCCGGGTCCAGCACGCGTACTGGATCGGCCGCGACGGTGGCTATCGCTGGGGTGACGTGCCGTGTCACTTCTTCCTTGAGTACGACTGTGCCGAGCTGGACCTGGCGCGCTACGAGGACGCGTGGAACAAGGTGATCGCCCGGCACCCGATGCTGCGGTCCATCGTGGACTCACAGGGTCAGGCGCGGGTGCTGCGCGACCTGCCGCGGTACCGGATCCGCACCCACGATCTGCGCGCACTGTCCGAAGCAGACCGCGACCGACGTCTTTCGGCTGTCCGCGACCGCGTCGGTCTCAAACCCGGCCCGGCCGACCGCTGGCCGCTGTTCACGGTCCAAGCGGCCCTGCTGCCCGGCGGCCGGACCCGCCTGTTCCTCGGCGTGAACGTGCTCATCTGCGACGCCGCGAGCTGGTGGATCGTCGATCGCGACCTGCACGCCTGCTACACCGATCCCACCCGCGTGCTCGATCCGGTCGGGATCCACCCCGCCGACTGCGTCAAGGCGCTCGAAGCTCGACGCGACGGAGCGGACGGCGCCCGTGCCGCCGAGTACTGGCGGGCGCGGCTGACGACGATCCCCGAGGCACCGCCCGTCCCCGTCGACGAGCACGCCACCTCAGGCCGTTTCGTCCGGCACGCCGCGACGCTCGACACCGCGAGCTGGGAACGGCTGCGGCGGCTCGCCGCCGAGCACCGCGTCACCCTCACCGCGGTTCTGCTCACCGTGTACACCGACATGCTGGCTGCCTGGTCGGGCCGGGACGCGTTCAGTGTGATGCTCACGCTGTTCGACCGGCCGGACATCCACCCGGACGTCCCGAACGTCGTCGGCGACTTCACCTCCCTTGTCCTGCACGCGACCGAGGAAGCCGGCCTCGGCACCTTCGCCGAACGGGCCCGCCGCACCCAGCGGCGGCTGTTCGACGACCTCGACCACCGCGAGTTCTCGGCGCTGGACGTGCTCGCGGAGAAGTCCAGCGCCCAGGGCGCGGTCGCGGCCGTGCCCGTCGTGTTCACCAGCGCGCTCGGGCTGACCGAGGTCATCGGCGCCGACCACGACCCGCGGTGGATCGGCCGCAAGGTCGCCGCGCTGAGCCAGACCCCGCAGACCCTGCTCGACCACCAGGTGCTCGAAGAAGGCGGTGAACTGCTGCTTCAGTGGGATGTCCTCGACCCCGTGGTGCCGCCCGGGCAGGTCACCACCGCGATCGCCGACCAGATCGCCCGGGTCAGGCGGCTCGCCGACGATCCGGCGTCGTGGACCGGCGGATCGGAGGCGCCGGTCGAGGACGCCGACATCGCGTTGCTGCTGCGGGAAGGCGTCCCGGACGGCCGGACCCTGTTCCTGCTGCACCCCTCCGGCGGGGACGTGCTGTGCTACACGGAGCTCTCCCGGCTGCTCGACCGGGAGACCACCGTCATCGCCCTGACCGACCCCGGCCTGTCCGGTGGCGACGCGCCCGGCAGTGTGGACGCGCTGGCCGCGCTGTATCTCGGTGTCATCCGCCGCCACCAGCCCGCCGGCCCGTATCTGCTGGGCGGCTGGTCGATGGGCGGCGATCTGGCCCAGCGGGTGGCGTGTCTGCTGCACGAGATCGGCGAGCACACCGAACTGCTGGTGCTCCTGGATTCCAACGATCCGAATCACATCACCGATGTCCCGGGCGGCCCCGCCGAGATCCGCCGCCGCTATGTCGCGTCGCTGGCGGGATATCTCGGCACGGAACTCGCCGCCGCCCAGGAGCCCACACAGTCCGAAGTGGACACTGTGTTACGAGAGCACGGCCTGCTTCGCGCGGGCACCAGCGCCGCCGGACGCGTCGAGGTGTTCGCGCGGCATCTGCGTGGACTGGCCGCCTACCGGCCATCGCGGCTGGGCGATCCGGAAACCCGCACCCTGATCGTCAAGGCGGGCCGGCGATCTCCGGTCAATTCCGGTATCGGCATGGGCGTCGACGACGTCCCCGGCGACCCCGCCGACCTCGGCTGGACAACTCTCCTCGCCCGGCCGCCCATCACGTCCACAGTGGACGCACACCATTACGCCCTGCTGCGCGGCGAACCGGTCGCCGCGATCGCGGCGCTGATCAACGACGAACTCTCCCACCCCGAAAGGCCGATCTCGTGACCCGCGTTCCCCGCCGCATCGCCCTCCTGGTCGCGGCCACCCTGACGGCCACCGCCTGCACCTCGGGCAACGCCACCCCGGCCTCGGGGGATCTCCTGCGCTACGCGGCGGTCGGCTCGGCGGCCACCGCGAGCAACGACCCGCACGGCGGACTCGGCAACGAATCCGACGCACTGCGGTTCGCCCTGCTCTACGACGTGCTCACCGTCGCGGGCCCCGACGGCACCACGGCGCCCCGCCTGGCCACGGCGTGGGAACCGGACGCCTCACAGACCCGGTGGAAGATCACCCTGCGCGCGGACGCCACGTTCGGCGACGGCCGGAAGGTGACCGCCGCCGACGCGTTGTACTCGCTGCGCCGGATGCAGGCCAAGGCGGCCGAGAACTACGGCCGGATGGCGATGTTCGATCTGGACGGCTCCCGCGCGATCGACGCGTCGACGCTGGAGCTGCGCACGCGGACGGCGTTCGCGGCGGTGCCGGAAGCGCTGCAGTCGGCGACCTTCGTGGTACCCGAAGGCACGACGGACTTCAGCACGCCCGCGCCGGGGTCCGGGCCCTACCGGATGACCGGCGGTGACCCCGCCAACGCCGTCCTCGAACGCAACGACGGCTGGTGGGGAACGAAACCGCCGACGAAACGGATCGAGATCCGTGCGCTGGCCGACCCGCAGGCCCGCGCGGACGCGGTCCGTTCGGGACAGGCCGACGTCGCGGGCAGTGTCAGCCCGGCCGCGGCCGCGCAGGCCGAACGCGCCGGCACCCAGGTCGTCCGCCGCCCCGCGGTCACCACCTACCCCGTGGTGATGCGGCTCGACCGAGCACCGTTCGACAAGCCCCAGGTACGCGAAGCCGTCAAGCTCGCCACCGATCGGCGGCAACTCACCGACACCGTGTTCGGCGCTTACGGCAAGGTCGGCAACGACCTGCTCACCCCGGCGGATCCGAGCAGCCCTCAGCTCCCCCAGCGGGTTCGCGACCTCGATCGAGCCCGCGCGCTGATGGCCGAAGCCGGATACCAGGGCGGGGTGGACGTCACTTTGCACACCACGACCGCCTACCCCGGGATGGACTCCACCGCGACACTGCTCGCCCAGCAGCTCGCACCGATCGGCCTCAAGGTCACCGTGAAGGTCGATCCGCCGGAGAGTTTCTGGACGAAGACCTACGCGCAGGCCGATTTCTACGTCAGCTACCTCGGCGGGATCGGCTTCCTCGACGTCTCCCGCATCGCGTTGCGCGCGGCCTCGCCCACCAACGAGACCGCGTGGAAACGCCCTGACTGGGAACGCGACCTCGATACCGCCCTCGCCGACCCCGACACCGCGCGCAGAACCCAGTCTTTCGGTGTCCTGCAAGGGAAACTCCGGAACGAAGGCGGCTACCTCGTCTGGGGCGTCGGGGACGGGCTCGACCTGTCCCGTCCCGGCGTCGGCGGCCTGCCGACCGGGCCCGGGTTCGCGCGGCTGTTCATCGACCAGGTCCGGATCACCGCGTGAGCGCTCGTTCGTCGCCGGCCCGCACGGCGAGCCTCGTGCTGGTGCGGGCCGCCGCGACCGCTGTCGTGGTCTCGGCCGTGGTGTTCGCCGCCGTCAGTGCCCTGCCCTCGGACGCGGCCGAGACCCGGACCGGGAGCCGCGCGGACGCGGAAACCCTGCGGCGGCTACGGGAAACCCTCGGACTGGACGCACCGCTGTGGCAGCGCTGGGGGCAGTGGACCGCGGCGATCCTGCGCGGTGATTGGGGACGTTCGCTCGTCACCGACCGGCCGGTGGCCGATCTGCTGCTGCCCCGGCTCGAAGCCACGGCCGTGCTCACGGCGGCGGCGGTGCTGCTCGCGCTGCCGCTCATGTTCGCGCTCGGCTGGGCCATCGGCGGCAGCCGGCCCGGATGGGCACGACGGTGGGCCGCGCTGAGCACGACCGTCTCGTCGATCCCGCAGGTCGTCGTGGTCGCCGGTCTCGTCGTCGTCCTCAGCGCGCTGCTCGGCTGGCTGCCGCCGGTGTCACTGCTGCCGCCCGGCGGGTCGCCGCTGGACCGGCCGGACCTGCTGGTGCTGCCGTCGCTCGCGCTCGCCCTGCCGGCCGCGGCGTGGGGTGGCGGGTTGCTCGGCGGCGCTGTCGCGGACGCCTGCGCGGCACCCCACGTCCGTGACGCCGTGGCGCGGGGTGTCACCGGCCCGCGGCTGCACGTCCGGCACGTGCTGCCGTTCGTGCTCTCCCCCGCGATCCGCGCGGCCGCGACGCTGACCGCGGGTACCGTCACCGCGGCGGCCGTCGTCGAAACCATGCTCGGTTACCAGGGGCTGGGCGAATTGCTGGTCACGGCGGTCGCGGGCCGGGATACGCCGGTCGTCGCGGCGGTCGGGCTGATCGGCGCGCTGATCGTCGTCGCGGGCACCGCACTGGCGGACCTCGCGGCCTCGGCCGCCGATGTCCGGCGGGAACGGCGATGAAGACCGGGTGGTTCGCCGCGGCGCTCGCGGTCGTCACGCTCGCCGGGGGCCTGCTGGCCCCACGCGATCCGGCGGCCGTCGCCGGTACGCCGTTCGCGCCGCCTGGTCTCGGCCACGTGCTGGGCACCGACGTGCTGGGCCGGGACGTGTTGTCGCGATCGCTCGCGGGCGGGGCGGGCCTGGTGCTGCTCGCGGCCGCGGCGGGAGCGATCACCTGCGTGGTGGGTGTCGCCGGCGGGCTGATCGCCGGCTGGAACGACGGCCTTCCGGGGAAGCTGATCACCGGCCTCGCCGATGTCCTCGTGGCACTGCCACTGCTGCTGGTCGCGCTCGTGCTCGCGGTGGCCGTGCCCGGTCCGGTCGCGGTCGTCGTGGCCACGGTATGCGGCGGAGCGCCGCTGACGACGCAAATCGTCCGCGACACCACCCGCCGGACCCGTGCGGCGGGCTGGGCCGACGCCGCCCGCTGCCGGGGCGAGCGCACCGCGGTGCTGCTGGTGCGGGAAATGGCCCCGGCCATGGCCGGGCTGATCGTGGCCGAGGCGGGCCTGCGGTTCGTGCTCGGGCTGCAACTGGCCTGCACGATGACGCTGCTCGGGTTCGGTGCCCAGCCGCCCGCGCCGGACTGGGCGTTGATGCTGCGCGAAAACCTGCCCGGCGCCGCGGACAACCCCGCGGCCGTGGCCACTCCGGCGCTCCTGCTCGCGGCGCTGGCCTGCCTGGTCACGTGGGCATTGCGGGCACGCCGCCGGGAATCGGTGACGGCATGACCCCGGCGGAGCTGATCGTGCGCGGCCTGACCGTCCACAACGGACTTGGTCAGACCGTGCTCGGCGACGTCAGCCTGGACGTACCCGCGAACACGGTGGTGGCCGTGACCGGCCCGTCCGGCAGCGGGAAGACGACGTTGCTGCGGACGATCCTCGACGTCCTGCCGCCCGGGCTGCGCAGGATGAGCGGCGAGATCACGTGGGCGGGGACACCGGTGTCACCAGGCCGCCCGTCGGCCGTCTGGCGACGCCAGGCCACCGGACTTCTCGGCCAGGACCCGGCAGGCACCCTGAATCCGCTGTGGACGGTCGACCGCCTGGTGTCCGAATCGGACCGGAGTCAGGTCGACGACGCCTTGTCGGCCGCGGGACTGGACCCCACCTCGGTCAGGACGAAACGACCGCATCAGCTCTCCGGCGGACAGGCCCAGCGAGTCGCCCTCGCCCGGGCGATCGCCGGTCGTCCCCCGCTCCTGCTGCTCGACGAGCCGACCAGCGCACTGGACGCGGACGCCGTCCGCCGCGTCGCCAATCTGGTCCGCCGACGTCGCGACGAACGTATCGGCGCCACCCTGATCATCTCGCACGACCGCGAGTTCGTGGCCGCGCTGGCCGATCGCGTGATCGGCCTCGGCTCCCCGCCGATCGTCCTGCCTTCGTCGCCGTCCCGGCCACCGACCACCGAAGCCGTCCTCACGGTGTCCGGATTGAGCATCGAGCGGCCCGTGGCCCTGGTCCGTGACGCGAACTTCGCCGTACACGGTGGCGAACTGGTCGCGCTCGTCGGCGCTTCCGGTAGCGGGAAGACGACGCTGTTACGTGCGCTGGCCGGACTCCACGATGTCCACACTGGACAGATCACCATCGACGGACGGCCACTGCCGTCGCTTCGGACGCGTGACAGGCGGCAGCTGCGCGCGATCCAGTACCTGGCACAAGATCCGCTCGACGCCCTCAACCCCGCGCACCGGGCGGTCACCACGATCGCCCGCCCCGCCCGGCTCCTGTGCGGGCTTTCCCGTCACCAGGCCCGTTCGGCGGCGGAGGAGATCCTGATCGCCGTCGGGCTCGACCCCGCAGCCGGACGACGCCGCCCCGGCACGCTGTCCGGCGGGCAGCGGCAACGTGTCGTCCTCGCCCGCGCGCTCGCCCCCCGGCCGCGGTTGCTGCTCGCCGACGAACCGACGTCGGCACTCGACGACGAGACCGCCGAGGCCGTACTCGGGGTCCTGGTCCGTCATCGAGCCGACGGCATGGCCGTACTGGCCGCCACCCACGACCCCCGCGTCGTCCGCCGCGCGGACCGAATCCTGCGGCTGCACGACCGCCGGCTCACCGAAGCCGCGGCGAACCCGCGCGACGAAGGAGGAATCACGCTGTGCCCGAACCGCTGACCAGGCCCGCCACCGCGCTTTTCACCGCGGTGGCGGCGAAGCTGCGCACCCACCCGTGGATCGGCCACGCCGAGCCCACGGCCTCGGGCGTCCGCGTCCATCCCGCCTCGCACCTGCTCGCGACCACGCCCGCACCCGGCGCGCTCATCGCCGAATACCTCGAGCACTGGAGTGAGGTCTACCAGCTGACCTATACCGCCGCTCCCCGTGACGCCCCCGGTGACCTCGACCTCAGCGGCTGGCGGGCGTCCGACACCGGCGAACCGCTCCCCACTGTCCATATGCGACAGTGGGTGGAGCGCACCGTCGACCTCATCGCGGGCCTGCGGCCGGAGTGGATACTGGAGCTGGGTTGCGGCACCGGCATGCTCCTGCACCGGCTCGCACCCCGCGTCCGTGGCTATGTCGGCACCGACGTCGTCGCCGATTCCGTCCGCCCGCTCCCCTCCGGACCGGGCACCGTGACGACCGTGCGCGCCGCCGCCCACGACGCGGACGGTCCCGTGGTCTCCTCCGCGATGACCGCCGCCGGCTTCCCCGCCGCCGGGCCCGACTGCGTGGTGCTCAACTCCGTGACCCAGTGCTTCCCCGGCACCGGCTACCTCGACGCGGTCGTGCGCGCGGCCGTGCGCACGGTGGCCCCGGGCGGGTACGTGGTGCTCGGCGACAACCGGCACGCGGGGCTGCACACCGAGTTCAGCACGTGGGTCGAGCAGCGGCGCGGCGCCGGTCCCGACCTCGGCGACCGTGCCGAGGCCAGGGCCGCCCGGGACGAGGAGCTGCTGTTCGACCCCGTCGCGCTGGCTCGGATCGCCACCGAAGCCGGTGCCGACGCCGGGCGCGAGATCAGGATCGCGACGTTCCCCAAGCTCCTCGACGCGGATTCCGAGCTGACCCGCTATCGCTTCGACTGTGTTCTCGCGGTCGATCCGGGCTTCCCCGAGACCGATCCCCGGCCGCTGCGCTGGCCGGACGTCGCGGACCGGCTGGACACCGTGCTCGACGGCTCCGGCGTCCGGATCCCGGACATCCCCAACGGCGCTCTTCCCGATGCGCCAGAGTCCTCGATCACGGCCGCCCGGTTGGCCGCGCTGGTGGACCGGAACGACGCGCGCGTGACGCTGGCCGCGCACGATCCCCGGTTGCTCGAAGTGGTGTCCCCGGCTTCGGCGGCCTGGCGCCCGGCCGCCGAAGTCGCCGCCCTGCCCGGCGGGAACACCCACGAACCCTTGCGGCGCTTCACCGTGCAGCGGATGCGTGCCACGGCCCGCGCCTGCTTGCGCGACCTGCCCGGCGCCCGCGGTGTCACGGTGGAGGTCGACCCCGCTCCGTATCCGGCGAGCACGTCGTGATCGCCGTGGAATCCGGTCACCAGGCCGGGCTGACCGCCATCGACGGCGCCGACCTCGCCGCCCTTCCCGAGGCGATGCGCGGCCTGGACGACGCGGCGCTGGACACCATGGCGGCCACGTTCCGCCGCGCCGGGCTGTTCCGCCCTGGCGTCAGCCACCGCCCCGAGCAGATCCTCCAGCGGCTGCGGGTCGCCGAACGACATCGCTGGATCGTCCGTGGCTGGCTGCGCGCCCTGACCGGCCATGGGAGATTGCGCGCGTCGGACGACGGCACCGTGCTGCGGGACCTCGCCCCGGCGCCCGCGCATCCCGCGCCACTGGCCGAGTTGTGCGCACGGCTGGGCTATCCGGCCGAGGTGAGCGGGTTCTTCGACGCCACCGCGGCGCGGCTGCCCGAGTTGCTACGCGACGAAGTCACCCTGCAGTCCGTGCTGTTCGGGACCGACAGCACGGCGACCGCGGACGGCGTCTACCGCGAGAACGTGATCAACGGCTACCTCAACGCGGCCCTCGTGGAGATCCTCCGTGCGGAATCGCCCGCGGCGCCGCGCATCCTGGAACTCGGCGCGGGTGTCGGGGCCACCGCGTTTCCTGTCCTCAGTGGACTGACCGGCGATCTCGACTATCTGTTCACCGATGTGTCCCGCTATTTCCTCGCCACCGCGCGGAAGATCCTGGCGCACGACGGGCGGGTGCGGTTCGGCGGGCTCGACATCAACGACCCCGGCGCGCACCCGGTCGAACCGGAATCCTGTGACGCCGTGATCGCGGCGAACGTCCTGCACAACGCCGTCGACGTCGGCGCCGTTCTCAAAACCGTGCGGTCCTGGCTGCGGCCCGGCGGGCTGCTGCTGGTCGTCGAGTCGTGCGGCGATCTCCTCCAGGCCGCGGTCTCCATGCAGTTCCTGATGTCCCCGGCATCCGGCCGTCCCGCCGCGGGCTCGGCGGACCTGCGTGCCGGGAGCGACCGGATCTTCCTCACCCGCGACGAATGGCTCGGCGAATTCCGCCACGCGGGCCTGCGGCCGCTGCTGGACCTGCCCCATCGCGACCACCCGCTCAGCACACTCGGCCAGTCGCTGCTGGCCGCCACCCCTTCGGAACCGGGAGCATTCTCATGACCACCACCCTTGACCACCGGGAGCCTCTGGCCGAGATCTGGGGCAAGCTGCTCGGTCTCGACCCCGCCGAGGTCCCGCACGACGCGGGTTTTCTCACCCTCGGCGGCGACTCCGTGCTCGCCGTCCGCATGTCCGCGCAGGTCCGCAAGCAGCTCGGCGTCGTACTCGCGTTGTCCGACATCCGCGTCGAGATCACGCTCGCCGAGCTCGCCGGGCTGATCGCCCGCCGCGCCGCCGGCGGTGGCCGGGCGCTGCCCGTGGAAGTCGCCAAGCGCGCCGACCCGGACGAGCCGTTCCCCCTGCTTCCCTTGCAGCAGGGGTACTTCGTCGGCCAGCAGGACGGCTGGGAGCTGTCCTACCCGTCCGCGCACCACTACGTCGACATCGGACTGTCCGAAGTAGACACAGACGACGCGCCGGAAGCGCTGCGGGACGCGCTGCGCAGACTGGTCGTGCACCAGCCGACGCTACGGGCCCGCGTGCTGCCCGACGGACGGCAGCGCATCCTTCCCGCCGGCGATCCGGCCACCGTGCCCGGCCTCGTCGTCACCGACCTTCGCGGGGTTCCGGCCGACGACGTCGCGCGCTCACTGGCCTCCCTGCGGCACGAGATGAGCACGAACGGCCCCAATCCCGGCGATGGACCGGGAATCGACATCAGGCTGACCTTGCTCGACGACGGCAACGCGCGGCTGCACTGCGCGGTGAGCCTGCTCATCATCGACGGCTGGTCGTCCAATGTGTTCTACCGCGACCTGTTCGCACTGGTCGCCGACTGGAACGCCACCCTCGCACCGCTGGAGATCGACTACGGCGACTACGTGACCTCGGTACGGCGCCTGCCCGGCACCGCGGCGTGGGAGGCCGACCGCGACTGGTGGTTCGACCGGCTCCCCGGCTTCGGGCAGCCGCCCGCGCTGCCGCTGCGTCTCGACCCCGCCGAAGCGCGTCCCGAGCTCATGGCCACGACGCAGCGGACCCTGGACGCGCCGACCTGGGCCGCCGTGCGGGCACAGTGCGCCGCGCACGGCGTCACCCCCTCCGCGGCCGTGTTCACCGCCTACGCGGGTGTTCTCGCCCGTGCCGCCGGGCATCGCGTGATGCTGCTGAACTCCTTGCAGCTCAACCGGTTGCCGCTGCATCAGGACGTGCACCGCATCATCGGCGCGTTCGCCTCGACCATGCTGATCCCTGTCGAGCTGGATCCTTCGGCTTCCTTCGCGGATCTCGCGCTGGCTTGTCAACGTCAGTTCGGCGACGCCGCCGCACACAACCTGGTCAGCGGCGTCGAGGTGTCCCGTGAACTGGGCAGGCACCGCGGAACACACCGGCCGGTGGCACCCGTGGTCTTCCAAAGCACGCTCGGCATGGACGCGGCGATGGGCCGTCGGCTGCCCGGTGACGCCGGGCCGCTCGGGGTGATCGACATGCATGACCACCACCAACAGCTCCGCACCCCGCAGGTCGCGCTCGAAGTCCGGCTGTTCGAACTCGACGACACCATGACCGCGGTGTTCTCCTACGTCGAGGAGATCTTCGAACCCGGCCTCGTCACCGGCATGTTCGCCGAACTGCTCGATCACGTCCGGACGCTCGCCGAGCCGCGTACCTGGGACTCTCCCGTGCCGCTGCCCGACAGGGAACATCCCGATCCCGCTCCGGACGCCCTGGTGCTGGGCCGGTACGCGCGGTCCGACGCGGCGGCGGCCGAGGAATCCGGCCCCGCGCGGGACGAGGTGGAACGCCGGATCGCCGCGCTGTGGCAGGAGATCCTCGACGTCGCGGAGGTCGATCGGGCCGGGAACTTCTTCACGATGGGCGGGGACTCGCTGCTCGCCGTGCGCGCGCTGGCCCGCGTCGCCCGCGAGACCGGCACCGCGGTGAGCGTCCGGGACTTCCTCGCCTCGCCGACCCTCGCGAGTGTGGCCGCCCGGATCCGCGCCGCACGGCCACATTCGTCGTGAGCCGGTCGCTAAGCCTGTTCCGCGCCGGCCAGCCCGGCGCGGAACAGGCCCTGCTCCAGCCAGACCGCCGCCCGCACCCCATCGGCGGCGGCCTGGCTGACCAGCGTCAACGCGTCGGGCAGCGCAGGCAGCCTCGCCAGGTCTCCCGCCGCGGACACACCGGGCACCGTGGTGGCCTGGAACTCGTCGACCCGGACACAGCCGTCATCGAGGATTTCGCAGCCGAGGTCGGCGGCGAACGGCGCGCCCTGGCGCGTCGGAGCCCGATGGAACAGCGCCTCGCGCCGCACGACCTCGCCACCGGCCAGCCGGATCTCCACCGCGTCCAGCTCACCGGCCACCCGCTCGACGCGATCCGTCCGCACCGGGATTCCCGCCTTGTCCAACCGGGCCAGCGCCTCGACGGGCAGTTCGTGCGCGCCGTCGGTCAGCACCACGACGTCCTTGCCGAACCGGTCGGCGACGTACAGCCCGAGCATCACCTGCGGCACGTCACGGCCGAGTACGGCGAGGGTTTTGCCGGTGGTCTCGTAACCGTGGCAGAACGGGCAGTGGAACACGCATTCGCCGAACCGCTCGGCCAGCCCCGGGATCTCCCAGGGCTCGTCCACCTGCCCGGTGGCGAGCACGAGCCGCCGGGCCCGCTCGACGCGGCCGTCCGCCAGCTCGACGCGGAAGTCGTCCAGTTCGCCGGACACGGCCGTCACCGCCACGCTTTCCAGCCGGACCGTTTCGTAGCGGGACAGTTCTTCCCGGCCGGCGCGCAGCAGCTCCGCCGGGGAGAACCCGTCCCGGCTCAGGAACATGTGCACGCCGTCGGAAGGCGCGTTCCGCGGCCGTCCCGCGTCGAGCACGAGCGTCGAACGCCGTTGCCTGCCCAGCACTTGCGCGGCGCTCAACCCGGCGGCCCCGCCGCCGATCACGATGACATCGAACACGGTCACACTCCCTCACCCAGTTTCCGACAATGACTATCAATATCAGAAATCGTCTGGGCGGTCGACGCCCCCGCCCGGAAAGGCCCTGGCAATGACCATCGCGATCCTCGGCGGCTATGGCGCCGTCGGCGCCACCGCGGCCCGCCGACTCGCCACGGCCGGTATCCCGATCCGCGTCGGCGGCCGGAATCTTCGCTCCGCGTCCGCGTTGTGCGAAGAACTAGGCGAAAACGCTTCCGCGCATGCCGTCGATCTGACGGACAACCGTTCCCTGGCCACGTTCTGCGCCGGAGCCACCGTCGTCCTCAACTGCGCCGGCCCCTCGTACCGGGTCCTCGACACCGTCGCACTCGCCGCCAGTGCCGCGAACGCCCACTACGTCGACGTCGCCGGCGACCAGCCCTTGCTCCGCAGGCTCGTCGCGCTGCCGCCCTCCGATCGCCTCGCCGTCATCTCGGCCGGCGTCATGCCCGGCCTGACCGCGATCCTGCCCCGGGGGCTGCTCGGCGACGATCCCGCGCGCACCGCCATCGACCTGCACGTCGGCGGGCCCGTCCGGATCACGCCGGTCTCGGCGCAGGACATCCTGCTGGCCACCGGACCCGACTTCGGCACGCCGCTGGCGTCGTGGCGCGACGGTGAAGTCGTCAAGGGATCAGAGAGTCCACAATGGAACGTCACCCTGCCCCGCTTCGGCCATGCCGTGCACGCCCTGCCCTATCTGACCGCCGAATCCGTGGACTTCGCGCGCCACCACGGCGTCGGCGAGCTCCGGAGCCACTCGGTGTACGTGTCCGAACGGATCCCGACCACACTGGCCACCGCCTGGGCCGAATCTCCCGACGACCCCACGACCTGGGCCGAAGAGCTCGCCAAGGCCGCGGCCGAAGACCTCTCCGAACACGCGCCCCACTACACGATCCTCGTGCGACGGCGCGACCTCGACCGGCAAGGCCCCACAACGTGGCGGTTGCTCCGGACCACCGACCCATACCGCCTGAGCGGTGTCGTCGCCGCGCACACCGTCCACGCCGTCCTCGCGAGCGCTTCCGCCGGGACGTACCCGGCTTGGCGGTTCCTCGATCCCGGCGAGACCTGGGCCGCGTTGGCGGCTGACCCGCTCTGCCATACGGAAACGCACGCCTTGCCGGGCGAGCCCGGCTGACGCGTGGATCACAAGACACGAAGAAGGCCCAGGTCGACGACCTGGGCCTTGTGCTCCCCCGCTTGGACTCGAACCAAGAACCCTCCGGTTAATCGGCGGGTCTTGACCTCGGTCGTTCTCGGTTGCACTCAACTGGGATGTTTGCGTTTGCTCACGCTCTGACTCGACGCCAGTCGCTCTCGATCGGCCTGGTTTATACGCGGTAAATCATCAGTCGTCGATCGCGGGCACAGCCGGCTGGCCGGGGACGCTCGGTCCACTACAGGGCGGCTCGGGCGTGAGCAAGCTCAGGAATCGGACAGTCGGATGTCGTTCTCCATGTCGCGAGGAACAGCAGCGGCGCCGACACAGAGACATGGGCCGCCGGATTCCTGGCCGCAGGGTGCGACGCCAGCAGGAACGAAGCCACGTCCACGACGACATCCCAGCCGCAGAGCGGGGAGCTCGTAACACCGGTTGCTCAAGCCTGCGGGCGCGAACTGCCCGTGGTGCAGGCGGTTCGGTGGGCTGGTGGGTTCACAGGGTCGAGGAACTCCTCCAGTGCGGAACGCTCGGTGCGAGACGCCCGAGGCTGAGGCGTCTCACTTGAGGTGCCACCAACAGGCCCTGGTTCCCGATAGCGGGCGTGGGTCTTCGTGACTTCGTGGCTGTGGACGCGAGAGCTGATCGTGAAACCGGCGTCGTCCATCACAGACAGCATCGGCCCGCTCTTCTGCTTGCGCACGACGATGTCGCTGCCCGAGCCTATGAAGGTATTGGGCAGCGTCAGGTACCGAGCTGCTTTCACCGCTCCCTTCAGCACCGGCGCGCCGTACTGCGCGGTGCCGCAGATCAGCAGAAGAAAGGGGCTATGCGGGTTGACGGCGTACATCTGCTGGAACTCCGGCAACTGCACCAGCAGGCCGATGAGAGTGTCGCCGCTGACACTGAGGTGCCTCTCCTTGCCGTCCCGCTCGATCGCGATCCGGACGGCACGCGAGTGGCCATGCGCAATGATCGCGTTGGGGCCGACGCGGACTTTCCTGGGCCGTCCGGACCTCTGGTCGGTGGTGGTGAGCACTACAGGTGGCCAAGGTACCTCCACGAGTCGGCGGTTCGGGTCGCGATCGCGCAGCTTGTCCCATTCGACACGGCGGATGTCGCAGGCACTTTCGCCGGGGAAGGTCCGGACGACGTGGGTCATCTGATCGAGGTGGCCCACCATTTCCGCGAGCAGTTCCTCGTGGTCGCCGGTTAGGTCGAGGCCGTTGGTGCGTTCGTACCCGGTACTGGTACTAGTCAGGCCGATGCGTACGACCTCATGCGGGAAGAAGCCGATTACGTCACCGTGCTTGTTCCTGCCTTGCAGCGCAACTTCGGCGTCGGGATCGGCGTCGGGGATGTATCTGGCCGTCGGCAGGTGCTTCTCGAAGAAGGTGACATTGTTGATGTTGCCGTCGGAGTAGACGCCGAACCGGTGGTGCTGCGGCTTCCACCAGTCCCAGGGCCGTGGGCTGGACTTGTATGTGCTCCAGCCACGGTTGTGGGCGACGCCGAAGCGTCCGTCGGCGAGCTGGGAGACAGTACCGTTATTGCTGAGCATGGACACGTTTATCCCCTCCCTGAACAGTCCGCGCGCAGTGTCCTTCGCGTTGTGGTCGCCGGAGGAAAGCAGCACGACCTTGAGGCCGGATTTTGCGCGGATCAGCGTCCGCAGCTGTTCGATGCGGGAGAGCGCGGTCGCGAATTGGCGAGGTTCGAGGGTCGCCCAGGTGCCGTTGCGCAGTGGCACCGCAAACCCGTCGCGAGTTCCCTCGGCGTGCACGTGGAAGTCCCCGTCGAGCCGGAATTGCGATCGGGGGCGGCTGGTGCGCCTGCGGGCGTCGTGCACGGTCTCGCCGGGTAGAGTCTTGATCGCGTTGTGGTAGCGGCCGGTGAGCCGGAAGGTCTTGTCTCGGGTAAAGGCGACGCCGTGCCCGGTGCCGGGCATTACCTGGTAGACGATGTCGTGCAGCGCCAAGTTGATCGGTCGGCCATCCGGGCCCTTGGCGCGGACGGTCCGTCCTGTGGAAGAGATGATCGGGCCGATCGGGACGGGCACTGCGGTGCTCGCACGGCCGCTGTCCCCGAACACACGCGTGAAAAACCCGTAGCTGAGCCCGTCGTTGGGGTGCAGAAGGCCGTCCACGGCCCCGGACGGTCCTGCGGTCGGCGCTACCGCCCGGCCTGTCGGAGCGACCACGAGCACCCGGGCGTCGACCAGCAGCGGCGGCGGTACGGTCCGCACCCGGGAGCCCGGAGGGGCTTGGGTTTCCAACCACAGCGGGGTTCCGCCGTGATTGCGCAGCACGATTCCGTGGGGTTCCCTGCTGGGGGATTTGATCAGCACGAACGCCATCGCGCCAGGGCCGAGTTCGCGCACTTGCCGGACGACATCAAGGATCGCGCCGCGCACCGGGCACCACACACCGCCGACAGCCGTGGCGAGTTCAAGTTCAGGCCGGGACGATCCACCAGCGAAGTCGTCACGGGTCACGAGCGCATCCCCGCAGAAGTGCCGGCGCAAGGCGTCGAGCCGGATCACGCAGTCGCGCGCCGTCCCGTCGTGCGGCGGTAGCACCGCGGACAGCTCCCGTTCCAGCTCGATCGCCGCCGCAGTTGGGCCTGCAAGCAGTTCCTGTGCTCCGGCGAGCGCCGCGTTTCCTGCGGTAGCGTCGAGGAGCGGGAACAGCACGGCGCCGCTGGCCGGAGACAACGTGTCCCGGTGGTCGACGGCCGGCCTCGCGGACACCGGAGCATTGGGGATCGTCAGCTCCGGCTTCCGTCCCATCGCGGACGTCTCCCGAGCGCCGCCGGTCGAGGCGTTCCCGCCGCTGTCGCCCGTGCCGACCGCGCCCAGCCAACCGCCCGGCACGGCCTCGGGGAGGTCGTCGATCGCTTGCATGACCAGCGGTCTGCTCGCGGTCACCGAGCCCACTTGGGCTAGGCCGCTGAGGAAACGGACGAACGCGATCAGCGGCCGTACGGGCTTACCGGGGGCGGCCGAGTCCATCGAACTTCCGACCGGTGGAGCGGAGCACGTGGCGTCAACGACGCTTGTGCTGTCACCCCGAGCCGGGCCGGCGACGGTACCACCGATCACCACATTCCGCGCCGCGCCGTCCCGGTGCTGCTTTGGGTGAGCCTTGCGCCGAAAGCGGGAGCGCTTCGGGGTATACATCGCCGTCCTCTGCCGTTGTCATCGGGGCAGAGGTCATACAAGCCGATCGACCAGGCCAGACGTGCGCCACTGATGCGATGTTGATAAGCGGCTGTCGAGTCCGAACGAGGTGTTGACGGCGCGGCGCGCACACGCCGAATCTGCCGAGCGATCATTTCGCGGCCCGGGTTCAGGCGGATCGGTCGGGTCGCTCGAGAACAGGGAGTACGTCCCGTGTGAGCTGTTCACTTGCGGGAGTCAGCGTGAGCCCACGGGGACCGGGCGGCCTCGATCAAGGTTCTGCCTACAGCATGTCCGAGTTGACAGACTGATTCCGAGGTGTTCGGCTACGTGGTTGAGGTCGGGGATCGCCAGGAGCCGACAGGCGCGTTGTTCGCTCCGTGGCCGGCGACGAGGGGCCCGATGCAGACGGGAACCTTAGGGCCGCCGTGGGCGGCGCTCACACGCCAGGAACTCGGCAAAGCGGTCGGTGACTGCTGAGGCCGCGGCCGGATTGGCTGGGGTGCGGCTGATCGTCATACGTCGTACCCGCCGGTCCTACCTTGGGCTGCGCATCACAGCGTCCCCGTGTCACCAACGGAACCGGGTCATGGACAAGCCTCGACGGTAGCGACTACAGGGCCCTCAGGTTTGACTGTAATGCTGCCGAAGACGGCCTGGGGAGCCACATGCAACGTGGGCAGGAAGGCCGGTAGCAGATGCTCGAGCAGCATAGTCATCTCACGCATGGTGAACTGCATGCCGATGCACGTCCTGGGGCCGATGCCGAAAGGGTAGTAAGCGCCAGTTCGCCTGGGGCGTTCCGCGGCGAGGAAGCGCCGCGGGATGAACCGGTCGCTGTCAGGCCAGATGGCGGGATCACGGTGCGTCAGGTAGGGACAGGCCACGACCTTACTGCCCGCCTCGATGCGGAATCCGCAGAGAACATCGTCCTCAGCCGCAGTGCGCGGCACTATCCAAGCAGCCGGATAGAGCCGCAAGGTCTCATTGATCAGAGCTTGGATCACGCTGGTACGAGCGGGGCATCCCGTCTGCTCGGTGTCCAGAACCCATTCACGCAGCTCAGGATGGCCGGCGAGCAGAACGAACACCCAAGTCAAGGTAGTGGCGGTGGTTTCCTGGCCGGCCAACAACAGGGTGACCAGCTCATCGCGCACCAGTTTTCGGGTGTATTGAGGATACTCCGCCACAGCGTCCAACAGCACATGGAGCACTCCCGGGCCTGCCGGCCCCATCGGTTCACTGTGGGCTGCCTCGATCGCACGCTCGGCCACGGCGTCGACCCTCGCTAGCTCAGCGGCTACATGGGGCGCCAGTTCGACTTGGGGCGCGGACACCGAAGCAATGGCTGTGACCACTGTTTCCAGAGCACGCAGCTCGCGGTGAGTTTCCGTGTCCAGAAGATGACCGGTCAAGGTACGCCAGATGGTGTCCATGGCGAAGAACTCCATATCCTCCGCCAGATCACGTGGTCGGCCGGAGCGAGCACTGTAAGCCCATTTGTCGGCGACACGCTGGACAGCGTCTTCGATCCGCTGTTCGTAACGAAGGATTCCTTCACCGGTGAACTGGGAGTGCAGCAGCCGGCGTTGCCTCTTCCACTTATCGTCAGGTGCGATGGCCACTACCCCGTCGCCGAGCAGGACACGAGCCCGGTGTGGATGTTTGACGTAGCGATCGGTGTGGCGGACGAGAACGTGCTGCACAGCTTGCGGATCCGTGACCAGAACCGTCGGTTTTGGGCCGATACGGAACGAGCTGACTCCGCCGAGCAGGTGTGCCCGGGTCAGCAGGTCAATCAGGTCGCCGCCGGAATCACGCCATCGGCCGACAGCGGCCGTGTCCACCTCGGGTGGCACGCTCGGTAGGCCGGAACCCGGTTTCCCGGCGACCTTGCTCTCGCCCGGTCCGACAATCTTTCGATTAATACTGGGACGCATTCGCACTCTTATCTTGAGATGAAATTCTTGTCAAATTTCACATGTTTCCACTAAAACGCCGCAGTGATACAGGCCAAGCAACGCTATCACTCCTCGGAGCTGACAGTAGACTACGCAAGCAGAAGAAACCGTGCGCCCACAGGCACTGGGGCGTCGTAGTACCCAAAGGATTACCGAGCACATCGCGAACAATGTCCGATCGGCCAGTATGGCGAGTCACGGCATTGACGCGAACAGTGACCACGACTACGTTACGAGCTACCATGAAACCATAGCCTCCGAATTCCTTTCCTTGATGGCGACGCCTTTCCACGAATTCGTGCGCCCCCAACGAACGACCGCCAGGGAGAACACGGCTCTGGAAGATGTGCCGCCCTCTAGTCTCAGGAGAACGAGCCGGCATGACTGCTTACGACATCGCCACCACGGCTCAGACCTTGACCGGCGTCACGCCACCGGGCGTCCCGCAACACCTGGGCATCATCTTGGACGGCAATCGCCGCTGGGCCCGGCGGCGCGGACTGCCCACTGCCGCGGATGGTCACCGTACCGGCTTCCGCAAGATCCCTGAGGTGCTGTCCTGGTGTGACGAACTGGGCATCAAGGTCGTCACCTTGTGGATGCTCTCCGACGACAACATCGCCCACCGGCACGCGGAAGAAATCCGCGACCTGCACGCCATAAACGAACGCGTGATCAACGAACTCATCGCGTTCCGCCGGTGGCGGCTACGCCATGTGGGAAGGACGGAGTTGCTCCCCGCCCGGCTGGTTTCGCTGCTGGATACCGCCGAGCGGTGCTCCTCCAACGTCCGCGGGATGGACGTCAACTTGGCCATCGCTCACGGGGGTCGCAGCGACATCGTCGCCGCGATGCGCACACTTGCCGAAGATCTGCGTGCCGACAACAGTATTGAAGTCACCGAGGCTCTGATCTCCGAGCGCCTGCCCACCGCTGGCCAGCCCGATCCGGATCTCGTCATCCGACCCTCCGGTGAATTCCGCACGTCAGGATTCCTGCTGTGGCAGGCAGCGCGGGCAGAGCTGTACTTCTGCGACCGGCTCTGGCCGGACTTCAGTCGGGCCGACCTACTGGAAGCCATTGAGGCCTTTGCCCATCGCCGGCGCCGTTACGGTGCATGATTCGGGCGACCTATCGACGGTCCAGAGTGCCAGGGAGTTCCCATGTCTCATGTCAGCGAGCTTCACCCGCTGTGGCAACACGAATCCGAGGAAGTGCAAGCGCTCATGCCCTGGGCGCGGGCGCGGCTCGACGCGCTCTTCCCCCAGAGCCCGGACGTCCCGGAGGAGGATCCTTTCGACAAAGAAGTTTACGACTGCGCCTTGAACATCGGCATCTACAGCGGGAGCACGCGGCAGGAGCTCTCCGCACTTGAGTGCGGCCGAGCCGTGCGCCTGTGCGCGCCCTGCAGTGGCCCGAATCTGTGGCTTCCTCTGGCCATGCTCTTCGCCTTCGTGACCGCTGTCGACGACGGCGTCGCGGAACAAGGAGACCCGCTTCGTGAGATCAGTAGCACCGCCAATCGAATCCTGCGCCGACGGCACTGCCCCGGAGACGACGACTCCGCCACGGCGCGCTGCTTGAGCATCGTGCGCGAGCAGACAGAGAAATTAGGCGCAACCGCCTGTCTGCCCCTCCTCGCCGACCGGACCGTCGCCAGCTTGCGCGGCATGGCGCGCCAGCAGCAATACCTGCGTGACGACCGGCTGCCGGACCCCGCAGCCTATCTGTCCTTGCGCCAGGATGCCATGAGCATCGGCCCCATGATCGCACTACACCAGTGGGTGGCGGGCGGCCCCGTCGGCCAGGGGTCGGCCGGTCTTCTCCTCCGCGACACCGCGGCTCTCGTCGCCCTGATCAGCGGCCTGGACAATGACATCCTTGGCGTTCCGAAAGATCTCGCCTGCACCAATCGATTCGACCTCTGCAATTACGTCTTCGTCCTGGCGCACCACCAGAACGTCCCCCTCGTTACGGCCATCAGATCAGCAGTTGCCGTCGTCGAGGCCTACGTATACCGGCTCGACTCACTTGTCGAGGAAATCGAGCGCACCGAGCCTCTTTTCAGCCCCCTGCGGCGGCAGATGCGAGCCACAGCAGGCTGGGCGAGCGGCCTGCACGTGTGGTTCCGCACCGCTCGTCGCTACACCGAGGCCGACAAGGTCAACACCTCACACGGGGCACAATCGTTGTGAGCGGCCGCGGTCCCGCACCACTTACCAACCGTACATCGAGAGCGCCTGGCCTTCGCTGGCCAAGGTGATCGCGTCCGCCACGTAGTCGATCGCCGTGGGAGGAAGCTCGCCGGGTCTGGCCCAGTAAAGCCCGTTACACCGCTCAGGTTCGCGATTGTATGGTTCACCACTCCAGCGCAACGCCTTGAAAAAGAAAATGAGGCGTTCCTGTCTATCGCTGTCCCGTTGATGCGCTACATGGACGAACTGCAGATCCGGATGTTCCACAAGTACGCCAACTTCTTCCCACACCTCCCTGGCCGCTGCGCCGACAAGCGACTCGTCTTGCTCGAGATGCCCCCCGGGCACGCACAGCTTTCCGTCCGCGTAGGCCGTGCCGAGTCGCTCCACCAACAGCAGCGCGCCATCGTCGCGGGTCACCAGCACACACACGCCGATCGGGCAGCGATACCGTCCGTCCTCGCACAAAGTCGTACCCCGCTCTCACTCCACTGTTCTCCATCCGAATAGGACATGTACACCGCTGAAACCACCACCTCGGCCGGCGGTGACGGTGGGCTCACACTCGCCGATCGCCTGGCCCGACTTCCTCGGCGATCCGCATGGCCTTTTCGATCAGGGATCTGTATGCCGGACTTCGCCGACAAGTCGGACCCAACATCTCCGACGTCGAGGCGCCGGCGGTCAAACCGACGATCTTCACGCCGACGAGCAACCCGGGATCCAACTCACTCGCATCGTCGATGAGGTACGCCTCGGTACCGCTACGCTGGGAATTGGACGAATTCACCGAACCGACCAGGAGAACAAGATCTGAACCCGCCGCGACCGCGCGCACTGCTTCCTGACGATTCGTCGACACGGGCCCGTCGATATCCAGCCGATCGACGGCATCCGCAGTCTCCATGAGCACGACTCGGTCTGGCGCCTCACCGAGCGTTTTCTCGCGCCCACTCGACGATCTCAATCGCTCGCTCGACTCCCGCGCAAAACGCGCGAGGCCCCGAGCACGACCTGCCGCGGTCCGACCGCCCCCCAGGCCCGCAGAGCCGCGAGCACCGGCGCCGACATTTCATGCCGGGCAGGTTCCCGGTCGTCACAGACGAACGCAACCAAGGAAACCGTCTCGGCGGCCGCACGAAACAGTTCCGTCACGTCGGGTTCCACTACCACCACTTGACTGCCGCCATCACCGGAGTCGTTCGGCAGGCACCCCGCCGCCACGCCCGGGGTGACCGCGCGTACCAACCGCGTCGCGACCCCGCAGCGCTCGAGTTCTCCCTTCAGCACCGGAGCCGATGGGCACGCTCGCCGCCACCCACCCGTATCCACCTCGGTGACGACCTGAACGATGTCCGATGCGTAGGCGGGGAGCAGCCGATGTCGCACAACGGCCGCACTGACGCCCATTCCGCCGAGAACCTCCGACAGAAGCTCGCCCGAACCCGTGGACACCACCGCTACCTCTCCGACCATCTTGTCGACCGAAATGCCGGAATCCCCGTTCGGGATTCGCGTAGTGCGACACACTGCGAGAGAGGGGAAGTGGGGCCGACCTGTTTTCGCCATATTCATCCCCACTGGCCTCCTGACAGGGCGAACCAGCTTCCGCCCGGCCCCTCACCCTAGGAACGTCAGCGCCTTCGACACAATCGACAACAAGCCATGGCTTGTCCCCGCGAAATAAACCATTGGCCAGCTTCGCTTGCTTCGAGCCCCGCGTATCTATGTCGGCAGATATCCGCCCCGCCCCGAGAATGGATTGTCCTGGCCCCGGTTTGCGACCGCGTCGGCTGCGAACCCCAACACGGACAATGAAGCAATCGCAGACGGCTGTCCGGCGACTGAGAGACATGGGATCTGGCCAATGGTGTCCTGTTGGTGGCAACTGCTGGCGAACGAACCCGACGATGCGCCAGAATCAGGAGCCCACCTAAGCGAAGGATTGGGACAACGCGGTCTGGAAAGGAAAGCTCCCGTGAAACTGCTGCTCGTCCGCCATGCCCAAACCGAAGGAAACTTGCGGGGCGCACTCGAAACCACGGTGCCCGGTCCGCTGCTCACCGAGGCCGGCGAGCAACAGGCACGGAGTCTCGTCACTCGCCTGGACGGCAAGCCCATCGTCGCGGTCTACGCGTCGCAGGCCATCCGCGCACAGCAAACCGCAGCACCACTAGCCGCCACGCTCGACCTCCCGGTCGAGGTCATCACAGGCGTCAAGGAAGTCGACGCCGGTGACCTGGAGAACCGCAACGACCAGGAGGCCCGCAGCATCTACCTCAATACCGTCGGCCGATGGACCCGGGGCGATCTCGCCATCGCGATCCCAGGCGGCGAGACCGGCGAGCAGGTCCGCGCCCGCATGCTCGCCGCGGTCGCCGCACTGAGGTCGGCGCACGAACGGATCCACCCGGACGGCACGATCGTCCTTGTCAGCCATGGCGGCGTGATCCGGCTGGGCGCCCAGTGGCTCGTACCGACCATCCGGTCCGACATCGCCGACAGCGCGCTCATCCCCAACGCCGGCACCATCGAACTCGAAGCCGTACCGGCCGGCTGGCACTGCCTGGCCTGGGGAGACAGGGTAATTGAATTCCGTTGACGGGTAAGGCAAACATGGCTCAGTGTTCGCGAGAGTGCCCGGTGATTACCTGCCATCGCTCCCGGGGGCGCGCCTCGGGTCGCGGGGCCGAGCCTCTGCAGTGAAGGGCTTCTTCGCCAGCTTCAATCACGCCACCTTACCTCTCGGCCGAACAGCAAGTTCCGATGTGGGCACGAAATCGAAATCATTGCGACGCGCCTTAGGCGGCGGTCTCACGCGTCGACACACTCCGCCACAGCCCGGATCGAGACGATAGAAACGACTAATCAAGGCCGCCAACTAGCCTAAGGTCTAATTGACCTGACTAGCCACGACCTCAACCAGCCGCTCAGACAGATCGGCCGCCATGACCGGCGCGCACCACAACCACTGACAGTATGATCAACCGTCCGACGAACTAAAACGGGTGCGACCAATAGACCATTGGCCAAACATTTTCGGGCGAACAGTTGAACGAAGGTGTTCATTTATAGTCCGACGATCACGAGTCGAATTAGCATCGGACAACACCCTTTGGACCGAGCCCTTATTTGCCAATTGTTGCACTTATAGTCGATCGGAGTCGCCGAATGCGATCTAGCTCATTTCCAGCGAGACGCTTCCCGGCCGCGTGATGTTATTGAACACACTTTACCGGGCTCCGAGTGAAACATTTGTTCATTGGACACCAAGGTGGTCACAGTGGGGACACCTTGCCTTCTTAAAGAGAGGAAAGCATGAGCGAGATGAACGTGGTGATCCTCGGCTGCGGCGGCTACATCGGTAGCCACCTGCTGGATCACCTGCTGGCATCCGAGGAGTATCGGGTCACTGGTTGGGACCTTGAGACACACAAGATAGAGGAGCACCTCGGGCATCCGCGTCTTCGCGTCCACCGCGAAGATCTCGCCTCGTCACAGGCACTGGGGCGGCTGCGCGAGGCAGTCGAACGCGCTGACGTGGTGATCAACCTCGCGGCCATCTGCAACCCGGCCGAGTACAACACCCGACCGCTGACGGTGCTGCGGGCCAATCTGTTCGACCTTTACCCGGTGATGGACCTGTGCGCGGAACTGAACACCTGGCTGATCCATTTCTCCACCAGCGAGGTCTATGGTCGCACTCTGTCCAGTTATGTCACCCGCGCGCAGGACACGCTGGATCAGAAGCTGTACGTGCTGGACGAGCGAACCACCCCGCTGATCATGGGGCCGGTCCACAACCAGCGCTGGACGTATGCTGCGGCCAAGCAGGTTGCCGAGCGCTTGATCTACGCCCATCACCGGGAAAACGGCCTGCCATTCACGATCGTGCGGCCGCTGAACTTCTTCGGCCCGCGTATGGATTACCTTCCCGGACGCGATGGCGAGGGTACTCCCCGCGTTCTAGCCTGTTTCATGGCGGCGTTGCTGGACGGCACTCCCATGCAGTTGGTCGACGGGGGCGACGCCCGCCGCACCATCGTTTCCATCGACGATGCCATCGACGCGGTCCTGCGCATACTGCGCCGTCCTGACCGCGCGCAGAATCGGATTTTCAACATCGGCAACCCTCGCAACGAGGTGACCATCCGCGAGTTGGCCGAACGCATGCGCGAGACATATGCCTCGATCACCGGCGACCCCGCGTACCGCGACCATCCGATCGTGTCAGTCAGCGCCGAGGAATTCTACGGGCCCGGCTATGAGGACTGCGACCGTCGCATGCCACGCATCGACAACGCAACAACACTCCTTGGCTGGACGCCCCAGAAGTCTCTGGGAGAGACTCTCGACGACACCATGCGCTATTACCACGCTGCCTACGCCCATTGCACGGACGGCAGAGTGGCATGACGACCACGGCAATGCCCACCGTGTCCGTGCTGATGCCGACCTACCGGCAAGCGGCGTTCATCGCGCGGGCGATCGGCAGCCTTTTAGACCAGACCTTCCAGGACTTCGAACTGGTCGTAGTCGACGACGGTTCGGACGACGACACCGCCTCGGCGGTCGGAGCCTTTGCCGACCCCCGGATCCGCTACCTGCGGCACTCACGGAACCGCGGGCCTGGGGTTACGCTCAACGTCGCGACACGAGCCGCGACGGGCGAGTTCCTGGCATACCTGCCGTCAGATGACTACTACGACCCTGAGCACCTGGAGCGGTGCGTCGACCTGTTGCGGGACCACCGGGAGACCTACCTGGCTTATGCGGGTGTTCGCTGGGTCCGACGCATGCATGACGTGCTGGTTGGCGCCCCCGAGCCGTCGCCGACTCTGTACGGTTGCGTCAGCCCTTGGAACGGCGGGAACGCCACCGAAAACCTTGACGTGCGCAGTGGAAACTATCTGGCCCTGGTCCAGGTAGTGCACCGCAGGGGGCACGAGGCTGCGGTGCGCTGGCGTGAGCGGTCGGAGGTCGTCACCGACGCGCTGGAGCTGGACTTCTGGACCGGGCTGCTCGCCACGGGCGCACGCTTCTCCTACACCGGCTCGGTGACATGTGAATGGGGAGACCATCCTGACCAGCACCACAAGATCATCTCCGGGCGCGGGGCGCAGAACCGGCACAACTTCGTCTACGGTCTGTCGCGATACCGGCAATTCTATCTGGTGCCGTCCGGGGAGAGGCTGAACTGGCAGCCGGTAAGCCACGGGATACCCGTCGATGAGGATAAGCGGTACTATCCGCTGCGCGGACGCAGCTCGGCAGGCACAACCGGCCAGCATGGACTGAAGATCCTCCTCACCGGGGCGCTCGGCTTCAACCCCGAGCACCTGCTGGTCCTCGAGCAGGCGGGGCACCAGCTAGCCGGGCTGTGGTCGACCGCGCCGCACTTCTGGGAGACGGCGGGCCCCCTGCCGTTCGGCAACGTGCTGGACATTCCGCACGACGACCGATGGCGAGAACGGGTGCGCCACTTCGCCCCAGACGTGATCTACGGACTGCTTAACTGGCCGAGCATCCCCTTGCTGCACGAGGTGATGCGAGCCGGCCTCGCCCCGTTCGTGGTGCACATGCAGGAGAGCCCGGCCGCCGCAATGCAAGTTGGCTATTGGCCGATGCTGCGTGACCTGATGCTCTCCAGTGCCGGAAGGATCTTCATCTCGGAGGAGTCCGAGCGGCATTTCGAGACGGTGCTCAGCCCTGGAAGCCCCTTTGGCCCCAGTCTCGTCATGAACGCGGACTTGCCGAACCGGCAGTGGATGACCGACGAGTGGTCCCCACCGCGATCAGATCTCACCCCGGACGAGGACGAGGTCCACACGGTGTGTACAGGCAGGCTGCTGGTCACGGACATCCCCATGAACGAGCTCGCCAACCGGAAGATCCACGTCCACCACTACGGCGCGACGTATCGCCAGTGGGCCGTCCCGTCAGCGCCGGCCTGGGTGTCCGCCGCCGAAGATAGCCCGTTCCTGCACCTGCACGGCGATGTGAACCCACAAGATTGGACGCGTGAACTATCCCAGTACGACGCGGGTTGGCTACACGTGTTCACCAGCGTCAACCAGGGGCATATCCGCGGCGCGACCTGGCCCGACCTCAACCTCCAAGCCCGAATCGGGACGTACGCGGCCGCCGGGCTGCCGTGGATCATGCGGGCCAACCGCGGGCACATCGTCGGCGTCGAGCGGTTGGCGACCGACCACGACGTCGGCATCGCTTACAGCGACGTCGATGACCTTGCCCGGCGGCTGCGCGAAGAGAAAAACACCAGACAGGCACGGCAGAACATGCGGGCCGTCAGGGATCGCTTCACCTTCGACCACCACCTTCCCAGGCTCATTGATTTCTTCGCTTCCCTTCAACCGAAAGGAGCAGACGATGTCCGCGTTACGGCATGAAGAATTGCCGGCGCTCTCGGTCATCGGCTGCGGTTACCTTGGGGTCACGCATGCCGCCTGCATGGCAGAGCTGGGATTCGAGGTCATCGGAATCGACGTGAATCCACACCAAGTCGAACAGCTACGGGACGGACGGCTGCCATTCTTCGAACCCGGCCTCGACGACTTGCTGGAATGCAACCTGCGGAATGGTCGCCTGTCCTTCACGACGGATGTCAGCGCCGCCAGTCGCGCGACAGTTCATTTCCTGACCGTGGGCACCCCGCAGGCACCGGATTCCGACAAAGCCGACCTCAGCCAACTCCATCAGGCACTGGATGCACTCCGTCCCCATCTGCGCCCAGGTAGCGTGGTCGTCGGGAAGAGCACCGTCCCAGTCGGCACGGCCGCCGCGATCGCGACGGAACTGGGACACGATGTCGATGTAGTGTGGAACCCAGAGTTCCTGCGTGAAGGACGCGCGGTCGCCGACTCGTTGGCCCCCGACCGCATCGTACTCGGCGTATGCAGCGCCCGCTCGGAACAAATCATGCGGACCGTCTACGCGAAACTGCTCGACGCCGGAACCCCGATGATGACAATGGATCTTGCCAGCGCGGAACTGGTGAAGGCGAGCGCAAACGCATTCCTCGCGCTCAAGATCTCCTTCATCAACAGCATCGCAGAACTGTGCGAGGTCACAGGCGCCGATGTAACCAGCGTCGCGGCGGCGCTCCGCCACGACGAACGGATTGGAACCCAGTTCCTCTCACCTGGCCTTGGTTACGGCGGCGGCTGCCTGCCCAAGGATTCACGCGCCTACGCCACGCGGAGCCGTGAACTCGGCGTCACATCCCTGCCAGCATTGTTGGAAGTCGCGGACCGCGTCAATCGTGGCAGGCGACACCGCATCGTCGAGTTGGTCGAACAGGCATGTGACGGCGACATTAACGGCTGTCACGTGGCGGCATTGGGCGCGGCATTCAAGCCGAATTCGGACGATATTCGCGACTCGCCCGCCCTCGCCGTGGTCACCGAGCTCGCCGCCAAAGGGGCGAAGGTGCGAGTGTACGACCCGCAAGCGATGGCAAGGGTACGCATCGCCGTACCCGAAGTCGACTGTGCTAACAACATCGACGAAGCACTGGCAGGCGCCGACGTCGTTGTATTGCTCACGGAATGGCTGGAGTTTCGCACCCTGCGACCGGCCGACGCCATACGACTCGTGAAACGGCGAGCCATTGTCGACGGGCGCGACGTTCTCGATCGCGATAGCTGGCAGGCCGCGAGCTGGGTTTTCTACGCCCCGGGACGGCCTAGATCAACGGACACATTGCGAACAAGCCAGCCGGACCGTGGTTCGGAGTGGACCAAAGGCTTAGCCAGTACCGTTGATACGCGATGAGGGCGAGGCAATTGATCGCTTGACCCCGAACACGTGCCCTGCATCACCACCAAATGGAATCACAGGTCACAGCCCAGGCCACTGTGGCCCGCGCCGTAACAACGCAAGCTACCGCGAGGAGTTGAGCCGGCAGGACCCGGCGGCTAAGACAAGAAGGCACCCTGTTAACCCCCTTCCCCGACCAGGCGGACGGTGCGCTCGCACCCGGAGTATCGTGCGCCGTTCGTCAGCCTCGGAAGCGGACATTCGACAGACACCACCCATACGACCGCATTGCCACAGACAACAACCTGTTGTCGAGCGGCTTTTATTCAGGCGCGAGCTAGTCGCCGACCGGTTGCCGTCACCACCCGAGTCCTATCGCGACCCAGCCACACCGACCGTGTCGAACACAGCGTTCAGATGCCGCTCACCGCGCCAAGCCGGCGGGCGGCCGGAGCCCGCTGTTCGCTGTCCTGCGACGGTCTCACGTGCCCGAAGGAATGACGAGCGGGTTCAGACGGACGACATGCGGCGGAACACGACTACCGCGCACCCGCGTCGACACACTCCGCCGCGGCCCGGATCGAGACGTTAGAAACGACTAATCAAAGCCGCCATCTAGACTAAGGTCTAATTGATCTGACTAGCGGTATCTGTAACGCTACTCGTGACGCCATGACTGGCAGCCATCGGCAAGGACCTGGCCCCATAGTTCGGCCCGATTCGCTACTAACGCTTACGTCATCGCGGGTACCACCTATCCTTAGGAGGAATCGTGGCCGCTGCTATCGGAACAGAAATCACCAGGGGTGCCGGGCGAGCACGCCGATGGCTTGAGGACAACGGCCTGCCCCACAGCGACGAGATTCCGTTGCGGGCCTCAGGGTCGGCGTTCGACGAGGGCGGGGAGTACGGCGTGGAGATCCCCGTGGTGAACAACTTCCGGGTATTGGAGGCGACACTGCGCCTGCTCCGCGAGGAAGGGCTTCCGGTCACCCGGTTCAATGAGACGCTGGGCGCGTTCCTGCTCTCGGACGCCGAGGTGGCGGACATGCTCGCCCTGTGCAGGGAAAGCGATGTCGGCATGGTGTTCGCGCTGGGACCGCGGCCGGAATACGACCGTAAGGCTGCGTTCTACCGGGGTGGTTTCGGAGCGTCACAGGGCCGACGTGTCAACAACAACGATGCTCTCGCACAGTCCGCGGAAGAAGCGTTGCGGTTGGCGGAACTGGGCTGCCGAGGGCTGATCGCCTATGACCTCGGGGTGATCCGGATGCTGTCGAACATGCGGCAGGCCGGCACGTTGCCCGCGGACCTCATGATCAAATCGTCGTCGCATTGCATCGTGTCCAACCCGCTGACGGCACAGGTTTACGCGGAAACCGGCGCCAACAGCGTCACCGTGATCCACGACGTCGGACTGCCCGTGTTGCAGGAGATGCGGCGCCTGGCACCGAGGTTGACCATTGATGTCCCGACCGACGTCTACGGTTCCAAGGGCGGCTTCATCCGCTTCTACGAAGTGGCCGAACTGGTGCAGATCTGCGCACCAATGATGCTGAAGATCGGCGCGAGCGCGCAATCCCATCCTCACGACCCGGTCAACGAGAACACGATTCGGCAACGAGTGCAGCGGGTGGCACTGTGCCTTGAATTCCTGAAGAAATCCGATGTCGAGGCGAAGTACATCAGCGATCTGTCACCGCAACGCTGCGTGCCGGTCGAGGCTTGAGCCCTCCTAAGGAGAAGAGGGAACTAGTGGATTTCGAGACGGACGGCAGGCTCACTGCTTTCCGTGAAAGGGGCCGCCGGGTGGGCCGGGCCCTCGTCAAGCCGAGCTTGACGAGCCGGGACCGGTCCGCCCGGTGGGATCCTGAGCTGTTCATCGGTTTGACCGCGGAAGGTGTTCCCGGCGCTCCGCTGCCGGAGGATTCGGGCGGGCTAGGCGCGACAGCCTTGGAAACAGTGTTCCTGTTGGAGGGTTTCGGCGCGGGCTCCGGCGACATGGGCTTGTCATCGGCGATCGGCGCTCATGGTGTGTTGTGTGGCGTGTCGATCGCGGTGCACGGGAGCATCGCACAGAAGCGCCGCTACCTTGCCCCGATGGCTTCGGGCGCCTGGCTCGGGGCCGTCTGTCCCTCCACTGTGGATGGTCACGTGAGGCCCGCCGTACAGGCGCGTGAGGACCACTCGGGGTGGATGCTCGACGGCAGCTTTCCTGCCGTGGTCAACGCGCCGGACGCACACCACTTCCTGACCATCGCTACCGGCCCTGGCGGTGTCCAGACCGCGTTCCTGATCGACCGCGAGGTTCCAGGCGTCGTCGTCCGTGAGGCACCCGTACTGACGGCACTGCGAACCTCTCGAACCGCCGAGGTGGTACTCGAAGAGTGCGCGGTGTCCGCCGATGCCGTTCTCGGCACGCCTGGCTGTGCCGACGCGGAGCTGATCCCCTTGCTGGCCGCGCTGGAGCGGACCTGCCTGCTGGCGCCCTGGCTCGGTTTGCTGCGCGAGATGTCGCTGGAGGTGGTGGACCTGGTCTCCGTCCGACCGGTACTGGCGCGGTCGCAGTCGGCTCGGATGGCCGCGGTCGACCTCCGTACGCGGACGGAACTCGCCGCCGACCTGCTCTACCGGGCGGCCTGGCAGCTCGATGCCTTGGACAGGCCACCCCGGGAGAACGCGGCGATGGCGAAGACATTCCTGGTCGAGGCCTTGGACGCCGCGACGCGCACAGTGGCCACGCTGGGAGGACATTCGCCCGGTCGTCCGCCCACGCCAGCGTACCGGGACGCCCTCAACTTCGCCGCGGCCGATGGTGCCGGCGTCACCCTGCGCTCCGTCGTGGCCGACTCGCTCCTCCGAAAGAATTGAGGGCGAATGGACTACTCGATCGACGAGGCCGGTCGTCGGCTGATCACCGATCTGGAGCGCGCGTTCGCCGGGATCGCCGCCCGTGCGGGAGACGCTGACGCCACTGGCGAGCTGCCGAGCGAGAATTGGTCGGACATCGTGGCCAGTGGCTACCTGAGGGTATTCCATCCCACTGAGATCGGCGGCCTTGGCGTGGACGGGGTCACGCAGGTCATGGCTATGGAGACGCTGGCCCGTACGTGCGCCAGTACCTACTGGACCGCCACGATGTCGGGGTTTGAGTGTGTGAAATTGCTCCAAGCCCACGGCGGCGATCACCATCGCGCGCTGATCGACCAGCTGGTCAAGGGGGAACGGCTCGGTTGCTACGCCGTAGTCGAACGGACGTCCGGTTGTGACCTCAGCACTTGCACAACCACGGTGCGCCAGGACGGGGACCGCTACGTGCTCTCCGGCGAAAAGGCACGCATAGCCAATGTCACCACCGCCGATATGGCCGTGGTGCTCTCCCGGATCGAAGGACACGGATCCGGTTGGTGCTACGCGTTCGTGGATATGCACCAACCCGGTATCCGCACCTACCCTATGCCGCACTTGGGGCTACGCGCGATGCCGTGGGGCGGCGTAGTGTTCGACGATGTGCCCGTGCCCGCGGCCGATGTGGTGTCGGTGCACCTCTCCGAGATCAGGTCGGCCGTGTCCTGGGGCTGGTTGTTCATCTCGGTCGCCGCCATCGGGATCGCCGAGTCGGCACTCACCCTTGCCGCTCGGCACGCCCGTCACCACGTGACGTTCGGCAGGGCGTTGGGCCATATGGAAGGTGTCCGCGACGCGCTGGCGAAGACCCGAATGGAGATCGACGCCGCGCGGCTGCTCGCCTATCGCTGCGCGTGGCATCGCGGGGAGGGCCGCCTCGTGCTGGATCTGGTGGGAATGCTCAAACCCTTCGCCACCGAGATGGCAGTTCGCGCGACCAAGTGCGCGATAGAGATCCTCGGATCGTGGGGGGTCACGCCGGGGTACCCGGCCGAGCGGCTGTACCGGGACGCGCCGATGAACCTCTTCGGTGGCTTCTCGGCGAACCGGCAGCGCGAGATCGTCGCTGAAATGCTCGGCATCGCCGTGACCTACCAGGAGCACGACCTGCTCGCCGGAACCGGCCTGGACCAGGACCCCACCGGCCTGCGCGGCCACTACGAAAGGGACCTACCGTGACCACCTACACTTTCGCGCTCTTGCCAGGCGACGGCATCGGCGTGGAGGTCGTCGCCCAAGCACGACGTGTGCTCGACGCGGCGGCCGAACTGGAGGGTCTCGAATTCCGCTACGACGAGATTCCTTGCGGTGCGAAGTACTACCTGGAACACGGTGCGGATTGGCCCGAAGGTTCCCGTGAGCGATGTGCTTCCGCCGACGCCATCCTGCTCGGCGCGATCGGCTGGCCTGCCGAAGACGGCTCGGGAACCACCCGGCGCGCCGATGGGCGCATGGCGGGATGGGAGGCGATCGTGGGCAATCGTGCCGAGCTCGAGCTGTACGCGAACATCCGGCCGGTGAAACTCTTGCCGGGTATTCAGCACATGATCTCCGGCACCCATCGAAACGTTTGGGCGCCCGAGGACGTCGACATGGTGTTCGTTCGGGAGAACAGCGAGGACCTTTACGCCGGGATCGGTGGGGTCAGGAAGATCGCGGGCAGGCAGGAAGTCGCCATCGACACGCGGATCATCACTCGTACGGCGACCGAACGGATCATGGTGACGGCGTTCGACATCGCGAGGCGGCGTGCCGCGGTCGGTCGTAGACGACGGGTGACCTGTGTGGTGAAGGACAACGTCTTGCTCGGATGCCGGCTCTTCGTCGACGTATTCCACGAGATCGGCCAGGACTACCCCGAGGTCGAGCGCGAGGTCGTACTGGTCGACGCGTTCACGCAATGGCTGGTTCGCCATCCTGAGAAATTCGACGTGGTGGTGGCGCCGAACATGTTCGGGGACATCATCACCGAACTCGCCTCGGCACTCCAGGGCGGAATCGGCATGGCGTCGGGCTGCAACATCGGCGACCGGCACGGGATGTTCGAGCCGATCCACGGCTCCGCGCCCCCCATCGCCGGCCAGAACCGCGCGAATCCCATGGCCACCATCCTCGCCGCTGCCCAGGCGTTGACGTGGTTGAGCGACAAGCACTCGGATCCGGTGCTGGCCACCGCGGGTGGCCGGATCGAGGCCGCGGTCCGGTCAGTGGTGCGCGAGGGGCAAACCCTCACTTATGACCTCGTGGGTACGGAGCGAGCCTCCTCCACTTCCGAGGTCACCACCGCCGTGATCGCCGCGCTCAAAGCCGACCATGCTGGTTGACGCTCAGATCCACCTATGGGCGGCCGACTCCCCGGACCGCCCGTGGCCGCCGGACGCCCGGCATACCGCACACCGCGCCACCCCACCGGAGGTGGAAGAAACGCTCGCGGTGCTCGATGCGGCGGGCGTGGGGCGTGCGGTGCTCGTCCCACCGTCCTGGGAAGGCGATCGCAACGACGTCGCACTCTCCGCGGCGGCGCGGCATCCCGACCGGTTCGCGGTGATGGGCCGGATTCCGTTCCACGAACCGACCGTCACACGAGACCTGCCGAAGTGGCGGCAGCAGCCCGGAATGCTGGGTGTCAGACTTACGCTGCACCGCGAGCCGTGGCAATCCATGTTCCGGGCAGGTGGTTTTCCCTGGTTCTGGTCGGCCGCCGAAAAAGCGGCTCTGCCGGTCATGGTCTATCCGCCCGGTGGGCTCGACCCGCTCGCCATCGTGGCCCGTCGGCATCCGGACCTCCGGCTGATCGTCGACCACTTGGCCCTGCCGGTGGGAGCGATCGGCGCCGACGCGTGGGGAGATCTCGACGATCTCCTTGCCCTGTCAAAGTTTCCGAACGTCGCGGTCAAGGCCACGGCACTGCCCTGCAATTCGGGCGAAGCCTTTCCGTTCACCGACCTGCACGAGCCGATGCGCCGGGTATTCGACGCGTTCGGCCCGGCCCGCATGTTCTGGGGCAGCGACTGGACGCGATTGCCCTGCCCCTACCAGGACAACGTGCGCTTCTTCACCGATGCGCTGGACTTCCTGTCCGGCGACGATCTGCGTCAGGTCATGGGCCAGTCGTTGCTGGAGTGGGTCGGCTGGCCCGCTACCGCGCCTGCCCACCCATGACGTCCTCGGCTCACAACTGTGTTACTCCACAGTGGAGAACTCCTCGTCATGGGTCACATATCCCCCTGAACGATCGTCCGCCGCGCCGGATGCCAACCGAAGCAGTTGCGACGTAGCGACGTCGACATCGGCGAAACTGTCCGCGGCTTTGATCTTCGTCGCCCAGTCCAGGATCCGGTCCGCGGCCGGCTCGCCCGTCCTCCCCCGATCGAAGTGGGCTCGGGTGATGCCGATGTCGAGCAAGCCGGGATCGTAGGCCAGCGCCACCACGCCCGTGTCACGCAGCTCCGCCGCCAGATTCTCCACCAGCTTGATCTGCGCCGCTTTGGACACCGAGTAAGCGCTGGCGAACGGCCAGCGCCGACGCCCGGCGTTGCTGACCACCGTGATGACCCGCCCGGCCCCGCGCTCGATCATGCCCGGCAGCACAGTCCTCGTAACGAGTTCCGTCCCGCGCAGGTTCACCTCGATGGTATGCCACCAATCGTCGGAGTCAGTCTCCCAGGTCGAGCCGAGCGGCCCCGGCACACCGGCGTTGTTCACCAGCACGTCTGCTTCGCCGAACGCCTCGAGCGCACGAGCGGCAGCGGCGGTGTCCCGGATATCGAACGCCGCCCATTCGGCCTGTCCGCCGCAGGCACGCAAGTCGGCCGCAGCGGCTCGCAGGGTGTCCTCGTCTCGCCCGGTGATCAGCACGGAGGCTCGTGCCCCGGCGAGCCGCTCGGCGAAGGCCCGGCCGAGCCCACGCCCGCCACCCGTGACGATCACGCGACGCCCGCATAACAGCTCGCCCGGTTCCAGCAAAGGCCTTCCGGACACTTTGCCGGTGACGGACCTCGGAATCGCCGGGACAGCCTCGATGAGCCGGACGCGTTTGTGCGGCGCCACCCGGTCAGCCACATAGGACACCACCTCGGGGAGAGGCACGGGCGAGGTCCGCACGACGAACGCCTTGGGCAATTCCCCCGCCACCGGGTCCGGAACACCGAACACGGCGACGTCGGCGATCGCCGGATGGCTGAGCAGCAGGTCCTCAAGCTCCGCGGGAGCGACCTGATGCCCCTTGTACTTGATCAGGTTCTTCAGCCTTCCGACGATGCTGACGTACCCGCCCTCGTCCTGGACCGCGAGATCGCCACTGTGGAGCCAGCCGTCGCTGTCGATGAGCCCGGCCGTCGCCACGACGTCGTCGCGGTAACCGGCCGTCACCTGCGGTCCGCGGACCCACAGCTCACCGGGTTCGCCTTGCCCGACGTCGGTTCCGGTACCCGGATCGACGAACCGGACCTCGGTACCCGGCACCGGCACACCCACCGACGTCGGGCTGCCGGGAGCGCCGTCGGGGGTGAAGCAGATGCATCCGGCCTCTGTCATGCCGAAACCTTGCACCACCGGCACGCCGAACCGGTCGGAACAGGCGATGGCGGCCGACGCGGCCAGCGGAGCGCCGCCCGAAACGATCAGGCGGAGGCTCGTGACCGCTCCTGGGTCGGCGACCGCCAATTCCGCGACGACGCTGGGTACCAGGTATGCGACGGTGACCTCGTGTCGGCGGACGGCATCGAGAACGACCGGCGCGGTGACGGGCGAAGGCGCGATCACCACGGGTACCCTGGCCAGCAGGGCGTGGTTCATGGCCATCTGCATGCCGTAGATGTGCCGGAACGGCGTCACGGCCAAGACGGTGTCGCCCTCGGCGAGCCGGTGCACGCCGCCGATCTGGACAAGGTTCGCGATCAGGTTGTGATGGCTGATCTCGACCAGTTTTTCCTTTCCCTGGGTGCCGCTGGAATGCGCCAGCACAGCGGTTCGCGCCCCGCCTCGGCGGACCGGCAGACCGCCGGCCCGCACGGGCGCCGCCAGAACCTCGTCCCACGACGCGCCGTTTTCCGGCGACGCGCCCACGACGATCGCGTGCCGAGGCTTGTGACCCGCAGCCACCAGTTCGTTCCACTGGCGCTCCCCGCTGACGACCACCTCGACGCCATGGCGCACGAGACCGCCCATCCAGTCGTCCACAGTGGACCTGGGATCGAGCGGGAGCACGACCGCTCCAGCTGCGAGGATGCCGTGGAACGCCGCGATGAACTCCACACTGTTGTCGAGGATCAGGCCGACGATCTCGTCCTCGACGACACCGGTGGAGTGCAGATGCTGCGCAACCTGCGCCACGGCCGAGGCCAGCTGCCCGCGACTGCTGCGCCGCTCGTGGTAACCGAGCTGATCGACGACCGCGATCCGGTCATCGTCCGGCTCTCCCAGGTCCGCGCCCCAGATCGCCTCGACCAAGCCGACATCGCCAGGGTCGCTGTAGGTGTCCACCACCACTTGCCTCCAGATCCGTGGTTCGTCAAACCTGCACGAGTACTTTGGTCACCGTCCGGGAGCGCATCGCCTCATAACCGGAAGCGATTTCGTCGAGGGAGACGGTCAGGTCGAAGATCGGGCCGGGATCGAGCCGCTCCGCCAGTACGTCGTCGAGCAGGGCGGGGAGATAGGCACCGGCCGGAGCGAGTCCACCGGTAACGGTGATGTTGCGAAGGAAACACGCCATCATCTGGCCGGCCTCGCCGTGCGGCCCGCCGACCAAGCTCATCGTGCCACCGTCTCGGCAACTCCCGAGTGCGGTGTCCAATGCAGCCGACTCACCGGTGCACTCCGCCACGACGTCCACACCACTACCGTCGCTACGTGACAGCACGAAGTCGATGCCCTCGGCCACCGTCCCGGTTCCGCTCGACTCCATGACATCCGTGGCGCCGAAGGACCTGCCGATCCGAGTACGGCAGCCGTGCCGACCCAGCATCATGATCCGCTTCGCGCCGAGTGCCCTGGCGGCGAGGACGGAGCACAGCCCGACCGGCCCATCGCCGACGATCGCGACCGAAGTGTCCGGTCCGACTCGGGCCGTATGCATCGCGTGGAACCCGGTCGCCATCACGTCGGCCAGCGCCAGCACCGCTGGGATGCGCTCGTCGTGCTCGTCCATCGGCACCTCGACCAGGGTGGCATCGGCGAACGGGACCCGAACCGCCTCTGCCTGGCCGCCGTCGCAGTCCACGCCGAACATGCCGCCCGAGGCACACGAACTGGGCAGACCACGGACACACTGGACACAAGTTCCATCCGAGAAGACGAAGGGGGCGACGACCAACATGCCTGGCCGCAAGCGACTGACCTCGGCACCGACCTCGGTGACCAGACCGACGAACTCGTGCCCGCAACGTGGGCCGTGCACCGGCCCGGGCAGTCCGCCGTAGCCGCGCAGGTCGGTACCGCAGATCGCCGCGGCGACGACCTGGACGACCGCGTCCGTGGGAAACTGGACCTTCGCGTCAGGGACCGTCTCGATCGCGACGTCGTACTTTCCCCGCAGGATTACAGCTTTCATGGGGTCACCTCTGCTCTGGCTCGATCGCCGGGAAACTCCCTGGCGCGTTTCTTGCGCGCGATCGTCAGCCCGTCAGAGATGGCGAGCAGTACCGATTCGACACGTTCGTCCGCCCGGATGTGGGCGTTGACCTCCTGGATGGCCTTCGCGTTGCCTGTGGCATCCTCGTCGGCCGCCTCCCCCGCGTACAGCACGTTGTCGACGAGGATCAGGCCGTTCTCGGCCATCCTCGGCACGAGCAGCTCCCAGTATTCGAGATATCCGACCTTGTCCGCGTCGATGAAGGCCAGATCGATGAACGGCTCTTCCGGCAATCCGGCGAGGGCGGGAGCCGCCGGTCCGATGCGCTGCTGGATGCGGTCCGCCACGCCCGCCTCTTTCCACGCCCGGGTGGCGAGCTCACTCCAGTCACTGGAAATGTCGTGGGTGAGCACGACACCACCAGGTGCCACGCCCTTGGCGAGCGCGAGGGTGGAATACCCGGTGAACGTGCCGACCTCGACGATGGTGCGTGCGTCGACCAGCTTCGCCAGCAGCGTGAGCAACGCCCCCTGTTCGTGCGGGATCTGCATCTCGGCGATCCCGCCGAGAGCGGTGGTGTCGTCGATGAGCCGCTGCTCGGCAGCGGTCGGCGGTGCGACCTGGGCCAAGACATAGTCGACGATTCGCGAGGTCAACCGCACTCGTTTGTCTTGCGGGCCCACACCCGTAGTCACGCTGTGCATTTCATTCCTCCACTGTGGGTGCTTGCCAGGAAGACGGCCATGTCACGCACCATCGCCGGCAGGTCGCCGGGCAACTGACGGCAGACATCCTCGTAAAGCGAGATGTCCAACGGATGGCGCAAGAGATCGCACTGAACCGCCGCCATCCGGCGGATCGCGTGCGCGACGAACGTATCGCGGGTTACCGGCCCGCGCTCGATCAGAAAGAACCTGTCGAAGAGGTCCCGCTCAGCATCCGTCGCACCTTGGTTCGCCCGCCGGCCGCTCTGCTTGAGCAGTGACGCGCCTTGCGGTACAAGAGCCTTCGCCACCGTGACATGGACGAGGCGGTTACGCATGAGCGCGGCCTTCAGCGTGCTGTTCGCCGGAAGGCTGAGCCGTCCGAGCAGCTGAAGAATCCGCTCGTAGTCGCGGGCCCAGACACCACTGAAACCGGGATGCGCGGCAGCCATCTCCGATCGGATGGCCCGAGCGTACGTGCCCGCCGTACAGCTTCCCGCATAGAGGAACATGGCCGAGTAGCAGTCATACCACCACGCGACCTCGTCGACCCGCTCCCGTGTCGGTCCATCGTGGACCATGAACTCGAGGACCTCGGTGATACGCCGCCAGATACAAAAAGTCACATGGTGGCCGAGCAACCACCGATAAAAGGCGCGCTCGTCCAAGGTATCGGGCGGAGTCAGCTCGTCAGCGGACGGCCGGAGCGCCACGGCAAGGTCCGCCGAGAAGTCCGTGATCCCCGCGGGGCTCCCCCAGACCCCGAACCGTTCCGATGGCATGGGCATGGGGAGGGCCTGAATATCGAATCCTGGTCGCTCGACGACCGCCACCGGCGATCGGACCACGGAAATCATCATTGGTCCCGCCAATCGGCGAGATGCTCGTCGACGACGTCGGCGGCGGTTCGGACGTCCTCGTCAAGCGGCCGGTCGATGTCGATAGGGGGGATGGCGGCGGCGAGCCGATCGTAGAGTTCCACACAGAACGGGGCGGTCGGGGTTCGATCACCCACGTGCCCGGCCTGGCGAAGTCCCAGCGCGAGCGAACCTTGCAGCAACCGCAGGGAACCCGCCAGTTCTCCGGCGTTCAAGGCCGCTTGAGTGCCGAACGGCACGATGTCCTGGTTATGCAGGTTGGTCGGCACACTTTGCATGCTGGCCGGAGTGGCCGAGCGCCGCATGTCTACGACGATGGCCGTGGAAACGAGCTGTACACCCTGCATTCCGTGCTGTCGTCCGGGAGCCGCCGAAAGCATCGGTGGCAGCCCACCGTTGCGGTGCGGGTCCACGAGCAGGTCAAGCTGCCGTTCCGCGAGATTGCCGGTCTGGATCGCGACTAGAGACAGCAGATCACTCGCGAAGGCACAAGGCTGCCCGAAGAAGTTGCCGCCGTGCGCTACGAGGTTCTCCTCGGCGAAGAACAGCGGGTTGTCGCTCACGCCGTTGAGGTCGTTGTCCACGACCGTACCGGCGTAGGCGATCGCCGAACTGGCAGCGCCGAGCAGCTGAGGCGTGCACCTGATGCTGTACGGCTCCTGCAGGGGACGATCACCGGTCGGGCGGGTCCCCGCCAGCATCGCCGACATCCGTTCCCCCGCCACTGCCGCCTCAGGATGGCCATAGGCAGCCAGCAGCGGCTGAGACAGGAACGCGGGTGTGCAGCCGAGCAGGTCGGCCAGCAACGCGGTCAAGGCAAGCGCAGACGACGACGAACGTCGAATCGACGTCCACGCGAGCGCCGCCGCGGCAACGGTCACCGACGTCCCGTTGACCAGAGCCAAAGCGTCGCGTCCATCGAGCTGGAGAGGCTCCAGCCCGGCTGCCGTCAGCGCTTCCGCCGAGGGCATCCGGCGGCCCTCGAAATAGGCATGGCCATGACCGCGCAGACACTGTGCGACATGCGCGAGCGGGACGAGGTCACCACTGGCACCCACCGACCCCAGAGAGGGCACGGCAGGCGTGAATGAGGTGCGCAACATCGCGCACAGCGTGTCGATCACGGCCGGTGACACTCCGGACCTGCCCTTGGCCAACGACCAGAGCCGGGTGAGAACGGCCGCACGAACCACTTCTGAGGGCAACTCACGCCCCTGCCCCGCGGACAGATGCTGGAGCGTGTTGTCACACTGATCGACCAGCGAATCACGTCCGGCGAAAGTGACGAGCGGCCCGAAACCGGTCGTCGCGCCATACACCTCGTGTCCCTCGGCCAAGTGCGTGTCGACGAAAGCACGACACTGTTTCAGCTCAAGACGTGCAGCGTCCGACAACCGCACATCGACGGGCAGGTGTGAGCGGGCAAGGAGATCGGCGTCAAGTCGCCTGTCCAACGCTATCTCGCAGCTTTCCGTCATACGACAATCTCCCGAACTAGCCAGTTTCACGGATGGCGGCTTCACCGCCGATCAGTCAGGTGGAATCATCAACGTTCAGAGGGCTGACTCGACGGCTTTCAGAACCGGCGCAGCGATAATTTACCGACCAGCCCATGATGCCGCTGACACACTACCTTCGCGTTTCTGCGCGAACCACCGAAACCGACCCGAGCTGCCCGAAATACTCTGCAAACTTCCCCAAACCGCTTCCATCGCTCTGACCCTCCCGATTTCCCGGCAAACTTTCGTTACCGAATCGGTGCCCTGCGCCCCATTGTGCGGCTTCCTCTCGATCGACATGAACTTTAGTTCAAACTTGGCCATAAACGAACTCGAGAAGAGCTATGTATGTTAGTGGCCCCGTGGGCCCGCCCGCTTCGACGGGCGGACCCACGGGAGGGGAAGCAGAGGGACGGGAGCCTCTGCTTCCGGCGAAGGGTTGGTCTCAACCGATCGTGCCGCGACGGTTCCGAAGTTTCAGCTCCCCAGCTCACCGCACCGGATGCGAGCCGACCGGCGGATCCACTGTAGACGCGTACTGCCCCACGCCCCTTCATCCAATCCCGCCATGGGATTCCAGGGCACGACTCTGATACCGGCTCCTCCATCTCTGCGGTGACCAGCCCCGTCTGGGCAAGCGTCGGGAACGCCTCGCAGAGTCCGTCGGAAACCCACGAGACCTGGCACCGTGCGACGGACGGGACTGCCGACAGAAGTGATCTTGTCGTCTCCATCGAGCCCACTTCCTGCGCCGATCCGTTCTGCGGATTGCCGGGTGCTCCCGTCTCCACTTCGTACGACCAGTACACCTTGGCCAACTCATATGGTCACACGATGATGTCGCAGGCGCGATCATCGTCCGACCAGTCCGCACGCCCGCCGATACTCGACCAACGACCAGTCGGTGGCTCTGTGGTTCTGCCCGGACGGGGCCTACTCATCCTCGCCGTAGTCACTCAGGATCACCCCGGTGGCCGGTAGATCCTCGTTGCTCGACGAGATCGTCCACGACGGCACCCCCGCGGAATGCCGGCCCGCCCGCGTCGAATGCAGTCGCGGCGTTCAAATCCTCATACGGAGCCGGATTCCCGACGCCCATGGCCGACCTAATTGAACGGTCGAAGCCCAAGCTGCTTATGCGACCGTATCGCGGCGGAGGCATTTGAGGAGCCTGTCATGGGCGCGCGTGACGGTGCCGTTTGCGTTCCCGGAGGGACGGCGAGTGCGTTCAGCCGGACAACACGCGGCGGAATCCGGCTGCGACGAACCGTCCGCCCAGTTGCGTTTTCGCCTGTCTCGAATGACCTAAGGCGAGCAGGATCTACCCTCCGCAATCCGTGTACGGAAGGGCAGACTTCGCGCCCCTCAGTCTCTCCCGCCTTGACTGCATGTACGTCGAACTGGACGCTCAGCTGCGAAACGCGCCGATTTGGTCGACTGAACAGCAAGGTGTGCCTTATCAATCCTGCAGAACGCGGCGCTCCGGTTCGTCCGAATCGCCGCATACGGTCTAGCGCGTCGGAGGGGATCAAGTCGGAGTCGAAATCTTCCCTGCCTCAGGAAGGGCAGGTGCGAGGGACCGGGTCCGACCCCTGCCAGGGAACGTCGGCCACCTGGGCGCTTCTCACCGGGACGAACGGGACCCCGTCCATGCTGCTCGCGATTCGCGATTCCCCGTGGAGGAGACAGCTCTGCCGGTGGCTGGAAGCCATGGGCGTCACCCCTGTGTCGCAAGCCAGGTCGATCGACGCAAGGCCGAAGAGGGAGCATTCCGACAGCGACGATCTGGTGCTTGTGGAGACGTATCAGCCCGATGGAGATGCGCATGCCGTGGTGTCCGAACTGCGCAACGAAGGTTGGCACAGGATCATCGTTGCGGCCGAGGGACCTGACCCTTATGCGGTACGGGACGCCCTGCGGACAGGCGCCAGCGGCTATCTCTTCCTGCCGAACATCGACGATGACCTTCCCGTCCAACTGGATGACGACGTCGTCCCACCGTCGAGTGACGACCCATTGTTCCCCGGCAAAGCTGTCGATAGTGTCGACGGCAAAGCGCAAACACTTTCGCCTCCTGAGATCCGCGTGCTTCACTTGGTCGCGAAAGGGATGACGAACAAGGAGATCGGTGAGGCACAAGGGTTGTCGCCGTTAACGGTCAAGAGACACCTGGCGCGGATCGCTCATAAACTTCATACCGGCGACCGGGCACAGCTGGTCCTGTTGGCCATGCGGGCCGGTGCATTCCGCTGACCGCCACGTGCCGGCCGGTCTGAACTCGACTGCGGGCGGCGACACGGCCGAGGCCGTACCGTGCGACAGCACTGCCTCCCAAGGCGAATCGAGATCTGGGTGGCGGCGTGTTCAAGAAGGTCGCCTGTGTTCAACGGCTGAACACTCGCGGCAACCCGGCACCTCTGGCTCTTGCGCGGCAAACCGAAGACCGCGCCCCGTGGCGACAACCCCAGCATGAACGGCGAGAGGGTGACCGGCGGCAGGTTCGTGAGGTAAAACCCTACAGATCGGCAATCGCCAACGAACTTCGATTGAGCTTCGGTCATCGGTGCCGGACCGTCGCTGCCAAGTGTCGGACTGGAACCCTTTGGAGCGTATTGATGAATCTCCGGAAATCCTTGGCGATCGCGGGCACTGCGCTACTACTGACGGGGGTGTGCCCTGTCGCCGCGTCGGCATCGCCAGTCGCCTTCGGGCCACTGCGGACACAGGCCCTCGTCCACGCCACCCAAGTCGCGGACGCGCTCGGGACTTCATCTTCCGGCGGGATCTACCTCGACGAAGACAAGGCTGTCGTGAACGTCGTCGACGACAAGGCTCTCCGATCAGTGCGGGCCGCGGGCCTCACCGCCCGGAAGGTCAAGCGCACCTTCGCCGCACTGACCGACATCAAGACCCAGTTGGACGCGGTGAAGAATGTTCCGCAGACTTCGTGGGGCATCGACACCCGGGCCAACCAGGTTGTGGTCACGATCTACGCGGCGGCCACGAAAGCCGTCGCGGACCGGGTCGCCGCGGCGGCCGCCGGTTACGGTGACAGCGTTCGTGTCGAATATCGCTCCGGGAAGCTCAAAGCCCACCTCGCCGGCGGCGACGCCATTCACAACGACAAAGGCATTACCTGCTCGCTGGGATTCAACGTCAAGGCCGGCGGGCAGCCGTTGTTGCTCACCGCCGGGCACTGCACTGACCACGGTGGCGTCTGGAGTGGCGGGGACGTCACCGGCGCCAAGATCCTCCTCAGCGACTCTCCCGGCGCCGATGTGGGTGTGCTGTCCCGGCCGAATGGCACCGGCCCCGGCGTGATCAACACCGGCCAGAGAATCACCGTCGCGGCCAACCCGGTCGTTGGCGAGCAGATCCGGTCGCAGGGCAAGACCACCGGTAATCGCGGCGGCCGTGTCTTCTCTGTCGACGAGACAGTGAACTTCGACTTCGGCGAAGTCAAGCACGAGTTCGGTGCTGACATCGTTACCGCCGCCGGTGACTCGGGTGGCCCTGCCTACGACGGTGAAAAAGGTCTGGGCACGCTGTCCGGCGGCAACGACCAAGTCAGCTACTACTACCCGCTCGTTCGTACGCTGCAGACCTATGGCTTGAGCCTGGCCTGAGCGGTCGTAGTCGTAGAGGCCCTCCGACGTCACACGTCGGAGGGCCTCGGGCGTGGACAATTGGGCAGAGTTTCGCTCCCGATTTCTCTGATTCGAGAAATGCAGGCCACCGCACGGCCGCCAAGAATCATCGTTGATCGCACCAGGGATCCGAGCGAAGTCCCACCACGCGGGACTCGGATTGTGTTGTCTCGGCCGTCGGCTGCGAATCTGGGCAAAGCGCACCGGCGGACCTTTGGCATTCGTGCTGGCTCCTACTCAGGGCATAGGTCCGCACACACATGATAGGAGAGGCCTGTGAGCACCAAGCTTGCCGTTCTGCCAGAGCCCGATGTCGATGAGACCGGCCCTTACTGCCACCTTGGCTTCGCCGAAGCCAAGCCGGGATACGAGAACACGGTCGAGAAACTGATTCTGGACTTGGTAGAACCGTTACGAGCCGAGCCCGGAGCCATCGAGTTTCACGTGCACCGGGACCGGACTGAGCCGAGGTTGTTCGTGATCTACGAGGTGTTCCGCTCGAAGAAGGATCTCGAAGAACATATCACTCAGCCTTACACGCAGGAATTCATCCAGAAGATCCAGTCCTGCGTCACGGGACCGCTGCGCCAGCAGTTCCTGCGCATGTGCAGCGAGCTTCCCGCAACGCGAGTCGGCAAGGGGTGACGTCATGGTGCTCCTCACCATCGCTTTGGTGACACTGATCGTTCTCGTACTTCGTCGCCTCTGGGCACGGATCACCGGGAAGCCCATGCCACGCGTCTTCAGGCGGCCGGGCAAAGCCGGAACAGTGCGAGGCTTCCTCGAAGGGCTGGGCAAGGCCAAAGCCCCGGCCCGGTCCGCAACCAACCTGACCGCCATGGAAGTGGACGGATGGCGTTGGGCCGCTGACGCCGCCCGACGAGAAAGCCTGGCGACGACCGGGAAGACTGACGTGGCGGACTGCGAGGTTCTCGTGGTCGGTGCCGGACCGAGCGGTCTGATGACCGCAGCACTGCTGGTCCGTCAGGGTGTCAAGGTGCGCGTTGTCGACGCGAACACCGGCCCCGCCGTCGAATCGCGCGCGTTCGCCGTCCAAGCCCGCACCGTTGAGCTCTTCCGCAGCATCGGGCTGGCCGACGAGTTGCTGCGGCGTGGTGTCGTCACGTCGGGAATCAAGTTCCACATCAAGGGCAAAGACGTGGGCGGCCTGGACTTCGACCGGTCCCGGGCGACGACCACGCCGTACCAGTTCATCCTGATGGCACCTCAGGCCGAGGTGGAAGAGCTGCTGCTGCAGGATCTCGCTCGCCACGGCGTGATCGTCGAACGCGGCACTCGCCTCGTTTCGCTTACCCAGAGCGAAACCAAGGTCACTGCCCAGCTCGTCCGGAACGGTCACCTCGAGCGCGATCGTGCCCTCACATGTCGTTACGTCGTCGGCGCCGACGGCGCCCACAGCACAGTGCGTAAGCAGCTCGGGCTGACCTTTGACGGAAGCCCGTACCTCCAGCGCTATCTGCTGGCCGACTGCCGGGTCGAATGGCCCTTCGACCACTCGCACTTCCGGGTCTTCATGAAGGGCGACCGCATCGGGCTCTTCCTGCCGCTGCAGGGCTCCGCAGTGTCTCGCGTCATGGCCACCGACCTCAGCCCACGCGATGATTCGACTACCGATCGCGCGCCAGTGACTCTGGAGCAGCTCCAGAAAGACCTGCGCGAAGCCATGAACGTGCCGGTCACCCTCAGCGAACCTGTGTGGACCAGCCGATATCAGGTGAACCTCCGGCAGGTGGAGCGCTACCGGGTCGGCCGGGGTTTCCTGGTCGGCGACGCCGCACACATCCACTCGCCCGCGGGCGGCCAAGGGATGAACACAGGCCTCCACGACGCGGCCAATCTCGCCTGGAAGCTGGGCGCTGTCCTCCGGAACGGTGCTGCCCCGGCGCTGCTCGACACCTACGCCGAAGAACGGCACCCGGTCGGTGTCCAGTTGCTGCGATTCACTGATCGGCTGTACAAGGCCGCTGCCGACCTACGTAGCTGGCAGGCGTGGTTCCGCGACACCGTCGGCCCGTTCTTGGTCGCCAGGATGTCCGCGACCCCGCTACCTCACCGCAAGGCCTTCCAACGGCTCTCGCAAATCAGCCTCGCCTACCCGGCCAGTGAGTACAACGTCAACGAGTTGCTGTACTCCCTCAAAGGCCCGCTCGCCGGTCAACGCGCCCCCGACGCGACGCTCAGCACCGAGCGGCAGATGTTCGATCTGCTGCAGGGCTACCAGCTGCAGGTCGTGGCGCTGTCGCGCAAACACCTCTCCGAGGCCGAGATCACTGAGCACACCGCCCAGCTACGCAGCATCGCCGCCTTCGGCGGGAACATCGCGACCCATCTCGTCGGCCGGGTGGCTTGCCGGCGCGACGACCGGGTCGAGTATGTCGACTCGCCTCAGGTGTTCGAGCACTACGGCCTGACCGAACCGGACTCCCAAGCCCTGTACATCGTTCGGCCGGACGGTCACATCGCGTGGCGCATGGACGAACTCGACTACGACTCCTGCCGACGTTTCCTCAGCAAGCTGCACGGCGGAATCGCCGCCTGCGAGGAATATCGGCAAGCGGCCGCCGCATGACCACCCGGCTGATTTCGCTATCACGAGCCTGTCCCCCGGGTTCGGCACGCCTCCGGCATCGGGAAGATCTCAAGGAGGGTACGTGAGCATTTCGCCAACCGTGGACGGCGTGCCCCATGAGCACGTCCCGGTCCTGATCGTCGGAGGCGGTGTCGCCGGGCTGACAGCGGCGCTACTGCTGCGACAGCACGGCGTCGACACTTTACTGGTCGAGAAGCACGCGGATACGTCGCCCCTGCCGAAGGCACGCCGATTCAACCCTCGCAGCAATGAAGTGTTCCGCATGCTGGGGCTGAGCGATCAGGTCTCGGAGGCCGCCAGGCCACTCGCGAAGTTCACCAGGATGCTGGCCGGCCCGACCTTGGCCGAAGCGGGCTCGCCTCCACCTCCGGCGGGGCGGCAGCCGGGAACGGCCCCGGATCCGCGCGCGTTGTTCGCCCGCTACAGCCCCTCGCCACCCATTCTGTGCCCGCAAGACGTTCTCGAGCCGGTGCTTCGGCAGGCAGCCCAGGCACGTGGGGCGCAGGTGCGGTTCGCCACCGAACTCGTGGCGTTCAGCCCGTACGACGACCACGTGACCGTCAGGCTGCAGCACACCAGTAGTGGCGAGTCCTACACCGTGGTCGCCGACTACCTCATCGCGGCCGACGGAGCTCACAGCCGGATCCGCGAAGCGCTCGGGATCCCGCGAAGCGGTGCAGAGCACCTCGCCGACAACCTCGACATCTGCTTCCGCGCCGATCTCACCGATCTCGTGCGCGGCAAGGAGTTCAACATTTGCCGTATCGAGAACCCGGCCGCTTCGGGCGCGTTCGTCTCGGTCAACGGCACGGACCGCTGGCTGTTCTCGACGTCGGACTTCCCGGTGGGTGACCGGCGCGCCCGCGACCTCGAAGACCACGAGTGGGAGCAATTGCTGCGCACTGTGCTCGGTGTGTCCGATCCGGACTCCGTGGACATCGAAATCCTCTCCAGGATGCCCTGGGAATCGGGGATGTACGTGGCCGACCGGTTCGCCGAAGGGCGGGTGTTCCTCGCCGGCGACGCCGCACATGTGATGCCACCGATGGCCGCGGCCGGAGCCAATACGGCGATCGCCGATGTCGCCAACCTTGCGTGGAAACTCGCCGCCGTACTCGGCGGGAGCGCCTCGGCCACGCTGCTCGAGAGCTACCACGCCGAGCGGCATCCGGTCGGCTACGCGACCGCCGCGTTCTCCAGCCAGGTCCGCGGCCACCTCGGCACCATGGCCAAGGCGGTCACCGGCGGCGGCGACCGCCCCGTGGACATGACCGCCGGGATGTTCGGGGCTCAGTACCCCGAAGGAGCGTTCGTTTCCGACGGTCGCGACCCCGCACCGTGGGACCGATACGCCCCTGGCGGACGGCCAGGAACCAGGATCCCGCATGCCTGGCTCGACGCCGACGGTGAACGTGTATCCACTTTGGACATGGTCGGGACGGATTTCCTCATGCTTACTGGGCCGGACGGTGAATTCTGGCAAGAGGCAGCGGCCGTGGTCGCCGCGGCCCACGGAATCGGCCTGCGGACGATCCAGATCGGTGAAGACGAAGCCGGAAAAGCCTGGCTCGCCGAATCGGAGCTCACCAGCACGGGCGCGTTGCTGGTCCGTCCGGACGCGATCGTGGCCTGGCACTGTCCTGCGGGCCCGGCGCGGCCCGCCGAGTCGCTCGGGTCCGCGCTGGCGCGGGTATTGAGTCGATGACCGTCCGATTCCATGTTTTCAGTCGCGAAACCCGTGTCTGGAACGAAACCGCCGGCACAAAGCCGACGGCAGAAGAGATCGAGAGGAACACCAGTGACCAAGGTTCTTGTCCTGTACTACAGCATGTACGGGCACATCGAGAAGATGGCCTATGCCGTCGCTCAGGGCGCGAGCACCGTAAGCGGGACGAGCGTCGAGGTCAAGCGGGTACCCGAGACCATGGACCCTGAGACGTTCGCCGCGGCGGGTGGCAAGACCGATCAGCCCGCTCCGGTGGCCGTACCGTCGGAGCTGGCCGATTACGACGCGGTGATCTTCGGCACCGGCACTCGCTTCGGGAACATGACCGGCCAGATGCGGACGTTCCTGGATCAGACCGGGTCGTTGTGGGCCTCTGGTGCCTTGGTGGGGAAAGTCGGGTCGGTCTTCGTCGCCAGCGCCACTCAGCACGGCGGCCAGGAGTCCACCGCGCTCAGCTTCCACACCACGCTGCTGCATCATGGCATGGTCGTCGTCGGCCTTCCCTACTCTGAGCAGCGCCAGATGGGGATCGACGAGCTCAAGGGCGGCAGTCCCTACGGCTCCTCGACGATCACCGGTGGCAAGGGCGAGCGGCAGCCCAGCGAACTCGAACTGGGCATGGCCAGTTTCCAAGGTGCGCACGTCGCGAAGATCGCCTCTCATCTCGCGCGGTGAGACCTGCTCTCAGGACGGTCGTGAGTGTTCTGGGTCGTAGAACGTCCCAGAACACTCACGACTCCGCGCCTGGCCATACTTAGCGGGGAGCGATCATCTCGTCAATTGCAGACGGCAGAAGCTCACGACCCTCAAGTATGTCCGCTTGCGCGTGCCGGCCGGCCGGTAGCTCGCGTAGCGTCGATCAAGCCGGACGAGCGCGTGAAACGTACCACCGCGTCCATCCGACCCATCGCCACATCGACCACCCCATAAAACAATGATCTACGACAACGGCACCAACAGTAATTGCAGGAGCAGTCGCAACATTGCCGACCGCCAGCAAATTCATTGCGACACTAGGCTGATTCGGCATCATGGCTTGAGCCGGCACACGGTCAGGCCTACCGTGTACAGCACAACAATGTATGGCATCGCACGATGTGCGAATGCGGCGACCTGACCATGAACTGTTACCTCAATAACACGGTCCGGGGTGGACGAATGCCCTGTTCCAACCCAGGGAGAATCCGATTTGAAATATTCTGGATATCCAGCCCTCCCGCGCAGGCTTCTTACCAGTACCTACGGACATGCAACTCTGCTTTCGCAGGTGTTCTATGGCGAACAGATCGCAGCAGAGGTGGCGCCAACGGTTGACGTCGGCTTGATTGACCAGTCGTACCCGCTTGTCGTGAGTCTGACCGCCGACAAGACCACTCGATCGGTCCGGCTCCGGGGACGGACCTCCGGGGCTGCCTACGTCGATGCCACCTGCGTGCTCGTGCCCGAGCACCTCCCGAGCGAGGTCCTCCGCGACCTCGCAACCACTGACGTACCCCTCGGTGCACTCCTGCACTGTCACAAAGTCCCAGTCCTCCGGCGGATCATCGCCTCCGGTTTCGACGAGTCTGGTGCCGACCAGAGACCATGGCGGCGATCGATGGTCTCGACAGCGCAGGGCCTGGCCGCCGTCGTCCACGAGATGTTCATCCTGCCCGAGAGGGCGAGGTGCGAATGCGTGTCTTAGTCGCTGGAGCGGGCATCGGCGGGCTCACTGCGATGCTCAGCCTGGAGGCAGCCGGGATCGAAGCGATATGCGTCGACGCCGCCTACGAAATTCGTCCACTGGGCGTGGGCATCAACGTGCTGCCGCATGCCGCTCGTGAACTGATCGAACTCGGCCTCGGCGACGCCCTTGCAAGTTCCGGTGTACCTACTGCAGCGCTCGTCTATCATGATCGTTTCGGCAGGCCGATCTGGACCGAGCAGCGTGGTGTCGCAGCGGGCTACCACTGGCCGCAGTACTCGATTCACCGGGGTCGACTCCAGCAACTGCTGCTTGATACCGTGCGCCGGCGCGTGGGCGAGAGGGCAGTCCGCTGCGGCGTCGCGGTAGAAGACTTCCGAACTGGCCGGACTGAGGTGTGCGTGGCCCTGCGGTCGCGCCACTCGGATACTCGCGAGGTCGTCTCTGCTGACGTGCTGGTCGGCGCCGACGGGATCAACTCGGTCGTCCGCGGCAAGCTGCATCCGAGTGAGGGGCCGCCAATATGGAGCGGTATCAATATGTGGCGCGGAACCGCGGAGCGGGAACCTTTTCTGGGTGGCCGCACGATGATCGTGGCGGGCAGCAACCTCTCGTCGAAATTCGTCGCGTACCCGATCTCGGCCGAGGCGGAGAGTCGAGGACGTGCACTCGTGAACTGGGTTGCCGAAGCAAAGGTCGCAGCACCGGGATCGGCGCCGGAAGATTGGCGACAGCGTGGCCGGCACGACGACTTTCGAACGAGATTCGCCGACTGGCGCTTTGACTGGCTCGACGTCCCAGCGCTCATCGAAGCCACCACCGACATCATCGAGTTTCCCATGGTCGATCGCAATCCGTTACGTCACTGGGGCGAGGAGCGCGTCACACTCCTCGGTGATGCTGCACATCCGATGTACCCGGTCGGGTCGAACGGGGCGTCGCAGGCCATCCTCGACGCCCGAGTCCTGGCGTGGTGCCTTGCGGAAAGCGACGACCCACAGGTCGGGCTGCGGTCCTATGAGGCGTTACGTCGTCCTCCGACCACAGAGTTGGTCCTTGCCAGCCGCGAACTGGGTCCCGAACGGATCATGGCCCTCGTCGAGCAGCGGACCCCCGACGGCTTCGGCCGCATCGAGGACGTGCTGAATGCCGGCGAGCTGGACGAAATTATGTCGCGATATCGCCAGCAGGCCGGTTTCTCCGTCGCAGAGCTGAACGTACGTCCCTCGTGGACTGTTTCGTGACAAAGCTTGCCAGGTTTCCGACCCGATACCAGGCCCGTTTCTCGTGGTACCCAGCATTGGAGATGCACGATGACCGTTGATCGTCCGCCCCGGCATTTTCTCACCAGACCGCAGCGGTCACTCTCATCGCCTGGACGAACGCCTGGTCATCGATGCCAGTCATGGCAATTGCGCGAAGGACCATGAGCGCCAACGGATCGTTGCCTCTCAGATCGGTCGTCAGGTCGCAGCCGGCAACACGGCGATCCGCGGGGTCATGCTGGAAAGCTTCCTGCTGGATGGGAGACATGAGGTAGTGGACGGCCACCAGTTGGACTGCTGGCCGAAGTGTCACTGATGCGTGCCTGGGCTGGACTGTCACCACTGAAGTGCTCACCGAGCTCGCCGCCGCAGCGAGCCGACGGCGCAGCAGCGGTGAGAGGCCAGCACTCGTAGAGCCGGCGTCAGTCTTCCATGACCACTATCCCGAGCGCGGGAGTGATGTCCATGTGGACGCGGTAGTCGACCACGTCGTCACCGTCCATTTGCATCACCGTGACACACGGCAGAGCGAGAGCCGTGCCGTCGGGGGCTTCCGTCTCGATCGTGAACCGACAGAACAACTGATCGCCTACCTCGGCGACTTGGTCGACAATATGACGCACCCAGGGCAAGGCGCTCGCAGCACCGGCTGTGGCCGCGACGATCGCGTCCCTGCCGGTCAGTGTCTCTCCATTGCCGAAGGTGTACGTGGCATTCTCGGCGAACCAAGCGCCAAAGGCTTCCGCGTCACCGACGTCCACGGCTGTGCACATGGCATGCACCATCTTCTCCCGCGCTTGGCGGGTGGTCGTGCTGCTCATTTCCGTAGTTCCAGTCCGTGACGAGTCATGATCTGCCCCACGAGAGTCATGTCTCGAGGGCCAGGCGGCAACTCACTCAGCTCCTGATAATATTTCTCGAGTCCAGGCGGCGAAACGATCGCGATGATCCGGGTCTCCTCGTCGAACGGATTGTAGAACCTGTGCGGAGTCCCGCGTGGAGTCAGCAATGAATCGCCTAGGGAAAGGACGTAATCTTCACCGTCGAGTTCGACCACGACCTTGTTCCGCACACAGATGAACAGCTCGTCTTCACGTGTGTGGACGTGGGTGGGCGGTCCGCCGAGGCCCGGAGGCGCGACGTACTCGAACAACGAGTACGCACCCTTGGTGTCGGCACCGGTCATGCGGGTATAGATGCCCAGTCCGATCGCCCCGACATCGGTGCCCTCGCCGAGACCGACGACGTGGTGCGCTCGTTCGGCCGGAATATCCGTGTCCATGTCCGTCTCCTTACCGCGGTCAGCTCGCCGCGTTGGTGTGTTTTGAAGTACCAGCACCGCCGCCGGCTGGCAGCCGGGTCACGTTCGTGGGCAGAGCCCCGTCCCCGCCCGCTAGCCGTTCGAGCACCACGGGGGTGACCTTGCGGTACGCCGCGGGAGAGATCGGGTTCAGCCAGTGCCCTGCCCGGGTCATGCGGCCGATCTGCACATCGAGGTCGCCCAGTACTTCGTCGACGTTGTGCATCGAAAACGGAATGATCTTGGTTCCCCGGCAGTGGTGGGCGTCGGTCGCATCGTCCAGGAAGGCGAGCTGGCCGATGACGTCGGCACGGCGGTCCTTCTCGGCAGGCAGTTCGAGGGCGCCGGCGAGATCTGCGGCGATCCACAGCGCCGCCATCTCGGCGTTGAGCGGGCTGAAGAACGATGAGTTGTAACCGTTGAAGTACAGACCCGGAACGTCGAGTGGCTGGATCTGCCGATAGAGCATGAAATTGCCGCGCTCGTCGAACAGCCGCCGCGACACGGCGTCGCTCAGAAACGGCACGCCCTGGATGTAGCCGGTCGCGCAGACGACCAGATCGGCGGGAAGCACGCTGCCGTCGGCCAGTTCGGCGCTCGGTTTGCCATCGACGACTCGGAGCCGCTTCACGGTCATATCACGGTGCACTCGTATCGAACCGTCGGCTACGCCCTCGAAGAAGCCTTCGGTGGCCAGCCCGATGGCACCTTTGACGATGTCCTCCATCCGACCGTGGGGCACCAGGCCGTGCTGCTCGAGCCGAAACTGCCTTACCGACACCGCCCCGACGGAATTCAACATCGAGCGCCGCATCCGATCGCCAGGGCCGTGCAAGAACTTCTCAAAGCCTCGAAGCCATCGGTAGCGGAACAACGCCTCACCCATCCGGGTCAACAGCAGCATCTTGAAGTTCAGGAATCCCGCGACCTTGCGGGGCACCTTCCACAGCAACTGCCGGGCGATGACGTCGGTACTCGCCGCGACCTGGCTGATCGGCACGGTCACATCGCAAGCCGACTTCCCATAACCGACGACGAGTACATGCTTGTCCCGCGTCTCCTCCACATCATGGATTTCACAGCCCGCCAGCAGCCGTCCTCCAGCAGCCGCGAACTCCTCATGACCAGAAAAGGCGGGGAGTGAGGGCTCGCAGAACACGCCGTTGGCGACGACCACCCGATCATAAACCGCTTTGGCCTCCTTCCCCGCCGACCGCGTGATCACCCGCCACCCGTCCCCGACCGGCACGGCGGATTCGACCGTGTGCGCAAGCCGCAGACACGGGCCGAGCCCGAACTCCGTGACGTAGGACTCCAGGTATTCCTGCACCTGAGAACCGGCCGGCCACTCGGGGAAATGCTTGGGCATCGGGAAGTCGGAGAACGAGTACTGAGCCTTGGGGCTCTGGGTGGTGAGGCCCGGGTAGCGACGAGTCCGGCTCCACACACCACCGACGTCGGGCGCCTTGTCGAAGATCTCGACATCGTGGCCAGCCTGAGTCAGCACTTTGGCCGTGGTGATACCGGCGATTCCGGCGCCGATGATGGCGACACGCATGTCTGTCCTCCTGATGCGGGGGTCTTTGCCGAACGGGTCGGCGCGATTCCGCCAGCCTCAGGTACGGCACGTCCGAGGCCCAAAGGAAAGTCCCACTGGCTAGGACGGCAACTCCAGTTGCGGACGCGGTGCGGCCCATCGCCGTGTCGAGTAGGCCCGCGTGGCCGCCGCCGACGCCATCCGCACAGCGGGCCCTACCCGATCCGGGTGAACCACAGCGGTGGGGCCGGTGACCGACAACGCCGCGGCCACCTTCCCGGTGAAATCGAAGATCGGCCCGGCGACGCAGCTGACTCCCAGGTTTCCTTCTTCTCGCTCGTAAGCCCAGCCGCGTTCATGGATGGCGACGAGTTCGCGCCGGAGCACCTCCGGGCTGGTGATCGTACGCGGAGTGCGCCTGCTGAGCCCGCTGGCGACCACGGCTTCGATGGTTTCTTCGTCGGACCAGGCCAGAATCACCCTTCCCAGCCCGGAGCAGTGCGCTGGGACCACGCCTCCCACCTGCGAGAGCATCGGCATCGGACGGTGGCCGGTGATCTTCTCGACCACCAGTACCCGAGCGCTGTCGAGCACGCCGAGTTGCACTGTCGTGCGGGCCGCGGCGTAAAGGTCCTGCAGGTACGGCAACACCGCCTCACGCAGTTCGTGCCGCACCGGTACCAGGCCGGACAGCTCGAAGAGGCGGTTACCTATCCGATATCGATCACCGGGCTTGTCGAGCCAGCCGAGCTGCACCATCCGCGACGCGGTGCGGTGCACGGTCGAACGTGGCAGGCCAGAGCGCTCCACGAGTTTGGCCAGGCCGAGTTCGCGATGTGCGGCGTCGAAGGCATCCAACAGCGCGGCCGCACGTTCGAGCGAACCGGTCGCTGGATCGTCGCCCACCGATCGGGCGTCCCGCGGAATGGGACTCATGTTTGGTATGCCTCGCTCACGAGTCGAATGTAAAACACACTATGAACAGCTACCAATCCCCGATCGATCACACTTTCGGTCGCCCTCCGCCTGCTGGTATCCGCACCGCTCTCGTCGGCGGCGGTGCAGGCGGGATCGGCGCGGCCACTGCTCTCGCGCTGGTCAGAACCGGCCACCGGGTTGTGCTCGCCGGTCGCACCGCCGGCCGCCTCGCCGCCACTGCGTCGACTCTCGGCGACTCCGCCGACTACATCGTGTGCGACCTGGCAGATCCCGCTGCGGTGACGGACGCTGTCGCCGAGGTACACAACCGGCACGGCTCGCTCGACGTCGTAGTCGCCAACGCGGGCGGCCCGGCTCTCGGCCGGGTCCTCAATGTCCCCGACGAACAATGGCACCGCGACCTCGACCTGTTGTTGCTCGGCCCGCTCGCTTTGATGCGTGCCGCATTGCCCGCGATGGCCGCGCGAGGATTCGGGCGGGTTATCGTACTCACCTCGACAGCGGTGCGGCAGCCTCAGCCCCAACTCGCCACGTCGACAGTGCTGCGCTCAGCGATGACGGCAGCCGCCAAGCTCGTCGCCCGCGAGTACGCGACGGACGCGGTCACTGTCAACTGCGTCGCCCCCGGTGCGACCCTCACCCCCCGGCGGTTGGAGGTCCTCCGTGGTCAGGCCGCTGCCAAAGGCATGAACCTCGACGACACCATGACGGGGGACAATGCCGACATCCCGGCCAAGCGCGCGGCGAATCCCGCTGAAGTCGCCGCGGCGGTGGCATTCCTGGCCTCACCGGAAGCGGCTTACGTCAACGGCACGACGTTGACCGTTGACGGCGGTCGCACGGAATACCCGCTTTGAAAGGACGACTGCTCATGGCCACCTCGGGTCCTGGTTTCTCCATGGCCGACTTCCTCGCAGGCATCACCCATACGGTGCGCCCCGGCGGCGGACGCCCGCTGGTGGTGCATGACCGTGATCTCGAGACGATCCCATCCGGCACGGTGTCGAATCCGACCACATTACGAGTCGCGGGCACACTCCCCACGACGACTTTCGAGCTGTTCCGGCAGGTGATCCCACCCGCCGGAACTTCGGACATGCAACGGCATTACCACGAAACCGTCCACTTCGTGCTCACCGGAACCGGGCACAGCGAAATCCAGGGTGCAGACGGGGACGCGCCAGCCGACATCGTCAACTGGACCACCGGGTCATTCATCTACACACCGCCGTGGGCCTGGCACCGCCACTACAACGACTCGGCCGAACAGCCGGTGGAGTTCCTGACCATCGAGAACTCCAGGTTGCTCGGCCTCTTCGGGCTGGCCCGGCGTGAGAGCGCCGGACTCGTCACCCTCGCCGAGGCCCGGGCACGTTTCGACCACCACGAGAAAGGTACGGAGACATGAGCACCACAACCCGGCCGATCCCTGACCACATCAGCATCTGGGGCGAACTCTCCGATGTCGACCACATCCTGCACCACGTCGATGTCCCCTTGGCCGGACGCACGGTGCGCACCCGGGTCCTGCAAGCGGGCACCGGCCCGGAACTCGTGCTCCTCCACGGCACCGGCGGGCATCTCGAGGCATACGCCCGTGACATCGCCGGCCTCGCGTTGGACTTTCATGTCACGGCCTACGACATGGTGGGCCACGGCTGGTCGGACCTACCTGACCAGCCGTACACCATCGATGTCCTCTCCGATCACCTCGTGTCCCTGCTCGACACTCTCGGTATCGGCCGGGCGCACCTGTCCGGCGAGTCGCTCGGCGGCTGGGTGGCCGCGTGGGTGGCCGCTCACCATCCCGACCGTGTGGACCGGCTTGTCCTGAACACTCCAGGCAACATCGCCAACAAGCCGGAAGTGATGACCCGGATGCGTGACAGCACGATGGCGGCGGTTCGCGACCCGAGTGACACGACTGTCCGACGCCGCGTCGAGTTCCTCTTCCACCACAAAGAGATGGTCACCGACGAATTGGTGAACCTGCGTCGCCAGGTTTACTCCCGCCCTGGTTTCGTGCGCGCGATCAGCAACACCTTGGTGCTGCAGGATCCGGAAGTCCGCAAGGACTTCGCGTGGGATCCGTCGTGGGTCTCGCGGGTGACCGCACCTACTCTCCTGCTCTGGACGAGCCACGACCCTACAGGCGGCCTCGACGAGGCCGAAATGCTGCTCGGCTGGCTGCCTGACGCACGCCTGCACGTCATTGAGGACGCAGGACATTGGCCACAATGGGAGCAAGTCGACCAGTTCCTCGAGACACACCACACGTGGCTTGTTCACGGAAAGGATCCCTCCTGATGGCGGAGATCATCGGCTTCGTCGGCATGTCCCACAGTCCATTCGCGACCCTGTTGCCGCCCTCGCGTGTGGACAGCCCCGGTGGGAAGTTCCTCAGCGACGCGGAGCGAGTTCGCCGTGCCGTCGAACAGCTCGCGCCCGACGCGATCGTCGTTATCGGCCCTGACCACTTCCACAGCAACTTCTACGACGTGATGCCGCCTTTCGTGCTCGGTGTCGAGGAGGCCATCGGCTTCGGTGACTACGGCAGCACCGACGGCCCGCTGCCAGTGGAAGGCGCGCTCGCCTGGTCGACGTATTCAGGACTTGCCGACACCGGGTTCGACTTGACCCTGTCGTATTTCCTCACCGTCGACCACGGCATCGTGCAAGGCTACGAAATGATCACCGGTGGTACTTCCTTGCCGATGGTCCCCCTCGTCGTCAACACCGCCGCGCCTCCCCTGCCATCGCTACGGCGTTGTGTCGAAATGGGACAAGCGCTCGGAGCGGCGCTGCGCTCGTCACAGTTCCGTGGCCGGATCCTGATCGCGGCCAGTGGTGGCCTGTCGCATTGGCTACCCTCGAACGATCCACGCGATCCGTCTGTGGGTGGCGAGCGGCGCATGGCGCTGATTCACGGCCGCGCCGATGCCAAGGCGTTCGCCGCGGCCCGTGAGCCCAAGGTACGCGCGATGGGTGGCAATTCGAACGCACGAGTGAACGCCGAGTGGGACAAGTGGTTTCTCTCCAGGCTGACCGCCAACGACGGTGACGCAGTCGCCGCGCTCGGTCACGAGAAACTCGAAGAAGAGGCGGGCAGCGGAGGCCACGAGGTGCGGTGCTGGCTGATCGGCCAGGCCGCTGCCGGGCGACCGCTGGCGTGGACCAGCTACGAGCCAGTTCCCGAATGGATCACCGGCATGGGGATCGGCACCACGTTCCCCGTCAGCTGACCGTGTTCGACGGCCGTCTCCGCCAAGAGAGTCGATACGCGACCGCCGTCCCTGAGGACAGCGGCCGTCCCGACCGTGGGTGGTGATCGTTACGTCGTCGGTCTCGTGGTCCGGGTGAGGATGTCCAGCGGCATCCTCAAGACCACCATGCCTGCGCCGATTGTGCGGAGTTCGCCGTCGGTCATGGTCGTGCGTACCATCTCGGCTGCGTCAGTGTCGCGGTTGAGCGCTGGGTTCAGTGCGTTGAGGTGACTTCTTTCCCCGGAGCCGGGACAGAACGTTGAGGTGCTTGTGCCCGAAGACCGCCGACGAGGTACCGGCGTTCTTGCGCACACCGACGTCCTCGAACTTCGGCCACACCTTGTACGCGGCGATCTGATGGTTCTGCTGCACAGTCGAGGCGTGTGCTACCACGCTCGTGCCGATGTTGTCGCGCGAGCCGGCCGGGACGTGTCCCGGCCCCGGCGCCTTCCGGTTCGGCAGGTTCAATGCGCAAGAGTACGCTGAGGTACGCGATGACCACGGCCTGCCGGACTCACGATCAGTCGCTCGTCCGGATGCGGCGGAAGCCCCGACTCGCCTCTACACAGCTTGCAGTACGGCGGCGATCACGGGCTTGGCCGGGCCGGACAGGAGACAAGCGCCGGAAATTGGAGTAGTCATGACTGCTCACCCAGAAACGTCGACGACCCACCCGAATGTCAACACGCTGCGGATGATCTACGCCGATCTCAGACGTCTGGGCGAGTTCGCCGCGGACGATGTCGTCCTGCACACCGCAGACCGGGAGGTGAACCCGGTCGGCGCCAAGGTACGGGGTAGAGAAGCGGTCGTCGGTAAGGAGCGAGAACTGATCGCACTCACCGGCGACACTCTCTTCATGGACGTTCAGGACATCGTGGCGAACGATTTCTTCGGAGCCGTCACCGGGATACTGCGAGCCCACCGGGATGGCAAGGTCCTTGCAGTCCCTTTCTGCGGCGTCTGGCGCTTCGTTGACGGCCGGATTGTCGAGCACTGGGAGAACGCCTACGATCTCTCGGCGTTCGTCGACTTCCTCACTGGCGATGAGTGAGATGCGGCTCCGAGGTGGAATCCGAGGACAGGGTGAAACCGTCCTCAGATTTTCGACGCACAAGGTACAAGGAGGTCGGCTGCCTGATCTGCCCCTTGCACGTGTATTCAGATTGAAGTCACGGTAACGGAGCCGGTCGTGCATTCATGAGATCGGCTCCGGGTCCGTCTCCCGGCAGACACGGCACTGGCGAGCAGTCGCAGCAGGCGATACAGGGATTGCTCATGTGTGCCGGTTGTCGCGGCAAAGTGCGCTACCGTCTTCGACTCCTCGACGACCCGTTCGGCTGATGGGCTGATCAATTCGCTCGATCATGCGCTCTCCGAAGGTCTACCGGACGACATCGAGGAACGGAAGCAGCATCGCCACACGTCTCGATAAACCGGTATCGCCAGTGGCCGGCACCAGCGCGGCGGCAACCGAGCGTCGCCTTTGCGGGTGAGTAACGACCAACCCACGTCCGCGGGCGACCCACGTGACGATGCCGCCAGCCGGTCGTCCTGTCTCGTGTCACTCCAGCGGGGAGCAGACGAGGAGGCTCATTTCCGCCGGCAGCCGTTGTGTGGAGTCAAGGCTGAATCCCGCCTTGGCGAGCAGGGCTTCGTACTGACCTCGAGTCCGTTCCCGGCCACCAGTGATCGCGAGCATCTGCATGTCCCAATCCGCGGCGAGACAACGACCACCGTTTTCCGGCAGCAGTCTCTCGACCACCAGCAGGGTCGAATCGGAACCGCAGGCCTCGCGACAGGCCTGCAAGATGCGGATGCCATCGGCGTCGGCCCAGTCGTGGAGGACCCTGGAGAGCAGGTATACGTCGTGACCGGCAGGTACCTGTTCGAAGAAGTCCGTCGGCTCGGCTGCCAAACGTGTCGCCAGCTCCGGTTCGATCACCAAGCCGGCGCACACGTGCTCACGGTCGACGAGCACTCCCGAAAGCCCCTGATTCGCACGCAACACACCCCGCAACAGCGTGCCGTCACCGCCGCCGATGTCGGCCACGGACGAACTGCCGGAAAAGTCGTACTCGGCCGCGATCCAGTGCGAGATCAGGCCGCTCACCGCCGACATCGCCCGGTCGAACCGCCGCGCCGACTCCGGGTGGTCGGCGAAATAGTCGAAGTGTTCGACGCCGAATGTGAGCCCGAAGGCACTGCGTCCGGAGACCACCGACGGCTCGAAGTTGTCCCAAGCATCGTAGAACTCCTCACCGTAGAGGAGGGTCAAATCTCGGAATGGGCTACCGGACCTGAGGAGTTCTCCCGTCGCGCCGAGCGCGTACTGCAGGGTGGAATCGACGCACAGAACGTCGATCCGTGTCAGATAACGCAAGAACCGCGTCAACGGCTCGACGTCGGCCCCGAGCGCCCGTGCGATCTCTTCGGCGGTGCGCGAGCAGCCGGCGAGAACATCGGCGACACCGAGCTTCGCCGCGACATGAACAGCCCTGGCCGCCCAGTGCCCGGCGAGGATGCTGAGCAGGTGATGTTCGTCCGCGCTCCTGGAGTCCAGCCGGTGCTCGGCGACGACGTCACGGGCGTCACCAGCGCAGGTGAGCTCTAACCGCGCCCCGGAAGCCGAGTCGAAATAGAGGACTGAGTCCCCACCATCGGCCTGGTTCACCCAGGGGTTGTAGCCCCCGCCGCTGGGCCGCAGCGCGAACTGGCCCACCAGCAAGTCCCGGAGGGCACCCAGCTCGCCCTCCGCGCATTCGCCGACTCGGAGTGCGAAATGGTCTTCGTTGGCTTCCCTGCGTTCCCGTTCGATCATCTCGGGACTGGCATGCCGCGGATCAACGCAAAAGACTTCGACGCCTCGCCGCGTCCCTGGCGAAATCTCAGTCGCGGCGTTGACGATCGTGACGTCGAGGTCGCCGGAGATCGAGTACCGCTCCATGAGGCGTTCTCGGACGATGACGCTGGGCGCTGGAGGGGCTACTTCGAAGCCGTTTTCCCTGAGAAACGACACCACGGCGGCCACCGATTCCGGAAAGATGAGTGTCGCCGCATGCTCGAATGAGCATGCGGCGACGAAGCGCGCCATGGTGTCCCTCCCGACCCTGACGCCGGACACCCGTTCGAGCGTACGCGCCGTGTCGAGTTCCGCCAGCTCACCGAGCAGCCGGGTCAAACTGACTTGATCGATCCTGTCGAGCATGTGTGCCTCCTTCAGTGAAGATGTCATCGGCCAAGCACTGTCTTGCTGCGCATCAGGAATTCGGCAAGGTAGCCGTCGTGGGGCAGAGCCGGTTGCATCAGAAAGGTGGGAAAATGTCCTATATGGACATTTCGAATCGAGTCAGCCGCGACAAGCCGGTCAAGCAGGTCGTCGTCCACGGAGAACACGGTGACGACCAGACTGTTCTCGAGTTGGGAGATGCCTTTCGCAGACCAAGGAAGTACCCACACACACGGAAACGGCAATTCGATCTGGGCCCTCTCCGTATCCACCGGTCGATCGAGCAGGATCACGGCGGGCCGCAGAACAGCTCCTCCGCCGGGAAGCTCATCGACGAGCCCAGGGCCACCAAGCAGCCGAGCACTGTGGAGCTTGCTCCGTAGATACGCCTCGATCGACCGTGCCTGCTCGCTCGAGAACGCGGGGAGGACCGCTCCATCAAGTTCCGGCGCCGCAGGGGGAAGCGACGCCAAACGTTGATGGAGCGCTTCCGCCACCGGCACGGGATCTCCGGCGACGAGTACCGCGGTGGCGTTCACACAGGCCGTCCCGCCGTAACCACTGACCGAATCGACGATGACGTCGAGATGACGTTCCCAGTCGTTGTCCGCCAAGAGGATCTTGCTTCGACCCGGCCCCTGCACCAGGACGTTCTCCTCAGCCGCATAGGTGTTGACCATGTCTTCGCCGCCGTACACGATCGCGCGATCCGCGGCGCGAATGAGCGTATGCGCGGTCGCGCGGTCCGAGGGCAGCAATGCCACGTGGTCCGGAGCGAATCCAGCGGCACGGAGTGCCAGCACCAGTCGATGAGGAGTCAACGGGTCACGACTGGACGGGCGGACCGCGACGCGATAGCCCAGCGCAAGCGCTTCGAGCCACGCCGCATGGACGCCGGGATGGTTTCCTGGGGCGTGAACCACGAGTACCTCGCCGCGACGTCCCCATACCGCACGTTGGCTGTTGATCGCACCGGTCCGCCAGTCTGCCTCAGTACCCGCGGGGCGGGCCGCCTCGACCACGGACGCTGCTGACTCAGCGGCTCGCACAATCGCTTCGGTCGCGGCACGAACCGCACTGACCGGCACGCCGCTGACCCGCGCCACCAGCGAGTGATGCTCGGCCAGCGAGATATCCCCCGTCTCACTGGCGAACAGACGCGCGGCCTTGGCCAGCGCGGAGTATCTCGGCGACGGCGGCAGTGGAGCCGCCGAGCGGAGCCGGGAGACCACCCGCCGCGCATAGAGGGGCGGTACCTGGCTGAGTTCGGCGACCGGCACCCCGGCCACATCGGCGATCGTCAGCCGCTTGGCGGTCCGGTACGGCCCATCGGGTCCCAGCGCGTCGACCGGGTACAAGGCGGACATCAATACACGCCTTCGATGACTTCGGTATCGGCGAAGCTCGGCATGGGAGCCACGTCCGCGACCGAGGCGCCCATCGTCCCGGCGGGGGCGGCGATCCGGGTAGCGAGATCGCGTTCGAGGTTGTTCGGAAGCAGCAGGGACCTGCTGATGTGATGCATGACCACCTGGCCGCGCTCGCCGTCGGCCACCTCTTCCAAGGTCTGCGGGTCGACGACGGAGAAGCTCATTGCCGGGGAGAAAGGGTCGAATACGCACTGAAGGCCCGCAGGTTTCCCGGGGCGTTCCATAGCCCCACCGAGAATGGTCGTGCTCCCGTACATCCCGTGGATGCCGACGCGTGGGAGAACCTCGGTCCGGAGCAACTGCCGGGAGTCTGGATCCAGGTGGGCGCCACCCCAAAGGACGGCACTCACCTTCCGCCGGATGAGGTCGGCGATGTCCTCCTGAGCGACCATCCGCTCCAACAGCGGCGGCGGTACGACAAGAACGTCGATCGGCTGCCATTCCAAGATCGACACGGTCTGCTCGATCAAATGATCGATGTAGCGTGAGGCCTCGGCGTCACGCTTTTCCCGCAGGCTCCGCTTCACCCATCGCGGATCGAGGTCGATGGTGAAATGCACACCGCGCCGATGCCTGACCAGTTCGGCGATGATGCGACCGAACACGTGCGGGCCGGTCGGTGTCACCGCGAGCCAGTTGCCCCCAGCCGGAAAACCCAGCACGTCCATCCGGCGACTGGTCCAGGCGACGTAACTCTTCAACCACTCGGCGTACAGTGGCACCCGTTTCGATGCACCAGTGGTACCCCCACTGTCGTAGACCCCTACGATATCCGGGCACGAACCGTAACCCCGAGGAATGAGATCCGCGATCGGCGTGTACCGCAGTTCGTCGACCACATTGGGAAAGAGCCTCAAATCGGCGTGTGTGCGCACGTCCCGGCGCGGATCGAACTCGAGGACCCGCTGCTTTTCCAACCAGAACTTCGAACCCGTCTCCGGCGCGAAATGCCACTCCATTGCGTCGGCAATAAAGCTTTCATTCACCGAGATCTTCATAGCCGTCTTGGGCATCGCTTCCCCAATTATTCTTCTCGCTTCGAACCGGGCATCGCCGATGGTCCGATGCCCGGCGGAACGGATGAGACCAGCACCTGGTTCAGGTTCCACTACGAGGAAGGCGCGCACCAGCGGTCAAGTCGAAGTGAAGCTTTTAGGGCAACCGTGAGTGGCGATTGTGCTGTTCACCACGTTCCCCGAGGCTGCGACTGGGCCGATCGCCTGGGAGTTCCATGACCCGACCGGACTACAGCATGATCTCTCGATTAATCGCGGCAGCTCACCCGATCGATCCACTCAGGACAACGGGACTACGGCGACACCGCACCTGACTCACAGCTGCCCCGCTGCGGACCATGTCACTTGAAAGGGTTGTTCAAGATACGGTTCGCCCTGAACAACCCTTTCAAGACATCTCCAAGACGCCGCGCGTACAAACCCTCGCCGACAGGTTCGCACGGAACAGCGTCTGGCGAAGGTCATCCCCACGGTATCGCGCCGACACTTAACAGATGTGAGAGGTTCGCCCCGCCGGGATTATCCGGCGGCCCCGTTCAGCCGCGCTCTGGTCGGTGACCCCGCGGGCACGAAATCACCGGTTCGGCCGTCCCAGAGCGACACCTGTGCCGCACCGACGTCGAAGTACATCCCGGTCAGCGTCAGGTCACCGCGCGTCTCCGCTTCGGCCACCAGTGGATAGTGCCGCAGGTGTTCCAACTGCTGCAGAATGTTGTGCAGGGCCGACCGGTCGGTTTCCCGCGCCGGCCGAGTGCCGCCGATGGTCACTGTCTCCGTGCGCCGCACGCTCGGCTCGGCGTGACGGAGCCAAGCCGACAGCAGCGGTGTCCCGTTCGGCGCTCCGTCGGCCAGTGCGCCCATCGCCCCGCAGCTCGAATGTCCGCACACCACGATTTCACGAACACCGAGTACGCCGACCGCGAACTCCACGACCGCGTTCATCGAGGAATCGGCCTGCCGTGCCGGGACGAGGTTGCCGATGTTGCGCACAGTGAACAGGTCGCCGGGACCGCTCGTGGTGATCAGGTTCGGCACGATCCGCGCGTCCCCGCAGGTGATGAACAGTGTGTGCGGTTCCTGGCCGTTCGCCAGCCCGGACAGCGTGTCCTTCAGCAGGGGCGCCGTTCTGCGGTGGAACTCGCTGACCCCGCGCAAGGTCGGCCCGCCGCGCTGGCCGGGCACCTGGATGTCGGCGGCCTGCCAGTCCGACCACGGCGCGAGCCAGCGAGGCACAGCCCGCGCGGCCGCGATGCGGCTCAAGGTCGGGCTGCCTTCCTTACCATTGGCGAACCACGGGTGACCGACCTCGTCGACGGTCACCGTGCCGCCCGCACGTTCGTGGGCCTGCTGCCAGTTCGACAGCGACTCGAACGCGGCATGGTCGAGGTAGTCCACGACCAGTTCCAGCTTCACTGTCGCACCCTCGGGTACCTGGGCGAGCACCTTGGTCAGCCGTGGCACGGACAGGAACGTCAGCACGCCCTCGACCACGACCCGCCACTCCTGCCTGCCCTGTCCGTCACGCTCGACGTGGATGCCGGACCACAAGGTGCGGCGCAGCATCAGGAACAGCGACAGCGCGATCCCGGCGAGTACGCCCTTGCGAAGGTCGAGTGCCACCACACCGAGCAGCGTCACGACGTAGACGTACAGATCACCGTGGGTGCGCACCTGGCGGACATGACCGGGGTTCACCAGCTTCGCGCCGACATACACCAGCAGGCCGGCGAGCGCGGCGAGCGGGATGCTCTGGATGAGCCCGCTCAGCACGACCACGAAGACCATCACCCAGACCCCATGCAGGATCGCCGACGCGCGGGTCTTCGCCCCGGCGTTGACGTTGGTGGAGCTGCGCACGATGACGCCGGTGACGGGCAGCCCTCCGAGCGCGCCGGAAACCATGTTGGCGGCACCCTGGCCGGTCAATTCGCGGTCGAGGTTCGCCCTTTTGCCGTTGTGCAGCTTGTCCGTCGCGACGGCCGACAGCAGGCTCTCGACACTCGCGATCACCGCGATGGTGACCACCGCGAGCGCGAACCCACCCCAGCCGCCGGACGGCAGCCGCGGGACGAGCTGGATGTTCAGCACGTCACCAGGCAGGTCCACCCGGGGCAGCGTCATCCCTGCCAGCAGTGACACCCCGGTCGCGACGGCGATCGCGGCCAGCGGACCCGGCAGGCGCTGCACGAACTGCGGCAGCCGCGGCCACAGGATCAGCAACGCCAGCGTGAGCAGCCCGATCAAGGTCGCCGAATCGTGGTGGGCGACGATCTGGCCTGGCAGTTCGGCGATGTTCTTGATCGCGGAACTCTGCGCGGTACCGCCGAGGATCACGTGGAGTTGGCCGAGCGTGATCGTCACGCCGATACCGGCGAGCATCCCGTGCACGATGGCAGGCGAGATCGCCAGCGCGGCACGGGCGACGCGACTCAAGCCCAGCAGAACCTGGAGCGCACCGGCGGCCACGGTGATCGCACAGGTGACCGTCCAGCCGAAGGTGGCGATGGTCTGCGCGACGACGACGGTCAGCCCGGCCGCCGGGCCGCTGACCTGGAGGACCGAGCCGCCGAGCGCGCCGGCGACGATTCCGCCAACGACGGCGGCGATCAGCCCGGCCACCACCGGAGCGCCGGAGGCCAGTGCGATCCCGAGCGAAAGCGGCACGGCCACGAGGAAGACCACGAGGGATGCGGGCACGTCGTGTCTGAGCACGGCTAAAAGTCGCATGAGCACATGATCACTCCGAGCATGGTGAAATGTCCGCTACGTCCGAGCTTAGAAGGACGAGAACACCCGCAGTTCTGCCTTTTAGTCTCGTGTGGGCGAGCGCAGTTCATCTGCCGCTGGATCCAGGATAGGCGCGGGTCTTCCGAAGACCCACATGAACGCCTCTGCTCGAGATCGACAGACGTCCGGCTTCGTCGTCGGCTCGCGTGAGAAACGCACCACCTATTGGCCTTTCTCGATCGGTGATTCGACTGAGACTGGCCAGGTCATCCAAGAGTTCGAGCACCCGGACACCCCGGTTCATGAAGCGCGCTCACAGTTCCGGCCGTCATTCAAAGCCCGCGCCCACCAGTGGCCACATCCGCACTCGTGGCATCACCGGAAGCCGAAGGCCTTTCCTCGCGGTTGACTTACCGGAAATGACGCACCTGCAGGTCAACACAACAGAAGGTCAAGGGAGTCACCGTCGCCGAGCGACTAGCGGGAGGCCCGTCGGCCAGCGTCCACCACCGGCTCGCACTGAACACCGGCGCCGACCAGAGACCAGCGAAGGCGACCCAGTACGCATTGCAGAGCATCATGCCTACCGAATCATGCCCGCCCGGATTAACGGGAAGAGTATCAACGCAGAGAAATTGAAGAACTCTCGCCTATCCTGTCGCACCCAGGTCGGACATCAGGCCTCACGCCCGCGGTCGACTTCGTTATAGCCCACACCCCGGGAACACCAATGTCGACCGCCGAGCCCTCAATTTCAGCAGTCCAACCCAAGCGGCCCGTCTCCCAACATCTCGATGCGGGATAGGCACTTCGTGCAGACTTCGTGACTGCCAGAACCACCTTCACCGGATGACTCCTGACCGTCGGGTGATGCACCCTACTACCGTCCAGTTACATAAAGCGTCGCTGGACCATCACCGCTGACGCCATGACCAGCGAGGAGCATTCGAACCTATGACGGTTTCGGTGTCCAGGTGCGCCTTTCAGATGTGGTGGCGTGCCCGGAGTTCAGCGGACTGGACGCCAGATCACGAACTGCTGGTGCACGTCGACAACAGTGAGAGTGTGGTTCTGGACGAGCTGTCGTGGGGTACCGCGGACGGCATCCAGTCCGCAGTCGGTTTCTCGCCGGACATGACGAGCTGCTACGGCCATCGCCGCACCACCAACGGCGATGTGGTGGAGGTGCGGGGCGAGTTTCGCGCCCAGCCGGGAGACTCACCAGGGACCGGCGATGCTCGTGAGTATGAGTTCGACACGGAGGTCGAGGGCACGACAGGCCGGCAGCCGCCGGGACGGCTCCGGTTGCTGATCGACGATGGTGCTGACGCGCCGCTGTTGTGGGCGGCTTGGCGTGAGCGGACAGGCAACTCCTGTTCAGTCTCGCTGCGTTCGGTGAGCCCGAACGGCAGCGCGGATATCACCGGCATGGTGACCCTCGTGTGGGCCAGCGCCGAGAATCGTGACGCGGGCGAGGTGGCCTCGAACCTCGTCGACGGAGTACACAGCAAATGGTTCGCACCACACGAGCGGGCGCCCCTGGAATTCCAATTTCCGCACCCGATCGCGGCGGACCGATACGTCCTCACTTCCGCTAACGACGCACCCGATCGGGACCCGGCGGCATGGATCCTGCGCGGCTCCGTGGACGGGAATCTGTGGCGGATCCTGGACACACGCACGCACGAGCCGTTCACCGACCGGCACGAGTCCAGAACCTATCCGATCGCCGACCCCGGAGCCTATGCCTGCTACCGCCTTGACATCGTCGGCAACAATGGCTCCCTGCATCTACAACTCGAAACCGTCCGGTTCCTGGCTCCGGCCAGCGGTTTCACCGGCTACCGTCAACGCACGGGCCATGCCCCCATTCCATACCGCGGAGTGTGTGCAGTGCCTGGAGCACCGGACATGCCGATGGAACCATTGCCTGAAGAGCTTCCCCGCCGGCTGAGCCGCTTCCCGGGCACTACGGTCCATGTGCACTCTGGCGACTATCCGTCAACGCCGCCGGTGGGAGACGACCTGATCGCAGGAGGACACCGATTGCGGGTTGGCGAGAGTCTGCGACGGCAGTCCCTGACCTCCCTCAACGACGCGTTCACCCTCAAGCACCTCGGTTTCGACGATCTCATTCTTTTCCGCAACCACGATCGCAAACCGCTGTGGTGGTCCAGTTCATTCAGCCCTGGGGACCGGCGGCAAAAGCGCCACGGCACTGGTGTCAGTGACGTCACCCTGCAACCGGACGGCGATCTCGTGGCGCACGCTGAGGACGGTGTCCCGCTGCGGTCCACCGGCACAGCAGGCCGTGGCGTGGCGATACTGGAGGTCCGTGACGACGGCGACGTCGTCCTGCTGAGCAATGACGGCGAGATCGTGTGGCATACCGACACCGCGACCACGGACATCCAACTACCGCCGTTCACCGTGGCACGCGGAGACCGCATGCAGGTCGGGCAGAGCCTCGCAGAGCAGAGCCTGACCTCCCCCAACGGCCACTATGTGCTGGTACACGACCACCAGCACAGCGGCACCTTCCTCTACGGGCCGCAGGGACAGATCACCAGCTGGTTCTACCTGGTCCCGGCGATGTATCCGGACCCATTCGGCACCTGGCTCGTCCTGGAGGAGGACGGCCTGTTCCTGCGCTGGTCCAAGGACGAAGTCGACGGCGTGGACCTGCGCGGCGTCCGCAAGGCATGGGACATGCCTCACCACACCCAGGGTTCCCGTTCCACCCCAGACAAATTGTGGTCCGCGACAGCGGTGATCTGGAAATGCTGGACACCGACGGTGAGGTCATGTGGCGCAACGGGTATAGACGCGACCACGCCAAGTTCGCGAAATCTTCGAACGAGCCACAGGCGAAAATAGGCCGGAAGCGCACCTCCCGTCGCCCCACGGTTCCGGTCGGTGCACGACAGCTGCCGACTACGCGGAACGTGCCGGTGATCCGCACCGACTTCTCCGACCAGACGGCCTGGGAACGAGTGAAGTCCGGGATCAGTTGGGTGACACCGGACGAGTTCGAGGCCAACGTGACGTATGTCGACGACCCGGCGTTCGTCGGCTTGACGGTCACTGCCCTGCTGGAATCCGGGCCTGACCGTGCCACGCACGCGCTGCTGTTGGTCGTCGACGAAACCACGATTCGCTCCCCGGAGCACCCGATCCTGGTCGTGGACCTCGGCTCGGAACCCGACCCGGCCAACGACTGGCCAGGCAAGCCCGCTGGCCGCTCGTTCCGCGCCGTCCCTCACACCATTCAGGAGATCGAAAACAACCTCTCGATCGCCAATATGGATTGGGAGGATTTCGCCGATGGCATCGACGACGACGGAATATGCCGGGAACACATGCTCTATGGCCGCGTCGAAGACCTGGCTGTCGATCAAGCCGAATAACGCGGCGAACGCACCGTCCTCAGCATCCTTCAGCCCACGGTCACGACAAGGGGCAGAGCCGGGAGAAATAGGTACATTTCTCCCGGCTCTTCGATGCGAACGACGTTGGTACTGTGCTACTCCTGACCCAGGAAACCTTTCGAAGTCGACCCCGGGTGGGCGCGGCGACGTGATCCTGCGTTGAGTCCACCTGAGCCGGACTTACCACCGGCTCGGTGGTTTTCGCGGGTCGGTGTCCTCCGGGAAGGAACCACCTCATGTCTCCGACTGCCGGTCCCGCCGACGTCGTCCCGCTCGATGCCCAGCGCACCACAAGCATCAGCCCGCTCATCTCCCCCGCCCTGCTGCGCGAGGATCATCCCGCCGACGCGGTAGTGGCGAAGGTCGTGCGCCAGGGCCGCGCGGAAACCGTCGAAATTTTAGACGGCCACGACGACCGGCTCCTGGTCGTGGTCGGCCCGTGCTCGGTACACGACGCCGAAGCCGCCCTCGACTACGCCCGCCGCCTCGCCGCGAAAGCCGAAGAGCTACGCGGCGAACTACACGTCGTCATGCGCGTGTACTTCGAGAAGCCGCGAACTACGCTGGGCTGGAAGGGCCTGATCAACGACCCCGACCTCGACGGCACGTTCGCAGTGAACAAGGGTCTGCGGATGGCGCGGCGGCTGCTGCTCGACGTGTCAGCGCTGGGCCTACCGGTCGGCTGCGAATTCCTCGACCCGATCACTCCGCAGTTTATCGCCGACGTCGTCACCTGGGGGTCGATCGGCGCGCGGACCGCCGCGAGTCAGGTGCACCGGCAGCTGTGCAGCGCGTTGTCGATGCCGGTGGGTATCAAGAACTCGACCGAGGGCGACATCCAGGTCGCGGTGGACGCGACCCGCGCGGCGGCGGCGAGCCACGTCTTCGCCGGGATCAACTCCGATGGACTGGCCGCGCTGCTCGCGACGTCCGGAAACCCGGAATGTCACGTCATCCTGCGGGGGAGCTCGACAGGGCCGAATCACGACGCTTCGACAGTCGCGGACACCCTCGCACGGCTAAGGAAGTCCGGATCGGCGGAGCGGGTGATCATCGACGCCAGTCACGGCAACAGCGGAAAAGACCACGTCCGGCAGGCCGAGGTCGTCCGCGAGCTGACCGGGCGGATCGGAGCCGGGGAACGCGGCATCGTCGGCCTGATGCTGGAGAGCTTCCTCGTCGCCGGCCGGCAGAACCTCGAACTCGGCCGCAGCGGTGAACTGACCTACGGCCAGAGCATCACCGACGCTTGCATGGACTGGGACACCACCTCCGACCTGCTGGACGCGCTGGCCGGGGCGGTCCGCTCCCGGCGCTGAATCACCGGCGGGAGCAAGCTGACTTTCCGAGTGTCACGGTGTCTCGCCATCAAGTGGATCGATCAGTCGAACTCGGACAGCCAGGCGGTGACGGTCTTGGCTCGGCGGTCGCGGGATGGTGGCAGTGCAGGAGTGTCGCATGTCTCCGGCCACGAGCGACCGGTGAACTCGTCGTCCGCCGGCCTGCGGGATGACACCGTGGAAGGACGAAGAGCGAGCAGCGCCGAGACCTTCACTGTGATGATCGTGTTCTCGTGACCACTGGGCTCCGTCGCCCCTGGCGAAAGCACATCCCACTCCGACCGTGTTCCTCGACAGTCTCCGAGGATCAGGCGGGGTCTCACTCCGAGTAGCCGGCTCCGCCCGTGCATAGCGTACCGAGCAGGAACTGGTGCCATGGCGGGGACATCGGGCAGGTGAACATCGTCAACGGCCAGGTGATGATCACGCAGCCCGAGGGCAGTCCACTCACCACGACCTGTCGTCCGCACTGCCGGTTGCAAGTGGCGCAACGGTGCGAACGAGCAGAGGTGATGGTGCACTGGATCGGCGAGAAGCGGTTCACTCATCCTGCACGGCTCACCACTTGCCGACGATCGGTCCGGAGACACGCGGCAGGGTACGTCACGATCTAGTCGACGGCAAAGCGACACGAGCCGAAAGTCTATTTCCCGGGCGGCAGCTATTGCAACGAAGGCATGAAGGCACTGGAAAAGTGCCCCAAAAAAAGGCAGCATGCAACGCGTCCGACCGGCCGTATTCCACTGGACTCAAATCCCCCGACTTGTCTCGATGAAGATCATTTAAAGCAACAGAGCAGATACCCCCACAGAGGGCGATTGACCACACTCCCTTTAACAATGGCACGGAACACCGAATTCCGACCACGGCTTTTACTGTCCATGATCCGCTGATTGCGGGGAACGAGGGTATTCATGTCAACAAAAAGCCTGTCACGCAGGTCTTCGCTGCTACTGGGTGGGTTTACCGCTGCGATTTCCCTGGTCTCTGGTTTCGCGTCGACCGCCGTCGCCGCCCCGCAGGAGAGCCGGCCTGCGTCGCACAGGTCGGCGAAGGCGCCCGGAGAGGCCGCGAACAAGATGGTCGCCCTCACGCTCTATCGGGCGCTGAACGAAGGCAACCTTTCCTTTGTTCACAAGGCCATGCGACCCGATCTCATTCAACACAACCCCGAAATGCGCAACGGCAGCAGGGCCTTCCGTGATCATCAGGCCGACCTTCGGGCAAAATTCCCGCAGCTCCGCTACAACATAAAAAGGGTCGTCGCCGAAGGCGATCTCGTTGCAGTACACGGCAACTTCGTCCCAAGGCCCGGCGATCTGGGCCTCGCACAGATGGACCTCTTCCGGTTCAGACATGGGAGGATCGCCGAACAGTGGGCAGTCAGCCAGGAGGTCCTGCAGCCGTCGAACGTGGGCAACGACATGTTCTCCACGCTCACCTCACCCAAGGTTTCGTGGCCGACGCCACTGTCCACAGCAGCTCGCAGTAAGCATGCGGCCCTCGGTCTCTTCTCCGAGGCGATCAACCAGCGCTCCGACACTCTGCGCACCCAGGCGCTCGACCGTTATATCGGTGACAACACGTACGTTCAGCACTGGCCAGGGGTCCCGAACGGTGCCGCAGCCCTGCAACAGTTCATGCAAGACATGTACGCCGTGTACCCCGGCTACCGAGCCGACGTGAAGCTCGCCGTCGCCGAAGGAGATCTGGTCTTCTTGTTCAGTCACCTGCTGGACTTCCCGGATTCCCGCGGGTCGGTGTCCGGCGACTTTTTCCGGGTCCGTCACGGCAAGCTGCTGGAGCATTGGAGCACGGTCCAGTCCATCCCGGAAAATTCCGCCAACCAGCACACGATGTGCTGACCCCCGCGCTGGATATCCCTGCGATCCGACCGAGGAGGAGTGACCATGGTGCTCACACGGAGGCAGATGCTTCAGGCGGCGGTCGCCGCGGGGATGCCGTTCGCGATGGGCGCGTCGAGCGTGAAACGCCGTCCTCCGACCAGTTCCACTCCTTTCCAGGTCCCGATGCCGATACCCGCCGTACTGCGGCCGAGCCATCGTTCGGCCACCACCGATTACTACGACCTTGACATCCAGACTGCACGGGCGGAAATACTGCGCGGGCGACCGGTTCCGGTGATCACGTTCAACGGCAAATTTCCTGGACCGACCATTCACGCACACGCGGGACGCCGCACCATTGTCCGGCAACACAACAAACTCTCCGAAGAGGCCAACGTGCACCTGCACGGCGGTGTGGTGAGCCAAGACAACGACGGCCTTCCGATGGACGTGATCGCACCCGGAACGTCCCGGACATACGTCTATCCCAACAGCCAGGTTGCCGCGTCGCTGTGGTATCACGATCATGCCCACCATCTGGAATCCGAACACGTTTACCGCGGTTTGGCAGGTTTCTATCTACTTTCGGACGCCCACGAGCAGAGGCTCTCCCTCCCCGAAGGCCCCTACGACGTGCCCATCATGATCCGTGATGCCGAGCTGGCACCGGACGGCTCACTGGTCTACGACGAGGATGACTTCTTCGGCCGGACCACTATCCTGGTGAACGGTAAGCCGCAGCCCTATTTTCGCGTAGCCGCGCGCAAATACAGATTCCGGCTGCTCAACGGTGCCAACCTGCGCCCCTTCGAGCTCAACCTTTCCACTGGCGACGAGTTTGTACAGATCGGCTCCGACCGAGGACTCCTCGAGACCCCGTGGCGTACGACCATGATCCCGCTGTCGCCCGCGGAGCGCGCAGATGTGATCGTGGACTTCTCTCGCTACCCGCTAGGCACGCAGGTCGTACTCCGAAATAGTCTCTTCGCGACGGATACGACGACGGACGTCATGCGGTTCGACGTTGTTCGCCCCGCTCCCGACCGCAGCCGCATACCCGAGCGGCTTGCCACTCTGCCACTTCTGCAGGCTCCCTCGGTCACCAGGAAGTTCACGCTGCTCATGGACCCCGCCCAGATGATGGGCACGATCAACGGCAAGCCGTTCGACATGAACAGAATCGATACCGTTGTCAAGTACGGCGCCTCGGAGGTGTGGGAGATTACGAACATCAACACCGATGGTGCACCGCACAACTTCCACGTGCACTTGGTGGACTTCCGCGTCCTCGACATCAACGGCCGGCCACCAGACCCAGGTCAAACCGGTTTGAAGGACACGGTGCGGGTGATGCCAGGGGAGACTGTGCGCATTCTGACCACCTTCGACTTCCAGTATACTGGGACGTACGTTTACCACTGCCACATGATGGATCACTCGTCCATGGGGTTGATGGCTCAATTGCGGATCGACAAGTGACCCCGCGCAGCGTTGATCAACGAGAACCCGTTACCGAGGCACATCAACAGCGGCACAGCGCTTGGTGGATCTCGCACTGTGCGGCACATGTATGTCCTACTCATCGCACTAACCGCCCGGCGCACGGGCAGGTATCCGACTTGGTCGTCACCATCATCCAGTCAACAGCCATACCGGTAACCATCGGCGGCGCGGCGATAACCGAGCCCTCAGACAACACCTCGGGAGTGAGCGCTGTGAGTTGCTTGCGCAATCTGAGCGAACACGCCGACGCACTTACGGCGTGGGTTGACGACCTCGTGACGCGCAGACGGAGCCCGGAAACCTTGCCTGCGCCCCTTGTCGCGGCTGCCGGTCAGGTACGACCAGCAGCGCTCAAAGTTCTGGAGACTGCCACCAAGAATTCGCGTTCATCCATGAATGCGAACCTCATCTGGTCAGCCTCGGCTCCCCGCAGCAGATCGTCCAGGACCACGCCCTGACGACCGACGGGCTTCACCAGCTCCACCTCGTTCCCCGCCGCACGGATCATGGACAGCTGATACAACCAGTCGTTAATTTCGATCATCCGCCAGAAAAGTCTGGACCGAGGGCTGAGCCATTCCCGCCAAGAAGAAGTGGTATGCACCATCTCGGGCGCGACCGGCCGGAGCAGCCGCCACAACGATCGTAGCCGCCAGCAGTCCAGGAGATCACACCAGTTCCGGGCTACCAGCCTCCCCACACCCCGCAACTGCGGGCCCCAGGTCGCCAGGTTGTTGCCGATCAGGACAAGTAGCGTTCCGGCCCCTGCCGAGAACGACGCGATCTCCGGCCACCGACCGGTCTCTGCATGGAACCAGCCGGCTACCACGACCGCCAGCGAGATTCCTGACCAGCCGAATCCTATGAACACGAGGTTCAGCAGAGCATGGATCCGGACGACTCGACGCAGGGATGCCTGCTCGAACCTTGCGCGGATCCATAGCAGCCATCGCACACTGATGTACACGGAAACAGCCAGGGATATCGCGAAATAGATCGCCAGCGAAATCGCCAGATACGGATCCTGAGTTGCCGCATCAAAGAGGAGGACAGAGCCACTTTTCGCCGAATCGCTGACCACGAGAAATGCAATGAGCCCAACGAGTAGATACCCACTCATCAGCAGACAGCGTGCAGCTGTAGACCACACCGCCGCCCGCGTTCCATCTATCAAGAAGAATATCCTCTGCGCATAGGCCGCAGTGGCAACAAAGAAGAGCAGCGCGATGACGAACGACAGATTGGGTACGTTCACAAGACGGTCGATTGCCGCAGCCACCGTCGGCGCTAACATCAGGACGATTACGGAGCGAGTGAACCAAAATCCGCACATCGCCCAGATAATCGGACGTTCCCCACGGGGGGCATGCAACAATTTCAAGCCTCTGACAATCACGAACACGATCGCGACGGCCGAGCAAATGATGAGGAACCTATCCATTCCCGCTCCCGTCATGTGAAAAACCGAGCGAGTACCCGAGTTGCGTAACTGTTTGGCCGCCGACCGGCCAGCCCAGTCGCGCGTGCACCTTATCAGCCCATTCGACTAGCTCTCGCGTGAGCGCACCGGCGACCTTGTCCGCTTCGCGCTCGTCGGCCTCGCACATGTCCGTACGACTGGCAAGGATCAGCAGCATTGTCGGCGAAAGATCCGGGAACAAGAGATCGTGACTGTCCTCGGCGGACAACCGGGGCGGCCGATGGCCGCATAACATGTGCGCGACTTCGTGCAGCAAGATCAGCAACCGATGCATCCAGCTTCGGACCGCGGCCACGATAATGACGTTCGTCCGATCCTCGGTCACAACCCACATGCCGCTGATCCGGGAGTCGCCGAGGTCGTCGAAGCGTAGGTTGACCGGTTCCCCGAGGCGTACAGCCATCACCTCACACAGGCGGCCGCAGACGTCTTCCGTCGTCGCACTCGGGTCCAGATCCAGATCGCGAATCAGCCCTGAACTCAGGGCGCGCAGATGTTTTGCCTTCATCTCGACGGCCTCAGCTACTCTTCCGCCGCGTCTCGCGGCTCAACATTCTCGGGCCGCACCGCCTCAGCGACAACTTCTTCAGTGCTGCGCTCCGGACACAGCGCCTTAGCCAATTCCGCCAGTATCTTGCGCCGGATTTCCGGCGATGGCAAATGTTCGGCTGCTCGTAAGATCACGTTGTCAGCACCGAGCTTCTCCATCGCAAGGCGCGTCTTGAGTTGCGTATCGACCCGGGCGGCCAGTTCAGCGTCGTAGAAGTAGGCCGGGGGCGCTCCGAAGTATCCCGCCAAACCGAAGATGTGCTTCAACCGCGGGTTGTCACTCGTCCCTGCCAACAACTCCCGGATATAGCTCGCAGAGATCCCGCCATATCGACCGTCCTGCCTGATTGCCGCAGCGGCCTCTTCCGGGGAGTACGGTCCCCTTCCACGAGGGTGTACCGCAGCGAACAGGTACCGAAGGCGCTCCGCCTCCCATCGAGGACGCTCTTCCGGAGGGCGGTCGCGACGACCTCCGACAAAGTATGCCGGATGCACGTCGAGCGCCTCGGCCAAGCCTTCGATGGTCCGGCTACTCGGGTTGTCCTTGTCGCCTTTCCGCAACTGCGAGATGTACGTATGGGTGATTTCTCCCCCTTGTGCCTGTACTATCAAGGCGAGTTCCACATTCGTATACGGGGAGCGACGGCCGACGGGGTGCAGGCATACCGTATCCAGCAGCCTTGCCAGGCTGCCCCGCTCACTGTGCGTCATCGCCGCGCCTCCGGTTGGCCGTGGGACGGGTGGCGGACCCTGATAGACGAGGCTGATTGTAGTCAGCCGTGTCCGTAGCTGCCACGGATAGCATTGTTCGCCTCGCGGGGAGACGCCATTGGGAAGCGCTCGCGGCGCAGGCGCCCAATACGCCGTCACTGCCGGTTGAGGTGGCATCTGCTGGACGACAGCGATCGCAAGCCCGCTGATTGCGACAGGTACGTCGCCAACACCGTCGACCAGCGCGAGTCCGTCCCCTGGGCTTGTTCCAGGGGCTTGGTGATCGCTCATGGCCCGGAGCATGCCGCGGGAAACGCCCAAATCTGCGATTACCTGGCCGATCGTGTGCACGTCCAACGCCCACGCCGTCACCGAGCCGGCAAAGCTCGCAGTTCCTCATCGGAGAACCCCGGACGGCCCGGCTTTCGAGCTCGGCGTACACCCACCTCCTGCATTCCACCAATGGCTAGGTCCCGACACGCTCGACCATGACGTCAGTGTCGGCTTCGGTTTCGATCTGTGAGCACTATGTCGCTGTTCGTGTTGCGTACGGTGCCGCAGCGTACTAGGCAAGTCAAGTATGGACCTCAAACACCTCGTGCGGGACGAACGGGCTGACCTCGCGGCGTTCCTCGAAACGTTGACGCCGCAGCAGTGGGACGCGCCCACGTTGTGCCGGCGCTGGCGCGTCCGTGACGTCGTCGCCCACGTGGTCAGTTACGAGGAACTGAACGTACTCGGCGTACTCGGGCGGTTCGGGAAAGGCAGGTTTTCCCCGAGCCGCGTCAACGCCGTCGGCGTAGCCGAGTACACCGCCCGTACTCCGGCAGAACTGATCGAGCTACTACGGGATCACCTGGAGCCGCGCGGTATGACTGCGGCGTTGGGCGGCGCAGTCGGCCTGACCGACGCGCTCATCCACCATCAGGACATTCGTCGGCCGCTCGGCCTGCCACGGGAGATCCCACCGGAGCGGCTCGCGCCGGTCCTGCGCTCTACGCTGACCGCACCGGTCCTCGGCGGGTTCTGGCGAGTGCGGGGGCTGCGGCTGGTGGCGACCGACCTCGACTGGACGGCCGGGTCCGGGCTCGAGGTCCGCGGTCCCGCCGAACCGCTGATGATGGCCATCGCGGGGCGTCGGGGCGTAGTGGGAGAGCTGTCCGGCCCCGGACAAGGAAAACTCGCGGCTCGCCTCGGCGGCTGAGGTCTCGTTCCGGCGTGCTCATAGCGCCAATGCGGCGGGCAATGGCATCCAACAGCGTCTAGGAAAGCGCGGGAGGGTGCGATGCCCCCTCCTCCCAGTTGCCCATCTGGTTAGCGTGGTAGCCGTGGAGAGTGGCAACGAGTTCGGTGACTATCTCAGAGCACGCCGTGACGCGGTGACGCCAACCACCGCGGGGCTGCCCGACGACGGCGCACGGCGGGTGCCAGGACTCCGGCGTGACGAGGTGGCGCTGTTGGCCGACGTCAGCACGGACTACTACGTCCGCCTGGAACAGGGCCGGGAACGGCATCCGTCCGAGCAGGTGCTGTCGGCGATCGCACGGGCGCTGCGCCTGGACGAAACGGCGGCCGCCCACCTGTTCCGGTTGGGCATGCCGGTGCCAGGTGCGACGGTGGCACCGGTCGCCGAGGTGAGCCGTGATCTTGTCACGCTGATGAACGGGATGCGTGACGCGCCGGCGTTCGTGGTCGGATCCGCCCAGGATGTGCTGGCGGCCAACGCCATGGCCGAGGCACTGTACTCCGGTTTCGCCCGTTTCGACAACCTGCTGCGGATGATCTTCCTGGATCCTTTCGCACGGCAGTTCTATACCGACTGGGACAATGCAGCCCAGACCGCAGTGAACAACCTGCGTGCGTCGTCCGCACGGTTCCCCGGCGACCGGCGGATCGAGGCGGTGCTGGGTGAGATCAGCGCGTGCAGCCCGATGTTCGCGACGCTCTGGGCGCGATACGAAGTGCGTCCCCGCACCCACGAGGACAAACGGTTCCGCCATCCGCGGGTCGGCGAGCTGTCCGTGCACTTCGAGGCGCTGGCCGTGACCAGCGCGCCCGGCCAGCATCTCTCCGTCTACACCGCCGAGCCCGGCAGCGCAGCCGAGGACGCGTTCGTTCTCCTGCGCCGCCTTGCCGAGGCGGCACAGGAGAATCCACAGTAGACGATCGCCGTCCCTGACCGTCCGGCGTCAGCCGGCCGCGGCCGCCAGCCGTGCGAGATCCTCATCCGACAACCGGATGTCCGCGGCGGCGAGGTTCTCGTCCAGGTGCGCTCGCCGCGAAGTTCCTGGGATCGGCACCATCACGGACGAACTCGCCAGCAACCACGCGATGGCCACCTGCGTCACCGTGGCTTCGTGTTCCCGCGCGACGGCCAGCACGCCCGCCGCCCCGTCCAGGCCGCCCTGCGCCACCGGTGCCCACGGGATGAACCCGATGCCGTCGCGCTCACACACGTCCAGCAGGTCCTGAGACTTGCGTTCCACAACGTTGTAGCGATTCTGGACCGTCGCGATGTCGGTGATGGCGCGTGCTTCGGCGAGCTGCGCGACACTGACCTCCGAGAGCCCGACGGCCGCGATTTTGCCTTCCTCCCTCAGTTTCGCCAGCTCACCGACCTGGTCGGCCAGTGGTACTAAGGGGTCGACGCGGTGCAACTGGAAGAGGTCGATCTGTTCCAGTCCGAGCCTGCGCAAGCTCATCAGCGCCTGCTGGCGCAGGTACTCCGGCCGACCCAGGGGCGGCCACGCAGCGGGCCCGAGCCGCTTCGGCCCCTCCGGTGTGTCGATCAGATCCGGTCCGTTGCGTGTCAAACCGGCTTTCGTCGCGATCACGACCTCGTCCGGGTAAGAGCGTGTCTCAGTAGGTGATCTTCTTGAAGCAGGTGAGGGTGGCGGCGAGGGTGAGGAAGGCGCAGAAGTGGTTGGCGTATCGGGTGGTGAGCCGGTGGTAGCCGAAGAGCCAGGCGATGGATCGTTCGATGACCCAGCGGTGTTTGCCGAGTTTCTTGCTCGACTCGATGCCTTTGCGGGCGATCCGGACCTTGATGCCGCGTCCGCTGACCCACTTTCGCAATTCGACCTGGTCGTAGGCTTTGTCGGCGTGCAGCTTCCCTGGTTTGCGCCGGTGGGGGCCGCGTCGGGATCTGATCGCCGGGACGGCCATCACCAGCGGCTTGAGCGCGTAGGAGTCGTTGGTGTTGGCCGCGGACACCGCCACCGACAGGGGCAGCCCGGCCCGGTCGGACAGAACATGGACCTTCGAGCCACTCTTGCCGCGATCGACCGGGTTCGGGCCAGTCATAGATCCCCTTTTTTTGGCTCTGACAGAGGCACCGTCACAGACCGCCCGAGACCAGTCGATCATGCCCTGGCCACCGAGTTCATCCAGGACCACACGATGCAGCCGGGGCCACAGGCCCGCCTTGGTCCATTCGGTGAACCGCCGATGCGCGGTCGGCACGGTGACACCGAACGACGGCGGCAGATACCGCCACGCGCAACCGCTGGTCAGCACGAACACGATCGCGGTGAACACCGCCCGGTCGTCCGCTCGCGCCGGTCCACCGCCCTGCGGGCGAACCCCATGCTCCGGAATCAGCGGCTCCGCCAGCGCCCATAACTCATCCGGCACCAGCCGCCGAGACAGATCGTCCACGGCTCAAGATCATGCACTATGACCAGGCAAACCCCTACTGAGACACGCTCTAAAGCCCGGTCAACTGGGTCCGTTCCACAGGAGACAGGCCGCGCCGACGGTGTCGTCGGCAAAGAAGGTCACTTGACCGGCGACGGTGTTCATCATCAGATGTTCGGGCTGGTCAGTGCGCCTGGCCCGGCTCGGGCCAAGTGGGCAAGGATCCACGACGTGCACGGTCACCGGCGTACGCGCGCTCGCACAGATCCGTTCTGGGGCCGAGGTTCCTCGCTGCCCTGCCCGATCACGCAGATGACTGTCATTCAAGCTGGTGCCGATGGCGAGCAGCTTGTGCGCCGCGGTGTCCAACTCGGCGTAGGCGACCGATCCCTCGCCGTCGATCAGCGCCGCGCGAAGATGTCCGAGCACCCGACCCCTGCCGCTGAGTCTCAGGTCATGAGGTGAACTCCCACGGTGATGCGACGAGCGCACAGTCGCCGCGGACGAGCACGCGGGAAAAACGTTGATCTGCGGCGAGGATGGCGAGGTCGTCGCACACAGGCACGCTCAACGGACGGCCGCATCGTCGGGCACCCGCGTTCATTCGGCAAGCTGCCGACAGGAGCGACGAGTCCACCCGCGTGGCACCACGAGCCAATGCCGTCACGATCCCATGTGCGGACACGACGCCGCCGAACACGTCGACGATCGTCATCATCGACGGCGGAACCCCCGCGTAGGCCTGCACGACGAAGTCTGTGCCCACCGGCGGTTTCGGCCCTAGCTCGGAGCCCCAACCCGATGCCTGTGCGTACACGATCCCAGGACGGACCCGTACCAGATCGAGCGCACCCAACGACCACTGCTCAGCCTTACCCGGCGCCCAATTTTGCAAGAACACGTCGGCCCCGGCGGCGAGCTCGAGCAGCTGCCGCCTGCCGTCTGGTGTGCGCAAGTCGATCTCGACGACTTCCTTGCCTTCGTTGAGCGCGCGGAACCTGGCCGAGGTATCGCCGGCGATCGGCGGAACCCACCGCAGCGGATCGCCGCCAGGCGGCTCGATCCGGAGCACAGTCGCGCCGAGGAGACGCAGCAGATGCCCCGTCATGTGGCCCTGTACCCGGCGGCACGATTCGAGGACCACCAAGCCGGACAATGGAAGCAGTTCCGCCGCCCGGGCCCACCGGTGTCCACGTACGCACCCGCTCACGGCGAACGCGGGCATCCTGTCGATCGCACGATCTGCCACCCGCACCAGCGTCATACCCGTGCGGACGGCGGCCCGTTCGACCCAGGCGATCGGCCGGACGGCAAGGACTTCCGGCAACTGCGGCGGCAGTGGACAGGTCGCGGTCGCGAACCTGTGCATAAACGGCCGCCAACCGCTCGAAATCACCGCCTCGTCAGCACCGATCGCGGTCCAGAATCGTCGCCACACCAACGGATCGAGTGTCTCGATCTCGAACGTGACACCTTCCGCCGACTGAAAGGGCGGACCGCCGGGGCAGAACTGCTCGCGGTGCTCGCCCTCGGTCGCCGCCGCCAGATACTGGGCAATCGCGAGCAAAGCGGCCTGCGCCAGTGAAGTGGATACGCCGCGCAGCGGGATCCCTCGGTCCCGGGCCAGCCTCAATGCCACGGCACCCATCTCGGCGAGCTCGGCCGCAAGTATGGACGCGTAGTCGAGACCCAGCCGTGTCGGCTCACCGAATCTCCGGCCATGTACATGCATGATCCCGCATGCGGCCTGCACGTCGAGCTCACCGGCCAGGGGCAGGTCAACGGGCCCCGCCACGGTCACCGCATCCAGCGCGGTGTTCATTCGGGACGCCTTCCCTGCACGGAACAGACCACAGACGACGTTGCCAGGAACCGGGGATACATCATGACCGCACGGTCCTCGGCAAGCTCGTTGTCCGTAATGCCTGCCGAGATCAGCTGATCTCGCAGGTGACGCGTTCGGCGTATCAGCGACCGTACACCGGGTGAGCCGGCCCGCCTTGGGAAGAGCTGAGGCACCGGGTCGACGTCGATCAGGCCCGCGGTGGCGTCGCCGACCGCGATCCCGGCGCGAAATGCTTGCTGGCGGCGAGCGCGGCCTCGAACTCGGCGACCTTGCTGCCATGCTGCCGTCTTCGACCACGTCGAGAATATGCCACCTCGTGAGGTTCCAAAGACTCTCCATTGTGGTCGATGATTACAGAAAGACACCGACAGCTTGCCCACCTCCCGGTGACATAGGAACCGATCCCGAGCGTAGGACAGTTAGCGACCCCTTGCATAAGCTTCGCACTTCCTGGTCAATTCCAGGGCCAAGGGTTGACAGTTCATCGTTCCGTTGTCAACGCTGTCACGGGTTTCGAATGCGAAACTCGAGCAGCAGGCTCACCAGTGCGTTCACTCGTCGTAGGACTCGGCCGAACTGGAGCGGGCCTGCATCTTCCGGCACTGGCCAACCTCCGTACCAGCAACCCGCAGCTCTTCGACAATATGCCCGTCATGGCATGTGAACCGGGCCAGAATGGCACCACTCGGCCAAGCCGCGTGATCGCGCCGACGCTCGGCACCGCGGCCTCCCCTCCAGGATCTATTCCCGTTACGTCGAACAGCAACCTGGCCGCCGAAGTCAGCAGGCCGGGTTCGCAAGCAGGGCAAGTCGACACCGAACAGCAGTACCGTGGCGTGCCGCTGTACGGATCCGTGTCGTCGCACAACACGGAGGATGAGGTTCCGCTTTGAAGCCTGCGCGGCAGGGTTGCGCAGGCTGGGACCACGGGGCTGACGTCCGGACGGATCCGGCCACACCTCTCGCTTACCCTCGAATGGGTGACTCTGATGATCAAAAGGGCATCGACGGCACAGCTTTGGGCAGCAACTCGACGGCGATTCGCGGCCGGCTTCCTCTCACCCCCCACAGGAAGTAGCATGGAAACGAAAACGGTCGATGATTCCCTGCGGCACATTCCGGCCGTCAGCCGTCGATACAGCAAACGACCCGCAAGATGCAAGTTTCGGAGCTGGCATATACATGACGACTTCCCACCAGAGCAGTATCAATGGCTGACTCGACCGTTCGCAGCTTGCGAAAACGCACTCGCTCCAGCGTGCTCGCGACGTTGTATTTCGAAGGACCGCTCAGCCAGCGCGAACTGCAGGCCAAAACGGGACTGAGCGCACCGACCATCAGCAACGTGATCGCGGAACTAATGACGGAACTCATCGTCGAGGAAACCGGGATCACCAGGCCCACCGGAGGCCGTCCGCGAGTGATGCTCCGCGTCAACCCAGGCTACGCCCATTTCGCGGGCGTTGACATCAACAGCACCGGAACCCGCGTTCGGGTCACGCTCTCCGATTTGGGCAGGAATCAACTCAGTGCCATCGAGCGGCCGATCTCCACGCGAAGCAATGGACCGTCAAAAGTCGCCAAGTTGATCGCATCTTGCTTGCGCGAGGTACACAAAAGGGCGAGAGTCTCCAGCCGGAGCATAGTCGGCGTGGGTGTCGGCGTTCCTGGTTTTGTCGACCCGCGACAAGAACCTCGGGTCTTCTCGTCAGCCCTGGACTGGGACGACGTCCGGCTTACAGGCCTGCTCCGTTCCGAAGGTATCGCGTGGCCGTTGTTCCTGAGCAGCAGGACGGAGGCACTTGGCCGCGCCGAAATGTTGTACGGCGCCGCCCGCGGTTCCCGGAATTCTCTTGTCGTATCCGTTGACTCGACGATTGACGCCGCCTTCATGATCGCCGGATCAACGGAACATGATTCGAGCATCACCGACTGGGGACACAGCACACTCGTCTACAATGGGAAGAAATGTGAATGCGGGTCCCGCGGCTGCCTTCAGACGTACGCAAGCGCGACAGGAATCCTTGCGGAATTCCACAACTTCGGACATGAGACAAAGGCAGACTGCAGCGATAAGGCTCGTTTCGAAACGCTCATAAAAATGGCGAACAAGTCGCCTTCGGCATCAAGAATTCTGACAGCCGGGGTCAGACATCTCGGCGCCGGCATCGGCAGCCTCGTCACTATTCTCAAACCGGAGCAGGTCATCCTGTCCGGCTGGGCAGGGCTTCTGATCGGCAACAGGTTCATGCCGGAGATTCGAGCGGCCTCCGCCAGCCACGCGCTTCACTACGCCTTCGAACGAACATCGTTCGACCTTGGCCTGGTCGGAGTCGACGATACGAACACCGGGACCACGACACTTCCTATCATGGCTTTCCTGGAACTGGGCAGCCTTAGTCAGACCTGACCCGGCTGGTCACTATTCGACACATGGAGCTTCAAGCCCACGCCGTAGACGGTGTGAAGAAAGCGTGGCTTTTCGGCCAGCTCCCCCAGTTTCCGACGAAGGCGGGTGACATAGGCGTTGACGTTGAACCTTCCGTAGCTGTGCGTTCCCCACAATGCCTTTTGAAGATCGCGCCGATCGAAGGTATGACCCGGGCGTCGGGCCAACGCGAGCAGGAGGTCGAACTCGCGGCTGGCGAGTCCGAGGGGACGGCCGTCCAATGTCGCTTCCCTCGCCGCGGGACTGATCCGCAGTGAGCCGACCACGATATCAGCCTCAGTCTCGATATCCGTCGGCCGACGGTTTCCATGCCTGCGGATCATCGCTTTGGTCCTGGCCAGCAGTTCGGCGCCGGTCACGGTCGGCGGCAAGCATTCATCGGCGCCCGATTGAAAGATTCGCACTACGTCTGCCTCGTTTTGCTGAACCGTGAGCACGAGAATCGGCACCGGCCGAACCGATATAATTGTCTTTACCGACTCGACCACCTTGGCCATACTGGCGATCTCCATATTCAAGATCACACCGGCATGCTGGCCGTCGCGAACCGCGAACCTCGCATCTCCCAGCGAACCGGCACGATCGATCAAGTAGGTCGACTGAAGAACTGAAGCAGCCCGGCCTACCGTGCCGGAACTATCACTCAAGACCAGAATCATATCCATAAGACCGATTATGATAGAGAGAAGCCCCGGGCCGATAGCCGCAAGAAGTGTAAATTCGATAAAACCATGATTTCTGCCCCAGGGGACACCATTGAGTGACATTCTGCACATTATTCAACGCGGAATTACGAACTAATCTCGATATCCCCCACGGCACTCTTAGCGTGCGATCGGAAACGTTGCGGGCACGGTCCAGGTTTCGCGCATACTTCACCTAAAGATGGCGGTTTGGATCATCATTTTCCATGCGCCTTGGCCGCGACGGCCTCCAGCCTCGTCATGACACCGGCCATATCGGCGGAGCCGGCAAGGAAGTCCCGCAAGATCTCTCCCGCACCGACGTCTACGGCGCCACCCGCGGCCATCGGAGCAGAATCGGACATACCGAACCGGACGCCGTCCCCCGCCACGATGAGCTGCTCGGCCATCGCACTGGTGAGATCATCAGGATAGGACGACGACCCCGCGTTCTTGTTCGGTGACAGGAACCCACCCATGATTGTCAGCCTGCGTGCGGCCTCACTAGACGCCAGAAAGTCTAGAAACCTCGCCGTCTCCGGCTTGTCGGTGAACGCGACCGCCGCATCACCGCCGACGACGGCGGACGGCACAGAGCCGTTGACAGCCGGGAAGGGGATGACACCCGCGTCAGCGCGATTCTCGCTCGACGTGATGCCTCTGCCGGCCGAGTCGGCTTCGAACACCATGGCTGCCTTGGGCGTATCACCGAAGACGTTACCGATCGAGTTCGCGAAAGTCGCCCGAAGCGCGCCCTGGGTTCCCCCGGCCAGCGCGTCGCTGGTCAGGATTCGTGCCATTACGGCCAAGGCGTCGCGTACGGTCGAGTCGGTCCACGGAATCTCATGCCTACCAAGCCTGTCGTAGTTCGCCAGTCCTGCCGAACGCAGGTAGATGTTCTGGAACAAGTCGACCAACACCCACCCTTCCGCCCCGCCTACCGACAACGGCTTGATTCCTTTGCCAGACGACATGAAATAGGAGTCGGTGAGCGCATCCACCGAATTCGGCAAGGTCACCCCGGCCTGCCGGTAGAGTTTCTTGTTGAACCACAACGTGGACTTGTTCTCGGCCTTTAGGTAAACGCCGTACGGCACGCCGCGGAACGAGCCGAACTGCTTCCAGATCGTCGCGAAGTTCTTGTCCAGCGTCTCGACCACAGGCGCGGCCAACGGCTTCAACGCTCCCGCCTCGCCAAAGTGCCGGATAAGTCCAGGCTTCGGCAGGATCGCCACGTCCGGCGGCCTACGGCCATCCACGCGAGTTTGCAAGATCGCCCGTAGGTCGCTACCGGCGGACACATAGTCCACTTTCGCACCGGTCTCACGCTCGAAGGCAGCCGATAGCACCCTGAACGCCCTCTCGGCGCTGCCGGACCAGGCGCCGATGACCTCAATCGAACGACCTTCCAGCTCTGTTCGGTGCAGATCGTTCTCACCGCTTTCCCCACTACACGCCGCCAGCATGAGTACTGCCGCGACTACGACGAGGTTGACGATTCTCGACTTCATACGCATCCTCACAACCCACCGAGGTCCACGTGCCGCGACTTACCGACGACCATGCGAAAGCGGTCCGCGCGATATCGTATTTTCCGATACGCCATGATGCCCTCGTGAACCAGAGAACAGCCCTGTTCAACAACGAGGAGCGGATGCCCGATGCTGACACGCAGGCTGCTGGCGTGCTCACCACCCGCCAACTCACTTGAGACGCTGGCCGCGCCGAGCGTGAACCTACGGATGCATAGCACGCACGGGCAGGAACTGGTCTGAAGACCGGCCGAGCAGCGGATAGCAGGCCTGGGGGCCACCAGGGATTCCGTCGCCATGGGGACTTCGCCGATTGACAGAACTCGTTCAAGTTCAGTGGTCGGATGCCCCGGAGCGATATTGATCAGCTTCGCCACGTACGCGTCGGCGACTTCCTCCCGAGCAATGGAGGCCAGACAGTCAAAACGGACGGCAGCTCGACCTCTGAAAAAGCGGTCGATTCTGTCACCCGCGTAGACGATACCTTTCGGCTCGGCCACGAAGATCCCGCGCCGGTACCACCGGACAAGGCGCCCAGCCACGATCAACTGCTGAATAGCGATCCGCACGGTGTTCCTCGCCACACCGAGAGTGCGCGCGAGGTCGCGCTCCGAGGGAAGCCGATCGCCGGGGGATCTCGAGAGCAACAGGTGGTCGAGATAGTTCGCAACATCATTACTGCACGTCGCCGCATCCATATTCATCCGTTTCCGCGAGAAGGCATTTCCGACGGCACCGGAGCGCCGTTGGAGCGTGGCATTTGGAGTTCACCAAACCGGCAGCGGATCGACGATGATCTCTGGTAGTCGGGCCCCCGGGAAGTTCTCGGCCAGGAAACTCTGGAGTAGTTCCGGGAGCCGACGAGCGGTAAACCGTTCGAGTGGCTCGTCTCGCAGCATCGCATTGTGAGCTCTCGGGATATCACCTCCCGCGGGCCGAACCTCGAGTCGTGTCGGGCTCTCCAGTGCCATTGCCGCGACCAGGCCGGTACCTTCCAGCACGACACTCAACTCGTTGGCCGTGACTCCATCCGAATGTGGGTCCAGAAATGCGTTGGGTATTCCGGTGACCACGACGGGCCTGGCCTTGACCAGGAGTGACAACGCCTCAAGACGATCGCCGGAGAGATCTTCCCAGCACACCTCGTCGAGGGCCGGTTGATCGTTCTTCGTATCGACATGCAGCACCATGTCGTACCGATATCGAGTGAACTCGGTATCCCCGCTCATGGTCTTCGCGCGGACCGAAACCTTGACACACCGATCAGAGAGCTCGGCGAGGTAAGCGATCAGCCGGGGGTCGACGAATAGTTCTTCCTCGCCATGGAAACGACCGGCCCCCAATTCCGCGCCTGATTCCAGCCAGTCGAAATACTCCTTGCGCAGACTCAAGTTCCGCAAGTCGCCGAGGATCACCCGGCCCCCCACCTCGACCAGATCGATCGCGTCGCTGAGCACGGCGGCAAGATATTCGGTGCCTGGGAAGCATTGCACGACACCGTTGATCAGCACACAGTCTGGCCGCTTCCCGATGCCCATAGTCTCGGCCATCGCCCGCTTGACCTGTTGCGACGCGATGCCATGTGCCCCGGCGATGACCGCCTGAGTGTGGGGCAGAGATGCCGCCCGGATCCGATCCACCGCGTACCTGGACACATCGGCCCCGACGTAGCATCCGATGTGCCCGTGCAAGTGCCGCAGTAAAAGCCCGGTTCCGCATCCGAGCTCCAGTAGACGCCGGGGCCAGGACTCCAGCACCATGGCCACTGTATGGTCGAGCCACTCACGAATGTCAGTATCCGGCAACTGCCGGGCAGTGGAAGTCAGTCCCGCGAGGTCCGCATCGGCGGCGTCATCCAGATCGGCTGCTCTGAACGCCCATTCGTATAGATCAGTCCAGTTCTCGATGTACTCGCTGACCAATGCCCAAGGCCGACGTCCGAGGAATACGGCATCCGCCGAGGGCTGGACGATGAGCGCTCCTGACGGCGCACGCCGGACCGCGCCGACCCACGCGTGCCCGGCGACGGCCGATGCGATGACTTCCTCTGACACTGATCTCCTTCACACGGGATCGAATCCGATCCAGATGTCTGACCGGGCGGGCTTCGGTGGGGCGCCCGGACAGTGACCGGACGCCCCACCGAAGAGCTGGAGACCAAGCTGTGTCGGCTCGCTCCAGCACTCGCCCGAAGCGACGACGCGGCTGGCCTAAGGGTGGGCCTCCACGCCGCCGTTCACTCGACCGAATCGAGGTCGCGAGCCAGCAGCTCGGCAAGTTCGGACACCGCGACCTCCGCTCCCTCCCCCTCGGCGGAGAGCAGAATCTCCTCGCCGCCGCGGACGCCGAGCGACATCACGGCAAGGATGCTGGACGCGTCCACGAGATCGTCCTCGCTCCGTCCGATCCTTACCCGCACTGCGCGCTTGGCCACGTCTTCCACGAGCAGCCGCGCCGGCCGGGCGTGCAGGCCGACGGGCGAACCGATTACCACATTCCTGCTCGGCATTGCCGAAATCCAATCTCCAGATAACTACATGGCAGCCATTGCCGTTAGGAATGGGCCTGCTTGGGACCAATTCGTCCGATCTTGTGCGACATCTGCACATCCCTCGCAAGGAGGACCTCACGAGCGAGGGCCTCACACTGCTCGCGGCTGTAGCCTTTCAGCGCCGCACGGACCGCCGGCACCGCCGAGGCTGACATCGACAGGCTTGTAATGCCCATACCGGCGAAAATCGGGGCGAGGCCTGGGTCGCCGGCGGCCTCGCCACAGATCCCTGCCGGCTTACCGGTCTCCGTGGCCGCTGCGGCCACCGTCGCCACGAGCGCGAGCAACGCAGGCTGCCAGGGATCGAGCAGTTCGCCCAGTTCCCCGAGCAGGCGGTCTGCGGCATAGGTGTACTGCGAAAGATCGTTGGTACCGATACTGACGAAATCCACCTCCGCCAGGATGTCCTTCGCCCTGATGGCCGCAGCCGGTATCTCGATCATCACGCCGACCTTCTCGAGGCCGTACGACTTGGCCAGCGTCCGGAACGCGACGGCCTCGGTCACGGTCGAAATCATCGGCGCCATCACCCGCACATCCGCGTGGCAGCCGGCGGCGGCGAGGCTGATCGCCTCCAGCTGCGTACAGAGCAGCTGGGGGTTGCGTATGTCGATGCGGAAACCACGGACACCGAGTGCTGGGTTAGGTTCCTCGTCGGAGTTGGCGAACAAGACGGGCTTGTCGGCACCGGCGTCCAGTGTCCGGATGACGACCGGTCGGCCGGCAAAACACCGCAACACGGCCTCGTAGGCGGCTCGCTGTTCCTCGACCCCCGGAGCTTCCGTGCGGTCGAGGAACAGGAACTCCGTGCGGAACAGCCCGATACCTTCGGCATCGGCCGTCGCTTCCGCAGCATTGGCGCCGCCGACGTTCAGCAAAAGCTTGACCGGATGCCCGTCCGCGGTCGCTCCCGGGCCGCTGTGCAACGCGGCCTTCGCCTGTGAGGCCACCGCTTCCGCTCTGATCCGATCGACGTAGTCGGCCGGAGGATCGACAACGACCACGCCACGCGCGCCGTCGACCGCGATCGTTTGCCCGTCATCCAGCGACGCGGCAGCGGAGCACCCGACGACAGCGGGAATACCCAAAGTACGGGCGACGATCGCGCTGTGGCTTGTCGGCCCGCCCTTCTCGGTGACAATGCCCAGGACCTTCGCCGGGTCGAGCAGTACCGTGTCGGCCGGCGAGATGTCCTGCCCCACCAAGACGAACGGCCGATCGGACTCCGGTATGCCAGGCGACGGCAAATCCAGTGCGGCGGCGATCGCCCTGTCCCGGATGTCAATCAGGTCAGCCACCCGTTCTCCCAGGTAGCCTCCGACGTTCCGGAGCTCGGTGATGTGTGTGTCGAACGCGTCCTTGATCGCCCACGCGGCCGGTCGGCCCGTCTCCACCGACGTCTTGATCCCCGTCCGCAGCGACTGGTCCTTCGCCATCATGACCTGGGTCTCGGCGATTGCCTTCAGCTCTCCGTCAACAGCCGACGCCCTCCTCTCCAAGTCCTCTGCCGTCGCATTGAGGGCATCGACGGCGATCATGAGTTCGACCTCCGGTGTCACCCGCGGATCCCACCGCTCGGGCAGAACCAGCGGCGGCGTCAACCGCACGACCGGCCCGACCGCGGCTCCGGAGCTGGCCGGGTTACCGCGTAATTCGTCGACCTGCACTATCCACCTTCTTATTCGTCGTCGGCGGCCCGCGCCTCAAGCGGCGTCGGCCGCACCCGGCTCGATGGTCACCTTGATGGCCTCGCCACTGCTGACGATGTCGATCGCCCGCAGCACATCCGAAAGCGGCAGGTGGTGCGTGATCAGGTCGTCGACCCGTACTTGTCCGGTCGAGATGAGTTCGAGCGCCTGCCGGTTGTGTTCAGGGCTCGATCCGTTGGCTCCGTAGATGGTCAGTTCGCGGTAGTGCACCAGATTGGAATCACACGCGATGATCGGGTTGTCCTTTGGCAGACCACCGAAAAAGCTGATCCGGCCGCGACGTGAAGCCATCTTCAGTGCGTCTTCCTGTGCCTTACCCGCCGCCGCGGCCGTGATGACCACGTCCGCGCCGACGTGGTCGGTAAGTTCGAGAACCTTCTCGACCGAATCAACCTCGGCGCCGCAGATCGCCGCATCCGGCTTGACGAGCGCGGCCGCCATGTCGAGGCGGCCACGATTCAGGTCGACCAGATACACCGCGGCCGCGCCCTTCGCCCTGGCCAGCCGCACATGCAGGCAGCCGATCGGCCCGGCACCGACCACCACGACGACATCGCCGTCACCGACCTGCGCGAAGTTCTGTCCATTGAGGACACATGCCAAGGGTTCAGCGACCGACGCCTCGGCATAGCTGACTCCAGCCGGGATCAGGTTGACACCGTCGACCCGCAGGACTCGCTCGGGCACGATCATGTACTCGGCGAACCCACCGTCGAAGTGGTAACCCATCGACAGCTGGTTCGGACAGATGGTCTCGTAGCCGCGTGAGCACTGCAGGCATTCGCCGCACGGGATCGCCGCGATGATCTGGACCCGATCGCCCGGCTCCCACCAAGGGACGCCGTCACCTGTCTCGACGACCTCGCCGGCGATCTCGTGGCCGATCACGCGGGGCGGATCGATGTGATGATGCCCGTGCCGGAAGATCTTCAAGTCCGTGCCGCACGTGGAAGTGTTGTGCACCTTGATCTTGATCTCGTTGGGACCGGGCGACGGCTCATCGGCGTCTTCGACCCGCAGATCTCCTGGCGCGTAGAAACGTGCCACCTTCATCAAGAGAGCTCCTCATCCATATGGTCCAACATTCGGAAGATCGTGTCCGCGTCCGGGGCTTCACGTAGCTGTCGCGCCTGCTCGGGCTTGATCAGGACACTGGCGAGACTCGCCAGAATGCGGACATGTTCGGTTTCTTTGGACGCGATACCAACGCATAAGCGGACATCGCTACCGTCCCAGTCGACTCCGTCGGGGAACTGCAGAACCGCGAGGGCGGCCCGCTTGACGAACCGCCGGGACTCATCGGTCCCATGCGGAATCGCCACGCCCTCGCCGAGAAAGGTCGTCACCGAACGCTCACGTTCGTGCATCGCACCGATGTACTCCGGCTCGATCGCGCCGAGTTCGAGCAGTTTCCGCCCGACCTGGTCGATCGCGTCGCGCCGGTCGACGGCGGTACAGCCGACGAGAATCCCTTCGACACCGAGAATCGCATTGTCAGCCGTCAAGGCTGCCCCCATCCCGGATCACCTGTTCGACGCGGTCGAACACCGGATCACCCAGGAAGCTCTGGAACCCGAGGACCACAGCCGAGGTGTTCGCCTTGCGAGCCCGGTCCGCCAGCGTGGCCTGGCACAGCACCACCTGCGCGTCCGCCGGAATCTGGTTGACAGGCACGTGTTCCACCTTCACCGAATAGGGCTTCAACCGCTTCGCGAGCTGGGACGCCACCATCACACTGCTTCCCATACCCGCGTCACAGGCGATGATGATCTTCTCGACGTCTTTGCCTTCGATCGTGTTCATAGCCGTACTTACCTCTCCTCGATCGACACTGATCGGTCATCCGACGGGACCGCCGGCGGCAACCGCCGCGGCACGCTCTTCCTTCCGGGCATTGCGGCCGAATCCGAGCAGCGCGGACGCCACCACGAACGAGACCAAGGTCGCGGCCAGGACACCGGCGATCACTCCCACGTAGCCGCCCTTCGGTGTCACCGCGAGAATCGCGATGATGCTGCCCGGGGAAGGTGTCGCGGCCAGGCCAGCGTCGGTCAGGCTGAACACCGCCACCCCAGCGGCGCCACCGGCGATCGCGGCCAGGAGCAGGCGCGGAGCGGCCAAAATGTACGGGAAGTAGATCTCGTGGATTCCACCCAGAAACTGGATGATGATCGCGCCGGGCGCGGTGGACCGCGCGGCGCCTGCGCCGAAGACCATCAGTGCCAGCAGAATTCCCAATCCTGGGCCGGGGTTCGGCTCGATCAAGAACTCGATGGCCTTGCCATGCTGCTCCGCGTCGGCCACGCCGAGCGGGCTGAGCACGCCATGGTTGATCGCGTTGTTCAGGAACAGCACCTTGGCCGGTTCCACTAGCACGGAAACGATCGGCAGCAGGTGTATGTCGATCAGGCCCTGGACACCACTACCGAGCGCCTTCGTGATGCCTTGCACGACCGGCCCGATACCGAGCATGCCCAGCACGGCCATGGCTCCACCGATGATGCCTGCACTGAAATTGTCGACGAGCATCTTGAATCCGGGTGCGGCCTTACTACCGACCTTCTCGTCCCACAGCTTGAGCACGAAGCCGGCGAGCGGGCCGACGAGCATCGCGCCCAGGAACATCGGGATCGCCGCCCCGACCGCGATCCCGACCGTCGCCACCGCACCGACGACCGCGCCGCGCCGTCCGTGCACCATCCGGCCACCGGTGTAGCCGATGAGGACGGGGAGGAGGAAGTTGATGAGTGGGTCGACGAGTTCGGCGATCTTCGCGTTCGGTGCCCACCCACTCGGGATGAACAGGGCAGTGATCAGGCCCCAAGCGATGAAAGCGCCGATGTTCGGCATGACCATCGCGGCGAGATGACCGCCGAAACGCTGGATGGTGACCTTCAGCCGGTCGACCTTCTTCGGGCTTTCGGTGCCGGAATCCATGGTGGTAGACATCGTTGGCTTCCTTTTCGGATATGGATTGTGGAGAGCTGCGCCATCGGCCGATGGCGAACGCGGGGCCACCGATCAGCCCCGCACGCTTTCGTCCCAGTCGGGTTTCGGGTCGACATGACTTTCACACCTCGTCACGTCCTCACGGCTCGGCATCGTGCTTCCCGGAAGGGACACGGCGGCAGCGCCCCAGGAGACGGCTTCCGCCAACGCCTCGGAACCGTTCCCCCCGGCAGCCAGGAAACCGGCCAGCATCGCGTCACCGGCACCGACCGAACTCAACGGCACGGCCGAGGCGTTGGCACGCCAGATCCCGGTGTCTTCGACGAGCACGGCACCTTCGCTGCCGAGACTTGCCAGCACGGCACCCGCACCGAGCGAACGAAGTTCCTGTGCCGCGTCGATGACGTCGGCGAAGGTGTCCAACCGTCGGCCGACTGCCTCCTCAAGCTCTTCGAGGTTCGGTTTGACCAGCGCCGGCCCAGCTTTCACCGACGCCAGGAAAGCCGGCCCGCTGGTGTCGACGGCGACCTTGACTCCGGTCATGCTCAGCCGCGCGACCAGGTCGGCATAAATCTGGTAGTCCATACCGGGAGGGAGACTCCCCGCAAGCACGACCCAGTCCGCGTCGGCGACCTGTGTGAAAAGAACCTCGCACAAGGCCTTCATCTCAGAGTCGGACAAGCGCGGGCCGGCCTCGTTCACTTTCGTCACTGTCGCGTCCGGCTCGACGAGGCTGATGTTGCTGCGCACCGGACCTTCGATCCGGATCCGGATCACGTCGATTTCGTCGTCCCTGAGCAGACTGATCAGGTTGTCACCTTCAGACCCGCCTGCGGGCACCACCGCACGTGCTTTGAACCCGTTGCCCACCAGCGCCCGCGTGACATTGATGCCCTTGCCGCCAGGCTGGACCCTGACCCGAAAGGCTCGGTGCAGGCCGCCCCGATCAAGCCTGTCCAGCTCGATCGTGCGATCGACGCTCGGATTCGCCGTGAAGGTCACGATCACTTCCACACACCTCAAATCAAACCTCATGGGTTTGAGTGATTTTGCCTTTGTTTCCCTGTGCTTTGCAAGTCCGAGGAGGCCGATGAGACCAACGGACAGATTCTGTGCCCTTGAGTACACAGCGCATATTCCGACTTCCTGGCAACCTCGCCCAGTGTGCACACCAGCATCAAAACAACACAAAGCCACATCTCAAGGGGCAACTCTGACAGACACCGCCAAACGTGATACAACATGAAGTCACATCACCAACCGCACAGCCGAACCGGTCAGGGGCCACCATGTACGCAGAGGAGCGTCAGCAGCGGATCCTCGAGATCGCCCAAGTGCGAGGCCGCGTGGACGTGGCCTCACTCGCCACCGAATTCACCGTGACGACAGAAACCATCCGCCGTGACCTCACGTCACTGGAGCATCACGGTTCCCTTCGCCGGGTACACGGTGGGGCGATCCCCATCGGACGGGTCAATTTCGAACCTGCGTTGACCATCCGCGAAACCGTGATGACGGCGGAGAAAAAGCGTATCGCGAAGGCTGCGCTGGACCTCCTTCCCGAGGAGGGCGCGATCCTGCTTGACGCCGGAACGACCACCGCATACCTGGCGGAGGCATTGCCGCTCGACTGCGACCTCACGGTGGTCACGAACTCCCTGAACATCGCGTTGTCGCTCTCGAAGCGTCCGAGCCTTACGGTGATGCTGGTAGGCGGGCGGCTGCGCCCACGCACGCTCGCGTCGGTCGACACATGGGCCTTGCAAGCACTGAGCGAGACCTTCGTCGAGGTCGCGTTCATGGCCACGAACGGAATCTCCGTCGAGCGCGGCCTGACCACCCCGGACCCGGCGGAGGCGACGGTCAAACGTGCTTCGATTTCCGGTGCACGCCGTGTGGTCCTGCTCGCCGATCACACCAAAGTCGGCAACGACCAGTTCGCCCGCTTCGCTGATCTGTCGGCAGTGGATACATTTTTCACCGATGACGGTGTCGATTCGACGATGGCCGAGGAGATCGAACGCGCGGGTGTCAAGGTCGTCACAGTCTGACACCGTTCTACTGCGGCGCCCGGCCGAAAGCCACAAGGAGACCGTCGACTCACGCCGCCATTCCGTGAGCCACCTGGTTCAGCGCGGCCCTGCCCGCCGACGTCACCATCGCCGGTGTCGGAGAGCCGACCGGAACTGGTCGCTCCCCGCAGATGAGGCCCCGTGTCACAAGGCAGTGCACGGCCATGTGGTCACACCAGCCACCATCGACGGCAAGATCGGGTTCACAGCCGGCGACGAGCGTGCCGCGCCCCTCCGCGACAGCGCGCAGAATCGCGTACTCTCGCTGGTTCAAGTCGTCCGCCACATGATTCTCAGCCATCACGATCACCTACTTGGATACTTCGTCTGGTCAACCTCTACTGTCAGCCTCCGTCCTTCATTCCATCTGGATGCGACCTAGGCGGGGTCTATGGCCGGAGCCATACCTCGTCGCTCGGCGCGCTTCCCGGGACCTTCACGGCAGGCGGCGAGCGTCCCCGTGGGTAATCGGTGGCGATGGCGTTGTCGGCGCCATACAACAACGGCACGCCGGCAAGGCCCCACCCCACGCTCACAGCAGGGAGCAAGCCGGGCTCTCGACATCCAACTGGTCCGGGAACGAGATCGGCCTGGCTTTCGCCCTCAGTGGACAACGAGTTGAAGTCCGCGATCAGCCGACCGATCAGCCGCTGACTTTTGAGGTGGCGGAGCGGTCCGTGGGCGGGTGTTCATCGGCGCTTTCTGCCGCGGCCCCGTCGAGCAGGGACTGCGTGTGGCCTTGTGCCAACGAGTGTCGGGCGCCAGTTCGCCTCGCCGACCAGGCTTGCGAGGTCGCGGCCGTTCAGCGGTATCGCGGTGAACGGGTTTCCCTTTGTTTCCTCCGAGCGGGTACGGATCACCAACGTGAGGATCGCGCCGAGAACCGCGGGCACCGCGAACAGCACGAAGTTCCACTGCGGCGGCAAGCCGGCAGCAAGGATCCACCCGCCGAGCGCAGGCCCCACGATAGCGCCGATCCGGCCGACACCGAGTGCGACGCCGACAGCGCTGGCTCGGGCACGCGACGGATAGGTGCGGGAAATGTAGACGGTAATCAGTGCCTGCCCGCCGATCACACCACAGCCGCCAAGGACGATGATGGCGTAAAGGACTACCGGCGCAGATCGGACACTCAGCGCGACGATCGCGACCGCGCCGAGCACGAAACAGGCAACGACCGGCCCTTTGGAGCCGGCACGGTCGGCAAGCAGTGCCATGAGAAGTGTCCCCACGGTGGCGCCGAGATTGAGCAGCATCAGAAAGGTCAGTGACGAGCCCAGCGGGTACCGCGCCGCCAGCATCAACTGCGGCAACCAGGTGTTCATTCCAAAGATGAGCAGGTAGGAACAGGTCACGGTTCCACAGAACAGCACCGTCCTGGCCAGGTATGGGCGCCGGAGCACCAAGCCGACACCGCGAGTAACCGGCCTGATTCGCGATGTCGCCCCGTCCGTTCTCTGGAATTCCGGAGACTCCGGCAGCCACCGAAGGGTGATCGGCACCAGCAGGAGGCCGACCATCCCGCCGATGAGGTACTCCGTGCGAAATCCCTGCGTCACCAGGAAATTCGCCGCCACCAGTGCCGCGAATGAACCGCCTACCGTGATGCCACAGAGGATGATCGCGGAATTGAAGTTTTTTCGTTTCGGAGAAGCGAACTCAAAGACCAAGGGCACCATCGCGGGGAAGATCGCGCCAACGCCGAGCCCGACCACTACGCGGCTGACACCGAATAGGAACGGGCCGGGTGCCGCCGCAGACGCAAGCATTGCGACCGAGACGACCACAAGACTCAACAGCGTGGTGCGCCTGCGGCCGTACCGGTCACTCAATGGTCCCGCCAACAGCGCCCCGCACAGCATCCCGATCGGCGCAAGGCTGCCCAGGATCCCCAAGGCTGGAAGCGTCAGCCCCCACGGCTCGTACCGCAGCAGCAGCGGCACCGTGGCGCCGAACGCGATCAGGTCGTACCCTTCCAAGACCATCACGAAGAATCCGATCATCAGGACCCTTCGTGTCGCGACCGAAGGTTCTCGCGTCGTTCTCACTGTCACGTTCCACACCCGACTTCGACCATTTCCTACTGGATCGGCAATAGAAATCCCTTGTTCAGAATTCATGGTTCCGAACCAGCCAATGGAACATCCCCGAAACCGAAGAAGTCAACAAAGTCGCCAGATTTTACACAATTAGCATAACCTGGGAGAGTTTCCGACATGACTTTGGTTCAGCCGGTGTCCGTGCCGGGGCGTATCCGACAGCGGCTGTGTCGTCCATCGGCCACGCGCGAACAGCGTGACGCCGTGACGCCGTGACGGCGACGGGATCGCGTGCTCACGCTCCCTGCGTTGAAGTCTTTCCTGACATGCCCGGTGACGAAGTATCTGAGCGCTGGCCAGTTTCGGTCCGTTGCAGCTCTTCCCTGAGTACTTGCACCGCATGGTCTACCGAGTCCATACGCGCGAGTCGGGTGCTCGGGATTTCCAGGTGCGCGTGCCGACGTTGCTCCATTGCGTGCAATACCCACATCCGCGTGAAGGAGTCGATTTCCTCGGAGACTTCGTCTGGATCGACGCCGCGAGCTTCCGCGACCAGGTGCAGCACTTCTGCGCGCGTCGGCAACCGCGTTTCTCCGCTGCGGAGAAACGCAGGGTCTCTCAGCAGGGCCGCGAAGTCGGCCGTGAGTTCTTGGACCGTCATGGTCTCGAGGCGTACGGACTGCTCATCGGGCAGCTCGACGCCAAAGCGTCTCTCGAGCCCCAGCACGAGCTCGATCAACTCATCGCCAGTGAACCCGAGACCTGGTCTGCCCAACTGGGTGGCCGTAGCGCAATACGGCGTCGCCGGTTCAACAGAGCACAGCGCATCAACGATCTGAGCAGTGATGCGTTCCAACTCCAGTCGGCCGGTCATCGGGCGACCCGCGCAGACGATACCGTCGCGGCGGCTGAGAGTTGTTCGGGATCGCGTATTCGCTTTCCCGTGGGCGTGGCCGGCAGCGCTGGTACGACGTGGTAGGCCGCAGGCCGCTGATGAGGCGCCAGCAACCGGTTGGCCGCGTCGCGGACGTGGTTGAGCACGTCGGGCGTGTCCAGCACCAGGTAGGCGTGTATCGCATTGTGGTGGACGACCACGATGTCGCGTACGCCCTCGATCGCGGCGAGGATGTCTTCGACGGCCATCAAGTCGACTTTCAGCCCGCCGACCGCAATCTGAGAATCCAGTCGCCCGTCCAAACGCACCCGGTTCTCGTCATCGATGGATGCCGCATCCCCGGTATGGAACCACCCTTTTCGCCACCCGCCGCGTAGCTGATCGGCACCGTTCACATACGGTGACGCGGACAGCCGGACGAGGAGTTCTCCCTGCCTGGTCCGCGCCTCCACGCCGGGTGCGAGAACGCCGACCGCCGGGCGTAGCCGACCGCCGAGGTCGGCTGCGATCATTCCGGTCTCGGTCATACCGTAGATCTGACCGACCCGGGTTCCATAGCGGTCGGCGACCGCGTCGCACAAGTCGGCCGGAGCGACCTCACCAGAGGAAATGAACCGCTCGAAGTGAGTGAGCGACGGCGGGTCGATGACCGTCGAGAGCATCCTGAGGTGGAACGGTACGCCGAGCACCGTGGTGGGCCCACGGCATTCCTGAATGGTACGAAAGACCGCGAAGGCGGTGCCCTCACCGCGGACGATCAAGTCGGCGCCCGTGCGCAAAGAGTTGAGCAGCCCCGCGAAGAGCCCGTAAGCGTGTGAGAAGGCGGTCAACAGAACGACCTTCTCGCCATTTTTGGGGGCGTGGTCCACACTGGCGGTCTTTTCGACTTCGGCCACGATGTCTTCGACGCTCCGGCCGATTCCCTTGAAGATCCCGGTGGAGCCGGAGCTGAACTGGATGAGAGCGTGCTCGGTGGCTGGTGGCCTTCCAGGCAGTTGTGTCAGCCGAGTGCCCAGCCGCCCGTCGGGATACGCTTCGTCGCTCGATGTCACGCCGATATCAGGGTGGTACTCACCGAGGATTCGTTCCCAATAGACGTCGGGGACCCGGTGGTCGACAAGGATGAGCCGGGCTCCGCATCGCCAGGTCGCCAGCGCGGTCGTCACGAACTCAGCGCACGCGGGCACCCGGATGGCCACTGATGACTCCGATCCTATACCGAGGTCACGCAGTTCCTGCTGACGTGCCTCGACGGCTTCCCGGAGGACGGCTCGGGTCATCGGTCGATCGAGCAGAAGGGTGCCATCGGATCGAGCCAACAGGAGGTCGTCGACCCACTGAGCATCCGTCGACATCATGACGGCTCCTTCCTCATCGCACCGCTGGACCGGCCGGCGCCGACGCCTTCGAAGGCACGTTCCAGACCACGGCGATCTCGTCCACCACAGCGGCCGCCTGGGCGCGGCCCGCCACGGCAGCTTCCGGAAGCAGAGCGGGGTCAAGCGGCCTGACCGGCACACTGTCCGCGACGACAGTCGCGATCAAAGCGCCGGTTCGCGAAGCGAGTTCGGCGGTCTGGTCGACGACCCGGCTGTTTGCGGCGAATCCCTCCGGCATCGGCGCCAGCACCACTATCCGGCCGTACGCCTCAGCCACGTCGGCATTCGCCGGCGACCTGGTGAAGCCGTCGATCCAGCGCCGGCCGAGCGCCCGGGCCGGCGGGTAGACGAACGGCAGAGCACAACTCGCTACGACAGCGTCGAGCAGTGACAAGCCGGATTCGCTGTCGAAAACCGCGAACTCACCGGATAACGCTTCCACTGCGGTGAGGCGAAGTCTTCGTTCCGGCCATTCCGAGTCCGGGAGGCGAGCTCCGATGAATTCGCGCAAGTGAGACGAAGCGCTTTTCGCTTCCATCGCCGCGTGTCCTACCCGGGCTCGACACAATTGCGGATTCTGCGCACCACCCAAAAGCCCGCCCAAGGTGGCGAGTGCGGTGGAACTCAACTCCAGCGCGGGCTCCGGATGAGCCGCAAAGACCGTTTGGTCGTACAGCACCTCCAAATCACACCCTGTAGCGACTTGTGCGCCCACCAAGGCGCCTGATGAAGTGCCCACGATGAGGTCACTCTCGCACAGGTCGACGCCGGCGTCCGCGAGCCCGCACAGCATGCCGATCAACCAGCCACCGCCGGTAAGACCCCCGCCCCCCAGAACCAATGCCTTGCGGTTGTTCATGCCGATCCCTTCGCTATACCTGGACAGACCGATAATCGGGTTCGCGCACCGAGACGCGAACAAGCGAAAACCACTGATGTCCCAGCCCAGGCAGGCCTACGCACGCCAGACCATGGCCGAGCGACCTCTCCTCACAACTGCCGCCTATTCACAACCAGTCGGTAGGGGACCATACGTGGTCAAGTGGTCTTTCGGCCGGGTTCGTGCGGAAAGCAGCTTCGCGTGACCGCCGCTCGGTGTCCTTCAGTTTAGGTGGCTCGTAAAGGTATTCGACTTCCTGCCCGGACACACACTCAGAGTTTGTCGCGCTTTACATTCCGGCCACGTTGGCGATTCACGGCACGAGGTTCCATCCCGATCATTAATGGCCGCCATGCCCCTCGACGAACTCGATGACCTGGTCAGGTCGCCGCGCTACCTCAACGACATCGCTGTCACCGTCGCCATTTCAGGCACCGAGGAGTGAGGCGATCAGTTGCGGCAGAATCCGGTCCGGTCGACAGAAGCACGACAACGGATCGACTCGCGGCCGCTCCGCGCTGCCGCGTCGGCGCTACGGTTCCGACCTCGGGTCCTGGGACCAGCACTTGTCCACCAGCTTCAGGATCTCAGGGTCGCTGTCGACGGCTGGTTGACAGTCGCCGTCGACAGCGTCAGGAAGCGACGCGCAGGGCGAGCTTGCCGCGGGTGTGCTTGGACTCGCCGCGGGTATGGGCGGCGACGGCCTGATCGAGCGGGAAGACCTCGTCCACCTCGACGACCACTTCGCCGGAGTCGATCAGCTGGGCGATGCGGGTCAACGTCGGTCCGTCCGGTTCGACCAGGAACGCCGTGGCGCGCATCCCCTTCGCGTCGGCCGCGGCGGCCAGCCCGGGCGAGACACCGGAGGGGATCGCGACGATCAAGCCACCGGAACCCAGCACGTCCAGCGATCGAATGCTGGTGCTGTCGTGCTGGTCACCGACCAAGTCGATGACGACGTCGACGTCGGCGGAAGACGGTTCGCTGCGCTTCGGCGAGTTACAGCGGCGCCTGCAGGGCATCAGCCCCGAGGTCCTCACCCAGAGTTTGCGACGCCTGGAGAAGTCCGGGTTGATCGACCGCACCGTCTATCCGGCGATGCCGCTGCACGTCGAGTACTCGCTGACCGAGCTCGGTCACAGCACTGTCAAGCCACGGCGAGCGCTGCGCTACTGGGTCGAGGACAACATCGACAGGACCTCCGCCGCGTCGTGCGCAAGCGAGCCTGCGAGGTATCGCGACGGCACGGCCACGTCCGGTGTCACAGCCGAGTGTGTTCAGCCGATTTCAGGTCACGTCAGCCATGACGAGTCATCCGAGCCAGGTCAGCAACTCGTCGTCGATCTGGAAGAACGCAGCTTCACAGCCCAGCGGAACGATCTCGTTGATACAGTCGAGAAATTCCTCCAGCTGCCGCGTGGAGGAATCGAGCAGGGCGTACCCATCCGGCGATTCCAGCTCGATGACGGTTCGGCCGGGGGTGGTGGAGGGCCGGATCCGAACGTCTCCTTCCCCGCACCCCTCTTCCAGGCCGGCCACCAGGAGCTCGCGCCCGAAGACCCAGTCGGACGAGTACTTTCCGAAGGAGAACGTCACCGCATAAGGATCGAACGTGTCATACCGAAGAACGAGCCTGATCGGCACCTTCTTGCCGTTCTTGAAAATCAGGTCGAACACCGCATTGTGAAGGTGTGTGACATGGCGCTCTTTCGACGGAACAGCTACTGGAGTATCCGTGTCATCATTCATGGCTCAATCATTCTTGTGATCTTCGAGGCGGACTCCCAAAATTGTTCCCACAAGAATACGATCGGTCACGCCACGACGACCAGACGACCTCGGCAGTCTTGTCTCCCCTCGGGGATACGCTGCCCTTTAGACTCGTCCCCGCCAGGTGCGCTCGCCGCTGCTCGCCTGTCCACACCCGGCGAGCACCTGGTCCTATCGGGCACGTTACCCAGGTTCGAGGGCATTCATCGCACTATGACCTCGCGAACCGACCGCATCCTCGCTATTTGTGGTGAGCACCGTGAAGCACCACAGAGGACTGCGAGCCTTGGAAGATGATCCATCGGACCAATCACTCTGGGCGACCGCCGCATAGTGACCCGGTTCCGGTTTGGCGAGACTTTCGGGCAGAGGTTCCACGCAGTCGGTACGCGATCGACTGAGCGTGCCGGCCCTCCTCTGCTGGAGGTCGCTCACCTGACCAGCCCACACCTTGATTGGACTCCCCCTTGAAGAGAGCTCACTGGGTGGCCGCCGCGGCCGCCGCTCCCGGGTGGCTCATCGTGACGCTCACTGCCGCGCCGGCAATGACAGCGAAATCCGCCTCTCTCCCGACGGCCATCGATATCACCGCATCCGCGCAGACGACTCAAGACACCTCACAGGCGACGATCACCGGCATCAGTACGACGACCACCCGGACAGGATCCATCCGCGGATCAGCTTGGCAAGACACGAACGGCGACGGGATCCGGCAGCCCACAGACCCTCCCCTGGCCGGCGTGACGGTCCAGATCGTCGGAACCGCGCAACGTGCCATCACCGACGTCCGAGGCCGCTATCGGCTCGGCGATGTGTCGCCGGGCAGCGTCATCGTGCAGGTGCCGACAGCGATTCCCGGCTTTGCCATCACCGCACCGAACCAAGGCGACGGTCGTGGTACCGACTCGGACTTCGACAGTGCCGGATTCGCGCATGTCGAGGTGACGGACGAACAGTCGGCGACGAACCGGTTCGACGTCGGCTACGTTCCCACTTCGACGAGCACACCGCCCGACGCGACCTCGACCGCCACACCCACCACTTCGGTTGCGCCACCCTCGGCCACCACGTCTACCAGTACCGGTACGCAATCCGTACCCTCGCTCCCCGCCACGTCAGCGACCACGACGACCACCACCACCGCCACCACCACCGCGCCCGCCGGAGGTGGTGGCGCGCCCTCCGAGCTCAACAACGACAGCGGCACCGCCACGACGTCTCCGGCACGCACCGGCACGAACGACTCCACCCTGCCGGGGCGCCGGCTCGCCAGCACAGGAGCCGACGTATCCGGCACTGTCGTCTTGGGGATCACACTCGTCGTCGCCGGCCTGCTACTGCTCACTCTCCTCATGCGCCGCAGGCACCCCTAGAGCCACAAAGGGCTCAGCACTCGGGAAGCCGAGCCAATTCAGACATGGCCCGCTCGTACTGTGTCCGGGTCGACACACCGGTGAGCATCGCCGCGGCGATGCTCAAGCACTGATGCGCCTCTGCGTAGTTGCCTGCCGCCCGCCAGGCGATGCCCTCGCTCAACGCGGCGTTGGCTTCACGCAAGTGCAAGCCCCCCTCCCGGTACAGCTCGCGTGCACGCCGGAACGCCTCTGCGGCCCGACGTGGGTCCGGCACCTTCATCAGCACTTGGCCCATCGATCCGAGGATGTGAGAGCCGATCCATCGCCGAACCTCCGGACTGGCCTCGGACCGATGTGTTTCGCAGGCGCTGAGCGCTCCCCTGTGGACCTCCAGCGCTTCGGCTGTGTTCCCCGTAGCCAGGAGGCATCTGCCCAACAAGACTTTGGCGGTAGCGCCGCGTGCCCAGAAGGCTAGTTCACCGAAGAGGTCATGTGCTTTCCGCGCATGCACAAGTGCCTCATCGATTCGCGCGAAGCACAGCATGACCACACCCTGATAGACGTGTGCCCACCCCTCCTCGACCCGGTCTCCGATCTCGACGGCGATCGTCAGGGCCTCTCGGTGCCAGGTGAGCGCGACTTCATCCTCGCCCCGGCAGACGAAGTGCGCCCAGCCGAGGAAGTTCGACAACATGGCCTCTTCGTGTCGGCTACCCAGTGCGCGGGCAGCGGTCACGCCGTACTCGAAGATCTCGTCCCAGGGAAACTCCTGAGTGCGGATGCCGGAGTACCAGTGCATCGCCTTTCCCAGGTCGAGCACCTCACGGTGCTGTCCTTGCCGCGCCGCACGGCGCAGCGCCGCCGTCCAGTTCACGCCTTCCCTCTCCAACCAGTCGGCGGCCTCCTGCCGTGAGCGGAATTCCTGAGTGTCAAGTGTTTCCGGCAGGAGCACCCGGCCGGCGGCCGTCGCCGTGCCGAGCAAGTGTTCGCGTACCTCTCGATCCTGCCGCTCACATTCCTCCGGTCGTTCCGTGTCGTTCCGCCTGTCCACGGCGAAAATGCCGATCAAGTCATGGAACCGGAAACGTCCCGCCACCGAGGCGCCTTGAAGCAGACCGGCGTCGACGAGCTCGTCGAGATGGAGGTGGATATCCGTCATCCCGGTCGCCACTTCGGCGAGCTCCGTACCGAAGTCCGCCCCGGGGATCGCCGCCAACCGCCGGAACACCAACCGCGCGGCCGGCGAGAGACGGCGGTAGGACATCTCGAACGCCGACCGCACTTGGAGATCTCCAGCGCGCAGCGAGCTGAGGCGAGTACTCTCGTCACGCAGCTGCGTGACGAGATATGTCAGCGACCAATGCGGCCGGGCTACCAGCCGGTTACCCACGATCCGCACCGCGAGGGGTAGATACCCGCAGAGCGCCACCAGTTCCGCGGCTGCCTCAGGTTCCGCCGCAATCCGTTCCGCACCTACGATCGTGGTGAGCATCCCGACCGCGTCCGAGGACGTGAGTGAACTCAGCCTCAGCCAACGGACCGCCTCGAGACCGGCGAGTGCGACACGGGAGGTCACCAAGGTCAAGCATCCGGAACTCCTGGCCAGCAACGGGCGGACCTGCGCCTCGTCGGCGGCGTTGTCCAACAGCACCACGACGCGACGGCTACCCAGCAACCTCCGATACAGGTTCGACCGCTCGACCTCGGACGTCGGGATCTGCGCAGGTGGCACTCCGAGCGCACGCAACAGTCGGTCGAGCGCGACACGGACGGTGACCGGCCGCTGATCCATGCCCCGCAGATCGATCGACAGGATGCCGCCCGGGAAGTCAGGGACCAGCTGATGCGCGGCCCACATGGCCAACGCGGTCTTGCCCACGCCGGGAGGCCCCACGATGGCGGTCACAGCGCCTCCGGCCCCTGCCGCCAGGCGAATCTGGTCCCATTCGAATTCGCGACCGAGAAGATCCGGTACCGCCGGCTGAGAAAAACGGTTCCCCGCCACGATCTCGGACGTACGCGCCGCACGACGGCGGCCGTCCTTCGCCGCGGAGAGGAAGCTCTCACGCTCATCACCGGTCAGTGCCAGGGCATCGGCCAGTATCTCGGCAGAACGTCGCTGGGCTGCTTTGGTCCGGCCTCGCTCAAGATCCCGCACTGTGCGGTCGGTGATACCGGATGCCCGGGCAAGCTCGGCTTGTGACATGCCGGCCGCCTTCCGATGGGCGAGGAGGAGACTGCCGAACAACGACGGCCCCAGGCCGGCCTCATCCGCGGTCATCGACCGTACCGGAAATCTTGACCGTCGCGAGAAACTGCCGCCCTGCCGACCTTGTCACGAGCCGACCACAACCTGTGTTCTTGCAGTATGTCCTCAACCCTTGCCCCAGTCGATGAGAAGACCAAGATCCGTTCACTAACATCCCCGGTTCGTGTCGCCGTACATGCGACCGACCGACTCGTACGGTCCGGCCTCATCGGCGAACTCAGCGCCAAGCCAGGCATCGAACTCAGGAATGAACTGGCCGAAGCCGAGGTCGTCGTCGCCGTCGCCGAACCCAGCCTGCAAGACCTGATCCCCTCTGGCTGTCGGCTGGTCCTGATCGCCGATCGCCCCAAGATGGACGATCTGTGGACCGCTATCGAACGCGGACTGACCGTGCTGGTACCGCGCCAGGAGGTGACCTCGACACGACTGCTCAGGGCCGTCTCGGACGCCTACCACAACCGAGGTGACCTGCCGGCCGACCAACTCGGCCGGCTTCTGCGCGAGCTGACCTATCTGCAGGAAAAGACTCTTGCCCCGTTGGACCTGACACTCAGTGGCCTGTCCTCCCGCGAGACCGAAATACTTCGGCTGCTCGCCGATGGACTCGATACCGTCGAGATCGCCGCTCATTTGAACTACTCCGAACGCACCGTCAAGAACATCCTGCACCGTATGCACACTCGACTCGGCCTCCGCAACCGCGCTCACGCTGTCGCACATGCTCTCCGCCGCGGTTTGATCTGATCGCCGACTCCGGAAAAAGCGGACTGATCCATAATGACTACCTCCAGCCGGTCTTGCACGCACCATTGCCGCAAGCCGCCTCCGTTACGCTCACGGGAACGGCTCCCGACGACACTAAGGCACACCGGTCGTCGAAGCGTACGTGCTCCCGCAAGCTTGAGGCACTCTTGATCGAAGGATTCGATCCGCTGCTCAACCGGCACCGACAGCACGTCGGCCCCTTGACCAGCACAGCGACTTCGCTCGCCGCCGCAGGTTGAACTCTCCGATTTTCCGCGGAAAGAGACTATTGGGCAGCATCGGCCGCTTACCGTACATAAGCGCGGCCTCGCGGGCACAACCACTTCAAGAAAGTCCGCCATTCGCACAGGGCGCACCGGTGGACCACGGAAAACTGTATCTTCGACCCGTCGGCCAACCTGGAAGGTACGACGAATGCCAGTTATCGACAATCCCCGACCGGCCGCGGACGAAACGGTAATTCGCCTCCTGTCCGAACCGTGCGGTAGCGAGCCCCACACTTACGCACTCCACCTGAAGACCCATCGCGAACCGTGGTCCGGCAGCTGGGACGACCGGTGAGCGGGGAGAACCGGGCCCCGGCGGACACCGCACGAAACGAGCGGGTGCTGTCGGAGATCGTGGAGATGGTCACGAGCGCCACCGGATCTCCGATCACAGCCTTGACCGGTCCGCTCGGCATCGGCCGGAGTGCGTTGCTGAGCCAGCTCGAGCCGATCCTGATCGGCACGGGCATCCGCACCGTCACGTTGCGGTTGTCGCCGAACCCGCTCGCCAACCCACTGCACGCTGCCTTGCTCTCGGTCGCCCGACGGTCCGGTGACGACCCCCATTCGGCGTCTACGCGGCCATCCACCTCACCACTGCTCGGCTCGCCCGCCGCCACGACCCCGGAGCAGACGGCGGCGGCGATCGCGCAACCGCTGCTGTCAGAAGGCAGTGTCGCGATCCTGGTCGACGACGCGCAATGGATCGACGCTCCTTCGCTGGCCATCTTGGAGTCACTGGCACGCCAGATCGCCGGAACGACTGTGCGCTGTGTCTGCGCCATACGAGTGCCGGTTCCTTCCCCCCTGCTCGCGGCCGGCCGTGACACTTTCGAGAGAATGCGGCGCGAAGGGCTGTTGAGCCACGTGAATGTCCGGCCGCTGGGGACGGCGGACATCGCCGCGCTGGGCGTGGTCGCGTTCGGGGCCAAGCCGGACCAGGAGCTGGTGTCGGGCCTGCGGCGGCTCACTGCGGGCCTCCCGGCCGCACTCGTTCCGGTGATCGAGCAGTACCAGGGAACCGGATCGATCCGGATCGTCGACGGATACGCGCACCTGGTGCGGCAACGCCGTGATCTATCACTGCCGGAACATCACCCACTGGTCATGAACGTCCGGAGGCTCGGCTCTCGACTGTGGACGGCGGCCAAGGCGGTTTCCGTCCTGTGCCAGCTCGGGGAATCGGTACCGACACTGCTCAGTGAGTTCCTGGACATCAAGGTGAGTTCGGCCCTCGAGCTCCTCGACGAACTGCAAGAAGCGGCCGTACTCCAGCGCAGCCGCACTGGACGCGGTTGGCGTTTCCGGGTACCACTGCTGGCCTCGGCGCTGTCCACACACCTCGGCCCCTATGAGCGACGGCACCTGGCGCAACGAACCATCACCGCGCTCTGGCAGAAGAAGGCACAGTGCGAGGATGAGGACTTCCCAGCCGATCAACTGGCCATCGCGGGCAAGCTCGTCGACCCGGAGCGAGCCCGTACCCAACTGGTCCGGCACGCGACCGCCGCGATCCCGGCCAACGGCGACTACAACGACCTCTGGCTGCGGTCAGCGGCGGCCCTGCCTACCGGACAGCAGGATCAGGCGCGGATACTGCTCGTACGCGTGGCGATGTCACTCGCGCGGGGAGACTATGGGCAAACCTTGCTGCACTCGGACACAGTCCGACGCGAACTCGGCCCCCAGCTGACCGACGACGAGCTCGTCGAACTGGATCGGGCGCAGGTCCTCGCCCTGCACGGCACCGGTGACCTCACGGCGGTCGAGCGGATCGCGGATGATCCGAGCCGGCGAGACGTCATCGGTAGAGCGACCGCGCTGCAGCTCCTCGGCCGCTGGCACGAATGCGGCACCCTCCTGGACGCGCAGCGTGACAGCTGGACGAAGATACCCATGTCCGCTTTCTTCGGACATTTCCTCGAAGCGCAGACGCACTTCGTCTCAGGTCGGTACGGCCTCGTCAAAGCACACATCGACGACGCATACCGACGTCTCCCTGAGCATTCTGCGCTGCATCGCGCGGATCTCCGTGGCTTCGAACTGCTGGTTTCCTTGCTCACCGGTGTCGCCGGCGAGCTGTCGAGTGAGCGATCCACGCTGTTCGACTCAGCGCTGCCTCCCGCGATCCAAGCCATCCTCGCGAGCGACCAAGGCAGGTTCGACCAGGCGATGACACTCGCCCGGCGGACCATCGCGGGCGGCGCGGTATACGGCCATGAGCTGGCCCATACCTTCTTGCACCGTTCCGCAGCGATGATCCAGCTGTCCCGCGGCAAGCTTTCCCGCGGACGTGAACTGCTGCGCTTGGCACGCGAGAGCCGGCCTCCGCTGCCACACCTGTTGGACTGCGCCGAAGCGCTGCTCGACCGGACCTTGGGCCAGACGGATCAAGCCAGGCAACAACTGCGTCGCGGGCTCACGTACGCCGCTGCACACGGACTGGTCATCGAAGCCGATGAGCTGTGGCGGCAACTCGCCGAGCTCGAGGTGAAGCACGGCGACGTCTCGTCCGCGCACGCTTGCCTGGCCGAGATCGAGCGCGTGGCTTCGTTGACCGGTACTGACAGTGCCCTCCTCAACCGTTCTCTGGCTGCGGCTCTCGTCGAACAGGACCATGCGGCCGCGGAGGAGGCTATCCGGCTGGCCCGGAAACGTGACCGGCCGTTCGAACTCGGAAACGTGCTCGCGAAGCTCGTCGCTCATCAACTCTGTGATCCGGCCCTGCTGTACGAGGCATACGAGCTGGCCGACGATCTGGATGCCCTGCTGCACCGCGCCTGGCTCCGGAACCTCATGCAACACCATGACCTCTCCATACCCGGTCGTAAACAGACCGTTGCCGAGAACGAACGTCTGCTGGCGACCTTGGTCGCCGACGGACTCAGCAACAAGCAGATCGCGCTGGTGCTGCGAGCCAGCGAGAAGAGCGTCGAAAGCAGGCTGGCGCGTCTGTTCGCCCGCACCGGTGTCCAGTCGCGTGTCGAGCTGGCCATGTCGGTGATCAACGGTGCCCATGACACCGCCTGGTTCCGCGTTCCGCAGTGAGGCACACACCTCGGCTGTCCGCTCTCCCCCCGGCCGCCGCCCCCGCGGGTCGACTGGACTAGGGTTGGCGGCCATTCGTCGAGAGGGAACTCAAGGCGAGGGGCGGACCCGCATCATGAACGTCCCGGCCTCTTCACCGGCACCGGCCTACCATTGTCGTTGCTCCCGGTGCGGTGGCAATGCGGCGCGGTAGCACAGGCCCGAGGACGTGGTGGAGTGTGTACATGGTCGGCGAAGGCGACGGACTTCGCATCGAGGTACTCGGGCCCGTCCGCGCGTTGAGCGGCCCCACGGAGCTCAAACTCGGCCCGCCCCGCCAACGCGCGGTGTTCGCGGTACTCGCGCTGCGCGCCGGTCAACCGGTGACCACGGCAGAACTGGTCTCCGCGGTATGGGGCCAGAGCGCACCGTCGAGTGCCGACGCCGGTATTCACAACTATGTTTCCGGCCTCAGGCGGGCCCTCGAGCCGCATGGCGGTCGATCGTCCACCGATGTCCTGCTCGTCAAGGGCCGCGCGGGCTACACCCTGGGTATAGAGCCCGAACTCCTCGACGCCGCGGCGTTCGAACGGCTGATCGGGCGGGCGCGGCAGGGCGGTGCGAGCATCTCGAGGAACGCGGTCGCTTTGCTCGATCAAGCCCTCGCGATGTGCCATGGCGAGCCCTTGTCCGGCCTGCCCGGGCCGTTCGCGGAGCGCGAGCGTGTACGCCTCACCGAATTGCGGCTCGCGGCGATCGAACTGCGCGCGGAGGCGCTACTTACCCTCGGTGAGCCCGGCGAGCTTCATACCGAACTCTCGGAGCTCGTACACGACCATCCGCTGCGGGAGCGGCTCCGCGAGCTGTGGATGCTGGCGCTCTACCGGAGCGGACGGCGGACAGCGGCGCTGGAAGCTTTCCGAGAAGCGCACGCGATCCTCGCCGAAACACTCGGCGCCGAGCCCGGAACCGGGTTGCGCCGGCTCCACGCGCAGATCCTCGCCCAGGATCCGGCCCTGAGCGTACCGAGAAACACTGTGCTCGACGACGACGGAGCCGACCGCTCACACCGGCTGTTCGCGGTGCCGGCCCAGGTGGCACGCAGGCTCGAATCAGGCGAACCCGCTCCCTTCGTCGGCCGGGACGAAGAGCTGAACCGCTTGCGCGGTCTTGTCGACGAGCTCGGCCGCGGTCACGGCGGCCTGGTATGGGTCGAAGGTGATTTCGGCATCGGCAAGTCCGAGTTGCTGGCCCAGGCCGTCGGGTCGATTCGCGGCGATCGTTACCAGCTCGGCTGGGCGATCGCCGACGAATTGTCCGCCCGCATGCCCTTCCAGGTCATTCTCGACTGTTTGGACATCGACAAGCCCGGCCTGGCACCCCAGCCTCGCGACCTGGCTCCGACCAAACACGGCTCACCTAACGCGTCGAGCGTCTGGAGCCGCTCGGACCCGGCCCTCACGGTCGCCGGCCAGATACTCGGCCACGTGGACGAACTGTGCGCGCGTGCTCCGCTGATCCTGATCATCGACGACATGCAGTGGGCGGACGAGGCAAGCGTGCTGCTGTGGCATCGCCTCGCCGCCGCGACGCGCACGGCCCCTCTGCTGCTCATCAGTGCGGCTCGCCTCGTCCCACGCAGGCCGGACCTGGACCAGCTTCTCCGGGCCATCGAGGCCCAGGGCGGGACGGTCCTCCCACTGACTCCCTTGACCTCAGCTGAGGCACTCCGACTGCACGAGACCATCATCGGCGCATCGGCAGGGCCAGGACTCCGTGAGCTGGTAGCCCGTACCCCAGGCAACCCGTTGTACATCACCGAGTTGACCGACGGGTTGGTTCGCGAGCACGCACTCGTCACCGACGTGGGTACCGCCGACCTCACCGATCTCGGTGGCTATACCGTGCCGAAGTCGCTCGTCGCCACCATCAAACGCAAGCTCGACGTGCTGTCCGACGACGTTCGCGAAGCCTTGCGCTGGGCAGCTCTGCTCGGTCTTGAGTTCACCATGTCGGACGTCGCCGCGGTCACCGGCAAACGCCCGTCGGAGCTGCTGGTGGTGTTCGAAGAGGCAGCCGCCGCCCACGTCGTCGTCGACTCCGCCAGCCACCTGGCCTTTCGGCACCCACTACTGCGACAGGCCTTCTACGATGGGATCCCGCCTGGCGCCCGCGCCAGCCTGCACCGCCAGGCAGCCGAGGCACTGGCGTCGGCCGGCACGTCACCCGGTCGAGTGGCCGAGCAGCTGTCCGCGATCGACATCGCCGATCCCTGGGTGCTCCAGTGGCTGGCCGACAACCACGAAAAGGTCTCGAGCCGGGCACCTCAGGTCGCCGCGGATCTGCTGGCCAACGCTGTCGAAAGCTGCCCTCCGCGCGATCCACATCGGGAGGTCCTCGCCGCTGCACTGGTCAAGGTGCTCTTCCGGCTCAACCGGGAGCCACTGGCACAGGCACGGATGGCACTGGCGGTCGCGACCGACCCGTCGCGTGCCTCCGAAATGCGTCAGCTGCTCGCGACCATCCAGTTCCGCGCCGGCGAGACCACCAATGCCATGCGCATCCTCTCCGATGCCATCGACGACCCGGACGTGCCGGAACTGTGGCGGCTACGGCACAAACATCTCATCGCGAACTTCCGACGCGGCCCTCTCGACGATCTCGACGCGGCGGAGGCCGCGGCGCGCCAAGAGCTGCTTCCTGCCGCGGGCGACGAGTACCGCACCGCACACGCGCTGCAGACCTTGTGCCTCGTCCGCTCGACCCGTGGAGATCACGAGGGTGCGTTGGTACACATCGACAAGGCCCTCGCCATCACCGACCGGTTGGACGCATCCAGCGACCTTAGGCTAGATCTGCTCGACAACCGGATCTTCGCCTTGCACAGCTTGGACCGGCTCGACGAAGCCGAGGAAACGCTGCTCCTCGCCCAGCGAGCCGCGGCCGTCAGCGCCTCCCCGAACGACGTCCGGGTTCCGGCCATGGTGCACTACTTCTGGACCGGCAAGTGGGACGAAGCACTCATCCAAGTCGAGTCGGGATCAGAGGAGGAGCTGGCCTTCACGTTTCTCGGCACGCGGGAGCCGACCAGCACCGTCCTTCTTCTCCATGGCATCGCGGCGTTCATCGCGGGCAAACGTGGCGACATGGAACTCTTCACCACGCACCTCCGCGCAGCCGAAGAGTACGCGCCGGCGAGAGACCCCGAAAACGTGGCGGGTGACTTCCTCCTGGCCGCCCAAGCGATGTCTGCCGCGCGGAAAGGTGGCCGGGAACCCGCGCTCGAACTGCTGACGCCTTTACTGACCCAGTATGAATCGGTACTGCCAGGCCGGCACCAATGGATGCCGATCATCGTTCGCCTCGCCGTCGGCGTCGGTGACCACGACCGAGCTCGTCGTGCGTTGGGGATCTGTGAACACCAGGCCGCCAAGGAAAAGCTCGCTGGAGCGGCGACCGCCTCAGGCAACTGGTGTCGCGGCATGATCGAGGGCGACCCCGAGGCGATGCGGGTGGCCGCTGATCACTACCGCAAGGTCGGTCGGATTGTCGAGCTCGGCCAGGTGCTGGAGGATCTGGCCGCCTTGCTCGCCGGAACCGGCGAGCTCGTCACCGCACAAGCGATCTTCGACGAGGTCGCCGACCTTTACTCCACACTGGCGGCCAGCTGGGACCTCGAGCGAGCGGATTTCCGCCTTTCCGCGTTCGGTATCCGCCGCCGGGCCCTCGCTGCGCCACTACGATCTCGGCACGAGTGGGCATCGCTGACCCCGGTCGAGATCGACATCGCCAGGCTGGTCGCCGCCGGGCATTCGCATAACATGATCGCGAATCAGCTCGGCCTGCCGCCTCGCACAGTGCAGGCACATGTCAAGCGGTTACTCACGAAGCTGGACACCGCCGGACGCGATCGACTCGCCCGCCGGATCACCGACCTACCGTGAACGTCTATTCGGCCCGCACGGCTCAACCACTCGATGCCCCGATGGCCGGTACTGCGTTGCCGACGATCACGTCACGATAGAAATATGCGCTGTCCTTGAGGGTGCGCCGCTGTGTAGCGAAATCCACATGGACGATACCGAACCGCTTCGAGTACCCCGCCACCCAGTCGAAGTGGTCCAAAAAGGACCACACGATATAGCCGCGCACATCCACACCTCGCTCGATCGCCGAATGAACGGCTCGCAGATGTTCTCGGAGATAGTTGATCCGCTCGATGTCATGTACCCGACCGTCCGCGGCGACGGTGTCGTCGAACGCCGCGCCGTTCTCCACGATGACCAACGGCAGACCGCCGGTTTCCCAGTTCAACCAGCGTAACAAGTCCGACAGCGAATCCGGATGCTGTTCCCAGCCGAACGCGGTCAGCCGGCCATGCGGTGGCGCCACACTCATCCCACCGAACCCGGGCAGCGCGCACTCTCTCGGAGCGTTCGTATCGGCGAGCCGCTTGATCCTGGTCGGTGCGTAGTAGTTCACCCCCAGCCAGTCGATCGGTTCGGCGATCTTCGCCAGGTCCCCGTCCTTTACAGCGGCACCGAGGTCGGCCACTTGGGCGGCGTCAGCCAGAACGTCCGTAGGATATCCCTTTCCCAACAACGGATCGAGAAAGAACCGATTGCGCAGGCCATCGAATCGCCGCGTCGCGTCGATATTCTCCGGTTCGTGGTTTTCGGGAAGCGCCGGGGAGAAACTCAACGCCAGCGAGAATTTGTGTTCGGGCGGGGCGGAGGCACGCAACTCCGCGACTGCCGTTCCATGTGCCAGCATCTGGTGGTGCGCCGCGAGGAGCGCGGCAGATGGGTCGCCATGGCCGGGCGCATGAAGTCCACTGCCATAGGCCAGGAATGCCCCGCAGAACGGCTTGTCGATCGTGATCCAGTACCGGACCCGGTCGCCGAGCGCGGCGTGCACGATCTTCGCGTACGCCGCGAAACACCGGACCAGTGCACGCGAACGCCACCCGCCCTCGTCTTCGAGCGCCTGCGGCAGGTCCCAGTGGTAGAGCGTCACCATCGGCTCGATTCCCTTAGTGCGCAGTTCATCGATCAACCGACGGTAGTAATCGAGTCCCGCCTGCGATACATGCTTGCCGTCCGGCATCACCCGTGCCCACGACACAGAGAACCGGTAGACCGGCAGTCCTATCTTCGCCATGGTGGCGACGTCTTCCGGGTACCGGTGAAACTGGTCGCAAGCGACTTTCCCGGTGTCACCGTGATGGGCCGTCCCCGGACGGCCGGTGAAGACATCCCAGATCGACGGACCTCGACCGCCCTCCGTGACACCCCCTTCAACCTGATAGGAGGATGTACCGGCACCCCAAAGGAACCCCCGAGGGAATACCAGCGGTCTACGCTGGTCCCGCACTCCGTAGCGCATGGGACGTCTTTCTCCGATCTATTCGAGAACGAGACAGCGGCATGGAATCAGGGCGCGGACGGAATGACCATTCGCGCCGACAACACATCTCGAAAGCCCTGTCGCCCGCGCCTTTCAGGCGAGCGCACCGGTCCTGATCGCGTAGGCGACCGCATGCGGCCGATTCGCCAGACCAAGCCTGCGAATGAGGCCGTAGAGCATCGCCCTCACGCTGCCCTCCGAACAGGACAGCTTCGAGGCGATCTCGCCGGTGGCGAAACCCTCTGCCACGAGCCGGATCGCGTCGAGCTCTCGCAGTTCCAGCCCCGAGAACGTCAACCCGTTGGGCTCGAGCACCTCGCTCTGCAAAGTACGGAGTTGCCGGAGGAACACCGTCTGCAGCCGTCGTGGCATGAGCGCGACGGAGCCACCCGCGCCCACGATGGCGTCCGTCAGCCTGGTCTCGTTCGCACAGGGCGTCGGCAGCACGCTCGTCACGCCGGCCTGGACAGCGGTCAAGACAGTGTCCACGTCGAACCGATCCGCCACGACCACACATCGGGCGCCCCGCTTCGTCGTACCGCCCGAGCAAAGCCGACGGATGGTCTCGACCTGCGCGGACGCGACCACGTGTTCGGCGAACACGAGTACCTCTGGGGCCGTCCGCTCGGTGTCGGCCACGAGGCTGACGTCGGGCGAGCTTTTGAGCAGCGCGGTGATTCCCGCTCGAAGAAGCCAATCCGAAGTGTGAATCGAGACCTGAACAGGTTTCACGACTGCCCCCGGGTACTCGCTGGGTTCTGGCACATACCCAGGGTGACCCGAAGACCTTCATAGTCTCTTCACCCGACCTCTAGACGAGCTAGATGAACATGCGACGAAGGGAGCCGCAGAGAACCCACATGGTTCACCTGGCCCAGCTCAGCGGGTATCGATCTGTACGTTCTTCAGTGCGTTCTGCCCTAAAAGTCAGTGAGAAATCACCTGATGAGAAGCACTAGCCTGCCACGACCATCGGTACTGTCAGCCGGCGGACCACGTCAGGTTCTTCGATGAATCTCACCTGCGTACGCTTCCGTTTCTCCCAAGCACGCTCCAGCCGCGCGAGCGCGGCCTCGTCCATGCTCCGCGCATCGGGCTCGTCCGGCCTCAACTCGCGCAGCAACACGGTCGTGGCCGGCGCGGAAGGGACGTCGTCATCGTCATCGGTCTGTTCCGCGGTCCGCACCGCGAGCACCTTGAATCGCCGGCCAGGTAGGAACACCGCTTCGTCGATCGGCCGGTGCAGCACGAGTTCGGAGGTACGGCGAGCCGAGACCGGCCAGACGAGCAGGTCGACTTCGGCGTCCGGGACACCGACGTCGTGCGATACGCTGGCACTCACGAAGCCGGGATCGGTGAGAACCGTACCGATGTCCCAGTTCCGATCGGATCGCGCCTGTCGCAACACCACCCGGCGATGGACGGGCAGCCTGCCGAGGCCCGACACCAGACAGGCGAGGTAAGAGTCGAGCTGGACCTCCTCCCCCGCCCGCAGCGCCTGATTCACCTCCACGGCGCCTGTCGGCCCACGAGTCAAGTAGAGACACACGGCGACATAGTCCGCCTTCGCCCCGAGTTCAGTCCGCCGGAGCGCCGGCCAGGTGGCCATGGCCGAGTTCACCATCGAGAGCCCGTCGGCGAACGAGCTCCCTGCGGCGGTGCTGAACCGGGCCTGCTCACCGGACGTGCTCGTGCGTTCCGGCCATGGCGCGACATCCGCCATCACCACAACGTCGTCCTCGGATTCCGTCGCACCGGCCACTTCGGTCTCCAGCGGGCCTTCTGGTCCGACCACCTCGGCAACAGGGGGATACGCGGTCGTTGACGGCGTTCCCGGGCCGGACACCGTGGCGACCGGAAACGCCGGAACCTCAGTGGCCGGAAGCGACTCCACGCTGTCGTCTTCGGGCGGCACAGGCACCGCGGGGAGATCGACGACGACGCCGGCCTTGTGGGCGAAAGCGGCGAGCCGCGCGCGGCCGCGCAGGTCCAGCACACCGTCGACCTGCACCCGGACGGTACGCAGCCGATCCTTTCCGGCACCTACGAGCAGCCGGTCGAACGCGGTCACGAGGTCATCCGTGATCTCCTCACCGAGCACGCCGACCGTCAGTGTCCAACCGTTTGGATCGAACGGCGCACGCGGGCCGGATACGGCGTGTGACTCACTTCGCAGGACCAGACCGGCGGGCACCACCTCCGCGACCGGACCGCCATCCGCCATCCGGTATCCCACCGTCGAATACCGGGTCCAACCGTCCGGGGGCGCTGCGACGTCCAGCACCTCCTGTTCGTACGTGCCCAGCCGCTGCCGCACCACAGTGGGAAAAGGCCGGAAACCCTTGTCGCTGTCAGGTCCCGTGACGACCACGTACCGTGTCGGCGATACGGCGACCTGGACCCCGGTGCTGAACACGACGTCGTGCGACCACAGATCAGCCAGCTGAGAGATCCAGCCGATACCGGTGCCGGCCGGGTTCAGGGGGACGACCAGCAACGCGGCCCGCACGGCCGCCGATACCGTGTCGAACAGCGCACTCACCTGCTTCGGCAGCAGATCGTGATCCTCGATGATCAGCTTGGGCCGTGCCAGGTCCATGGGAATCCGGAACGCCGGATGTGCCGAGGTCAGCGGTGCCGCGGGTGCGGCGCGCACGAGCAGGCCGGCGGCTACCGGCTCGGCGACCGCATCTCCCGCGGCCAGTGGCGACGTGGGAAGAGGTCGTTCCCAGGCCGGCACCGGGAGCCGGGTGGCCACCACCGTGCTCGGGCTGCCGCCGTGGAACCGGCGCCAACCGACCGACCCCGTGCTCGGCCCCACATACAGGCCGTTGGCGGGCGTTCCCGCGAGAGCGCCGTCGGGAGCGACGAGGTCGACCCGGAGCTCCGCCAGGACACGCCGTGCCAATGGCATCCCGCTGCCCTGCTCCCCGCCGAGACCGTCCAGCGCGATCCACACGGTGTGAAACTCGGATCCCGGACGAACCACAGTGTGAAGCAGCCCCATGACGGTGTCGTCGAGTGCACTGTTTCCGTGCGCCGCGGCCGACACCAGGACCGTGAGATGCCCGGTCCGTCGTGGCCATGCCGCGATCTGCTCAGCTTCTCCTGCCTGCTCGTTCCGGCAACGGACCAGCGCGTGTGGACCATGCCACTCCGCCACAAGCCGGTCCTCTTCCGGACCTGGCACCAGAGGACGCGTTTCGATCGCGGCTCCCGTCACGTCAGCTTCTCCCGTCCGGGGAAATGGGTCGTCCTGCACCTCACCACACTTGCCGCTGGCAGCGGTACAAGTGCCACCTCGGCCTGGTGACCTTTACGGGTTTTCCCTCACACAGTCCCCTCCGGCCATGGTCGTTCGGGCAACGTTAGACGGGTGCCGTCACTGAACCAATGAGTACTCCTTCCGGCTCACGCATCATGAACACACACAGTCAATGAGTGCGAAAGGAGTCGGCATGGCACGGACAACGCTCTCCGGACGAGACGCGGAAATGTCCGAACTGAACGCCGCGCTGGCCGACGTCAACTCTCATCGGCACACACTCGCCGTCGTGCGGGGCACGCCGGGGATCGGAAAGACCGCGCTGCTCACCGCGGCAGCGCATGGGTGGCAGCAGGACGGGCATACTGTCATCCGGATCCCGTTCTCCGGGGCGGTCGAGCCGTGGGATCTCTTCGGTTTCAACGCGATCATCGCGGCGCTTCAGGAGTTCTGCAACGAACTCGGCGACTTCGAACTGATCCGTGCGGTCAACTCCGCGAGCCTGCTGGGCACACCCGAGCGTTATCGCTCGACGCGGCAGCGCTCGAGTCTCCTCGTGAACCTCGCGATGATCTTCGGCAAGATTCACCGTCATGGCCCGATCGTGGTGATCGCCGATGATCTCGACACCGTCCCGAATCCCACGCTCGCGCTCGCTCCGGCCTGCTTACCGGGATGCCTCGTCGTCGCGGCCTGTCGCGACGACGGGCGCTTCGCCGCTCCTGCGGTGCAGCTGGCTCAACTGGCCGACCACCTGATCGACCTCGGACCGCTCTCCGAGGACTACGTCGGCCCGCTCGTCGGCAAACGGATCCGCAAGACCGCGGACGATTCACTGCTCACCGCGCTTCGGCACACGCTCGGCCCCCTTGCCTGCGACCCCGGAACACTTTTGTCCACAGTGGACGAACTCTGCGGCGACGGGCGGATCACCATTGTGCACGGTCGGGCATGTCTCTCGGGTGACGCCCCGATAAGGCTCGCAGCAAGCCATGATCTCGTGAGCCAGGTGCGACGGCTGGGAACAGCCGGACATGAGCTCATGGTGCTCGCGACCACGGGGCCCGCATTCGGCGTCGAAGATCTCCCCACGCTCGCCGCCACGACGGGGCGCGACCTCGCCGAATACGGCCACGCGGTCGACACCCTGGCGGCGGTCGGCGCGCTGGTGAGCGACGAGTCGGGACAATTGAGCAGCACGTGCCCGGCGCTGTCCGAGGCGGTGCTCGCCGACGCCCTCCCGGTGGCCCGCCGGTTACACGGGGAAGTCGCCGAGCATCTACTGAAGACCGGTGGCAACGAGACCGCCATCGCCGACCACATCGCGGCGGCGGAAAAGGAGGTAACTCCTTCGGCCACGTTCGCGCGAGTGCTTCTCGACCAGGCGGGCGGTTCCGGGGAGAACGAGCAGGAAGGCGCCGCGCGCTGGTACCACGCGGCCCTGTGGCACCTGGATCGCGACGACCAGGTGCGACCACGAGTGCTGTCGGCGTTGCTTCGACTGCTGCTCCGGACGGGTGACTACGAGCGTCTCAGCGTCGTTGCCGAAGAACACGCCCGATTCATCGACCCGAAGGAACTCTCGGCCGCGGCGCTCATCGCCGCTCTGCACACGTCCTCCCCGATCGGGAACGATGTTCGAGAGGCCGTCGAGGATGACGACGAGATGCTGGAATGGCACGACAGCTGGTTCGCAGGCGACAGTATCGACTTCGCGGGCTTGGTTGCGATCACCGCTCCGCTTTCCGTCGACCGGAACACTGCCGAGTCCGACGGGCTCGCCGATGCCCTGGCGATGTGGGATGTCGCGGCGCTACTCGCTATCAGGACGAACTCCGGCATTCCCGACCATGGCGTGCTGGCCCGGTACCACCGTGTCGTCACCTTGTACTCCCGCGGAGACTTTCCGGCGGCGTTGTCAGCCGTTCGTACACTCATCGCCACCCCGATGCCAGCCGACTCCGCCAACCCGGTCCAGAACCTCGGTCGCCTGCTGGCCGCCGAAATCTGTGTCACGACCGGAGAGCTCAAGCAGGCAGCGAACTGGCTCGCGGCGGTCGGGGACGATCGCAGGATCGCTGCGATGCGTGGCTGGGCCGAGATCGGGCTGCTGGCGGCGGACGGGGACAATGCCAGTGCGCTGGCACGGGGCTGGTGGGCATACCGGCAGTTCGGTGCCGGAGAGGTCCCGGTCGGCGGGGAGCGGCTACTGTCGCGTCTGACCACCATCGCCATGAGCGGCGGGCAGGCTGATTGGGGCCGAAGGCTGCTCACCGTGATGACGGCGCTCGCCGATCGCATGGGAAGCCCCGTCGGCCGCGCTGCCCTGGAATTCGTCCGTGGCGTCGCCACCAAGGACGAAAGCAGCCTGCGGGCGAGCGCCGACATGGCGCGGCGTCGCGGTCATTTCCCAGACCTGCTCGTCGCTTTCCTGGCGCTCGGCGAACTGGCCGTGGATCCGCGGCCTTGGTTACACGACGCGTACGAGATCGCGGGGGGCCTCGGCTCCGCACCGCTCCGGGCGAGGAGCAAAGCGATCATGCGGGACCGCGACGTGGCGCCGCCTCGCGCGGATGCCGACCGGCCCACGGTGTCCGACACGGAGATGCGCGTCATCGACCTCATCCGGGTCGGACGGACGAACCGTCAGATCGCGGACACTCTGCGGGTGACGGAAAAGACTGTCGAGTACCACCTAACGCGGTTGTTCCTTAAGACCGGCTGCCGTTCCCGGGTCGATCTCGCTGCGGCGAAGGCTCGAGGACTGCTCACCGCGGTCAGCGCGTGACACGATCAGGAGCATATGTGGGCCACGATGTGATTCAGGTAGGCCAGACTCAGAACGGCTACCGAAGTATCGCGGCCGGGCTGGCCGCGGCGACGCATGGCTCGCTGATCGTCGTCAGGGCGGGCCGCTACGCGGAAAGCCTCACGCTGACCAAGGCGGTGACGATAGCCGCGGAGGACGGTCCTGGCACCGTCCATGTGGCCGCGCCGTCGGGCAGCGCGATCACGCTGACCGCGGAATCCGCGGCGCTGTCCGGCCTCACGGTGGAAGCCGACGATCCGGACAGCCCGGCGATTGTCGTGTCCGCAGGTCAGCTGAGTGTTACCGAATGCGACGTTCGGGCCGCGGGCTGGGCAGCGGTATACGCCCTGGACAGGGGCACGATCTTGATGCGGCAGTGCCGGGTGCAGAACGCGACCGGTGCTGGTGTCGTCGTCACTTCCCAGGACAACGTCCTGGAGAGCTGCCGGCTCAGCGATCTGGGCACCTCGGCCATCGTCGTCGCCGAGAGCGGTTCGCTGAGTGTCCGCTTGTGCGAGATCGACCGCACCGGGGGAAACGGGATCTGCCTCAACGGGCAGGGGCATGCCGTCGTGGAGGACACCACGATCACCGGGGCGGGTCAGCCGGCGATGGCGGTCGAACAGCGGGCAACGACCACGGGTAGCAGGATCAAGGTCCGTGACACGAAAGGGATCGGCTTCTATCTCGCCACCCGGGCGACCGTGACGCTCGACGAGTGTTCGGTCGTCGGCAGCGGAGCGGACGGCGTGTTCGTCTCCGAATCATGCGCCCCGGTATTGCAGGGCTGCCGGGTCAGCCGCGCCGGCAGGCACGGGTTCCACTTTACCGGCAAGGCGGCGGGCCGGGTGATCGAATGCGACGCTTCCGGGAGCACGGGTGCCGGGCTCGACGTGGCCGGGCAAAGTACCACCGAGTTCGACCGGCTGAGCGTGTCGGACAGCAAACTCGCGGGTGTGCAGATCGGCGGCGAGGCAGATCCCTTCTTCCGGCAGCTGCGCGTCGCAGGCTCCGAGGGTATCGGTATCCGGCTGTACGACGGTGCGCGAGGAAGGCTCGAGAACGTCGAGATCGACCGGGCCGCGACTGTGGGTCTTCGAGTCGAAGCCGGTGCGCGAAGCTCAGTTAGCGGGCTGACCGTTCGCGGTACGACCGAGGCCGGGGCGTCGGTCAGTGAAGCATCGGTGCAACTGTCCGACTGCGACATCGCCGGAGCCGGTGCCGACGGGGTGTACGCCGGAAACGGCGCCGAGCTGGAAATCCATCGCTGCCGCGTGCAGCGCTGCGCGGGCAACGGGCTTCACGTCGACTCCGGCGCCTCCGGCAGGATCACCGACTCCGAATTCGTGGCCAATACCGCCGACGGTATCCAGGTGCGCAGCACGGACGCGGTGCACATAGCCGGCTGCACGGTGCGCGACAACGGCGGCGCCGGACTGCGGCAGTTGAAGGCGAGCGGAGCGGTGGAGGTCAAGGGGCTCACCAGCTTGGACAACAGTATCCCGGACGCCTACGGTGAATCGGCCTCGACGACGGTGGACTCCGCGGCAGAGTCCGGCACAGCTGTACCACGACCGCGGCCCGGCGCAGGAGACCCGATGACCGAGCTCACCGGGTTGGTCGGGCTCGACGGCGTCAAACGCGAGGTCACCTCGCTGGTGAATCTCAACAAGATGGCACAGTTCCGCAAGAACGCGGGACTCTCGGCACCGCCGATGTCACGGCATCTCGTGTTCGCCGGCGCGCCCGGCACGGGCAAGACCACGGTCGCCCGGCTCTACGGTGCCATCCTGAACCAACTCGGCGTGCTACGCTCCGGGCACCTCGTCGAAGTGGCCAGAGCGGACCTCGTCGCGAACATCATCGGCGGTACGGCGATCAAGACGACCGAAGCGTTCAACAGCGCACTCGGTGGCGTGTTGTTCATCGACGAGGCGTACACCTTGTCCGCGGGTGGCGGCGGGTCAGGACCGGACTTCGGCCGCGAAGCCATTGACACCCTCGTGAAGCTCATGGAGGATCACCGCGAAGACGTGGTCGTCATCGCGGCGGGCTACTCCAATGAAATGCGGAGTTTCCTCGAGGCGAACCCCGGCATGGAATCGCGATTCAGCCGGACGATCGAGTTCACCAACTACACGGCCGACGAGCTCGTGACCATCGTGGCGTCACATTGCAAGCGGCACGACTACCGGTTGGATCCGCCCGCGGCAGACGCCCTGCTGGAATACTTCGAGAAGATTCCCAAGGACGGCACGTTCGGCAACGGCCGGACCGCGCGAAAGGTATTCGAGAGTATGGCCGACCGGCAGGCGTCACGGCTCGCGATGAGCGGTTCCACCGCGATGTCCGAACTCACCCTGCTCACCGCGGACGACCTGGCTCTCTGAGGAGGTGGGCGCGGAGCTGCCACGTCCCCGTCAGGCCACTGTGGACAGCACAGCGCTGAGGTACCGCTCCATCCCGACGCGATCTGCCGAACTCACGGTGAGCAGGCCGTCCTCGGCGATCATCAGGTAGCGGCCCTGCTCGGTGTCGAACCAGGGCACCACAGCCGCGGATCGATGGTGATCAGCTGCGGAAAACCCGAACCGGCCGACGGCGTGCCGCCGCGCCAACAGCACCGAGAGACCTCCGGTCGCGGCGTCTGCCGGACCCTCCTCCACCAGATCTGCGAAGAACTCCAGTACATCGTCCTCCGCACGGGCCGCGCTGTGGTGGACCCGCATCGGCGTGCCCGGCCCCGGGCCTGCGGCGGGAAGCATACCGACGATCGCCGGCACCAGCGCCGTCGGTTCGATTCTCGTGATCCACAATTCACCACCGGCCTGTGCGGCGAGTACGCCCGCCTCGTGACCGACCGCTGCCAGCGCCCGGAACGGGTAGCCGACGTCACCCACCACCTCGATCGAGGCACGGTACTTGCCGAGCAATCGCAGCAACTCCACCAGGTCGGTGTCGACATCGGTCCCGGACACGACCTCCCGGTCCGCGAGTTCCCGATACACCTCGGCGGTGAGAGCGGCGACCTGGGCCGCATCGGCATCCGCGAACGGCGCTTTCAAGGGAGGAGGCACCTCACCGAGTTCCAGCGCACGCCACAAGACTCCGAACTCCTCGTCGGAGAGCACGAAATCCGGGCCGGCGGCAGCACAGGCCGCTCTCATCGCAGGACTCCGTCCGCCAGCCCGGTGAGAGCGGTGATGGCTGCTTTCTCACGGACGACCGGCGCTACGGTCGACACATCCCTTGACGGTCCATTCGACTGAATCACGAGACTCCCCGCTATTTGTGGAATTCTCGCCATTCAAACAAAATGATTCCGGCTGTGCCAGGTGGGCAGGTCGAAAAGTGTCCCTTTGCGCCCGCGATCTTACCCCTCAGACTTCCGGCAAAAGTGCCAGCTCGGACAAGGTACGTTCTCGCTGCGCGCGTAAGACAGGACCTTCAAAGACCGAAAGCGCCCTTTCCAGACATTCGCGCGCTCGCCCGTTCTGACCGCTCGCGCGCCACGCGACACCCTCCAGCAGTGCCACGTCGGCTTCGAGGATCGCCAAGCCTGCCTCGGCATGCATGGACCGCACCTCGTGATACGCCGCCGCAGCGTGCTCCGTCCGCCCCAGCCCTGACAGCGAGTTGCCCACCTCCGTCATGATCACCGCCCGGTGCCACCGCCACATCTCCGTATGAGTCTCGTCTCGGTGATCTTCCACCTCCAGGAGCAGAGCGCGATGGACGTCCAGTGCTTCCTCGTGGCGGCCCATCGACTGGAGGACCCGGCCCAACCCGTTCCGGACGGAGAACTCCGCCGTTCTGAGCTCGAAATCTCCGGCCATTTCGCAAGATCGCCTCGCATGCTCGAGAGCTTGGTCGCCATGTCCCAGGCGCATCAGCACCGATCCCAGGTAGGCGTGTGCCCACGCCTGTTCACGCCGAGATCCGGCTTCGACCGCGACGGCCAGCGCCTCCCTGTGCGTGGCGAGCGCGGTCGCGTTGTCCCCGACGCAGGCACGCTGCGCCCAGCCGAGGAAATTCAGCAGCGTGGCTTCCTCGGTGCGGCCGCCGAGTGCACGAGCGGCCCTGACACCGAACCCGAAGATCTCATCCCATGGATACTCCCGGTAGCGAAAATCGGAATACCAATGCATGGCGAGGACCAGATCCACCACCTCGCGGTGCCGCCCGCTCCTGCCGGCCGTGCGAAGCGCGGCCAGCCAATGTGAATACTCACGAGTCAGCCACTCCGCAGCGCTGTCTCGCGATGAGAAGGGCCCCGTCTCGAGTGCGTCGGGGAAGAACACCTTGGCCGCGGCCATCGCCGTGCTGAACAGGTGATCGAATACGCGCTCTGACAGTCGGTCCCGTTCCCCGGGTTTCTCCTCCGTGCCCAATCGCTCGTGGGCGAAGAGCCGGATCAGGTCGTGAAACTGGAACCGATCCGGCTCGGACGTGACTTGCAGCAGACTCGCACCGACAAGTTCGTCGAGGTTACGTCGTACCTCGATGGGGGAAGCATCCGTGGCCACCTCAGCCAGCTCGACACCGAAATCCGCACCAGGCAGGAGGGACAGTCTCCGGAAGAAAAGCCGCGCGGCAGGAGACAGGCGGCGATATGAGACCGCGAAGGCCGAGCGCACTTGGATATCACCGGCGGACAACGAACTGAGCCGGGTCCGCTCATCATGAAGCTGTTCGACAAGGTACGAGAGGGACCAGTGCGGCCGGGTGGCAAGGCGATTGCCGGCGATCCGGACGGCGAGCGGCAGATTCCCGCACAACGCGACCAGCTCTATCGCCTTACCGGGTTCCGCCAGAACCCGGTCCGGCCCCACGATCGCCTTCAGCAAGCCCACTGCGTCGGGGCCCGACAGGGCGGCCAGGCGCACAGTACGCGCCTCCGCCAATCCTGAAAGCGTGCGGCGGCAGGTGACCAGCGTCAAGCAGCCGTTTCCCGTGACCAGTAGCGGACGGATCTGCGCCTCAGCTGCCGCGTCGTCCAGCAACAGCAGCACCTTGCGCCCGTCCATGAGTAACCGGAGCAGGTTGGCTTGATCTGGTTCGGAAACCGGGATCTCCGACTGCGCCACACCCAAGGCCCGCAGCAGCCGATCGAGTGCCACTCGGGTGGACAACGGCACCTGGTCCATGCCGCGCATGTCGATCGCGAGACAACCATCCGGGAAGTCGGCGCTCAGGTCGTGGGCCGCCCGCACCGCCAGCGCGGTCTTGCCGACACCGGGATGACCGACGATCGTGACGACACCGCCCGTCCGAGCCTCGTCACGGAGTCGAGCCAGTTCACGGTCACGCCCGAGGAGGTCCGGCACCGCCGAAGGCACCATGCACAGGCCCGCCTCGTCCAAGATCCGCGCCGTACGGCGACGCCCTTCTTTAGCGACGATCAGGAACGACTCGCGCTCGTCACCGCCGAGCCGCAACGCGTCCGCCAGCACTTCGGCCGAACGCCGCTGTGCCCCCTGTGCCCGGCCGTGTTCCAAATCCCGCAGCGCGCGCACACTCATGCCAGATGCCCGCGCCAAGTCCGCCTGCGAAAGGCCTGCTCGGCGCCGGTAGCCGAACAACAGCTTGCCGAAAGCCGTACGCCTGTCTTCACCGTCGTCCACCGAGGACATTTCATCGACAGCCGCCCTTGACCAAGGGGGCCTGCTCCTTTCAGCCTGGCTCAGTACAGGTCGCGGCCGTGTACCGGACCGATCCGTGGTCATTCACCCGGATAGCGAACTCAGATCACCCCGGCACGCATCGCGTAGGCGACCGCATGTGATCGATTGCGCAACCCCAGCCGGTTGGTCATCAAGTAGAGGATGTTCTTCACGGTCCGTTCCGAATAGCGCAGGTTGAGCGCGATCTCGTTCGTGTCCAGGCCATCCGCCACCATCCGGAGCACGTCGATCTCTCTTGCGGTGAGGCCAGGGGCACCCACCATGTCTTTCCGTACGAGCACTTCGCGGTGCAGTCGCTCCGTCTGCGCGATCAGCCGCCCCAGCAGGTCGGACGGTATGTCCGCGCCCTCCTCCGCCACGGCGCGGACGCTCGTGACCAGCCGGGTGCCGGTCACCGCGTCACGCGGCAGGATCGCCGCCACGCGGACCTCGACCGCCGTCAACAGCTCTTCGTCCTTGATCTCGTTGACGATCAGTACGATCGGAACGTCCAGCTCGTTGGCCAACGTGCGCAGGGTCGCGACGGCAGCGGCGTTGAGGTGCTCGAAGGCCGCGACAACGCAGTCGACCTGTCCTGACTCCGGCTGAGCGACCACTGCCAGGTCAGGTTGCGATTCGAGGCAGCGGACGAGCCCGGCCTGACTGATCGGATCCGAGGCAGAGACAGCCACTCGAACCTGTTCCATGTGTCCCTCCAGCCCTAGACGCTCTGACGACAAGTCTGCGCAGGACGACTCCAGTCCTTCTCTATGTGACCTATACGAGCCCCATGACAGCAGCTCTACGGCGGACAGGGACGCATTAGGGCGCCGTGCTTGCGGCCAGGATCACGCCGTGACCGAGCTGCTCGGCCTGCCTAGGCGGAGGAGATCGGCACCGGTGCGGCATGACGCCGTCAAGCCCGACGTTTCATGACAATCCGCATATCGACAAGCCGTCCGCGCGAATGGGCTCAGGTCGATTTTTGTGGGAACCGCGGCAGTCACGCGGCTCCTGACCTGCGACTCAGACGGCGACGTACGCCGAGCGCTCAAGTCCATCCTTTGTCAAGTGCCAAACCAAGGAACGTCGACGCCTTGACACTGATCTCGGCGACTGCGCCGTGAGCAGACAGACAAAGTCACAGGGTCATTCAAGATCCGGCTTTTTCATCCTCGCGGTACGCACCGCCGGCTTGCACGCCGACCCGATGAGCAGGTTCGACCATGACGGCCTCGACCGCGAGTCTTCTTGGACTGGCGTTTCACCTCGCCGCTGAAGTGAACATCGGCCACCCGGACGGCGAGAGGGTGCCTGACGCGAGCGGGAGGCGCGACGGAAACGCAGAATCCGCGAGCACGGCCTCGTCACCTCCGTCGAGGGTCTTGGCTCCATGGGCATGATGGCGATGTACGGCACCCCGGACGAGGCCGAGGCGACGGCGACCATTCACCGTGCCGTCGACTGGGCGTCACGATGGTCGACACAGCGGACATGTACGGACCTTTCAGTGGAGAGGAACAGCTCGGACAGGCGCTAAAGAGGCGCCGGGACGGACTGACCGTCGCAACTAAGGGTGAGGGTCACTCTCGACCAGACCGGGAAGTTCGTCGGCGGCCCGAACGGGCGCCCGGACTACTTGCAGACGTGCGTGGAATACTCACTGCACAGGTTGGAGACGACCCACATCGACCTGTTCTACCTGCACCGCGTTGTCGCCGCACTTGCCGTGTCCAGATGGGTTCGTGTCTTGATCGTGTGGCTCGCGGCCACGACGGGCGGGACACCATCTGCGCGTCTCCGTGTCTCATTCTCTCGACATCCATCTGGTATGGATCATACTGTTGTTAAGCGGTGAGGTGGCCGGTCGTGCGCCACCCCACCCTGCAGCTCTAGCTGATCAATTCCTGAATTCGGTTAGCCACCCAGAGGTGTACCTCGGGTGGCAAACTCCACCAGAACCCGACGATCGCAGCGCACCAGCGGGCCAGCAGCGATAGACGCTGCAAGGCGCTACTGGTACCGTGAAGTCGAGTCTTACGTGCTTGAGGGCACTGGACGTGACGAGGAGTCCCCGCCGGGTGGCAGCCCGGCGAAGCGGGGCTCCTTCGTCGTAGTAGGGGCCGGTAGATTCCTGATCTACACGGCTTTTTTCCGCTCCTGCGCCGTGCTTTTGCCACGGCGGTCCTCCTGTCCCCGCACCGCCACGGTGCGGTGGCCGTGATCGTTGCCCGACTGGCGACGATCGTCGTGAGTGGATCCGCCGACCGCGTCCGGCGTTGGCGCGTAGCCCGGCACGGTGGTGCCGGTGGCGTTGGCCGAGAGGGTTTCCACCGGGTAGGTGTAGAGGCCCCTGTGTTCGCGGACCAGTTGCCCACGGTCTACCTGGTAGCCAAGGGCATTGCTGACCTTGGCCGAGTCGGCAGTCACGCCCAGCATTGCGAGACGGTTGACCACCTCCGTCACCGTGAAGGTCTCCCCTGGAGTGATCACCTGCAGCAGCAGGCGCCGCAGAGGTAACTCCTGTAGCGCCTTGTCCGCGACCGACATTTGCGAGTTTCCGCTGGACGGGGGACGCGGGCTGCTCGCGGGCGAGCTCTCGACCTCGTTCAGAACCTCACGACATACTTGCACCAGCTGCGGCGGAAGCTGCACGACTGCTCCTGCTTGACGCAACGTCTGCGTCAAGCCCAGGAACTTCCGGATGCCCTCGACCAAGACGTCCACGTTCGGCGGGGGTGACCCGTCGTCAGTGTGTTGCGTCCCGACCATGCACGCCACCTCCGTCGCGTTCGTGCGCGATCTACTCACCGGCGAACTCTACACACTTGGAATCCAACTTTCGAGTTTGGGTTCGGGCTCGCGTGTCGCCTGTGACGCAATAGGCCCGGCCAAGTCCTTTGTGTCAGTCGAGTGCGACATACGCATCAACGAGTCCAAGGATGTTGCGAAACAACGATGACAGGGGACCCACGAGCCTCGGCGTTTCCAGCGCACACCGCGCAGCGTGCCGATCGGGGCCCGACTGGCGCGACTCTCCTTCCATCCGCTATAACTTCACGCAAGTTGGAATCACGTGATTGTGCAGTGCGGCCGTTCGAGGGGTCTTGTACGGCCGAATGGGTAGTGCGGAGGCGCGGTGAACCTGCACCGCTCCGCTTCTCGTGCAGGGTTTTCAGGCCAGCGGCCCACGGCTGCGTCGTCGAACGCCTGCGGCTATGGCCGCGGAGGAAGGAGCACCCATGGTGCGGGTGCTGCGTGTCCTGAATCTCAAGATCAGGACTACACGCGGGTGGCAGGCCCACGAGTACGATCTGGACGCCCAGGTCGTAGTCATCTATGGCCCGGCGGACACCGGCAAGAGCTCGATCCCCGACGCGATTGGCTTCGCGATGGGCCTTGAGAACGTACATTTCCGTGGCGCTGTGGACCTGCATCTCCTGGAGGTCGTGCTCACCATCAGGCTGGGCAACCGCACCTACACGCTGCGGCGGCTGCGTTCGTCCAGCTCGCGGGTGGAGGTGACCGACGAGGTCGGCGACCTGGTGGGGCGTTTCCCAGTGAAGCAGCGCAGCGGGGAAACGACGATGTCGGACTGGCTGTTCGAGGAGCTCGGCATGGCTGAGGAGTTCGCCGTGCTCGGCTCCAAGCCGACGTTCCATTCTGCAGTGTGGCCCTACCTGCACCGCAGCCAGTTCGACATCGACCGGCACATTGTGCTGCCGTCCTCCTCCGACCGGCTTCGCCTGGACGCGCTGCAGATCATGACCGGTATCACCGACACCGAATTGGCCAAGCGCCGGGCCGAGCTGGAAAGGATCGACCGCGAAATCAATCAGCGACACCGCAAGTGTTCCGGCATCGCGGAGTTCCTGGCGTCCTCCCAGGCGACCGACCCGGCGGCGGTGCGCGCGGCTCTGACCGACCTGTCCGCGGACGAAGCGGCATCTGCGGCCCGCCTGGCCGTGCTGCGCAAGTCCGCCAACGCTGCCCTGGACAGTGCTGAACAGTGGCACCAACGCCGTCGTGCCGCCTACGACGCAGTCAACGTGGCCGAGCAGAAACTGCTGCTCGCGCGTCGGGATCTCGGCGAGGCCGAGGCTGACCTGGAAAAGGTCGACAAGTCGCTGCTTGTGCTAGGACAGCTGGAGGCCGCCGACCCCGCCGACCGGGTCACCCTTGAGCTGATCTCGGAGAGGACCTGCCCCGAGTGCGAGGCGAACCTGCTGGAGTACGTGCCACCACCTGGGCACTGCAACCTCTGCTGCCGGCCGTTGCGTGGACAGCAGAACCTTGCGACCCGAATCGCGTTGCAGAAGCAGCGCCAGATGATCGAGCAGAAGCTGACCAAGCTGCGCGAGGCCGACGAGCTGACGCAGAAGGCAGTCGAGGCCGCCCGCGCCGACCTTGCCACGCAGCTGGCCGCCCACCACGCACAGACCGAACACTCGGTCGCCCCGCACGTGGACGCCATCGCGGCCGCCACTGCCGAACTAGCCGCGCTGCGGCAACGCCTGACCGATCTGCGGCAGGTCGACGCAGCGCTGCGCCGCCTTGAGGAGGAACGACGCGCGATCGACGAGCTGAAGGCGCAGCAGCGACAGCGCTACGAGGAGCTGCGTGTCGCTGAGTCCGACCGCGAACATCGCGAATGGGTCGCCGAGACATTAACCGACATTTTCCGGAGCACCATCGCTGACATTGGGTTGCCCAACGCCACTGGTCGGGCACGCATCGACGCGGACACCCTGTTGCCGTTGGTGGACGAACAGCCATTCGAGGGGCGCGGCGGAGGTGCTCGGGTGGCTGTTTCGGTCGCCTACAGCTTGACTCTGCTCAGTTACACCCTGGAGATGGACAAGTCGAGCCTTCCGGGCCTGCTGATCATCGACTCGCCGCAGAAGAACCTCGGGACCAACACCGCCGACCGGGAACTGGCGCGCCGGGTGTACCAGAAGTTCCTCGACGCCCTGCAGATTCGCGGCACAATCGGGGACGGCCGCTATGAACGCCCCTTTCAGCTGATCATCATCGACAACGACCGACCAAAGGTCAAAGGCGTAAGCAGGACGCACAAGCTGGACTACGGCGACGGATTCATCAAGGACCTGGACTCGCCACACGGCATCCCCGAAGGTGACGGGTCGTTGCCATTCCAGGACGACCCCGGCGAGTAGCAGCGGTTCCGGCGACCGGCGACTTCCCGCCGACGATCGAGTCCTTGCAGCCTCGGGGGCGGAGGGCGTGTCCTGGTCGCGCGATCAGCTCGCCTGCACGACGCAGCGAACGAGTTCATCGAGCTCGACCCGCACTTCGACCACTTGACTCAGTCAAGAAGATCAACTTCACGCTCAGAGGAGCAGCGCCGCTCCTCCGGCGCGCGATGGAGGCAACACCCGCTGGTTCGGTCGCGGGCGGCGGAGAGGTCGTGGACGTCGGACGCGCTGGCGGTTACACCGACGATGCTGCGGTCGATCGCACCGACCCCGGTGGATGCGGCGCCGCCGACGTGTGGCGAGGCGGCAGTGGAGCCTCCCAGTACGGCAGTCCGCCGGATTGGCCAGGCTAACCGTGGCTAGTGTGCCTTCGCGCGTGGACCGCCAAGGTTGAGCTGTTGCTTGATGCCACTGTCAAGTTTGAGCTGGTCAGGGGTGCCGGTGAAGCCGCGGACGGCATCAAGCAGCCTCAGATCACTGCGGCCGGTGAGGGGTCTGTCAAACGAGCGGTGTAAGTCGGGTTGACGGAAACTACTTGCGTCCGGCGGCCAGGCGGCCGTCGAAGGCGATCTCGAACGCGTTGAGCGCGGGTTTCCACCGCATGGTCCAGCGTTTGCGGCCGGTGCCGGTCGGGTCCAGGCTCATGATCGCCATGTAGACACATTTCAGCGCGGCCTGCTCGTTGGGGAAGTGCCCGCGGGCCTTCACAGCGCGGCGGATGCGGGCGTTGACGCTCTCGATCGCGTTGGTCGAGCAGATCACCCGCCGGATCTCCGGATCGAACGCGAGGAACGGCACGAACTCGGCCCAGGCGTTGTCCCACAACCGCACGATCGCCGGATATCGGGCGCCCCAGGTCTCGGTGAACTCGCCGAACCGCTCCTTTGCGGCGGGCTCGGTCGGTGCGGTGTAGACCGGTGTGAGGGCCTTGGCGATCGCGTCCCAGTGCTGACGCCCCGCGTAGCGGAAACTGTTGCGCAGCAAGTGCACCACGCAGGTCTGGGTGATCGTCTGCGGCCAGACGGTGGTGATCGCGTCGGGCAGGCCGGTCAGCCCGTCGCAGACGACCATGAGCACGTCGGCCACGCCGCGGTTCTTCAGCTCGGTGAGGACGTGCAGCCAGTACTTGGCGCCCGCGCCGCCGTCGCCGGCCCACAAGCCAAGGATGTCCCGGCGGCCCTCGCAGGTCACCGCGAGCGCGACATAGATCGGCCGGTTGGCCACCTGCCCGTCACGGATTTGACGTGGATAGCGTCGATGAAGATCACCGGATAGACCGGGTCCAGGGGCCGGTTCTGCCATTCGGTCATGCCCTCGACCACCTTGTCGGTGATCGTGGAAATGGTCTGCCGCGACACTTCGGCGCCATAGACCTCGGCCAGGTGTGCGAAGATCTCCCCGGTGGTCAATCCCTTGGCGGCCAACGAGATCACCATCTCGTCCACACCGCCAAGGCGCTTCTGCCGCTTCGCGACGATCTTGGGCTCAAAGCTGGCGTCCCGATCTCGCGGCACGTCGATCTCGACCGGGCCGACATCGGTCAGCACGGTCTTCGAGCGGGTGCCGTTGCGCGAGTTGCCGGTCCCGCGGCCGGCCGGGTCGTGCTTGTCATAGCCGAGGTGATCGGTGATCTCGCCCTCGAGCGCGGACTCCAGCAACCGCTTGGTCAGCTGCTGCAGCACCCCGCCCTCACCGGTCAGCTTCAGCCCGCTGGCCTTGGCGGTGCTCAGCAGCTGCGCGACGAGCTGCTCGTCCAAGCCGTCCAGGCCGGTCAAGGGCTTCGAGTCCTCAGCGTTCTCCACGCCGGACATCATGTCGGTCATCAGGTGCACTTCCATGATCGGGAGTTACATCGCTCGTTTACAGTCCCCTGTCTCACCCGCGCGACGGATTTTGTGCCGACACATCTTTCAACACTGTTCGAATCTTCTGCCGCAAGGTAACGTCATGACTTGCTCATGGACGTGATAGCCATTTTCAAAGTAGTAGTTGTTCTCGCATGCGAATGGTGAATTCGCCACATTTAAGGGGTCGAAGTGTTTGAAGCTACACGAGGAAGAATGCGTAGGATAGCCAAGACGGCGGCGGTCCTGACCGTACTCACATCGGGCGGTGTCGTCGTGACTCAGGCTGCGATGCCGCCCCGCAAGCGCACGCGAGCGTGTGGGACAGCTGCCGGGATGCGGCCAGGAAGGTGTTGCAGTGGTTCGGGTCCTTCGACACCGCACACGTGAATCACAATGGTGGCGGACATGAAGCCCCGGATGGGCATATCGGCCGAGCCGATCTTGACGCTATTAGGTTGCACGGACTGCCACCGGGTCACGCCAACCCAGAAGAAAGCTTCTACACACGGTTGCGCAAGCGCATCCTCGTCACCCATGTCGTGTCGACGGGCGCCTGGATCGGTATCGACGTCCTCGCCGTCGTCCTGGGGGCGATCGGCTGGATCCGCGCGGGAGACGACCGCACCACCGTGTACCAGGCGCTCGCGGACTTCTTCGTCGTCCCCGTCCTCCTGACGGCGCTAACCGCGCGGATCGTCTGCCTGGTCACCGGCGTCCTCCTGGGACTGGCGACCAAATGGGCACTCCAGCGCTACTGGTGGGTGGCGGTGAAGCTGGCCCTCAACCTCGTCGCCTGCGCGATGATGCTGGCCTTCCTCGGCCCCATCACCGAACTCTCCACGGGCGAGCAACCGTTGCGGGACATCTGGTTCGTCTCGTTCCTCGCCGCCACCGCACTGGCTCTCCTGACCTTCGCCACCATGCTCTCGGTCTTCAAGCCGTGGGGCCGGATCCAGAAAGTGAACACATACCGATGACAGCCGAGCAGGAACACTTCTCTCAGGTCTACCACCTCATCATGGCCGCGTGGGGCAGCCAGGCGGTCCGGGCGATCGCCTCGCTGTCGGTGGCCGAGCACCTGGACAGCGGGCCCTTGTCCGCACAGGACATCGCGCTGCGGGAGTCGGCCGACCCGGCCATGACCTACCGCCTTCTGCGGGCAGGTGTCGCGCTGGGCCTGCTCACCTACGACGCGGACCAGGGAACCTTCTCACCGACCCCGATGCTCGCGGTGCTGCACAAGGATTCCCCGGTCTCGCTCAAGCACTACGCCCAAGCCGCCATCGGACCCACGTTCTGGCTCCCCGCGGTACTCCTGCCCGAATCGGTCGCTATGGGCTCCCCTCAAGTAGTTCAGGTGCTCGGGTCGTCTGTCTTCGAATACTTCGGCAAGAACCCCGCCGAAGCACGCCAGTTCAGCGCAGCGATGACCGACCTCTCGACGCCGGTGATCCGCGAAGCCGCGGCCGCCATCGATGTCGGCACGGCGAAGACTGTCCTCGACGTCGGCGGCGCGTATGGCGCCTTCGTGAGCGAACTGGTGCGACGGAATCCACGGCTGACCGGTTCGGTCCTGGAACTCGCCCACGTCGCGGCGGCCGTCGAGGACGAAACCCGCGAACGCGGGCTCGAAGGCCGGATCACCGGTGTCGCCGGAGACTTCTTCGAGTCCGTGCCCGCCGCCGACATCTACCTCCTCAAACACGTCCTGCACGACTGGGACGACACCTCGTGCCGCTCGATCCTGTCGAACATCCGCGATGCCATGCGGCCAGGCGCCCGCCTGTTCATCGTCGAGATGCTGATCAGCGACACCGGTGCGAGTACAGGTGCCGCACTCATGGACATGGCGATGCTGTTCGCCACCACGGGACAGGAGCGGGACCTCACCCAGTTCGACACCCTGCTCACCGCCGCCGGGCTACGGCGGACACAAGCGACTCCCCTGCTCTCCCCTTACGTCCTGCTCGAAGCCGAAGCGGCCTGAGGCAGAGCCGGCGCGCGTTCATCGGAATACACCGTTCGCGGTACCTGCGTTGTCTGCGCCGGGACGACGCGCACCACCGAGCGAACGGCGATTCTTCAGGTGAACGGAACAGCCCGAGGAGAACGATGATCGAAGTAGAGAACCTCGAAAAACGCTACGGCACGAAAAAGGCTCTCGACGGGCTCAGCTTCACCGTCGAACCCGGTGTGGTGACCGGCTTTCTGGGGCCCAACGGCGCCGGGAAGTCGACGACGATGCGCATCCTGCTCGGCCTGGCCACCCCGACCGCGGGGACGACGAGAATCAACGGCAAGCGCTACACCCGGCATCGGGCGCCACTACAGGAGATCGGCGCGCTCCTGGAGGCGCGGGCGGTGCACCCGGGGCGATCGGCACGGGACCATCTGCTGGCACTCGGCGCCACGCACGGCATCACCGCCGGACGGGTCGACGAGGTGCTGGATACCGTCGGGTTGACGGCCGTGGCGCGCAAACGAGCCGGCGACTTCTCCATGGGGATGGGGCAACGGCCGGGGATCGCCACGGCGCTGCTGGGTGATCCGCAGACCGTGATGCTGGACGAGCCGGTGAACGGTCTCGACCCCGACGGGATCAAATGGATCCGGCATCTGCTCAAGGACCTGGCCGCCGAGGGGCGCACGGTGTTCGTCTCGTCGCACCTGATGAGCGAGATGGCCCTGACCGCCGATCACCTGATCATCCTCGGCCGGGGACGGCTCATCGCCGACGTCTCGGGGTGATCGGGGTTCGCGACACCAAACTCGGTGCCGCAAGTCCGATCCTCGCGTTTGACCCCACCGAATGGGCCGCCTTCGTCCGGGGTGCCAAGGACGGCGAGTTCGACATGTGATCGGTTAACGATTACCAGCGACAGGTTGCCCCAGCCAAAAGAAGTGGCTGGGGCAACCTCCATTGAGCCTAGAGTCCTGCCCCAGATTTGGGCCACGCCATCCGCGAGCCGCACACGACGTTGGCTACAGGTCAGGATGGGCGAGTCCTGGCGGGAGCGGTAGCTCGTCAGGTTGGTGGAATCGTGGGCCAGCCGAAAACACGCCATTCTCCTCCTTGATCGGGCCGCCGGTGGAGCGTGATGAACAGGGGGCGACGATGGGGAATCCGTCGTTGGCTACCTGTCGGGTGCGGTCGATGTCGGGCAAGAACTTCACGTAGGCGGTGTCCTGGTCCAGGTAGTGCACCCTACTGGCAAGGCTATGTCTGGCCAGCGACGTCTTGAGCTTCACCGAAGTCGCCCCAGGCCGGTATGGATTCTGGTGTCAGCGCGGCGCGCAGTTTCCCGACGTGCCCTTGGTCAGGTCCATGTTGATCAGCGCGAAGAAGGCCCAGCCGGTGAACGCTGGATTGGTCAAGACATGCGGGCCGAAGCTCGCCATCGCCTCGTCGTCATCCGCCTCGATAAGGCCGATGGCCGCGTGCATGGAACTGTGCAGGTCTTCGACTGCCCGCTGTCGGCGACCCAGAACGCCAGCCGCCCGACGTGCCTGCGGATGCCCCGGACCCGTTCCAGGATCAGCTTCGTCTCGTCCACCCCGAGCGCGCTGGCCAGCGATCCAGCACGACGATCGCCGAGGACGCCTTCCGCCCAGCCGGGAGGTCAACCACCACGGCCCAGCCTTCGCCCTCACGGGTCGGGTGGGCGAAGAACGTCAGCCCCTCCTTCGAACCGATCACCTTCGCCGCCCGAAGCACCTCCACCAGCATGCCTCCGTTGATCGCCCAAGCGAGGGTACGGGTGCCAGGGAAGACGTTATTCCGGCCCGGCGAACCGTCCTTACGCCGCACCGCGGCGGCGAGTGCGACCGACGCTCCGACGGCGGCGATCGACCACACGACCGGTCCGTAGACCGGTTCGACGGCCACCAGCCCGGACATGGGTTCGGGCTGGTGGCAGGAAGCTCACCGGGCCGAAAACCGCCTAGCGGCGGGTTTAGATCATGCCGACCTTCGCGCCGATGATCGCGGCGAGCAACCGAAGGTCGACGTTGTGCACGATCGCCACGACTACCAAGATCAGCAGTCCGACGAGGCGAAGGCCGCGCATGAAACGCCTGTACAAGACCTTGCTGCCCAGGATCTTCAACGCCACGTCCCAGCGGGTAACACCCCGCTGGCCACGCCTTCTACGCCCTCTCCTGCGGTTCGACGGTTCGGGCGAATTTTTCCGACGATCCGACTCGTCAGTAGTACGCTTCGACATTGCGGCCTCACTTACCTAGGTAGCAGCCCGGGTGGTTTTGTCGCGCTGGCGCCTGACTGTTAGCGCAGTCAGGCGCTTTCAGTTGCGGTACGTCGTGCAAGGTCAGATTTCGTCGACGTGCATGCTCACGCTGTGCCAGCCTGCGCATTCCCGTTAAAGGATCTTCCTCTCAGTTGCTGAGATAGATGTTCCTGCGATCTCCATCATCGTGGCAAGTGTCATATGGATTAACCCCCGCCACCCATATTTCGCAGTCTGGCGATGTTCTCACTCGCTTGCGAGGTTTCTTCTCACATGCAGTGCTGGATTGCGAGCCGCCGTTCAGGTGCTTTGGGCGTGCCATGACTCGTTCGGCGGCTAATCGTGACCTCGCTGCGTCAGCGCGCTTTCAGCATGAAATTTAAGCGATGGTCAAAGAACGTCATCGTTCCGTTACCAAATCTGGGAACGGCTCACCGGATTGCTACTCAGCGTGAGTACCCGTCGGTTCTGAACACAATCGCTCAAGAGAAAGGACAGGTAGGGGCCGCGGTTGACCATGCTGAGGCCGGGGCGGCGGAGGCGCTTGATCTCCACAGCCGGTCTGCATCCGATCAGCGCGTGACGCCGTCGTCGGGGCTACTGGCGAGCTCTGGAGGGCTGGCACTCATGGCGACTAGTGGGGGAAGGCTGACGATCTCGGCGTGACAACCGGTCAGCTCGCCCAGGTAGGTGCTCGCCCAGACGGGCGTCGCGGCAATCCCCGGAACGGGGCGGCGCACTTGGCTCGAGCAGAACGTCGCCGCCGCAGCCATTGAACTCGACGTGGCCACCGTTGCCGAGATGAGCGCCTCGATTGCCTTGGGCATGGCCTCCATCCAGAAATGACTCAGAACGCTTCTGATCTTGGTTTAGGTGCAGATATCCGCTTTGAGCGGACTAGTTCACCGGTTCGGGATTTCGCCGGCTTGAAAAGTGCGGGTCAGCTCCGGTCTGATACTGCGGCATCATCGGTCCGATGCCCGGAGCCCAGTGGCGTCGGCAGCCTCGAGATCACCGCGACGGAAGTCGGCGAGCTGGCGCCGGTGGCGTTGTCGCCAAACCTCCGGGACAGCCGGGTCGTCGACCGCCTCGGTCAAGATCGCGGCCGCACCTTGGACTTCTCCAGAGCGGAACAGCGCCTGTGCGAGCAACTGGCGCATCTCGGCGGCCACGGCGGGATCGGTTGCGATCTCCATGGCGAGCCGTGCCTCGTCCTCCGGCGGTTGATCGAGCCTGAAGCGCAGGCGGGCGAGCGCGGCGACGATCACCTCGCGACGCGAGTCGGTCGTGGCGCAGCCGTCCAAAGCCCTGGCCAGTAGGTCCACCGCGATCAGCGGCGCCCGCTCCGACACCGAGGTGTGATTGTCGGTCAGCCATTCCACCACCCAGGCGTCCATCTCTCGTGTCGCCGCGATCTGCTCCGCGACGCGACTTACCGACGCGCCTGCCGACGCGAGTGTCTCGGCGGCTTGGCGATGCAGGCTGATTCGAGCGCCGACCGGGATCCCGTCATAAAAAGCGAGCCGGAACAACGGCTGCCGGAACGCGAGGTGACTTCCGCCGTCGACGACGATGCGGGCGGCCACCGCCTCCTGGAACGCGGCGAGCAGCTGAGTCGGTTGCTTCCCGGTCACCGCGACAACGTCTGCCACGGTGAATTCGGTGCCGAGCAGAGCCGCCCACCGTAACGTCTCGCGAGTGTCCCCGGAAAGCAGGTCGAGATGTCGCCGGATGGTGTCCACCAGGCCGCGCGGCGCGGTATAGGTCGCGGAGTCCCTGAGCTCGGTGAAGCCCGCACCTGTGACCAGTGCTTGTTCACGAACGAGCCCTTCGGTCAATTCGGTGATGTAAAGCGGGTTACCGGTGGTCCGTTCGACCAGATCCCGCAGTTCGGGGCCGGCCCGCACGCCGATGAGGGTTTCGTGCAGTTGGAGGGCTTCGTCGGCCGAGAGTGGACCGATGGGGATGACCGCCCCGCCCTCGTCCTCGATCATTTGCCTCAGCCGGGCGAGTTCGGCGCTACGCGGTACCGGCCGCGCCACGGCGATCAGCAACAACGGCAGTTTCCGAGTCGCCAAGGTGAGGCGTTGCCACAACAGGACGCTGGACTCATCGGCCCACTGGATGTCATCGATGACGAGGATGAGTGGTGCCCGCGCACACAGCTCATCCACCAGCGAGAATGCCTCACCGGCAACCGAGGGAACCAGGTCTCGCTCGGCCTCCGTACCCGGCTCGCCGTACACGCCGGTCAGGGCGGCGGGGCTGCGCGAATAGCGGAGCGTCTCACCAGCCCCGAGACAGCTGAAGATCACCTGGCAAGGGCTGTGCACAGACAGCTCGTCAGCGATCGTCCACCCGATTTGGCAACTACGGGATCGAATGTCGAAGAGAGCGTTGACCAGCAGCTCGGACTTGCCGATGCCGAAATCCCCTTCGATCAACACACTGCTGCCACGCCTTTCGCACACGTCGTCGACCAGTGCCCGAAGCCGATTCAGCTCGGTTTGCCTCCCGACGAACGTGGGACGCACGCCGGACTCGATCCTCCCGGTGACCGGTGCGGGAAGAACGACGTGACGTTCCTGTTTCGCTGGTGCGGCGTAGCTCCGAGTGCGGTCACGTGGCGCGGCTTCCAGAGTCGGGTCCCCGGTGAGGATCCGGGCGTGCAGCTTTCGCAATGGGGCACCCGGCTCGACCCCGAGCTCCGCCGCGAGGGTGGCTCGTGCATCGCGGAACACCGCCAGTGCCTCCGCGTGCTGACCACTCCGGTAGTGCGCGAGCATCAGCAGCTCACGGAACCGCTCACGCAGCGGGTGTTCACGGCTGAGCCCGGTGAGTTCGGCGACGAGATCCTGATGCTCACCCAATTCGAGCACTACCTCGGCGCGCAACTCGAGCGCGGTTACGCGCAGTTCGGCCAGCCGAGCCCGTTCCTGTTGCGGGGATTGCCCGGCCAGCCCGGGCAGGGGTTCGCCCAGCCACAGCGCGAGAGCCTTGTCGAGTGAGGCGACCAGCTCTCGCGGGGCGATCGTCTCCCGGTGCCCGCGAATGTCGGCAAGCGATCGCTCGAACTCGAGGACATCGACGCGCAGGGGATCGACGTGCAAGGTGTAGCCGGCAGAACCCGTAGTCAGCAAGGCGCTCGCCACCCCTTGCTCGCGTTCCGGTTCGAGTGCGCGCCGGAGGCCGGACACGTACGTGTGCACGCTGCCGAGCGCGCTCGCCGGCGCTTGCGGACCCCACACCGCGGAGACCAGCTCCCCGCCGGTCACCGTGTGTCCAGCCCTGATCGCGAGCGCTGCGAAGATGGCGCGCTGACGTGCTGGACCGAGTTCCAGCTCCTTCGCCCCGCGCCAGGCCCGTATCGGGCCGAGAACCTCGATACGCAGGCCCTCGCCGTTGTCTGTCATCTGCCTAGCCGGAGCCGCTTGCTCGGCTGCGGCCAGGGGCACTGGCGAAGGTGCACCCGAGAGCCTTCATCTCGGCCCGCAGCCGCCGGATGGCCGAGAGCGCGCCAACTTCACGGTAGACCGTGGTCGCGGTGTCGAAGGCTTCGCGTGCTTCGGCTTTTCGCCGGTGCTTGGCAAGCAGCCAGGCGGCGTCCCCGAGCGCGGCCAGGCCCAGCTGGTTCACGCCACTGGTGCCGTTGGCCACCCGAACGACCTCGTCGGGGTCGTCCTCGACGAGCGCACGGCAATAGGACCGCAAGATGTCCTGCTCGGCCGCCCGGCCATACCTCGATTCGGCCACGCGTAGCACTTGCTGGGCACAATGCCGGTCTTCGAACCGCGCAGCCAGCCGGGCGAGCCCGGGCAGCCAGAGAAACCTCGACTGCAGTGCATCCGCCCGGTCGGTGAGCGGCTGGAGGGTGTCAAGAGCTTCGCGTGGCCTTCCAGCCAGCTCCGCCAGCCCCGACTCGGCCATGAGCACGAAGTCGCTGCCCGGATGGCTCTCGGCTGCCGGATCCGTGTACGTGCTCGCTTCGCGCAGATGGTGCTCAGCCGTTTCCCGCTGGTCGCGATAGACGGCGACCAGCGCGGCGAGGCCGTGCAGCAAGACACCGGATCGGTACAGGACGTACGACGTGTACTGCTCGGGGCCGAACAGTGACTCCAGTTCTGTCTGTGCCATGCGCCAGTCGGCCGTCCAGTAGCCGTGGATCGCGTTCGTTAGATGGATTTCACCCGGCAGCGCCTCTTTGAGGGCAAGTCGCCACGACTCGGCGACCGCCGGCCCATCGGTTCCCACGATGGAGGCGCGAGCGTCTCCGTCGAGCACCTCGTACCAACCCCCGGAGAACAGCGGCGGCGGGGAGGCCCAGTCGCGGAGATCAAGGACAGTGCTGCCCGACAAAGCGCCGAGCAACAGGTCGTGGCGAGCACGCCAGACGCCGGCCAGGCGCGGATTCCCCACGGCTCGGTCCACTTCGTCACGCGCCGCTTCGCTTCGGCCGCGGCGGTGGTGAAGGTACGCCAAGATCCAGCGCATCTCGGCGACGACGTCAGGGTCGCCTGTCCTGGTGAGGAGCGACCTGATCTCGGCATCCGGTTCACGCCCGAGCCAGAACAACAGCCGGACGAGCCCTGCCAAGAGGTCCGGCGAGGCCGAGTGGAGGACCTGGTTGAAAAGATCGACCGCCAGCTGTGGTTTCTCGATCGCGACGGCGCCGAAGTCGCGGGCCAGCCAGGCACCGACCCACGGATCGGTGAGTTTGGCGGCAGCCACCTGCTCGGCGACCTGTGACGCGGACGCTCCGACCTCCATCAGTTTTTCCGCCAGTTGCCGGTGGAGTGCTTCACGCATCGCGCCCGGGACGTTCTCGTACAACGAGACCTGGACGAGCCGATGGCGGAATCTCAGCAGATCGCTGTCGGCGATGAGGATCTCGGCCGCAAGCGCCTCTTCGACGCACGCGACGAGGTCGGCAGGTTGCTGCTCCGAGGCCACGGTGATACCGGTGATGGTGAACTCGTCCCCGAGCAGGCTCGCCGACTGCAGCATGGAGCGTGTCGACCGGCTGAGGAAGGCGAGGTGGTTGTTGACCCGTTCGACGAGACAACCGGGTGGCGCGACGGCTACGCAGTCACCCGGCTTCGGCGTATCCGCCACGACAGCCGCGATGATTTCCCTGACATAGTACGGATTTCCTCCCGCGAAAGTGATCTGCTGCCGCAGCCTGTCCGGTACGTCCATGCCGACGAGCTGTTTCGCGATGTCGAAGACATCCGCCAGTTCGAGCGGGCCGAGCGTGAGGTGGCGGCCGATCCCGCTGAGCTTCCGTCTGGCTTGTTCGAGCGGAACGGAGCGCGGTAGCGTCCGGCCCGAACTGATCAGAAGCAGTGGGAGCCGCCCGGTCAGTCCGGACAGCCGGCACCAAATGTCGGCGCTGGCGCCGTCGGCCCACTGGAAATCGTCGGCTACCAAGATCACCGGGCCGGCGGTCGCCCACCGTTCGACGGCCGCGACCATCTCGGCACCGTCGTCACCGTCGCCGACGGCCGGCCCGAGGCAGTCACGGACAACCTGTCCCGGTCGCCCGTTGTCGATCTCCTGCGCGGTGGCCCATCTGAGGCGGACACCGCGCGCCGCGATACCGGTCAGCACCTCGGCCAGTAACGCTGTCTTGCCGACCCCCGGCGCCCCTTCCAGCCACACGACTCCGCCACGGCCCGCGACGACATCGGACACCGCCGACCGCACGAGCCGCAGCTCCTTCTCACGGCCTACGAAGCAGTCGGGACGCTCTGGTAGGACGGCTGCCGCCAGCGCGGAAGCCATGGACACTGGCCTGGACGTGCGACTCTCCGCACCGTCGCCGATGAGCAACCGCTGATGGAGCGTTCTCAGTTCCGCTCCTGGCTCGAGACCGGAGGTGCCGACGAGGGTCGCGCGAGCCTCGGCGAACACTTCCAGCGCCTCCGCCGTACGCCCGCTCTCGTGCAGGGCTTGCATCAGCAAGGCCCGGAGCCGCTCCCTCAGCGGGTGTTCGCGGCACAGGGCGGTGAGCTCGGCCACGAGCTCACGGTGGCGTCCGAGCTCCATGAGGATCTCGGCCCGGCTCTCCACCGCAGCGAGGCGGAGCTCGCCAAGGCTACTTCGCTGCGTCGCGGCGAACGGGCCGGGGAGGTCGGCGAGCGCGTCACCGCGCCAAAGTCCGAGAGCGCGCTCGATGTCCTCGAGCGCTGCCGCCGCCTGCCCCCTTTCACGACGTAGCGCGGCGCTGGCGCGCAGTTCGCGGAAGCGGTGCGCGTCGACCTGTTCCTTGTCGATCTCGAGCGAGTAGCCGGCGACCGACGAGGCCAACAGGCCACGGCTGGACCGCGGTGCCCGCTCGGGTTCGAGTGCCTGCCTCAGCCTGGAGACGTAAGTGTAGATACTGCCGTCCGCACTCGTCGGCGACTCTTCCCCCCATAGTGCTCCGATGAGGTCCTGCCGGGCGACCGTGTGTCCCGGGGCGAGGGCAAGCACGGCCAGCACCGCACAGCGGTGGCCTGGACCGAGGTCGATTTCCCCGTCGTCACGCCAGGCGCGTACAGGCCCGAGGAGCTGGAGCCGCAGTCCCCGCCCGGCATCTCCTGTCATCGCACTCTCCGTGTCGCGCCGAGGGACCGTCGTCTACCGAATATCACCAGAGACCGACCACGCCCGCAGTTCGAACGGAGAAGTGCTCTGGACTAGCCGGCCGTGTCCAACCTTTCCTTCGTACCGGTCCGCTCTTGTCCCGATGGTATGTCGCCCCACAGTGGGGTGTATATCCACAAAGGTTAAGCAAATTTTCGCAACCCCGAGGCCGCACCTCCGCGGCGTCTCACGACGCACGTTCACTCCATCCGCGCATTCTTGACAAATGTGGACACACTGTGCGCCCGTCCCTGCGCTGACTGTAACAAGTCTTGTCCCCGGGGCCGCCGGATAGTGGCAACATATGGTCCACGACGGTTCACTGCGGACGATGCGCACCTGAGTCGACGCCGATTACCTCTCAACCAAGGAAAACACCGGTGCCGGCACGATGCACGCCACGACGGGAAGATGCCCTGCCACCCGACTTTCGGTGAGCCGAGCCGCGAGCGAGTCCGCTACTTTTGTCCATGCCTCAAGTCGAAAACCTCGCACCTCGGCACGAGGGGGCATGGCCGTCCCTTCTCCTTTCGCTGCGCCCAGCGGGATGCCGAAGTTCACATCCCTTCGGGCACTATCCCGAGTTGAAACTCCCTCAGTCGCCATCGACGTCTTCCGGGCCGGTCGACCAGCGGCTTGACTGTCGTCCAGCTACGCGCGCATCGCCGAAGGCCGAAGTAAGGGGCGAAGGATCATGTCGTTGACGTTGCCGGCGAACGAGCCGATCAGCGCCGCGAAGATCGTGGTGGCCGGCGGCCCTGGTGCCGGGACGACGACATTCATCGATTCGGTCTCCGACATCAAGTCGCGGCCGACAGAGCCGGTCGCGATGGACTTCGGCCATACCGCTCTCGGGGACGACCTGCAGCTGTACCTGTTCGGCGCGCCCGACAAAGAGCAGTTCCGGTTCATGTGGGGTGGCCTGGTACGCGGCGCGGTCGGCGCGGTCGTGCTGGTCGACAGTCGTCACGTCGCCGCCGCCTCCACGGCGATCAGCTTCCTGGAGGCCCACCGAACTCCCTACGTGATCGTGGTCAATCTCTTCGATGAGGTCGACCAGCTCCCGGACAAGAGCATCCGGGAAGGGCTGGCGCTCGCGCGGCGAGTCCCCATCCTGCGATGCGACGTCAGGAGGACCACCGAGGTCAAGGAGACAATTCTCGGCCTTGTCGACTATGCCCTGGAGACCTTGGACCTCTTCGAAGCCGACCGGTTCACGGTCGGAGAAACCGCGGAGGAAGCGTGAAAGAGCTGGCCGAGGCAGCACAGAGCTGGCTGAACAGCACCTATGGGGGGCGGGTGAGGCTGGAGACAAGCGAGCCACTCGCAACCGGTGAACGGACGGCATTGTTCGCGTGCCGGTACGTCGAAAGCGAAGAGCCGATGCTCGCCTCAACGCTCTGTGTGCCCCGAGACGGGGCGGAGCCCTTTCCGGTGTCCAACGCCGCGCCACTCGACGAGCGACTGAACTTGTCCGGGCAGCCGGGGGCACAGACGTGGCGGTGGAGGGTCAACGCACGCAACTGCCTGATCGCGATGGACGCCGCGGTCGACCACCGGCCGGTGTCCGCCTTGCCATGGGATCCCGCCGATGAGGCGCCAGGCTGGTGGGAACGGATGCTGGAAAAGCATTTCCCCGGCGCCGAGGTATCGACCTACGTCACCTGGCAGGAAGCCGGGAAGTCCATTTCGGACGGAGGCGCCGGCACGAAGGCGGTCATCTGGCTGCGGCGGAAGTACCACGGCCGCGCACTGACCGGGCATCTGCTCTACGCGGACGTCACCGACGAGGGTGTGGTCTTCATCGACGGCCAGCAAGGCACACTGGCAAAACTGGACGATCGCGAGGTCGACCAGCTCGTGGTGGCGCGGTTCCGGCGCGAACCCGTGACCGAGGACGACCTTTTCGACCCGCCGTGGGAAACCCCCGCCGAGGACTTCGACGAGGCGCTTGAGAAGGCGGAGAGCTGGCTCCAGTTCGCCTACCAGGGTGAAGCCGAGCTGGTTTCACCGGACGAGGAGGACGATTTCGGCCGCGGCTGGCTGTTCGCGTGTACCTCTCGCGCCTTCCTCGCCAGCGGTGAGTGGCAGGACCAGATGCTCGACGCCGCGGTGGTGGTTCCGAAGGACGACGCGGCGCCGTTCGGTTTGCCCAACCATGATCCTTGGGGCTGGCTGGAGGCCTGGGACCAGGGGAAGCGGGTGTCGCAGCCACCACCGCCCGGCGAAGCTGTGTGGTTCGCACCGACGATCGCGCAGATCGGAACCGTGATCGACGTGCGCACGCACGCGCATTGGGCCGGCGTGCTGGACGACGTCTCTTCCCTGCCCCACGGAACGAGGGTCCTGGTGTGGGTACGCCGTAAGGATCACCGCGACCGGGAGACCGTCGGGCATGCGCTGTGGGTGATCAACGAGCCCTATGGAGTCAGGGTCATCGACCCGATGACCGAGGACGGCTTCCCCGCGATCGATCCGGAGGCGTTCGAACTGCGCGTCATCCAGGTCGCGTGATGGCCGCCGCTCAGGAGCCGTTCGAGGCTGGTCGAGAGCCGGAGGCCGCGACACAGGGCCGCCGGCTGATGCTGCTGATCGACCCCGCGTGGCAGCCGTCCGAAGACGACGAGGGACCACCACTCGACGCGGTGCTGGGCGGCTGGTCCTTCGACGAGGACGGCGGCACCCGATGGTTCGAGCCGAACCCGGACTACCGACCTTCGCGGCCGGATTCCCCGACGGATCCGGTCGATGCAGCGCTCCAGGCCGTGGTCCGCGGCGACGCGGACGGTGCTCAACTGCTCGCGGTGCTGCGGGAATCCCCCCTCGGGGTCGCACTCAACGAGGAGGGCGAGGTCATTATCGCCCCGGCCCCGGACGACGTGCCCTCGGTCTTGGTGACCACCGCTCCCGCGCACCGGACACGGTGCGACGTCGCCGGATGGGCGGAGGTCGGGATCGCGGAGCTGGCCGAAGTCCTGCCGGACAAAGGTATCGACGTATTGCTCAATCCCGGTGCACCCTCGTCGCTCAGGATCGAGGCACACTGGATCAAAAACCTGCCCGCCGCCGGGTGAGGGCAACGCGACGGGCGGGGCCCACCGCAGTCACCGGGCCGTTCTGCCGGCGGCGTCGGCGCTGAGCCGGTAACCTACCCCGCGTACCGTGATGATCAGGTCTGGACGGCCCAGCTTGGTTCGCAGATACCCCACATGAACGTCGAGCGTCCGGTTCGCGCCAGGCCATGTCTCACCCCACACTTCGGCGATGATCCGTTCCCGGCGGCAAACGTCGCCGTCCGCGGCGGCGATCATGACGAGCAGCTGGAATTCCTTGCGAGACAACGTGATGGGCTCGCCACCGGCGAACACCTTGTGGCCGGGGACGTCCACCTCCACATCGCCGAAGCGAAGGGGTTCAGGCCGGCTCGCCAGACCGATGGCCCGCCGCCGCAGCACGGCGCGCACCCGCGCGAGCAGCTCGTCCACGTTGTACGGCTTGACCAGATAGTCGTCCGCGCCCGAGCTCAAGCCGACGATCCGGTCGTCGACCGTCCCTCGCGCGGATACCACGACTATCGCCGCGTCGGTGCCGGCTCGCAGCGCCCGGCACAGGTCGAAGCCATTGACATCCGGCAACCCCAGATCCAACAGCACGACGTCGCAGCCATCGGCGGCCTCCAGTGCCTCGTGACCGGTGGCGACCCACTCGAGGACCACGCCACGCATGGCCAGCGCCGAACGCAGCGCGGCTCCGACATGGACGTCGTCTTCTATCAGCAGCACATGCATCTTGGTGCCTCCCGGTTCCGCCGAAACAGCACGATCGTGCAAGCCTTCCGCGCCGGAAGCACCGGGTTTCGCCGAGGTCTGCCCTGAGATCGCCACATCATGGCCGCCCGGCCTCCCACAGGGCAGAGAGTGCGTTGGCCATCCGTCCGGCGGATTCGCCCTCGCCGATTCGCGCGAACCGGTCCAGGACCGGACCGACCTCCCGCAGATTGAGGTGTAGGCCCCTGGCCAGTGTTTCGAGCGCGTCGCGGAGTGATACAGGCGGCCCGCGTGAGAGGGAAGTCCTCCAGCTGATCAACTCCCTCAGGTCTGATAGCGCTCCTCGACGAAGCCTCAAAGTGCGCAACAGACGGAGCCGATCTTCAAAGGACCACGGCACTTCCCGCAGGTCATCGCCGAACTCCTGCGGGGTGAGGCCCAGCCGGTTCTGCCAGAGCTCGGGAAGACGCCAGTCCATTTCCCTGCGCGGATATGCGAACTCGAACCGGCTGCAGGCCCAGAACGACCAATACCGCCTGACAGGGGCCCGGTCGGGGAGATCGATCTGACCGGTGACGTACTGGGCAAGTGTCGTCGCCGGGACCTCGGGTTGTCCCAACCGGAGGTCCCGGTCGTGCGCGGCGGTGAAGACACCCGACAGCCAGATCAAGTGCCTCGGCTCGTCGGCTTCACGGTCGTCGACGACGTCGAGCAGGTATTGCGGCGTCACCCCCAGCCGATGCGCCAGGTCGGGCAGATCTGCAGGCACCCGGCCGAGCCGCCGGCTCACCCGGTTCAGCGTGTCGCCGTCGATCCGGTACCCCAGCTCCGAAGCCCGATCGATCAGCTGTGACACGGCGTCGGGCGGCGGGATGAAGGGCGTGACCGCGACGTTCTCGATGTGGGTCTTACTCACCCCCAGCCGCTGCGCCCAGGTCACCAACGCGTCATGCTCGCCGAAGTCGTCCACTCCGTCGCTGACGAACAGCCCCGGCCCCAGAAGGCCCGCCAGTTCAGTGAGCGTGTCGACGACACCAAGTCGGTACAGGTCGGCTTGTCGCCCGGTCGCTTTCCGGTGCTCGTGAACGGCGATAGCGATATCTTTGGCGAAGGATTCCACGACATGCGCGTTGTCATCGGCGAAACCGAACACCAGCCGACGGACGTGCGGCGACGGCAACAAGGGCAGGAGATCTCGCACCGGCCGTCCCAACCGCAGACTCAGCGGGATATAGCGATCGGGGTCGAAACCCTGGCTCTCCAGATCTGCCCTCAGTCCCTGGACGATCCGATCCGCCGTTTCCTCCTCGGTGCCCCGCACGATCTGGATCCCCGCCAGGTCGTCACGCAGCCCGACGAGTTCGGCTTTCGCTACCCCCAGTCTCTCCGCCACCTTCGGCACAACGCCCTCCGCGTACCGTGAGAGCCCCACGACGTGGGCCAAACCGCCGGGGTCCTGTGCATTCCGTTCAGCCTGTCGCAACCGTCGCAACGCCGGATCGAGCAGGTCCGGCAGATCGTGCAGCAGCTCGAGCGACACCCTCCGGTTCGTCATCGACTCCAGATGCTTCAGATCCTCCGCTTTCCACTCGAGCCGGTGAAGCAGCTCCGCCAGGAACACCACGTCTCCGGACGTCCGCACCCCGTACCGGCCCAGCCCGGCTCCCAGCCGCGCTACGAGTTCACGGCCGCTGAACGATTCCGCCAGCCGGTCGTCGTCCCCGATAGCGGCCGCGACCTGCTCCTCCAATACGGCAACCCGGCTGGGCGGCAAGCCCAGCTCCTGCACGATCCGGTACAACGGGCGAACAGGCCTGTTCATGCCCGCCGCCAGATCGAGGATGCCGAGGAGCGATTCCCCGACCAGGTTCCTAAGTCCGGCCACCCGGCCGGCATGATCATCCGTCTCTTCGACCAGCCGTCGGTTTTCCGGCCTGGCCTGGTCGACCTCCCTGCGCGCGGCTCCGTCACTGAGCCTTTCCAGCGACCCCAGGGTCCGGTTGGTCTCGCGGAGGTAGTCGTGTGCCCTCACCAGCGGCACGTCCTCCGGCCAGTCCAGCCGCCGACGCAGGGTCGCGGCCCACTCGGGATATCGCGACACCACCGCGCCGACGAACTTCTCGCGCGGTACTTCCACTGACTCGACGAACGCGCGGATCTCCGACGGATCGACCTTGAGCTGAAGCGAAGCATCGAGCAGTTCCGACGGTGTCATTCTCGTCTGCTGCACCAGGACGCGGAACCGGGCCGGAGCAGGCACCCCGCCGAGGATGTCGCTCAGCTCGATCAACGGCTTGAACCGGCCGATTCCTACGATCTCGACCATGCCCTCCAGCGCGTTGCTGTCACGCGCGAACCACGTTCTGGTGACCACGTCCCAGAACTCATGGCGGTGGCACAGGAGCGGAACCATCGGCTGGCCGGCTGTGCTCCCCCAATCGATGGCCTCCTCCCTGAGGCGGTCCGGACTGCTCAAGACGTCCGTTGAAAGATGACGATCCACGATCAGCCGCTGCACCGCGTCCGGCGCCCAGCCCCGAAGAAGGCGGCGCGACAAACTGTTCACATCGTCGCGCAGTGCGGCACCGTCCCCCTCACGTCCCGCCTTGACTGCCTCGACCCGTTGAGGGAAGGCCATCAACACCAGCGGGTCGACACTGTTCGCCCGGACGAAGTCCAGTAGACGTTCAGGGTGGTCGAACCCTGCCTCCCGCGCCAACTGTGGGAGCTCGGAAGGAATCCGCTCCAAGTCCAGGCTCAGCTCCCGGATGTCATTGACCCCCACGCGATCGGCCCCCTCGCCCACATCGGCGAGCAGCGCCACCAGCCGACGAGGGTCCAGCCACGGCCGGGTGCGGAGATCCGCGGCGAAATCCTTACCCCTCATCTGGACCGCCTCGGCCCACCAGTCGCAGAGCCACCGGTCTGCTTCCCGCTCGGGCTGCCCGGCTTCGGCTCGGCTCAGGATCCAGTACAACCGCTCCAGCGGGCCGCGGTGTCCCTGCGAAATTTCGGCCGCGGCGGTGTCGACGCTGATCTTGAGCAGGTCGAATTCCCGGTCTCTCAGCTGCCACGGCAGCCGCACCTGCTGGGCATTCCACGCCGCGACCTGGTTCCAGGCCAGCATGAGGTCGGAAATGGCGGGGGCCAGCCAGGTCAGATGCCTTGGCTCGGCCGGTTCAGCGGACGGCGTCTCGGCGAGCCCGGCCAGATGCTTGTCGGACATCCGCATCCGGCCGGCGAGCAACAGCAGATCGACGGGAATTCGGCCCAACCGCTCGCTGAACTTCAGCAGATCCTTGACCTCTGTTGTTCCGCGCCCGGCCAAGCCGGCTATCTCCGCAGGATCGAACCACGGATAGCCGTTCAGCCGACGGAATTCCTGTTCGGTGATCTGCCACTGTTTCGACCACTTTTCCACTTCGCGAGGAGAATGGTCGTGGGAGGGCAGGTAGCCGCGGAGCCTGCCCGGTGTCCGTGGCAAGACCACGCCTGTCTGACGGTGAGCCGGCGAGGAAAGCACGTCGTTTCCTGGCTGCCCTGCCCTTGGCATCGCCAGCAATTCCTCGTCCTCCGACGCGAACGCGGAAAACTGCTCCTCGTACACACGCAGGTCCTCTTCCAGCTCTTCCCTCCTGCTGAGCCGGTCGTCGGTCGGGCTCAGCGTGGACAGATCGCGGAGTTCCAGCAGACCTTCCAAATACGCCGCGACCAGATCGTCGGTGGACAGCGAGGAAGTGTCAGCGCAGAAGTTCCGGATCAAACGCACGAAATGTGCCGAAGGCAGCAGTGCGTTGAACTCGGTCACCGGGAAACCCAGCCGCGCACTCAACTCCACGTAGCGGGGAAGGCGTCGCTCCCGCGCCACTTGAGGCGAGCCGAACCACACGTTGTACGCGGGCGTGCGATCTCCCAGGCTCTCCTCCAACCAGACGACGATGCGCTCCGCGGCTTCACGGGCTGACGCCGGACGGCCCAGCGGGCCCCGCCGCTCCAGATCGTGCTGAATCGCCTGCTCGAAGTCGTCCCGCAAGGCGACGAGTTCAGGCTTGTTCTCCACCCTCAGCGCACGCGCCACCTCCCTCACCACGGCACCGCTGGGCAACCCCACCACCTCGGCCAGCGCATCGTCGTCAGGAGCCATCTCGGCCGCACGCACCCGCTCGACCACCTCGGCCACGAACGGGCCGGGCAAATCATGCAGCAGCTCCAGCGAAACCCTCCGGCGCCCCGACAACAACTCGAGAAGCCACAGCTCGTCCGGCCTGAGGCCGAGCCGGTCAGCCAGCCCCAGCAACCAGCACACGTCATTGACCGTGCGCACCCCGTACGCTCCCAGCCGATCACGCAGCCGCGCGGCCGGCCTCGCCTGCCCGGCGATCGCGAGCACATGATCACCCAGCACGAACAGGCTCCGCGGAGGTACGTGCAGCTCCACTGCGAGCCCGTACAACCACGCCGCGTCGATGACGGCCGACGGACGACCGGCGCGGTTCAACTTGTCCGCCACCTCGAAGACATCCCGCGGTACTTCCCCGAGGGCCACCGAGAAGGTGGCGAGCCCTTCGGCGTCTTCGTGCCTCAACTTACCGGCGATGTACCGCAACCCGTGTGGGCCGCCCTCGAATCGGAGCCCGACCAGCTTCTCGGCCACTTCACCGGAGACCCCCGGCACCGTCGCGTAAGCACGGGCGGCCTCCGAAGCAGCGGCCGAATAGGACGGGGCTTTCCACACCGCCAGGCGCTCCGCCTCCCCCGCCACGCGCCGCCGCAGATCATCCCCGAGCCGACTCGGTCGCCGCTCGTGAGAGCGATTCGCACCTGCGCTGGTGAGCTGCCGCTCGGCTCCGCGAACGTCGGACGAGCTTTCCGCAGGCAAGCCCATCTCGGTCCGGATCCGCCATTGCCGGGCCGCCCTGACTCGTGCGTCGTCGTCCCACAGGACCGGTGTCGGCTCGTGAGCCGCCAGGAACCGGTACACATCCCGGTGACTCCACTGCCAAGTCCCGGTCTCCGCGCCGTCGAGCCGCCGGATGAACTGCTCTATCCAAGGCTCGATCTCTTCAGACAGCTCGTCGAGATCCGCGGTCGCGAGCTCTTCGACCTGGCCGGGGAACCACCGCAGGGCACGTGGCTCGATGTTGTCCAGCCCAGCGGCCAAGGTGAGGAGCTCGCGTACAGGGGCACCCCATTCTCGGACCAGGCCGGGGAGTTCATCGGGAACCCGCTTCAAGCCAAGGGTCAGGTCCGCCAATTTGTCGATGAGCTCAGGGTCCGTCACACGCAACTCGCGCCGCATGGTCTCCCACCGGTGAAAGTCCATCCAGGGTGCCGCGATGAGCCGGAGTCTGCTGTTGACGTCGGCTATCCCGACGATCGTGGACAGCGGGAGGCCCAGCCACCGATGGGTCTCCTGTCGGTACCGCTCGACCGAGCCCAGTTCCCCCCTGCTCAGCAGCCAGAACCACCATCGGCCGGTGCCGGAGGAAATCTCACTCCCTCCTGGCCGGCTGTCGTTCCAGTTCCGCTCCACGAATTCGAGCTGTCCGACCGCGGCCCTGAGTGTCTCCGCGGCCTTGTCCGCCGAGATCGTCTTGTCAGCCAGGAACGCGAAGAACGAACGTGCCCACAGCAGGTGCCGCGGATCGACCGCGCTGAACGGCGCCGCCCGCGCATAGTTGTCCATCGCGAGGAGGACGTCGAGCAGGCTTCCCGCGGAAACCCCCAGCTGCCGGACAAGCTGAGGCAGATCGGTGAGAAGCCGGCCACGAGTCGCACTCACTTCCACCAGTTTCTTCCGGTCCTCCGGCTGGAGCTCAACCCGCCGAACCAGCTCGCGTATCGGACGCGGATCGAACCACGAGGATCCTGCCAGCTCGCGGAACAGATCCGGGGCGATGTTCAGCTCGCTCGACCACGCGTTGACCTCTTCGGAAGAATAAACGTTACGCGGCAACGCTTGCTGGCTCGTCTCGCTTGTCCGCACACGCGCCTCACCTGCGGGCTCCCCCGTCAGCCCTGCCAGCAGCACCGGATCCTCGGCAAGGCCGGCCAGTATCTCCCTCTCCGGACCACCGGCCTCGACGATGCCCGCACCATCTCTTTCCCGGAACGCCTCGACATACCGCGCCGCCAAGTCGCCGATCCGGCGCCCGGGACGATCCTGCAGGAATTGCTTGATCAATCGGTTGAAATGCGGCGAATCCCGATACACGGCCAAATCCGACAACGGGAAACCCAACCGCAAATTCACCTCAACGAAATCCGCGACCCGAATATTGTACTCCGACAACATATCTCGCAGCTGTGCCACAACTTGCACCGCGTGATCGGCAGCATTCCCGTCCAGTGCTCCCAGACGTTCGACCGCCGCCGCGAGCGAGTCCCGCACCGCCACCAGATCCGCCGGCCTCTCCACCCCCAGCACAGCCGCCACCGCCCGCACCAGAGCCCCATCACCGCGCGGCAACCCCAGAACCTCAGCCAGCGCATCGAGATCACCGGCATGCTCCTCCGCCGAACGCACCCGCCCCAACATCTCGCGCACATAGGCCTCCGGCAAATCGTGCAGCAACTCCAACTGCACCAGCAACCGACGCCCCTCAACCTCCCGCAACACCGGCAACTGCCCCTCCCCCCAACCCAGCCGGTTCATCAACGCCACCAAATACCCGACCTCACTAGCGGTCCGCACCCCGAACGGCCGCAAAATCACCCGCAACCGATCAATCAGCTCATCACCATCCAGCCGTCCCACATCGGGCGCACGAAGCACCTCGCGCAACTGCCCACCCAGTACCGTCAACCGATCCGGCGACTCCCCCAACGCCACCGCCAACTCGAACAACGGCCGCGCACCCACCCCCAACTCACCCGCCACCTCGAACACCCTGGGCACCGACCCAAGATGCACAACCAGATCCACCAACCTCCCCGAATCCCGCTCCCCCAACCGCACCGCAAGCTCCCCCAACACCTGAGGCCCGGCAGCGGTTCCCAGCTTGGCCAACTCCTCCGCCCTGCCATCCGATACCCCCGGCACCGCCGAACCCCCGACCGCCGGACGAGAAAGCACCGCCCGCAACCGGCGCGGTAAATCCGCACCACGCACCCCGGCCCATGCTGGTCGCTCCTCATCCGACGTACGCGGTGCGTTCTCCGCCGCCTGGGTGTCCTGATCGGTCACCGTGGGCATCGGAATCTCATGACGCGGCAACTCCATGAACCACACCCGGCGGAACGGCCGTTGAGACAACGCACCGGTCGCCCCGTCAACCAAGTCGACCGTCCCCGTCGCCGGATTGTGCGACACATACAACGCATGGCCGATACGCTCATCTGATCGTGTGATCACCACACCACCAGCACCGGCCGGCCGGCCGAGCAGGTACCGCTCCACCTCTCGAGACCCCTCCATCGGCAACAAACGCCCCCCAGCCACCACCCGCTCCAACGCGGCCGTCGGAATCGGCCCACCCGACGGCGGAACCGGGAACTCGCTCTCCTCGTCACCAGCCCGCCGCGCCAAAGTCGCGTTATGCATCTGCACCACCACCGCGGAACAGTTCATCCGCAGACCATTCGCGAAATTATCCCGATTCGCGAAAGCCTGCGGATAGAACCGGTTCAAGAACGCATCCTGATCCACCGGACGACGAGCGAAACTATCCGCCGACATCATCCGTGAACCAGAATCATGCATCCAGCCATCCAACGGCCACCACGAAACCACCCCACTAAGCACCTCGTTCTGATACCCCGACACAATCTGGTCCACGGTCAACGCACGCAATTCCCGCCGCCCGCGCACATGATCCGCGATCAATTCCGGATCGGCACCCGTCCGCAGAGCCGCCCCGAACACATTCCACCAGCTCACCGCGGTGCCCTCAATGATCCCGAACGTAAGGCCCGGGCCGGGAACACGCCCAATCGCCTGCGTCAGCCGCAAAACCTCCATGCCACGTTCACGACCCACCTCCACCCGATCAACAAGCTGCCGCAGCTCGTCAGGGAGGTACCCACCCCGGCCGACCAGCCGCCGCTCGATCTCACGCACCTCACCGAAATCCTCCGGACCGGCACCCAGATACGTCTGTACCCGCCACTGCCATGCGGCCTCAGCCCGCGCACCCTCGTCCTCCCGCAACCCCGGAGTCGGCTCACGGGCCGCGAAGAACCCGAGCACATCCTCCTGTGTCCACACGAAAGCCCCGTTCTCGGCCCGGGTGAGCCCCTCGGCGAAAGGCTGCGTCCGCTCCCTGAACTCCTCCACCACCGACTCGACATCACGAGCCGTCAACTGACCGGCCACATCCGGGAACCACCGCAGCACACGCGGATCAGCATTGCCCAGCCCACGGAACAACGCGACAAGCTTGCCCACCGAACCCGCACCCGTTTCACGCGCCAAAGCCGGAATATCGTCGGGAACCCGCCGCAAGGCAAGCGCCAGCCTCGCCAAGTCGTTGAAGTCCGCATGCCATCCCAGAGCCAAGCCGCCAATTACTTGGCCCAGCTCGCGCGACAGCGTTATCCACCGGTGAAAGTCCATCCACGGCGCCGCCGCCAACCGGTGCCTGAGTTCGGAGTCGGTTACCCCCGACTTCGCGGCCAGCGCATCACCCAGCCACTGGCGGGTCTCCCGCTCATACTGCTCGCCCGACCCCAGTTCAGCCCTGCTCCGCAGCCAGAAGTACCTCCGGCGGGTGCCCAGTCCGACGTCGAATGCCCCCCCAGGCTCCTGCTCCGCCATCCTCTCCGTCACGCCCTGGAGCGCCTCAGCCACCTCGCCGGCGGTGAATGTCCCATCGGCCAGATACGCGAAAAACGGCCGCGCCCAGAGCAGATGCCGCGGATCAACCCAGCGCAGGACTGGGTTCGAACTGTAATCCAGCGCCCGGAGGACAGCGATCAGATCTTCAGCGGGCACCCCCAGCCGACGGGCGATCTGCGGCAGATCAACCAGAACCCGGCCACGGTAGTCGGTCACGAAGCCCAGATTCCCCCTGGCCTCCGGCCGCAGACCGGCCCGCCGGACCACGTCCCGCAAGGCATGCGGATCAAACCACACTTCGTCCGTGAACCCCCGGAACAGCACCGGGTCGATACCCAGCTCGGCCACCCACCGCTTCACCTCCCGTGGGGAATACTCGGTAGGGGGCAACGCCTGCAACATCGCCGAGGTCACCCGGCTGGTCATCCGCACACCCCGGCCACCCGCGGGCTCCCCCACCACCCCGGCCATCAACACCGGATCATCGGCAAAGGACGTGTCATCCAGGAACTCCCCGAAACGCGGAGCGACCCCCACGGCACGACCGTCCTGGAAAGCCGCGACGAACCTCGCCGCCTGATCCGCGACCCGACGGCCCGGCACATCCTGCAGGAATTGCTTGATCAACCGACTGAAATGCGGCGAATAACGATACGCGGCCAAATCCGACAACGGGAAACCCAGCCGCAAATTGACGTCAAGGTACGTCTCCAGAGCAACCTGTGGCACCGACAGCATCGTCCGCAGCCGCCGCTGAATCCGCGCCGCATCCTGGACCGGGTCCTCCCCATCGATAACCCCAGCATGTCCAGCCACTGCCGCGAGCACGTCCCGCACCGCCACCAGATCCGCCGGCCTCTCCACCCCCAGCACAGCCGCCACCGCCCGCACCAGAGCCCCATCACCGCGCGGCAACCCCAGAACCTCAGCCAGCGCATCGAGATCACCGGCATGCTCCTCCGCCGAACGCACCCGCCCCAACATCTCGCGCACATAGGCCTCCGGCAAATCGTGCAGCAACTCCAACTGCACCAGCAACCGACGCCCCTCAACCTCCCGCAACACCGGCAACTGCCCCTCCCCCCAACCCAGCCGGTTCATCAACGCCACCAAATACCCGACCTCACTAGCGGTCCGCACCCCGAACGGCCGCAAAATCACCCGCAACCGATCAATCAGCTCATCACCATCCAGCCGTCCCACATCGGGCGCACGAAGCACCTCGCGCAACTGCCCACCCAGTACCGTCAACCGATCCGGCGACTCCCCCAACGCCACCGCCAACTCGAACAACGGCCGCGCACCCACCCCCAACTCACCCGCCACCTCGAACACCCTGGGCACCGACCCAAGATGCACAACCAGATCCACCAACCTCCCCGAATCCCGCTCCCCCAACCGCACCGCAAGCTCCCGCAACACCTCGGGGCCCGTGTCCAAACGCAGGTCCCTCAACTCACCGAAAAGCCCCTCCGAAACTCCAAGCAACTCCGCCTGAGCACGACGCGCTACCGCACCGCCGTGTCGCCGGAACAACTGCCGCAACACATCTCGGGGCGGGGCACCGATCCAGGTCGGCGGCCCGTCCGGACGTGGATCTTCAAGAGGCTCAGGCTCATCCTCCGGCAGGACAACCGGGTCTTCGCGATCCGGATGCCTGGTGAACCACGCCGAGACGTGGTCCAGTTCCCCTGGCGGGAGGAATTCGGCTTTCCAGACGTCGAGCAGGTCGACGATATGGGTATCGGGATTGCGGTATACGTTCAGGACGTGGCCGCGGTCATCCCCCGTTCGCGTGATCAGGGAACCCCGGGCGCCAGCGTCGTCGCCCATCATGGCGACAACGCCGGCATAGCCACCTTCGACCCGCTTGTATTTGCCGAACCTCTGCTCCAGAGTGGTCGCCCGCCTCGGCGTTGTGCGGCTCCCCGCCGCGAACCTCCGGTTGAGCAACAGCGTGTTGTCCGCCGCCACCATGACGTCGGCACAGTTGGGCTGTCCGCGGTAGAGGTTCAGGGACGCGAGACGTGGATACTTCGCGACGAAATTCTCGCGGCTGTATGTGCCAGCCTCGGAAGCGCCAGGGATCTCCGTCTCCTCGCCGAACTCCGAAGACTCCTCGATGGCAGCCGCAGCGTCCCGAGCCTCCACGGCTTCGGCGGCCTCTTCGGTCAGTAGCGCCAGTTCGATGTCCTGGTCGCCGGCCTCCGCCAGGCGCTCGTACACCTCAGGGCGCGGCAGTTCCAGCGCGTTCACCAAGTCGCCGATCTGACGCTCGACGGCGGTCTTTTCGCGATCCAGCTCATCATCGCTGTCGACGTGACGGAGATGTTCGAGCAGGGCGGGGAACGCGAGCAAGGCCTTGGGACGCGCCTGCATTCCGAGTGCCAGCCGGTAGAGGTCAGCGGCCGACACGTCCGCTTGTGCCGCCACTTCCATGACCTCGTCGGGGACCCGTCTGATCGCGATGCTGAAGTCGTGCAGTGCCACGAAGCTCTCCGCTGAAAGCGGCTCGCCCAGGGTATCCAGCAACCGGACCAGCCGGCCGTAGTCAAGCCACGACGCCGTGGCCTGGAGCAGGTTGGACCGCTCAGGGGGAAAGAGCCCTCCCCAGCGCCGCCGCACTTCGTCGGTCAACTGGCCCCGGACGTCGTCGATCGCTTCCCTCGCGAACCCGGGCGACTGTTCCTCCAACGACCGCAACGACTCGAACGTCCAACCAGCGTCCTGCAAGAACTCGTGCACGGCAGAAAGTGACTCGTTCGGCCCCAAGCCAACCAGCGTCCGCTGTCGCTCGGCCCATCCCGGATAGCCGGTCACGATCTCCGCGGAAGTGAGTGGTGTCGTCGACTCCCCTATGAACACCGCGACGTCGGCCGGATCGGCTCCGAGCCGAGCAGCCTGCGCGAACAGGTCTCGCGGCGTCGTCACGACGCTCAGGCCGGTGGGCACCGTCCGGATGTGGCGAGTCAGTTTCAGCAGGGCCGGCAACTGATCGCGGCCAACGGCCTCGACCGCCCGCGCCAGCGATGCGGTGTCGACCCAGTCCTGGTCGCGCAGGTCGGTGAAGTCCTCGCCCGCAGTGAGGAGGTAGTCCGGCTGCACACCTTGCTCGGCACCCCAGGCCCGAGCCGCGTGGATGACCGGGTTCCCTCCGTCCGGTTCTTCCGCCGCCTGGGACCACTCGCCGAGGAAGTCGTCCGCTGCGTGCAGATCCGCACCCGAGAGCCGACCGTTCGCATCGGCCAGGAACCGGATGAACGTGGCGTTCGGCCACCCCATTCCCGCGGCCAGCCTCGTTACCAGGCTCTTGACCTGCTCGCGCGTCGCCTGCAACCCGGCCAGGTCCTCCCCGACCTCGGTCCGGCGGGCGAGCAGGTCGCGGAAGGGCAGCAGCGCTCGCGGGTCGATCGCCCACCGCGCCGCCGCCTCGAACAGCGCGGGAAGAGGCACGTCCGGTCGCCCCGCCACCTCCAGAAGGCGGTCGACTCCCTGGTCCACCAAGGCGGTCAACCGGCGCAGGAGCCCGACGGTCAAGGAAGTGTTCGGCAGACCCAGCCGGGTCAGCATGCGGCGTTCTGCAAGCTCGTCCCAGAGTGGGGCGAGGTCCTCGTCCGAGGACGGTACCCGGCCGCGCCGAACGCTGTAGTCGCGCACGGCCTGCAAAAGCTCAGGCGTCTGTTGCATGCCGAGTTCGTCGAGGAGATCGAGAATGTGCCCGTAACGGAGCCACGGCCTCGCACTCAGATCCTCGCGGACGCTTTCGCCAGGCACCCCGAAGCGTTCGGCCCACCAGGTCTCGAGCCACCAATCCCCCTCCTGTTCCGGCTGGTCGGCTTCGGCCCGACTGAACATCCAGAACATCCATGACGGGGCACCGCGATAAGCACCGCCTGTGAAGGCCCGCAGGTGCCCGGTGAGATGGTGATACTGAGTCCCGGCTTCAGTCCCCAAACGAGCGAACGCGCCGGACAGCCACGTCAGCTGCCGCGGGGGGACCGCTTCGTCCCCGGCGACCGTCTCGGCGACCGTCAGCAACTCTGACGGGAGCAGTCCCAGCACCGCCGCCACCCCCGGCAGCTCGGTCGGAATCCTGCCGAGCTGCCGGCTCAATCGCAGTAAGCCGGCGGACGGCACAGCATGCCTCTCGACAAGCTCCACCAGCTGTTCCGGCCAGAACCACGGTTGCCCGGCCAGCTCCTGAATCACCGCCGGAGTGCACTCGAGCCGCGCCGCCCAGCCCGCCGCCTCCTCGTCGGAGTATCCGGTAGGCGGCAGATAGTCGCGCAGCGACAGGCTTCCCGGCAGCTCCTCGCCGGCGTCACCTGCCTCCCCGCCACGGGCGTATTCAGGCGGAGCTCGGTTGCCGCCGCCCCTCGGGCGTGGCTGTGTCGCGAGCACCGCGGCGGTGTTCCATCCGGAGAACCCTGGCACGGCTTCGTCAGCTCGCGCTCCCTCTTCAAGATCGATGAACTCTTCGTCACGTGCCTCGCGGACGCTCCGTGCGTACCTCGCGATCTCGCGGTCCACCACGCCTTCCCCCAACGACGCGTCGTCAGCAAAGATGTGGATCAGCCGTTCGAAATGCGGCGAAGGCAGCAGGGCTCCGAGTTCCGTCACCCGGAAGCCCAGCCGCGCGCTCAACGCCACATACCGCTGCGGATCGACACCCCGCTGCACCAGACGCTCCCGCAGCGTCGAGACGATCCCAGGCGCGGAGCGATCGGTCATCCCCGCGAAGTCGTCCCGCAGCCCCATCAGGTCTGTCGGATCCGCCAGGTCCAACCTCTCCGCCACCTCGCGCGGCACCACACCGCTGGGCAACCCCACCGCATCGGCCAGCGCCTCGTCCCCCGCGGTCTTGGCCTCCTCGGCCACGGCCGCGCGCCTGAACACCTCGGCCACAAACCCCTCGGGCAGGCTGTGCTGCAGTTCCAACGACACCGCCCGGCGTCCGGCGAACGACGTCAGCCGCTCCAGATCCGACGGCCTCCACCCCAGGCCATCCGCCAGACCGACGAGCAAGCCGATGTCACCCGTAGTACGCACTCCGAACGGGCGTAACTGCTCACGCAGCTTGCTCACGATGGTCGCGCCGTTCGACCGCCCCTCCGGGGCTTCCTCCACCGCGTCGAAAGCCCTGCGCACGTGCCCGCCCAGCACGGCCAGGCTTTGCGGTGCCACACCGACGGTCAGGGCGAGATCGAGCACAGTGGACGCCGGCACTCCGATTTGCCCCGCCTGGATGGCGATGTCCCACGGCACTTCACCGGTCATCAAGGTCACCTCGACCAGCCGCCCCGCATTCGGCTCGTCCACGGTTCCGGCCAGGGTTTGCAGCTCACGAGCCGTGATCTCCGGATGCAGTGTGTGCAGGATCTCGGCCCGGCCAGGCGATGTCCCCAGCAATTTCGCGAGGGCCGAATACTGCCTTCGCTGCACCAGGTGCTGCACGCGTGTCAACGAGGAACGCTCGCGATGCATGCCGAGCAGGGCAGGCCGCCTCGCCACGCCGTCCGGCCCGCTCACGGGACCTGCCGGAGTCGCGTTCGCGACGCCCTCCGGCCACGCCTCCGGGATCGGCACCAGACCGGCACGATGGGGCATGAACCACACTGGACCCGGCCATGACGCCAGCGCCGCGGGCAACCCCACGGTGCCGTCGAAGTAGGTCACCACACCGAGCTCACGGTGGTAGTGCGCGGTCACGACATGGCCGAAACCACTCGCGTCCAGCGTCGCCACCGATCCCTGGCTACCCAGACCTGCCAGCGCCCGCTGCCGTACCAGAGCCTCGACCTGGGGGTACCCCCCGGCCATGAGGTTATAAGAACCTCCCCACCCGCCCAGTAGCCGCTCGGCGAACTCCGTCTGGACCGGCCCGGATGTCCCCGGCGCCACGAACTCCGGCGCGGGGCCGGTCACCCCGGCCTCGATGACGTTGTGCGTCAGCACGAGCGCCAGCGGGCAGTTCTGCTGATACCGCGGATCTCCGGTCAGATAATTCGGCCGATTCACCCACACCGCACCGCCGTAATAACGGCGCGCGAACTCGTCGGCGAGATCGCTTCGCACACCGAAGGTCTCCCGCGAAACGACCCCGGACGCGGCAGCGAGAACTTCGCGCAGTTCAGAACTCGCACCGGAATACCTGTCCGGAATCGCACTGACCTGATGTGGATGGGGGAGGGCCGCACTGCCGGACGGAACATCCCGCTCGACCCAGATCCTGGCACCATGCGGATCGCCACCACCGACAACGCTGGGGGTGATGCCATGCTCGTGCGTCAGCACCATGGCCACGTCAGGAGCATGGCGGCCGTTGATACGGACGACCGGCTTTGGCGTCCTCTGCAGGAAATGCATGACCGTGGCTTCATGCACCTCCACGGCCAACTCCAACAGGCCGACAGCGGCGCCGCGATCGCCGAGACCAGGTGGGAAGGTGAGGGCGAGGTCCGCAGGGATGTCACGAGGACGTATCCCGTCGATCCGCACAGCGGCACCCGGCCGGCCGTCACTCGGCCATGCCTCGGCTTGGATGCCGTGCTCGCCGAAGCGCAGGACAAGCTGCCACGCATCGTCGCCGATCACACGAATGGTGTGAGGAGAGCGACCAAGGAGCGCACGGCCACGGGCGATGTGCCCCAGATGGCCGAGAAGAGACGTGAGCACCTCCTGCTCGGCCACCACGCCGCTCTCGTCGAACGTGAACACAGGCAATGGGGCACGGTGTGCATCCGCAAGCGCCGCACCTTCGTCCCGCCCCGGCGAGGACGACTCATCCCGGGGGCGAACCCGCACTTCAGTGCTGCCGTCACGCCGTTCTCCGACGATCCTGATCGGAATGGGCAATTTGGATGCTTGCAGAGCACGACCGACCAGGTCCGCATGACCTCCGGCTATCTCCACGGTCGGCAGGACTGCGGAACCGGGATTTTCGATCAAGAGCTTGTACGCGAACGTGTTGATGCGATTCAGGTCGCCACGAGGAAGAACTTCGCTGTCAGGAGGAAGGTTCACCATCAGCCCGGCATCCGTGGCGACATAGCGCCCTGGTTCGCCATCCTGCCGCCCAGCCTGATTCCGCGGCATCGTATCGGCGTTTTCGCCCCGGCTCCCGAACAGCCCGCGCAACGCGTCTCGGTCTGCACCGATCCACGTCGGCGGACGCTCCCCAGCCGGCCTGTGAGCCTCTCGGCTCTCGTCCACCTCGCCGTGCGGGGACACCGGGTCCGCCAAGGCGGGAAGCGGCATGAACCACACCCGGCCATGGTCCAGGTCCTCCCGTGGCACCTCCTTGTTCCGTTGCCCGTCGATGACCCTGAATCCGCCGTCGGTGCCCTGCCCGAGATGCACGTTCACCGCGTGCCCGAGATCGAGCTGGTCGTCGGTCGGCATGATCACCAAACCCTGGGCACCGGGCTCGGCGAGCAATCGGGCCAGCACGCCTGCATGGCCGTCGACCCGTTCGCACCAGCCCCCGAACTTCTGTTCCAGCAACGCTGTCCGTTTCGCCACGTCGCTGGGCTCAGCCTCGAACGTCCTCCCCAGCCGCTCCCCGAACGTCAGGTTGTTGTACGTCGCCACCACCGATTCGAGGCAGTTGAACCTGCTGCCGGAGGGATTCACCCGTCCGAGCCAGGGGTACTCCACCTCGATCCGGGCCTGCTCAGACCGTTCTCCGGCGCCGCCGGAAAGCCCTGACCGCGACGGGTCCGCCAACGCCGCACCGGCGCCCATCTCACCGTCGGAGCGGCCTGCACGCCTCTTCTGGACAAGCCTCTTCTTGCGACGCTGCTCGTATTGAGTGTTGGCGTAGGTACAAGCTTCACATCTACACTTCTTTTTTTTGTAAGTCGTAAGTTTGCCACAAGCATCACCGTATTCCCCCCTTTCCATTCCTTCCAAGATAGCCATTCCGTCCTCGCCGGAATCGTCATTGGGGGCGCGATCTCCCGGCTTCTTCTGCCGGGGGGTCCAGTCGACATGAACCTGGGTTTCGAGACCGTCGTCCCGTTCGATCGTCTCGACGGTGACATCCGGATCTTTGAAGAACTCGGCTACCGAGCGGACGCCGTGGGCCGGGCCGGAAATCACCAAGATGGGCGATGCGACGTCGCGCTTCCTGCGTGCGTCTGTGACGCTCGCCAGCATTTCGGCAACGTTATTAAGCGGGGAAATGTGAGCTCTGTTGGCGAGCTTCCGGTTCTCACCGATCCTCAGCGTGAGTTCATGGGTGACCCAATCGACCGACATCCGGGTATCGCCGCCCTGGCCTTCTTCCCGCACTGGGGCTACCACACCGTACTCCCGCTCCAGCACCGCGGCGAAGGACCGGGCCTCGGGCCCGGTGATCTCGATGTCCGGCATCCGCGAGCGATACCGCTCAGCCGCGGCGGCCGCCTGCCGCAAATGCTCCCCTACCGCTGAGAACCGAGTGTCGGTGGACATGGGGTGCACGGGCTCGACCACTGTCACCTGTGGTGACTCGGCCAGGGGATGCCAGTCGACGTGAATCCCAGCGGCCTGCCCCACCGACGCGTCTCCAGCGACCGCGGGCACCTCCTCGCTCGCGAGCCTCAGGAGAAGACCTTCGACATCAGGACCGGTGACCCACACACGCGGAGGTGGCTCCCCGAACAGTGCTCGAGCATCGCGGACCTTCGCGAATCGCCTGGCGAACACCCGGAGAATCCGTTCACCGCCCGAAGGGGCGACATGCTCCGGCCCCGGCCGCAACGCACTCCAGACAACGTGGAGATGGGTATCAGCACCGGCATCCGGCTCCGCATCCGCGTCGATCCCGTGGTCGCCGACCAGGTGCTCGACGATCGAGGCGGCCTCCGCACCGGAAGCACGCACCCTGAACTGGGGTAGACCAGCTTCCAGCAACAGCTCAGCCGCTTTCCAATACTTGTCCGCGAACTCGGCGAGCTCACGAAGCTGACGAGCGCTCAGCGAGAACGCCGGCAGAACGACGACTTCAGGACGCGGCATCTCAGGCCCCCGCTCAGCCGGGTCCGCGAAGCGGTTGGGCACCGCAGGGCGTTCACGCCCGCGACGACCACGGCCTGCGGGGGCGAGGCTGACGTTCCCCTCTTGGGCACGCTCGTCGGCATGCTCACCCGTACTTCCCCGTGTGGCCGGCCTGTCCGCGGCCGACCGGCCGTCGTCACGAGCCGCGCCGCCGTCCAATGCCGGACGTGGATCCTCGATCGGTGCGAAGTCAGGCGCCGAAGACGGTACGACACCGGAGACGACCCTCAGCTCAGTATCACCCCCATCGGTGGGCCGTTCCTTGATCCTGACCGGGATACCACGTGACGCGAGATCGCCGCCCACAAGGCCAGCGTATGGGCCGGCGGCCTCCACGATTCCCGGGACCGGAGCCGGCATGTACTCGGCCCAGTAATGCAGGCTGAACCTGCTCAAGCGTTCCACGACATCCGGAGGAAGCTCGAGACTTCCTGTGGGAACCCGCACCCTCATGGTGCCGTCGACGGCATCCTCGAACGGATGACCGGAGAGGCCCGGCTCGACGTCCGTCCGGTTCGCCACACCCTCAGAAGAATCGCCACCCTCATCCGTCGCCAACCCCGACCGCCACTGCTCCTCCCAATCCGCAACCCCCCACTCCACCTCATCCAACGACACACCCGCCTCCGGCCAAGCCCCGAAATCCCCACCCAGCCCAGAAAGATCCACATCGAACCCCGGCTCCCATGCCGCCACCGAAGCCCACATATCACCAGCCGAGCCGGACGACTCAAAACCCTCCACCTCAGCCTCTTGACGCACACGCTTCGACGACCCCACCCCAGGATCCCCGTCCCCGAGAGCCATCCGCTGCCCGTCCGGCCGATCCGGCTCGTCCCCGGTCACCCCGATCCGAAACTCTCCCGCATCAGCCTGCCCAGCCGGAACATCGGCATCCACGGGGAGCTGCCGAGCGGGCGCGGCCGTACGCCTTTCCACTTTGTTCGCGTTGGCATAACGGCGGTTTTTATCCGTGCAGTCGATGCAGCGGCAGCCGTGAACGTAACGCGCACGTTCGCCACAATTCCGATACGGCCCGCGTTTCAAGCCCTGATTGTCCGTACGCTCGAAGAGAACGACAGTCTCGTCCCCGTTCGCACCGTAAATTCGGGGCCGGACAATCCCGTCCGGGCTGACGCCATAACTCTCCAGAACACCGATAACCGCATCGACCGCGTCACGACTCCCCTCGAGACGCACAACCGGAGCCGGCTGCCCACGCAACTGATCAACAAGCCTGGACTCAAGCATCCGTGCGGCGAGCCGCGCAAGGGGCGCCCGGACCTTTGCAGTGAGAACGCCATCGACAAGAGCCGCAGAATCGACATTCACCGTCTGCCTGACCGGATGACCACCCGGATCCAGCCCGATCCGCACCTCGGCCACACCAGGCATCTCCCCCGCTACAACCTCCGCAACGTCAATCCTGTGCCGAGCGAAATGCTCAGCAAGCCACTCAGCCTCACCACCGAACACACGCACATCCACCGGCCCGGACTTCAGCTCTTCACGAACAGCATTGATCCGCGCAAGATACTCACTGAAATTGGCGACCTCCGCCTCATGCACGGCACTCCACCCAGAACCGTCCTCCGGCTGCTTCACCTGCCAAGCCACCCCCTGCTGGTCATTCGACAGCTCACCGATTCCCCGCCCGAATGCACGTTCCGGCAGGCGAACCTCCTCCCCAGGCCCGGCTCCACCCTTTTCCAGGTTCTTCGCTTGGAGGTTGAGGTGCCAGCCTTCCGTGCAATCGACGCAACGACAACCGTTCCTGTAGCGCTTATGGCTGCCACAATCCTCATACGGTCCACGTTTCAGTCCCTGATTGTCCGTACGCTCGCAAGAAACGACGGCCTTGTTCCCATTCTCTCCGTAGACTTGAGGCCGGACAATCCCGTCCGGGCCGACGCCATAACTATGTAGAACGCCGATAACCGCATCGACCGCGTCACGACCACCCTCGAGATAGACGACCGGAGCCGGCTGCCTACGCAACCGATCGACGAGCCCGGCCTCAAGGACCCGTGCGGCCAACCGCGCAAACGCGCTCGTGTGCCGCGTCACAGGAACAAGAACCCCATCGACCAGAGTCAACGAGTTGACATTCACCGTCTGCCTGACCGGATGACCACCCGGATTCAGCCCGATCCGCACCCCGGCCACACCAGGCATCCCCCCCGCCACAACCTCCGCAACCGCAATCCCGTGCCGAGCGAAATGCCCAGCAAGCCACTCAGCCTCACCACCGACCACACGCACATCCACCGGCCTGGACTTCAGCACCGCACGAACAGCATTAATCCGCGCAAGATACTCACTGAAACCAGCCACCCCCGCCTCAAGCGCGACACTCCACCCCGAACCATCCGACGGCGGCCTCACCAGCCAAGCCACCCCCCGCTGGTCATTCGACAGCTCACCGAGTCCCCGCCCAGGTACGCCTTCCGGCAGGCGAACCTCCTCCCCCTGCCGGGGCCCACCCCTTTCCCGGTTTTTCGCGTTGATATGAAGGCGCCAGCCTTCCGTGCAATCGACGCAGCGGCAGCCGTTCGTGTAGCGCTTATGGCTGCCACAATCCTCATACGGTCCACGTTTCAAGCCCTGATTGTCCGTACGCTTGCAGGAAACGACAGCCTTGTTCCCATCCTCTCCGTAAACCTGAGGCCGGACAATCCCGTCCGCGCCGACGCCATAACTCCCCAGAACACCGATAACCGCATCGACCGCCTCACGACCACCCTCAAGACGCACAACCGGAGCCGGCTGCCCACGCAACCGATCGACGAGCCCGGCCTCAAGAACCCGTGCGGCCAGCCGCACAAACGCGCTCAGGTGCCGCGTCACAGGAACAAGAACACCATCCACCAGCGCCAGGGAGTCGACCGTCACCCTCTGCCTGACCGGATAAGCACCCGGATCCAGCCCGATCCGCACCTCGGCCACACCAGGCGCCCCCTCCGCCGCAACCTCCGCAACCTCAACCCTGTGCCGAGCGAAGTGCTCGGCAAGCCACTCAGCCTCACCACCGAACACACGCACATCCACCGGCCGGATATCCACCGGCTTCAACTTCAGCTCTCTACGAGCCAGCTCTTCACGAACAGCATTGATCCGCGCAAGATACTCACGGAAATTGGCCACCCCCGCCTCATGCGCAGCACTCCACCCCGAACCATCCGACGGCGGCTTCACCTGCCAAATCACCTGCTCGCGGCGACTCGACACCGGATCAGCCGATTCACCACCCCCCACCAGCCCGTCAACTCCCTCAGAAGAACCGCCACCCTCACCCACTCCACTCTCTTGACGCACACGCTTCGACGACCCCACCCCCGAATCCCCATCCCCGACAGCCGCCCGCTTAACCCCCCGCTCCCCACCCCACCGATCCAACTCATCCCCAGACACCCCCACCCAATCCGGACGACGCCCATCCCCCGACAAAGACTCCACATCTTCCGCCTCGGAAGACGTCGCCTCAGGGTAAGGAATCCCACCCGGCACAACCGACACATCCGGAAGCGGCATGAACCACACCGAAACCTGACCACCCACCGCCGACGAAGGGAACACCTCCGCCTCATCCACCACACCAGTGAGCGCACCCACCCCACGATCCACCCGCTCAGCAGGCAACCCTCGCTTGCCATCAAGAAGAACAACCGCCCCCAACCCCGGATGATGATGCGCCAAAACCGCATGACCAGTACGACCATCACCACTCGAGGTCATCACCAACCCCATCGAACCACCCGGCCGCCCCAGCAAATCCCGCTCAATCGCCCGATAACCCCCCGCCACCGGCAAGAACCGTGCGCCCACACCAGCCACCCGCTCCAACGCCGACGTCGGAAGCGCCTCCCCCGCCCCCGGCACCTCCGCAACACCCCGCACGCCAGCACCCCAAGACCGAATCGTATTCGCCAAATGCACCACAGCCGGAGCACAATTGAACAAATAATCAGGTCCCGAACCATAAGACACGCGATTCACCACAGCATGCCCATAAAACCAATCCATGAACTCCTCAGCATCTTCAGGACTATCAAAACTCTCCCGCGACACCATCGATCCGGAACCAGACAAACCATCCAACACCGACCGCACCCCAACACCAAGCCCTCCACGATCATCAGAAATCTCACCAAACGTCCCCATATAGGATGGCAACACCCCCACCCCAGAACCCTGCACAGCCCCGACAGCCCTCTCCCCCACCACCTCAACCTCCACAGCGGCCGCATCCTCCACCGGACCGGCATCCCTCACCGCGCGACGCCCACGCATACGACTTTTGTACTCGCGTTGGTAACCCGCCTCCGCGGCGGCGCACTTGTCGCAGCGGCAGCCGCGAACGAAACGCCCGCGTTGACCACAGTCGTCATAAGGCCCCTGTTGCATGCCCTTGTAATTCGCCCGCTTGACACTGACAATAGTCGCACGCTCGTTGTTGTATTCGCGTCGCAGCTCAATGCCTGCCGCCTGAACATCATGAATTTCAAGAACCCTCGTGACAATGTCGACCTTGTCACGACCACCCGTGACCGAGACAACCGGAGCCGACTGGTCCCACACACGGTCCACCACCCTGGCCTCAAGGACCCACGCGGCAAACCGCAATAGCGTATCCCTGCTGGGACCAGTGGGAACGAGTTCGCCGCCGTCAAGAGAAAGGAGTGAGACCGGCACGCTCTTCTTGATCGAGTAGCCACCGGGGTCCAGGCCGATCCTGACCTCGGCCACACCGGGCTCCCCCTCCGCCACAACCTCGGAAACTTCAAACCCATGTTCGCGGAGATGCCCCGCAAGCCACTCGGCCTCGCCACCGAAAACACGCACGTCCACCGGATCGATCCCAGCCCGCACACGAACAGATTCAACCCGCGCAAGGTCTTCAGCAAACCCTCTGACCTCATCCTCAAGACCACCAGTCGACGGTCGCGCCACCCGCCATGTCAAGGCTTGCGGCAGTTGCGCCAGGTGCCCACCACGCCGTGATTCCCGAGGTGGCCTGCTCCGCTCACCACCGACAACATCCACCTCACCCGGTCCGACACCCATACGGACGTCCGTGAAACATTGACGCCCCTCCCCTTCAAGAATCACGCTCGGCACACGCCAATCCCTCAACAGATCCCGAACCAGATCCGCATAGGGACCAGTGACCTCAGCTCGACGATCCCCCTCGCCATCGTGATCGAAGCTCAAGGCAAAACCGATAGCAGCCGACTTGATCTCCTCAGTCAACGCACCATGCGCCGCAGGAAGATAGAACTCAAGAGCAGCATGCGTTCCCCCGACGACGACCCGAGGCAACGAGAGCTGCGTGTCGTTTCGCCCTCGCCGCTGATGGCGGTTCGCTCGCCGCTCCGCCTGAACCGACTCGCTGTTGAGGCCGGAGCACCTGTCGTCGCAGGTGCAGCCGAAATTTTTATACGCTGCGGGTTCACCATGGGGGCAGAACGGATGAAATGACTCACCTTTCCTATTACGCCAATGAGGCCGGTAATTTTTGCGCTCGTTCTTGTAATGCCGCCAGTTGTGATGACTCTTGGCCATCTCGCACCGACTGCACTCACAGCCATACATATCCCACCCCTGCACAGAACCATGCCAAGACGCAGAATCAGTCGATTCCACATGCTCATCCCGACCGGAACGATCCGCACCAACCCCCTCGGCGACCGCAGCACCCCACTGCGTCCCCTCCGCCAACGCCAGTCCCTCCCAAGACCGGCCCGGCAATTCCTCCGCAAGCCCCGGGTCCCAGTCCGCTAACCCACTCTCCGCAGCTCCCCACGAAGAATCAGCCCCCGCGAAAGCCGCCCAAGCCTGAACGTCCTCGGACACACCAGGAAGATCGAGGCCGAACTCCTCCCCCGGAGGTACCGGAACATCGTGCTCCGCAGCACCGAAAGCGGACGTACCGGTAGCATCGCTGGGCACTCCTTGCTGTGATACGACTCCCGACTCCTCCGGAACCGCCCAATCCGGGGCGTTTCCGAACTCCTCCCAGCCGAGCACTCCCCACTCTGGAACGCTCGGAAACGCATCGTTGAAGTAGGTCAGATCCGGCCACTCCTCCACCGGCCGCTCCTGCCCCGGCGGCTCCCGATGAGCGCTCCCCTCACCGGGCTCCTGACGACGTGCACGCTTAGACGACCCAACTCCGGGATCCTCATCCCCGCGAGCCGTCCGTTGCCCGGCTGGCCGATCCGGCTCGTCCCCGGTCGCCCCGATCCGAATCTCTCCCGCACCAGCCTGCCCCGCCGAAACATCGCCTTCCGCGGCGACGGGCGCGGCCGTGCGCCTCTCCACCTTCCTCGCGTTGACATAACGGCGGTTTTTGTCCGTGCAGTCGACACAGCGGCAGCCGTGAGCGTAACGCGCACGTTCGCCACAATTCTGATACGGCCCGCGCTTCAACCCCTGATTGTCCGTACGCTTGAAGTAGAAGACAGTCTGGTTCCTGTTCGCGCCGTAGGCTCGAGGCCGGACAATCGCGTCGGCGCTGACGCCATAACCCTCTAGAACGCCGATGACGGCATCGACCGCGTCACGACTGCCCTCGAGACGGACGACCGGAGCCGGCTGCCCACGCAACTGATCGACGAGCCTGGACTCAAGGATCCGTGCCGCGAGCCGCGCAATGGGCGCCCGCACCCTTGCAGTGACAATGCCATTGACAAGATCCAAGGAATCGACATTCACCGTCTGTTTGACCGGATGGCCGCCTGGATCCAGTCCGATCCGCACCTCGGCCACACCAGACGTCCCCCCCACCACGACCTCGGCGGCCTCAATCCCATGTCGAGCGAAGTGCTCAGCAAGCCACTCAGCCTCACCACCGATCACACGCACATCCACCGGCCTGGACTTCAGCACCGCACGAACAGCATTGATCCGCGCAAGATACTCACTGAAATTGGCGACCTCCGCCTCATGCGCGGAATTCCACCCCGAACCGTCCTCCGGCTGCTTCACCTGCCAAGTCACCCCCCGCGGCCACTCAGCCGGGTGGTCATCCGACAACGCGGAAGTCCGCAGCGGATCACCCCCTCGAGAAACCCCCTCACCGAGCCCCTGCCCAGTTACGCGTTCCGGCAGACGAACCTGCTCCTCGCCAAGTCCGGGCCCCCTTTCCAGGTTCTTCGCCTTGAAATTAAAGCGCCAGCCTTCCGTGCAATCGGCGCAACGACACCCGTTCCTGTAGCGCTTGTGGCTGCCACAATCCTCATACGGCCCGCGTTTCAGCCTTTTGTTGTCCGTACGCTCGAAGAGAACGACGGCCTTGTCCCCGTTCGCACCGTAGGCTTGAGGCCGGACAATCGCGTCCGCACCGACGCCATGACTCTCCAGAGCGCCGATGACGGCATCGACCGCGTCACGACTCCCCTCAAGACGGACGACCGGGACCGGCTGCCCACGCAACTGATCGACGAGCCTGGACTCAAGAACCCGTGCGGCCAGCCGCACAAACGCGCTCAGGTGCCGCGTCACAGGAACAAGAACACCATCGACGAGTTCCAAGGAACCGACATTGATCCTCTGCCTGACCGGATGGCCGCCTGGATCCAGTCCGATCCGCACCTCGGCCACACCAGACGTCCCCCCCACCACGACCTCGGCGGCCTCAATCCCATGTCGAGCGAAGTGCTCAGCAAGCCACTCAGCCTCACCACCGATCACACGCACATCCACCGGCCTGGACTTCAGCACCGCACGAACAGCATTGATCCGCGCAAGATACTCACTGAAATTGGCGACCTCCGCCTCATGCGCGGAATTCCACCCCGAACCGTCCTCCGGCTGCTTCACCTGCCAAGTCACCCCCCGCGGCCACTCAGCCGGGTGGTCATCCGACAACGCGGAAGTCCGCAGCGGATCACCCCCTCGAGAAACCCCCTCACCGAGCCCCTGCCCAGTTACGCGTTCCGGCAGACGAACCTGCTCCTCGCCAAGTCCGGGCTGCTCGGACGGTCTCGCCTCGACCTGTTCGTGCTGCCCCGCCGGAACATCGCTTTCCGCAGGGAGGTCCTGAGCGCTCCGGGCGGGCATGGCGCGCCCTGCCCCTTCCAGCTTTTTCGCGTTGACATGAAGGCGCCAGCCTTCCGTGCAATCGATGCAGCGACAATGGTTCCTGTAGCGTTTGTGGCCGCCACAATCCTGATACGGCCCGCGTTTCAAGCCCTGATTGTCCGTACGCTTGCAGGAAACGACGGCCTTGTCGCCATCCTCTCCGTAAACTCGAGGCCGGACAATCCCGTCCGCGCTGACGCCATAACTCGCCAGAACACCGATAACTGCATCGACCGCGTCACGACCACCCTCAAGACGCACAACCGGAGCCGGCTGCCCACGCAACTGATCGACAACCCTGGACTCAAGAACCTGCGCGGCCAGCCGCACAAGGGCGCTCGTGAACCACGTCACAGGAACAAGAACACCATCCACCAGCGCCAGGGAGTCGACCGTCACCCTCTGCCTGACCGGATAAGCACCCGGATCCAGCCCGATCCGCACCTCGGCCACACCAGGCGCCCCCTCCGCCGCAACCTCCGCAACCTCAACCCTGTGCCGAGCGAAGTGCTCGGCAAGCCACTCAGCCTCACCACCGAACACACGCACATCCACCGGCCGGATATCCACCGGCTTCAACTTCAGCTCTCTACGAGCCAGCTCTTCACGAACAGCATTGATCCGCGCAAGATACTCACTGAGATTGGCCACCCCCGCCTCATGCGCAGCACTCCACCCCGAACCATCCGACGGCGGCTTCACCTGCCAAATCACCTGCTCGCGGCGACTCGACACCGGATCAGCCGATTCACCACCCCCCACCAGCCCGTCAACTCCCTCAGAAGAACCGCCACCTTCATCCGCTGACCCCGACCGCCACTGCTCATCCCAACCCTCAACCCCCCACCCCACCTCATCCAACGACACACCAGCATCCGGCCAACCCCCAAAATTCTCACCCACCCCAGGAAGATCCACATCAAACCCCGCCTCCCACGCCGCCACCGAAGCCCACACATCACCAACCGCCCCAGACGACGACTCAACACCCTCACCGGGCTCCTGACGACGTGCACGCTTGGACGACCCAACCCCGGGATCGTCATCCCCGACAACAGACCGCTTACCCCCCCGCTCCCCACCCCACCGACCCAACTCATCCCCAGACACCCCCACCCAATCCGGACGACGCCTATCCCCCACGTCCCCTCGCGGCTCCTGAGGCACAGACAGGAACTGATCCGAGACAGGGTGCAGCATGAACCACACCGGCCCCGGTTCGAGTTGCGCGGGCAACCCGACAGTGGCGTCCAGGAAGGTGGTCGCCCCACTCTCGCCGCCACCGAACCGGGGCCGCAGGCCCAGGTTGTGGTGCACGATGACGGCGTGCCCCAATCCCTCGCTCTCACCTGGCATCACGACCGAGCCCCGCGCGCCCGGACGGGCCGTCATGAACTCCCTGACCTCGTCGTAGCCTCCGGCCATCCACCTATAGGTGCCACCGCCCAGCGACTGTTCAACGGCCGCGGTCGTGATCGATCGTTCCGGCCCGTCGACGGTGAACCTTGCGTCAGACCCCGTCTCGTGGGCGCGTATCGCGTTGTCGGCCTGCACGGTGGCCGGCCCGCACCTGTACTCCAGTTTGCCGGGGTTGACATCCGGAATAGTCGGATAGAACACGCGCATGAACTCACGGGCGGTGCTGAGGTCACCGCCGAAGCTCTCCAGTGAAACGACCTGCGGCGCGCTGTCCAGGACATCCCAGAGCCGGGCACTCGGCTTCGCGGACGCGGTGACATGGCCCTGTCCCGCCCGATCGATGTGGACGGCCACAGTTCCCGGCTCCAACCCTGCGCGGGCCGGAGCCGCCGCGTCGTAACGGGCGTTGATCCGGTGGTGACCGAGAGCGGCGATCACCCTCCCCGCGAGGTCGCGGTCGCCGCGGACCCTGACAGAGGGCTGTGACGCGCCATTCAGCCGGCCGGTCACCCTCGCCTGGTTCACGTCCACGGCGAGCAACACCAGCGCGGCGGTACTGTTACCATCCGGCACGGTGGTGCCGTCAGCACCTTGCGACAGCCGGACGACCACCTCGTCAGGACTGCGATACGCCAGGCCCCAGTCCAGGTGAACCACCGCGGTGCCGGGGTTGCCCACCGGCACGGTCCGAGGAACCACGGCATACCCGTCCGAGGTGGCCGGCTCCAACCCAGCTGCCGCAGCCCTCTGCCGAGCCGTCTCCGCCAGACGGTCCGACACCGGCCTGGCTCCGTCCACCAGGCTGCGCGCCACCTCCTGCGCCTTGCCACCGACGACCAGCACACCGGGAGGATCACCACCCAGCACGGACCGGTCGGCATTGAGCTGGGCGAGATCTCCGCCCAGCTCGGCGAGAGCCGCCTCGTCCCCTCCACTCAACTCGGAGTCATCCAGTGGATACACCACCTGAAGGCTCGCATGCGGACGCGCGGGGAAGTCGAACGTCAGTGAATGGTCCAGCCTTCCGGGCGTCGCCAGGTCGGCATAGACGTCGGCGCCATCCGCCCGGCCGTCTCCTTCCGCCACCTCGGGCGTGACCCCATTCTTCTCCAGCTCCGCGGCGACCGCCCGGGCACCACGGCCGGTGATCCAGACCGTCGGCGGTTGTTGCCCCAACGCGTCGCGAGCCCATCTTTGCGGGTGGTAGCGGTCGCGAAGAAAATCGGCGATTTCGCCCCTGTATGCCTCAGGCAGTTCGGAAGCGTGGCCGAACACCAGTTCCTGGAGTGCCCAGTCGACGGTGAAACTCGTGTCGTTGTTCCTGTTCCCTGTCGCCAAGACGTCACGGACACCACGAGCCCTCAGAGCCGCCGCGACATCGGGGTTGGGCACGCTCACGTTGTGCAGCCGGAAGCCTTCACGCGACCGGGCCCGCGCGACCGCGTTGATCTCGTCGGCGATGCCGTCGATCGTCTCCGCAGTCGCTACGTAGTGGGTGATCCCAGGGGGATTCCAGCCCACGTGGACAGTGGTGACGCCGGCAGGGTGCGGGGCGCCAAAGTCGATCCTGATCCTCGGGTCGATCGAGTGCGTGTGCAGGAGACCGGCGACGAGCGCTCCGGCGGGGCCGCGGATCGTCAACGATCCGGGTACCGGCAGCCGGAGTTCCGAAGGCCGGTTCATGGCCGCGTTCAGGTTCGCGACCAGTCCCATGATCTTGGCCTGCTCATCGATTGTGGGTTCCCGATCCGCCAGAAGATCAAGAGAAGCGTCCGCTTCCCCTTCGGGGTGTTCGGTGTTCCAGGCGATCCGCACCTCCGTCCTGAACTGACTGCCCTCGGGCCACACGGAGGTCTTGATGCGGTACTGGTCGTCGCCGTACGCGGCGAGGTGCCGCGCTATCGGCGCGCCATAGTCGCCGATCAGTGTCACCGTGGGTGGCGGATAACCGAACTGGCGCCACCTGTCGACGTCACCGATGATCCGGCCGGCGAAATCGGCGATCCACACCTGGTCAGCGGTGTGCCGGACGCGAAGGTCGGTGTGTGCGGGGCGACCGCCTCCCTCATCGATAGTGTGGGCAACGCCCTTCTCCGCCGCGATCTTGCCGACCAGGTCGGCATAAGGACCGGTAATCTCGATGACCGGTCGTCGGCCGCCTGCGGCATCATGCTCCGGGAAACGTTCGCAGAAATCATCGAGGAATTCCCGGAGACGCTTTCGTTCCCGCCGCGGCAACTCGTTCTGCGCCGCAGCGCAGAACACCACGTGCTCGATACCTTCGTTCCGGCCAGAGCCATCCGCCCCTCGAAAATGCGGCCCCGGCCCGCCTGTTCGTCCCTGCTCCGGACGATATGTCCCCTCCGCCTCACGCCCACTTCGGGTAAGAGAGAATTCGCGGAAGTCATCGGGTGTTTCCGGGAACCGCCGGTAGTTGTCGTTTCTCTTGGCGGTCAGGCAGCGGTCGCAGTGGCAGCTGAACACGTCCCAGCCGCGTACCTTTCCATGGGGGCACCCGGGGTGTGTCGAGACACCCCTCTCGTCGCGCCACTTCTGACGGAGCGCTTCCTCGACCGAGAGACCGCCACTGGTCAAGGCGCCGGGTGACGCACCCACCAAAGCCGGCCGCCCCGGTGTGGTCCCGCTCGTCTTGACGGGCGCTTCCTGCCCCGGCTCCGTCCCGTCGTCGAACCGGACGCGTACTCGCCGCAAGCCCGCCTCCGCCCGCGCCAGCCGTTCGGACGCGTCCATGTGCTGCCGGGCGAGCTCATGCTGCGCCACCAGGAGCCGCGACAGCTTGGCCTGGACAAGGTCCCGCTGCGAGCTGCCGTCCATCGCCGCGTTCGCGGTGCGGGCCAGTTCCACCTTCAGGCTGTCGTGCCTTCCACGCAGTGTCTCGACCTCTTGCGCCGCCTTAGCCACCTCTGTCTTCAGCGTCTTGAACACCGAGGCGGTAGGCGCCGGCCGTGCTGCGGGCGCGTTCGGCTCCCGCAGACCGCGAGTCACTCCCCAGGCGTGTGCCGAGTACAGGTCGCGCAGGGTGGCCTCGGCCGCCGCGTGCTGCTCCGTAGTCGTAGGCCCGGCAGCGGACACCAGGCGATCCACTTCGGCCTTCGCCGCGGCGATCCGCTCCAGCGACCGCTTGTCGTTCTCGGCCCGCATCCGGCGGTTGCCGGCATCTTGCCGGTATTTCCGCTCGGTCTCCTCGTCGTATCGGCGCTTGGCGCCCCACCAGCGCTCTTCGGCCTCCTGTGAGCGCGCTTCGGCGTCCCGCAGCGCCGCCTCAGCCTCGGCCAAGGCATCGAACAGGCGGCGGTCGGGCTGCCGGATCGTCACCTTGTGCAGCTTGTCGCGCAGCCGCCGTAGGTGTGCTTCGGCCTCGGCGAGATTGTCACGGGCTTCTGCACGGGCGTCGCGACGCGGACGCTGCCGTATCGCGTCGAGCGCCGTTGTGCCGTCGTTGCTCTTTCGCGCTTCCTCCTGGGCCGAAGCGAGCAGCTCCCGCTGTGTCTCGTCGAATCGCATGCGCGCTTCGACGACCCTGCGCTGGGCACCGTCGAGCTGCTCGTTGATCTCGGCACGCTGTCCGACGTCGCGCGTCCACTCCTCGTCCTGCGCCCGTTCCGCCTTGCGGACGGCCTCCTCCCGGCCCCGCTGCTGGAGTACCGCGCTCGTCCACGCCTGGCCCCTGTAGTGAAGATCCCGCGCTGCCGCTTTGAGGCCGGACGGCAGCACATCGCCGGTGAGAGCCTCGGCGACATCGTTGAGCATGCGCATCCCGGCTCCGTCGGTGACCGGGAACCGGACGCCGGACAGGAACGTGTCCGGTGCTTTCGCCTTGGCCACCACGACCGTGAATTCGAGATCGAGGAGCCGCACCTGGGAAAGATCGTCCTTCGCGGTGCCGAGGTAGGCCGGGTCCGTAGTGGAGTGGTCCGCGCGTGTCCCGGCGTGAGTGAGTTTCGCCGATGGTGGCGCCTCGATGCCCTTGACCTCGTTGATCGAGGTCACCTGGTTGCTTTGGCCGATGCCCCTGCCCTCCGACCGGCTGTCCGCCCCCGCCGGATGCTGGGTGCCGGCGACGAACAGGGCGTCCGGCCGGTTCATCTCGAAGGTGTTACCGGTCGTGACCTCGGAATTCGACTTGTATGATTCCTTTCGCAGTCCCGTGACCGCGGCGTCGCCCACGCTCGCGAACCGGGAGTCGACCATCCTCCCGTGCACTTCCAGGACGTACCCTCCGGGAAGCGGCACCTTCCAGCCCGCCGACACGATGTCCTCCGACAGCCGGTTGGTGACCATCGGAGAGGTGATCACCGAGTCGAGCGCGTTGTCGATCTCGCGGGTGATCGGGACGTCGGCATCCACCAGTGCTTCCCTTGCGACGTCCTTGAGCCGCGCCAGGTCACCGAAATAGTTCTCGACGGCGCGGGTGCCGAACGGAGGCGGCTGCGCCGTCGGCACACCGTCGTCGCGCTGGGCCCGCCAGTGATCCAGGCCGGCCCGGGTTCGCTCCGCGTCGGGGATGCGCACCGGCTCACCGGTGAAACCGAGCTGACCTTGTTTTGGCGGTGGGAACGAGATGTGGGGAAGCTGGCCGAAATTCACCTCTTCGGTATGCGTCGCCGAGGCGTACTCGGTGCCGTGCCGCTCGATGCTCGCGGTGATTTCCAGCGTCCCGAGATAGGACAGAACCGGGCCCACGCCGCCATACCCGCTCGTGTCGCCAAGGGACTTGGTGGTCCGGGACTTTTTCCGCTCCCGGTTCCCGATCTTGAACTGGCTCAGCTGGCCGGCGCCCACCGTCCCCATCGGCGGCCCCTGGCCGGTCGTCGGTTGCGCCTCATCAGGGGCGGTCTGGTCGACCTCACGTACGCCGAGGGCACCGCGGAAAGCGGCGACGAACGTCAAAGCCGTCCGGCTTCGTTTACCGACCCGCTCGGTCTCGGCCAAGACACGGGCACGGGCACGGAGCTTCGTCTTGTGCTCGACCCCCCGGAACCGCACATCCCGCAGTGCGGGGCGGTGGTCGCCGCCTTCCCGGCGGGTGGCGGTGAGGGCGAGTGTGTAGGTCTTTCCGCTGATCCGGTCCTCCAGCCGGAGCGGAGCGACCATCCGGCCGTTGAGCAGATGGTGGATCGATCGGTTCACCGCAGTCAGGAAGTCGAGGGTCTTGCGGTGGTTGGCGTTGCCGAACTCGATCAGCGGCACCGGCAGCAACCGATGCGCGACGTCCGCGCCGAGGCTGGTCTCCAGTTGGCTGCGCAGCTCACCGGCCAAATGGTTCAGGTCGATACGCTCGGTGATACCGCTCAGCCCCAGCGACGGCGCGGCGGAACCGTTCTCTCGCAACGACAAAGGCGTCGGCAGCATCCGCTCCGACGAAGACGGGACACGGGACCGCGGTGTCGTCTCGTCCTCGCTGAGCAGATGATCGAACTCGTGGCCGAACAGGAGCTCCCAGAGATCAAGATCGGAACGAAGCCGGCTCAGCTGTTCGGGCGACAACATCGCGTACAGCTGCTTGCGGCTTAGCCAAACCTTCATCGGGAGGGTGACCTCGCCACCGGCCCGCCGCGAAACCGGTTTGGTCAGCCCCAGCGTCAGCGGATTCGTGGTGTCCACCTGCGCGATGCCCTTGACCGTGACCGCCACCTCCGCGAGGAGCCGTGGTTCGGGCAGACCCCCGTCGGTGAACCGTTCGACACCCATCTGCTTGTGCGTAACCGCTTTGTTAGTGCCGGCTGTCAGGGGGGAGAGGTTGAACACCAGCAACCCCAGCGGGTTGACGGCCGTGTTCCCGCCGCCGGTACTCGCGTCGCCGCTGTCGCCCGCCGCCACGTTCACTGTCTGCTGGTTGCTGGGCACGAAGACGACCGCAGTCTTGAGCTTCGCCCCCGTCCCACGACTCCGCCCAGTCTCGTATCCACTGGCACCCACCTGCTCGACGACGAGCTGCTGATACTCCTCACGTGTCGCTTCGAGACGGGAGATCGCCGGCGCGAAGGCGAACTCCACCGTGCCTACGCGGGTTTCCGTCCGGCGCTTGTGGTTGAGCCCCTCGACCAGCTTCCTCCGCGCGAACAGGCCAGGGTCGTCGGTCAGGGCAGCCGGGGAAAGGTCGCGGGCGATGATGGTGTCGATCTTCCCCGGTTCGAACTCGAATATCGGGTCACCGCCGGACGCCTCGGTCAACAGGCGCTTGGCCATTTCCTGGATCTTGAAGGTCTCCGGCGAAGACACGATTTCGACGTTGTCGAACACCGATGCCGGCAGGTCCAGCGGCTCCGGGCCGACCTCATGCGCGTCAGCCGGATCGAAGGACGGCACCTGAGGCCAAGGCTCTGGCGCCTCGGCCGTGGTCAGGTTCCCGGGAACCAGGAACCGCATCGGCGCGGTTCGCCGCCGCAGCACGCCCGATGGCAAATCCTTGGTGATGTCCTTGCTTTTCGGGACGCTCCGGCCCGGCTTGCCGAAGGTGACCCGGCGCAGCCCCTCGTTCTGCTTCACCGAAGCCAGCACGTTGAGCGTGAATTCCACCTCCGACTCGAACTGAACCATACTCGGCGGAGCCAGGTTCCCGTCCTCGTCGAGGCCATCACCCCGCGTCCGGTCGATGTACCTGCCCGAACTCCGCGTAACGCCGAACGACGTCCCGGACGAGCCGGACACCTCCGGCCCGGTGACCAGATACGTCGGCACATGGGACACGGCGTTCAGGTAAAGGCGGCCTTGGGGCATGCCGACCGACCACGACCACTCCGAGCCCGAATACGAGGTCGTGGACTGGGTCTCCTTCGTCCGCAGCGGGCGGGTCATTTCCTCGAGGTCGATCCGGGGTCCGTCCCGCAGCTGTCCCTGAGTTCCCCGCAACACCACCGTGGCGCGGTCGACATGACCGAACCCCTTCCGCTTCAACGGGATCTGGAGCCCTTTCTCGCCAAGGATCACGTTCATCAGTGCCATGACCTCGCGCGGTGACAATGCCTGGCGCAACTCTTCGTCACGGGACAGCATGTCCTGGATCTTGGGCGTCAGGCTCTTCCCGTCGGCCAGCTTCGGATCGTCGAATTGCCGCAGGAACGTCCTCCCGCGCAGTGAGTATCCCTTCAGCTCCCGGGGAATCTGCCGCAGCAGCGGCACGACGATGTTGTACGCCCACTCCGTGTCCGCTTGGCTCACCGCGGTCACCCGGCCCGTCACGAACTTGCCGCTTTCCATCTCCGCCGGCGCGAAGACCTCCCGGCCCTCTCCCGTGCGGAAAGCCGCTGCGTCACTCTGTTCACCGGCACCCTCCAGCCCGCCCGGCAAGGCGGAGTGGGAGAACAGATGAGCGGTCACGGCACCCGCCAGCGACACCGACTTGGACCCCATCGGCTGAATCTGAACCCCGTAGACGACCTGGGCCCCGGCGGTTTCGGCCTTGCCCGAGAGAGAATCCTTATGCGCGACCAACTCGACTCGGGAGTCTCCATGCTTGCGTTCATACCCGACCTCGGCGGACGCACCGGCGAACGCCGTTGCCACCGGGGGGACGTCCACCCCGAACCCGGCCAACGCCCCCAGCCCCGGACGACGGGAGCCGACCTGCTCCTCTCTCGTTTCGTGATGCCGCGTTTCGGTGTCGGTGACCGGCCGCGCCGCCGAGCCACCGGGCTCGTCGCGGAGCAGGAACAAGGGAACCAGCCGCATCCGCAGCCGGGGCGCGGATTCCCTGCGCTCGAACAGCGCGCGCAGTTTCCCTCGGCCGGGGTACAACGGCTCCAAGGTCATCCATCCGGACTCCGGATGCGGTAGCGGTACCCGCACCGACATCTTGTGGAAATCCTTGCGGATTCGGTCCCTGCTCAAAAACCCGCGCAGCAGCTCACGGCCATGTGCCCCGACTGCGAACACCTTGTCGAACCTGCCCCCGTGCTCTTCCCGCAGATGGTCGACGATCTGGTCGAAGAAGTCCTTACCATCATTGCCCTTGTGCAGCTCCAGGGACGCCAGGGCATAGAGGTCCGGGATCCCGGCTCCCTCGACACGATGGATTCGCCTGGCACTCAACCACTCGATGCCGGCGTCGCTGACGATCTTGTCTGGCACGCCGAAACCACCCGCGACCGCCAGCACGTCGTCGGCCGGATCCGCCGCCCCCCTCAGTTCGAGCGGGACCGCCACGTTCACCTTGCCGGTCGCCGTGACAGTGCCATCCGGGTCGGTGTGCTCCGAAATCACCCTGTTCTCGTCCTCGTCGACCATCGACGCGGTCACGCGTAGCGGCACCTCCACATCGTGCGACCTTCCAAGGCCGACGACGTAAGAATTGCCGTATTCCATCACCAGTTCGGTGGTCCGCTCTTGGTTCGGCGACACCGGGACACGGGGAGTGGCCGCGATGATCGGGCCGGGCAAGGCCGAGTTCGCGATGGTCGGCGCCAAGGAATTGTCGAAACCGACGTAGTGGTGTGTCGAGAGTGCGTTCTTGTTCTTTGACTTCAGCGTCCGGAGGTCCCTGCCCGGCCTGACCGGCTTCAGCTCCTTGCTTCCCCAGTCAAGCTCCGTCCGGAGCCGCAGCTCGAACTTCTTCCCGTCCAGGCTCGTGACGGTGAGATACCTGCCCTCACCCCGGTACTTCAACGGGTTCAGTCCGAGATCCCGCTGGAGTTCCTCGATCTTCCGCCAGCCTTGGACGTCCGGCGCGATCTTGGTCAAGATCTCCGTCAACGACACCGGCTGGAGGGTCGTGTTGAACCTCACCAGCCCCTCAAGACGGCTTTCACGCAGTTCAGACGCAAGGAGCCGGCGAAGATGACCGACGGTGATTTCGGTGCCGTCCGCCTCGGTCGTTTCCGCCGGAGGTGCCCGGGTCCCGACGATCTCGTCCAGGTCATCCTTGAGTGCGTCGATCCGGGCCTGTTCGTCCGTCGTGGCTTCCCGCGCCGAGCCCAACCCCGGTGTGTGCCCTGGCATCCGTAGGTTGCTCCACCATTCTTCGGCGATCCGCTGGACAGCCTCGAACCTCTCCCGACTTTCGGCGCCCGTGTACTGTCCACGCTCGTCCAGCAGCTCCGCGGCGAGCACGCGCACGAACTCGTCCCGCCGCTGCCGCCACTCACGTGGCACGAGCCTCCCCGGGTCCGGCACCCCCGCGATCTCTGTCGCGCGCCGTAGGACCGCCGTACGCTGTTCCTTCTCCAATGACTCGACCTGGCCCACAGCCGACTGGACCAGCTCACGCCATTCGTGCGCCACCGTCGTCTCCAACGACGGCACCGTTCCCAGCCGTTCCCTCAGGGCCGCCGCGGTCGCCTCGACCGAACCCGGCCGTGGCGGCCCGATGACCCCTGAAGCGCCAGGGCTACCCGGCAACCACAACGCGTCCCGCAGTGTCCTCGCGAGCCTCCCGGCCGCGCGAGGCGTCCGCCCACCCAGCAACACCTCGGCCGCCACAACATGAGCGGCTTCAGCGCTGACCGGCACCTGCTCCGCTGCCGCCTTCGGTGTCCCGGGCGGCCGCAACATGCCCATTGCCTTCGCTATCAGCTCGCTACGCTGCTCTGGACTCTCCTTCGCCAACCGGGCCAACGCCTCGGCGGCTCGGTTTTGCCACGCCCACGACCTCGCAAACGCCGATACCACCGAACTCAGTGACGCCTCCGGACCGGAATCCGCGGAGCCGTTCCCTGGTCCTCGTGACTCAGCCGTCTCGTCCACTGCGGGCTCAGCGTCCGGACGCGCGGAGTTTGAGGATTCGCCGGTGGTGTGGGGCTTGTCGTCGAGTTGTGGGCGGTTGTGCGGGGCGCCGCCGGGCAGTCCACCGGTCGATCCCGGGATCCCCAGCCGTTCCCGCCATCCACGGGCGAACTCACGGGCGTCGTCAAGGCTCTGCGGAGCAGGGTCACCAGTGGCGTGATCCCACGAATCCAGCAGCTCGGCGGCCACGACCTCGGCGAAATCATCGTAGAGCTCACGCCAGACAGGAGTAGTACGACCGGGCCTGGTGGCGTCCGACGCCCCCGCAACAGCAAACCCCTGCCTCATCACCTCGATATAGCGGGCTCCGTCCGTCTCCCTCAGCACCGCCAGCCGGGCCTTCGCCACATCGACCAAACCACGCCACTCCGGCAGCACCGCCGCCGACGGCGGCCGCCGGTCGGCGAAAGTCAACGTCGGCCCGCGAACAGGATTAGGATCCACCGAAACCGTGACAACATGGGACACCAGCGTGGAAGGCGACGTCGCGAAACCCGGCGGCCGCAGCCCGGTGGAAACCGCCGTGACCGGCATATCCTTCGCAGTCACAGACGGATCAGACCCGGCCAGCCGACGCAACGCGGCGTCAATGGCATCGGTGAGCGCATCGGTAGTGCTGTTGATATGCGGCTGACCGGTACGACCGGCCTGCGCCGAACCGGCCGACGCATCCTCATAACCAGTGACGGTGATGACGGGCAGCGGCAACCCCTGCCCCTGGCGCCACAACGCGATCGAAGCAACCTGGGCGGCGATATCGGTGACAGCGGAATCATCGTCGGCGACAGGGACACCACCCTCATCGAAACGCACCGAGGCAGACGGGATCACCGGGTGGGGGGCGAAACCCGGGTTGGGAATGAACCGGACACGATCACCACCGGAGATCTCATACGCACCACGAATGAACCGTGCCTCGATACCACCGGGGAACAGCACCCCCGCCTCGCTGCCGCCCACCGGTGCGGTGACGATTCCACCGGGGGCATGGACCACATATTGGAACCGCCCCGCTTCCTCGGGCAGCGCGTGCGAATACGGGTCCGCCATGGTGAACACCGACGCCTCAGCCGGCGGCGGCACATCGGCAATGCCGGTATCCGGCGGGAGGAAACCGGTATCGAAGACCTGCCCCGGCTCCAGGGAGTCATAACGATAGACAGGTCCAGCACCCGCCCGCACGGCATCGTCGAACTCTTCGATATCGAAGTCAGGCACAGCCGCGGCCGGGAACCTCACACCGGGCTCAACCCCGAACACCTCGCTCTGTGAGAGACCGGAGTCTTCGGCGACGGTGGTGTCGGCGGCGTCGGCGGTGCTGGGGCCGGTGTGGGGGCGGAGCCGGTCTGCGGCGTCGTCCTGGAGGGGGCGGACGAGATCGCGCAGTGCTTCCTCGGCGGCGTGTAGCTGTTCCTGATGTTCGGGTGTGGTGGTGGGGTTGGTGTCGTGCGGCGCGGATTCGGCGGCGTTCCCGATGGCCTCGGGGAGCGCTTGTTCATAGCGGATGATCGCGAGTTTGACGTTGTCGTTGCGGGAGAGCTGGAACAGTTCGTCATCTGGCGAGGTGTAGAAGATGACGTCCCCTGGGTCACCACTGCGGGCCGCGCGGTTGGCAAGCTGGATGTCGATGTCGCGAGAGATGGCCGAATGCGCGGTCCCCCTGACCCGCAACCCGTCCATTTTCTTGACCGCGTCGCTGAGCTGGATGTCAACACCTCGGTTGCCTTGCATGTTGATCACCAGGACGCGGTTTTCGTTCCCGGCCCGCGCGAGCACGTCCTTGAACGCCGCCTCGTGGTCGAGACCCTGGTTCAGGAACCACCGGGCGTCCACCGCCGTATGCGGTACACCCCGCTCGGTGAGCCGCTCGGACAGATCGCCCACCAGGTCGTTCCAATGCGTCGGGATCAGCTGCGGACGTCCCTCCTGCCACATCGCGTGGATGTCGTCGGCGATCGCGTCCAGTTTCGTGTCCAGATCCGGACTGACATGATCATCATGAGTGATCAGTCGGGACGCGTAATACCGGGGAATATCCACGATGTCCCCCGAGAACCCGAGCTCGGCGAAATGTTCGTTCTTACCCAGCGCCGTCCCCGAGGCGCCCACCACCGTGCGATAGACATCCAGGGCATACAGCTCCTGAGCGGTGATACTCCTGCTCGTGTCGGTATCGTGACGAATCCTCAGGCCGTGCTTCGCTTCGAGAGCCTGCGCCAACCCGCCGTTCCAGCGGCTCTCCATCGATGTCTCGGGATCCTGCAGCACCGCATGCGTGGTCTGGTCGAGAATGAGGATCTTCCCGCGATCGTTGACGTAATGACGGTTGTCGCGGTATTCCCAGTGTGCGGTGGCCGCCATGTCCAACCGTCGGCGCCCCGCCTCGTCCAGTTCCCTGCCCAGCACCCGAGCGACCTTGGCGGCCCCCTGCTCGGTCAGCGCCGCGGGCCCACCGGACTCCGCCAACACTTGCCCTGGCATACGGCCGAAATCCTCCGCCGTCAGCCCTCCGTCCTCCAGCTGCTGAACAAGGAACTCCCTGGCCCACCGCACCACCGCCGCGACCTCATCAGATGCCGCGTCCCCCGCACCGTCACTGATGATGAAACTGAGATTCGCATACACGAACGCCTCATCGATCTCATCGACAAGGGCCACGATGCGCCCGGAAGCCTTTTCCCCGGAACGCTGTCCCGGGACCAGCCCCTGCTTCAAGTAGGTGAAAGCGACGTCCTGATGTGTCCCGATGAAGATCGTGGGTTGTCCCGCGACCGGCTCTGGCGGCACCTTGTCCGGATCCATCCGATGCACCGCGAACCCCAGCGACCCCAGCAGATCAACGTAGTGCTCGAGCTCACGATCAGCCAGGTTCGCCCGAGTGGTGATCACCTGCACCGCATCCACACCCTCACGGACCGCCTGACGCGCCGCGTCCACCAAGAACAGCCACGACTTCCCCTCACCCGCGGCCATGTTGACGTTCTTGGCTTCCTGAAACGCGTTCGACGCCGCGATCTGCGTCCACCGCAAGGCCACGCCATCCCGACGCCGTGCCGCCTCGTAGAGCGCCGCGACCACATCGTCGGTGCTCCCCCGCAGCATGTCCTTCAACGCCTCGTCGCTCAGGTTCCCCAGCCGTTGCCGTTCCGGGACTTCCAGCCCCGACCGAGCGGCTGTGTCATACAACATCCGCGCCGTCTCATGCGCCTTGTTCGCGCCCGCCAGCCACGCCTCGAACCTCTCCGCCCGCACCGGCTCGCCCGTCTCGACCCAGCTACCGTCGGAATTCGGAAGGAACGTGCGGGGCTGGGCCAGCCGCGCACCACCTGGACGCCTCACCAACCGATAGGCGACCACCTCATCGGTGACCTGGTCACGCACCAACTCGTTCTCCGGCGCCACCTCGACGCTCGAACCATCCGCCAACCGCAACTCCGACAGCTGTCCATCGGTCTTGGCGACGATCAGTTCGCCGCCGTCGGCCCTCCCCCGTGACCAAGCACCATCCAAACCCCGCTCATGACTAAGCCCATCAGGCAAAACCACCAGCTGAAGCTCACCAGAACCATCCACCACCGCCCGCGATCCCTCAGGCACAACAATCCGCCCCCCAGCCACCGCACCCTCACCCCCCGCCACGAACCAGCCATCCTCACCCCGTACCCAACTCGTCCCGCCAGCCCACACAGCCCCCCCTACCCCGGGCCTGCCACCCGACCCCACAACCGAACCCGGGTCCGACACGCCGACCTCCAACGGAGACAGCAACACCGGAGACGAACCATCCCCCTCGACCCCGTCCTTCTCCGACACAACAACAGGCCGCGACGGCGGCGTCGGCGTCGGCGTCGGCGTCGGCGGGAGAACACCCCCCGCGTCCACAGCAGGCACCACCGGCAACCTCGCCCCCGCCGACCGATACTCACCCGCACCAGGCACTCGCGTCTCCGACCCACGCACCGACTCCGGCAACAGCGGCGGTGACGGCCGCGACGGCGCCACACCATCCGACTTGTCCCCCGGCCGGGCAACCGACGGCTGCGGACCATCCGGAGACCCACCAACGACCGCCGGCCCCTGCGCCTGCGATGACTTCGCCGGAACACCCGGTGCCGGAGCCTCCTGCGCCGCGGGCGACACTCCCTCGGGCCTACCACCCACCGGCGGCAACGACGACTTCACGGACTCCACCGGCACACCCGCGGCCACTGGCGGCACAACCTCCGGCTTCCCCGCCACCAGACCAGCCGTCTGCCGCTGCCCACCACCCTCCAGACGACCACCCACGTCACCAACCCCAGACCGCTGTGGCGGCTGGGGCTGGGGTGGCACCGTCCCCGACTTGCTCTCACCCAGCACGACCGACGACTCCGGCACCTTGCCAGAACCGTCAGCAACCGAAGGAGCAGGCCGCGCAGCAGCATCCGGCGAGGACTGCCGCTCAGGCGTCGTTGCCCCAGGCTCGGGGCTGCCTCCTGCCACCGGAGCCGGCTGTTTCACCGCCTCCGGAGCCCCACTCGTAGCCGCTGCCGGCTGCGCGTCGGGCACCGGCCGCTGCTGACCCGCCAACGATTCCGAGACAGGCGTGGCGACCGGCCGTTCCACCCCAGCGGCCACCGCCTGCTGACCGGACCCGACACCACCCGACGGCACAGCATCGGCAAGACCACTCACCGGACCCGGCTTGAGGAAACTCGTCAACCCACGCTCCACCGGCACCGACTGCGTGGCCGGCATCGGTCGCTGTTGCCCGGCAGACGACTCCGAACCCGGCCTCCCAGGCGAATCCAACGGCGCACCCGCCACCAGCGGCTTCCCAGAACCCACACCATCCGACACACCCCCCACCGACGCGGCAGGCTTGAGGAACTGCTCCGCCGCAGTCGGCTGCACACTGGTCACCGGCCGCTGCTGCCCCGCCGACACCTCCGCCGGGAGGCCCGGCTGATTCCCGCCACCGATGGTCGCCGGCTTCTGCCGATCCCCGAAACCAGCGCCCCCGGAATCGACCGCACCAGCGGAAGACCTCGACAACGGACGCTCAGTGACCTGCTCCGCCGAGTTCTGCGACATAGACGTCGACGCGGGCCCACCCCGCTGCCCCGACTCACCAGACCCGTCAGTCGCCCCTGACTGCCCTGGAGCGCTGCCCGTGACCTGCGGGCGCGTCTCCCCCACGCCACGCGCCACTCCCTCACCCGGCGAGGCACCAGCCGACGTGGCGACCGTCTGCGGCCTGGTCTCCGCCGCCGGGGCAGACCCCGCCACCGACCGCTCCGTAGCACCAGCACCCGCCGCATCCGACCGCGTGTCCGACGCAGAAATATTCGGCCTGGAGGTGTTCGAACCCGCCTGGTCTGAGGCGCTGTCCCCGCCAGTGCCGTGACCTGCCGTCCCCTCACCCTGCGAAGTAGTGACCAGACCGGACCCGCCGACCCGCACACCACCCTCAGCCACAGCCCCGGCATTACTCGTGGTTCCAGCACGACCACTGGCCTCGGTGGATCCGGTATCGCCGGTATGCCCAGCTGATGTTGTCGTCGTGGACGTGTCGTTCGCCGTAGTGTGCTGGAAACCGGTGCCGAGTGGAGTATCGACCGTGACGAACCGCTCCGACCCCGCTTCTGATCCCATCGTGGTGCGGGAAACGCCAGTGTGGGAGGACTCCGCCCCAGCACCACCCGGCGAAACCTCGGCACCATCCCGGGAAACTCCATTGTGGACTCCACCACCGCGGGAAGCGTCACCACGGGCATCCTCACCGCGGGAAGCGTCACCGCGGGAAGCGTCACCGCGGGAGTCCTCTCCGGCCGGGGTGCCATTCGCCGCATCATCGGCCGCGGCGCGGCTGGTGCCGTTCTCCGCAACCTCGCCCGAGGACACCGTCCGCGGGCGGGACGTACTATCCGTTCCGGCACCGTCGCTGGTCTTGCCCTCGGCATCGGCTTTTTGCCCGGTACCGGTGTTGCCGCCTCGCGCGTGGCCGGCATCCCGCTCGGCGGTATTCGTACTGTCCCCGGTGTGGTCACCGGACTTTTCCTCACCGGCGACTGATTTCTCCCCGCCCCCAGTCCCACCGGTGCCGCCACCCGAACCCCCCACACCGAACCGCCCCAAATCCGCCACACTCAACCGCAGCTTCTCCACCACACCCGGCAACCCACTGAAAGCCCCACCAAAATTCGGCCCCGCACCCTGCGACCGACTCACCA